>NZ_WIQU01000010.1 GCF_015732285.1 Pectinatus frisingensis
GTGCCCGCTATGGCCGCTATATCACAAGGAAAAACGGCTGGTTTTTGGAACCGCAGGTCGGGCTGTCTTATGGCGTCACACGGGCCTATGATTTCCGTTTGTCTAATGGACTTAAGTATGCACAGGATCAAAGCGGCATACTGACCGGTCATGCCGGGGTAACCCTGGGCAGAAAATACGGACAGGGCAGCCACAGCGGCGAAGCCTATCTGAAATTGGCGACCAACCATGAATTTAACAGTGGCAGCAACACTACTATGTATGCCATGCAGAATAGTGATAATCCCAGCTTAAATGAGATAGCACTTGCTTCACAGAAGATAACTCCGCTGGCTGGGAGAGATACCTGGTATGATGTGTCGCTGGGCA
>NZ_WIQU01000047.1 GCF_015732285.1 Pectinatus frisingensis
GCGGCAGCTTCTATGTGACGGCCCTGGGCGGTGCGCAGTGGTACGGTGATGGAACATCGTATCCCAATACAGTCAAGTGGAATTATACCTCACGCATCCAAAAGGTCACCACTGGTCTTGCCGTGACTGATCTTGTTCGGCCGGCCAATTCAATAGAAACTGCTGCAACATACAATAATGATAAATTTGATATTCGTTCACTGGCCATTCTTGAAGATGGAACAGCTTATATTCTAACTGGTTCATACTATACAGTGTCGACTTATAATTACCGATTAAACGGGCGCTTTTGGAAGACAACTATAGCTGCTTTAAATAGTGCTGTGAATGTGCGTATAGCCACTATAGCTAATCAAGTGCCGGGAACAGCTCTATCAGAAATTAGCGGTTTTATGTGGGCTCTTTTACCGGCTGATGAATTGAATAAGGCTTGGGGCATGCTGGGTAATATGCTGGGTGTCTATGATGCCAATGGCATTTCCGGCAGCGCTATCGATGCCGCCACAGCCACCGGCTGGAGTGCATCCCAAAATCCGGCCTTTAATGCAATCTCCCTGGCAATGCCTTCCGTAGTCCGCCGCGGTACACGTACTATCAAGTCTGTCCGTGGTTTTGTCCATCCATTGTTGGTATCTCATACTGGTATGAAACCGGAAGACTTTGAAGAATTTGTTAATGCCCATCGAGAATAATTAATCGGAAAATGGTTTAAGCAAAAGGGGTGGAATTCCGCCCCTTTTGCTTAAGGTGCATCCAGCGTAGACGCACCTTGTAAGTGAAAGTTCCATACAAATAAAAGTTTTAAACTATTTGAGACCAATCTTGTATATGTGCTGGATTTACGTTAAATTATTGAATTATCATGCACGGAATGGTGCGTAAGAGGTTAGTCATTCAATTAGTAAATGACCTTCGACTTCATAATTAGGGGAGAGTTTTTTGCTGTCAAGATATAAAAGAATAAACATATTAACAGCATTGATTGTTTTTGGTACATATCCGGGACAAGCTGCACCGACAATACCCGGCGAGGATGCTGATATAAAAAATATTGGTTCACTTCCATCATATACGATAAATGGAGTAAAAACTACATATTTAGGTTCGGCGCAAGATAGTACGCTTTATGGCTACGTTTATTATAATAACATTACTTTAGCTAATAACAGTGTATGGCGGCCATTGGATTATAATGCAGAAATTGACGTTGATAACGCAACAATAGGCTCTGGTACTACGATTGATCTGGCTTATAAATATAGTTCTGCTAACGGTTATACGGAAGCTAATTATGGACCTACATGGACGACAAATTCAGATACGGATAGAAATATAGTTTTTGGTGAAAACAGCGGCAGCGTGAACATTGGCAATAATATTACTTTTCGGATTAACTTGGGGACTGCCAATTCGGTATTGCGTTCGGATGGTACATATGCACCGGTTGTGGGATATAATGACGGTGTATTTTTAATTAACCCTATACTTAGTGATACCAATCCCGACGCTACAGTCAACATAAAAGTTCAATATATATTAAATAAAAACTTTGCAGCTATGAATAATGCAAATTGGTCTTGGGCTAATGCCGTTGCTGTTTTATATCGAGGAAAAGTACCTTCTGTATTTTATATTGGGAACTCTAGTGCGGAAACTCTAAAAAAAATTAATGTTACAGGTGAATCAATTAATCAGGTAGATGGTGCTTTAAATAAATATATTATTTCATCTGAATTACTTGAAGACAAAGATTATACGGATACTACAGATAAGGGATATTCAGTTTATTGGTCAGCACAGAAACAAAATTTTCTTTCCCAAGGGGCTTACTCGGCGGCCAATGCGG
>NZ_WIQU01000032.1 GCF_015732285.1 Pectinatus frisingensis
AGACCTAATGATTTCATATATTTTCCAACTGTACGGCTTGCAATAATTTCACCGTTTTGGCGCAATTTCTCAGTGATTTTAGGGGCACCGTAAATTTGCTTTGATTGGCTATAAATTGTGGTAATTTCTTTTTCTATACGGTTGCGGCGCTGTTCATTTGCAGAGACTTTGTGATTTACAAAGCAACGGTAGCCAGAGCGGGACACACTCAGAAAATGCAGCATTCCGGAGATACAAACACGGTGTCCTGTAACTTTTGATGTTTCTATCTTCGCGGAAATTTCTATATAAATAGAGGCCGTTAATTTTTGCCCAGAATGCTGATAGCTTTTTTTAGGACATCAGGCGCGTCAGTTGCATCGCGTAATTGGCGTTTGAGATGAGCAATTTCCTTTTGTTCATCAGAAGAATAATTGCCAGAGCCTCTGACAGGGACATCTCCATGGTTTTGTTTATATTCATGGCGCCAAGAACCTAAAGTACTGAGGCCAATGCCTAAATTTTTACAGCATTGTCTTTGTGTTAATTCAGGATGTTCTATGACGTATTTGACGGCATTTATTTTAAACTCTTTATTATGCTGCTTTCCGCTTTCTGACATGATGAGTTCCTCCTATACTGTAANCTCCTATACTGTAATTTTATTTTAATATTTTTTAGGAAAATTCTCATTTTATTTTGCTCTATTTATATACTAGCACCAGTTGAATTATATCTTTCGGTTAAACTGGATACCTTTTCTTGCATTTTAGTAAAAATAGCTGTGCTTTTTGTCAAAGCAGATGTATTTGTATCCTTTTCAGCAGAAATAATTTCACGATTTATAAAAATGGCATCAATTATCAAATCTTTTGTTGTTAAATTTTCTAATTTTAATAGTGCATATTTACGCTTTAAATTTGCAACAGTATTTAATAATATAATATCGCCAGTGTTCATATAAAGGAATTCTTCTATATTTTGCAGTAAACATTCCTGACTAACTCCAATATACATTGCAAATTCTTGCTTGTTAGAATTTCTACGGGTTTTCCTATACATTGTCAATACTTCTGAAATTTCATTATATGTAGTTATTGCTTCAATAACTTTATCGGCAGAAATATCACAAAGTAAATCTTCTATTTTATTTTTATCAAATAAAGCACCCTTTCCACGTTTTGCAACATTAGCATATTTGTTAACCCAATAACCTACATAATATTGGATTGCCGTTTCTAATTGAATAACTTTCTCCGCTCCGATTGGTTTGCCGTGATCGTGCATATATTCATATTCATTAACTTGTCGTTCGAGAAAATATCCTTTTTTTAATAACTCTTTCTGTAAATCACGAACAATTGAATGATTTGCAATAAAATAACTGTCTTTGATATGTGTTTGTGAGTTTAAATACTCTGTTATTTTCATTCTTTCATTATAACTAGATATTTCTATAATACGTACTAACACATAAACTGCCTGATTTAAATTTCCTTTTTGTTTGGCATTGTATAAAACATTAAGTGTTTGACATCCATTAACTACAGAAGCACCCTCTAAAATAATTTTATTGGCAGCAGGGCTATTACTAGCTTTATCGCATATAAAAACAATGCCATTATTATAAAAATAGAACATATTTGCTTGATCCGTTGAAGTAGCAGTTCTTGAAATTCCAACATTTATATTAGATCCATACTCAAACAATCGAATATTTTCATCAAAAATCGTTGCCATGTTATTTGAAATAGCCTTAACAAGGTCCACCCCATTCACAAATCCTACGTAAGAACCAATTGCACGTTTGTCTATATTATATGCCGATGACATTTGTTTATAAGTGAGTGTGATTTTTATATTATTTTTTCGATTTAACTTTTCATATATATTAGAAATCATATCTCTGTCATGATATACGATGTCAAGAGTACTTCCAGTATTGTTACGAAATTTTTCTGCCAATGTTTCAATAACATCTTTATTAGCAACAATACCCTTATTGTAGCTTACAAAATATATTTTAAAATTGGTGATTTCTGCATTTTTTAATTGCTCTTTAAAATCACGAAATTTTAAATTACTCCCACTGTATGTCATTTCATTATCAATTAATGTCGTAAATCCATTCCATGTTTTTAATATATCTCCCTGTGATATTTCATTGTTATTATTTTCCTTTTTTGATGGAAATTTAAATTGCAATACTGCAAGTGCATTATCCTCTTCATTTAAAATAACCGCATCAATTCCAAGATCTCCGTCACCATCAATTATGTCTTCCGCAATTTGTTGCTCATTCAATTTATAATATCTTTGCAAATACCAATGAGCAAATGCTATGGAATTATTATTATATTCATTTTTGTTTTTTATAATTTCTAACTGTTCGCGAATCTTATTATAATAAGACTCATATTTTGTAATAGCCATGATATTCTTATATCCTCCATTTTACATTATCTAATATAATAATTTAAAATTACATACGAAAATTATTATATTCAACTTACTTAATTAGTATATGTCGTCTTTTTCACTATCGCTATGCTCAGCAACATACTGATGAACGTTATCAGGCAATGGATATTCATATGACATTCGCAGTCGATCATAGAGTATACCTCCAATTGTGCCAGCCACTTGTTTCATCATGTCCGGTTCAGAGAACATTTTCACGAAGAATTCATCATTCTGCTTATATCGTTCTACTGCTAAATTGGGGAATTCTTTATTAAACAGGAGCATAAATGTTTTGAAATCGTTATGCTGTGCATATCCCTGCCATTCTTCTTTAGCTGCGTAATCGCTTTCTATTTGCAGTAGTACTTTATCCATTTGTGTAAAATCTGTACCATATTTAGTATTGATCTGCTGGATAAGTTCTGTCAGTGGGTCTTTTTTGCGTTCTTTATGACCGGTATTCCCCGTAATAGAATGGAATCCCTGTTCAGAAGGTTCCAATTGAATCGTACCTTGAAATCCTTTTTCCAATTTATAATATTCCAACAGCACTTTATCATCAATATTGATTTTTTCAGAACCTTCCTTCGGAAGCTGGGTATACAAAAATTTCGCATATACGCTGAATATATGAATGTCCTTATCAAACATCCGGCACACTTGTGTAATAAATGCATAAATACGGTTAAAGCGGGAAAGTGTGGTCTTGAATGTATCTTTTTGTTCCTGGGTTAATGTATTATATCGATCTACCGCCGGGGTAATTGCTGCTTTTAGTTTACCCAGATCGCCTTCTTTTTGTATGGCGGAATAAAAGAAGATTCGGGCGCAGGTATCTATCTCTATTTGCTGATATACTTTAAATCCATCCAAGGTGTTTTTGATATCATAGATAACATTGGGATCAGTTGCTTCATCCAATACAGTTTCTTCATAATATGGCTTGAATGCTTCCTTGATTTCTTCTGCCGTATTTACGAAATCCAAGATAAATGTGTCCTCTTTATCGCGCATGATACGGTTCAGCCGGGAAAGTGTCTGTACTGCCTTGATACCTGACAGCTTCTTATCGACAAACATCGTATGCAGCAGTGGTTCGTCAAATCCGGTCTGATATTTTTCCGCAACGATCAGCATATCATATTCATCTGTATGGAATGCTGCCGGAAGCGCATTTTCTTTGATTGTTTCTCCTGACTTTGTACAATTCATTTTTTCTTCCGTATAAGATTCCCCACGGTCATGGACTTCACCGGAAAATGCAACGAGTACGTCAAGATCTGTATATCCTTTTTCCTTGATCTGTCGCTTGAATTCCAGCAAATACCGAACAGCGTGCAACCGGGACGGGGTAACCACCATTGCTTTTGCCCTGCTGCCGATACGATGTTTGGTGACGCTGCGAAAGTGTTCCAGCATGATCGTTGTTTTCTGCGCAATATTATGCGGATGGAGTGAGGCAAAGTTACGGATTGCTTTCAGACCAGTCGTTGTATCAAGCTGCGGATCATCCGGGATATTTTTGATGATTTTATAATACAGTTTATATGTCATATAGTTTTGCAGTACATCAAGAATAAAATGTTCTTCTATCGCCTGTCGCATGGAATAGATATGGAACGGATGATAGGTTTTGTCTTTATACTTCGTACCAAACATCTGCAGCGTTTTATTCTTTGGGGTAGCTGTAAATGCAAAGAAGGAAAGGTTATGATGATTGCCGTGAGCTGCCAATTGCTCCAATAATTTATCTTCGTCATCTTTTTGCTTTGCTTCTTCTTCATTTTCCAGTTTGGCATATTCTTCCAGTACAGCGTCAGTATCGGCCAGGGCACGTTTCAATTTTTGCGCTGCCTGTCCTGTTTGGGAGGAGTGGGCTTCATCAACAATAATAGCAAAGTTATGCTGCCCGGCATCCACTTCTTTATATATAACCGGGAATTTTTGCAGGGTAGTAATGATAATAGCAGTACCGTTTTCAATTGCTGCTTTTAATTGCTGCGAATTTTGGTCAATTTTCTGTACCACACCAGATACATGGTCAAACTGATAGACTGTATCCTGCAGCTGTTGATCTAGTACACGACGATCCGTTACGATTATTACTGATTGGAATATTTTTTCGTCCCGGTTATTGTGAAGGCCGGATAAACGATATGCCAGCCATGCTATAGAATTGGATTTACCGGAACCGGCACTATGTTCAACCAGATAATTATGGCCTGCTCCATTTGCTTTCACATGATATAGCAGTTTGGTGACAACGTCCAATTGATGATAGCGGGGGAAAATAATACGTTCAGATAGTATATTCCCTGTTTTTGAGTCCTTTTTTATTTCCAAGTTCATGTATTTATGAAAAATTTCTAACAATCGGTCTTTACAAAGTACCTGTTCCCATAAATATGCCGTGTCATAACCGTCGGGATTGATGGGATTGCCCTTGCCGCCGACATTTCCCGCTCCGTTGCTGCCTTGATTAAATGGAAGGAAATATGTATCCGGTCCCTGCAGCCGTGTTGTCATATATACATTGGAAAGGTCGACTGCAAAATGAACGAGTATTCTGTTCTTGAACGCAAAAGCAGCATCGTTTCCGGCTCGGTCAAATCTATATTGGTTAATGGCATTGGTCGTATCTTGTCCTGTAAACTGATTTTTGAGCTCCAGGGATACGACAGGAATACCGTTCAGGAATAGAACGATGTCGATACTATTTTCGTTTTTCAGAGAATAATGTAACTGCCGCGTGCAATGCAGGATATTTTGTTCATACTGCTTATGCGCCATTTCATTCATAGTAGTTTCCGGTTTCCAGAATACAACACGAAACATAAGGCCGCGGTCTTTGAATCCCTGCCTGAGAATATGCAGCAGGCCTTCTTTCTTTACCGTATCGCAAAATCTATGGATAAGTTGTTTTTCGCTATCTTGTCCATAGATAGAAACATACTTTTTCCATGTATTCGGCTGCGATGTCTGTATAAAGGAAAGAAAAGCAGCAGTATCCAGCGCCAGTTTGCGATCAAATGAATGAGGATCACCAACGCAGTATCCACCATGCGTACATAATGAATGCTGGATATCTTCTTCAAACTGTTGTTCTGTTACATTAAGCTCTGCCATTATTACACCTCTTTCTTGCCGGTAACAACTTCGTAAATCAGGGACTTTTTATATTCTGTAAGCTTATCTATTAACGTTTGTTTTTTGGATATTGTGGCATCTATAGTAGAACAGCGGAAATCAAGAAAAGATATAATTTGTTTTTGAGTCTTACGTTTTGGGAATGGTATTTGTATTTCTTTTAAATCATGTTGAAACAAATGAGGAACCCCCATACCATCTTTTAACAAATTAATATAAGCCTTAAACATGCTGGATAAAAAATAATAGTATAAAAACTTACCATTGAGACCATCTATCGCAGTTATAAGGGCAATAGAACCATTAACAGTAGATTCTTGTGGCATTTCTTTAACATATGCAACTTTACCAATACCGGCTCCATCTTTTACTAAAAGCACATCACCAATCGCAAGTTTAATTTCTGGAGATTCATCATATCGAAATTGATCAATATAATTAACGTCAGAAAAATCCAATCGATTATTAGCAACATTAAACGCTGACAAAAAAATATATCCCATATCAACATATTCATCAGCCTTTAAACCACGCCATCCTAATCTTGCTCTTATATAAGATGTATACTTTAACTTTATTATCTGCCAATCCGCCGGGATATCACCGATCCATCCCACGCCGCTGCCCTTCATCGGTACATCTGGGTCCAATCCTTTAGTAACGACTTGCGTAATCATTGATTGCTTATATTCCTGTAGTTTCTTGATAACTGTCTGCTCTTGGGATATCAGCGTGTCGATTTTAGCGCAACGGTCATCAAGGTAATCTGTAATATGTTGCTGTTCAGAAATTGATGGCAATGGAATGAATACATTTTTAATAATAGTTGAATTCAGCCCGGTCATAATTGTTCCGTTCGAATTATAAACTAACTGCTCGAAGACTATGTTACTATTATCCTTATCATAGACATATTCAAAATAATGAGGAAGTATTTGACTGTTTAATTTAGTCTTTAACAAATGAGAATCCATGATACCAGGCATTTCACCATCTGGCATAATTTTACATTTGCCAATAGTTCCCATCATAGAAAACAAAATGTCTCCAGCAGAAATAGCGTAATGTGATAACTGGCAATATGTATTGTCCGAAATATAGTGACGTCTAATTGAAAAATCATCTTTGATTAAATTGGCTTGATTATATATGACATAAGGCCCTTCTCCTAATGTTTTGCCACGTAATGCACTACCAAATGGCCCTATTTTTAATCCATTGTTACCATTTTGAAAAACATATTTTGCCTTTCTAATACCCCAATTCGCCGGTATTTCCCCAATCCATTCCACTCCACTGTCCTTCATAGCTCTCATATGTCAAATATCTCCTCTAAACTGCCTTGCAGTTCCGTTTCGATATCCAAGATTTCGACCTGGATTTCTTCCGTCGGACGCGGAGCTTTATATTTGTAGAAATAGCGGGTAAATGGTATATCATAACCGACTTTGGATTTCTTTTTATCTATCCATGCATCAGGTGCGAAAGGAAGCACTTCCTGTTTGAAATATTCTTCTATATTTTCTTTCAGTGGGACGTTTTCTGTATCACGCAGATTTTTATCCGGCTGTTTCTTGCCGTTTTTCAATAAGAGTTCATCATGTTCATCACGCAGAGGACGTTCCACAGTTATTTTTGTATAGCCAAAATCTTTTGTGTCAAAAATCTTGCTGATTTCTGTTTCACTGAATTCTCCATACAGCTTTGTGATAGCATCGATTGCCTTTTGTGAGATATCATTGCGCTTATTTCCCAGTGATTTGCGACGCTTTTCATAACACTGGTTAGCATTTATCAACTGTACCTTGCCTTCCCGTTTAGTTCCTTGTTTTCTATTCGATAGTACCCAGATATAGGTAGCAATACCTGTGTTGTAAAAAATATCGTTAGGAAGTGCTATGATCGCTTCGAGTAAATCATTTTCCAAAATATATTTACGAATTTCCGAAGGACCGCTGCCGGCATCACCAGTAAAAAGTGGGGAACCATTTTGAATAATGGCAATACGGCTGCCGCCTTCATTTGTATCTTTCATCTTGGCTATGGCAGTAAGGAGAAATAGCATCTGTCCGTCACCCACCGCCGGCAGCCCGGGGCCAAAACGACCGGCAAATCCCTTCTTGGCTTCCTCTTCTATTGCCGCTTTTTCATTCTTCCATTCCCGTCCGAATGGGGGATTGGAAATAATATAATCAAAATGCTGTCCTTTAAACTGATCGCCTGTCAGTGTATTGCCATCCTTTATAAAGCTGGCATCATTCCCCTTTATCAGCATATCTGCTTTGCAGATGGCAAATGTTTCATCGTTAAATTCCTGTCCGAACGCAAGCAGCTTTGTAGATGCATTAAGTTTGTGGAGATAGGATTCGGCTACAGACAACATCCCGCCTGTACCGCAGGCCGGGTCGTATATAGTTTTTGCTGTACCGTTACCGGATAATACATCGTTATCATCATTAAAGAGGATGTTTACCATAAGCTGAATAACTTCACGGGGCGTATAATGCTGTCCGGCATCTTCGTTATGAGCTTCAGAAAAACGGCGGATGATTTCTTCGAATATGTATCCCATCTCAAGATTGGAAATGAGGTTCGGATGCAGATTTGCCTTAGGGGTAGTAAATTCTTTGAGTACTATGTATAAAATGCCTTTTTCTGCCATTCGTGTGATTTGCATATCAAAATTAAATTTAGCAATTATATCCTGTACATTGTCCGAGAATCCATTCAGATACGCACGAAAGTTTGTTTCTATATTATCTGGATCTGCTGCCAATCGTTCAAACGTATATTTGCTTGTATTATAAAAATCATGTTTAGCTGCACTTTGCAGCAGTACATTGCGCATCGGCAATTTTTGCACTTTTCCATATTCTGCTACCACCGCATCTTTTGTATCAGTAAGAATACAATCAAACCGTCGTATAACCGTCAGCGGTAAAATAACCAGCCCATATTCATGCGGTTTATATACCCCTGTCAGTTTATCAGCGATGGCCCATATTAAAGATGCTTTTTCATTTACATTTGAACTCAATCCCATGCATATAACTCTCCCATCTGCTGTATCCATATATTTTATTTCTATTCTACCGCAAATACGAAAGAAATGCGATAATCTTAAATAAATACCCCATCATAAGGATATGTAGTCAATTCAGATTTTATTGTGGTTCTCTAAAATAGAGATTTTGAGAACATGCTGATGGAGGCGTTTATTCGATTCAAATTATTTAACGGCTTATATAGGACAGCTTTATTTATTATATATAAAAAGACATAGCATGCTTAATAGAGGTATTATATCTTTTCTGTTTAATTATATTAATTATCAGAATAGAAAGTAGAGATATATTATTGAAAACACGTATTATAGATGATAAATTTATAATTCCATTTTTAGTTTTTTATTTCATGACAATTTGCTTCTACATAAGTATTAAAAATCTGATTGTTCCTGTACTATGCTTCTTGCCTGTAGTACTTATATTGCATTTTTTCCAGCTGACAATAGGTGATAAGCTCTTTTCTCGTATTTATTTCCCCAATATTTTTATAGCAATGATGTGGATAGTTACATTTCCCTTATTGTATTTTTTTTCATATGGACAATATGCCCCGGTTGTTCCGGCATGTATGGATTTGCTTTTGGGGGTAGGATTGTTCGTTTTTTTAACGTTAGTTGAAACCATATTACCTTTAAAACAGGCTAAAGTTACAGCTATAATTTTTACTGTTATAAATTTTGTATGTCTAGTAATTCCATTTTTAGAGTGGGCATATTATTTAATATTTTGGCATTGTCTGACACCGGCTAGTTTGATGGCGGTTTATTTGACAAATATAAATGAAAGTATTGATTTCGTGCAGGTCAATCTTAAATTGAATATTGTCATATTTATGGGCATGCTCATTATATTTATTTATGCTGCATATAAATGCAACAGAGTAATAATTGCTAAAACACAATTTAGTTATTTTTCTAAAAAACAAAAAACGGCATCAATTTTTTTACTTGTTCTTATGATAGTATATCTTTATAGTGTATTCCCGCATAATTCTATTATGTTAAATTGGTTGGATATATCGAACTATATGAACCAAACTCAGCGATATACTACAGAATATAGTAAGAGATATGATGATCTTATTCTTGATAAAAAGGAAACTTTAGCACAAACGGTACCGGGCACAGTTATTTTAGTAGTAGGTGAATCGGCATCACGCAACTACATGAAAGCTTATACGCCTGATTTTCCCTTTGATGACACTCCATGGCTGCAACAATGCATGAATGATGATAATTTTATAGTATTTCGTAATGTATATTCCTGCTGGGTACAGACCGTACCAGTAATAGAACGTGCATTGACTGAAGCTAGTCAGTATAATAAAAAGAAATTTTTTGAATCCTCATCTGTGCTTGATGTTGCTAAAAAAGCCGGGTATAAAACATACTGGTTCAGTAATCAAGGTAAATACGATGAGTACGATGGAGCGATAACACTTATAGCAAAAACAGCTGACCATTCCGAATGGATGGATGATTCGTACGTATTTACGGAAAAATATGATGGATCTTTGCTACAAGCTCTTCCCAAGGTTGATCCAAATAAGAATAATTTTATAATTATCCATTTAATAGGAAGTCATTTTACTTATGCAAACAGGTATCCGGCAGAGTTTGAAAAATGGAAAGGTAAGGGGAAAATATCAGCTGATGATTCATATGCTAATAGTATTCTTTATACAGATTATATTTTGTCGCAAATATTTGACTATGCAAGTAATAATATGCATTTGCAAGCCATGATGTATTGCTCTGATCATGGTGAAGATATGAAGATTACTCATAATCCGGATAATTTCAAATTCGATATGGCACGTATTCCTATGTTTGTCTATCTATCGCCGGAATATCAGAAAAATTTTCCTATACAAACAAATATATTACGAAATAATGAAAACCAATTTTTTACTAATGACATGCTTTATGATACAATATGTGGTATTTTAAATGCTGCATCCAATCATTATGATGCCGGACAGGATTTTTCTTCACCGCAGTATCGTTTCAATCTGCAAAATTTGACTACTATGCTTGGACAGAAAAAATTGACAGAAGATCCATATCTTAATAATTAATAAGGACCGTCGCATTAACAGCGTTGACCTCATAGGAATGTGACATACTACCGCTACGCGGGTGGATAAGGGGAGCAGAATATTGCACCTTTATGGATAAAATGTAAACTGAATAATTATTATTCATTAACATATCTTTAGTGGAATAATTTACATTGAATATTTTTTTATCGAAAAAGTGGAATGATTTTTGAATTAAAATATAAATATTTACTTACAACAAAAAACCGGTAGGAAAACCCTACCGGCTATTTTTAATGTATGAAGTTTGCTCCCAAATTGCTCCCAGTTACCTTTTGAACAAATTGTTACCAAGTATCATAAATTCTTTATTCGTAATGGTGGAGACGAAGGGAATCGAACCCTCGACCTCTTGAATGCCATTCAAGCACTCTCCCAACTGAGCTACGTCCCCAAAACTTTGGTGGAGATGAAGAGGATTGAACTCTCGACCTCACGGATGCGAACCGTACGCTCTCCCAGCTGAGCTACATCCCCACATTTGTCGAAAACCTCTTGACACTGAAAAATATTATAAAACATTATGTGATTAATTGCAAGTAAAATATTTGTGTATATAATATGTTGGAAAGTAATATTTTATTTTACATATTGCTATGTGTTATTATACTATTATATTATAGTAATGATAATGACTTTGTAACCTATCTGATTGGATATAATAAAAACTTAAATCAGATTGTTAGCTTTTAGGACTTCTTTTATACTGTTGGAGCTTTTATATAAGGCCTCAATTTCTTCTTCAGGCATTTGGATGGCAAGGCGTTGTTCCACACCGTTTTCACCAATGATACTGGGCAGACTTAAAGCAACATCTGACAGGCCGTATTCACCGTTCAAGGGGGCGGATACAGGGGTTATACAGCGGGCATTGAAAAATACGGACTTGGCTAGATAACAGGCACCCATTGCTATACCGGTGTTTGTCCAGCCTTTTGACTTGAGTACATCATAGGCTGTTTGTACAACTAGGTCAGCTGTTTTGGCTTTATTGAAAGGCATCTGGTGATGATAATATTTATCTAGATCAGGCAGACGTATACCGCCAATGCTGACGGTGCTCCAGGCAGGAAAAGCTGTGTTGCCGTGTTCACCAAGCATAAAACCTTGTACATCTTTGGCATTGATATTGTAATTATTGGCAATAATACGTTTGAGACGTAATGTTTCCAGTGTAGTACCTGTGCCCACGAGTTTTCCCGGAGTGTAGTCAAAACGGGTGGCAGCAAGATAGGTAGTGATGTCTAATGGATTTGTTATCATGATAAAAATAGCGTCACGGGTGTAAGTGGTGACTTCCTGCATGATTTCACCAATAACTTTTATATTGCGTTCGGCCAGTATCAGCCTGTCTAATTTTTCATCGGGCATGATACTTGGTCCACCGGTGCAGATTATAACATCGGCATTCTTACATTCTTCGAATCCACCCGAGCGTATGGTAATATTGGGACTGCAGGCTGCAGGTGTTGCATGAGTCATATCTAATGCTTCTCCATGTGCTTTTTTCTTATTGATGTCAATACAGACTATTTCTGCAGCTAATTCTTGTGCCACAGCCTGTGCGAGTACGGCTGATCCTACATTACCCATACCAATAATTACTAATTTGTGCTTTCGCAATATGATTATCTCCTCTAAATGTAATAAAAAAGTAAATTAATGTAATATTGATATTTTACCAAATAAACGTATTAATGTCTGCAATGAATTGTCAAATTCTTTAATTTCTTCATCGCTTAGAGTCGATAATGTTGCTTCTAAGTGGGATTTTATTTCATTTTGGTGGGCTGTTATGAAACGACGTCCTTTTATGGTTATTTTGATCCTTATACGACGGTGGTCTTTGGTGTCAAGAAATCTCTTGACAAAACCGTCTTTTTCCAAGCAATCTAATAAAGGGGATAATTGTTGTTTTATTATTGATAGTTTATGCACTATTTCGGAAAAAGTCATGCTTTTTTCATCAGCTAGAATTGCCAGAATAGCGAATTGATTAATAGGCAGCGGAGTGGCAAGACGGCGAAAGACACGGTGACGCATCAAAAAAAGTACTTCAAGAAAATCATTGGAAATTTTCTGCTTGTTAGTCATTATGATATCCTTTCATTTTATTGATAAATTCTTGACTTTTCAATAAATATACTATACTATAATGTTCATTGATAGTAAATATTTATTTACTATAGATAGCTGTGCCTTATGGAAATATTATGCAGATATTATAGAAGAGATTATAAATATGAATCATAGTTTTTCAGATGGCTTGGCTAAACGGAGGAATAAGCCGTTGTTGATACAGCAACGGTTTTGTTCAAAATTTTAATATGGTGAGTAAAGCTGCCATATGTGGAGGTAAAGAAATTGTTATCAAAAGGCTGGTTTAAAATCATTTGCATTTTTACACTTGTATCAACGACTACTTTAATATTTTTTGGTTGTGGCGCTAAACAACAAAAACCAGCTGCAGGCGCACAGGTGAAGGCGATGGCTGCCATCCAACAGGATACGCCATTGATTTTTGAATATGCTGGTGAGGTGAAGGGAACTAATGAAGTAGCAGTTCAATCACGTGTTTCCGGTTCGGTTGTGGACAAATATATCCACGGCGGTGAACAAGTTTCTGCCGGGCAGGCATTATATCGCATCGATGGGGGAAATTATATAAGTGCCTTGAATCAGGCAAAAGCCACGCTGGCACAGTCACAGGCACAGCTAAGTAATGCTCAGCAGGATTTATCGAGGTATACACAGCTGATAAACAGTGATGCTATTTCAGACCAGACATATACCAATCAGCAGCAGACAGTAGCTGCATATCAGGCAGTGGTTGAAGCCAATATGGCGCAGGTTAATAAAGCACAAAAAGACTATGATGACACCATAGTGCGAGCACCGATTGATGGACGTCTCGATGTTAATGACGTGGCGACCGGAGTATATGCAACAGCAGGAAATACTACTCTGGTTACTTTAGGAACGGTAAATCCCGTTTATGTGCAGTTTAGCATAAGTGAAAATGAATATTTGAAGTTTAACAAAATTTTCAATGGTAATTTTATCGGTAAAGAAGTGAGCCTCACTTTGAGTGATGGCAGCGATTATCCTATTACCGGCAAGATTGCTCAGATAGACCGTTCAATGGGCACTGGAACCTCAACAGGTACGTTAACTGTTAAAGCTTTATTCAATAATCCAGATACATTGTTAATGCCAGGGATGTTTGCCCGGGTGAAATTGACCGGTGAAACAGTAAAAGATGCTATACTTGTTCCGCAGCGTGCAGTACAGCAGCTTTTGAATAAATCGTTTGTAATGATTGTCGGGGACGACGGTAAGTCTGTGTCAAGAGTAGTTACATTGGGACCTAAGGTAGGTAGTTATTATATTATTCAGGATGGTATAAACCCAGGGGATAATGTTGTCGTTGAAGGTCTTACGAAATTGCGTGAAGGCGTGCCGCTTAATGTCACCACGGTGACTGCTGATCAATTAGGACTGTCCTTGACATCAGGTGATAATACCAGTGCTGATGCCGGAACAGACAACAATGCAGACAGCGATTCTTCCGGTTCCGGACAGAATCAGTGAGGAGTGATGTAATTTGGCAAGATTCTTTATTAACAGGCCGATTTTTGCCATCGTTGTATCGCTTATAATAGTGCTGGTGGGCCTTATTTCGATGTTTAGTCTGCCGGTGGCGCAGTATCCGCAGATATCACCACCGACGATACGTGTCAGTGCTACGTATAATGGGGCGAGTGCCAGTATCATTAATGAAACGGTGGCCCAGATAATTGAAGAACAGGTCAATGGTGTTGATGGCATGGACTATATGTCATCGACGTCAAGCGACACTGGTGCATATAGCCTGCAGGTAATTTTTAAATTAGGCACTGATGGCGATATAGATTCAGTAAAAGTGCAAAATAAGGTTGCCGCAGCCAATGCCAGCTTACCAAGTGATGTGCAGACAAACGGTGTCACGACGACAAAAGCGTCTACCGATATGGCAATGATATTTGCATTGTACTCACCGGATGGAAAATATGACAGGACTTTTTTGAAAACATATGCTGATGCTTATTTAATAGATAAAATCAAACGTGTGCATGGCGTTGGGGATTTAACTGTATGGGGTCCTGACTACTCAATGCGGGTTTGGGTAAATCCGGCAAAATTAGCTGAACTGGGCATGACAGTATCTGATGTCGTAACGGCTATTAAAGAACAAAATCAACAGGCTCCGGCAGGTAATATCGGTGGTGCACCGTCACCGCAGAATCAGGAAACTCAATACACCGGTAAGGTCAAAGGTCGGCTTAGTGATGTCAATGACTTTAAAAATGTGATAATACGGACCAATAAAGATGGTTCATTGGTAAAACTAAGTGACGTGGCTCGTATAGAAACAGGGCCGAAGGATAATAGTGTTACCAGTAAATTTGATGGGACCAATGGTGTCGGTATGGCTGTTCAGCTTACCAACGATGCTAATGCAATGACGACAGTCGCTGAAGTAAAGAAAATTTTGGCGGAATCGGCAATTGATTTTCCACCGGGCATGGAATATAAAACAGTAGTCGACAATACTAATTACATTCATGAGTCAATCGTTGAAGTGGCAAAAACGTTTGCGGAAGCATTGATTTTAGTTATGGCAATTATGTATTTATTTCTGCAGAGCTGGCGGGCAACATTGATTCCAATGCTGGCCGTTCCGGTATCGCTGATTGGTACATTTGCCACATTTGTTGTGATGGATTTTTCGATAAATACGCTGACATTGTTTGCTATGGTGCTGGCCATTGGTCTGGTTGTCGATGATGCTATAGTCGTTATAGAAAACGTCGAGCGGCATATCAGTGAAGATAAACTGGGAGCAAAAGAGGCAACCCAGCGGGCAATGGATGAAGTATCCGGCCCGGTAGTAGCAATAGCATTTACACTGGCATCGGTATTTGTCCCGGTAGCTTTTTTAAGTGGGATGACGGGGATATTATATCGCCAGTTTGCATTGACTATAGCATTTTCGATGGGCTTGTCGGCTTTCATAGCACTTTCCCTGACACCGGCTTTATGCGGCATGCTTTTAAAACCACATGATGATAATGCTAAACCAAGCAGACTGACAAGGTTTTTCAATGCATTCAATAATTGGTTTGAAAAAGTTACCCGTGGCTACGTGAAAAAGGTTGGGTTGTTTATTGGTAAGGCCAAATTTTGTCTGATATTTTTAGTTATTATTATTGGGCTTATGGGCTGGCTGTTCAAGACGCTGCCATCAACCTTTGTACCTGATGAAGATCAGGGGTTCTTTATAGCCTCGATAAATTTACCGGAAGGTACATCGCTTAATCAGACACAGAAAACGGTTGATGATTATGCGGATCAGTTGCAAAAAATTCCTGGAGTGGCAGACGTAATGGATGTAACCGGGTTTGATATATTGACAAGTTCAACAAAATCGAGCGGTGGCGTTGTATTTGTCGGACTTAAACCTTGGGATGAAAGAAAAACACCTCAGACGCAGATTAATGCAGAAATAGGGAATGCTTTTAAACTGGGAATGGGATTTCCGCAGGCCTCTATTATTGCGTTGAATCCACCGGCCTTGCCTGGTCTGGGCGCATTCGGCGGGTTTAATATGCAGCTGGAAGATATGAGCGGGCATACTGATGAAGAATTGAATGAAATTGCCCAGAAAATAACAGCGGCAGCTAATCAGCGGCCTGAACTGCAGAGTGTTTATACGACTTTCCAGATAAATACGCCAAATTATCAATTTGATATTGACCGTGAAAAAGTTAAAAAATTAGGAGTAAGTCTTGATGATGTGTTTAATGCATTGCAAATTAACTTTGGTGGGTATCCGGTCAATGACTTTAATAAATTTGGCAAGACCTATAAAGTTATGCTCCAGGCTGATACGAGTTTTCGTGGTGAAGTGGATTCAACACGGTTTATTTTCGTAAAAAGTTCCTCAGGACAGCTTATTCCGCTTAATACACTGCTTAAACCCAAATTGGAATCAGCACCTACTACAGTAACACGTTTCAATGCGGCTAAGAGTATAACCATACAAGGAAATTCAAAACCTGGCTACAGTTCAGGACAGGCAATGACAGCTATTCAAGAAGTAACGAAACAAATCGCTCCGTCTGGATTTGAAACAGAATGGTCCGGGCAAAGCCGTGAAGAACAAAAAGCAGGCAGCAGTACGGTTCAGGTCATGATACTGGCACTTGTATTTGTATTTTTGTGCTTGGCAGCTTTATATGAAAGCTGGAGCGTTCCATATGCGGTGCTTTTGTCTGTTCCGTCAGGAATATTCGGGGCATTGCTGTCAGGGATGCTGTTGAATCAGCAAAATAGTATCTACATGCAGATAGGCATTATAATGCTGATTGGACTGTCAGCAAAAAATGCAATATTGATTATTGAATTTGCCAAAGTCAGGGTTGACAGAGGCATGCCGGTGATAAAGGCAGCCATGGAGGCCGCGCAGCTTCGACTGCGGCCAATATTGATGACATCATTGGCGTTCATCATCGGTTGTCTGCCACTGGCAGTGGCAAGCGGTGCCGGGGCAGCTGCCCGTAATAACATGGGGATTGCTGTTGTCGGTGGGATGTTTATTGCCACGACCTTTGGTATATTTCTCATACCGGTAATGTTTGTAGTAGTTGAGAAGGTAGCTGCCTTCTTTACGAAAAAACATGAAAGTCATAAAAAGAAAAATCCGGATGAATACATGTAAGCCGTAATACAAAAATATAGGGATGCTGTGGCGTCCCTATATTTTTTCGCGTAAATAAGCTATAATAAAGAAATGTGATAGGAGGGAACAATAATGAAGATAATAAATATGATGAAAATAGTTGCCGGTATTTTCCTTGTTTCAATAGTTTCGGGAATGGCTTTACCTGCACAGGCACTGGCTTATACCTACGTAAGTAAGGAATATGGCTATAGCATAGAATGTCCTGAAAAACCATTGGGTGTTATTCCTTTGGTAGATCCTGAACAAAAAGGCGAAGTGCTAGTATTTAAAAATGAGGGTTATAATATTTTAAAGGGATGGATAATTGCCACAAATGCTTTTGATACCAATCAAGTTCCTGATTTTGATAAAATGACAGCTGAGGATTCGCAAAAATATAAAGATAGGTTGAAGGAAAATAGAGGCTATCAGATAGTCGAATTTATTTCATTGCATGGACATAAAGTATTGTATGCTGTGGGAGCACCAGATGTATATGTGGACTCTAATAAAAACGATAAGACTGATATAAAACAGCAAACCAGTCAGCGTATAGAAACATACATTCCAGGCAAAAAAACAAATTATGTTATTGTGTTTTTCCAGTCAGGGGAAATGAGTAAGCAAGATATAACTGATTATCAAAACGGATTACTGTCTTTTAAGGAAACTGCTGACGTAAAAGCGGTGACTGATGCTGATAAATAGTTAAATGCGTTTTAAAATTTGAAACAGCAATATAGGAATTGATACATGTGCGTATGACAACAGCTGGTATAATTCCGTATATTGCTGTTTTTTGCAAATTTATATAATATTTAGTTGTAGACTAACAAAATGGATGCTATAATATTTCATATGAACAAGTATTCATATAATAATATATAACGGGGCGATCAATATGTCAGCAGAGAAAAAAGTGAAAAAAAACTGCTTCATATATTCTGAAAACGGAGCGGCAGGATGTTCATGCTGTCATCATGACAGTAGGTTCGTATATGAAAAGAAATGGTATAAAAATCGTGATTTTTATGAAATTATGCTGGGGACGATAGTATTTGTTACAGCGCAGTGGATGGTTTCGTATAGCTCATTATATCAATTGATTTTATTAATTATGGCATACCTTATACTGGGGCGGGAAATATTGTTAGCTGCTGTAACAAATATTTTAAAGGGACACATTTTTGATGAAAATTTTTTAATGAGTATTGCTACACTTGGAGCTTTTGCCATTGGTGAATATCCTGAAGCTGTCGGTGTGATGTTATTTTTTCGGATTGGGGAATTTTTTGAAGAAAAAGCGGCCAGCAACAGTCGCAAACAGATAATAGCAGCTGTTGATATGCGTCCCGAAACAGTTCTGCTGCTGGATGAAAATGACACTGCAAGATCAGTGCCGGCTGAGCAGGTTAAACTTGGAGATATTATATTGGTGAGACCCGGTGATCGAATACCACTTGACGGACGCATTGTCGAAGGCAGCAGCCAGATCGATACTTCACCGTTGACCGGTGAAATAAAACCATGGGATGTTTATAGCGGCAAGGATGTTTTGTCAGGCTGTATAAATAAATCGGGAGTAATAAAGATACGGGTTGAGAAGATACTTGAGGACTCAATGGTTTCGAGAATACTGGAATCAGTGCAGAGCGCATCCGCTAATAAACCGCGAATTCAGCGTTTTATATCACGTTTTGCCCAGATATATACACCGTTTGTCGTGGGAGCGGCTGTCATGCTGGCAGTAATTCCTTCTTTGATAACCGGACAATGGCATACATATGTATATATTGCCTTGACGTTTTTAGTAATAAGCTGTCCATGTGCGTTGGTACTGAGTGTTCCGCTTGCATTTTTTTCTGGTATAGGGGCGGCGTCACGGCAAGGTATTCTATTTAAAGACGGGGCAGCAATAGAGGCTTTATCGCAAGTAAAAACAGCGGCACTGGATAAAACAGGAACAATTACGCAAGGTGTGTTTGCTGTGCAGCAGATACAAACATATAATGGATTTTCATCAGATGAGGTACTGCGACTGGCTGCAGCGGCAGAATATGCATCGGTGCATCCGCTTGCAGGTTGTATTGTGAAAGCGGCACAACAGCTTCATTTAGCAGAAAAGCGAGCTTCTACAGTGCGGGAAATAGCAGGAAAAGGAGTTGTGGCTGAGGTAGAAAAGGAAGAAATAGTTGCCGGTAATCTGGCGTTGATGAGGGAAAAAGGAATTGATGTTGAAAATGCAGTGGAAGAAACAATAGTTTATTTGGCAGTATCAGGTGTATATGCCGGCTGTATTATTATGGGAGATAAGTTGAAGGATGATGCAGGGACGGCACTAAAAAAACTGCAGCAGTTATCAGTAACTGCGGTTATGCTTACAGGTGATGCTGAGGAAGGTGCATTATCTGTTGCCGCAAAAGTTGGAATAAAAAAGATATACAGCAAGCTTTTACCAGAAGATAAGCTAGCAGCTTTACAAAAAATACGTTATGAAAATGGGAAAGTATTATTTGTTGGCGATGGTATTAATGACGCACCGGTCTTGGCCAATGCAGATGTGGGAGCTGCTATGGGATCAGGGGCGGATGCGGCAATAGAAGCTGCTGATATAGTGTTTATGACTGCAAAAGTAACAGCAATTCCCCAATCAATAATTTTAGCCAGATCAGTGCGCAATATTGCAGTTCAGAATGTGATATTTGCACTAGGAATTAAACTGTTAGTAATGCTTTGTGGTATTTTGGGATATGCTTCTTTGTGGAGTGCCGTATTTGCCGATACTGGCGTGGCAATGCTTTGCGTTTTGAATTCAGTACGCATATTATATAAAAAATACATATGAGAAAGTTCTTCAGGTTTTGTGTAAATGTTAAGAACCAATGTAAAATTCAATAGATTGCTGTGTGTATTTTGATTCATAAATATGCAATATACTGCTTCTTACATCCACATTAAGAAGGGGGGGAAGTAAGTCATCATAGACAACTTTTCACGTTGGTTGAATTATTTCTCTCAGCATGATTAAATTAGTCTAATTTATTTGGCTGTAAAAAATAAGTTTTGTTTGGTAGATTGCAGGGGATAGTAACTTGGAAGTTACTGCCTTTACCAAGTTCGCTATGCACCTTTATAACGCCCTCATGGACATCTGTAATCCATTTGGCAATAGCAAGTCCCAGCCCATTACCTGCTGCCTGCATTTTACTATCGGATGACCTGAAAAAACGTTTGAATATTTGTTCCTGATCATTTTGGCTGATGCCAATACCTGTATCTGCCACAATAATTTTCATTTTTTGTACCGAATCGTTAAAAGTGGTGATATCTACATTGACCGTACCTTTATTTTTATTATATTTTATAGCATTATCAATTAAAATGAATAATAATTGCCTAATTTTTTCTCTATCACCGCAAATCCCTTCTATTTTTTCTGTATTCAATGTCAATTGAACATTTTTTCTGTCTGCTGTCATTTGCAAAGCTCTTATGACCTGTTCTGCGACATTTTGTATTGAAAATTCCTCAAAAGTCAGTCTTATTTCACCGCAGTCAGTACGTGCCAGCATCAGCAAATCACTGATTATGCGCGTTAATTTTTTAATTTCATCCTGCATATCCCGAATAATTTGCAAACCGTATGCTGTAAGTCTGTTTTTTTTGTCAGCTTCCAGCATATCAAGTGATGTAAGTAATATGCTGAGTGGGGTTCTTAATTCATGAGAAACATCGGCCAAAAATTTTTTCTCCCGTTCAAAAGCTTTAAATACCGGTTGCATTACTGATCCAGCCAGCCAATAAGATATTCCTGCCGAAATAGTTATAAATATGATTGCCGTTATGCTTAAAATTTTGATTGCGTTTAACAGAACGCTATAATCAGCTGTTATATCCCGTGCTATGTAGACTCTGCCCAGCAATTCACCATTTCCGGCCATTATGGCTTTTGATGTAAACATCAGTACGGCTTTTTTCCCGTTAGATAAATTGAAAAATTTAAGCCGATAATTATTTTTCTGATGATGCACCCAGTCTGTTATTTCATTACGAAAAATTTCTTGTAAAACTGGAATTGGATTATCTGATTTTATAATGTTTCCTGCATGGTCAACCACTGTGTAAAAAACTAGTCCGCTTATATCTCTGTTTTCTTCAATATGTGGATTCTTTTCCTGTCCTTTACCATATTGATAATATTGTAGTAATGGTTGATACTGTTCACTTGCGATCTCTTTTGCTAAAAGTTTAATTTCTGATTTCCGGTCCCAATAGGTCAAATATCCCATACAACTGGCAAAAATCATAATAAACAAAACTAAAAACATTGTAAAAATTGCCGTATAATATACTGCCAATCGCAGACGTGTCCGTTTAAACATTTATCTGCCCCATTTTATATCCGAATCCTCGTATATTAAAAATCAATGGCGTTTTTAGTTTTATTTTTTTGCGCAGATGACCTATTATAACATCCAAATTGACAGGAGCAATCTCGCTGTCTTTTCCCCATACAGCATCTATTATTTCTCCTCGTGATAATATCTTGCCGTAATTTAATGCTAATATATGAACTATCTGAAACTCACGTTTAGTTAAATATATCTCTTTGTCGTCATAATATATACTGCGGGTTGAAAGGTTAAGTGATAAATCAGCCACATGTATAGTAGTTTCATCATTAGTAGGCAGTTCTTCCATGCTGCGGCGGTAAACAGCGCGTACTCTGGCCCATAACTCTCGATATTGAAATGGTTTAATCAAATAATCATCTGTTCCTGCATCAAAACCAGACAGACGATCATCTATGCTGTCCTTAGCCGTTAAAATTAATATTCCTAACCGATGGCCTCTTTTTCTAAGATTACGGCAAATATCCAGTCCATTTTCTCCTGGCATGATCCAATCCAATATCAAAACGTCATAGTTTGTCTTGGCCGTCTGCTTATAAACAGAGGTGCCATCGGTCACCCAGTCAACATTAGTACAATCTTGGCTCAATAGATTTTTCAGCATTTCACCTAATCGCAAATCATCTTCTGCCAATAATACATTCAACTTTACCTCTCCTGTCATATGGATGGTTTATACAATATTTTTGCACAACTCTATAATTATATCCACTTTTTTAGGTAAATATTATATTAAATTATTATTACATTTTTGAATTATGCCATGTGCTCCATGTTGTTGCATAATTGTCGTTATTTATTCTGCAATATTCATAAAAATTTTTTATAAAATTTTTACGTTCATTTAAATATATACTTTGCCAGCCATGTTTTGTTGCATTTAAATCTTCACCACCGGCATCTGCCTGCCTTTTTAGAATTGCAGAAAGTGAATCGATTTTAGCGTTTTTCATTATATCGTACATAGCCATAAAAGTAGTTGTCCTGCCTTTACCAGCTTCACAATGGAAATGCAGCCATTGATCAGCTTGTAAATCATGAACAAAATTAATAAATTTATCCACGGTTTCGTCGTTTGGAGCACAATGGTCAGTAACTGGTATTCTGATATAGGCAAAGCCCATTTTATTGGATATTTGCTCCTCTGTTTCGCTTTGTTTAACAGGATATGCCGCTAAATTACTCTCGCATATTTCTCCGTCTGGACCCTTTATAATGGTCTTGGCAATAGAAACTTTGCCTTTTTTCTGTAAATCATCTAATCGTTTTTTTTCATCTGCTAAAACAGCCGGCAGGTTTTTATCGGAATTGGCCCAATTCCGCTTTCCATACCAGCTTACTGCTTCTCCATCAATAAATCCGTGTGATTCTTGCCGTAAATCTATAATTGTTATATTTTTATTTGTTGCCAATTCTGTGCTCAATAATTGCAGCTCATTACGAGAGAATTGTGCACTTCCTGACATTTTTAAATCAGAAAATTTTCGGAAATTTTTTGGCATTTCCTGCTTGCCGTTGTCGGCATCCAGTCTGATAATTAAATTTTCGGTCCAAATATTTTTGCCCGCTAAAAATAACATTATAATAAAAATACTTATTACAGCATATATGATTTTGCGCAATCTTTTGTCACCATATTATTTATTTTACAAAATATTGATTAAAAACTTCCTCTTGCTCCTGTGGCTGCAGTAGTTTTTGTTTTTGCATAATTTGTTTTGCGTGATTGTTTGTATTGCTTATTAAGTTCAACGGATTCCATAGCAAATACACCTTGCCCCTTATTAGTCCATTCCAACATTAGGTTAGAGTTTGTTCCTTCCCATGTATAATGTTCTATAAACGGAGCCTGCTGATAACCAAGCCCAAATTTATCATTGACCGCCGCTCTTAATGCTAAATAGTCATGGTAGTTATCTGTTTCCAGTCTTACACCAATGAATTTTCCCTGCCAAAAACAATAAACTATTTTTTTTAGTCCGGCATCATCAATTGTCAAATTATCTTGATTTTTTGTAAATTTTTCTATGTCACTGGTATCAGAGTCTTTTACCGCCAACGATTTCATTTGATCTGCTACCGTAGAAAAATCCTGACCCCATCTCATATCCCTGAAACCAGCTGGATCATTTTTGTAACTACCGGCAAGGACAGTTCCCTGCATTATAACTAAAAAAGCACTCAACATAAAAAAAAATGTGATTCTTTTCATAAATACACTCCTCACTATTTTGTATTATTTGCTCAAAAGCTTGTAGACAGTTTCAATATTGTTTCACCAATAGTTTCATGTTTAACCGATCCTATGGTAGGATGACCTTTGCCATATTCCAATTCAAGTTTAGTACGGTCACCCAGCATATAAGATATTTTGCAATCCAGTCCAGCAAATCCGTCATAATTACCAGTGCTATCAGTGGTATATAATTTATCATAATAAGTATAGTTGTTATCTGGGTATACACCACCATCCATGCGTAAGTAATTTAATTCATAAACCATATCACCAGGGCGTTCGGTCTTGGCCGGTCTGCCAAAACGAAGTCCTATCTTTTCTGCCCAAGCATCTGCTGTTGTATTTTTAGATATCTCTGAATCAAGGCTGATCTTTGGTGTAAAGTAATATGTCCCATAAGTACCATAATAATCATTTTTCCCCTGTCGTCCGGCATAAAGCCCCAATTTATCGTAACCAAAAATTTTTTCAAAATGATATATCCTTATTGGTTCAGGATCTGTACCTATGCTGCCGGCCTTAATTTTTACCTTGCCACCGCTTATGGGATATGTTTGATTGATACCAGTAAGCGAATTTGATGTAGAAGGATCACTTTTACCGATAATGATATTCGCATGTGTATTATTTTTATTGTATTCAATATCAGCTGCTGTCATATCATCGCTGTCCATCCATAATTCTTCACCCATTTTATACATAAGTGAACCTGCTCTCACAGAAAAACCATTGCCAAGGTTTTCTCTAAGCCAGGCATCATGCGAAACAAATGTTTCTTTAGTCGTGTTTTGCGTATTATCCAGTTGTTTCGTCATTTGCAGCATAAAATAAATTTGTGAATTAGAGTCATAATTCTGTGAAAAATAAATTTTTTCATTTAGCTTGTAAAAATTATCCTTAGTGCCTTTGCTTTTTTGTTGCTCTGTAACAATTTCAGTTTTACCGCCGAATTGCATATCTGTATTGATTTCATTATTGGCATCACCAGATGCATTAGCTGATACGGTACCATTCATAATTGTTATTGCTGTCAAAACAGAAAAAATGATTTCTGATTTTTTCACACTTTTCCCCCCGTAATCAATATATTTGTGCATAAATTATATTCTTATCTTGACATAATTGGGAGGATGGCCGATATGGTATTATTGTTAATTATAATATAGAATATTACGTAAATATTAGTGTAATGTTAATATTGATACAGTTTATAAAAGTCAGTCGAATAATATATCCGGATATAATAAATCCTCCAGAATTAATGGTTGTTCTGATATTAATTCTGGAGGAATAGCAAAGCTGTTATATGTACATATAATCAGGCGCGGTTGAGTTTTTTAGAAGTTGTAAGCAATACCGAAAGTGAATCCATATGAATGAGTCCCTGTATAGTTAATGCTTTGAGTGAAGGAAAGATTATTATAATCATTTAGTAATTCCAGGGAATAATAAAAATATTTGTCATCACTATCATAAGATATATTCCAGGAATCATTATGATTTTTACCTTTTGAACCATAAGACAAATGGTATTCGTTTAATAATTCTCTTTCAGTATTATAATTTCTGGGTGTTGTAAAAATATAAATTATTTGTGATGTTTTTTCTGCAAAATATTTTGTTTGGCTTCCTTTTGCAAAACAAATTACATCTGATAATAATAATAAACAGCTTAAAATAATAATAGTTTTTTTAAACATAATATCTACCGCTTTAAGTAAAATTTATATTTACAATCAGTATAAAATCATATTCTATAAACCATTGTCTGATTTTTATGTATTATTAAAATGAAATATTCAAGCCTGCTTTATAAATAATGTCAAAAATCACTGGACAACAAAAATAGCCTATCTTTCGATAAGCTAAGGCTCTTTTACTTATATGGCGGAGAGGGTGGGATTCGAACCCACGGTACGTTGCCGTATCACTGGTTTTCAAGACCAGCTCCTTAAACCACTCGGACACCTCTCCAACGTGACGCTAAATATTATATCAAGTAATAGGATTATTGTCAAATATTATGGAATATTAAATATTAAATTATTGACTTATGGTCTGTCATGGAGTAATATTTTAATGGATTGTTTATTAATATTCAGTATTTGTTTATATCTGTAATACGCTGCCTGATTGACAAGCAGGTATTATGGATATTAATTTTCTAGAGAAGAAAGAGGCGGGAACATGGATGCAGACCATCCGCGACAACGGTTTTGTACAATAAAATATAAAACGACGGAAGTCTGCACGATATTTTTCTGCTGATTTTGATAGATTATGGCGGATATAGCTTCTGTTGGAAGGGAGAATTCGCCATAAGTTATGTTAAAAATATATAAATCCCTGGATTCAGGACCATTAAGAGAACTGAGTTTAAAAACTTTGGAAAAGGGCGCATGGATCAATATTGTTGACCCTACGCCGTATGAGTTAAAGGTAGTAAGTAATTTAACGGCAGTAGAACCGGATTTTCTCCGGTCGGCACTTGATGATGAAGAACGTTCTCATATTGACATAGAGGATAATTCTGTCATGGTTCTTACTAATCTGCCTGTTATGCGCGGTCCGGAAATGTATGATACACTGCCACTGGCCATTGTTATAACATCTGAATATATTATAACTGTCTGCTTGGAAGAAACGCCGGTCATCTCTGAGTTTAGTCAGCAAAAGAGCAGTACTTTTCGGACTTTTAAGAAGACACGGTTTTTACTACAGATTTTATATAAATCGGCTACATATTATTTGCGGTACCTTAGGCAAATCGATAAATTATCTGATGAGATTGAATTGAAATTACGTGATTCATTGCGAAATCGTGAAATATTACGACTGTTGGAATTGCAAAAGGGCCTTACATACTTTAATGCATCGCTGAGGTCAAATGCTGCAGTACTGGATAAACTGATGCGGGTGAGGCTTAATCATAGTTTTCAGGAGATAATAAAAGTTTATGAGGAAGATGAAGATTTACTGGAAGATGTAATTATTGAAAATAAACAGGCAAGGGAAATGGGTGATATGTATAGTACCATTTTATCGCGCATGGCTGATACCTTTTCTTCAATAATGTCAAATAATCTTAACCTGGTAATGAAATTTTTAGCGGCTATGACAATTATTCTGGCAATACCGACAGTTATATCCAGCTTTTTTGGAATGAATGTTGCGCTGCCGTTTAGTGATGATCCGTTTGGTGTTATTTATATATCGTTAATTGCTATTTTTATGACCGGTTGCTGCGTGGTATTTTTATGGCGACGGCATATGTTTTGAAAGGAATAATTTATGCTGACAATGACGGAAGCAGCACTATATAATGGTACTATTTATGGGGATAATATCAATGCGGAATATATTTATATACCGGCATCTGAAATAGGTATGGAAACGCCCCTGTGTATCTTTGAGAAAAATGGTGAGCGCTTAGATGTGAGTGTAGGTAAAGCTTTGGATATTGTACGCAAACTGAGTCTTAAACCGGTTGTACATCCGCGCTTGGGTGACAGTTCTTGTTGAACAGGAGAATTTTATGGAAGTTATAGCATCATCAGACTTATTACGGGAGTTTACACTTTTTGCTGAAAGGGCAGTTGATAATGATGAAATTTTTGTAGTACAGCGTGCCAATGGTAAAAATGTGGTGTTATTATCGATGGATAAATATAATGATTTTAATAAAGAAATGTTTTTATTAAAAAAAAGCAATGCATCAGAAAAAAGATGATATAAAATCATTTTTAATGCTTGTTTGAAGTATAAATTGCCCGACTGTAATAAAAAATGGAGAGTTTTTTAAGTTTTGTATAAACGTTAAAAGCCAATATAAATATAAAATTTGATAGTAATAGTTAAGAGGTTGCCGCACGTAATCATTTTCATTCATAAATACGCAATATGCCACTTTTTTGATTGCCCTTAGAAGAGGGTGGTGAGTTGCATCTTTATGAGGTTGATGCTGTTTATGCGATAACCTCATTTTTTATTTTACTTTGCAAGTTATGATATAGACAGGATTGAGTCCAAGCATCATGTCATAGTTGCCGGTCTGTTTTAGACGGCTGGCTTGGATAAGAACGGCTTCATAATCATACATATCATTTTGTTTCATGTATTCTATGACAGTGCCGGCATTTTGTAAAGTTATGGCATTGGCAATTATTCTGCCGCCAGGATTAATATGGGCACTGATTACATCAAGAATTTCGATGAGATTGCCGCCGCTGCCACCGATGAAGACAACATCATAACTGTCAATATTGTTTAGTGCATCTGGTGCAGTTCCGGAAATTACTGATACGCGATCACTTACATTGAACTTTGCTGTGTTTTGTTTTATTAGGTCCAATGCGGCAGGATTTTTTTCTACAGCGTATACATGTCCCTTATTGGCCATCAATGCCGCTTCAATGGAAAATGAACCGGTACCGGCGCCTACATCAAGTACGATGCATTCCGGAGTTATCTGGGCTTTGCATAAAGAAATTATACGGACTTCTTCTTTGGTCATAGGAACATTACTGCGGATGAATAAATTATCGTTTATACCGGGGGTATGTGTCATCCTAACACCACCATTATACAATTATTTACAGCCGGTGCTGCAGTGGCAATAATGAGCGTCGTTTTGACAATTTTTTCATCGGGATATGAAAGACGGTCACCTATATACACTGGAGTGTTTTGCGGCCATCCGGCATCAAGCAGCAGCATTGCGATACGCTGTGAATTATGTTCATCATCAGTCAGCATACCGATAGTTCGTCCGGCTTCATATGATAATGAAGCGTAGTCCGGCAGTCGGCCATGCAGGCTCATTAGGTCAGCATCCTGCCATGGACGGGCAATACGAGAAAAAGCCAGCTGCATTGAACTGATGCCTGGGATGACTTCGAGTTTTTCTGCCGGAAATTCAGCACGCAGGGCAGGTAGTAATGAGTAGTAACCGGGATCACCAGATACCATTACAACAACTTCTTCTGTTGCCGATTTTTCACGAATAAAGGTAATGGCAGCCTGAATGTCGGCTGTTATGGGGGCTGTCAATTGATTCGGAGCCGCATAATCGGACAGAGCCCTTTTACCTCCGACGAGTATTTTTGCGGTGCTTATTTTTTTTAAGGCAATCGGTAGAATGTACTCTTTTGAACCAGGTCCTATACCAACGATAATTATTTTATGTTCCAATGTAATTTCCTGCCTATTCTTTTTGCATTTTCGTCCATTCCTAAAATAGTTCCTTTTAGTGTAGCCATGATAGTACCTACGGTTAAGTCGTTGTATACATGCCGCATGGAACGCTCACTGGCCCGCTGACACAATAAAGGGTAAAGTTCTTCACCTAATTTGTAATCATTAATGACACTCATAGCTGCCTCTGTGGTTGCACAGGCGAAAATCCTTTTTATTCCAGACTGCTCCATACCCAATAAAGCGGAATAAGCGGCAAGGGTCTCCAGGCGGGCATCAGAGACTTTACTATGGGTATGGAAATTACCTGCTGCCACTTTAACCAGTTTACCAAGATGACCAAGCAATAAAACGTTTTCTAGTTTTTTTTCAGCAGCATATTCCAACATATATCCGATAAAATTACTGGTTTGAACGATGGCTTGTTGAGGTAATCCTAAAGTAACGGCGATATTTTCACCTATTTTTCCAGGAACGAAGATCTGACTGGAATGACCGGCAGCAAAAGCCACATCGATTTGCGGAGTAAGTGAATTTTTAAAAGCTTCCTCAGACATGGGACGAACTATGCCACTGGTGCCAATTATTGATATACCTCCCTCAATGCCCAGAATTGGATTTAGTGTGCGCTGTGCCAATTTTTCACCGGCTGGTGCAGATATCGTAATATCGCAGCCTTGCCCGGGGGATAATAATTGCCGGGCGACATTTGTCATCATTTTTCGTGGCCCCGGGTTTATAGAAGGCTGACCAACAGGAACAGACATTCCCTCTTTTGTGACTTTGCCTATGCCTTTTCCTGCAAAAAAGTTTATAGTGCCATTTTTATTGATAGCTACCTGGGTGAAAATGGAGATACCATGTGTTATATCCGGATCATCACCGGCATCTTTTATTACCTCAGCAGTTACTTTTTCCGGTAAAATATATATCTGCTTTATTGGTATATGCAGTTTTTCACCACTTAGTGCATCAATTTCAACTTCTGAAACAATTGACTTGTTTAATAGATAGAAAAGCACGGCCTTGGTTCCTGCAGCGGCACATGAGCCTGTAGTATAACCGTTTTTCATTTTTTTTATCATTGGCTGGATGTTTCCTCATAATAGTTTAGTACTGATTATAGTACATGTAGATTTATAAAATTCAGTAATTATATAGTACTCTAAAAGTGATTCGTTCCGGAGTGGAGGACTGCTGCCATATGTTACCAGATAAATTATAGAACATGACGAAGTAAGGTGCAAGTGATAGAACGCTCCGGTGTTATTGTCAGTATTTTGTTTGCTTACTCTCCTTTTTCTCTATTATCGTTGTCATAATACAAAATTTCAATAATTTTTGACAGGTGACGTTTGTCTTTTTGTGAAATTGGGGAACCATACAAAGTATAATCGGCTTCTCGGATAAAATTAATAAGTTCTGGGGGATTTTCCTTATGCAAGGGATAACTGCTGGCAGATCCACTCAGATATTCAGGGGTGGTATTGAGAATACGACAGATTCTTTCCAACACTTCGTAAGAAGGACGCACATTTTTTAGTTCATATTTCCCTATGGTAGTTCTGTTGACACCAATCAAATCAGCAAGTTTTTGCTGGCTGATTCTTTGTTTTATGCGGAGTTCTTTTAATCTGCTTCCTAGCATGTGATTCACCTCTAGATTAATTATAAGAGACATATTTTCACGTGTATATGAGAACAAATTCTCTGACAATATTGACAAAGAGAACATATTCTCATATAATTATACCTGTGGGAACATATTATCTATATAACGAAGGAGCGGGAACATGAATATCATTGAAGAAAAACGATTGAAACTTGGTTTAACACAAAAACAGATAGCGGAAATGATCGGTGTTGATAGAACAACTGTTGGTAAATGGGAATTAGGTATATCAATACCGCGCGTGGAAAAGATATTTGCTCTATCAAAGTTGTTAAGTTGTTCTATTGAAGATATTTATTCCTGTCAGAGGATGAAGCAATCCAATTAGTTTTAGAATTATTTTATTTTAATATGTACATATCAGTTTTATTTTTTTAGATTTATTTTAAAATTATTGATGAAATTCATTAGCATTATAAGTATTGCTATTTTATACTATAATGCTATTTTATAATAAATTCTTATAAATAGTTATATAACGTATGGTTTGACGGCAAATAACAGTGGTAATGATTGCGATAAATGATTAATTATAAAAAAAAATGTTTCCTTAATGCCAATATTAGTATATACTATAAATAAATTTTCAAATATCAGCATACACTAAATGGAGGGCTAGTATGAATAAGGAAAAACAGTTGGTACTCTGGTTTGAAACGATTGGCAGGCAGGATGTAGAAATTGTCGGAGGGAAAACAGCTTCTCTGGGAGAATTGACAGGAAAGACGTCAGTGCCTGTCCCTTATGGTTTTGCAGTTACAGCATATGCTTATAGATATTTTATGAAGGAAAGCGGTACGGCAGAAAAAATAACTGCGTTATTAGCCCGAATTACAGATATCGATGATAATCTGCAGCTGCAAAAAATCGGTGCGATAATTCGTCATGAGATCATGAATGCCACTATGCCGGACGATTTAATACAGGCTATTAAACAGTCATATCAAATACTGGCAAAAAAAATTGGACAGACGGCTCCTTTTGTGGCTATACGTTCCAGTGCTACGGCAGAAGATTTACCGGATGCCAGTTTTGCCGGACAGCAAGATACTTATTTGAATGTTACCGGTGTGGAAGACGTAATTGCTAAAGTCAAGGAATGCTATGCCTCTACATATACTGATAGAGCTATTTATTATCGTAATAAACAGGGATTTAACCATATGGATGTGGCATTAAGTGCTGTTGTACAACTAATGGTTTTTTCTAAGGCGGCCGGTGTGATGTTTACTATTGATGTTACTAACGGTGATGATACGCATATGATGATTGAGGGATCATGGGGATTGGGAGAATATGTTGTTCAAGGAGTGGTCACGCCGGATAGTTATTTGATAAATAAAGAAACAGGACATGTTGATCGTAGAATTATCAATGAAAAAAAGGTAAAATATGTCCGTTTATTGGCAGGCGGCTGTGAGGAAAGAAAAGTTCCCGAAGAATTGGTGAAAAAGTCTGTTTTGACAGAAGAACAGATACAAAAATTAGCTGGTTATGCCATGGCAATCGAAAAACATTATGGTTGTTATATGGACATTGAATGGGCAATTGATGAACAAACAGATAAAATATGGATATTACAGGCCCGTCCGGAAACGGTCTGGTCGCGGAAAAAAGGAAAGAAGGTAATTGATGTCAGTCATTTAACCGATGAATGTAAGATTTTGGTGAAAGGAATGCCGGCAAGCCCCGGGATTGTTTCAGGGCGGGCAAGAGTTATAAATCATCCAAATGAAATAAATCTTTTTAAACCGGGCGAAATATTGGTAACTGAAATGACAGCACCCGATTGGGTACCGGTAATGAAAAAAGCAAAGGGAATAGTAACAGATGCGGGCGGAATGACCTGCCATGCTTCAATAGTCAGCAGGGAATTGGGGATACCGTGTATAGTTGGTACGAAAAGCTGTGGTGATGCAGGGACAACAACTGTGGAAAATGGTATGATGCTGACGGTGGATGCTGTGCACGGAGTCGTTTATGCCGGCACGCCCGCTGAAGTTAAAGATAAATCGTCTGATACTGAAGGAAAACAAGTTCAGCTGCCACAGGAAATAATACCTGTTACCGGTACAAAAATATACATTAATTTAGGTGATCCTGATTTGGCAGAAAAATATAGTCGGTTGTCTTGCGATGGGGTCGGTTTGATGCGGGAAGAGTTTATCTGGACGACATATATTCATGAACATCCGTTGTATATGCTGGGTGATAATAGAGCGCAGGAGGCTGTTGATAAACTGGCTGCGGGAATAGGTGAAGTTTGTCGGGCAATGTTTCCAAGACCTGTAACACTGCGCTTTAGTGACTTTAAATCAAGTGAATATAGGAATTTAAAGGGCGGTGACAAATATGAACCCAGTGAACCGAGCGCACTGCTGGGATGGCGCGGTGCGTCACGCTATTATGATATTAAGTATACGGAAGCCTTTAAATTAGAGATAAAAGCTGTAAAGAAAGTACGTGAAGAATATCGGCTGAATAATTTAAATGTAATGATTCCATTTTGTCGCTCAATTGATGAGATTCGTAAAGTAACGGAAATTATGGCGGCAGAGGGTTTGCAGCGGCAGGCAGATTTTAAGGTGTGGCTGATGGCAGAGATTCCGGCTAATATTATTCTTGCAGATCAGTTTAATCAATTTGTTGATGGTTATTCCATCGGCTCTAACGACTTAACTATGCTCATATTGGGGTGTGACCGCGATAATGATGCTATTTCCCATATATTTGATGAAAGAAATCTGGCGGTTAAGCGTGCCGTCCGGCATTTAATTGAAACGGCACATAAAGATGGTAAAACAGTTTCGATATGTGGACAGGCACCGAGTGTTTATCTTGATTTTACGGAATTTTTAATTCAAAGTGGTATAGATTCCATTTCAGTAAATCCTGATATGCTAAAAGTCACTAAAAAGAATGCAGCGCAGATTGAGCAGCGCATCATGCTGGATGCAGCTCTGGGGAAAAAGCGAGTGGAAAAAGAAAATTATATATGGTAATGAATGATTATTATAAAACAGTTTTGAATATTTTAATGAATTTTATTAAATAAAATGAAATATGATGATATAAAGTTTATAATATAATAAATGACTTTGGGGGGGAATAGATATTTCACTGACAGAAAGGCAAAAGGCAATTGTTGATATAGCTAAGGAAGAAGGCCCGATTACAGGGGAACAACTGGCAGAACACCTGCATGTTACGCGAGCTGCACTAAGAGCCGATTTGGCTGTTTTGGTCATGAGCGGATTACTCGATTCACGCTCTAAAGTGGGATATTTTTATACCGGCAAAAATTTGCTATCACTTTTTACGGAAGAGTTAAATTCTATGCTTGTGCGTGACATACAGTCTGTACCGGTCGTATTGACAAAAAACGCTATGGCATATGATGCGGTGGTAACGATGTTTGTGGAAGATGTCGGCAGCGTTTTTATTGTCGAAGGACAAGGCAGGCTCATTGGTGTGGTATCGCGAAAAGATTTATTGAAGGCTTCCCTGGGACCAGGAGATGATTTGGCTAAAATACCGGTTCAGATGGTTATGACGCCGTTAACCAAGCTGATTGTCACTGAACCGGGTGAGTCAGTTGTGATGGCTGCCCGCAAAATTATTGATAATGAAATTGATGCCTTGCCGGTTGTAAAAGTTTCGGCCGGCATTGAACGTTCCTATGAAATAGTCGGTCGTCTTACAAAAACAAATTTAGCACGTTTGATAGTAGATTTGTCTGAAGGTAAAAGGGGGTACTCATCATAGCGGGATTACCGGTTATTTATATTGTTGCCGAGTCCTTGGGAGAAACGGCGGAAGCTGTTGTCAGGGCTGCTGCCAGTCAGTTCGACTCGGGAAATTTTGAAGTTGTTCGCGTGCCCTATGTCGATTCACCGGAGCAGATTGATAATACACTTAAAGAAGCGGCAAAACGCTGCGCGTTTATCTGCCACACTCTTATCTCTCCGGAATTAAGGCAGACAATCAGTAAATTAGCTGAGCAGTATAATGTAATTACAGTAGACATTTTAGGACCGATGCTCCAGGCAGTACAAAAGCTTTCCGGAATGCAGCCGAAAAATAAACCAGGATTGACACATTTATTAAATCGGGATTATTATCGGCGTATTGAAGCTATTGAATTTGCTGTGAAATATGATGATGGCAAAAGTGCCTTTGGTTTGTTAAAAGCAGATTTAGTACTTATAGGAGTGTCGCGTACTTCGAAAACACCTTTAAGTATGTATTTGGCGCATAAAGGCCTTAAGGTGGCCAACGTGCCGCTTGTACCGGGCATTGCTCCGCCGGAAGAGTTGTTTCATATACCAGCGGAGAAAATAGTAGGACTTATTGTCGATCCGGCAAAACTCAATGAGATCCGCACGGAAAGGCTCAAGGCGATTGGCTTGATGCCGGATGCCAGCTATGCCAAACTGGACTGCATTTCTGAAGAAATAGAATATTCAAAGACCATCATGCATCAGTTGCAATGCAAGGTAATAAATGTTTCCAATCGTGCTATTGAAGAAACGGCGCATATGATACTCGAGCACCATGGTGGATTTACCGAAGATATTACGTGACAGAACCGCCGCATATAAAAAACTTCACGGCATACCGTGAAGTTTTTTTATTGAGAATCTTATTTCAGATTGGAATGGTGGATAGCGGTGTTTTGCCGGAGTCGGTAAAACGTCAGGCCGGGTCTGCCGATTCGAAAACAGCGGCCACTTCTTTGAGCCAGCCGGTAATTTCGATATGCTGCGGGCACATTTTTTCGCATTGCCGGCAGTCAATGCAGTCGGAGGCCTTGCCGAAGGTTTTGGCATAATTATTGTAATATACAGATTCGATGCTGAGTGCAGGCTTGTTTGGCATCATGGAATGCTGTTTCTTGGTGTTGTACAGTGCAAAATAATTGGGGATGGCTATATTTTTCGGGCAGCCCTTCACACAATATTGGCAGGCTGTGCAGGGAATGGTAATGGATTCGTTGATGATATTGACAGCTTTGTTTATTACCTGATATTCTTCAGCTGACATTGGTTGAAAGTCCTGCATATAACCAACATTGTCTTTCAGCTGTTCCAGACTTGACATGCCGGAAAGCACCATCATGACACCTTGTAGGCTTGCTGCATAGCGGATTGCCCAGGAAGACGCCGACAGTTCCGGCCGGTGCCGCCGGAACAGCTCTGCCGCTTTTTCCGGTATATTTGCCAGCATGCCACCCTTCACGGGTTCCATGACGACAATCGGTTTGTTGTGTTTTCTGGCCGTTTCATAGCATTTTCGTGACTGAATGCTTTCATTTTCCCAATCCAGATAATTTATCTGCAGTTGAACAAAATCCATTTCCGGGTGTGCTGTTAATATCTCATCTAGCAAAACCGCTCTGTCGTGGAAGGAAAAGCCGATATTTTTAACCTTGCCGGCCTTTTTCTTTTCGGTAATAAATTTGAAGCTGTCAAATTTCTGAGCTATTTTGTAATTTTCAATTCCCAGGTTGTGCAAAAGGTAATAATCAAAATACTCAACTCCGCATTTATTTAATTGATCATTGAAAATGCGCTCCTGATCATCAGGGGTCTTGAGCATCATCGTCGGTAGCTTTGTCGCTAACGTGAAGCTGTTGCGGCTGTGGCGTTTTACAAGCGCTTCACGCACGGCTGTTTCACTTTGAAAGGCATGATACATCCAGGCTGTATCGAAGTAGGTAAAGCCCTTCTTCAAAAATAAATCGACCATTTTTTCAATCTGACTCATATCGAAGCTTGTCGGGTCGTTTTGGTTCTTCAGCGGCAGACGCATAAAGCCGAAACCAAGTTTTTTTGTAGTCATGTTTATTTCCTCCAATTTGTATTGACCTGCCGTGTTTCAACGTTTGCAAGCTGCCGGAGGGGCGGGTCTGTTTTTGGCAGCTTCTGAAATAAAATGTCAATAGATCCACTACAAATTAATTCTATCACTTGGAGTTAACTCCATGTCAATAAAAATATATTAAAAAAATGAATATAAAATAGTACAGCATAAATAGATAGCGCGTCAAATGGATACGCTGTCCATTTATGCTGTATTTTTTCGGTCTTATTTATATTATCCAGTAATTGTCGTTAAAAAGTATATGGCGCCATTTTGTGCAGTCTATCCATTTGTTCCAGAAATCAGCACTTTTTTTATTAATCTGATATTCACTATAAAAGCGGTTGAAATCATACTGGCTGTGCACATTGATGGCAAAACCGCGGCTGTCCAGAAGTGGTACATTATATAGTTCATCATAGCTGTAACGATCAATAGGCAGGATGGTTTTGATTTTGTTGTGGCGGACTTGTATAGCAGCTCTTTCGGGAAGAGCAATGATATCGACAGCGGATGGATAATTATAAGTCTTTCCCCTCAGCGGCAGTTCGTCATCAAGAGTGAATACAGCGCGTTCTTTTGTGGTCCGGGCAATTTTCATATCACGCATATTATAATAATATTCATCAAATAAGTCGGCGGATATCTTGATGTCATTATAAATAAAATTATAATTTACCGAATCTGCAGTCTGCAAATTTTTGATGATACCGCAGGCGGCGGTCATATTGCTGAGGCGATCGACAAGAATAAAACTGCCCAAGGCAGGATAAACAGTAAATAAAGCGGCAACAGTTTTATTTGACAAAAGGATGTCACAGCTGGCTAATTCGTTCTTATTAAGCAAAGAAACTGATTGCTGGGAACCGTCGTTTACATCTGTTTGATAATTTATTTGCTTGATTACAGCAATTGTAGTGCTGGTGCCAAGTTGAAAAACATACTCATGGTTGAGCTGCAATGGTTCATCATCCATCCATAAAATGTCGGCAGTCAGCAATTTAGTGGGCGATGCTGATAAATTTTTGCTGATTATGCAGCCGCGGGATATATCTACTTCACGGGAAAGCGCTATGGTGACAGCCTGGCCGGCAACAGTATGATCAGTTAGAGTGCCGGCGTTGTAGATAGCGCGGACAGTGGCCGTTTCACCGCTGGGCATAATAGTCACCTGATCGCCATCATGAAGTTCACCGCTTTCACATTGTCCTTGAAATCCGCGAAAAGTTTGATCTGGGCGGCATACTCTCTGCACTGGCATATAAAAATCAGCAGATACAGTTTCATTAATTTTTATATTTTCTAATTTGCCTAACAGCGGCTGTCCGTTATACCATGGCATATTGGTTGATTTTGTCGTTACGTTGTCACCTTCAGTTGCTGATAATGGAATAATAGTGACGTTATTTAAACCTATTTGAGTAACAAGTTCATTTATTTGTTGAAGTATTTTTTTAAATTTGGTTTCATCATAATCAATGATGTCCATTTTGTTTACGGCAAAGATAAAGTATTTTATTCCCATGAGATGGCAGATGCGGGCATGGCGACGAGTTTGAACCAACACTCCTTTTGCGGCATCTACAAGTATGACTGCAAGCTCGGCAAAAGATGCGCCAACTGCCATATTACGGGTATATTCCTCGTGTCCTGGAGTGTCGGCGACGATGAAACTGCGGTGATTTGTGGTAAAATAACGATAAGCAACATCAATAGTGATGCCTTGCTCGTGTTCTGCCAGAAGACCATCAAGTAATAATGCATAATCAAGTTTGCCGCCGCGGCTGCCGGCTTGGCTTTCGAGTTCGAGAGTTTTTTCCTGGTCGGCATATAATAGTTTTGCATCGTATAAAATATGGCCTATTAAGGTTGATTTTCCATCGTCAACACTGCCGCATGTTATAAATTTTAATAATCCGCTCATTAGAAATATCCTTCTCTCTTACGCCGTTCCATACTACCAATGGAATCTTTATCAATAGCGCGGCTGGCACGTTCTGAAGTGACAGCCTGCAATGTTTCAGTGATTATTTTGTCAAGTGTATCGGCTTCGGAAACGAATCCGCCGGTCAATGGATAACACCCCAAGGTGCGAAATCGTACTTTTTCCTGAGTTATTTTTTCACCAGGACGAAGTTTCAGGCGATCGTCATCAACCATTATAATCATGCCGTCGCGTCGTATAATGGGACGGACTTTGGCAAAATACAGCGGAACAATCTCAATGTTTTCCCGTTTTATATATTGCCATATGTCTTTTTCGGTCCAGTTTGATATGGGAAAAATGCGCATACTTTCTCCTTTTTTTATGCGCGGATTATAGAGCTTCCACATTTCCGGTCTTTGGTTTTTGGGATCCCAGATCTGTGCTTCGTTACGAAAAGAAAAGATTCTTTCCTTAGCACGGGATTTTTCCTCGTCACGTCGTCCACCGCCAAATGCAGCGGTAAACTGGTATTTTTTCAGAGCCTGCTTTAATGCTTGTGTTTTCATAATATCGGTATAAGCAGCTCCGTGATCAAATGGATTGATGCCGCGTTTTATACCGTCCTGATTAGTGTATGTGAGCATAGTCAGATGATGCTTCTTGGCAATCCTGTCACGGAAGGCGATCATATCATGAAATTTCCAGGTTGTGTCAATGTGTAAAAAAGGAAAAGGCGGTTGTTCGGGATAGAAGGCTTTTAATGCCAAATGCAGCATTACCGAGCTGTCTTTACCGATAGAATAAAGCATCACCGGTTTTTCGCAGACGGCGGCGACTTCTCGTATTATGTAAATAGATTCTGCTTCGAGCTTATCTAAATGAGAGAGCATAATAATTCTCCTTTTAGTAATATTATCAGTATTTATTAGCTGTGCGGCTGTCAGTTTCGATAGTTATCGGTTCTTTATCTGGCTGCCGGATTATCCATTTGGTGATATAGCCATTTTTTTCTATATTCATGCAGCTGCCTTGCCCGCCAATATCGGCGCCAAGGTAAAAACTGATAGCACCGGTGGGACATTCTTTCAAACAGGCGGTGCAGCCCCAGCAATCGCGTGGATAGACGATAACAGCTTTTTTATCGGGAGCAGTTTTGATTAATGAACCGGGGCAGATATCACTGCATTTACCGCAGCCGACACATTGCTGCCGGTCAATTAGTATGCTCATAATATTCTCCTCGCTTTATTATTGGCCGGTAGATGATTTTTACTGTTCCGTTTTCCAGACGTGAGTTGACATATTTATAAAAAGAATTGTCAATAGTGGGATAATCGCTGTTTTCAGCAAAGCTGTGCCAGCGGGTTTCTTGGCGGGCTTCCAAGTGTTTGATAAGAAAACGGCATATTGTAAGACGATCAAGCAGTTCATGAATGAGAGTTAGTTCCCGCATGTTGCCAGCGGAGAGACTCTGAGCTGTTTCATACAGTTTTACTATTGCTTTACAGGCAATAGTAAGACCGGCACTGTTATATTTATAATTGGTTTTTATTCCGCCGGCATAATTGTCCATATTTTTTTGCATGGCATCTTCAATATCCTGTATCGTAAAAATACCTGGTGCCGCAGTCAGGTATTTTTCTTCCTTTTGCTGATAATACTGGGCTATTTGGGTGAAATTAATGATATTATCATCAGAAACAGCAGAGCTTTGATGATATTTAATGATATTTTCAGCAGCAATGGCAGCTTCCGCCATCGTACCGGTGACATATTTTTGCGGACAGCCGCCGGCTGTATCCCCGGCAGCAAATAATCCTTTTATTGTTGTCTGCCGCTTAGTAGATATCCAAAAACCGGCGGCCGCATGACCACCTACTATATACGGTTCAGTTCCTTCAATTTCCACGTTATTATGATCAGGAGTACCCTGTTCGAGCCATCTGAGAGTCTGTGCGGGAGCCATATTCAAATAAGCTTTTTTTAAATCTAATACTTGTTCCGGAGATATTCCTTTCGTTTGCAGGTAACAAGGCCCATTGCCGGCAATGATCTCTTCTACTGTGCCATATAATCGGTTTGATGTTTCCATACCATACTTTTTTTCGTATATTTCACCGCGGGAATTTATCTGCCTGGCACCGACGCCTTGGGCAATGGTACCGGTAGGGGCAATTGTATCTTTGCAGCGTAAGGCAATAAAACGCATTTCTAATGTAGTCATTTCAGCACCACTGCGCATACCGGCAGCCATACCGGCACCAGTATTAAATGGGCAATACCACATTTTATGCCGGGAAAAACCGGGATTGTTGGAGCGATAGATACCGGAGGCACCGCCAGTGCAGCAAAGCACCGTTTTTGCCTTTATGATATAGAGTATTGGTTTTAAGACATTGACAGCAACAGCTCCATAAATAGTATTATTTTTGACAATAAAATCAATAATGCTGGTATGGTTATAAACTTCGACCGACGGTAATTTGGAAACGGCTGCCGCTAAAATTGGTTTTATGTTTTCACCGTTGATCTTTATATTGCGCGGGCCACGTTCAACGTAACTGCCATCAGGATTTTTTAAAATAACCAAGCCTAATCGTTCCAAATCGGCAGCACAATCGTTGAGACGCTGTGACATGGTGAATAGCAGATCACCGCGGGCAATACCGGCGGCATCGTGCTCGGCATAATCGACATAGGAATCAACGGTATGGTTTTTGGTTATATAAGCATTGAGGGCATTCACACCGGCAGCCAGACAACCGCTGCGTTTTATGTGGGCTTTTTCGGCTATCAATATATGCAGTTTAGTGTTTCTGGCAAGATTTAAGGCGGCATAGCAGCCGGCTGTGCCGCCGCCGGCAATTAAAACATCGGTATGAAGATATTGCAAAATTAGCTTATCCATTGATGCACCTTCTTAAATTATGACTGAATTGTCGGCAGTGATAGCGGCATTTTCTATTTCGCATACAGAGTCGGCATTGATGAGATACATTTTTCGTATAAGTACGATAACTTTTTCCTGCGGCCGCAGCAGTTCTCTGCCAGTCGGCCATATTGTTTTTAAGTCAATATTATTCAGTGTGACGATTATTTCCAGATAAGCCCCACGGAAAGTTATCGCTTTTATGGTACCGGATTCAGCGCTATAGGTGTTTTTGACCTGCTCCTGTGGTTTGAACAGGCTGATAAATTCCGGACGAATTATTGCCGCCGGGAAATTTTTGTTGAATTGAAAACCTTTAAAATTGCCATAGTCGTTAATGAGCGAATTTTCACCTATGAATTGGGCAACAAATGGTGTTGCTGGTTTCTTATAAACGGAAATGGGAGAGCCGCTCTGTTCGACTTTACCCCTGTTGATAATCAGAATTTCGTCAGCTACTTCATTGGCTTCTTCCTGGTCATGAGTAACAAAGATGCTGGTGATGTTTAGTTCTTTTATAGTGTTTTTAAGCCATTGGCGAAGATCGTGACGAACCTTGGCATCGATGGCGGCAAATGGTTCGTCAAGCAGCAGCACTTTTGGTTCGGGAGCAATGGCACGGGCAAAAGCTGTGCGTTGCTTTTGTCCACCGGATAACTGTACAGGATATCGTCCGCCTAAACCGTCGAGACCGATTAACTTAAGTAATTCATTTACACGCTGCTTAATTTGTTTAGGAGGAAACTTTTTTATCTGCATGCCAAAGGCAATATTATCGAACACTGTCATATATCTAAACAAGGCATAATTTTGAAATACGAAGCCAATACCGCGTTTGGCGGGAATAGTATCATTAATGCGCTGGCCGTCGATAAAAACATCGCCGCTGTCAGGCGTTTCCAAGCCGGCCAGAATTCGCAGGATAGTTGTTTTTCCGCTGCCTGACGGCCCTAAAAGAGCTGATAATGAACCCTTGGATAAAGAAAAGTTGACATTATCTGAAGCTTTATAAGCACCAAAACTTTTATTTACGTTTCTAAACTCAATATACATATTGTTACTCCTTGACCTGATGCCATTTATATTCAACGATATTTTTCAAAACCAGCAGAATTATTGCCAGAACAACAAGAATTGTAGATACAGCAAAGGCATCTGTCATTTTGAAATCGTTGTACAAAATTTCTATTAGTAATGGAAGGGTATCAGTTTTCCCCCGCAGATGGCCTGAAATAACTGATACGGCACCAAATTCTCCCATGGCACGGGCGGTGCATAAAATAATACCGTAAAGCAGTGCCCATTTGATATGCGGGAATGTTATCCGCCGAAAAATGGTAAGACCACTGGCCCCCATCAGGGCGGCGGCTTCCTCTTCCTGCGTACCGCGTGAATGTAAAACAGGCATTATTGTGCGAGCGATAAAAGGCAGCGTCACGAAAATAGTCACCAAAATAATGCCAGTCACAGCGAAAACAATTTTTATATGGAAAAAATTTAATATTGGCTGAGTCCAGCCAATACGGCCAAAAGTCAAGGAGAAAATGAGCCCGGCAATAACAGGAGAGATTGTGAAGGGAATATCGATAAGTGTGGTCAAAAGTTTGCTGTGTCTGTATTGAAATCGCGTTAATGCCCAGGCAGCAAACAGACCGAAGATGGTGTTGCAGAGCACTGCTGTCCCGGTAGCCAATAAAGTCAAACTTAAAGCATGTAGTGTGAATTTATCGCTGATGACGTTAAAATATGGCGAAAAACCATTATGGAAAGCCTCATTGATAATAACGTACAAGGGTAGTATCAGCATAATGAATATAAAGATAATGCTAATGCCTATTAACAGATATCTGACAGAAAATATTTTTGACAATTTATTATCGACCTCCCCTGATAAGGCGCTGCTGATATATTTGCAATGAATTAATCGCAAACATAATAAGGAATGAAAACAGCAGCATCACTATGGCGATGGAAGTTGCTTCTGTATAATTGAATTGCTGTAGTTTAATCATTATGAGAAGTGGGACAATTTCACTTTTAAACGGCATGTTGCCGGCGATAAATATGACACTGCCGTATTCTCCTACTGCACGGGCAAAGGCCAGTCCTCCTCCAAGTAATAAAGCAGGTATAAGTTCCGGTAAAATTATGCGGCGAAAGATTGTGAATTTGCCTGCACCAAGTGTGTAAGCAGCTTCTTCAAAGACCGGATCGATATTTTTTAAAACAGGTTCAACTGTCCTGACTACAAAAGGAATGGTGACGAATATTAAAGCCATGCTGATGCCAATGGGCGAATAAGCAATCTTTATGCCTATTGGTGCTAAAAACTGACCAATAAGACCGGTCGGAGAATATAGTGCTGCTAAAGATATACCGGCAACTGCTGTAGGAATGGCAAAGGGCAGTTCAATGAGTCCGTCAATAAGGTCTTTCCCGGGGAATTCATATCGTACAAGAACCCAGGCCAGTATAGTCCCAAAGAAACAATTGACGGCTGCAGCGGTCAATGCACAGATAAAACTTATCCGATAACTGGCAATGACACGGCTGTCGAGGATAACAGATGTAAATTTCTGCCATGTTATACCATTAGTGACAACTGCAATAGAAATAAGCGGTATCAGAATAATAAAACTTATATAAAAAATAGTTATACCCAATGACAGATTGAAACCAGGGATAATTGATACCCGGTGGTTATTTTTTTTGGTAAATTTGATCAAAGATACCGCCATCCTTAAAGTGAGTTTCCTGGACTTTATCCCAGCCGCCGAATAGTGGATCGTTTATAGTGGCCAACTTGATATTTAAATCAAATGTATCGGCATATTGTTTTAAAATATTTTCATCGGTCGGTCTGTAGAAATTATCGGCAGCAATTTTTTGCGCTTCCGGAGAGTAAAGATAATTAAGATATTCCTCAGCCAATTCACGGGTTCCGTGTTCATCGGCAATTTTGTCGACAACAGCGACAGAAGGCTGGGCAAGGATGCTTATCGATGGAGACACTATTTGGAATTCATCAGGATGTTCTTTTAAAGACAGATATGCTTCATTTTCCCAAGCCAGCAGCACATCGCCCTGTCCGTTCTCTACGAAGGTAGTTGTCGCACCGCGCGCACCGGAGTCTAAGACAAGAACATTGTTGAAGAGTTTTTTCATGTATTTTTTCATTTGTTCTTCATTGCCCTGATAGGCATTGTTGGCATAGGCCCAAGCGGCTAAATAATTCCAGCGTGCTCCGCCGGACGTTTTAGGATTGGGTGTTATGATACTGATATCAGGTCTTATCAGATCATTCCAGTCCTTTATATTTTTGGGGTTGCCCTTACGTACTAAAAAAACAATGGTTGATGTATATGGTGAACTGTCATGTGGAAAGGAACTGAGCCAGCCTTTTTTTATGAGACCGGTTTTTTCAATGGCTGTTATATCGTACTCCAGTGCCAGCGTAACCACATCGGCATCATTACCCTCAATAACAGAGCGGGCCTGGGCCCCGGAACCGCCATGCGATTGGGTTATTGTGACAGCTTGGCCGGTTTTTTCCTGCCAGTGCTTGATAAAGGCTGCGTTATAGGCAGCGTATAGTTCTCGTGTAGGATCATATGATACATTTATGAGCTGATTATTGGAAGAGGCAGATTGTTCATCGCTTTTACATCCTGCTAAAACTGACGAAATAATAATAAAAATAGCAAATAGAATAAACTTTTTGTTCATGAAATGCCCTCCTGTTATAAAATAAAAAAAGGTCAGAGGAATTAATTTAACAATGTTAATTAATTCCTCTGACCTTTAGTTTTCTAATCAGCCAGTAATTATTATAAAGACTATACACAATAACACTATGAAACGATAAAAAATAACTATGAAGCTGATAATAACACATTAAAACTGTATCGTCAAGAGATAAGCTAAATCCGTTCATAAAAAATATTGATAAATTTATCAATAGAAGGGAACTTATCCTATTGCTGCAAAAAATTTATTAATTCCGTTGTAAATGCCTTCGGCAAATTGTTCAGAACCGTCATCAGAGGTCAAGAGTTTTTCTTCGGCAGGATTAGAAATAAAGGCTGCTTCTATTAGGGAAGCAGGCATATCAGTATGTTTTACAACATAAAAATTGCAGCTTTTAGTACCTCGATCAGGTGTATGAACTTTTTCGATGATACCCTGCCGCAGATCGTTGGCCAGCTGGCTGCTGTAGCTGCTGCCATTGCCGTAATAATATGTGGAAGTTCCATTGGCGGCACTGTCGGTAAAAGAATCATTATGAATACTGATAAAAATATCAGCGTTTGCCTTATTAGCTATATCGCAACGAGCCTGTAATTCATCTACATCACTGGCAGTAGGGGAAGCAACGGATGTATCAGTGGTACGGGTCATTATAACAGTAGCACCGGCATTTTCCAAAAGACGTTTAAGTTTAAGGGCAATTTGTAAAGTAGCATCTTTTTCCTTTCGTCCGGTATAGCCGATGGCACCGGAATCATTACCACCGTGCCCGGGGTCTATAGCAATTTTTTTACCCTTTATTCCCGGAGTAGTAAAAACTTTTGCCGGTGATGGCACTGTGGGTTTGACTGCGGACGGAACGGCCGGCGGCACTGGCGACGCAGGCTTGACAGGCAAAACGGCAGAATTATCAGGGCGGTCAGCAGATTTACCAAAATCCATTATGACACGGTAAGAGATATTACCGGACGCAAGTGAAAATACGTCATATGCATCACGTTTGAGCGAGGTGTCAACAACGATTCGAACTGTAGCATGATCAAATTGAGCGACACGAATACGATTGATGTTTTTATTATCGACGGTATATTCTTTTTGTATAGAAGGATCAAGCCATGCACCCTTTAAATCGATAACTATCCTGTTAGGTGCTGATAAACCGAATGATTCATAGTCGACTTCTTTATTAGCATCGGCAACAATACGGACTTTGTCATTATTTGAGCTTATGCGGATAGCAGTAATTTTGGCCAATGAAGATTTTTCAGCTGCAAAATTGCCGGCATAAGCTATATTGGCAAAGGATAAGATTATACATAAAAAAAGAGTCATAGTAAAAAAGCATAATGATTTGGGCAAAAAAACTCCCTCCTGTTACGATAAACTTTTAGCAGCTAATTGGCTCCGGATCAAATATTTTGAAAATGGCGGCAGATAATCAATACGTAACTAAATTTATAATCATATATTATAGTATTGTACAACAAAGCAGTAAAAAAAACAAAATAAAAATCTGTGGCTTGCTATGTGTCATTTCTCTTGTATATAATAAAGAGCGAGAGGAGTTTTTGATGAAAAAGACAATAGGTGATATAAAAAAGAAGACAGAACAACTGTTGCGTCCGTTTAATCATTTTTTTAATAATGAGGCAGCAAGTGGTTTTGTTTTATTACTTTGTGCTGTATTAGCAATGATTATTGCCAATACAGCATTAAATAAAACATATGAACAGATCCTGCATATGCAGTTTTCGCTGATGGGATTTAATTTATCTATACTGCATTGGGTAAACGATGGTCTTATGGCAGTATTCTTTTTTACTGTGGGAATGGAAATAAAACGGGAAGTTCTTTTTGGCGAATTGCAGTCAATATCGGCAACAATTTTACCCATCGTGGCAGCCATTGCGGGGATGATAGTTCCGGCACTATTATATTCGGCGGTAAATATTGATAGCGGAGGATTGGCCGGTTGGGGAATACCAATGTCCACTGATATTGCTTTTTCATTAGGAGTATTATCGATGGCTGCCGGGAATGTACCACGTAGTATAGCGGTCTTTTTGACAACTTTGGCAGTAGTTGATGATTTGGGAGCTATTATTGTGATAGCACTATTTTACAGCAATAGTGTCTCATTAACAGTGTTGCTATATGGACTGGCGGCTTTGGCTGCGGCACTTGCGGCAAACAAATTGGCGGTTAAAAATATTTTTATATATTTGTTTTGGGGAGTAATTGCCTGGTTTTTCTTTTATAATGCGGGAGTACATCCGACCATTGCCGGAGTGATACTGGGACTATTGATTCCTGCTGATAAAAGTCAGAATGCAGATAAATCGCTGTTACACAAATTAGAATATAAAGTGGTACCTTTTTCTACGTGGGTGGTAATGCCGATATTTGCGCTGGTTAATGCCGGAGTCAAATTGGATATGAGCAACTTTGCCAATATGGAAGGTTCATTTTTGCCAATTGCAGCAGGAATAATATTGGGATTGACAGTAGGCAAACCTTTGGGGATTTTCGGGGTAACAGCATTATTGTTTAAGTTTAAAGTGATAAAAATGCCGGAAAAAACATCTTATATCCATTTTCTAGGGGCAGGAAGTCTGGGAGGAATAGGTTTTACAATGTCCTTATTTATTGCATCATTGGCTTTTTCCGGTTCAATTGAATATCTCACAGCGGCCAAGGTAGGGATAATTATTGCATCATGCCTGTCAGGATTATTGGGAATGATAATATTAAAATTAACAAATAACATTTCAACGGTTCAAGGGTAATCGGGTTACGCAATTGGCTGACTTATTAAATAAAATAATATAATAAACAAAATAGTTGACAGTGCAGGATTGCCGAGGTATGTAACGAATAATATTAATGATAAATAAATGCATCTATCATAATAGAAATAGTATGAATTTAGCTGTTGTTAAATTTTATTGCGTTTATATATAAGACGGTAAAGACCATATTATACGGCTGGAAAATGTTATTATAAGGGCGGTGGTCGCATTGCAAGAGAAAATTATAAAGGGTGCAGATGTAAATATAAAAGTAGTTGGTATTGGCGGCGGTGGAAACAGCGTTCTGCAGCGGATAGCCAGTGAAGGCAGTCTGGGGATGGAATTGATCGCCATAAATACTGATAAAAAACAGTTGCATACACTTGATAACCAGCAGATGAAGATTTTACCCATTGGTGAAAACGTGACCAGAGGTTTAGGCAGTGGAGGGAAGGTAGTATTAGGTCAGCAGGCAGCGCAAAAAGATGAGATATTGATAAAAAATGCCATTACAGGTGCCGATATGATTTTTCTAACAGCAGGGCTTGGCGGCGGCACGGGAACAGGTGCTATGCCAGTAATTGCTGAGATGGCTCATTCTATGGGCATATTAACAATTGGTATTGTTACCATGCCGTTTTCTTTTGAAGGTTCACGAAAAAAAAGAACAGCATTGGCCAGCATTGAACAGATGCGGCCGTTTTTGGATGCGCTGATTGATATTCAAAATGATAAGTTAATGGAATTTCAGGCTAAAGATAAACGCATATCGTTGCTTGATGCTTTTCATTTGGCTGATGGTGTTTTAAAGCAGGCCATCAGCTGTATTTCTGAGCTGATTCTTACAGTAGGAGTGATAAATGTAGATTTCGCCGATGTCAAATCGATTTTTCAGCAAAATAATAATGCTGATGCTTTATTGGGAATAGGTGAAGGTGCTACAGCGGTTAAAGCTGTTCAGGCAGCTATTGTAAGTCCATTGATTGAACGGCAGATCAGCGGGGCAAGAGGAATTATTTTAAATATAAGCGGAGATGAGTCATTAAGTCTGTATGAAGTAAATGAAGCAACAAAATTTATCTATGATAACACCAGTCCGGAAGTGAATATAATATTGGGAACGGTGATAAATTCACAATTAAAGGGTAAAGTACGGGCCACAGTTATTGCCACTGACTTTACTACAGATGATGATATGGATAAAAATCAAAAGGAATCGTATACAGATAGGGCTGCTCAGACAAAAACTCCGGAACTTCCCGATTTTATGCGAGGAAAATCAACCGGGCCACATCATGCAGGACACTTAAATAAGGCTATTTTTGATATTGAACGGATAAATAAAGAACTTGCGGATAGGCATGACAAAAAATGAAACAGGCCTTATTTAAAAAATTAGTCATGAATGTTTGATATGTAATATTTTACTTGACATTGTACTTGTAAGTATATATAATATTTAAGTCAGCAAAAGTATTGGGGTATCGCCAAGTTGGTAAGGCACGGGATTCTGAATCCCGCATTCGTTGGTTCGAGTCCAGCTACCCCAGCCAGATGAATTTTACACCGCAACAGCGGTGTTTTTTTATCTTTGTTGTAGTAGTATTAATAAAAAACTATTGACAAGTATTATCATACTTAGTATAATGTTATAGTCGGCTCAATGAGCTGTACATCTACAAGGTTCACTAGCTCAGTTGGCAGAGCACCTGACTTTTAATCAGGGTGTCCCGAGTTCGAATCTCGGGTGAGCCACCATTGCATACAAGGCCTTCTTCCCATCGAAGAAGGCTTTTTTTATATTTATACATATTATTATAAGGTGGGATATTATGGCTGTGACGTCGATTGCGCAAGGAAATTATTCAGCGGTGAATAAGCATAGTGGGTACGATGTGACACTTTTGTCTATTGGGCATTTACTATGCGATTTTTATTGCAATTTTTTACCGATATTGATACCGCTTCTTATCGTTAATATGGGACTATCCTTGGCATTGAGCGGTATTCTGGTCATGGCTATGGCTATTACGGCAAATGTTTTGCAGCCAATATTTGGTTATTATATGGACAAATACAATTTTAATCGGTTGCTGCTGATCGTTTTACCGTTTGGAGCTGCTTTCATTTGTCTTACCAGTTTTACGGCAAGTTTTTATACATTATTGTTGTGCGTTGCTGCAAGCGGATTGGCTGCATCTGTTTTTCATCCAATGGCTACAGGGATAGTGGGGAAAATAGCTAATAAGAAAAAAATGGGATTGTCATTGTCGTTTTTTATCAGCGGCGGTAATCTGGGATTTGCATTCGCACCGATATTATTGGTTTATTTTATACAATATTATTCACTGAAAATGCTGCCGCTGTTAGTTATTCCTACACTTATCCTGAGTATATTTTATTATCAGTCAAGGCTATATAAAGTTAGTACGGTAAATAAAAGTGAGAATATAAGGTATAAATTGAACTGGCATAAATTATGGCAGAATATTCCACTGATAAAATTAAATGCAGCCATGGCAATAAGAACATGGGCGCACAGTGCCGTGACCACGTTTTTACCGACACTGCTTATTTTACAGGGATATGATAAGACAACTTCCGGATGGCTGCTGACACTTTTTCTTATAGGCGCGGCAGTTGGCGGTATGTTCGGCGGTATTTTAAATGATCATATCGGGCAGAAAAAAGTCATTGGACCATCAATGCTGATTGCTGTTTTTCCGGCAATATATTTTTTTACAGCAGAAACTGTTGATGCTGTGTCGATTTTTGCTCTTATAATGACAGGTTTCTTTATTCAAGCAGCACATCCTTGCTCAGTAATATGGTGCCAAAAGTTTTTGCCGGATAATCCTAATCTGGCATCGGGCCTAATGTTGGGATTGTCTTTCGGTTTGGGAGGAATTGGCGCTGCTTTAACGGCAATTGCCGCTGAATATATAGGACTGAGGGCAGCATTGCTGATAACGGTGCTGATGCCTTTGGCAGGGGCGTTACTGATTTATTACATACCAGAGCAGCCGCCATGGCAGCTGCAGCCAAAACAGTAAAATATATGACAACGGGACTACCGCATGCAGTAGTCCCGTTGATTTGGTGATAATAAAATATTTAAAGTGTGGTTAGAATAAATTCTCCCATGCCATTGATGCGATAGTCACCCAGACCGGCGGGAACAAACAGACTATCGCCTTTTTTTAATGTCATACTTTCATGTGGAGAATCGAGACATATCTCACCATTGAGAATGATCAATGAATGAAATGAAGTATTATCGGCACATAGACTGCAATTGCCGGATAAGTCGAAATGATAAACAGAAAATAAGGCGCATTGCGACAATAAATCTATTTTATAATCCGAAAAAATATCAACAGTACCTATTTCGCCGATCTTATGTGTTGGCGGTTTAAGGTTGGTCACCGTCAAAGCCTTGGCAATATGCAGTTCACGCGGTTTACCATCGGTTCCCACTCTTCCATAGTCATAAACACGATAAGTGGTATTGGAATTTTGCTGTATTTCAGCAATTAAAATGCCTTTGCCGATAGCATGCAGTGTTCCTGAATTGATAAAAAATACATCGCCTTTTTTGACAGGAACCTGATTGCATACATCTAGTAAAGTGTCGTCATTGATGCGGCGCTCAAATTCGTCACGAGTGATTTCGTTTTTAAACCCATATATTAGTTTGGCATCAGGTTCAGCATCAACAATATACCACATTTCTGTTTTACCCGGTTCACCTTCTACAGCCTGGGCATAAGCATCATCGGGATGGACCTGTACGGAAAGATTATCATGGGCATCGATCAGCTTGATAAGCAATGGGAAATAATCAATACAGGCAGCTTTGCTGCCGATGACTTCCTTACCGGATGCTTCAAGATATTCCGGCAATGTTTTACCAGCAAAAGAACCGTTTTCAATTGTATTGGCACCAGCCTTATGACAGGAAAGTTCCCAGCTTTCAGCAACTTTTTGCAATGATGTTTCTTTCCCGTACTCGGTTTTCAGACGCGTACCGCCCCATAGGTAATCTTTTAGGGGTGATTTCAATTTTAATGGATATAACATGATCATTCACCTCGTATAATTTATATATACATAATACAACGAATAATCGGTTTGGTCTATAATAATTACACAGAAAGATAAAAAACGAGCAGCTATTCTTTCAGGTGTAAACTAAAATAATAAAATTAAAATACATTATCAAATAAAAATATTATAATAATTAGATATAAATTATATTGTGATAAGTTAATGAATAAAAAGTTCTTATTTTAGTATTAGTTATTCCCATATTTTAAATAATTTATAACAAAAAACATATTTTTTTATTATAAAAACAAAATAAACATCCGTTTTTTCTAATAGTAATCGATAAAATCCTAAACTTTTTTCTTGACTAGTGTATACTTGCAAACTATAATGTATTTATCGCAATAATAGAGGGATATTTTTAGGAGGATATTTTATGAATTTAAAAATGAAGCGCTTAAAGATTGCCGGTGTGCTTTTGGGTGCTGCTGTGATGGCAACGGCCTTTGCCGGTTGTGGTGATCAAAAGAGTGCTGCGGATAGTGATACAATTAAAATCGGTGCTAATTTTGAACTTACCGGGAATGCAGCTAATTATGGTTCGTCAGCGCTGGATGGCTTGCGTTTGGCAGTTAAAGAGGCTAATGATGCCGGCGGTATTGACGGTAAAAAACTTGAGTTGGATGAAGTCGATTGTAAATCGGAAGCCTCGGAAGCGGCTAATGCAACTACTAAGTTGGTGACTGATAAGGTCGTTGCCATTGTTGGACCGGCTACTACCGGAGATGTTCTGGCGGCTTCACCAATAGTTACCGACAGCAAAATTCCGCTTATTGCACCTGCTGCTACCAGTTCCAAAGTCACAGTTGATGACAATGGCAAAGTACAGCCGTTTATTTTCCGCAGCTGTTTTATTGATCCGCAGCAAGGTGAAGTAATGGCCACATTCGCTTCTAAAACACTGCATGCCAAAACAGCAGTTATATATGCCGATTCCAGTACTGACTATTCTAAGAGCTTAAGCAAGGTTTTCAAAGAAAAGTTTGAGGCAGACGGTGGTCAGGTTCTGGACGAAGAAGCTTTTGTGCAAAAAGATCAGGATTTTAAAACAACACTTACAAAAATAAAAGCAGCTAATCCTGATGTTGTATTTATCCCGGCTTATTATGAAGAAGTTGGCAAAATTGTTAAACAGGCCCGTGAAATGGGAATAACTGTTCCGCTTTTGGGAACAGATGGCTGGGATGATAGTAAAGTAATTGATATAGCGGGAAAAGATGCTCTTAATAATACTTTCTACAGCACTCATTATTCTGACCAGGATAAGGATGTACAAGGTTTTATAAAACTATTTAAACAAGAAAATGATGGTAAGGATCCAAACGTTTTTGCAGCGCTGGGCTATGATGCCGGTAAGATGCTTATTGAAGCTATTAAACAGGCTAAGAGTGCTGATCCGCAAAAAATACGTGATGCATTGGAAAACTTGAAGGATGTTCAAGTCGGTACAGGGATCATCAGTATGAATAAAGATCATAATCCAATAAAATCAGCAGTAATAATAGAATTAAAAGACGGCAACAAAGTTATGAAGGAAAAAATTGCTCCGGAAAATTAATTAAGCCCATAAAAATCGGATCCGTTGACAGCAGCAAATCTGATTTTACCAAGAAGAATACGTGTCAGATATGTTGACAATTATACAAAATTTAACATATAATATTAACTATAATATTTATGATTGACAATGTTTGTTGCGCGCTCAACGGTGAGCTTTTTAGGTGAAGCACGGGTTGAATAAAACCTTTAGCTGGTCGGCTAAGGGTTTTATTTTTGCCCGGATTTATTATAAGTAAGGCCGATGACATTAAGATGGCAGTTTGTCGAATTATCGGTAAAAATTAATTAAAGTCAAATATTTTGATAATCTAAATATTGAATGGAGGATTTTTTATGGGTATCATGGATCAGTTTCTGCAACAGCTGATTAACGGAATATCATTGGGCAGCATATATGCATTAATTGCATTAGGATACACCATGGTATACGGAATTATTAAGCTGATAAATTTTGCACATGGTGATATTTATATGGTTGGTGCGTATATTGGCTTTTTTTGCATAACTATACTTCATTGGCCGGTGTTGCCGGCATTGGTGGCATCGATGATATTGACAGGTATTTTGGGGATGCTTGTGGAAAGATTTGCTTATCGTCCACTGCGCTCGGCACCGCGTATATCGGTGCTGATAACGGCAATCGGCGTATCATTTTTTCTTGAATATACGATGATGTATTTTGTTACACCACAGCCGCGGACATTTCCCAGCGTGCTGGAAGATGCAGCTTATCATTTTGGCCCGTTTGTGGTAAACAACCAACAGATAATGATTTTTGCGATAACGATAATTCTTATGGCTATATTGACTTATATAGTCCAGTATACTAAGGTCGGCAAGGCTATGCGGGCAGTTTCATTTGATACTGAAACTGCACAGCTTATGGGGATAAATGCCAATAGAATAATTTCGGTAACTTTTGGTATTGGATCAGCATTAGCGGCTGCTGCCGGTGTTTTAGTCGGTATCTATTATAACTCTATAGATCCACTGATGGGTATAATGCCTGGTTTAAAAGCGTTTGTTGCTGCTGTATTAGGCGGAATAGGAATTTTACCGGGAGCTGCCGCCGGTGGAATCATTTTGGGAATAATAGAAGCACTGGTCAGCGGGTTTATTTCGTCTACATTCCGTGATGCCGCAGCATTTGCCATTTTAATATTGGTACTGTTGTTTAAACCGTCAGGACTGCTTGGCAAGAATACGAACGAGAAAGTGTAGGTGTGATAAATGAATGCATTGCGTAAAGCGGATTTAAAAGCAATAATTATCAGCCTAGTTGTTTTTGTGGTGTTACAGGCATTGCTGTCAACAAATTCTCTGGATGCTTTTTGGCAGCTCAATATAATTTTGATTTGTATCAATATAATATTGTCCGTCAGCCTTAATTTAATAAATGGCTATACCGGACAATTTTCCTTGGGACATGCGGGTTTTATGGCTATAGGAGCATATACTGGTGCAGTGTTGTCGGTTAATTTTCATATGCCATTTATTGTTAGTTTAATTACTTCTTTTGTGACAGCGGCAATTATTGGGGGTCTGATTGGTCTGCCAACGATGCGGCTGAGTGGAGATTATCTGGCAATAGCAACATTGGGGCTGGGAGAAATAATCCGCATTGTTATAATGAACGTCAACTACGTCGGTGGTGCGGCTGGCTTTATGGGGATACCAAGGCATACTAATTTTGCTTGGGCCTTTTTTGTAATGTTGTTTGTACTGTTTTTTATAAAGAATTATGTCAATTCATCTTATGGACGTGCTTGTGTGGCAATTCGTGAAAATGAAATAGCTGCCGAAGCCATGGGTGTGAATACAACTAAATATAAAGTACTGGCATTTACTATTGGAGCCGGATTTGCCGGAGTGGCTGGCTGTCTCTTTGCCCATACCTTTTATATTATTCATCCGTCTTCATTCACTTTCCTGGCGTCATTCAACTATTTAATTATGGTTGTAATGGGCGGTATGGGATCAATAACGGGGTCTATAGCAGGGGCGTTTATTTTGACTACGGTTTCAGCACTGCTGTCTAATTGGCCTGAACTGAGAATGAGCATCTATGCACTTATTTTGATTGCACTTATGTTTTATCGCCCACAGGGGTTGTTTGGTAATATTGAAATTACCAGTTTGCCTGTTCTTAAGCGCTTTAAGGGAGGTAAACAAAAATGAGTGTATTGCTAGAAGCTAAGAATGTGTCAAAAATGTTTGGCGGTTTAAAAGCGGTCAGTAATTTCAATATGACGATAGACAAAGGTGAGCTCGTTGGGTTGATAGGACCGAATGGAGCGGGCAAAACCACGGCATTTAATTTGTTTACCGGGGTTTATCAGCCGACTACAGGAATAATTTCACTTGACGGGCAGAGTTTAGCCGGTATGAAACCGTCCCAGATAACACAGCGCGGCATTGCCCGTACTTTTCAAAATATACGGTTGTTTTCTGAACTTACAGTATTAGATAACGTAAAAATTGCCTATCATACACATTTAAATTATAATTTAATTGAAGCTGTACTGCGTGTCGGTAGATATATGAAACAAGAACGGGAAATTGAGGATAATGGCAGGGAGCTGTTGAAAATATTCAAGCTGGAAGATAAGGCTGGTGAAATTGCAAAAAACCTGCCTTACGGGGCGCAGCGCCGTCTGGAAATAGCCCGTGCTTTGGCAACCCGACCCCAATTGTTGCTGCTTGATGAACCGGCAGCAGGAATGAACCCTCAGGAAACTAAAGAACTTATGGATATGATCAGATGGATAAGAAAAGATTTTGCACTGTCAATCCTTCTTATTGAACATGATATGAGTCTTGTAATGGGGATATGTGAACGCATATATGTGCTGGAGTACGGCTCGATTATAGCGCAGGGTATTCCTGATGAAATAAAGAAAAATCCGGAAGTCATCCGTGCTTATCTTGGTGGGGAGGCTTAATAATGGGTATAATGTTGAAAATTGACAATATAAATGTTTATTATGGTGCAATTCATGCAATTAAAGGAATTAGTCTTGAAGTAGACAAGGGTGAAATAGTAACGCTTATCGGAGCTAATGGTGCCGGTAAATCAACCACATTGCGCACTATTTCCGGGTTGTTAAAACCGCGCACCGGTAAGATTTCTTTTGAAGATAAAATTATAAGCGGCATGCCGGCTCATAGAATCGTTGAATGCGGCGTATCACAGGTACCAGAGGGACGACGAATTTTTGCTAATATGACAGTAATGGAAAATTTGGAACTGGGCGCGTATATCAGAAAAGACAAAAATGCGATACAAAATGATTTAAAACGAGTGTTCAAACATTTTCCGCGTTTGGCAGAACGTAAAAAACAAGAAGCCGGGACTCTTTCCGGCGGTGAGCAGCAGATGCTGGCGATGGGGCGTGCCTTGATGAGCAGTCCGCGCTTGCTGTTGCTGGATGAACCGTCAATGGGTCTGGCACCACTTTTAATAAAAGAAATTTTTGCTATAATAAAGGATATCAATGAAGCAGGAACTACGATACTGCTTGTAGAACAAAATGCTAATATGGCATTGTCAATTGCCAATCGTGCTTATGTTTTGGAAACGGGGAAAATCACATTAAGCGGTGATGCAAAAGAACTCGCAGCCAGCGAAGAAGTACGTAAGGCATATCTTGGTGGATAGCTGGCAGTGATTAACGAAGGGGGTAATAATGTGTTTGTAGGAAATTATATGACTAAGAATCCGATTACTGTTTCTCCGGCTACATCAGTCGATGAGGCAGCAGGTCTTATGAAAATGAATCATTTTCGTCGGCTTCCGGTGCTAAAAGATGGAAATTTGGTCGGTATTATAAGTGACCGTGATATTTCCCGTATTGCACCGTCACCGGCTACTACTCTGGCTAAATATGAAATAAACTCTCTGTTGGCGCAAATGACGGTCAATGATATAATGTCAACACCGATTGTTTCGGTCCGCGATGATGCTACGGTTGAAGAAGCAGCATTGCTCATGTGCAATAATAAAATTGGCGGCCTGCCGGTTGTAAGCAGTATTGGGGTTCTGGTGGGGATAATTACAGAAACCGATATTTTTAGGGTACTAGTGAAGGTAATGGGGCTGGCCAGCGGGAAGACACGGTTTACGCTTGATTTTAAAGATAAGATTGGTGCAACAAAAGAAATTTCAGATGTGTTTGCCAAACATAATCTCAACATTGACAGTTTTGTTTCATTTAATACACCGAATGGTGATTCTCAGGCTATAATACGCGGTTCTTTTTCCGATGTAGAGGAAATAAAGGCAGATTTGGAAAAAGCCGGCTACACAGTCAGCCATGTTACTGAATTGGGAGGGTCCCATAAGTAAAACTTTACAATTGTAAGTTTACGTGATAAGATACAAGAAATGTCGATTAATCTGCGGATTTACTACTCCGCAGATTAATTTTTGTATTTAGCATAATTTGGGAAGGTCTTTTTATGGATTTGGCAGAAAGTGATGCACTTAAACGTCGTACGGCGTATTTATCAATAATATCGAATACTGTATTAGTAGTATTAAAATTGTTTGTTGGAATTTACGTGGGAGCAGTGAGCCTCATATCTGAGGCAATGCATTCCGGAGTGGATTTGATAGCGGCTTTGATAGCTTTTTGGGCGGTGCGTAAAGCTATGATACCGCCTGACCAAAAGTATGATTATGGGTATGGCAAGTATGAAAATCTGTCATCAGCAATAGAGGCAATGCTGATAGTGGGGGCGGCCTTGATGATAATTTATGAGGCTTTTACAAAGCTGCATTCACCGGCTGCTATGCAAAACCTGGAATATGGCATAACCATAATGGGCATATCAATTGCCATAAATATACTTGTCTCCCGCCGTCTTATTTATGTTGCCAAGAAAGCTGACTCTCAGGCCTTAGAAGCTGACGGACTGCATTTACAGTCGGATGTATGGACATCAGTCGGTGTATTGACCGGATTGTTTGGCATGCAGATATTGGGCTGGTACTGGCTGGATCCTGTTGTAGCTGTGGCAGTGGCTTTAATAATATTCCGGGCCGGATACAAAATGATCGTGAAAAGTGCCCGAGATCTGACAGATGCCAGTTTGTCGGCAGAATATGAAAAAAAGATTTGTGCTATATTTATGAACTATAAAGAAGTGCTTGGTTATCATAATCTGCGGACACGTTCAGCGGGAGCTTATAAAATGATTGATGTTCACTTGAATTTTGACAGCAGTATGAAACTGGGCGATGTTCATGCTGTTTGTGATAAAATTGAATTGGCAATAAAGAAAAGTATGGGACCGACTGTTGATGTGGTGATTCATCCTGAACCGGTGGAACTGGTAGTGGAAAATACTTGTAAAGTCAAGCTTACTAAATAAGTGAGGAGAATATGGAATGGATAAGGCTGAATATGAAAAAGGCACCATAGTAAAAATGAAAAAAAAGCATCCTTGCGGCAGTGACGAGTGGGAAATACTGCGGGTAGGCATGGACTTTGGCATAAAATGTTGCGGCTGTGGACATTTTGTCATGATGCCACGTCCCAAATTCGAAAAAATGGTAAGGGCAATTGTAAGACTTCCCCGCGATGATGGACAGATGGATAATTAAAATTTTCCCCACGATAAGGTCAAAGATGATTATAAGTTGAATTTTGGATGTATATATGATATAATTTGATTGTTTTTGACGATGGAGAGGTGTCCGAGTGGTCGAAGGTGATTGACTCGAAATCAATTGTACCGCAAGGTACCGTGGGTTCGAATCCCACCCTCTCTGCCATAATGAAATCAAGGCTTTGCAAATTTTGCAGAGCCTTTTATTTTTTTATTAATAAATACCAATATTTTACTATTAGCAAGTTTTTAAAAGGTGAAAATAAGACGCGACTAAAAGTAAAGTTACGTAGAAATAAAAAAGTCCTGCACCACAGAATAGATGCAGGACAAGAGTAAGATAATACAAGCTTATAAGCTTGTATTATCTAATTTATTACTGTACAAGCGCTGCAGTGACATTAGCAGAGAACTTATCAATAACTTTATGGTTGTTTATTCTTTATGTTAATAATCTAGCAATGCGAAATATAACATCTGCTATGATACGAAAAGTGCTTAACACAGAAAATTTTCACGTATGGTTTTTAGACGAGGTAAAGAGAGTAATCACTTTTTTTAGTAGCTTTAGTGATTGACTGGCTGACAAAGCGCGTGAGAGAAGGACTTTATCAAGTCTATGTCAAAAGGTTGTTTTCTAGACAATGCTATTTAGGTAGTAAAACGAACCCCCATATTAAATGCATTTTTACAATCTTGCGGAAATTGTTTTGTTCTTACGGCGTGTTTTTTTCTTTCGTCAAATATTGGAGCAAAATATTTGGAATAATCATTGAATTGATAGGTATCATTTGAAAGCAAATTTTCACATGAGCCAAAAACTTTTGTCAGATAAAGAGTTATTGATTTTAGTTCATTTTCGTATGATGCTGCAAATTGTTCATGCGTTGCATTCATAGTGTAAATCAGGCCTACGCGTATTTTTTTAGGGAAAAGAGTTGAGTGCTTTTGATCATAAACAAGATATTGAAAAATAAGTCTTTCTAAAAATGCTTTCATGGAACTGGTAATAGAATGTAGATATATAGGTGATCCAAGCACAATAGCGTCAGCATTAGCAATTGTTTCCATAATAGGAGTCAAATCATCTTTTAGTGCGCATTTGCCATAACTTTTACCATTGATTAATTTGCAGGCAAAGCAACTTATACAGCCCTTGTAGTTTAAATCATATAAATTTACCATGGTTGTAGCAGCCCCCTTAGAGGCCGCCCCTTCAAGGACTTTTTTTAGTAGAATAGCAGTGTTGTTATTTTTTCTGGGGCTGCCATTAATAGCCAGTATATGCATAAAATAACCTCCATCATAATATAATAAATTTTATATTATAAATTATATATCAATATATGAGGATATATAAGTACGCACTTATTTGATATTTAGTAACTATAAAGTATAGTGGGTAGTGTCAAGATAAATGTATAAACATCTCTGCAAGCATTCCGTACTGTTCTTACCGATTAGGATTTATCCGTCAAACCACTTTCGGCTGTATTGTTTGGTGCAATAATGAGAACGATGGGTGCCTTTGATTTTGGCGGGCCAGTTAATGAGGTCGTTTCATTATTCGCTGATGGTTTATTATTGCAAGGAGTATGCGGATCAGAAGCAATAAAAATCTGTGCATCTATGATACCGCCATTTGGTGTAACTCTTTCATGGTTAATGCATTATAAAAAGCTGTCACACTCTTGCAGAAAAATAATACAATCCCTTCAGATAAGACAATGTCTTTTTCATTATTATATGTATAGATGACATATTAGGATTTGCAGCGTTATTATTAAAATATTTCTGTATTTTGATAATAACTCAGTTGCTAAAGAGGACCTTTCTTAAATAAAAGCAAGGAATGTTCATTTCTAAATTTAGTTATATGATATATTTACTTTAGGCCGATAAGGGTTTTTATTAAATTTAGTAATGAATGGGGTTAAAGAATGATAAAGCGGAGAGTTGTTATTACAGGCATGGGAGCAATTACTTCACAAGGTGTTGGTGTATCCGAAATCTGGGAAAAAATAAAAAAAGGTATATCTGGTATTAGCCGAATTGAAAAAATTGATATAGAAAAATTTCCATGTAAAAATGCCGCGGAAATAAAGATGTTCAATGCACAGGATTTTATTAGTAAAAAAAATGCGAATCATATGGATTTATTTATACAATATGCTTTAGCTGCTGCTGATTTAGCCATGAATGATAGCAGTTTTGATATGACTGATATAGACAGAAGAAGAGCAGGTTCTATTATTGGTACTGGTATTGGCGGCATAGGAACGATTGAGAGGCAATATGCAATTTTACAAAATAAAGGTATCAACAGAATCAGTCCTTTTCTTATTCCAATGATGCTTCCTAATATGGCGAATGGACAAATTGCGATAAAATATGGTCTGGAAGGTTTTTCCGAATGTATTGTTACCGCGTGTGCGTCCTCAAATAACGCTATTGGTGATGCATATCAATTGATTCGTGATGATAAAATGGATTTTATGCTGGCTGGAGGAGCAGAAGCACCAATCACTGAGTTGACTATAGCAGGTTTCACGGCAATGAAAGTTATGTCACAAGTGGAAGAAGCATCACTTGCAAGTCGCCCGTTTGATCTTTTGCGAGATGGATTTGTTATAGGTGAAGGTGCGGCAATAATTGTTTTAGAAGAATTGGAACATGCCCGTGGCCGTGGAGCGAATATAATAGCAGAAATAATTGGATATGGTTGTAATAACGATGCTTTTCATATTACAGCTAATAAACCAGAGGGAATAGCTGACTGCATGAGAAGTGCACTGGCTGATGCAGAAATTGTACCGAATGAAGTTGATTATATAAATGCACATGCAACATCGACACTTTTAGGTGACAAAAATGAATCTGCGGCAATAAAAATGGTTTTTGCTGACTATGTAAGAAAAATAGCAATAAGCTCAACAAAATCAATGACAGGACATTTACTGGGAGCGGCAGGAGGTATCGAAACTATATTAACGGCAAAAGCGATACAAGAGCAGTATTTGCCGCCGACGATTAATTATAAAACGAAAGACCCGGATTGTGATTTAGATTATGTTCCCAATAATGGACGACATCAGAAATGTTCTACTGCATTAACAAATTCTTTTGGATTTGGCGGGCAAAATGCTGTATTGGTACTTCGTAAGATTTAAAAGTCAAAATAACTGTTAGGAGTCGTAGCTATGGTTGATACAAAAAGCACAATTAACCGTTGCCTTTCATTTATAGAAAAAAATATTACAGGAAAGCTTAATCTGGATAAAATAGCAACGCATAGCTTAATATCGAAGTATCATTTACATCGTATGTTCAGAGCACTTACCGGAGAAACATTAATGGACTATGTTCATGCAAGAAAGTTGTCAGAGAGTATATCTGATTTAATGTACAGTAACTTGCGTATTTTAGATATCGCATTAAAATATGGTTTTGAATATGAGCAGTCATACATTCGTGCTTTTAAGCAAAGTTTCAATTGTACACCTCAGCAGGCACGTCGCAGAAAGGTGTCATTGCGGATTATTGAAAAAATGAACATAAATGATATTTACGGAGTAGAAAATTCAGCAATTTATAAACCTTTTTTTGTGTTTAGATCAAAAACATATTTGATAGGACCGAAAACTAAAATTATGTATAAGTCAGGTGATCGTGCAGCAAACGAACTTGGAAAGAAATTTTTTTATGGTGAGCGGCAAAAAATAAAAAATGTCTTAAATGAAAATATATATTATGGGTATACTGACTGGAGCAATAGCAAAAATGGCTATATCTATTATATGCCTGCAACACAGGTGGAAAATTTACAATATATACCTGAAGGAATGTCTGGAATTGAAGTCCCTGCAGGTAAATATGTTGTTTTTCGTTTTGTCGGATTTTTTCGCCCGGAAGATCTTAATGGGCGAAAGATAGGACGATTATTGGTGCATATGTATAATAAATGGATTTATAATTCAGGATATCGTTTTTCGGTTCCATTTAGATTTGAATTAATTGATAGCAATATAGCAGCAGATAATTATTGTGAATTGGATATATACCAGCCGATTGAACCGGTTCATTAAAATTATAAAATTAAAGTAGGTGAAAATATGATTATGGTAGTGTAATACTTTATGGAGCAAGGCTTATTAGAGAAGAAAATTGCGGTTCGGGCCGTATTTATAAATTAGGTTGAAAAGTATACATACAGAAATTATGGTAAAGACTGGAGAGTGAAATGGGATGAGGATAGTAACGCATTTGGTGAAGGTCAGTGGGAGGGTATTTGAGTAAGATGAAAATATGAGAGTGTAAGCCATTTTGTATAATTTTCATGTGTATATATGCTGAAATGGTACTTGTTGCCTTAGTTGTCAATAGTCAATTAAGCCGTTTTTGCTGTCATTTTAAAAGTCATGATTTTTATGATACCAGACTCAACTATATAGGGAAAATATTTATCGAAACAAACATATTGAAAATTAATATTTACAATATGTTTGATAAAGGGCGTAAATAGAACTTTTATATCAGGCTAAATGAAATTTATAAATTGTTGTAAAAACCTTGGCGTTTATATCTGCCAAGGTTTATTTACTTATTAATCAAGGTATATTACAAGTTTCCATATTACTCATAGAAAAAATAGTATACTAATTTATGGAATATATTGTAGAAACATTTTGGTATTTTTGCAATATTAAAAAAATGTTATTATAAAAATAGAAAAAGAACAGGGGGAGGTCAGATGGAAGACTTATATAACAGACAAAGATTACTTATAAAATACTTATTGGAGACTGATGATTTTACACCCGTTAAAGTTTTCGCAAAAAACTTATCATGTTCTGATAAGACCATTCGTAATGATTTAAATTATTGGGAAAGCCGGGGTATCACAATAGAAAAAATAGCAGGTAAAGGAATAAAAATAGCTGATACGCAAAAATACCTTGTAAATGATATATTAAATCAAAAACAAGGCAGCAGTATATCTACCAAGGAACGTCGTATGAAAATATTATTTGAGCTGCTTGAAGGGAAACAGATGCGTTTATCTATTCAAGGTTTGTCTGATAAATATTTTGTAAGTAAAACATCTATTGTGAATGACCTGCAAATGATTGAAACACAAATAGCTCCATATGATCTAAACCTGCATAAAGATGTTAAAGGAACATCCTTAGCTGGTTCCGAGACGAATATACGCCGTGCATTGGTGGATATGATTAATCAATTTGTAAAAACGAATGAAACTAATCTGCTAAACAACTATTCACGAATAGATTATGACACATTACGAGAACTTGAGCAGCATTTTGGTCAGGATAATGTAAAAAAAGTAGAAAATATGATTGAAAAAATAGAAAGCTTTCTGGATTATAAAATTATTGAACCTTATTATATAAATCTTGTAACCCATATTTTGATACTAATAGGACGAATACAACATAATAAAACTGTATTTTCTGAATTTAATTCAGATTCGCCTAATTATGACAGTAAATTTTATATAGCGGCAAAATCAATGCGGCAGTATATAGAAAACGATTTTAAAGTTTCTTTGAATTCTGCTGAGACTTTTTACATTTATCAATATCTGACATCTTCAGGTGGAATAGGCAGCGTGGCTGATTCAAATAATTCTCTTAATGATGATGTCCAGACGATCGCTGCCGATATTATCGAAATGAGCCTAAAAATATATCCTTTAAAATTTGCTTTCAGTCAAAGCCTATACAAAGCACTATTATTACATTTAAGACCTATGCTGAATCGTATAAACTATAAAATTTACATTAAAAATCCTATTTTGGATCAAGTCAAGTCTGAATTTCCCGAAGCTATGATTTTACTAAAACTCATTATGCTTAAAATACAAATTAAATATGAGCTGCCAATGGTGAGTGAAGATGAAATAGCTTATCTAGCTGTATATTTTCAAAACGCTGTAGAAGAAATCATAAACAAAAGGAATGTTGTTATTGTTTGCTCCAGTGGTATAGGGACATCACATCTCCTAAAAAAACGCATTGCAAAGTATTTTCCGGAATGGCACATTGTAGATGTAATTTCGGCTAAGCAAATTGACAATATTATTATAAATAAACAGATTGATTTAATTATTGCCACTGTAAAATTAAATATAAAAACAAATATTCCAATTGCGTATGTGAGTGCGTTGTTTAATGAAACTGATGCCCAAAATCTGCGAAAATCTTTTATGAAACAGTTTCCTATGCCTGACAATGATAAAAAAGATTTTTCAAAAGGCTGTTTTTATAAACGAAATGAAAATGTACATACAAAGAAAAGTATAGATAATATGTGCATAGCACAGTGTACTATAACACCATATCTTCATGTAACAGTTTATGAAAATAGTCTAATGGCAAAAACGAGAGTTGAGATTTATAATACTGTGATTTCCGAGGGCAGCTATGATAAAAATATAAATGTCTATCTGCCTAATAAAAATGAGTTATCTGAAGACGTTATAAAAAAAATTTATTATTGGATATTAGAAAACAAGTAATATGGGGGCCTTTTAATGGATATAGCCGGAGTTAGAGAAATTTTTAATGAACGTCTTATTGATTTGGATATGAAATCAGTTAATAAAAGAGAAGCAATAGAAGAATTAACCGACAGTCTCTACAAAGAAGGACATATCATTGACTGTAAGGCTTTTGTAGATGATGTTTATCTTAGAGAAAATGAGGGACAAACAGGAATAGGAAATCATATTGCTATTCCACATGGTAAGTCTGATGCTGTAAAAATAACATCTATAGCATTTGGAAGAACTAAAAATGATCTGGCGTGGGAAAGTCCGGATGACGAACCAGTACATGTAGTAATTCTATTTGCCGTACGTAATGTAGATAAAACCACAGTGCATTTAAAACTATTATCCCAAGTAGCAATGGCACTGGCAGATGATGCTACATTGGATAAGCTGTTAAAAACAAATGACAAAACAGAAATAATAAGATTGTTGTCACAGGAAATGAATTGATATTTTAATCAGCGCTAATTAAACAATTGTTTAATATATAAATATAAAAGGGGTTTTTATTTATGTTAGTTACTATGAAAGAAATGCTTGAAACAGCTCAAAAAAATAAGTTTGCCGTTCCTGCTTTTAATGCCGGAACAGGGCAATTACTTACAGCTATGATGGAAAGTGCTGAAGAAAAACAAGCACCGGTTATCATGGCAATTCATCCTGATGAGTTGAAATTTTTAAGAGACAGTTTTATAAGCAGTGTTATTTATGAAGCCAACCATACTAGAATACCGGTGGTAATACATCTCGACCATGGTGCAACCTATGAACAATGCATCCATGCTATCCAGTTGGGATTCACTTCGGTGATGATTGATGGTTCGCTGCTGCCTTTTACAGAAAATATTGCTTTAACTAAAAAAGTTGCAGATGCAGCTCATTCTGTTGGAGTCTCAGTTGAAGGTGAATTGGGCACTATAGGACAAACAGGTGACTCCATAGAAGGCGGTACTACTCAGATAGTTTATACTAAACCGACTGATGTAAAAATTTTTGTGGAAAAAACAGAAGTTGATTCTTTAGCTGTAGCTATCGGCACGGCACATGGTATTTATCCGAAAGGTTTTGTACCAAAACTAAAACTGGACTTATTATCAGAAATCAAAAACATTGTTGATATACCTTTGGTTTTACATGGTGGTTCGAGTAATTCAGACAGCGAAATCGCTGAATCCATAAAAAGAGGAATTTGCAAAATTAATATATCAAGTGATATTAAATTCAGCTTTATGAAAGGAATAGAAAAATATTTGCAAGAAAAAGGATTTGAACGTGAACCAAATGTAATTTATCCATCTTGCATTCGTATGTGTCGAAATACCATTGAAGAAAAAATAGCTTTATTTAATGACAGTGATAAAGTAAAGTGTTTTTACTGAGTAAAGGGGAAGATAGTGATGAATATAGTCGGTGTTGCTGCATGTACCTCTGGTATCGCCCATACTTATATTGCTAAAGAAAAATTAATGAAGGCCGGAAAAGCATTGGGACACAATATTCATATTGAAACGCAGGGTACGATAGGTACAGAAAATAAATTAACTGCCAATGACATATCTGCTGCTGATGTAGTCATCATCGCTGCCGATATTAAAATCAATGGAACAGAACGTTTCACAGGCAAAAGAATTGTTGAAGTTCCAACCAGTGTTGTAATTAAATCTCCTAAAGGACTTATTAACAAAATTCAAGTCGAACTTGGCTTAACGTAAAAGGAGGCAAAATAAATGGTAAATGAACTTAGATTAAGTGAACTAAAACGTCATGCAATGACAGGAGTATCTTATATGCTGCCGCTTGTTGTAGCTTCAGGTTTACTAATTGCAATAGGAAATATTTTTGGTGGTAATCCGTCTTTGATTTCAAATTATAAAGGTTCTTATTCTATATGGCAGGCAGCGGTCACGCTCGGCGTTTATGGTATGCAGCTTATACCGGCAATTATGTCAGCTGCAATTGCGTATTCTATTGCAGACAGGCCCGGAATAGCTCCCGGACTCTTAATGGGTATGATTGCTAATGCTATCGGTGCTGGTTTTTTTGGTGGGATGCTTGGAGGGTATTTGGCTGGCTGGTGTGTAAACTTTCTCAAAAAAGTTGTCAAGGTTCCCAATTGGGCTCAGGCCTTAATGCCAATGCTTATTCTACCACTGCTGGCATCAGTTATTATTGGTTTTATAATGTTCTTCATAATTGGTGGACCTGTGGCTGCAGCATCTTTTGCTCTTACGGATATGCTGCAAAATATGCAAGGCGGTTCAGCTGCATTATTTGGCGCAATAATGGGAGCGATGGCTGCATTTGATTTTGGCGGGCCGGTTAATAAGGTTGCTTCATTATTTGCTGATGGTTTATTATTGCAGGGAGTATGCGGACCAGAAGCAATAAAAATATGTGCATCCATGATACCGCCATTTGGTGTAACTCTTTCATGGTTAATGCGCAAAAAAAGATATAGCAAAGGTGAATCTGATAACATCAAAATTGCTTTTCCCCTGGGGATCTGTATGATTACCGAAGGAGTAATTCCAATAGCCGCAGTAGATCCTTTACGTGTTGTATTTTCCTGTTCGGCAGGTGCAGCTGTTGGTGGAGCTATCATTATGTTATTGGGTGTACAATCACCTGTTCCCTCCGGGGGAATGTTTATCGTCCCTGCAATGAATAATCCAATAGGATTCCTTATAGCACTTGGGATTGGAACAGTCATCACGGCAGCTTTGCTTTCTTTATTAAAAAAGGATGCTGTTGAAGAAGAACCTATAGAGGAAGAAGAAGCAGAGCTCGACTTAGGTGACATACAAATCAAATGAAATTCGAGGGGGAAGTAATACAATGTACGTTTCTATGAAAAATATGCTCGAAAAAGCAAATGCTGAAAATTATGCTGTTATGGCAATTAACTGTTTTAATTTAGAAACAGTACGGAGTGTAATAACTGCCGCAGAACAAGAAAACGCTCCTATCATAATTGATATATACAATGATCATCTTTTACAACATTGTGACAGTGAACTGATAACACCTATCGTTAAAACACTTGCATATAGATCTAAAATAAATGTGGCTTTAAATTTTGATCATGGTCAAGAAGTTATTGATATAAAAAAAGCAATTGATGATGGTTTTTCTTCTGTGATGGTAGATGCTTCGCGTTATGGATTAGAAGAGAATATAACCATAACCAAAGGTATTGTTAACTATGCACATTCAAGAGGAGTAAGTGTTGAAGGAGAAATTGGCTGTATTGGTGCAGTAGCTGGAGAAAATTATACAAGCAATTCTATGTATACAGACCCAGACGAGGCTGAAAGGTTTATAAAAAGCACTGATATAAACGCATTAGCAATATCCATTGGATCATCGCATGGCATATATCCGGATGGAATGATTCCTGATTTTGATTTTGAACGTTTGCAGAAAATAAAGTCATTGGTGAATATACCTTTGGTATTGCATGGTGGTTCTGGTTCAGGAGAGAAAAATATTTTAACATGTGTCAAATATGGTATCAATAAAATTAATGTAGGGGGTGATTTTATGACGGCAAATACTGATGCTGTTAAAAAAGCCTTAAAAAAAGACCCTGCCATCAACTTTTTCGATTTAATAACGAAAACTGAAAGGGAAAGTATTATAACTATAAGAAATTACATTAGCCTATCGGGTTCTGCAAATAAAAATTAATTACTGGTACTATTTAGAATGAAATTTCGAAAAACATAATAAATAGATTCACTTAAGTCAAGTGTATCTATATTTTAGACAGAGATATTTAAATGGGACTATCGCATAAATAAAATTACCTTATAAGGATGCGGTTCACCATCGCTACGCGATTTTTTGTCCTTTTAAGAGCGGAGATATTTTGGGAATAAGATGTAAGTCGGCTGATTACGCCTGCCTCATTTCATTGTTTTAATTTTTAAGCAGGTTTTAAGCAGGTCATTTTCAAAAGCAATATCAAAATCCCGGTAATGTTGACTTTCGCCCCATTGGTGCATTTCTTCATGATCGGGATGCTTAGGATTGTTCCAGACACGGAGAAATTTCTCATATCCAGGAATCCCGCCTACGTCCTCAGGTGGACAGGCACCTTCACCCTCTAGAATTGTCGGATAGCCAAATTGATATTCAGCAATGATTTTTTCAAGTTTTATTTGGTGTTGCCAGTCATCGCCGAAATCGTAAATATAAGTAAGTGTTTTATATTCCTCCAGATATCGATCAATTTTAATGGTCTGTGGCTGCCTTATAACTGTCTCCAATGTCCGGGCAATAAACCCGTGTGGATCATTGTGCTTGGTCAGTGTCTTTCCCTTAAATTTTTTTTGGTAGAACTTAAACGCTTCATAGGCTTCTTTATCATTTGTGATGCGAAGCTTTTCCTGCGAAAATTCAAACTCATATAAATGGCTGTCCCACCAATCCATAGCAAACTGGATAGTGTCATGCAGCCGCTTAAAGGTGATATCTGCCGGAATAATGACCCTGCGCCAAATAAGCGGTTTCGAATCAACCAACTCTATCTTTATCTGATATGCTTTCATCTATATTCACCTCATAGCACATTAAAAAACGGGTGCGTCTGGGTAACACCCTGTGGACTTCATTTTTATAATATGGAACTTCTTCTAAGAAAATTATTAATTTGATAATGCTTGCCGTTATGTCAAGGGTTATGGTCTCAGTCGAATAAGCTTAGCTGTTTGGCAGAGTGTTTTTCTTCAAATGCATTCAAATAGTCAAATATTTTCCTGTTGTCGTGTAGTATACCGTGTTGCTTGCATTTTTGATGAAACAGTTTCATTAAGATACTATTGTCAGGACTGTTTATTTCATACTGGTTTCCGTAGATTCGTATATATTTTTCTTTCATGCGAGGAAAATTCAAATCCAGTTGACGGTAAAAATATTCCCTATTTCCTTCTCTGAGTGTCAATCCCATACCGAAACAGATAATGCCACGAACCTTGGCCTCAATACACATATCTAAGATACCGAAAATATTGTCTTTGGTATCGTTAATAAAAGGTAAAATAGGAGATAACCATACAATGGTGGGTATTCCAATATCATATAATTTTTTCAAAACCTCAAAACGTTCCCTTGTTGTACACACATTAGGTTCGATTTTTCTGCATAAATCTTCATCATAAGTAGTCAGTGTCATTTGTACAACGCATTTTGTTTTATTATTTATCTTCTGCAAAAGATCTAAGTCCCGTAAAATACGGTTTGATTTCGTAATTACTGTGAATCCAAATCCCTGCTCATATATCAAATGCAAGGCCTTTCTAACATTCTTTAGTTCCATTTCTAAAGGGATATAGGGATCGGTCATGGAACCGGTACCTATCATACATTTTTTTCGTTTATGTGTAAGGGCATACTTTAACAGATCAAGTGCATTTTCCTTGACTTCAATATCTTCAAAAGCGTGGTCAATATGATAACACCTGCTCCTGGAATCACAATAAATGCATCCGTGGGAACAACCACGATACAAATTCATTCCGTTTTTTGAAGATAGTATGCCTTTTGCTGCCACGAAGTGCATTTACTTCCTCCCTGTATATTTAAATTACCTTTTGTGTGGTTAGATTTTCCATAGCTTTGATCATAATGAATTGCCTGGCCGTATAGGAATATTGCTATGGAACTGTCTTAAATAATTATATCAGATGTATTTTATACTTCAAGTTTGTAATTTTTGAAGAATTTATAAAAAATGTGTTTGAAAGATTTCTTATCATTTAAAATTGGCAGTCATTAGTTATACTAAGAATTTTTATTTTCACGTACATAGCTATTTCATTTATACACTGGGAAATAATAAAGATATATGCATAATAGTAAAATTTGCTGTTTTTAACTTGGCGTTATTCTGATTGACATATTTTATTATACATATTACTATATATTTTAAGGTATTTAAATATATAGAGGTATAAATATGAGATTTTTAACACCGGAGCAAGTGGCTGATTTATTGCAGGTAGATTCTAATACGATATTGTTGTGGCTCAAACAAAAAAAAATACCAGGTGTCAGAATTGGCAATATTTGGCGTATAGAAGAAGAAAGATTGCAAACTTTCTTAACACAGAAACTTGACAAGCAGACAGAAAAATCTTCTTCCTATGAAGAGTATGAAGAGAATTTTGAGCGGGCAATTACACGGGGGCGTCGTGGCAGAAAACCTACGGGTAAATATGACGGTCTCAAAAATTTTTTAAAAAGTAATAAAGGTATAATTCTACATATGAGCTTTGCAGAAGTACAAGATTATGTGGAGGATAAATTACCGCAATCAGCATATCGGCTACGGCCATGGTGGGCAAATGATTATTCACATTCTCAGGCAAGGGCATGGCTTCACGCCGGCTGGCAGACAAAAAGTGTTGATTTAAAAAAGCATAAGGTTACATTTGAAAAACGTAAATAAAAACCAGGCAGATTCTAATCCTGGTTTTTTTATGCTCTTGACAAAAGTGGAAATATTGTTATAATTAGATATAATTTAAAAGTATTTAAAGGTATTTAAAAGTATTTAAAGGTATTTTAAATAAAGGAGATTTATAATGGAGATGAATTATTTATCAATGCGTGACAGACGCAGACGTAAAAATAAGTATGCACCGGTAATCCAGGGATTGCCACTAGGATTTAGTAGAAATTACTGGCAAACCCGTAAAAAAAAACAATAATTAAAATAAAATTGTGATATAATTATTTTAATTGCTGAACTTTTCTCATAAATCAGTACAAGTTCGGATATTTAGGTATAATGGTTTTATAGAAGGGGTATAGAAAAAGAGAGAGAGGGAAGATTATTGATAATGCAAGAGAAAATGGTGAATAAAATTTCACTAGCAGCACTTCTTCATGATATTGGTAAAATTGTTTATAGGGCTGACAATACCCATATAAATCATTCTGTGTTAGGTAAAAATTTGCTGGAAAAATACTGTACAGATAAAGATATTTTACAGGCAGTCGCTTATCATCATGAAAAAACATTAGTTAAGGCACGTATAGCTGAGAATCACATAGCTTATATAATATATGAGGCAGATAATATTGCTGCTGGTGCGGATAGACGGGAAGAAACTGACGGTGAATATGGATTTGATAAATATAGTCCATTGGAAAGTATTTTTAATCAATTGAATGGTAAATGTTCCGATAGTGAAAAATGTTACCATAGATTACGTGGTTTAGATCAAACTGAAAAAATTAATTATGGAATACCGATATGGCAGCAAAATATAAAAGCTGCCAGGGATAAGTATGAGAAGTTACTTTCTTATATGGAAAATAACTTCAAAAAATTGGCTAAGGAAAATAGTAAGGATGGATTTATTTCTGTAGAACCGGCACAATTACTTAAAATAATGGAAGATATTTGTTCTTACATGCCATCCAGTACAAAAGTTTCACAAGCCTGTGATGTATCTTTATATGACCATGTAAAGTTAACAGCAGCCATTGCTAATGCGATGTATCTTTATTTTGTCGATAATAATATAATTGACTATAAAAAAGCTTGTTTTAGTAAACAAAATAAGATATATCGGCAAAAAAATATGTTTTTACTGGTATCTGGAGATATGTCCGGGATACAGGATTTTATCTATACTATATCGAGTGCTGGTGCATTGAAATCACTGCGGGGACGTTCGTTTTATCTGGATATGATCCTTGAATATATTGTCGATGAAGTATTGGGAACATTGGAACTTAACCGTTGTAATCTAATTTATACTGGTGGTGGGCATTTTTATTTATTGGCACCAAATACACAAAACGTGAAAGACAAGTTGAAACAATTCAAAAACAAATGTAATGAGTGGTTTTTGCGAAAAACAGGAACGTCTTTATATTTGGAAATGGGATATCAGGAATGCAGCGCGGTAAATTTCATGGTGCCAGAAAGTAATAGAAATGCGGATGGTGATTATGAACAGATCGGTGAGATATTCCGGATATTGAGCAATAAGCTCAGCCAGCAAAAATTGTGTCGCTATAATCAAGAACAATTATCAGCAATGTTTGATCCGGCAAGCAATATAAATAGAACACGTGACGGCAGCAGGGAATGTGGTGTATGCCATACTTCATCAGTAGATAAATTAGATGAGTTTCATGGTAAACATGATGGAAATACGCAAGCCTGTAATCTGTGTAATAAATTATATGATTTTGGCAAAAAAATTATATCTGATAAAAATATTTTTGCTGTAATAGAAAGTGCAGAGGGGCTGCCACTGCCTTCATTGGATGGACATGAGTACAGCTTATTATCGATGGATAAGGACGGTCTGCTGAAATTTTACAATGGCAGTAATATTAAGCGTTTGTATACAAAAAATGCGGCTGAAACAGGTAAATTATTATCTACCAATTTGTGGGTAGGAGATTATATTACTCATATATTGCAGCAGGAAAACTCCAAAGACGAAAAAACAGCCGATTTTGAATACCTGGCAGGGCAAAGCCGTGGTATTAAACGCCTGGGTGTACTTCGTGCTGATGTAGACAGACTTGGACAAACGTTTGCTACAGCATTTAGTGATGAAAATGGAGCGCATTACTTGACACTATCGCGTATGGCATCATTATCTAGGCAGATGTCAATGTTTTTTAAAAAGTATATAAATTCTATATGTGCCGGACGTATAGAGGGTGAAAATGAACAGGAAAAACCAATTTTTTCTTTGTGGAATAATAAAAAGCAGGCAAGAAAATTAGTTATTGTTTATTCAGGCGGAGATGACGTTTTTGTAGTTGGCGCATGGGATGAAGTATTGGAATTTGCTGTAGATTTATACCAGTCATTACAGCGCTTTACTAATGGAAAGATAACATTATCAGCAGGGATGGCGATGCTTGAACACAAGTATCCGATCAGTCAGATGGCGAACATTGCCGGCCAGATGGAATCCATAGCTAAAGATAGCGGCCGTAACCGTATTGCATTGCTGGACATGCAGGAAAAAATGCAAACAAATGGGGAAGATAATAAAAATAAACAGGTAGTTCATTGCTATGAATGGCAAACATTTATAAATGAAGTTGCCGGTGAAAAATTACAGTTTTTAATTAAATATTTCTTATTTAATACAGAACAGACGAATGCGGATGAAACGCCTATAGGAAAAGGACATTTAGCAATTGGTAAAGGGCAGCTTTACAGACTGGTAGAATTTATACGCAGAAAAATTAATATCAGCGATCAAGATCAGAATACGCCTAAACGTATGAATATAGTACGATTTATTTATTGGCTGGCAAGGCTGGAACCTGACAAAAAAAATGAATCAGCATATGCAGATTATCAGGAAGTAAGAGGAAAACTATATGACTGGTTGGTAAAAGATGATTTACAAGACAGCAGACAGTTGTTAACAGCGATATTTCTGGTGATATATGGTATCCGTGATAAAAATGATGTAAAAGATATGATAGATGAATAATAAAAAATGATGGAGGTGGATAAAATGGCACAAAGTATATTAGATGAAGCTAAAAAATTATATGCAGAAGCAATAGATTTAAAAGGTGGCAGAGATGATTTAACTACATCACAATTACGTAAATTTTTAAACGATGTTGTGAAAATTAGTAACCGTGTAGAAATTTTGCGGTCAAAACGTATACAGACAAAAGGCGAATCTAATGAATTGCCGCAGGAACTGCAAAATTCCATAGAATTTCTTGATGTAAAACTTATGTATCAGGTGGGACGTAATAATGATAGAGGTGCACTGAGAAAATTTTATGAAAAAGGGGATATGGCTTCAAGAATCACACAGGCCAAAAAAGGTATTGCAGAGTACAGAAAATTTGCTGATTTGATGGAAGCGGTTGTGGCATTGCATAAATATCATGGAGGTAAAGACTAATGGCAGATAATGTAAGAACGTTACAGGCTAAGATAAGTATTACTGGTGGTCTTAAGATATTGACAGGACTGCATATTGGCGGTGGTGGCAACACTTCGGCAATTGGCGCGGTAGATAGTCCAGTTATAAGAGACCCGCTTTCAAAATGTCCGATTATTCCAGGCAGTTCATTAAAAGGTAAAATGCGTACCTTGCTGGCAAAACTGTATGATGACAAAGATACTGGTGTACTTGGTAAACCTGATAATGATAATTATATAGTAAAACGTTTATTTGGTTCCAGTGATCCGATACAACCAGCACGACTACAGTTTTTTGATATTTTTTTGCAGGAAAAAAGCAAAAAAAGTATTGAAAAGCTTGATACTGATCTGTATCTTACCGAGGTTAAATTTGAAAATACGATAACCCGTACGACATCGCAGGCTAATCCACGCCAAATAGAACGGGTTCCAGCCGGAGCTGAGTTTGCTTTTAAACTTATTTATAATCTAGAAAGAATAGATGAATATCAAGACGATATGTTGGCATTACACAATGCATTTATTTTGCTTAAGGACGATTATATTGGTGGACATGGTTCGCGCGGCTATGGCCGAGTGGAATTAATTAACATAAATGTTGCAGTACCGATAAAAAGAGATGATATAAATATTGATAAGGAGCAGATAGCAGGTATTTTAAAAGGTGGCAAATGACATGAACTATAGCATATATAAATTATCCTTTACAGCACCTTGCCGATTTGGCCCATCAGCAGCAGGAGCCGGGCTTAACAAAAGTGATATTGCCTGTCAGGCAGATACACTGTTTTCAGCACTTGCCAATGAATGTGCAGCATTTTATGGGACAGATAAATTACAAATTTTTAAAGATATGGTGCAGACAGGCGCACTATTAGTAAGTGATTTGCTGCCATATAAAGATGATACGCTGTTCCTGCCGAAGCCATTATGGGCTTTAGAACACAAGAGAGAAGAAGAAGAGTCCCTGAACACTATAAAAAGCCGTATGTCAGGAGCTAAAAAACTAAAAAAACTACAGTATATACCAGTATATGACTTTGAAAATTACATTGACTGCATAAAAGAAGGCAAATCGTACATTACTGACAATAACAAAATTGAAAGTATAGATGATATATATGAAAAACAATTATTAGAACGGGTAAATTGCCGTGGTGAAGAAAATTTGCCATACTTTGTAGAACAGGTGGTATTTGCCGAAAAATGCGGACTGTATTTTATTATTGGCTATAATGATGAAAGTCAGAGTAAAGTTATAAATGAACTTGTCAAATTGTTGTCATATAGTGGAATCGGCGGCAAACGTAGCAGCGGTTATGGCAAATTTACTTATGAAGTTATAGATTTAGCAGCCCAGGATGTTGGTGAAGATACAAGCACTTTGTATCAATTGCTGACAACTGGTAAGGGCAGCATATATATGAACATATCCGATCTTATTCCTGATAAAGATGAAATTGCCGCACTTCTTGAAAGTTTTTATCGTTTAGTACCGCGCAGCGGTTTTGTCACAGATGGCGGGTATAAAGCCACACCGTTTAAACGTAACCGTTACTTTGCTATTATGCATGGCAGCTGTTTTAAAAAACCGCTTAAAGGCAGTATAATTGATGCCGGAAATGGTGGCAGTCATCCTGTATATAGATATGGTAAGGGATTATATGTGAGGTTAGATTTATGAAAAATTTTCTGGAAACAAAAAGACTGCGATTGGATTGTCTGACACCGATACATATAGGCAGTGGTAATAAACTCAATAAAAATGAATATATTTTTGATAAAAATAATGGGGTAGTTTATTTATTGCAGCAAAATAAATGGCTGGAATTTTTATACAACTATGAACCAGAAAAGCCAAAACAGGAAATGAATGCGATACGCGTTAAAGGGTTTGAGGCATTAGCACAAGCTATGGGACGCAAAACAAAAGATTTTTTGCAGGAATATAAGAAATTCATTATAAATAATGCAGGCAGTAAAAATCTCAAGTCATTATATCAATGGTGCAGAGATAATGATATAAAAATGTCCGCTGCAGCAAAATGTGCCCTCGCAAAAACATATATAAACAGTGAAAAGAATGATCTGAGCGACATGATGCCTTTCATGCGGCATGCCGATGGCAGTATATATATTCCCGGCAGCAGTATAAAAGGGGCTGTCCGTACAGCACTATTATATGAAATGATTAAAAAAGCACCACAATATAATTCTTGGCAGCGTGAATTGAAAAATATAAATCCACATGATAAAAAAACATATGGGAAATTGGCGAAAACAATAGAGAAAGCCGTTTTTAATAAATATACTGGATTTGTTGACAATAAGGGTGTGGTGACTGATGCCAGAGCTGATATTATGCGTGGACTGCGAATAGGTGATGCTGAATTATGTGATAAGGGTACCAAAACACAGATATACAGGAAATATGATATAAGCCTGCATAAAAATAAACAGGGTGAATCAGTAAGGAGATTGCCATTATATAGGGAATGTGCACCAAGCGGCAGCAGCTTTGAATTTGCTGTTACATTGGAGAAACAATTTTTACAAGGTACAGGAATTGATTCAATAGAAGATGTTTTTAAGATAACAAACTCATATGCAGCTGAAATAATCAGCATGGAAAAAAGTGTATTTGATCAGTATGGTGAATATTGGAATGGCAAGGAAAACATGGCCAACATTATTATTGGCGGAGGAACGGGATTTTTGACAAAAACAATTATCTATGCACTTTTACCACGACAAGAAGCAGTTAATGTCGTAAAGAATTATCTTGATAGTTCTTTTACCACCTATGACAGAAAAGCACATGGACGTGTTCCGGCACATAATCATAAAATACTTGATACAAAATTGTCACCGCGTACGCTGAAAGTTGCTGGTGATGTGAATAAAATGTATCATATGGGGTTGGGACAGATAATAATAAATTAGAAAGCAGATTTATATGATAAAGCAATATGCATTTTATATTACACCACTGGATAATAATGAACGGATACATTTTAATATGGGTTCAATAATGCACGGATTTTTGATGGAATCACTGCCACCGACAACAGTGCAACATTTGCATAGCACTGATGCCAGACCATACAGCCAGCACATACAAATGGAAAACAATATAGGAATATGGCAGATAAATGCTTTAAGCGATGACATTATAGGTTATATTGACGGCTTAATTAAAGATTGGGACGGACGGGATATTTATTTAAAGCAGCGTGATAAAAAATATCATTTACAGCTTTTTTATGTATCATCGCAGTATTCTTATCAGAAATTCAGTAAGTACTTTTTTACAGAGGCTGAACCGAGCCGCAATCTTAACGTACAATTTGCGACACCTACTTCTTTTAAAGTATATGGCAAGTATCAGATATTTCCTGACATCAGGCTTATATTGTCAAGCATCTGCAAAAGATGGAATGCTTTATCTGACAGTGTAGTGTTTGATGATGAACAGGCACTTACTGATATATGCAGTAGTACTTTTATAAAAAACTATCATTTGTCATCAATGAGATTTGCCTTGGAAAAAGTAAAAATAACTGGCTTTGGCGGTAATATAGAAATCATGCTAACAGGGCCGGATATGACTGCACGCTGGATAAATATGCTTATGGCTTATGGACAGTTTTGTGGTATAGGCATCAAGACTGCCCTTGGAATGGGTGCCGTTAAAGTGCAAAAAAAAGTATATAAAGCTGATAACATAGCGTATGTGGAAATGATAAATTAAATAATATACGAAGAGGAGCTGTATTATTATAAAAGAATGTGTGCTTTTTTCACCGGTTGGCAGTACTGATCCGATAAGAGATGACTTTGACGGACCTATGCTGCATATAGTAAGATATTACAAGCCTAAGAAAGTATACTTGTTTTTTACTGCAGAAATGGCAAAACGTGACTACAAGGATAACATATATGAATGGACGTTGCAGCAACTTGACCCGGCAATGCAGATAGGAAAAATTTATCATGAAGATATAACTGATCCGCAAATTATGGATAAATTTGATAAATATTATCCAAAAGACATAGAAAAAATATATAAAGAAAATCCTGACTGCCAGATAATTGTCAATGTTACCTCGGGAACTGCCCAAATGATGACTTCAATACGTATTTTTGCAGCACAGGCAGATTTCCCGATAAAGCTTATAGCTGTGGATACTCCAGCAAAAAAATCTAATCATAGTAAGCCTGTAGATGATAATTATGATAAGCTGCTTAGCTGGGAAAATAATTTTGATAATGAAATAGATAATGCAGATGTTGTTTGCCGATGTAAGGAGATTAAGCACGACAATATAAAAAAAGCAATAATCAAAAGTATCATAGAAAAATATATAGAAGTATATGACTACAAAGGTGCACTTATGGCTTTGCAGCAGGCACCTGGCTTTTTCAGTAGACAGCTGGGAACAATACTGCAGGGAGCCGATTACCGTCTCCATTTAGAACATAATAAAGCACAGATAAGTTTTAATAATACAAATGTGGAATATAAGGATGTATATCCGGTACAGGCTAGCGATTGCCGTGATATATTTGAGTACATACTGCATTTACAAAAACTAGGTGAAAGAGAATATTTACTTGAATTTGCCCAGGGATTTTCACCATTACTATTCAGATTGAGTTATTCTTTTTTGAAAAAAATATTGAAAGTTCCCATAGATGAATATATACGAATTGATAAAAAACATGTGAAACATTATGATGAAGTAAAATTGCCTGATAAATATAAAACTGAATTGATAAAAGAATTTCATATAATAAATTATAAAACACCGCTTAATACAGCAAATCTTTTACCAATAATTGCATATGAAGCAGTACAGCAAAAAAAATTCGATGGTTATGAAAAAATAAACCGGCTCAGAAAATTTGAGGAAAGTGTACGGAATATTGCTGCCCATGAAATAAGTGCTATTTCAAAAGAAACCTTTAAACGTGATGCGGAAACAACATGGGAAAAAATTATTACGGATTTTAAATCTTTATATCAAATAATATTTCATGGAACTGTTGATTGGGATAGCTATGATGCCATGAATGAAAAAATAATGCAATATCTCAGATTATAAAAAGTAAAATCAGGAGATGTTATAATGAGCTTTGCCTATATTACAGAAGATGGGGCTCGGATACAGAAAAAGGGCAATAAATTTATCATTGGCAGAAATTTAGAAACAATAATGGAAATACCAGCAGAAATACTGGAAGGATTAGTACTTATTGAAGATGTACAAGTATCTTCACAGGCAATAGTCGAATTGTTAAAACGAGGTATACCTGTCACATGGATATCATCTATTGGCAAGTTTTTTGGAAGATTAGAATCTACTCAGCATGTAAATGTATTTAAACAAAAACAGCAAATGTTGCTGCAAGATTTACCATTTTCATTGGAATTAGGTAAAAAAATTATATTTGCCAAGGTCCATAATCAAATTATAGTGCTGCGCCGCTATAACCGTCGAATGCAATTAGAAAATATTAGTAGAATAATAAGAAATATTTTAGCGACAAGAAAAAATATTAATTCAGCAAAAACAAAAGAACAACTTATGGGTTATGAAGGGATAATCGCCCGACTTTATTTTGAAGCACTGGGGGAAATTGTTCCTGAAGAATTTGCTTTCACAAAAAGAAGTAAGCAACCACCGATTGATCCTTTTAATTCGATGATTAGCTTTGGCTATACACTTGTAATGTATGAAATATATACAGCTATCGTTAATCAGGGACTTCATCCCTATTTTGGTTTTCTACATGCACTTAAAAATCATCATCCGGCGCTTGCTTCTGATTTATTAGAAGAATGGCGGGCTGTTATTGTTGATTCTTTGGCATTAAATCTAATTAAGCATAAAGAAATAACACTGGATCATTTTCAGCCGCCTAGTGATGATAATAATGGCATTTATTTAACACGTGAAGGAAGAAATATATTTTTAAAAGCTTATGAGAGAAAAATGCGTACAATAAATAACTATCAGGATAGTAAAAAATCTTATCGGCATACATTAAATTATAGTGTACAGGCCTATTCACAGGCATTAATGGATGAGAATGTAAATATTTATAAACCTATATTTATTCGATAAAAGTATGCTATAATAAATAATTATGGTAGGCAAATAAAATGGATAATAATGCAGATGAAAATGAATTTGTTGCTATTGATGATAGACGCTATATAATACTGGCAATTTATGATATTGTCAACGATAAGCGCAGAAGTAAAATGGTCAAATGTCTTGAGGGGTTCGGAGTCCGAGTGCAAAAATCAGCTTTTGAAGCTTATTTGACGAAAAAAAGCTATGAAAAATTAATGAATACAGCAAGCCATATAATTGATATCAAAGAAGATTCGCTGCGTGTATATTTGCTTGCAAGTCATACTTCTGTGCGCTCATGGGGCAAGGGGCATGATCATGTTGAAGATGTTATAATATTTTAATCCGCGCCGCACTGCTGATAGCAATGTTTTTAAGTTGATTTTTTAGGAGAGAAGCTTATTGAAAGCAAAAAAAATGATCCGCGCCGTAAACAGACAAACTGATTCAGTATTGTCAGGCATCCCAGGGCACAGTAATAAAAACCATTAACCCCTGTAGGGGACGAAAACTATAATCGTGTTATCATTAAAAGTAAAGCTATTGACAACAATAAAAACCATTAACCCCTGTAGGGGACGAAAACAATCGACAAATATGCTTAATGTACCCTGCTAAATCATAATAAAAACCATTAACCCCTGTAGGGGACGAAAACTTAAAAAATATAAAGGTGTTATTGAACACGGTTATCCAATAAAAACCATTAACCCCTGTAGGGGACGAAAACTATGCGCTTGCGAATGGAAGAAAGGAACGTAACAGAAGAAATAAAAACCATTAACCCCTGTAGGGGACGAAAACGTTATTACTCTCCTTCTTGCATTTTTTTGGATTTCTTAATAAAAACCATTAACCCCTGTAGGGGACGAAAACAACAAGGACACAACGTATAGCGTCAGTTTTTCCACAATAAAAACCATTAACCCCTGTAGGGGACGAAAACTTAAAAATATTCATCTCTTTTTAAATTTACATTTTCTAATAAAAACCATTAACCCCTGTAGGGGACGAAAACTACTTTAAACATTTAAAACGCTCCTTTAAATTGTTTTAAATAAAAACCATTAACCCCTGTAGGGGACGAAAACAACTTTTATAATAGTGGATACAGCTCCACCTATTAACAATAAAAACCATTAACCCCTGTAGGGGACGAAAACTCAGTTGTTTATCAACGATTATTGCAGATACAGTATAAATAAAAACCATTAACCCCTGTAGGGGACGAAAACGTCGTACAGTGCGTTGGTAGAAACAATGTTGCCGTAATAAAAACCATTAACCCCTGTAGGGGACGAAAACAAAAATATTTTTGAAATTGCGGCAAATTGGCACGAAATAAAAACCATTAACCCCTGTAGGGGACGAAAACTATCTCCTGCTGTTGCGGCTCCCATATATCCTGCTGTAATAAAAACCATTAACCCCTGTAGGGGACGAAAACTATCTGACAGTATTTCTCCTACTGCTTGCCAACCAGATTAATAAAAACCATTAACCTCTGTAGGGGACGAAAACTAATTTTTTCTGTACATCCTTCTTCATCAATTTCCGTAATAAAAACCATTAACCCCTGTAGGGGACGAAAACAAGTCATTATTTTCACTGGCAATATTATTTTTTAATAAAAACCATTAACCCCTGTAGGGGACGAAAACTTTTTAACAAAAAATACTTATAATTAGCATTTATGTCAATAAAAACCATTAACCCCTGTAGGGGACGAAAACTTCTAGGTCGATAACTTCAACATCGCCGAGGTATTCGTCGGCCAATAAAAACCATTAACCCCTGTAGGGGACGAAAACTTAGCTAACATTTCGATGATGTTAGCTTTTAGCTCTTAATAAAAACCATTAACCCCTGTAGGGGACGAAAACATCTGACTCATTTCTAATTTTGTGCCTGCAATTCTTAATAAAAACCATTACCCCCTGTAGGGGATGAAAACTCATATTCGGATCCGTCAGATCCCCAGCTTTCAATAATAAAAACCATTAACCTTGAACGAACATTTCCATTTCATGAGGATATATGGGTAAAATTTAAGAATCAATAAATTTTTTGACAAAATAAAGAGACTGCTACACATAAACTGATATGCTCCCCCTATAGGAGACAATGAAAAAATAAATTGTCAACTATAGAGGGATTTCTATGTCAGTTAAAACTAAAGCAACTCCTGAAGACAAGATTAAACTGGTGGAACAATATATGTCTGGAGAAATTAGCCAGCATGAGATCAGTCGAATTACTGGATTAATGGTCGCATCGATTCAGGATTGGATATGTAAATATAAAGCGGAAGGATCTGTTGTTTTCTTATCAACGAGTAAAAATCGGAAATATACGCCTGAACTTAAGGGGAAAGTGGTAAAAGAATATCTCTCTGGAAATGGGAGTTTATTAACGCTGTGTGAAAAATATAAAATTCGTTCCAAGACTCAAATCCTTCGTTGGATTAAGATGTATAATCGTCATGAAGAATGTACTCGTCTACTCATCGAGGAGGACATCGAAACATGACGAAAGCACGCAAAACCACGCAGGAAGAGCGAGTAATAATTGCTAAAGAGTGCCTTGCAACCGACAGAGATTATGGCGAAATTGCGGAAAAATACCAGGTAACCTACCAGCAGGTTTATGCCTGGACAAATAAATTTGCTGAATTAGGGATATCTGGTGTGGAAGACCGGCGAGGCAAACGTATAAGCCAACAAGAACCACGAACCGAAGAAGAAAGGCTCAAAATCAAACGGAAAATAAACGTATCGCACAGTTCATTGAAACGATACATAGGGAAACCCCGGATAAGGGTTGCCGGCGTATCCGGGATGACTTAGCCCATGATTATAATACAAAGATAAATGACAAACGCGTGTTGAGAATATGTTGGCAACTTGCTATAAAATCAACGATTAAATACAGCAATCATGGTTGTACCCGGCAAGCTGCTAAGCCACAGCATATAGCGGAAAATATTTTAAACCGTAACTTTAATGCCGATAAGCCGAATGAAAAATGGCTGACCGACGTGACAGAATTCAAGTATTATATAGGACCTGAAAAACACAAGGTTTATCTCAGCGCCATCCTAGATCTCTATGACCGCCGGATCGTTTCCTTCATCATACGTGATTACAACAACAACCAATTGGCATACGATACCTTTCATGCAGCCGTAACGGCCAATCCGTCAGTTTACCCGTTATTTCACAGCGACAGAGAATTTTCGTATACCAATCGAACATTTCATGGGATGCTTGTAAAAGCCGGGATGACGCAGAGCATGTCTCGGGAGGAAAATGCATTGATAACGGCCCAATGGAAGGCTTTTGGGGGATTTTGAAGCGGGAACGGTATTATGAAACGTTTTATGGATAGAGAGTCTTTAATTAACATGATTAAACGTTATATAAATTATTACAACACGAAACGAGTACAACGAAATCTTGGTGTCTTGACTCCATGTGAAAAACATGAGATGTATTTAGCCGCATAAAAAAATGTCAGCAACTCATTTATTAGGGTCGCTGACAACAGAAATGATTTTATATATTTCATTGTTCACTTGACGGGTAGCAGTTCAAACACGTTTCTTCATAAATGTTAACCACCTTTCCTTTGTCTACCCTTGGAGGGGCAGAGAACCGCTTTAGCGGTGACGGCTGCATCTTTATGAAATTAGTGTCGTTTGTGCGACAGTCCATTTTGGCTGCAAATAGATGCAGCTAAGTTTTTTATGTGACTTAGAGAATAATTTTTTATTACTCCTGTATCCGGTGCCGGATGGTTCAAAGCAATATAACGAGGCGAGGAATCAGTGACAGTAATTTTTTACTCTGTCTAAAATAGGTTTTTCTAGTAAAAACCACGATAAAGAGGCCACGGTATAAGCTGCTATTATAACTGCTAAACTTCCTATAAGCCAGTCGGTGATGCTGGCAGTTCCTTTTGTTGTGCCAGAGTAAAATATTGCGGCAACAAAGATATAATGCCAGATATAAAGGCCAAAGGAAATTTTGGCTGTATAAGAAAAAAATGGATTGTCAAATAAATGACCAATATGTTTTGAAAGCGGTATCACTGCAATAATAAGAGCAGCACAGCCGGAGAAGAGCGGATAATGATAAGGCTGGTTTTGTATACTGATAGCAAATTCAGGTATAGTTGAAAAGAAAAATAACATAATAATATAAGCAGATATACCTAGTAGAGATAAAATGTCGAATAAATTACGTTTTTGCATATAATTATATAGTTTTGGGGTACGTTCAAACCATATGGTTATGCCTGCCGCCGCTATGCCCAGCATATACTGAGCGAAAAAACCTATAGGATTATAATTTGGCATCCAATATTTTGCACCACCTACTATACCATACTGCCAGCCGCGATTTATATTATCTGGTTGGCAGTATATTTGAATGGCGTGATTAATTAACAATACTATGATTAATGCCAGTAGCCAGTAAAATACTGCGTGATGCTTATAATGCTTTTGGGAGAAAAATAATCCAAACATGAATACAGGCAACAAAATATAGGTAATGACTTCAAAGCTTATTGACCATAATGGACCATCCAGCATTGTAGGGAAAAATGTTTTGTAGTTGAAACCGGATAAAAAGGTAAAAGCACTGAAAAATCTTAAAAACCTATTTGGTTGTTCAGGAATGATAAACAATTCTAAAAGAAATGTAATAGCCAGGACTGAGTAAAACGCCGGAAGTATTCGCGCGGCTCGGTGAATAAAAAAAACATGAAGATTCGGCATTGCTTTATCGTCAAGATATCGAAGCCAAAATCTTCGTGATAATAGTGCACCGCTCAACACAAAAAAAATAGTCACACATGACTGTAAGGAAGACAGGCATGTGTGGTGGATAAATTCAATGTTGGGATTTGTAAAAGCTGTATTATATGTCTGGGAAAGATGATGCAGGATAATCATAAGACAGGCACAAGCCCTTATACCGTTAAGACCGGATAGTTTGGACATCTTTATAATACTCCTTTGTATAGATGGTATTAAAAAAATGGAATGTGGCACCAGAGCAGTTCACTGCCGGAATGTATATTCAATTGCAACTTTTCCAAATCAATCGACTCATCAAGCTCTTTAAAAGCAGCGGCCAATAATTCTTTTTCCTGCCATTTTAAAAATCTGATATATACTGTGCGCCAGTCGCCAAATTTTATCGGCAAATCCTGCCAGCCAGAGCCGCTGCGTGCGACCCAGACAATAGCATTTATTAATTTACGCAGTTGTCGATGAGAATGCCCAAGCTCTTTTTTTAATTGTTTTGGTAAATATGATTCTATATTATGCCATTCAAAGTCAGTCAACTCATATTTTCTTTGCGAAACAATCATATCTTTACCTCGAAAATCAATTTATAAATCATGCCATTGAAATATAGCATATTCAATTTTAATATTAAACAAATCTTTTGCTGAATAAATCTTTTAATCCGATGTCAGGATGATGGTAGCGTTTGCGACCCTTGGTACGGATACCAAGTTCAATAGATTTTTCCGGACATATATGCAGACAGGCGAGGCATTGTGTACAAGAATGCAGCCACTTTGGTGAACCTGCCTCAATAATTATATTGGCCCGTGGACATATTTTTGCGCATAGACCGCAATCGGAACAATTGCCGGACAGGCTGAATTGTTCATCCAGTTTTTCGGGATGACTATTATATCTGCTGTGAATAATTTTAGAAATGAGATTGAAATATTCATGGGCAGATACTGTTTGATGTGATGATATTTTTTCAGCAATAGAATCTAATTTATCGTCAGCAGATAATAATCTTTTCAACATTTTAGATCTGGGTGGTAAATCGTTAAGTGGTAAATAGATAGAAACCATATCAACATAGAACGCGGCATGTAATTTTCCATGCCTGTTTTCAATGATTTGTTTTAATTCATGAAATGCGTTGCTTATATAATGAAAACCGCAGGTAATTACTGCGAAAACATAACTGGTTTGTGATAAATCCAATTTGGATAAAAATTCTTCGACTAATATCGGCAGGGCAAAAAAATGAAGCGGCAGAACTAAACCAATACTGCCCTTAGGAGTAATTGCGGTTTCTTTTATAATGTCAGGAATTGAATACAGTGATACGTTCGTTTCGGAAAGTGATAATTTTTCAGCTAATTTTTTGGCTGCATGCAGAGAATTACCGGTTGCCGACAAATAGTAAATCGTAATAGACATGAGATTGCACCTTCAATATTAGAAATTAATATTCAGCTTTGTTGCTGCAGTCGTGATAAAGCAGCATCAAAGAAATCATTTTGATATTTTATGAAAATATCATCCGGCAGAAACTTTTTATTTAATGCCCGTTGTGTTTCGGTAGAAATTTTTTTATCAGTTACGATTTCTTTACCGGCTTTGGACATATAATCAAAGTATTCAGTCATTATTGATTTTACGCATGGTGTGTTATTTTGCAGTAAACTACCTTGAGACGTATATAATTCACATAACAATTCTGTATTCATATTTAAGGCCATTCGCTTGATCCAATGAGAAACCACTTGAAAATGAGAATGTTCTGCAAAACCACAATTCGACATAAAAATCAACTTTGGAAATTTTTTATTTAATCTGTTGGGGTGGCGGCATTCACCATTAGTGTCTTTATTGAAATGAGGATCGATAGTGACAATAAACCGATCTACAAAATCTTTCATCAGTCCTGTAATATTGTCAACATAAAGAGGTGAAGCCAGAAGTAAAATATCTGCATTAGTACATATCTGGACTAATGCCTCCATGTCATCTTTTATAATGCATTTTCCAGGTGTTTTTAACCAACAGGCAAAGCAGCCGCGGCAATGTTCAATATGTTTTTCTGCTAAAAAAATATTGACGGTTTGGGCATTGGCTTGCCGGGCACCGTCTAAAAACGATTTTACCATTTGGTGTGTGTTGCTGTTTCTACCTCGCGGGCTGCCATTTATGGCTGCTATTTTCATATTTAAAGTCTCCCTTATAAAATAATCAATGGGTAACAGTAATTAAAAGTTGACTTGTTTTTTCAGGTATTTATCAATATCATCAAGACATTTCTGGGCCCATTTTATATCAGCGGTACAGCAGCTGATGCCACGCTGAAGTGTCATGTTGCCGAAAAAACATATTTTCTCATTTAGATTTGCCGAGATATGTTTTTTGATGTCATTGTAAGTGTCAAGTTCGTGCTGTTTTTTATTTATAAAATTTTTTAATTGATATATCAGCTGAGTGATATCCATATTATCGGCAAAAAAAATCTTTGTCAAAAATTCACTTTTTATTGTTTCCGACGATGGGACTGAACAATCCCTGAGCCAGTTTAAAAATTCTTTTTTGCCGGTATCTGTGATAGAATAAATTTTTTTATCTGGTTTTCCATTTTGGGGTTGTATTTTGCAACTGACCCAGCCTTTTTTCTTCATGCCGGAAAGTTCACGATAAATTTGGCTTATGTGTGCATCCCAGAAAAAAACAATTGATGATGCAAATTTTTGTTTTATTTGATAACCGGTCATAGAATTACGTGATAGTAAACCGAGCAGTGCATGGTGTAGCAGCATGATTAATCTCCCTAAAAGTATTTATATTAATATTGTTATATTAGCATATGCATATATGTATTGTCAAATATACAGCGCTTTATCTGATACAATTATTTGTAATAAAAAAAGATTTTGCGCGTTCTTGTAAAATCTTTAAAATAAAATTAATAAAAAATATTTTATGTTTGAATTAAATAATATCCATTTTATATAGAATAGTATATTTTTTTATTCATATACATAGTTTTGTATTTGTTCGCGCCATATATTATAACCTTTTTTATTTAGATGAAGCCCGTCGATGGTCTCATCTGATGGTAATTTACCATCATTGCCTGTAAATGGGGCTGTTATATCAAGATAAGGATAATTATATTTATTAGCTAATTTTCTTATATAGGTATTTAATAATTTTATATCGGCATTTGTTCTCAAATACACTGATGGGAAAATGTCATCATTAAAAGGAAGGACACTTTCCACATATACTTTTGTTCCCGGTAAATTTCTATGTAATAAAAATAGGATTTTGTCATAATTATTTACGGTGTCGGATATGGAGCGGTTGTAACAAAGATCATTGGTGCCGATCATCAAAAATATTTTAGGCGGTTTGAGCGCTATTATCTGATTAATACGGTTAAGTACACCGAGTGTGGTATCTCCACCTATACCGCGATTGACTACATTTTTGTCGGGGAACAGTTTTGCCCAATCACCTTCATCAGTCATACTGTCTCCCAGAAATACTATGGGATTTTTTTCATGCGGTTCCACAGCAAAGTAGGCTTTGCGGATGCGATAATGCAGGCTTAGATAAGGTGGACTGTCCGGACTGCGGCCTATGTCGTTTATATATGAGTTAAATCTTCGTTGTCCCCGTTTCAGACTGCCGTTTTGCACAGATACGGCGGCTGCTGCAGCTAATAAAATAACTAAAAATATATACAGCTTTTTTGTAATGTTTTCTTTTTCCAATTAAAGTTCACTCCTATAAAACATGTTTGCCGATAAATGGCGATAAATATATTTTATCATAAAAACCTGTGATCGGTATTTGAATATGAAGTGAATCAGTTTATTGATCGAAGGCAATTTTATAAAACTGTTTACATAAGCATGAGATTGTTTTATAATATATAGACCAATTGATATAATTAACTTTATAGAAGGAGAATATATATATGAATACAAAAAACAATTCTCGTGAAAAGATTGTGGGAACGGCATCAGATTTGTTTCAGTCCCAGGGGTTCTATGCAACAGGTCTGAATGAAATAATTAAAAAAAGCGGGTCACCTAAGGGATCATTATATTATTACTTTCCCGAGGGAAAAGAAGAACTTGGTGTAGCTGCTGTTAAATTTGCCGGCAGATCCATCCAGCAAAAAATTAAGGATGGTTTAGATCGATATACCGATCCAATATTGGCAATTAATGCAGTCATAAAAGATATGATAACCGCATTGAAACAAGATGGAAAACTAAAAAACACTTCGCTGAGTCTGGTCGCATTGGAAACCTATTTATCTAGTGAAGCATTGCGGACAGCTTGTAGTGAATCGTTTTCTGCCTTGGAAAATATTTATGCCCAAAAATTATTGGATAGTGGGGTACCAAAGGAGCGGGCAGAACAATTGGGTATAGTAATCCAATCACTTATGGAAGGAGCTATTTTACTTTCTGTTACACATCACGATACAACCGCATTGGGGTTGGCTGCAAAACAAATTGAAATTTTATTAAAAAAATAATTAAAAAAATAGTTAAAGAGATAATATCTTTTTTGGCATAATATATAACAACTAGTCTATATAAAGGAAGCAATTAGTATGCAAGATAAACATAGCAAATATTCGGTCCGAGCAATGATGCTGGTTTTATTGCTTGGTGGTTTTTTATCACTTTTTAATGAAACAATTTTAAATGTAGCTTTGACGCCAATCATGCGTGAAATGAATGTTACCGCCGCAATAGTACAGTGGCTTTCAACGGGATATGTCCTGACCGTAGCAGTGATGGTTCCAATTTCAGCTTTTTTAATACATACTTTTACGACCAGACAGCTATACTTAGGAGCGATGGGGCTTTTTTTCGCGGGAACGATTTTGGCTGTTTTTGCTCCTGCATTCATAGTATTGTTGTTGGCAAGAATGTTGCAGGCCACGGGAACCGGGTTACTGGCACCTATTATGATTGATACAGCGCTGGCTATTTATCCGCGTGAGAAATACGGTTATGTTATGGGAATTTGTACATGTATCATTTTGGTCGGACCATCAGTCGGACCAATTGTTTCCGGTATCGTATTACAATTTTTCCCATGGCGGGCATTATTTATATTATTAATGCCGATTATTGCAGTATGTATGTTAGGCAGCTGGTTTTGTCTGAAAAGCGTGATAAAAATTACTCATCCGCGTATTGATGTGTTATCAATTATTTTTTCGACAACTGGTTTTGCAGCGTTGGTTTATGGTATGAGTGTGATTGGCTCGAATGCCGATATGATTGTGATAATGTCGATCTTTATAGTAGGTGTTTTATCCTTAGCAATTTTTGCTAAAAGACAATTGTCACTACAAGAACCAATGCTTAATATCAGGGTATTTGCAAAACCATATTTTACTTTATGTGCTATATTGGTTATTATAATTCAAATGGTGCAATTTTCTATAAATATAATTTTACCAATGCTATTTGAAGATGGGTTGAGACTATCTTCACTTCAGGCAGCATTGATTTTATTTCCTGCGGTGCTGGTATGCAGTGTTATGACAACGGTATCCGGTAGAATGTATGACAGGCTTGGCGGAAAAACATTAATTCCATTGGGAATATTTTTAATGGGGATTTTTTTATTTATTTTGTCCAGGGTGCAAGTCACTACTTCGGTTTTGACAATTGCTTTGCTCGATGCAGTTATATATTTTGGCATAGCTTTGGCATGGGCACCGGTTCAGTCCACTGCGCTGCAACAATTGTCAACACGCAGCCAGACACATGGTGTGGCAATTATCAACACCTTTGTACAATTAGGGTCAGCATTGGGAACGCCGTTGTTTGTCGGTCTTATGACAGCAGGTAAAAATTCTTATTTAATGAATTCTCAGCAGTTAGATACTGCATTAGTGCACACTCAAGCATTGTATAGTGGTTTCAATTATGCTATAAGTGTAGGAACGATTATAATATTCACAGCTTTTTTGGCGGCATTACTGCTAAGATTAAAAAAATAAATTTAAAATTGTAATATATTGAACTTTTCAGTTAATAATACTATAATTGAGTTAGTGAAAAAAATCTCATATGTATGAAGGGAAGTTTTGGAAATGAGCACAATTCCGGAAAAGGCAAGAATTGCCGTTCTCACGGGAACTAAAAAAATCGATATCATGGAATTACCAGTACCTTCTATTAATGATGATGAGGTATTGGTAAAAGTTGAACAAGTAGGGATTTGCGGTACGGATGTTCATGAATACAAAGGAGATCCATTTGGTTATATTCCTGTGGAACTGGGGCATGAAGGGACAGGAACAATTGTAAAAATTGGTAAGAATGTCACCAAGGATTATTCGGGTAAACCATTAAAAATCGGGGATAAGGTCGTTACAGGCTTAAAACCATGCGGTGTCTGTGAAACATGCACTAAACATCCTGAGATAATTCATCTTTGTGATCACGGTGAAATTTTCGGATTGCTGCCGGGCGAGGCGGCTTACAGAAATTTCAACGGATGGTTTGGTGAATATATGAAGATAAATGCCGGAGGTGTTATTTTTAATGTAAGTGATATGGACGTTGATTTAAGAACATTAATTGAACCATCGGCCGTTATTATTCATGCGATAGAAAAAGCAAAGGAAATATTTGATTTTAAACATGGTTCATATGTTCTGGTCCAGGGCTGCGGACCGATTGGCCTGCTTTTGCTGACTGCCGTGCGTACTATGGGAGTGCGTAATATCATTGCCGTCGATGGAGATGAAAAGCGTTTGACAATGGCCAAGAAACTGGGAGCTGCAGTTACTATTAACTTTATGAAAGAAGATGCCTTAGCCAAAGTCAAGGAATTGGCAAACGGGTATGGAGTGGAAATGGCATTTCAGTGCACAGGCTCACCTAAAGCGGCGTCGACGATATGGCATTATGTAAGACGTGGCGGATCAATGTGCGAATTGGGATTTTTTGTTAATAACGGTGAAACCACCTACAATCCTCATTTTGATATCTGCAATAAAGAAATAAAAGTCACCGGATCATGGACTTATCAGGCTAAAGACTGGCTGCAGGCAATGGATTTTCTGAAAGAAGCACAGGAACGCAAACTACCGGTTACCGAATTACTAACACATAAATATAATTTGGCGGACATTAACGATGCTATGGAAATGAATATAAGCATGCAGGGATTGAAGATCGTTATAAAAGGTGAATGATGAAAGACAAATAGGCATGTTTGTTTTGGAGCATATGGGGCTGTCGCACGCAACTATTTTTGTAAGGTCAATGTTGTTTATGTGACAGCCCCATCTTTATGAGGTCGATATTATTCGTGTGACAGCTCCAATGATAAATGTGAAAGAAAATGACAATTAGGTAAAAAATTCATTTTCTATGGCTATACATAGTGCATGATAAATTGGCAGGTGTAATTCTTGAATTTTGTAAGTATTTAGTTCAGGAACTTTAATGCAAATATCAGAAAAATTTTGTAATTTACCGCCGGTTTTACCTGTGAGAGCGATAGTTATCATATGCTTTGCTTTAGCTATTTGCATAGCATAAATAATATTGTCAGAGTTACCGGAAGTACTAATTCCTAATAGTATATCACCCTCATTGCCGAGTCCTAATACTTGTTGGGCAAATACTAAATCAGCTGACTGATCATTAGAAAATGCAGTAGTTAGGGCAACTTGATTTACTAAAGAAAGGGCAGGAAGACTTTCTTGTAAATTGTTAAAAAAATATGCAGCATTTTCAGGATAAAGATTTTTTAATTTTTGATATAATGAATGTTTTAATTTCCTTGATAATAAAAATCCTTTCATTAACTCGCCTACAATATGCTCGGAATCAGCAGCGCTGCCACCATTACCGCAAATCAATAATTTGTGGTTGTGGCGGTAGGTATTGCAAATTGCTGTTAGCGCATTTGTAATATCTTTTTTACATATAAATAAAGCACTATATCGTTCCATGAGTTCGTTTATTACAAGTAAAGTCGATTTTTTTATCAATGTATTTACTCCTTGGAGAAAGTTACATATTGTTTTTCATTGTAATAGCTTTTTTTACAGCGGCTGCGATATCAGTGGCTTTTAGATGATAAGCCTGCAATAAGACATTGTAATCGCCTGATGTCCCATAACAATCCTTGATACCGACAAACTGCATAGGTACAGGAACCGTTGTGCTTAGAACTTCTGATACGGCTGAACCAAGTCCGCCGATTATATTGTGTTCTTCTGCAGTGACGATAGCACCGGTAACTTTTGCGGCACGAATAATAAGGTTACGGTCAATGGGCTTTATAGAGGGCATATTGATAACACAAAGACTGATATTGGATTTTTTTAGTAATTTTGCTGCCGTTATAGCTTCTGGTACCATAATGCCAGTAGCTATGACACTGCAATCAGTTCCCGGACATATTATTTCACCTTGACCAATTTTGAATTTATAATTTTCGTCATGATAATCATTGACACCAATCCGGCTTATACGCATATATACTGGTCCCTGATAATTATAAGCCGTTTTTAGCATAGCGGCTGTTTCAGGTGCATCAGATGAACATAATACGGTCATATTGGGAAGAGCTCTCATTATAGCCAAATCGGCCACGGCCTCATGAGAAGCGCCATCATAGCCTACACTGACACCGGCATGAGTGCCTGCTAACTTCACATTTAGGTTTGGATAGGCAATTGTATTGCGGATTTGGTCCAGTGCCCGTCCAACTAAAAATACAGAGAAGGTTGAGACAATTGGAATCATTCCGCATACAGAAAGGCCGGCAGCGGTACCGACCATATCCTGTTCGGCAATACCGACATCTATATAGCGCTGTGGACAGACACTTTTAAACATTAATGATTTTGTGGCAGAACCAAGATCGGCGTCCAAAACGACGAGCCGCGGATCATCTTTCATCAATTGCAGTGTACGGCCAAATGTTTCACGCATAGCAATCCCCATTATAGTTCACCTTCAAGTTCCTGTAAGGCTGTTTTATATTCCTGCGGGTTAGGCACACCGCTATGCCATTTGATATTGTTTTCCATGTATGAGATCCCCTTCCCTTTTATTGTCTTTGCAATGATGACCGAGGGTTTGTTCTTTACTCTTTTTACTTTTTTCAGAGCGGTTAATATTTGTGGGATAGCGTTGCCGTCAATAACTATGGTATTCCAACCGAAGGCAGAAAATTTTTTATCAATGGGTTCCACCTGCATCACTTCATCAGTAGGACCGTTGATTTGCAGACCATTTGCATCAATTATTGCTATGAGATTGTCCAGATGATATTTTGATGCTGTCATCGCAGCTTCCCATATCTGCCCTTCTTCTAATTCACCGTCACCTAACAATACATAGACACGATAACTTTTATTCTGCAATTTTGCTGCCAATGCCATTCCATTTCCAATGGATAAGCCTTGACCTAAAGACCCGGATGACATATCCAGTCCAGGCGTTGATTTCATGTCAGGATGTCCTTGCAATATAGATCCATATTGACGTAGAGTCAATAATTTTTCTTTTTGGAAAAAACCTTTTTCGGCCAATGCAGCATACAACGAAGTGCATCCATGTCCCTTGGACAGTATAAATCTATCACGATCTGGCCATGCGGGATTTTGGACGTCAATATTGAGTTCATTGAAATAAAGAACAGCTAAGATATCGGCTATAGATAAAGCTCCACCAGGATGACCTGTTTTTACATGATAGATAGCTTTGATGGTATCCAGACGAATTCTCCTGGACACTTCTGTTAAATCGGTAATATCCATGATGTTTGTCTCCTGTTAATAATATATTTCGTGTAAATTTTTCATTATTAACTAAATAAAGCGACTATTTTTGCAAAAATTAATCCAACAGTGGCATAGAATGGATCTCCAAATGTACTGCCTGTGTCGGCTAATGCACCTGTGCTTGGTATTAGTAAACCTGTTCCTATTGCTAGTATTACACCAATTATAAACGGACCGACGATGGCTCCCTTCCAACCGCCGGTACTATTACCAAATATTCCGGCAGTACCGCCGGCAAAAAATGCGGGAACGATGCCTGGCAGAATAATGTAGGCAGCACCGGTACCAAATTGAATAAACATACCGATAATCATACCAATGAACATTGCCACAAAACCAAATATAAGTGCCGTAGGAGCGTAGGGAAATACGGCAGGGCAGTCAATGGCGGGAATAGCACCGGGAATGAATTTATCGGAAATACCTGAAAAGGCAGGTATAATTTCAGATAACATCATACGTACCCCGGCCAATACGATTGTTACCCCGCCGGCAAAGGTTAAGCCCTGCATAAAGGCAAATATAAACGGATTAGAATCTTTGCTGATATGTTCTTGGACATATTGCGGACCGGTTATTAGGACAGCGGCTAAGAATATGATGACCATTGTCACAGCCATACTCGCCGTTGAATCCCTGAAAAATCCTAAGCTTTTGGGTAATTTAAATTTTTCAGCGCTATGTTCCGGGTTGCCGATGTATTTGCCTAACCAGGCAGAAAACCAGTAGCCTACATCACCGGTATGCCCGATTGTGAAATCTTCACCGCCAGTTATTTTTTGTGTGTATGGATTAAGCAAGGCGGGCATGAAGGTAAAATAAATACCCATTGTTATAGAACCTGCAATAAAAAGAGGTATCCCGGTTAAGTGAGCCAATGACATATAAATAGCAGTAACAAATAAAGACACATATAACATGATGTGACCAGTTAAATATATGAATTTAAATTTGGTGATTTTAGCTAATATAATGTTTGTTATAAACCCGCCTACCATTATTAAAGCGCCCATTGAACCAAAGTGTGCAATAGCAAATGGTAAGACAGCCTCATTAGTGGGAATAATTCCTTTTATTCCTAAACCGGCATTTAAAATATCGCCTAATGGGGCAAGTGAATTACCGACTATTCCGGCACCGCCGCCAATTATTAAAACACCGATTATTGTTTTTAATGTCCCCATTATAATTTGGTTGATAGGTCTTTTTTGCAGTAACAGACCTATCAATGCAACAATACCAAGTAAAATAGCGGGTTGCGAAAGCAACTGAAAAACTATAAAGTTGATAAGTGTCATCATATATCCCTCCCACTTTGGCGCAATTCTTCAACTTTTTCTACGACTTTTTTTTCAATTTCACTTTTTTTAAAAAAATTAGTGATAAAAATAATTTTCTGTGGATCGATGTGTTTTAAGGAATCCTTTAGTTCCTCAATGGTGATTATTAAATCAAAATTTTCACCAACTATTGAGGCGATTCCGGCTGTTTCTACTTCGTTTTCTACACCTAATTTGTCTAATATTGCTCTTACATGAATTTTGGCTATCATACTGCTGCCGAGTCCCTGAGGACACACTGTAAAAACCTTTAGCATAATTATTACCTCCTGCATAAAATTATTTAATTGACATTAGAGAAAATGTCTAATATAGCTTTGATGGTGGTTGCACTTTTTATTTGCTGTACATTAGAATCATTTCCCAATACTTTGACTAATTCAGATAACTCTTTTAGATGGTCGTTATTTTTAGTTGCCGATAAACATATGACTATAGATACGGGATCATTATCTTTATTGCCAAAGTATACCGGAGTATTGAGTGTTATCAAGCTCATACCGAGGCCTTTCACCCCAAATCGGGGATTAGCATGAGGCATGGCTATTCCTGGTGCTAAAACTATATATGGACCAATGTCTTTAACAGATTGAATCATTGCATCAATGTATTCCTGTCCTATGATACCCGATTTTTTTAATAAATTTCCTCCTATTCTTATAGCATCTTCCCAGTCTTTTGCATTAACATTTGTTCTTACGGTATTTTCATTGATTAAGTCGTTTAGCAAATGTTTTCACATCCTTAGTTAAGAAAATTTTGAATAAAATGATGAATATCAAGATAAGTATTGGCAATTCGTAACTGCTTCAGGATTTTTTTATTTGTAAATACTTTCCATAAATCCGTAATCAGGTGCAGGTGATCTTTTTCATTTATTGTTGAAAAGGCAAATATTAAATCTACAGGTTTTTGGCAATCTGCGTCAAAATATACGGCCTTTTTTAGTCTTATAAAACTTACAGCGACTTTTTTCGCACCGTCGTCATAGCGGGCGTGCGGCATAGCTACACCAGGGCATACTATAATATACGGGCCTATATCATTGATACATTGAACCATTTTGTTTACATATTCTTCAGTAACTGCATCGGCTCTTACTAACAGAGCACCGGCCGCCCGAATTGCTGCCTGCCAATCTGGAACGGCTACATCGAGGGCTATCATGTTTTTTGTAAGTAATGATGCCAAACCATTTTTTTGAGGTGAAGATATTGCATTTACAGGTTTTGGTGTAATTTTTTTGTTGTAAAAATAATTAAGCTGTCCTTCAATGACACTTATTTCAGCTTCGGTAAGAATCGGTGATACTCGTAAAACAGCTTTGCCGGTGATGTCCAGCGACACGGTACTAATAATGATATCGATGTCAGAGAGGTTTTGCTCATCCAGCTTGTATAACGAAAGTATTTCTTTTATATAAATATAAGGAATACGGCTTTTCAAAGTATTTGACAAAAGATTGGCCGTACCTACACCGTTACCGCACACCAACAAAACTGATAATTTTTTTGTGCGTCGTATTTTGTGCCGTTCTACTGCTGCTCCCAGATGAATGGTCAGATATCCTATTTCGTCTTCAGAAAGCTTGATGTGCATTTTTTTCCCTAATTGCATGGCAGCCCTGCGCGCTATCATAAAAAGATCGCTGTATTGTGTCCTGATCTGCAGTAATAGGGGATTTGTAAGGACAATACCACAATGGGCCCGCTCGATAGCCGGTTGCAAATGAACTGCCAGATTATAAATGAGCTCATCATCATCCATATAGATATCACCCAGCCATACCTGCACATATTTGATAAAATCTTTAGCCATACTGATAGCTTTTAAGCTGGAGTCGTTCGGCAGAATTTGTTTAGGCAATGTGTTGGGAAAGTATATTCGACTATGAAGGAGTTCCTTCATAATGAACTCAATTTCTGTCGGAGTATTTATACGGGAATCATAAATTTTCATTTCATCGGCAATAGTGCGGGATAGTTCTTTTAACTGTTCACCTTCATCTGAAAGAAAGTCGATAGGCTTGCCCCTCGGGATCAGGTAATTTTGCTGCAGTCGTTTGATTTGTACTATTAAAGCGCAAATCATGCGGTTAGTAGAAGTATCGTTTTCCACAATGTTTTTTTCTTTTATAATATTGAGAAAATGTATGGCAGTTTTTTGTACAGGGAGTTTTGCGGTATATTGACAAAAAACTTTTTGTATCCCCCAAAAATATTCTTTTTTTGCATTGAATTTGCGAAAATCGTATAAATATTTGGAAAAGATATGAATCAGCATATCCCTGATATCTTGTTCTTTGCCTTGTGCCCAAATACCTAGACCACGTTTAGAATTATATTGCAGGTTTCGTTTTATGAGAATTTGTTGTACATTTTTTAGATCAGATAGCAGAGTATTTCTGCTGACCTTGATATGATTGGCTAAATCATCTATGGCAACGTTAGTTTCGTCCAATAAGGCTACAATTATCATGTCATAGCGCTCTTTATGACTTAGTATATAGTCATCATTATTAGAGGACGCGATTGTGGTTTTTATGGCTGTAAGTGGCTGCTCCAGCCAGATGCCCTTGCGTGATTTTTTATGGAGTACAAAACCTTCAGCAGTTATATCATCCTTTAGAAAATTCAAATCGTAGCGGATAGTGCGGGCAGAGACTTGAAGAAGTGTAGATAGCTTGAATATTGTTATCGGGGCATCATCAAAAGTGGTTTTTAGTATTTTGAGTAATTTTTGACGACGTTCATTCGTGATGATATAAATCACTTCCCTTATAAAATCTACATATTATCAGGTCGCATGTTTAGAAATATTGTAGGAATAATGTTCTTTGTTTCTTGAGTTAATTATATAATCTGATTATTATGCCAACAAGAACAACGTTTGTCATAATAATATGACAAACGTTGTATTAAGAAAATATTATATGATAAAAAAGACTGTCATATATAAACGGCATTTTTATAAATTCAGTGTCGTTTATGTATAACAGTCTTGTTTTGCTGTATATAAAAAGCTTTATTTTAAATACGGATCATCAGTCAATTTCCTTTCACCTAACATAGTAGTCAGATTCTGCAGATTGAAACGATATTGTGGAGAGGAAAAATCCTGCCCGACATCATAACGATTGGAAGGTGCATTCAAAATACCGCAGACAGTATCATAGACCATATCATTAGTAAAAAATTGTTTTTCATTGTGTTTAAGTGCTTTAGTCTGCACCGGATAAGATTTTTGATATTCATTCGACAGATAGACAAACATAGGAATCCGAACCATATCAAAGCGAAAAACATCAGGATTATGCGAGATATTGATATCTTCACCGTGATCGGAATAATAGATCATTGCTTGTAGATGGAGATGTTCTTTAGCATAGTTATAGATTTGGGATAAGATATAGTCGGTATAGAGTATGCTGTTAGCATAAGAGGCTTGATTAGGATTACCTTCTTCATCCTGCCATTTTTCAAATTCAGCCGGATAACGATTGTTATAATAAATATGGCTTCCCATAAGATGTAAAACAACAAAGTTATTTTTATTGGGGTCAACTTCTGGTAAAAAATTAAGCAGGGAATCGTCAAACTTATCGGTAAACACGTAGGAATCATCAGTCCATTTAGCATAATCGGCAGTTTTGGCGACCAACGTAATAGCACTGTCGTATTGGCCGTAACGGCCCTGATTGCTGAACCAATAAGTATCATAACCAGCCTTTTTAGCGACGTCTATTACCGAAGTTGAGTTAAAGAACTGTTTATTATTATATTGGCTTTGTTCTGTTAAGGCACGCTGCAGCACTTGTACTGTCTGAACCCATGACGAATAAACATTGCGAAATACGACAAAATTGGGATCTTGCATACGCTGCTGCAGCCAGGGGGTGTCATCATAAGGAAAATCAGGGGTATAAGCTTTCATGTAGTTACGGGAAGCAGATTCACCAATGACCATTATGACCGTACCCGGATTGGTTTGGGCTAAAGTGGCAGTACTGTTATTTAGCTTTAAATCGTTAAATCGTTCCACATAATTAGTACTGTAACGTTCATTTTGGTGCACATAATCAGATACTTCTGTCCAATTGGTTATTATTGATGTCTGTGAAAAAAGAAAGAAAAATAAATAACCAAACATAAATATTGCCGTGACGGACAAGATAATACGTTTTTTTAAACTATATGTGACGGATTGAGCTTTTATTAAATAATCTCTGTTTGCCCGATAAGCCAAATAAAAGAAAAAACAGACACCGGCAACAGTCCCGATGAAAGCAGGAACAGTGACGTTTGACTGCAGAAAATCAATCGCTTCTTGAGGATTGGTTAAATATAATGCCATCAAAGAGGCAGGTGAGAGGCAATGCTGATAAATACAATAGTATGAAATTTCTAAAAAAGGAATCAATAAACAAAGAATATCTAAAATAGCAAAAACAGCAGCTATGACTCTGGGGTAGTGACGGGGGAAATAGCATAGTGTCTGAAGTGTGGTGAGCAAAACGAATAATCCTGTACCAAAGAGAAAGTCAATGCGGATTTCCGAAATATACCATGCTGTATGGTATGTCCAGGAATACAGCAGCGGGAAGGTAATGCACCATGCCAGTCCGACGATAAGATGCGGCAGATAATCAAGAGAAAACATGCTGGCAGCTGTTGCGTACTGCATAAGACATAAAGCTGCTATAGTCGGTAAAAAATATACCAGATAATTAATTGGAGCCATATCTTCCCCAATATTTATATAAAATACAATTAAGCAGATATAAAAAATTAAAGCAGATAAGAAAAAGTTGAGACTCCTCACTTGATAAGTTTTTGCCAGTATACGCATAATTCGAATCATCCTTTATAAGTTCTTTCATGATCAAAACAACATAATATACTATATCATAAAAATTGTCCAGTGGCATAAATTATTATAAAGTTTCAAACGGATCACGGGTATTTTGGTCATAAATAATTTTTATTTGCCAGGCGTTTTCCTGGGCAAGGGTTTGAAGCTCGGCAGATAATGCGCTGACTATTGGGTATTCGGTTCCAAAGTGCCCACCGTCGATTAAATTAATGCCTAAATCTTGAGCCCGCTGTGCTTCATGATATTTAACGTCACCGGTAATATAGACATCAGCGCCCATCATTTTTGCTTTGTCGATGAACTCTGCACCGGCACCGCTGCATAAAGCGACTTTTTTGATTTTTTTATCATTGACTTTAACGATACGAATGTTATTAGCCGGCAGACTAGCCTTTACGGCAGCGGCAAAATCGACAAAAGATGTTTCTTCGGGTAATTCACCGATTCTTCCTAGTCCGGTTATATCGCCGTTTGTTTTTAGGGGATATATTTCATAAGCTGGTTCTTCGTAAGGATGTGTTTTTAACATGGCTTTAATTACCCTGTCTTTTATTTTTAATGGTAAAATAGTTTCTACTTTTATTTCTTTTACGGCAGCAATTTTACCTATTTTACCGATAAACGGATGGGTACCTTCAAGTGGTAAAAAATGTCCGGTACCTTCACTCACGAAACTGCAATGGGAATAGTTGCCAATGAAACCGGCACCAGCCTTGCCAAGTGCAAGACGAACTTTTTCGGCATGGGCTTCCGGAACGAATACAACTAATTTGACAAGCTCCTCTTGAAAACTTATGTCAAGTGGAGCAACATCATGCAGGTTCCACAGTTCACATAATAAATCATTGATGCCACCGTGTGCACTATCAAGGTTAGTATGCGCTGCAAATACGGCGATATTGTTTTGCAGAAGTTTTTGTATTAAATGTCCCTGAGGCAAATCAGTCCGTATTTTTTTGATGGCATGAAAGATAAAAGGGTGATGGGATATTATTAAATCACATTTTTCGGTGATTGCTTTTTCTACCACCTGGGAATTGACGTCAAGGCAGATAATGATTTTATTTACTGTCTGGGAAGGGCTGCCGAGCAGCAAGCCGGGATTATCCCATTCTTCAGCTAATATGCGAGGAGCTATTTTTTCCATTGCATCCATTATAACCTGGCATTTTATCATATTTATTCAACTCCAAATCATTAATCAGGGTTAATAAGTTTCTGCGGGCAAGTTTATTTTTTGGCAGCTGCGAATTTGCCAGTTCAGCTGCTATTTTTTTATTGCGGTGCAATAATACATCAAGGTGAAGGGAAAATAAAGGTGGTCTTTCCCTTAATAACATCGGACCTATTTCAAGAGAAACGCTATCAGGCATTTCTCGCCTGCCGGGTATGGCATAGATGATTTGATAGATATGGTGCTGTTCTTTTGCTAATGTTTCAGCTTCTATATGCCAGCCAATTTCATAAATATAACGCCGCAGTTTTTCAGCAGCGAGCTGCGGCTGCAAAATAAGGCCGTGAAGAGAAGCAACCGTTGCCGAAGAGGCTTTTAATAAATTGGTGATAAGTGTGCCACCCATGCCGGCAAAGACTGCTATATCGACTTCATTAGGATGTATGACAGATAAGCCGCTGCCAAGTCGGACTTCGATCTGCCGGGTAAGATTGTGCTGTGTTACAGCTGACTGGGCAGTGGAAAAAGGACCTTCACGAACGTCGACAGCAATAGCGGCAGTGATCTTATGTAAATTCATCAGAAAAATCGGCAGATTGGCATGATCAGTACCAATATCGGCAAGGCGAACATTCAGTGGGACAAAATCGGCCACAGCTTTTAATCGTGGTGTGAGCATCTGATACCATCCTTTTAAAACTTTATATTTATCATTATAGCATACACACTGTGCAATTTAAGGCAATAACAAAGAAATAAATGAAAGCGTTATGAATATAGTATTATTTTAATCGTTACTTATATGCCAGATAAAAAATAATATTATATATTTCATTTACTAATACCTTTAAACGATTGTATCTTGCAATGATTTAGTTATTATATAAGAAAAATAAACTTGGCTATATTTTAAATGAAACCATATTATATTGTAAAAAATATGATATATAATATCAATATATATCTTTGATATTTACATCAGTGCTGGAAAATGATATGTTTAATAAGAAGGACTTTAGACTGCTTTTATTGTAATAGAAAACTGAATAGGAGAATAAGCATGAATGATCAAGATCAAAAGTACAAATATCTCAAACTATTGGCAGAAAAATATCCTACACGTCAATCGGTCTATGCGGAACTTATTCATTTAAACGGGGTACTAAGCCTGCCAAAACCTACAGAACATTTTATGAGTGATTTGCACGGTGAATATGAATCTTTTTTTCACATTCTTAATAATTGCTCAGGAGTAATTAAGGAAAAAGTTGAAAAAGTGTTCGCTGAAAAAATGAATGAGGAAGAAATGGCTGATTTTTGCACACTTATTTATTATCCTAAAGAAAAATTGGCAGCGATGAAAAAAAATAAACATCTTTCTCCTAAATACTATAAAAAGACTATTTTGAATCTTCTCGATTTAGCCAAATTTATGTCATACAAATACCAGCCAAGGGAAATTAATACAGCCATCCCACAAGGCTATGGATACATAATTGATGAATTACTGCGCGGCCGGCCTGATGCTGATTATGTACCGAGGGTATATCGGCAGAAAATGCTTGATACCCTTATAAGCATCGGCAGCGGCAACGATTTTATTTTCGCGTTTACAGTATTGATTAAAAGACTAGCTGTTGCCAGGCTTCACATAGTTGGAGATTTCTTTGATCGTGGTAAGCGCCCGGATGCCATTTTGGATATGTTGATGAAACACTATAGTGTGGACATCCAATGGGGCAATCATGATGTGCTGTGGATGGGAGCAGCATGCGGCAGTGAGACTTGCATAGCCGAAGTTGTGCGAATAACCCTGAGATATAATAATGTTGATGTCTTAGAAAGAGGTTATGCAATAAGTGTGCGACCGTTATTTCTATTCGCGGCAAGACTTTATCCTGATGATAATCCTAATGATGCGGCGCAAAAGGCAATAGCCATTATTTTATTCAAGGAAGAATACCGGTTAATTAAACGTAATCCGGAGTTTGGTATGGAATCGAGAATATTACTTGATAAAATAGACTATAAGAATAAATACTTTGTTTTGAATGGCAAAAAGTATGAACTCAGTATTAAAGATTTTCCGACTATCGATCCGCAGGACCCGTTTGCCCTGACTGAAGATGAATGCGCTATAATTAAAAATCTGCGTTCATCTTTTATAGAAAGTTCGCAGTTACGGCGTCATATACAATTCCTTTATCAAAAAGGGAGTCTTTATAAATGTTATAATGGTAATTTACTATTTCACGGCTGCGTTCCGGTCGATAAGGAAGGCAGATTGAAAACAATTCGCCTGGATGGAAAAAATTACAGTGGGCGTGCATATCTTGACTGTGTAGACCAAAAAATACGTCAAGCGTACTTTGGGGAAAGAAACCAGACAGCAACAGACTTTATGTGGTATTTGTGGTGTGGTATAAATTCACCTGTATCAGGACGAAGAATGAAGATCTTTGAACGGACATTTACTTTGGATAAGGCGCTTTGGGAAGAAGAATCAAATGCCTATTTTTATTATTATGACAAAGAATGGTTCTGTCGACAGATATTAGAAGAATTTGGTCTTGATGCGAAACATGGACATATAATAAACGGACATGTACCTATTAAGGTGAAAGACGGTGAAAGCCCGATTAAGGCAAATGGCAAGGCCATAGTAATCGACGGGGGATTTTGTCAGGCTTATCATAAGAAGACAGGAATCGCGGGATTTACACTGGTATCCAATTCACGTGGACTAAGACTGATAGAACATCGTAACTTCACTAATGTAAAAGCGGCAATAATGGATAATGAAGATATTGAATCAGTTTCCAAATCAATTGAAGTGCAAAGTTATCAAACGACAATCGCTGATACTGACGAGGGCGAAAAGATACAAGAACAAATAAATGATCTGTATCATCTGATGCTGCTATACAAAAATGGTATATTAAAACCGGTAAAATGAATAAATAGTTCTTTAGAAGTTCGTTATTCAAAATTTTTCTGCAGAAAGTTTTTTTCTACTATTCTTAGACGAAGCATTAGCAAAATAGCTCCGCTGAGCAAACCGGCAATGAGTCCGACCCAGTAACCATAAGGTCCCATATTAAAGAAAGTGGACAGTATCCAACCGAACGGCAGGCCAATCAGCCAATATGAAAGGACAGCAAGATAAAATGTGATTTTAACATCCTTATAGCCCCGCAAAGTCCCTTGCAAAGGGGCATTTATACCATCGGTAAGCTGCATACAGACGGCATAAACGAGAAAAGATATCAATAGACTCTTTACAGCGGGATCATTGGTGTATAATGAAGCTATTTCCATGCGGAAGTTCACTAAGACAGAAGCTAAAGCCGCGGCAAAAGTCAAGGAAAGTATTCGTCCCAGTCTGCTGTACCTTTTAGCGTCAGGGAAACGACCTGCGCCTAATTCATAGCCAACCAGTATGGTCAGAGCCATACTGATACTCAAAGGTATCATATATACCATCGTAGTGAAGTTGATTGCCGACTGATGGGCAGCGATAACAACGGTGCCATAAGTAGTCATTAAAAGACCGACGGCACCAAAGATACTTTGTTCACAAAAAATAGTGCTGCCGATAGGAATACCGATTGATAATTGGTGATGCCACTCCTTCAATGACGGATAGGGGAGCTTGCGAAATATGTGATAACCTTTAAAGGGAGATATACAGGTAACTACGATTATATTAAATAGTAAATTTAAATAATAAGTGATGGCAGTGCCGACACCAGCACCAATGCCGCCCAGCGCTGGTAAACCGCCGATACCGAAAATGAAAAGATAATTGAGAAATATATTTATAGGGACAGTGCATATGGTGATGCACATGGTTAATCTGGTGAATCCCAGAGCGTCTATAAAATTTCGCAGTACAGCGCCTATGAATATAGGACAGACACCAAAGGCAATGATTGCTAAAAAATGAGTAAAAACATAGTTGACGCGCGGTTCCAATCCAAGCAGCGGGGCAAGTGGCTTTACCAGCAACAGACCTAAGATAATGAACAATATCGCTAACCCGAAAGACCAATAGATTCCCTGCTGTACAACAAAACGTATTTTTTCATGCTGACCTGCGCCGTATAAGTAAGCAATAGTCGGTGTCAGGCCGGAAATAATTCCTAAACTACTGTTGAAAAAAGGAAAGAACAAATTAGTGGCGATGGCTACACCGGCTAATTCACGTTCGCCTGCATGCCCGGACATTATAGTATCAAAAAAACCGATAGAAACTATGGAGAGCTGTGTTATAAAAATGGGCAGCAATACAGCAAAAAACTGCAGGGCCTTTTGCTGATACGAATATGTTTGTTTCATATTACCTCCGTAAATCTTTAGACAAAATAAGAGCTGCGGCTGCAGCTCTTATTTCGATGATAACATATAGGAAGGTTTTTGGCAACACAGGATGATTTGTAATAACTGTAATATTGAACGTTTGCATAATTAAGGTGCAGCAGTCAATGGAATTTAATAAGAATAAAAAATACAATATACAATATATTTCAATAATTATGTAAAATATTGATTAAAACTCATATTAATAAGCAAATATTTATTTGACAATTTGATTACTGCATGATATAGTAAGACTGTATTCAGAGATTGGCAACGGACTCACATGCTCTTGTAAGTCATTGATTGGTTAATTCGATGTTTTACAAGAGCATGTGCTTTTTGTTTGGTTCTATTGAATATATAATATTTTTATTCTCAGGAGGACTCATATAATGACAGGAACAGTTAAATGGTTTAACGCTGGTAAAGGCTATGGTTTCATTACTAATGATGATGGAAGTGGCGATTTATTCGTACATTTCTCTGCTATCAAAGCTGATGGCTACAAAACCCTTGAAGAAGGCCAGAAAGTAACTTTCGATGCTGAACCAGATAGCCGCGACAGCAGCAAAATGCGTGCTGTTAATGTTTGCGTTGCCTAATTAATCATATAGGAATACAAATTTAGCGATACCGCTTGGCAATTTTGTCAAGCGGTATTTTCGTGTGCAAATTTATAGTGTATTGTCATATTTTTGTCATAATTTATTGATATGATTTGTTGCATCAAGATAGATGTCTTGATATATCGGAGAAGAATTCCTGTCATCTTTAATTGCCGCGGCTGCTTTTTTAATGTTATAATTAAAATCATTGGAGTTCAGGAATTGCTTTTAAGCTTTGCTGATCTCTTTGAAATATAATCAATTATAATAAAGAATGTGGGGCTTAAATTGTGCACGTTTCTGTTTTAGCCAGCGGCAGTAAGGGTAATTCAATTTTTGTAGAAATAAATAATACACTTATATTGGTGGATGCGGGAATCAGTGCCCGTCGTATAACCAATTCACTTAGCGATATCGGCGTAGATATCCGCGATATTGAGGGGATTGTAGTCACTCACGAACATCGTGACCATGTAAGTGGGTTGGTGACATTGTGTAAAAAGTATGGTTTGCCTGTTTATTCCAGATTAGCTACTTTTAAATCGATGTATTGTATTGATAAGCTACCATTGGAATGTCTGCATCCGATAAAGGAAAAATTTGCTATTGGTAATCTTGTTGTGGAGGCTTTTAATATCTCGCATGATGCTGCAGATCCGGTAGGTTACAGTATAAAAGGGCGACAGCAAAAATGCACAGTGGCAACTGATTTGGGATTTGTCACTAGTAATGTTCAGGAAGCTATCGACAACTCGGATGTACTTGTATTAGAAGCCAACCACGATATCGATATGCTGAAAAACGGTGATTATCCGCTGGCATTAAAGCGGCGCATAATGGGGAAACAAGGGCATCTTTCTAATAGTGATGCCGCGTGGGCTTTGGTAAGAATGAAAAAACAGCATTCATATGTTTTTTTGGCTCATATGAGCGAAGAAAACAATCGGCCGGATATTGCTAAAAAAACGATAACTGATATCATGTGGCAGCAGGGGATTAAGCTAGGAGAAGATATAGATATCAAAATGGCTAAGCAGGACGAAATAGTTACGATGTCAGCAGACAAAAAATCATCTTGAGTTTGAAAATAAATATTGTTTACGGTCAGTAATGAAAGGATGATGTTATATGATAAAAAATCCGAAATACAAATCTTATTTGTCACATGGGGTTTCTTTTTTGGCAGGCATACTGGTTGTTGCTATTGTTTTATTGGCTGGTTGTTCACTGGGAACGGCAAAAAATGGCAGTCCATCATCATCCGGTACAGCTTCACAGATGGCTCAGACAGCATCAGGACCTGTTTCTGATGCCAGAAACACACCTATTGTCCGTGCCGCTAAGGCTGTGGGACCAGCGGTAGTAGGTATAACCAATAAGGCTGTGGCACGTGATTGGTTTAATAATCAGGTAGAAGTCAGCCAAGGCGTTGGGTCCGGTGTAATTTTTAAAAGTGATGGATATATAGTTACCAACAATCATGTTATTGATGGAGCTAAGGAAATCACCGTATCACTTTCTGACGGTCGCACTTTGCCGGGAAAATTAGTGGGAGCGGATCCTGTAACAGATATTGCTGTGGTAAAAGTGGATGCCAAAGATCTGCCTACAGCTAAATTTGGTAATTCAGACGATATAATGGTAGGCGAACCGGCTATTGCCATAGGGAATCCGATGGGGCTGGAATTTCAGGGCAGTGTTACCGCTGGTGTGATAAGTGCTTTGAATAGAACATTGGATATTGGTGAAGGACGAGTAAAGCTTCTACAAACTGATGCGGCCATTAATCCGGGCAACTCAGGTGGTGCGCTGGTAAATGCTGACGGGTTGGTAATTGGGATAAACAGTGCTAAACTTGCGGCTAATGGAGTGGAAGGAATGGGGTTTGCCATTCCTATAAATACCGTCAGCTCAATTGTAGATCAAATAATAGCAAATGGGCATGTATCTCGTCCTTATCTTGGTGTAGGAGTTTTTGATAAGGAAACGGCAGCTAAGAATGGCTATTTGCTGAATATCGATAAAGGGGTATATGTAGCCCAAGTGGCGGCAGATGGACCGGCGGCTGCGGCAGGCATTCAGCGTGGCGATATCATTGAACAAATTGATAATAAGGCAATTAATACAGTCAGTGATTTACGCGATGCCATAGCAGCACATAAAATCTCTGATAATGTCTCAATTGTATTATTGAGAAATGGCGGTGAAATGACAGTAACAGCACAGCTGAAAGAAATGCCGGCAAATAATCAATGAAGATAACGATAATTAGCGCGGGAAAGATAAAAGAAAGTTATCTGCGCGCAGGGATTGCTGAGTTTACAAAACGTCTTCATCCGTTTACACAGTTGGATATAGTGGAAATCAGTGAAGAGAAAATGCCAGAGACTCCTTCATTAGCCGAAAAGAAGAAGATTCTTACCATTGAGGGGCAGAGATTATTGAAACAAGTTCCGGCAAATAACTTTTTGTTTGTGCTTGATGTTTATGGCAGACAGTTCTCGTCTGAGGAGCTGGCAGAGAAGATACGGACTGTGACACTTGAGGGACAAAGCAATCTGGCTTTCGTAATTGGCGGAGCTTTTGGTTTATCTGATGAATTACGGGGAAAGGCCGACATTTGCATTAGTTTTTCCAGGATGACTTTTACACATCAGATGGTGAAACTGCTGCTGATTGAACAAATATACAGGGCATTTAAAATAAATCGCGGAGAAAAATACCACTGGTAATATTACCGGTGGTATTTTATTCATGGATATTAAAAAAAACAACGGATAAAAATTTTTTATTAAATCGTCAGAGAACTTTAGTTGTGCGTATATAATGCCGATATAATATATAGGAGCGATATAGACACTTAGACATTAGTCAGCAGTGGGAAAAACTGAACGTCATGATTTATTGGAAAAAGGAGGGCTTTTTATGGTACCGCGTATTGAAAAAATTACTGGAACCAGTAAGATAACAATGAATTATTGGAATGGTAAATCATTTGTAAATGATAGAGATTTGAGAAAAAATAAAAAAAAGAAGCCGCTCTCTTTCAAAAAAATTTTACATGACGCCAGTAACCAACAAGAAGATATGCCATATAAGGTGGAGTTGAATGATAGGGAAACCTGATGCGGAAATGATGCTGCGGGCATTGGAATGTGCACGTTTGGCTTTTTCAGCGGATGAAGTACCGGTAGGTGCTGTCATTGCGGACAAAAAAGGGAATGTGGTTGCGACAGGCTACAATATGCAGGAACATTCACGGGACGCCACGGCGCATGCCGAAATTTTAGTGATAAGAAAAGCTTGTAAAGTGCTGGGCCGTCGCAGACTCGATGATATGACGCTCTATGTTACATTGGAACCATGTCCTATGTGCGCTGGTGCAATATTGCTGAGCAATATTGGGCGATTGGTCTATGGGGCTGCCGATTCACGGCTAGGGGCGGTCGATTCATTATTTGCATTGTTGACACATCCTGCTTTAAATCATGATATTGAGATAAGGGCAGGTGTGAGAGAAGATGAATGCCGCAGCATCCTTCAGCAGTTTTTTGTGAACAAACGCAGCTGGACAGGCAAATAAATATCAGTAATAAAATTTTCCTGCAGCGGCAGGCTCCCGTGATCAATTATAGACAATCCGTAATAATTATATTATAATTATTTATAGAAGCACAAGAAGAAAATGGAGGAATTCATATGGATGACATAAAAACAATTCTTGTCCCGGTGGATGGTTCCGAGGGTTCAAATAAGGCAGTTGATTTTGCAATTACCCTGGCGCAGGCATATAAAGCCAAATTAGAGTTTCTTTATATTGCAAATATTAATCAGATGGCAATAAATGCATGCTTGTCAGATGCTATTTTGGATGCTGTCACCAAAGCAGGAGATGCTATCTTGGATAAGGCTTTGGCAGAAGTCCCACATGATGTTCCGGCAGAGGCTTTTTCAGAAACAGGCTCTCCCTCAGTAACTATTCTGGAATTTGCTGAAGAAAATAAAAATAATATGATTGTAATGGGCAGCCGTGGCCTCGGTGTCGTAAAGGGTGTTCTTCTAGGCAGTGTAAGTCAATATGTAGTGGAAAATGCCAAATGTCCTGTCGTAATCATAAAATAAAATTTTGTGAAAAACTGAAATCCCCCCATCCTGTACTGATGGGGGGATTTTAGTTATGCTATGAAATAGTTTGCAATACAGACTTCATTATCTGTAGTAAGCAACACCGGATTCAAATAATAATTGGTTTTTTTCACCGGGAACATTTATTGCCAAATCGTTAGTTATACGTTCAGAGTGGCCCATTTTACCAAAAATGCGTCCGTCAGGGCTGGTGATGCCTTCAATTGCATCGATAGAACCATTAGGATTGTAATTGATATCCATAGAAGCATTGCCTTCATGGTCGACATATTGAGTTGCAATCTGACCTTTTTTGCGTAAACCGCTGATTACCTGCTGAGTGGCAAAGAATCGGCCTTCGCCATGAGAAACAGCCATGGTATGAATATCATCCAATGATGTTTTGGCGAGCCATGGAGAAAGATCAGAAACAACTTTTGTTTGTACTATTCTGGAGACATGACGGCCAATCTGGTTGTAAGTAAGAGTTGGTGAATCAAGATTCAAGTCGCGTATTTCACCGTATGGTAAAAGTCCCAGCTTTATCAGTGCCTGAAAACCATTGCAAATACCGAGCATTAAACCATCACGCTGATACAGCAGTTTATTTATTGCATCGGCAATGCGGGGATTTCTGAAAGTAGCGGCAATGAATTTACCGCTGCCGTCAGGTTCATCTCCACCGGAAAATCCTCCGGGCAGCATCACTATTTGGGCTGTATTGATAGCCTTTTCTATTGCCAGAACAGATTCTTCAACGGCTGTCGGTGTCAGATTTTTTACCACCAGGGTTTGTACTTTGGCTCCTGCTCTAAGGAAAGCAGCCTCAGTATCGTATTCGCAGTTGGTACCGGGGAATACGGGTATAAATACTTGCGGTTTGGCAATAGAAACAGATCGATTGATAATTTTTTTTGCCTTGTATATCATACTTACAGCTTTATTGTAACGTCGGCTGCCGGACAGTGAAATATTAAGGCTGGTATCAGTAAAAAGCTTTTCCGCTTCAAAACCGATGGAATTGTCAAGTACGGGTAAATCATTATCGCGTTTTACAGTCGTTTTTATCTGAGTGGGGAAAATTTTTTCTAATGGCTTTTCGTAAGATTTAGCAATATCATTGATGTTTATTGTTACATTGCCATAGATGACGGTGGGAGTATTGATTATCTGGCCGAGCAAATAAAAACCGGTGCTTTCTAATTCGGTCAGATCAGCATTATTGGCTAATTCGATTATTAAAGTACCATAAGAACTGCCAAACATTTTGGGAATATCATATGATATATTTTCATTAAATTTAAAACCGAGGTTTTCACCAAGACACATTTTGCTTATAGTAGCGGCGATACCGCCCTTACCTACACTCATTGCTGAAAACAGTTTGTGGTTTTCAGCCAATTTATTAACCGCAGCAAAATTTTTCTTCAGTTTATTAAATATTGGCAGGTCGTGTTTGTCGCGTAAGGCAGGTAATACATAAACACGGTTGCCGGCTAGTTTAAATTCAGATGAAACAACTTTATTGGACAGTGTAGGACAAACTGCAAAAGTTAGTAGTGACGGCGGTACATTCATATTCATAAAGGTACCGGACATGGAATCTTTTCCACCGATGGCGGCGGTGCCAAATTCATGCTGGGCACGCAGCGCTCCCAGCAAGGCGGCAAATGGTTTACCCCATTTTGCTGCATCTTTTCCCAAGCTTTCGAAATATTCCTGAAACGTCAATCTGGCAAGCGTATAATCGCCACCCATAGCGGTGATTTTGGCTAAAGCAGCTATGACTGAGTAAACAGCACCATGATAGGGACTCCAGTCCATGAGGTAAGGATCGAAACCGAAAGCCATAAGCGTTGCCGTATCAGTTTTACCGCCGATTACCGGCAGCTTTGCAGCCATACCTTCGGAAGGAGTACGTTGTGTATAGCCGCCGTAAGGCATCAGTAAAGTACCGGCTCCAATAGTAGAATCAAACTGTTCAACAAGACCTTTTTGGTCACAGACATTTATATCTTCGAGATTTCTTAACCAGAGTTTTTCAACAGAATTTTTTCCATAATCAAGAGTGGGCAATTGGGAAAAGTAGGTGTCATATTTATTGGGGGCATTTATCTTGACAGATACATGTTGCTGGATGCCGTTTGTCTGTAAGAATGTTCTGCTGATATTTACAATGTTTTTGCCGCGCCAAACCATTCGCAGCCGATTGTCAGCAGTGACTGCCGCGACGATAGCAGCTTCAAGGTTTTCTTCAGCCGCATAGTCGATAAATTTTTGTGCATCAGCAGCGGTGACTACTACTGCCATTCGTTCCTGTGATTCGGAAATAGCCAGTTCAGTACCGTCAAGACCGTCATATTTTTTCTTTATGTTATCTAATTTTATATATAAGCCGTCGGAAAGTTCTCCGATTGCAACAGCTACGCCGCCGGCACCAAAATCATTACAGCGTTTTATCAGGCGGCTGACTTCCTTTTTGCGGAACAGGCGCTGCAGTTTGCGTTCTGTCGGTGGATTACCTTTTTGCACTTCGGCACCGCAGGTTTCCAATGATTCCAATGTATGTTCTTTAGAAGAACCTGTAGCTCCGCCTATACCGTCACGTCCGGTTCGTCCGCCTACAAGAATTATCTGGTCACCAGGCTGCGGTTCCTGACGCACGACATTTTCTTGTGGTACAGCGGCAATAACGGCACCAACTTCCAATCGTTTGGCAAGAAAACCTTCGTGATAAACTTCGTGTACCTGTCCCGTTGCCAAACCTATTTGATTGCCATAGGAACTATAGCCACTGGCAGCGTCCCGAGTGATTTTTCGCTGTGGCAGCTTGCCTTCGATAGTCTCATCAAGGCTGCGCCGCGGATCGGCGGCACCGGTTACACGCATTGCCTGATAGACATAGGCACGTCCCGACAGCGGATCGCGGATTGCACCGCCAAGGCAGGTAGCGGCACCGCCAAAAGGCTCAATTTCCGTGGGGTGATTGTGGGTCTCGTTTTTAAACATGACCAACCAGTTTTCCTTTTTACCGTCGATTACTGCTGGGACAACGATACTACAGGCATTGATTTCTTCTGACACGTCAAGGTCACCAAGTTTACCCATCTGCCTGAGCTTTTTCATACCAATCACAGCCAGATCCATCAAAGTTACAGGATGGTTTTCCCTGTGTAAATCAGTGCGATCATGAAGGTATAGATTATATGAATCCTTTATATCGGCGGTATATTCATCATCTTCAATAGTGACTGAGTCAATTGCTGTAGTGAACGTAGTATGACGGCAATGATCAGACCAATATGTATCGATAACACGTATTTCAGTTATAGTCGGATCACGCTGTTCTTGTTCAGCAAAATACTTGCGGCAAAACAAAAAATCTTCATAACTCATTGCTAAACCTAATTTGTCATGAAGGGTATTTATTGTTTCATTTGACATTGCGGAAAAACCGGTGATGATCTGCACATCGGCAGGATTTTGTACAGTCATGGACAGTGTTTGCGGTTTTTCCATAGAAGCTTCACGGCATTCTACTTCATTTATGCAGTATTTTTTTATTTCATAAAAAGTCTCATCATCGACATTACCGACCAGGGCAATAATTTTAGCCGTACGGACAAGCGGACGTTCTTTTTGGGTGATGAGCTGCACACATTGTGCGGCTGAATCAGCAGTCTGGTCGAATTGGCCGGGGAGAAATTCCATAGCGAACATACGTGTGTTTTTCATGGATGGCAGATTTTCATTATAGATTACATCGACAGGGGGATCAGCGAAAACAACATTTTTGGCTTTGCTAAATTCTTCGTCAGTCATTCCTTCTATATCATACCGACGAAAAATACGGACAAATCTCAAATCTGTCACGGTAAACATACTTTTTAAATCGGCACAAAGTTTTTGCGCCGGAGTATCGAAAAATCCGGGGCGCTTTTCCACATAAATTCTCTTAACTGACATTATCCAGCCTCCATATTGAAATAACTCAATAAATATTGATAGCAGTGTAACAAAAATATAATAATACATTAATATTTTACATTAGAAATAAAGCATTGTCTATCAGCTGTGTAGGATTAATTGCGGCAATGGCCTGATTTGGAATAAAAAACTCTTTTTTGCAGTAAAATATCTAAATTAAATGAAAATCATTTTCAAAATATGCAGGGAGTTTTCCGGTTGACGTAGAATAAAAAAGATAGTTCATTTTAGAACATAGTAATATGCAATTTAAGATAGATAGTAGGAGGGATTTTGATGCAGTATCGTGTTGAAAAGGATTCTATTGGAGAAATAAAAGTTCCGGCTGATAAATTATGGGGTGCACAGACACAGCGTAGTTACCAGAATTTTAAAATAGGTACGGAAAAAATACCTATAGAGCTGGTGCGGGTATTTTCCCGGTTAAAAAAGGCAGCTGCCAGGGTGAACCTGGACTTAAAACTGATTGACAAAGAAAGAGCCGAAGCTATTATGACAGCCTGCGATGAAGTTCATGCCGGTAAGCTGGATGATAATTTCCCGCTTGCAGTCTGGCAGACAGGCAGTGGGACACAGTTCAACATGAATGTGAATGAAGTTTTAGCACATCGGGCTATGCAGATTTTGCAGGAACAAGGCAAAACTATTAAGGTTCATCCCAATGACCATGTGAATCATTCGCAAAGCTCCAACGATATTTTTCCCACAGCTTTGCATGTTGTCACTTTGATGCTGATAAAAAAACATTTACTGCCGATAATGGATGATTTTATTGCTGCTTTAGATGAAAAATCAAATGAATTCAAAGATATTATTAAAATAGGCCGTACACATTTAATGGATGCTACGCCATTGACATTGGGGCAGGAAATAAGCGGCTGGAGTGGCATAGTGAAACGTGACCGCGAAATATTGGATCGGTCACTTGAATATGTTCATTATTTGGCAATGGGAGGAACAGCTGTCGGCACTGGCATAAATACTCATCCTGAATTTGCAGTGAGAGTGGCTAAGGAAATAAGCAATCTTACTGGTGAAAATTTTGAAACGGCACCCAATAAATTTCAGGCATTGTCAAGTAAATCAGAACTGGCATCAGTTCATGGAATTTTGAAAGCTTTGGCAGCCGATTTGATGAAGATTGCCAATGATGTGCGCTGGCTGGCCAGCGGACCACGCTGCGGCATCGGTGAAATAACCATACCGGCAAATGAACCGGGCAGCTCGATAATGCCTTCAAAAGTAAATCCTACCCAAGCTGAAGCAATGACTATGGTTGCGGTACAGATTATGGGAAATGATACAACAATCGGATTTGCTGCCAGTCAGGGCAATTTTCAACTCAATGTATTTATGCCGGTCATTGCTTATAATATGATTCAAAGCATTCGTTTACTGGGAGACGCGATTAAATCATTCAATCATAAATGTGTCACGGGTATACAGCCCAATTTACCAAGAATTAAGGAACATTTGAATCAGTCACTGATTTTAGTAACAGGACTGGTGCCATTGATTGGTTATGATAAAGCAGCTGAAATCGGTAAAAAAGCTGCTAAGGAAAACACAACTCTCAAGCAGGCTGCATTGGCGCTGGGGTATGTTTCAGAAAAGGACTACGATTTTTATATAGATCCACAGCGGCTGATAAAACCGGAAGCCTGATCATAAGGCCATATTATTATAGATTAAACTAAAAAACTGTCGCATGTAGCATTTGGCGGTAAATATGCAGCATAGTAAATTAATCGGCCTGTTAGAAGTCTGATTGTGGTTTTAACAGCGATGTTTGTAGAGCTTGCATGTTTATTTGACCTGGTACTATATGCGGCAGTATTTTTATATATAAATTATCGATAATATAGTATGTTTTTTCTGTTAGGTTAGTATAGCAGTAATAATTATTGATTATTTACGGAACTTATGATAAAGTATAGCTATTGTAATTAATACTTATTAAGTAAGGATTTAGATTATATAAAGTGATAACAGGGAGGAAAGGGCATAATGGTATTATTTAATTTATTGGTCATTGTTTTAATATTTGCCTTTTTGTTTTATTTAGAACGAAAGGGTGTTTCATTTGGCAAGCGGATATTATTTGCGCTGGCTATCGGTATTATAATAGGAGCAGTTTATCAAGGCTCATATGGAATTGACTCTCCGGTAGTCAAAGGAACATTGAGCTGGCTCAATATTGTTGGTACAGGTTATATAAGAATGCTGATGCTGATTGTCATTCCACTGGTATTGGTATCAATAACATCGTCTATTTTGCAGATAAAAGATATGAAGACTTTTCGCACTACGGGTATATTGATCATCGGCATACTTTTGTTTACCACAGTCATAGCAGCATCAGTAGGAGCAGCTTCAGCCTTGGGATATCACCTGTCGGCAGTGGGAATGCCGGCCGGTGACAGTGAAATAATCGCGGGACAGAATATTGAAACTAAATTGGATACATTTCAGAAAAAATCAGTTCAAGAACAGCTTATCGAGATAATTCCGACAAATGTGTTCTATGCTTTTACCGGTCAGCACAGTGCTGACACATTATCAGTGGTATTTATTGCCATACTCATCGGCATCAGTATTTTAAAGATAAGACAATATAAACCGGAAACGGCTGAGTTTCTGGAAAAAATAATATTGGCGTCGCAGGATATCATAATGGAGATCGTTGACCTGATACTGCGTATTACACCATATGGTATCTTGTCATTAATCGTAAAGTTTATCGCGACCAGCGATATCAGCAGTATACTAAAGCTGGTGTCATTTGTGGCAGCATCGTACACGGCGATAATAGTGATGTTCGTCATTCATTTGCTGCTGCTGGCATTGGTCAGATATAATCCGCTGCATTACATTAATGAAGCTTTTCCAGTCCTTTCTTTTGCATTTATGTCAAGGACAAGTGCAGGGACACTGCCGCTGACAGTAAGTGCATTAGAAAGTAAGATGGGAGTATCGAAGGGAATTGCCAATCTTGCTGCATCATTTGGCATCAGCATAGGACAAAACGGTTGTGCCGGTGTATATCCGGCAATGCTGGCAGTTATGATTGCGCCAACAGTGGGAATAGATCCGTTTACCCTGCCTTTTTTGTTGAAACTTGTATTTGTGACAGCGCTCGGTTCACTCGGGATAGCCGGCGTCGGTGGTGGAGCCACATTCGCTGCATTAGTGGTTTTATCGACAATGGGGCTGCCGGTAGGATTGGTAGGACTTTTGATTGCTGTGGAACCACTGATTGATATGGGACGCACGGCATTAAATGTAAGTGATGCCATGGTCACGGCGGTTATAACAGAAAAATTGACGACAAAAGTATAAATGAAAATAAAAAACTGCCGCAGCCGATTATATTTGTTATCGGCTGCGGCAGTTTTTTGTCGCAAAGCACTCACGAAAATAAATTTGGCCGGATGTAAAAAATAGTAAAGATGAAAATGATATTAAAGTGTTTTTACGGCACCATTGATAAATATTTTATAATGTGCGATTATTAATAAATAAAAATTAATAAAAAAATGGTATGATTTATTGGCAAACTGAGGTGGAAACATTGAAAATACAGATTGAAAATCAGGACAGGCATGGCCTTGTGTATGATATATCACGCATTATGTTGAAATACCATGTCAATATTATTTCGATGGAAGTCATAAAGAATATTACTTATCTGGAGCTGCCGGCGCTGCCGTTGATGAAAGAGAATGCGATTGTGGCCGATATCGGCAGACTGCCTGACATAACAGATATAAAACAGATAGCAATAATGCCGCGCAATAAACAATACCAGCAAATGAAAACGGTTTTTGACACTATTAGTGAGGGAGTTATAGCCACTGATAAATCAGGATTAATTACTTATATAAATCGAGCTGCCGCGAAGATGCTCCAGTTAAACAATACGGATAGTATTGGCGGCAATATTGATACGGTATTGCCGTTTCATTCACTGCTGAAAAAATCACTAACCTCCGGTCAGATTATTTCGCATCATGAGGTTTTTATTCCGGAGCGCAATGTTCATTATATGGTCAGCAGCCAACCAATTTTTGATGAAACACAGTCAGTTTCGGGCTGTATTGCCTTGGTACGCAGTATAGAAGCTGTACGTAAGATCTATCAAAAGCTGACAGAACAGCCAGCCGCAAGTTTTACTGATATTTTGTACAGCAGTGAAATAATGGATACGCTGGTGAAAAATGCCAGACACTATGCTAATAGTTCCTCAACTATTTTGCTGCGCGGTGAAACAGGCTGCGGTAAGGAATTGTTTGCCCGCGCCATACATAATGCGTCACTGCGGCATAATAATATTTTTTTGGCGATAAATTGTACGGCTATTCCGGAGACATTACTGGAAAGTGAATTGTTTGGCTATGAAGAAGGCAGCTTTACCGGAGCGCATAAAGGCGGTAAACTGGGATTGTTTGAACTGGCTGACGGCGGGACATTGTTTCTTGATGAAATCGGTGATATTTCATTCGCACTTCAGGCTAAATTGCTGCGGGTTTTGCAGGAACATACAGTGCGACGTGTCGGGGCAGTGAGCGAAATACCGATAGATGTGCGTATAATAGCTGCAACTAACCGGGATCTTGAATACATGATGCAGACTAACTGTTTCCGCAGTGACTTATATTATCGTCTTAATGTAATTCCACTGAATCTGCCGGCACTGCGCGAACACCCTGAGGACATAGAAATTCTGGCTAAACATCTCATGAAGGTTGCGGCACAGCACATAAATCCTGATATTGAGACGATTAATGTCCAGGCACTTCAGAAACTGAGACACTATGATTTCCCGGGAAATGTCCGTGAATTGGGTAATATTATTGAAAGAGCAGTAAATATTGCCACAACAAATGAGATAATGCCGGATGATATAGTTTTTGATACTGGCAGGGCAATATCTGTAAATAAGTTGCCGACAGAGATTTTACCGGAAAATCTTGACGAGGCTGTTGCTCAGGCTGAGCGTAATATTCTTGCAAGAGCAATGAAAAAATACAAAACCTCGCGGAAATTGGGGATGGCATTAGGAGTTTCACATACCAGTATATTGCGCAAAATGAAAAAGTACGGATTGTCTTTTGGCCGGTAATAAATAAAAAGACGGGGTTGCTGCACATAACCATTTTCATTCATAAATACGCAGTATGCCGCTTTTTTGTCCGCTTTTAAAAGGGCGGGATCGCATGATGGTGGCAGATTGTGTTTTTATGAGGTCAATGCCGTTTGTGCGACAGCTCCGTTTACTTTATCAGTGTATAATTACTTTAAAAACTCCCTGCTGTCAGTGTAGGGAAGACCAAGCCCATCGGCAACACCTTTATAGGTCAGTTTTCCATCGATGGTATTCAACCCTTGCAGCAAACCTGGATCATCAAAAAATGCTTTTTTATAGCCCTTATTGGCAATGGACAGGGCATATGGTAAAGTAGCATTGGTGAGAGCCAGCGTTGATGTTCTGGCAACAGCTCCGGGAATATTGGCTACGGAATAATGAATGACGTCATACTTTTTAAAAGTGGGATTATCATGGGTAGTGCAATGATCACATGTTTCAATAGCACCACCCTGATCAATAGCAACATCGACCACAACTGAACCGGGTTTCATGGTTTTTACCATTGCTTCAGATACCAGTTTCGGTGTTTTGGAACCGGGAACTAATACGGCGCCAATCAGTAAATCAGCCCGTTTGACCCATTTTGCGATATTTAAACTGTTGGACATTTCGGTGATTATTCGTCCGGCGAAAATATCGTCAAGATAACGCAGCCGGTCTATTGATAAATCAAGTATGGTAACTCTGGCACCAAGTCCGGCGGCCATTTTAGCAGCATTAGTACCGACAATACCACCACCGACGATGACAACCTGAGCCGGACATACACCGCTGACACCACCAAGAAGTATACCGCGGCCGCCAAAACGGCTTTCCAGATAATGTGCACCTGTCTGCACAGACATTCTGCCGGCTATTTCGCTCATTGGTGAAAGCAGCGGCAGACTGTGACCATCGTGGCCAACGACTGTTTCATAAGCTATGCTGATGACTTTGTGTTTGAGCAATGCCTCGGTGAGCTTTGGGGCGGGGGCGAGATGCAGGTACGTATAGAGAATTTGTCCCGCGTGAAAATAATCGTATTCTTCAGGTAAGGGTTCCTTGACCTTTATGATCATATCGGCATTATCAAATAAAAGTTTCTTGTCGGTGATTATCTGAGCACCGGTCTGACTGTAGGATTCATCACTAAAACCACTGATAATTCCGGCCGATTTTTCTATCAGGACAGTATGTCCGGCTTTTACCAAAGCTTCGCTGCCGGCTGGTGTCAGACCAACGCGGTTTTCGTTATTCTTGATTTCCTTGATTACACTTACTATCATAATATGACCCCCTTCAAATTTATAAAGCCGATTAATTATCAGAGCAAACCGTGTGCCAATTTTTTATGGGAGTATTGAGAAATTAAGTATAACAGAGAAAAAATAAACTATTTAATTATTAACTTACTTAATAATTAAAATATTATATGATTTATTAAGAAAAACATTGGTTTATTTACAAATGAGCGATAAGCATCATGGATGTTTATTTATTACATGGCATAAAAATGTTACAAAACCGGAACATTTTTATGCCATATGGAACGATAATATTACAAAAGACAATTTGCAGCATTGCCATATGGCCGGCAAATGTTAAAAATTATCTTTATAATATTTAATTAAACATTGTGTGCCCTCTTGTTCCAGACCCTTAGCAGCAAGATTTTCAGCTTGCTGTAATACCTGTTTTAAGATTGGCATATTAAGGCCGCAGGAGTCTCCTGCCTGTACGCCGATTTTCATGTCTTTGATAAAATGTTTAAGCATAAATCCCGGTTGATAATTTCCTTTTAAAGCATTGACGGCAACATGGCTCATTTGGAAGCTGCCGGCAGCACCCTGTGAAATGGCATCAAAGACTTTTTGTACATCAAGTCCGGCTGCTTTGGCGTAGGAAAGCGCTTCACATGCCCCGGCTAAGGCACCGGCAATGGCAATCTGATTACAAGCTTTTGTTTTTTGACCGGCTCCGGCAGTCCCTTCATATACAATATTGGTCCCCATTTTTAAAAGTAATGGTTTAACAGCGGTGAAAGCATCGGTATCGCCACCAACCAAAATGGAAAGAGAGGCATTTTGGGCACCGCTGTCGCCACCGGTTACAGGAGCATCAAGCGCAAAGATGCCCTTGTCTTTTGCCATCCGGTATATTTTTTGTGCAAGCTGTGGAGAGGACGTAGTCATATCAATGAGATAAGCACCTTCAGATGCGTTGTCCAGAACACCGTTTTTACCGAGATATATTTCTTCAACATCCTTGGGATAGCCTACGATGCTTATGATAACATCCTGCCCTTTGGCACATTGTCCCGGAGTGTTACACCATACGGCGCCTTTTTGCAGTAAACTGTCAGCTTTGGCTTTGGTCCTGTTGTAAACACTGACTTCATAGCCTGCATTGAGCAGGTGTCCGGCCATGGCACTGCCCATTATACCGGTTCCAATAAATCCAATCTTTTTCATATGCATTCCTCCTGACATAATGGATAAGCTTTTTATTTTATTATAACATGGGCAGGAGAAACTATCGGTATGCCGGCAAAATAAATTATGCAATACATTATCACTTTTGCGCGGTTCCCCGTCCTTTTGAGGGCGGACAAAAGGTAAGATCGTTTGCATGCTGCCGGCTAGAGTGTTGATTGGCTGTTTTTAACGTCTGAGTATCGATGATTTGCCACGATGACAGCTGATAACCGCAGAGCAGAAAGTCAAAAACTTATGTTTGCTCATAGTATATATTTTTATCTGCCGCCTAAGTATAGATAAATTATTTCATTATTACAGCATATTTACAAATTTTTGTTGATAAATTTTATTAAAATAGCTATTATTGAATATGTGGTTACATTAAATTTTTTAGGAGGATTTGCTTAAACCATCATGAATGAGAAAAGTAAGCGTTGTACTGCCGATTTGCTGGTAGAATGTTTGGAAGAGGAGGGTGTAAAGTACATTTTTGGCATCCCCGGGGAAGAAAATCTGGCAATAATGAATGCACTGGAAAATTCAAAAATACAATTTATTCCTACTCGGCATGAACAAGGTGCTGCTTTTATGGCTGATGTTTATGGTCGTCTTACCGGTAAGGCTGGCGTCTGCCTGGCTACGCTCGGCCCTGGTGCCACCAATCTGGTAACCGGTGTAGCTGACGCTGACAGCGACGGGGCACCGTTGGTCGCGATAACCGGACAGGTTGGAACAGACCGCATGCATATTACATCACATCAATTTCTTGATTTGACTAAAATGTTTGAACCGATAACGCGCCGCACCAAGATGGTTGTGCGTCCGGATACAATAAATGAAATAGTGCGGCTGGCGTTTAAATATGCTGAACGGGAAAAACCGGGCGCTTGTCATATTGATCTGCCGGTAAATATCGGATTGATGCCTATTGCGGATAAAGAACGTCCATTGCAAAAGCAGTATCCGGTCAGTGAATATGCTTCAGTTCATACTATTGATGAGGCAGCCGAGTTGATTTCATATGCTAAAAATCCGGTTATTTTAGCGGGCAGCGGAGTAATTCGCTCACATGCTTCAAAAGAATTAACAGCTTTTGCCGAAAAGTTAAAGATACCGGTGATAAATACGATGATGGCCAAAGGTGCTATTCCATTTGATAATAAGTATTCCATGTGGACGATTGGCATACCATTTCCTGATTATCAAAATAAGATACTGGAAAAAGCCAGTTTGGTAATCGCAGTTGGCTATGATATTATAGAATATGCTCCATCCAAATGGAACAAGAACGGCGATGTTGATATAATCCATATAGATGCATCGGCAGCCGATATAAATAAATTGTACCAGGCTAATGTAGAAGTAGTGGGAGACATTCCTGATGCCCTGAAGCGGATAATGCAACGGGCGGCACGGCTGCAGGAACCAAAAGAGGCTTTGATACTGCGGGAAAAGATGGTCAGCGAACATGAAAGCTATGCTTATGATCAGTCATTCCCGATGAAACCACAGCGTATTTTAAATGATGTCCGCAAAGTCATGGGACCTGATGATATCGTAATTTCCGATGTGGGAGCTAATAAAGTCTGGATAGCGCGCCATTACAACTGCTATAAACCTAACACCTGTATCATTTCTAATGGATTTGCCACAATGGGAATTGCAGTTCCAGGGGCAGTAGCAGCCAAATTGGTGCATCCGGATAAAAGGGTGCTGGCAATAACCGGGGATGGTGGTTTCATGATGAACTGCCAGGAATTTGAAACAGCCATGCGGCTTGGAACCAATTTTGTGACCTTGATTTTCAACGATTGCAGTTATGGGTTGATAAAATGGAAACAACAGGCTCAATATAATCATACTTACGGAGTTGATTTCACCAATCCGGATTTTGTTAAGTTTGCAGAAAGCATGCATGCTGTGGGGTTTAGGATAAAGAAAGCGGAAGAACTTATTCCCACCTTGGAGAAAGCCTTTAAACTTGATGCGCCGGTAATTATCGACTGCCGTGTGGATTACAGTGAAAATATGAAGCTTACAGAACATCTGCAGCAGGTCATGAATGAACTTTAAATAAAAAAGTCGGGAAAATTACGAACCCCAGCTGAGTAGAGCTGGGGTTCGTAATATCTGGCAATATATAAGTATATTTTAATACGGTGGGGGGTGAATGATGCAGTAATGAAAATAATCAAAAATTATCTAACTTTTATCATCGGTTTGTTTTTTATGGCTCTGGGAATTGATTTGATAATAAAAAGTTCACTGGGAACTTCGCCAATATCCAGTCTGCCATATGTGATCAGTACTAATGTTCCTTTTAGTCTGGGAGAAGTTACTTTTGTTGTAAATATGTTTTTCCTTTTTCTGCAATGGGTGATATTACGTGACCGTCTTGGAAAAATGCAGATTTTGCAGATACCGATGACGCTTATTTTTGCCATGTTCATCGATAATGCCATGCAGCTGCTGGAACAGATACCCGTTCCTGATATATATATGCTTTATCTGATGGTCCTTTTATTGGGATGTTTGTCGATGGGGATTGGCATTACCTGTGAAATACTTGGCAGAGTCGTCATGCTGCCGGGAGAGGGAATAGTAAATGCCATTGCCATTAATTGGCATCTGGACTTTGGCAGGACAAAGGTGGTCTTTGACTGTTTTTTGGTTTTGACAGCCAGTTTGCTGTCCCTTGTCTGCTCACAAACTATTGTCGGAATTCGTGAAGGCACGATCATATCGGCCTTGCTTACCGGAATGATAGTAAAGTTTATCTTATCAACAATTATGCGATTACAAAAATAAAACGGCAGTATTTGGGAATAAAAACAAAAAAACCTTGCGAATGCAAGGTCCTGCTACTGCAGTGTTTAAGAGGAAGTAAAACTCTATGAGCATGATCCCCTTTATATTAGCTGAAGATATAAAGGGGCTGAAAAAGCAAAATAAAAACCCTCTTTAAAGCGAACGCTAAAAAGAGGGTATAAAATACCAGAATTATTTATTCAATAATCTCCTTCCCATCGCTCGCGGGTACTATACAATAAATGTATAACGGTGACTGCTGATTAGGTAGTTCTCCTGGCTTCACATCATTGCTCTACCGCTCCTTCTCAGAATATAATTCCAATGGATGACATGCGGGATTGCTCAGTGTTACAGTGGCGGGACCGCACCGGCTTATCTAATACCGGTTTCCCTATTAAGTCATTGCTGACGCCTAACCCTTCAATATTAATTTCCTTTATAATAACACCGGGAACTTTTTTTGTCAACATTGCAGAAGCTATTAAATAAATATATATTATTGTATAATGATATTAGTAAATTAAAGGAGACTGGAGGCAAAGATTATGCCGCAAATATATACACAGTACAATTTTGATATGGAGGTACTGCAATCGAAAATTCCAGTGTTAGTCGACTTTTGGGCTGAATGGTGTACACCATGTCATAGATTTACACCGATAATTGAAAAAATGGAAAAAATGGCAGCAGGTGAATATAAAGTTGGCTGCGTAGACGTGGACAAGGAACAAAAACTGGTTGAACGTTATAACATAACTATCATTCCTACCATAATAGTTTTTAAAAACGGACAATCGACAGCCCAGTTGGTCGGAGCTGTATCGGAAGAAGATTTACGTCATATGATGGTGAATGACTGAGAAAAATTTATAATTGTTGCAGCTGCCGGATGACAGCTGACTGGAGAACATGATGTATAGAATTGAAACCTGTATAAAACAGGTGGTCTTGACCGATGTCCTGGGGAAATATCAGGAGAGAGAACGATTCCTCCGGTATTGTAAAGACTGTCATAAATATAATACACGTTGGTCGTGCCCGCCGCTTGACTTTGATCCTAATGAATATCTGGCACCGTATAAATACAGCTATCTTGTTGGCATTCGGATTTTTTATGATGCCGCGATTATTGCAGCAGCCAATACAAAAGAAAAGATAAGATATACTTCTTTAAAAACCACTAAGACTGTTAAAAAACAAGTAAGTGAGATATTATTAGCGGCAGAACAATATACTCCGACAGCCATTTCGTTGTCATCGGGTGGCTGTGACTTTTGCTGCAGGTGCAGCCGGATAAAAAATGAACCCTGTCGAAGACCGGAAAAAATGCGCTATTCACTTGACGCATTCGGTATAAATCTCAGTAAAATAGCAAAGAAATTCCTAAATATTGAATTATTATGGAATGCAGATACCTTGCCGCAGTATCATACACTTATTCATGCTCTGCTCACAAAAGATGAATTATCCCGGGGTGCCATGACACTTCTGCAGAGTAATCTGATGGCGCTTGCGCAAGGGAAATTTTAGAATAATTTAGCTGATTTTGCAGAAAATATTGCATCTGAAAACTTAATATGGTACACTTATTAAGTCGGTTTTGCGGGCGTAGTTCATTGGTAGAATGTGAGCTTCCCAAGCTTAAGAGGGGGGTCCGATTCCCCTCGCCCGCTCCATAGAAATTCGAGGTTTCACGGCATTTTGCTGTGAAGCCTTTTTTAGTACTTTACCCTTTGTCTATACTTTACTAAAATGTATTTTTATCCATGTTATTTATGTTATAATATCTAATGGGAAGTTGTATAGAGGTGATATGGCTTTACATAAAGTATCGGCTTTATAAAGTAAACATGAAAGATTGACAAGTAAAAACAGCTAATTACTTCGAGTGATCAACAAAAGCTTGAATTCAGGAGGGAAATGATATTATGAAAAAAAATTCCCCTTTATATATTTTTCTCATGTTCTCAATAGGTGTTGTATTTTTTACCGGAACAGCATATGGATTTGCTGCTGATAGTTCGGAAAACCGCTGGCAGGTCCTTTCTTCTCAAGATGGTGTTACAATATTTTTCGACACAGATACAATTCGTTTTGCTGATGGCAATGAAAATCAAATACGGTTTTGGCAAAAATGTGCATTCAATTCATCAGCAGCTACTAAATTTGCTGCACTATTAAATTTTTCAGATGAAAATTTACAGGTTTCTTATTTTCTTGAAGATCGTATTTTCGATATAAAAAATCATACAAAAGCTATTTATGAGTTAGATGCCTACGATGCAAATAATATATTGATTGAAACAAATCGACCGGCAATAAAAATATGGGAAACAATTACGCCGGATAGTGACAGTGATAAGATTTGTCTTGCAATTATGACCTATGCGAATTCACATAAACAGCAGCTCTTAGAAAATGAAAACATGACAGGCAGCAAAGGAGGCTCCCAAAATGAATAAGAAAATATCGTTTTTGATTATCGCTGTTATTTTGTACGGATTATCTTTTCATCAGACAGGATATGCGGCTTCTTCCACTGTAAGCTCGTCTGAACAGTTGACAACACTGACGAAACAGCTTACTTCTTTAGAAAAAACTATGACGAAACTTTCATCAACGATCGATTTAGATGAAGAGGCTGACTCTACAAGTGCTCTCACAGAGATAGCCGAATTGAAAATCAGTTTAAACAGTTTAAATTCCAGTTTGAAAACATACAAAAATGCAGAAACAAAATTAGATGCTTTAAAGTCTATGCTTACAAAATCGGGTTTAGTTTCTGCTATTTTAAAAGAGTATCTATGATCAACCTGTTGGCAAACTTAAAGAGATTAAAGGAATAGTATCATTATAATGATGCGATTACAGTATATGGAATGCAGCTATCAGGCAAAAAAAGAGATTGTCACGCGTTTCGTTAACGCATGACAATCTCCTTTTTTGCCTGGTTTGAAATAATATTAATTTACTGAATAAAGACCACTGAACCATTTCTCAAAAAATCATACTGTTGTACAGCACTGATAAGCCGGTCACCATCTTCTTTGCTGATAATTGGATTTCGATGAAAATCAGTCAAAGATACACACTTTAAAATCAATGGATTAGAACCAGCTATATTAGCGGCTTCATCATTTGGTGATTTTACATAAGAAGCCAGTCCGTTATGAATAATCTGCTGATTATTCACATTCTGTGAATTATATAATGTGCGTCCGCTGGTATCAATAATATTAGGTGTCATAGCACGTTCAAGACCCAATCCTCTGCAGTCAACGATCAATCCTGTATAAGCACCGGTAGGAAGCGGCACAACTGTACTGGAAGGTGTTGCCGCCATAGTCGCAGGAATTGTCGGACTCGTCGTTGACGGTTCCTGCACCGGATTAACAGTTGAATTAACTACTGGCACATTATTTGTTGTACCGGTATTTTCATTATTATTCTGCCAAACCGCAGAAGAAAGACTGTTTTTTCCAAACAGCGGCATACTTACCGTTACCTGATAGTTGCTGTCGTCCAATTGTTCTTCATCTACAACGCGTGCATTGCGGATAGCACCTTCAACAGCGGTTTTAATTGTATCATTCTTAACTGTTAACTGTTCGATAGTGGTATGATTTTCAACCTCTATTCCATAAATAATGCTGGCAAGATTCCGATATGCGTCCACAGTTGCTGCCCGGCGCGCTAAGGCATTGGCCTGTCCCGGTTTAATTGCATATTCGGGTGCACTTCCAACGCCGATCGCTGTAATGATATTGCTATCCCAATCCACCCCTATTGCTGAACAACTAGGTTGTGCTATAAATACAAAAAGCCCTGAAAACACAAATAAAAAAAAGAGCTCCTTCAGATATTTTACCTTACTCATAAGACAACATCATCCTCTTTCTAAACGGTTTAAATTTTGTCAATAGGTCAACTCTATCGTACTCGTCGTTATTTTTGTGATAACTGTCGAATAGCTTGGATTTTGTGAGAGCATATCGGCAAGATCATCATTTTCACCCGTAAAGTTCAGAGTGAGTACGGCGTTATTTTCATCAAAAGTTTTGATAACTACATTTTCGGCATTACAGGCATAACTAAGATAATCCTTCAGTGCGGTGAGCTGATGATAATCTTTTACATTATGGACCGTAATCGTATAACTTTTTTGTGCGTTAACAGCAACATTGCGCAAAACCGAGACGATTGCCTCCGCAGCTTTATTACTAGCTACACATTTGGCAGTTGTCTCAGCATTTTGTTTGGAAATGTCGATGCTGCTCCCCAGATATTCTCCAGTCAGCAGGCTTTCGCCCGTGTCGCAACGAGTAACCTTGATACTTAACACTGCCTGATTAGTATAAAGCGGGATATCTGTCGACAAATTCATCGGCATGGCTCTTGATGTAAGCGTTCCGCTGATCGTGTAATCAAATGGTCCTACACTAATGTCATTGGCAGGAAAAATATGAGCAAAACCGGCATCTGTAAGATGATTGGTTATATTTGCCTCAACAGTTTGGTCATTTTTTACACCATACAGTGCTGATCGATTTCCCGCTGCATTGACATTCAAGCCAATTATCAAGTCACTTATCCCCAGATGCTCTGTCGATCGGGCAGCCTGTGGTGAGGCCGGACCTTCACCGGGAGCGACATTTGCTTCGACTTCAACATTGTATACAGTGCCATCAAAATGACTATCCAAAACCGTGTAGCTTTCTATATGCCCGTTCGTATAAGAATGAATATTATCACGATCAATCATGCTGTTAGTCAGGTAAGAATTGGATTCCACATCTATACCTTGCGCATTTTCTAATATTTTACGGAACGCATCCTGAATTGCTGCACGTTCTGTAGGGCCGGAACCTAAGGCACTATACGATTTCTGTTCTGCCGATAACGGTGATGAGCAGGTTACCATAAACAATATAAAAATTAACCATACGCGTAAAAATATTTTCATGATGCTGTCGCCACATTACCGATTTGTAAGTTATTGCTGCTGCCGGCTATAACTTTACCATAGGCAAAATCGTCATTAACACGTTCGATCTGAATTTTGCATATCACTTTTTGCTGATATCCCAAAGATTTTCCCGTTTCAGGATCTCGAATCACAACTCCATCCTGTACAATAGAAAAAATTTCATCTACACTGACATTCTTGTTGCGCCCGCCATCAATATAAACGGTATCTCCGTCTACAAAAGCAACATGGGTCGTATCTGTATGTCTGGCCATCTTTTGTTGGATCAATTGACTGATATCATGGGAAATATCTCGTAAAGCATTTCCGGCCGCATCCGACGGAGTGATCCATACACGCCGGCCATCTTGCTTAATCAGAATCTTCGGAACTTCCTTGCTATTAGTATCGGCAAGGACAATTTGACCGGTTGTCGTATCAATTAACTTCCATGATACGTTGAATCTGGTCGCCGGATATTTAACTCCCTTTCTCGGCAATACATTTTGCGGACTAAAAACACCGCCGGTCAAAAGATAATCAACGCCATGAACTTTTCCCATCTGTATCGCTGTGTTTTTGGCAATGACACCGGTTTTCCCAAGTCCCTGTTCATCCAGAATATCTTTGATATTACCACGGTCAACCAAACAAATAGCTGAGTCTCCGGACAAATCAGCCATAAGCTGATTTGTCAACAGCGATCCCAATTCACGCGGACCGGCAATGCTCTTAAACGGTAAAACGCTCAAAGATTCTTGAGCTTCCACCCGGGCAAATGGGAATACAAGCATTAAAAACATCATCAAAGAAAAAAACAGATATTTGAGATTAATTTGTAAAAAAGAACTATTTTTAAATAACACAAAGCAGGACCCCTTTTTAAAATAATTCCCTTGAATTCTCTTAATTAGCATCCTGCTAAAAACGTACTTTCTTATTAAATTATTGGATATAGTATATAATAAAATTCAACACTTGTAAAGTATAAAAAGTATGGTAATTCAGGGGAAATTATGACATCCGGGATAAGACTTTGAGTCGCTGTCCGGACACTGCTGCAGACGTGCAGCCGCCCCAGCTACAATCATACTAAGCTTGTACACCGTTCAAGCAGTTATAAAACAATCTTACAGGTCAATAATTGTGTGCAGCTATAGTGTATCGCTTTTGGGGTATTTTGAATTAATATTTAGTGACCCTTTATCGGGGACGTATACTTCATTATCAGCTTAGCTGCATTTAAAGTTTTTTGCCATAATGTTGATTTACCATAACAGTCTGATTTCATATGAGAGCTATTACAAAAATAATCTTATATTTTTCATAAATATATTGAGATTTCGATCATAAATTTGAATATAGAAATTACCCGTTTTGGACGGTATTGCAAAATAAGATTGTCCAATGATGCCTTTTTCTGACTTGACCGTCACCAGATAGGAAGCTCCGGTCGCAACATAGCCGGATTCATTCGTGACACTTGTACCGGCTGCCAATGGAGCTAATTTATAAGTTTTATCAAAAGTTCCCGACACAGTGTAGGATGGTTCCTGATAGTTTTCCAAACTGGAATTTTGATAAATAACCTGTAATTTTGCTAAAGGGACAGGAACCATTAATGGTTCCGGCTCATCTGTGGTAATAGAAACGGATGATTCGGCAGATACATAGTTCCCATAGGTGTCTGTCATATAAACATTATAGACACCACCGTTCATTTCACTAAAGGAAATATTTCCCTGCGCATCTGTTGTACCAGATACCATTTCTCCATTACTCGGGTTTTTGAAATAGATATCTAGATTTGTGATAGGTGTATTATGGTCATATGCACATACCACATGAAAAGTAGCCTTTTTTTCGGCAGTTGCAGAGTTATCAGTTGTGCTGCCGGAGGATGTAGTGGTCAATGCCGATGAATCGGCGTCAGCAGTTGATGCAGCGGCGAGAGCTATGCTGCTTACTAAAAAACTCATAAATACACAAATCAGGAAAAGAATTTTTCTTTTCATCCGTATCACCTTTTTTTATGATTAGTATAACATTACTTTTTAATAATGGAAATGCTTTTGAATCTATTATTCGGATATAGAAGATTTTGCGGAATTCAATTGGACCAAATTGCAAAGCGGATATATTTTAAAACAATTCATTTATGTTGAAACACTGACTTAATAATTCGTTCAAAAATCAAATGAGCTATCAATGACATTGGGAAAATTGATGAGATGCAAAGATTGATATGCTTGGATATAGTGGTTTTGGAATGCAGAAGATATGCCGCACCGCTTGTCTTTATTATAGTTGATATTTTAAAATGTTCGATGAAAAGCTAAAAACTGATAAAATTATAGTTGACAAATCTGTAAAACGGCATTATCGTAATAAGTGAAAACTATTATTTATTAAATTAAGATAATATTAACAATTAGATAATTTTTATGAAATCAGGTATCCATTATCTGGATGGATTCAATAGGGAAGTCCGGTGCAAGTCCGGCGCTGTCTCGCAACTGTGAAGGAGAGCTGTATTTTTGTTTCCCTCTTACCAAGGAAAAATGCAGCAATGAACCTAAGTCAGGGTACTGCCTGGTTTTTATATCCGTATATAGCCTGCGATGTACAGGTCTGGGATTGAGAACATTTGCAGGTATATGCACGATTTATGTGGTGCATTTGACTGCAGATTTTTAGGTGAGCTGTTTTTGGGAACAGCTTTCGTTCTTGACCCGGCAAAAGCAGGCGGCTTTTAGAAAATAAAGCGTCGGTAATTCCGCTGGTCGGGATAACTGGCGCTTTTGTTTTATCATATATCGATACATTCTGTAAAATGCTTTATCTGCCCTTAGAAATTAAGAGCGGATAAAGGGCAAACTGACAGTTATGCAGGCATCTCGTTCTTTGTCCGCCCTTAAAAGGGCGGAGAATCGCGCGCAATGTGGTGATGGGCTGCATAAATAAAACTTAATAAATCGGAACAGGTGCCCTTCGGGGCTTAATAGGGAAGTTTGGTGCAAAGCCAACACGGTCCCGCCACTGTAACGGAGAGTAAATCCGCAGACAACGTCACTGGAGCAATGCTTTGGGAAGGCGCGGATAAACGATGACCCGGAGTCAGGAGAACTGCCTGTTGTACAATCACCGCTTGACCTGCGAGGTATGGGGAGGAGATTACACATCCGGGCTTTTTTGGCCTGTCTGTGTAGTGCGCTCCCGTAAGGGAGTTTTTTTATTGTCCTTTTAAACAGTCTGTTGTCTGCACGGACAAAAACTGCCGGTGCAGTTAAATACAGTAAGCCAGATAAGGGAGGTGCAGCGTCTCAAATGACGCAGGACAGTGAGGCTGTCCTGCCGGGGTATAAAGGCCAATTTTGTTTAAGGAGGTTTAATTAATCATGTCAAATTCAGTGGTAGTGGCGACATTTTATAATTTCAGTGCTGCGGCCGGTCGTCTTAAATTGATTTCTTCTTCGGGGTCAACACCGACTGTTACGGGAGGACTCCCAAGTGATATTTCTAATACCGATCCTATCGCCTTTTATTTTAACGGCGGCAATGGTACCGGCCTCAGGATATTGCTGGTAAAAAGAAATTATGACAAAAATTATAAGCAAACTTTTTGTACGCTTTCCGTGTATGATCCCAGCAGTTGGACAAAAACAGTCGCGGAAAATTCGTCGGCTTATAAATACAGTGATGGTGCTCCGCTGCTTAATATTTACAGTATCAATTCACCGGGCGGGGCTGACGCCGGCACGCTTTATGGTGCTGATTACACCGGTACGGAAAATGACAATGGGCGCATATTTAAGCTTATCCATGGTAAGACCGGCAGTACGGAAACCTTGACACTGGACAGCCACGATTATCAGTTTGTACCGACGGGGTCGGGTGCCACGGCACACAGCG
>NZ_WIQU01000058.1 GCF_015732285.1 Pectinatus frisingensis
AAACTATTTTACACTACCAAATACTATCTTCATCTGCTGCATATCTAGAAGCAGCTGCCCTTATCGTGGTTTGTCCATGAACAAAAGGCATAGGTAAACTTGTAGAAAAGACACCTTTACTATCACTAATACCATTTGACATTTGTAAATAATCTCCCTTACTATCACCTTTACTACTAGGTCCAACGATGTCGCATACTATAGGAATATTAGGCAAAAACGTATTATCATCTTTTCCCTCTACATTAGCAACAATATCAACATCGCCTCTAACCCATCTTTTTCCAATAAAAGATCCATAACCATCTGGATTTTTATTTGTTTCGCTAATTATATTAATATAACTAGGTAACATAGTTTCTTTAGATATTGGCACCAACATAAAATTATAATCAATATTTAAAAAGTCAGGCTTATCCGAATTTGGCGTTACATAAAAACAATATTCTCCAGCTCCCAATATGTCTGAAAAAGCACCATATATATCAGCTTGCACTTTTAAATTTTGCACTTTTAATATTTGTGATCTAATCACATTACCGTTTTTATCGGCAATTTTAACATATCCTAATTGAATAACACCAGCTAATTTTCCATCTAGTAGATATGACGGAAATATTAAATGAAAAAATATTGCGGTATCTTTTGTTAATTTATAATGAATAAAATCATAATCATTTACATTATCAAAAGTATCATGTATATTTACTACATCCGTATATATCGTTTTCAATTCACTAGGGACATCATTAGGTTCATTGGAACTAACAGTTGTTGAAGAATTAATTAAAACTGTACAAGTTCCACCACCGGCAGCGACTTCTATTAAAACATAATAATTACCACCATTGGTTAAATAAGAATCTATGTCCAGTGTCCCAAATGTTGCACTATGAGCTTCCAAGATATTAAGAGAACCTGGACTATTAGCCTGAGCAATACCAACACCAAAATTAACTGCTTCACTAAAGTTTACATATGAAGTAATTTTTTTTATATTGTCTGTATTAACCTGTAATGCAATAGTACCAGTAGTAAAATTATTAATAGTATATGTCGTATCTAAGTTTACCTGTACTACTTGAATACTTGCATTACTAGCAGCTGCTAACGATGTTGCTAATAAATCAGGTTTTCTCCTTAAAATATTTCCATATAGATTGATCTTTTTAGTACAATCTTTTTCTGTAATTGTTTTTTTTGCAGTTGCTTTTGTAAATACTTTATTTGCAATTTCATTAACAGATACATCTTCAAATTTATTTAATTTTACCACCCCCTTATTTAATTTTTCCAGCAATTCATTTCTTTTTTGTTCTTGTTCTGACATTTCAAGTCATCCTTTCAAAAATTATTTAACAAGTATTTTCTTGTCTATATATAAAAGAGCTTTATTGCTAAATTTTTTTACGTTTTTTTTAAAATTTTTTTGGTTAATTATAAAATGAAAATGAACAGTTAGCAAAAAGTCCACAGTGACTTTTCTTTAAATGGTAAAATGAAGTTCTCACAACGCCATTAACCAAAGAGGAGACAATCACTATGGACTACCATAATTATATTACAGTACCACCTGAACGAAAACGTGGTCAGCACTTGGAACGAGAAGAACGCTGAGCGATTCAACAACTAAAGAGACAATGATACTCTCTACGGGCAATCGCCCGAGAAATCAACTGTTCACCAAGTACTATCCTGTATGAGCTGAGCCCCGGTACACCGTTGCGCAAAAACCAGATTGAGAAATATACTTCTAAAGATATATTAACATTTTGCCGATGAATTGAATAGCCGTCCGCGTAAGGGTGCTGTCAACGTTCTTTCGCAAATTCATAAATCTCATCCATGTAAAAATCAGTCGA
>NZ_WIQU01000072.1 GCF_015732285.1 Pectinatus frisingensis
TGCTGAATCTATTTAAACATTCCCGTTTAATAAGTGAATGAAATGACTCAATACAGGCATTGTCATAAGGATAACCTTTATTTGAATAGCTGCGCCGCATTTTTTTAGTGGCATTGCGATAGGCTTCAGATACAAATTGGCTGCCGCGATCGCTGTGAATAATTAAGGGGTTAGAAATATTTCTGCAGTGTTTTGCTTTTTCAATAGTTTTTATGACGCATGAGACATGCATCGTTCTGGAAAGCGTCCATGCAATTATTTTACGGGCAAATAAATCCATTAAGCTTGTTAAATAAACAAAACCTTCATTGGTCCAAATATATGTGATATCCGCACACCATATGGCATCGGGCCGATTTGGATTAAATCTTTCAGCAAGAATATTATGCAGCTCACTGCTGAAATCACTATGACGAGTTGTA
>NZ_WIQU01000015.1 GCF_015732285.1 Pectinatus frisingensis
ATTTTTCGTGATTTTTGAATTTTCAGCATTAATCCATGGAGTTTACACAGAATGGGTTACACTCTCATATTTAGCTGTTTCTTTCTCTTCTTTTTCTGCTATTTTCCACTAACGCTGACTTATTCCTATTATCATAAGCGTCATCAATTTTGCTTTCCAATTGCCATGAAATATTCTCCCATTTCATAGTAACTGCATACCCTGAATCTATATTATCTTGTAATCTTGCAGGTGTATCCTCAGCTGTTGGTAAGTATATTCCCAATAATCCATTTCGACTTCTGTCGCCATATGGTCTCAAAGATGCATAGATTTCCCAATCCACCCATTTCCTGTTTGCTGTTTCGCTTCCTATCAAAACAATAGTTACTGTTGAGTCTTTTAAATGTTCTGTTCTTATAGCTGCTAATATTTCATCGTCTGTCATATCTTCATATGCTTCGTCCAATGATTTATCCAATAGAGTATTATTTTCACCATATTGTGTTATTAAATAATCTGCCTTTGCTTGATCATTGTCGTGATGATAACTTACAAATACTTTGTGTGCCATAATAAATACCTTCTTCCTTTTTATAAAGATTGTAACCCTTTTAATACTAAAAGTACAGCTTCATCAAAATATACTGTATTAAATAATTGTATATTTTCTTCCCTGCTTAATCCGTTATTAAGTTTAATATTTTTTATTTTATTGACAATATCTATGTAACTGATTTTCTCTCCCCTTTTTTTGTATAGGTCCAAGATCCCTTTATACCCTACGTTATTTTCAATTTGCCAGCTCAAAGATAAATTATCGGAAACGTGATTATTTTCAATAATATCACAAACACTATGAACAATTCCTCCAAACCCCCCCAATAAATATATTGGAAGTTCCTTTTCGCTTGCAATAATAATCTCTTCTAAAACTCCTGGCATTTTCCCTTTATAACCTTTATCCTTACCGCCTGCACAAATCCGAGCATTGCAATCACCAATCATAGTTTCACGCATTTTCGTTAAGGACTGACTCCATATGTAACAATTTGTCTCCGAATCTGGGAAAAGAAACTTATCTTTTGAGGTAACCATATTTTCAACCTTATCTCCGATGTTAACATTTATCATTGCTAATATGCCTTTATATTCTGCTTTCCACTTTTTTATATCATCTGAATCATTTAAATATATGGGCCATGCCAAGTAATTTTTTATATGAATATCGTGTGATTTTAATCTATCTTTCAATATTTGTGCTTCTAATATCAATTTTTCTGTAAAACCATCTTTTCGAAGATCTCCACCATATATTAAACTTGCTCCACTTCCCAAAAGATATTTCGAAAATATTTGAGCTAGTTTTTTTAAATGTTTATCATTTTGTCCAATTTTTTTTAAATTACTATCATCGGGATTCGAAATAGACATCCCTATATTTTTATCCGAAAGATCTTCAGGATGCATTTCAACTGGTGTATATGTCTTAATTCCTAAACGCTTAAAAAAATCTATTTCTTCGGAATAGATCGGTGGATCAGGATATATAATAGCATCATAGTTCAAAGTAATAGTGTCTCCATCTTTTTTGATTATCTTTTGCAAATCAAACATTTCTGGCGGTCTACTCATACTTTTCACTCGTACTTTAATATTTTTCTGAATATCGTTTAGTTTTATATTTATATAGTTATACCTAATCGTTTCAATAAGAATCATTTCCAATATTCTATATAAATCATCCATCCCTATTTTATCATTTTTGATATCGGCTCTAACAACCGGAACATTCCCCGCGTATGGGAACTTCCTATCCATTCCTTTTTGTATTAAGTCAACTTCTATAATCGGTCTTTCAAATTCCTTTGATGTTTGTATTTCTCTCTGGCACCAATAACGAGTTGAATATATATCTGAATTTACAATAATGATGGAAGATTCTTTAATGTTATTAATTATCTCTTCATCAAATCTATATCCTGGTGCAATATCACTTGCATCGAAAAATCGGCTCATTGTTGACTCATCAATTACCTGCTTTAACTGTTTAGTGGCATTTATTCCATTTTTATCATCTTTCGCATGGCTTAAAAAGATCTTCAATGAGCTATTCGTACTAATGTCTCTTCGGTTTTCATTAAATCCCAATCTGTATATTTCGTGCGCCAAAGAAATAAAGAACTGTTGCTGTTTATTTTCTTTGTACTCGTATTCACGAATACAATTTAATGAACCAATTGATCCAAGATTAAAGGCAGTCTTGTCCAACGCAATTGGAATCACATTTAAAATATGATTCTCAAACATTTTATTAATATAATCTTCCCAATGGTTAGATACCACACTATTTTTGCCAATGAAAACATATGTTATTACTTTTTCAGCTTTAATAGGTATTGTTGGCGGAGTATTTTGATCATCTGTACTTGTATAGTAAAAAATTGGTAAATCTAGATTCCTTGAAAAAGGATTATTTAAATTTCTTGTAAGCAAATCAGACGCATAATTTATATATTTTTGAACGACTTCATTATCCTCTTTATTCCAAACAAAGACAACTGCTAAAGGTTCCATTATCCTATTTACTTCTTTCACATATATTTTTTAATCTCACAGTATACCTGTAAAGCTGCTTCTCGGTGTTTTTGCCTGATGGTTACGTCATAAATTTCGTGCTACAGCTGCACCTTTACTTATGTGCAACATACTCAACAACTCCCTCAGGACGTTCAACTGTTAAATTTTTTCCTTGTAGGTACTTTTTATATTTCTGATAACTATATAGTAGTTCGTCCTTAAAATCCATTACAGGCTCGATTATAATCGTAAGTTTGGTATCACGGATATATACAATAAATTCATATTAAGAAAGAATTTTTATTATATTGTCAACTTATATTATTGAACAGGCCAGACAACATCAGACGCATGACTTCAAACTATAATAATAAAATCGCATACAATATTTTTTAACTTAAGATTATAATCAGCATATTTTACAATAATTCTCATTGACTCTCCGCTAACATTACTAGTACACTGTATTTCTTTTATAATGCTATGTTTATCTACAGCGAATATCAGCATCTCGGCAAAATATTCATATTCATAATATGCATAATCTTTTCTATAACCATAAACCCATTGAGATTTGTCATCAGTCTGCTTTTAGGATATTTTGCTGTAACATTTTTAAATGGCATGCCAACTGCAAAGCCACTTGGTGTTGATAAATTACCTTCACGACAAACAATTCCGTCAACATATGTACCGCTATTAAATCCATTTAACGTATAATATGCATTAACACTAAAAAGATCATTATAATCGTATGTTATATATTGAACTTCATTATGGTATGTTCCTGTACTCTGCTTAGTCGGTTGCCCATAAATTTGTTCAACATAATCCAGAGACGTCCCTATATTGCCCCCCAATATTCATTTCTGTTTCACTAATCGTACCATGAGCACAAACTATTCCTGTTAACAATTGGTCCTATGTCAATATTTAG
>NZ_WIQU01000040.1 GCF_015732285.1 Pectinatus frisingensis
GCTTTTATTATATCAGTCCAATATGTCTTACCTGAAGTATGCTTTACGGTCACTTTAAAGTATCCTGTAGAATCATAGTTGATAGACAGCTCATGTAACTGCAAGCGTCCATTCAGTAAAGCCTGAGTGCCCCCTGAGCTATCCTGTTTCTTCACATAGATTGTACTTAAGACAGCTTTAAATTCATAAGGTATCCCTAAGACTATGTTCTTGTTACTGTAGTTCCCTGAGACACTAAAGGTTCCATCAGAAGCTATGTCAGCAGCTTCAATAGTCAATAGCTGTCCATCAGGTGCTATAAAGTCTACAGTTTTAATATCACTTAAATCTGTGGTGTTATATATGGTCTTTAAGTTGAACGAAGTCCTCTCATAGACTGAATCATAGACACCAGCAGCAGTTATAATCTTTCGGTCAATATAAGCTCTATAAGGTTCCTCAGTGTAATCTTTGGTCTTATAGGTGAACTTAGATTTCTCTAAAGTGAGCATAGAGCCACGCTTAATTAACAAGTAGAGCGTAGAGTCTATAAAGAAGCTACCATATATATGACCTTCAAAATCCCATTTACTCCAAGCTGCCTGAACTCTATTGTCATCAACAAACAAGTATTTATAGATGTATATAGAATCTAGGTCTCCTGTTGTCAGGAAGAACAATATGTTTTCATCAGTTGCCACAATGGTCTGATAGACACCATTAGGAATATAAGAAGGAATATGCGAAGTTATGTCCTGAGCGTTCCTTATGTTGTTTACACTCTCAACGTTGAAGTATTCCTTTATTGTCGTATATTCAGCTCTTTCTGTAGCAAAATACATATTCTTTCCTGCAACTACAGGCTTACAATCAGGTGAACTTCTGAACTCTGTAGTTTCCACTAAGGCGCAATTCTTAGGACTCAAGACTGTATCTACACTCAACAAGAACTGAGCATCATTAGAAAAGAGGTACAAGTCCTCATTGAAGTCTACTGCATACTTAAGAATATTAATCTTAGAAGTTGTTGCAGGAATGTCAATACAATCTGTGTCTAATATGTCATTAGCTGTTGTCATCCACATATTAAAATATTCTGCGGATTCAGACATAATAACATTTTCACCTGATAAGACACCTAAGCGGTTCCTGAAGAAGAATATGTCATTCAATGTAGCATCTATAAAAGAAGGATTAGGATTGCTGTCATCATCACCAACCTTGCGTTCCGTCCAGTTACACCTTTGGAACTTAAATGAACCATCAGTCTGTCTAATGAGAGCATGGGGCATGGTACTAGCATCTATGTTAGTTAAGATATTAGGGCAGCAACATTCTTCCCAAACCTTGTCAGTGCCATTATATTTGACATAATAACTACCTGAATCATCACTGCCATTAGGGTCTCCCTTTACTTTCACAACGTAATCTGAAGGTGCAGTTGAAGGTAATAAAGAAAACCTCTGGACTGTTGTGGTTATGGCAATCATAGCATTATTATTGAAGCCATCCTGCGTAGAGATATTTCCACCACTAAAGTTACCTCTGATACGTAGCCAAGCATCTCCCTCATCTACCGTATAACCACTACTCCTACAACCATTAGCTAATTGTGACCTAATATATGCGGTATCAATTTTTTGTGTGTCTGTAGCATTGCTACCATCAGGTGAAGTATAAGTAGATATTTGCTTTCCATCAACATAAATGATGTATGTTCTGCCATACTGTCCTTGCTTTACGTGAATTAAAGCACCCTGAGAAGTAAAGTAGTCAGGTGAAGTTGTTCCTGTCATCCGAACAGTTTTAGTACGGTTGACAATAAATGTATAGTCAGCTACCGTCAGGACTCTTAAGTCCTCTCTAGGCACCGTTGTTTTCAAATAGTCAGCATCTTCAGCTATCGTTACGGTCTTAGAGTTACCTGCAATATCTACTATTTTGATAGAGTTATCATAGAACATCATGATGTATCTTTCGTTAGCATCACGATTCACAAAGTGTACTAAAGGTTCTGAAGTATCACTAAGAGAAATATCAGCTAAAGACTTTACGTGTAGTGTTGGTGGTCTTTTCTGTAAGCCACCTGCTTCAGTCGAGAAGCCATTTATTTGGTCATCCAATTGCTCAGGAAGTCTCAATATAGGTGGCTGCTGACTTATACCCGCAACAAGGTTTTTAATTGTCTGAGAATATTGTGTCATGTTCTCTCCAATGTGCCAGAGACACCAGCTAGGTTAAGCATATTATAACTTCCCATATTCAAGTCATAATCTGTCAAGCCTTGTGCTGCTTCCTGTAATTCATACATTAAGTCCTGAGAAACGTCTGTGTCACCTAAGTATCTAGCTTGAAATTCTACGGCAACTTTAGCTGTCACATAGTCTCTAAAGGCTTGCGGTAAGTCCTCAAAGTCTACAGCTATAATAGCTTTCAACTCTATTGCTTTAGCAAACAAGAAGGTACTATCAGTCATGTTGTATAAATAATCCCCACGTTTGACATAGGTATTACTATCGGTTGACTTATATTTAATTATTGAGTTGTTCCAAAGAATCTTTTTAGTTAAAGCATCAGGTGTCATTGTGTACTCAGAATAAGTGTTAAAATCCCAACCTTGCATCTGAACCTGTCTGCTTACTCTGTCTAGCAATCTAAGGATATTGTCTACATCAACATCATCATTTTCATCTAAGGTGTCAATAGGTGCGCTACCTATAGAGCTTAAGACAATATTAACTGCATCAATCTTAGACATTACTGTAAGCATAGCATCACTCCTTAAAAGTAAAATAAAAAGGGAACACCGAAGTATTCCCTTAAGTTACTTAGAATCTATTAAGCAGATGCGTTAGCTACAATACCCAAGAAAGAACATTCAGGACGAAGTCCACCAACACCTACAGCCATTTTAGCTATAATCTGGTCAGCCTGATATTCAATTCTGCGACCGCTTTCCATGCTTAAGTTCTGCAAGCGAAGCACACCTGCGCTGGTTTTATGACAAATAATAATTGGACTCTTACTTGCATAAGCAGCAGGGAAGATGTGACCGCTGCCCTGAATGACATTAGTATTGTCATCTCCACCTTTGGTAAGATGCGGGCACTCAATGATGTCAAAGCCAGCCAAGCGGATAACGTCACCTTCCAAGAGGTTGCCAGAAGCACCATAGTCATGATTAAGGAACTCTAAGGCACTTGCGAGAGCTGCATGATACTCAGGTGTTACATAAGCATAACGGTCTGTAGAAGGAACATAGTTCTTACTCATAGCAGCTTTAGCCTGAAGAAGTATCTGATAGATAGCTAAACCAGTCTGCTTGTTGATACCACCAGTTATGCCTGTGTCAAGAGTCTGAGTGATAACTCCACCCTTACCAAGACCAGCAACGTTTTCACTGGTGTTCAAAGCTTCTTTAGCAATTTCAGCTAACACAGAAGCATCATGGGAAATAGCGAGGGCATTACCCAATTCAGAAGCATACGGAGAACGGAAGTCATAATGAGCAATAAACTCATCTAAGTCAAAGATGAGAGTGTCAGCGGTCAAAAGACCATCAATGACAATAGTACGTTCACCATTCTGGATGGTTTCCCTGATGTCATCAAGGTTCTTACCAGCTTTCAAATAGTGAGCGTTAGTGCGACCAAAAGCAGGGAACTGAGCCGATTTACCAGCAGTTATGGAACGTTCCATGATTCGACCTGTGGTTACAGAAGTGCGCTGAAAGGCAGCCAGAGTTTCCCCCGAGAACACCATGAGTGCAAGGGCAAGTTTGTCAGCGTCAGTTGTGGCAACACCATTGATTGCCATAGGATTTGCGATTGTTACATTAGCCATATTTTTATATAATCTCCTCTTGTGGTTTTACCACATAAAAAAATAGACACAGGTCTTTGACAAGTGTCTTTCATTAATAAATTTAATTTTGTCTTTTGAATCTTATTTCCTGAAGAAAGCAGCGTTCTTAACTTTAGCAATAACATCCCTAGTGTACTTAGGGTCTGTCTGGTATCTAGGGTCTGACATAGCTTTAACCATGTCTTGTGTATTTGCAAAGCCTGTTACAACGTTACCTGCATTAGCACCAGCCATAATCGTAGGATTAGCTGTGCCATATTTAGCTGTCATCTGAGCTTTAATGCCATTGATAGCTAATTGAATCTGCCCTAAGTTACCTGTGTTTAACGTAGCATTGAAGCTTTCACGTATTGCCACAGGCTGACTTTCCATGAACTTAACGAGCTGTCCATATCCTTCAGAGCCACCTGCAAAGCCTTGTACCTGACCTACAAATTTGTCTACTGTAGCTTGCATACCGTTGATGTAAGCATCTACTACAGACTTAGGATAACCAGCTTTATCTAAGGCATCCAAAGAAGCCTGAGACAATTCACCGTCATTGTCAAACTCTTTAGCCAAAGCATCAAAGTCAACACCTTTAGTTTGCAGTTCGGTCTTTAAGTCACCTTCAGTTTTAATCTGAGTGTCTATATTTGTCTGAACTGCTTCAGGTGTATCCTGCTGCGGTTGAACGTCTGTATTAGGTTCTGTAGCTGGTGCCGTTGGGTCTGTAACATCATCCATAGTCACAGGATTCTGGTTTACCTGTATGGTGCTGCCAGTGTTCTTAACGGTCACATTAGGTTGAACCTGTGGTTCCTGCTGTGATTCTGTATTTACTGTTGCATCTGTTGCTTGTACATTATTATCTTGTACATCTGCCAATTAATATCAATCTCCTTTATTTCCAGATAATTATGTGTATTATTTCTATTGCTGTTTCATAGCTGCACCTGCTATCTGTGGTACAGTGCTTTGAGCTAACTGATTTTCCTGAGCCTGTTGCTGTTCCTGAGCAACTTCTTCATCAGTCTTTATGACACTTGAAGCATCTATTCCAATAGCTGTAGCAAGCTGTGTCATAATCTCACCTTGCTTAAGTCTCTGTTGGAACGCTTCAGGCAACACCTGAGCATACTTCAAGAATGAATCTAATTTAGTTAAGTCATGACCTCTGCCAAGAGCTTCTATGCCTGTGGTTATCTGAGGGTCTACACCTTTAGAACCTTGTGGCAGCTCAGGGATAGCACCAAGTCTTTCCATCTGCACCATGAAGCGTTTGACTAAAGGTAACTGAAGTTCCTGAGACAATATAGAATATATACCGCCTATAGTATCTTCTAGCTCATTAGCTACATACCTGATTTCTTCTGCTGTCACACGTTCAGCATCCCGCTGTACCGCTGAGTTCAGAAGGAACGCATAAGACAATCTGCTTTCTATATCCTGCTTCATAGCATTAGCTACCTGCATATCCTGTGTCTTATTGATTTGCAATGCTTGTACATCATCAATCTTACCTTTAATGAAGTCACCTGAGTTAGCTTTAGACAGCTCTGAGACCCTTGTAGTGCTGTTAGGATTGACGAGGTATATGATGTTACCTGCCACAGCAGCAAGTTGTACAAGAGACTTAGAGAGTCCTTCAAGTGCCTTAAGGTCTCCTATATATTCGTCTACAAAGCTTCTGCCATAAGCTTCTCCATCCATCTTTCGGAGTCTTATAGGTATCCAAGGAGATTTGTCTTTAGGATAACTCTGGTTACTTCCAGCAATCATAGTGCCCTCTATTTCCTGATAAGACACATAATTGTCACCTTGCAAAATAACATGACTATAAATTTCATATATCTTGTCAGGGTCAATGTCCTGATTGTCTCCTAGGCAGCTTTGAGCTTGCTCAGGCAAAGCACCATATGCTATTTTTTCTTTAGTTACAATCTCCAAAATATTACCAACACCGTCACGCTGTACAACATAAGAGTTCAAACGATACATCCTCATGCCACCCTCAGCAGGTGGTAGGAACAATAGAGCATTACCAGCTACAATCAATTGCAGGATAGCTTCATTAGCTGTAGTCCTTATTTGGTGTGTCTCCATATAGGATGTTATGGTCTGCTCAATTTTTACTAAAGCAGCATCCCATTCTACTTTTGTCTTAGAGTCCTCTCCTATAGCGTTCACTATATCGGAACCTAAAGACAACCTGAAGAATGGTTCATTAGGTGGAAATAAAGCCAGCAAGAGCTTAGAGGACAAATTGTTAATACCTCTGGCACCCATAGACTGAAAAGGTGTCTCATAGTTTGTTGAGCTGTTATCTGTGTCTTTAGGAAATAACATAGGTATAGTATACTTAGCGCACTTCTCAGCTCTATCTGTGTAAGGTTTACGCTCAGTTTCTAGTTTGTTGTAGCGTTCCCTAGCGTTAGCTGAAAGTGTTGTGGTAGCTTTATTTTGTGTCATATATTCAGTCCTGTAGAATTACTTCCAGTTGCACTTGTGTCACTGGTACTAACCATAAGAGACTTCTTCCCACGCTTTCTTTTAGCTAATTCTGAAGCTGTGGTTTCTGCATTGTCTGCTGAACCACTATTCTCAGCAGCAGGTGCAGGAGTAGCACCAGAGGAAGAATTAATTACATTTGTTCCACTATCAGAGCTTCTACCACTAAAGACACTACCTACAACTTCAGCTACACTCTTTACTGCATTTTTAACGAATCCCATTTAATCACTGTCCTTTCATTACGTTTTCCGTAGGCACCAATAGAGAATTAACACCTCGAACTTTTTTCTTGCCATTATCACCCATTACAGGTGCTTCAGGGTCATTAGAGGACGTTGAAGCAACTAAGTCCTGTGCTGTTATTCCACTAGCTGTAGAAACAGTTTGAACATCAGGTGAGAATAAAGATTTAATTGTCTTAGTTATAAATCCCATTTAGTCTTTATCATCCTCTCTTGAAAGAGCATCAAGTGTATTGATGACCTCATAGACTCCCTTCATATACCCTACAGCTTCATCAGTGGTCTTGAAATCTTTCAGACCACCTATTAAATTTGTGGTACTGTAACTTTGTTTCAGCCAAGACACAACTTGTTTAGGTACAAAAGGTGTTTCATCCATTCTTTAAACCTCCTACAATTTTTATATAAGAAGGGCATGTTAATTCAAATCCCCCTTTCTTATAGGCATTAGATACTATTGCAGGTTTATCCATAAAGAAGTTACCTGCAACAATAAACTTGCAATTGAATATCCTAGCTAAGTTATCTAGCTCTCTTATGGCTATCCTGCTGAACCCTTTGAACTCAGGGTCAATACAGAACACGAATTGTTCAGACAATAAAAGTTCTGAAGTCCACCAAGTATAGCCAACATCAAAAGCTAATAAGCCTATAATCTTAGAGCCATCCCACCAGACTCTTAGCTGACCTTCTTTGTCTATTTGTCTTAATGATTTCTTAAATTTCTTTAAGTCCGTTAAGAAAAGTAAAGGAGAGCCAATTCTAGCTCTCTCCTCTACCGCACGTTCCACTATATAGTCAAGCTCTGAGTCTGTTAAAGGTCTTGTAAGAATCTTTATTTTGCTGGTGTCCATAGTTTCGGAACACCTTCTTTAAAGTTATAGTCGGAAGCTCTGAGTATTCTGGCAACCCTAGCTTGCACGATAGCATCATCTTCAGTAAGACCCTGCTTCTCATAAGCCTTTACAACCGTCTCCCAAGTAGGAGAAGCATCCAAGAGCCTTGTGGCATTTACCTTGCCAACTTTAGGACACCCTGAGTAACCATCAGTTGTATCACCAATCAATGTCTGGTAGAGGTGCCAGTAATCAGCATCCGCTTCAGTTGTTTCAGACAATTCTTCTCTTATGAAGTCATAGAACGTAGCAGGTAGACACTTCATATCCTTGTCACCTGAGAGAATCAATACGTTACCTTTGTTAGCTTTAAGTGTCGATAAGATACCTATACAGTCATCAGCTTCTAAAGTTGGTTTCAGATAGGTCTTATAGTTCTCCATTACCCACTCAACAATCTTGTAGTAACATACAGGCTTTCTTTTTCCTGCTCTGTTAGCTTTATATGTCGGCAATATTTTCTTCCTGAAGTTAGCTTTAGGGTCTGAGAAACAAAAGATTGTCTCAAAGTCACCATCATACTTCATAGCTCTTAAAGCTCTCTCTAAAGCACTATCCAAAGAATTTATGAAGTGTTCTTTGGCATCCGCAGGGTCACTAAAGAGCGAACATATGTTACCCCAGTCAACCTCTTGCTCTACAGCGGAACACGCTCTAAAGACAAACATATCTGCATCAATCAATATCTTTAACATATCAAGACACCAGCCAATCTCTAAGTCGGTCATGTATCTTATACACTACTGGTTCAGCTTTTTCTAAAACACTAGTCAAGACATATTCTATATACAGAAAGCCTTTAGCAAACCATATGAATAAATAGAATGGCAGCCATATCAAATTAACTAAAAAGAATTTAATGTAATATTTCAATAGTCTGGTTCTCCTTTGTCATATCGTATTCCCTTAAATCTAGGTTCTCTGAGCTTTCCTTTAGCGGATTCTCCCATAGCATCTACCTGAACAATCTTGCCTACTATGAGGTTAGGATTGTGATACCAAGCGTCACGCTGTGCATCCGTCATGCCTGACACATGGATTTCTTCATCTTTATAGCGGCACACTAAGCCACCTAAAGTGTTCTCATATTTCCCGTTGCCCTTAAAGGTATCTACACATAATAGGTCTACTGAAAGACCTTTCTTAATTTTGATGATAGAAGCATTACGCTTGCCAGCCTGATAAGGTTGAAACTCAGCAGCATGAAGGACAGCACCTTCACCACCACGTTTCCAAATAGACTCAGCAAAAGACATAACTTCATCTAAATTTCTGACATTATAATGAATAACTTCATACAAGAAAGGTTCTATCATGCTCAAAGATATGTCTGAGTTCACTAAAAAAGTTGGTAAGGTTATATCTGCTACCTCTTTTTCATCCCCATCATTTATGAGAGTGTGCATCAAAGCAACAAGTTCAGGATGTTGTTTCTTTGTATCTCTACAGGCACCAGAGATAACGTTCTGTGTCTCGTTGAAAATATAGGCTTCAAATATCATGAACTTTTCTCTGCCAACACGTAGGAAGTCATCAAGCTCAGGCTTTAAATGTTCCATAGACAAAAATTCTTCGCCTGTCCTAGAGCAAACATGTATCACCCCATTAACCCTTATGGCACAACAAAAGACACCATCAAACTTCTCTGAGACCCACATAGGGAACTTAAGTTTGCTGGTGTCTATCTGTTCGATAGGCTTTAGTTTTTGAAAGAGGTGCTTCTTGTCACGCTTTAAGTGGGCACAAAGGTCAAATGGTTTTGGCATAAGCGAATACCTTCTTCCACTTTTCAACCATTTCATCTTTGTGAGCTTCAGCAGCTCCCATTGTCATAAAGTTATTCTTCATAGCAACACGAATCTCAGAACTACCACAGTTTTCATAAAGGTAAGAATGAGAGATATAACCATCACAATCTATATTGAAATACTTCACTTTATCATATTCAGGATTTATAACTGCACCTGCACCTTTTTCTTCCTGCTCTATAAGCCTTTCAAGAGCCAGCTTCAGACCTATAGCAACGTCAAAGGTATCTTCAGGATTACATTTGGCTACACCTTTATGCTTACCTCGCATAGCTATAACTACTTTTCTGTCTTTCGTAATAATTTTTATTTTTTCATTTGGCATTACTGTTACCATTTTATTTGTCTCCTCTTTTATCTCTAATATAAAGTCCACAACGGCAAGCCTTAAGTTCCCTCATGTATCTACAAGGACACACTGTGTCAGCGTTATGTTGCGCCAGACAAGGGCAGTAAGGTTCACCTAATTTGGATTCATTCTTCCCTAGCTTCGTCAAAACATTAGCAACTTGAATAGCTTTAGGATTGACGAGCATCCCATATTTCTTAGCGTTAGCTTCAGGTGTATAAGCTGAATCAGACATGGAAGTTGCACCCCCATTCAGAACAATGGTCACAAGACATAAAGTTTCTGTTAAATATCTCAGGTGCTTCAGCAGCTAAAATAGTTTTAATTCCAGCAGCTATGTCTTGATGTTCCTGTTGTGCCCTATGACATAAGCGTTTCGGAAGATATTCAAACCAAGCTCTGAAGTTACCTGTGACAACAAGTTTATACTTAGCAGCTTTAGGCAGCATATAGGCAGCTTCTTCAAATGACATACCACCTGATGCCAGAAGTTTAGAATAATTGTGCATTTGTTCATTCAGAGATACGTTCAAAGCATTGTTGTTTGTGTGATAGAAAGAAGTCAATTCACTTCCCCTGCTGCTCTGTACAGTGAAGGATAGATGTCTGTGCCTAGTTATCTGAAGCAGCACCGAGATACTACAATCTAACTCAAACGTAGCTGAACAGTGCTCTAAGACACTTAAGTGACCTGCTTCTATGATGTGTTCTATAACACCAGCGGGGCAGTTCTTCTGATAACATTGTCCTGCTGCTGTTTGCAAGATTTCCATATAGTTAGGAGTGATAGACAAAAGTTTTATCATTTCTTCATACCTGCCTTTACTGGATTCTTGTATTCCTTGCTCTTTATGTCTCTCAAATTTATTGTCTTACCGCAGGAACAAGTTATGCTTATAATGCACTTTGAGTAAGACTGAAGTAATGACTTTCCACATTTAGGACATTTCAATCTTTCGTTAATCATAATAAATACATCCCTTCAATTTAGTGGCATTAGTGGCAATCTGCCCAATTCTTTCCTATCTTTCCTTCTGTATCGAGCTGTATACGGAAACTAAAAAAGGCTTCTGCATCACGCATAGCCTTTTGTGCTTCTTCTATAACAATGTCAGCAATCTCTTTAGTCCTACAGGCAAGCTGGATTTCATCATGAACCCAAGCCATGTAAGCAAAGCTGCCATCCCAGCCATGCTTCAAGCCACGTTCAAGCAACCTTCTCTCAGTCTCTACAATCCACTTTTTGCAAATTAAGGCACCTGCGGATTGCAGCAGCAAATTTAGTGCTGAGTGAGGACTCCTAACGTGCAGCAAGCGTCCGTCAAGACCTTTAAGGTAATGACGTTTCCACTTGACAACTCTGCCTTTGTCTGAGACAACTAAAGCATCCTGAACGGCATCCCTAAGACACTTAATAGCAGGTGTAGCTTTAAGGAACTTTCTCTTGATAGCCTTGCCATCTTTAGCGGTTCCTTTAATTATCTTGCCAATCTTAGCATCACCAGCACCATACAGGAAGGCATAGATGAATGTCTTAGCTTGATTTCTCTCAGGCAAGCCAGCAGCTTCCTGATTCATGGTGTGTATGTCACCAGTAAGGATTGTATGAGCATACTTACCGTTGTCATAAGGTGCCATAAAGTGCGCTAAACATCTGAGTTCCAGACCACAGGCATCAATTCCAGCCTGATACCAGTTACCAGAATTAAATAAGGTTCTACACTCTTTGCCATATGGAGAGCCTATATGTGGCACCTGAGCCACGTTAGGTGAGCTATGTGTAGCTCTGCCAGACACAGCACCATTTGGTACAACCCTACCATGAATACAGCCTGTGTCTACGTTATAGGCATCTATCCAAGCATGAGAGCCATCCGCTAGTTGCCCTAAGCGTTTCTTAAGCATTAAGGATTCTTGAATGAGACCTGCGATATGCTTCAGTTCTTCAGGGCAAGCTTCATCATTGACAATAAAGTTAAGAGTTTCATCATCCATCTTAAGGCGGTAATTCTCTATTTTAGGATTATCGTCCATATCTGGTATGTCATATAAATCAATATTGTCAGGATTGTAATTATACATTTTACGAAAGACATATTCTATCTGAAGTCTAGAGTTTGGATTAAAGGATTTATAGCGTTGAATAGCCACACCTTTTTTATAACCGAGCCTTTTATTGTCTCTCTTAGGCACGAATATTTTGTCTGGTATCTCTGGTATCTTATTTACAAGTTCTGCTTCCAGAATGGCTTGTTGTGAGCGTAGAGTAGCTTCTAGTTTCAAAGCACCTTCTATGTCAAACTTAAAGCCATTTCGTTCCTGCTTAGACATCAGCCAAGCAACCTCATGCTCTAGCCGTATAGCTTTAGCGGAATAATGGGATGACATTAGCTTTTCAAAGAGTGCTTTAGTCACCCATACATCCTGCTCATTGTAATCTAGCATTTCAGGAGTATAGATTGCCCAAGCATCCTCTTGTTCACCATAGGTTCCCTTAAGGATATCTAAACGATACCCCCAAGCCATGAGCTTATGAGACTTATAAAACTTCTTAGGAAGCTGACCTGACCGCATATAGCCTAGGTCAATTACATCAATGTTTGAATAAATAAGACGAGCCATGACTAAAGTATCAACTACCTGCGAATGTTGCTTATAGCCAACATGAAAGTTAGCATAGAGCTTCTCCAAAGCAGGAATATCATAGTTTATAATGTTGTGACCACATATGGAGTCTCCCTCATCTATAGCCTTTTGTAGTCTCCTGACTCCTTCTTCTACCTGTGTTGGGTCATAACGAGACATTTTATTTGTTGAAGTGTCATAAATGCACATACAATGCAGCTTTGACACAGTGTCTAGCAATCCATCTGTTTCAATATCAAACAATAACATAATTGTTCTTCCTTTCGTGTTTTTATTTTGTAACGTACATTACAATTATTGATAAAATCTTTTCTGTTGTTCCTTTTGTCTGGCATCACTGAAGTTTGAGATACGCTTCAGGTATCCTATGATACGAGTTCCGTAATCTAAGTTGGTACTAGTGCACTTAGGGCAAGCCTTAAGCGTCCGAGGGTCAATATTTCCACAATCGTTACATATCGTGCATTTAGTATTAGTAGTCCAATAGTTGACTCCTGCAACCATACAGAGGTCAAACAAGTACATAGCATTATCATAAGACAATAGCTGTTGAAGGTTTAAATGCAGTGCACTTCCACCATCTAAATACTGAATTATTTCTTTGCCATGTAATTGTATTTTGTCTAATATGGTAGATTCTGTATCTTCAACTAGATAGAAATAACTGTTATAGCAATCACGATTAACTTCATAACCTGATTCTTTATCCCATTTAGCATTTTTGACACCTAAATTTTCAGCAGGTACTAGCTCAGTGTTGAAGCGTATGCCTTTTATTTTGAGCGTCAGCTTATTGCAATTGCTTATACTAGATAAGACACGCTGAATGTATCCTTTGTAATACTTATTATTTCCAACTACATACCCTCTATACTCAGCACTTTCAGCCAGACCATTAAGACCAATTGTTAAAAATTGTTTGTCTATGTCCATGAATCCAGCGGAGTAAGCAGGTAATAAGCCAGCAGCTATATATTCCTTATAGACCTCTTTGTAAGCTATAAGATACTTTTGGATGTCTGCAACCACTTCTTCTAACTGCCATGCTTTATACTTATGAGCAAACCTATTCATGTTCAAAGTGATAACCTGAGCTGAACCTGTGACAACACCGCCAGCACCTAAAGTGTAACTAAAAGTGTTGTCAGCTAACTCATTCCTCAAACGGCAGCAGGATGCAAGACTATCAACGGCATCAGACATATAAATAAAGAAGCTGTTGCCTTTAGACATTTCAGCAGCTAAGAACTTCTGAAATATTGTATCTACTGCTGCATTGTCTTTAGTCAAGAGTGAAGCTGTAACTACAGGAAAAGTAAGCAATTCCTTAGTGCGTTCTTCTCTGAACCATATTAGAAAGTATTCCTGTAGTTTACGTGTACTATCCATATCAGGCTGTGTGCCATCAGGATAGTAGAACTCCCCAAACATTTCCTGCATATAAGGCTTATCAAAAATAGAGATATTCCAGAATACGCTCTGGTCTCCTCTGGCACTTGCAGGTTGATTTAAGGCATACACAACACCCTGAAGTTCCTGAGTTATCTCTTTTTTATTTGTCTTTAAATAATCTTTGCCATACTGCTGTCTTGCAAAGTAGTCAAAGATATGCAAGAACTCAACTGTTGCTACAGCACCAGCAAAGTTAGAAGCTACCTGATACACAAGATTCACAAAGCCACCACAAAATGACTGAAGGTTCTTAGGTGCCCCTGAGACACCACCCATACACTTTGTGCCTTCCAAAAGGAAAGGATAAAGCGTGATACTGGCACAATAAGGTTTCAAGCTGGTTTCATCATGAATATAAATTAGATGACTTTCAACATCAGCTATAAACTGGTCTGCTGTGTCTTTGTCATATAATTCAGTTATCTTATTGTAAACTTTAAGTCTGTTTATCTGTATTGTGTCAGCCTTATATAATTCAGCTTCTAGCGTAGCTATGGTCTTATGAGTGACATTAGCGTTGCTGTCCACTTCTGAGCCTGAAGCTGCATTACTGGCTTTCATGTAATGTTCTATGAAGTCTAGCTTTTGCTGCTTCTGGCTATCTTTAAGTTTATACATAGATTACCTTCATCCCACTATCCGCCAATCCTCAGCAAGCATATCTGTTTGTGAAGCCAACCATCCTATAATGATGGAACCATCTGCTGCCTTCATATCAATATGTGATTGTATATTAACTGTAGCATCACATTCTAAGAGTGCATGTTCACCAAATAATTTTTTTGCTGTTTCTTGCTTTAAATTAATTACAGGTATAATACTTCCTGTAGTCAGATATATAAACATCCCTTTGCCATTCCAGCCTTTACGGCTAACTTTTTTGCCCAATTTCAAAGCTTCAATAGCAAGACCAAAATTCATACCATCTATAGGACGATAGGCTTTCTCAAAGACAGCTTTAGGAGACCAAGAGATATATCCGTCCTCATACTGTAATCTGTAGCCATCTTTTCCAGCAGTTCTACCTGTTATATCACAGCCACGTTCAGCCTTAATAATTTTAGTTCCAATATAAATCATTACACTAACTCCTTTTGAGGAAGAAAAGCATCCGTCATATCAATTAATTCTTGTATTCTATCAACATAAACACCATGTATAAAGGTATACTTTATGTCTACCTTATAGAACCTTTGGTTAGTTGTTGGTGACTGAAGTCCACCTAAAGCTGCCTTATAGCTACCTGTTTTTAGCCATGTCAATGGTAATTTCTGAGCTAACCATCTATGAAAGGATTCATCATCTGTGCCAGTGTAAAGACATACAGGTGCTATGCCGCTCATGACAATGATAAGTTCTTCTAATTCCTCATCACTTAAGCCGTTGGTAGTTCCACCCATCAAGACAATAGCATTAGCACCTTTGTCCACCTGAGCTTCAGCATATTGCATCATCTGATACAATGACATCTTTTCATTTACTTTGCATCTTAAATGCTCACTGTGGCAACCTTTGCAATTCCTGACACATTCTCCTATTTCAAAATAGACAGCAACCTTATTAGGTACTTCAGTTAATGTGATACCTTTAGATACCACAGGAATTAAAATTGACATCCTGCTTCTTCTCCTTTATTTTCTTTTATTTCCAGAGGGTCAACGTCCTCTAGGATATTTTTACTTTTGTTAAAACGTACATAACCTGCAATTCCTGTATTGCCTGTAAAGCGGTTCTTCAAGACCCTAAGTTTCAAAGTGTTCTTAAGGCTTTCATCATCTGCCTGTTGGTTTCGCTCTAGTGCTAAGACAATATCAGGAAGCTGTTTTAGGGAACCTGAGCCACGCAGGTCATCTAGTGAGATAATCCCACCTTGCTCAAAAGGTGTAGCTTTCATATCACTTTTACGTAAGTGAGAGACAACTACTATTCCTGCCCCTGTTTCCTCTATGAGTGCTCTGAGGTTAGTCATCAGGCGGTCTATACATTTCCTTTCGTCACCTGAAGATTCGTCTAAGCCAGATACAGCTATCGAAACATGGTCAAATATCGCGTAGTCGCATCCTTCACCTGTAATCAGATACCTTATTTTGTCTAGGAGATTGCCACCTTCTATGCTTCCAAAGTGGTCATATAGGACAAAATTACCATCCCCAAACACCTTGTCATACATAGTTTCTAATAACTTTTTGTCTAAAGTATTCCACAGCAAGTGAAGTGGCAACTGACAATGTATAGACAATATGTCTTTTAAGGTTTTCTTAGGATTTTCTTCTAGCATCACTAAGCCAACTTTAAGACCATCTTTCATCTTTAGCTTGTAGGCTATCTCCCTTGCCATAGTTGACTTGCCGATACCTGAGCCAGCAGTAAGCAGCACCATTTCACCTTTTCGGATACCCATAGTCATCTTGTTTAGCTCAGGAGACCAAGGATACTCAAAGGTTTCTTGTGTTTCCTCTGAGGAAAACAAAACGTCCTTCAGGTCTTTAGCATTTACTAGACCGTCAGGACGATATTCTTTAGCGTTCCATATTGCATTGATGATAGCATCCGCTTTGCCAGCTATAAGGCACTCATTAGGGTCTTTAAGCGGTAATTGAGCTATCTTAAGTTTATGAGGTGGTAATAAGCCTACAACGCTCTGTACGGCTTTCTGTCCAACCTCGTCCATATCAAACATGACTATGACTTCCTCGAAGCCTTTAAGCCAGTCAATGTTTGCCTTGAAGGTGTCTAAAGCACTCTTACAGCCGAACGGCAAGGACACTACAGGATACTTATTGCCCTGAACCTGTGACACCGTAAGACAATCAATTTCACCTTCAGTGATAACTAACTTCTTGCCCCCCTGAAACAACTGCTGCCCCCAAAAGACATGAGCCTTATGACCTCTTACTATAAAGTTTTTGTCTTTATCTCTGCTCTTTTGGAATACAACTTCTGCATCTGCGACATAGTTAGCTATCTGTATTGAGTTTCCCCATTCATCCTTCGTGACAAAATAGCCATACTTCTTGCAAGTAGAAGCCTTTAAGCCACGTTTACGAATATCTTTTATTAACATATCTTGTACAGGAATGATAGACAATTTCTTCTTTGTAGTAACTGTCACTGACTCACTCCCTTCTAGTTTCGTCCACTTCTCACAGACAAAACAGAATTTATGGTCTGTGTATAAAGTAGCACCATCCGAACTCCCACAAAACTCACATGGTACATGAGCTTGCACTATTTCAGATTCTCCCAATATTCTCACCCTTTGTGAGTAAAGGTAAGCCTAGTGTGTGCTGTAGTTCGCTTAAAGCGTTCTTCTGAAGGTCATTAAGGTCTTTACTAAGACACAAGACATAGCAGGTATACTGCCAGTCAATTAATGAAGTGTCAGCATATTGCTTCAGCGGTATTCCTTCTTCTACTCGTCCATCTGGATGAATGATAAAGTGAAACCCTAAGCAAAACCAGCCTTTCCACATCAGCTTTTTTTCTATTTCTTCTTTTGACATATCCTTGCTATTAGTGAATACTAAGCGGATAATGTTCATTTCTTCTTTTCGTTCTAAAAACTTAATCATAATACTTTGTCAGCCTTTCGATTTAAGACCAACGATTGACTTTTTGGATTCTTTGAACCATTCAGCAGGTATCAATTTAGCTGCATATTTGTAGCCATTTTTAATACACCAGTCAGCATATGTTGTCTTTGAACCCTTGTATAGCTTGCTATTAGGATCCGTAAAGACAAAGCGTATATCTAGGTTCGGATACGTTTCTTTGATTATCAAGTGCTTTTTGCGGTCAGCTATCTCAAATAATCCTTTTGTTTCAACGATTATACCGTTAGACAATATAAAGTCTGGTGTGTACTTATGTTCGCTGGCAGGAATTATATAGGTCAGATAAGATTGCTCATACACCTCTTTATTTTCATAATTTTTAATTTGTGCTGCAACCTTATCTTCTAAACCTGACCTGTGCCCATGACTAGGCTTGTAGTGATACTTTCCACCATGTAAGAGACTTATTAAAAGTCACCTTCAGACTCTTGTGGTGAAAAAGGTATTTCGTCATCTGTATCCACTGTGTTCGCTTCATTTTCCTGACTATAGCCATCTTCTTTGTCGAAACCTAAGCCAGCAGCAGAGTTGCTACCATATTCCACCATGTCTAATATTTGTATGCCTAAGAGACGCAAAGAGACCCCATAGTTCTTGTCATTCATATAGAACGGAGACAATTCAAAAGCAACAATAGCTTTAGAGCCATTTCCTACACCTGTTATGGTCTTAGAAATTTCTTTTGTAGCTGCATCGAAGATAGGAACGGACTTTTCTAATTCTGTACCATCCTTGCATTTGATGATGTGTGTCATTTTGAATTTGAAGTATTCTTCTTCTTTGTACTCTTTCAAACCATTTGAATAATCATATTTGAATTTCTTAGCTGGACATTCATCCGATTCTTTGAATTTATTCCATTCCTCGTCAATCTGGTCTAATAATTTCTTTTTGTCTTTTTCGGAGAGCTTCAGCATGACCGAAAATTTGTTTGTTGAGACCCCTTTAAATTCCTCTGGTTTCAATAAGTGAGCAAATAAGACCTCACCAATACCTGTTTTACCTTTAAATAATTTTCTTTTTGCCATATGTTTATCACTTGTCCTCTACAAATTTAATTTTTGTCTGTTTACTAATCATTTTATTTTGACCTCATCTAGCGCAATACCATCAGGAGTAAGACAACAATATCCACTTTTATTGAAGTGACAACGGTTACAAGACTTCTTTGCTTTGCACCAATCCTGAATTTCTTTAGCAATAAATACAACTTCCTTAAATTTCTTTGATTTCATGTTATTAAACCTCTCTTGTCCTTTTAATTTTGTAACGTACATTACAATTTTATTTTGTAGGGTCTATAGTTTCGCCTTTACTAGCTATCTCCAACCATTCGGCATACCTATGAATCTTTGCAGCTTCCTGCTGCCCTGCATCCTTTTTACCGAACCGACACGAATATTTGATTATGTTACCTAACAGGAACCCAATAAATGCTTCATGTGACAATTGAGCTTGCATGAGTTCTATAGGCTGGACTGAGCCACCATAATGTTTGTCAAAGTGCTTAGAAGCATCCACAGCATCATTATGTGTATGAGTAGATAATTTAGCTTCAAGTCCTCTTTTTTCATCACTGGTGTGAACATGGACATAACTAGATTCATCCTCATTCATGCACTTATGAAAATCCCAATCAGGCTGCATCATTTATTGTCACCTGTGGAACCGAAGCCACCTTCAGACCTTTCAGTTTCACTTAATTCTGTAACTTCTTCAAAAGACACATCAACATTCTTCTCTATCAAGCATTGAGCAAGCCTTGTGCCCTCTGCTATGTAGACTCGTTCTCGACTTAAGTTATCTATAAGCAACTTAAGTTCCCCACGATAATCAGCATCAATAATGCCAACTTGATTAGATAAGCGTAATTTAGTCTTTAAAGCTATACCAGACCGCATGAATACTTTCATGTGATAGCCTTCAGGTATCTCAAAAGCTAATCCTGTGGAGAGCATGGTGCTTTTGTCATCTGCATTAATGCAGCGTACATAAAGACCTTCTGTTGTAACTAAGTCAAAGCAAGCGGCATCTTTGGTCTGCCTTTTAGGAATCATAGCGTTTTCTGTCAGCTTTTTGACTTTGACTATTAGACCTTTTGGAGTGTTTGAGCCTAACTTTGGTTCTTCTGGTGCTGCTGCTTTTGGCTTTCTTGTTGTTGTCATCGAATCATCCTTTTCTATGTTTGAATTTTGAAAATGAGTGTTTCTCTCTGTATTGTGTGCCACCTAAATAAAGCCAGTAACAGCAAGGCTTTAAGACACATAAAAATTTAAGGTTTTAAAAGACAAATAAAGAGTTTACTACTATAGCTATTTACTTTAGTAAACCTTTAGTAATACTAAAGATATAAATAATAAATAGTTATAATAGTGAAACTAAAAGAGGAACCCTTAGCTATCTTAAAGATAACTAAAAGTTCCTTTATGTTTCTCTCTCTGTATTGTGTTCCACCTAAAAGTTAAACTTTGTGTTCCACTTAGGCAAAACAAAAATCACTATTGGCTATGTTGTCAATATTTAAGTTTCCAAACTTAGGCAGCTCAGGGATTTCAGCATCATCAGCTATAAGATACTTAACGTCATTCAAAAAATTTTCTAAATGGTTCTGGTCTTTATATAAGCCAATAAATTCTTGCCTTATAGTCTTATATAAACTTCCTGCATGAGCTATATCAGTACCAAAGGAATCATGTATCATAGCAAAATTTCTATTACCTAATTTATGTTCAGCCACAACCACTCTTTGTAAATGACAAGCATCCATGCTGTGTATAAAGTTAGGACTGATACCATTCTTTTGACCTCTAATATTGATATTGCCTGTAGATTCATTAGTATAAAAGCGTACCCTAGCACTGTTAAATCTTAATTGTACTTTCTTTTCTTCTTCTACCATATAATTTTGCTGAATTGGTAAACCATTTGGTGTACACCACGTAACAACTTTACTATTGCTGCATATGAGACCTGCTATTTGTTGAAGCCATTCCATACCTTCTACAGCCTTAACAACTGTTGTAACAACTGCATCCCATATAAGACCTACCATGTAAACCGCAGCCTGATTTTTGTTTAAAAAAGGTGAATCCTCTGGATGGTCTAAGACAAAAGGTTTTATAATATCTTCTAAAATATTTTCTTTAAAACCATATTGTCTACTGCCATAAGCTAAAGTCATGACAGACCTCTTGCAAACCTTGCGTGTTATGCCTTTTTGTCCAAACTTCATGTCATTAAAGGTAGTCCAATTAAGAGCTAGTGTTTTTGTACCATATTTAATGTTTTTATTCGCTTGTAGCTTGCCATCTTTAGTAGGCTTTAGTTCATCCTCAGTACCACTTATAGCGTCCTTAAGCAACACCTTGTTAACCTTTTCAGCTACAATAGAATAAATATCCTGCACTGTGTCAGAAGGTATCAAATTGACAGCCTTACCGCCTATTTCATCCCTTAAGAGAGCCGAAAAGTGCTGCAAGCCTGAACAAGTGCCATCAAAAGCTAGTGCCAAGCCTGACTTAAAGCCAACACAAGAATTATTATGGGTAGACATATAAGTTTTAAGTTTCTTCCATTCAAAACAAAAGGCTAGAAATTCCATAGGATAGTCACCTTTAGAGACTTCATACCACCATTGGTATCCTAAAGCATCCTCAGCACTATTGATAATGTTGTCTGTGTTGTCCTCTACCCACTTGACTCTATCAGCAAAGTTTATTTTGTCATTACCTGCAAGGTTTGCGCCATGTATAGCCATCCACTTATAATCATCTTTATGCTGACATTCAGAAGGTTCAGCAAACAGCAGCAAAGACTTGCTTATATCGTCACCTTGTGGACTTAAAGCTGTCGGAATTGGGTAGCAGCGTCCTCTATAATCCATGTTCCAAGGAAAGTAAATTTTGTCATATGCAGCAAACTTTTCAGCGGTCTTAAGTGCCATTAAGAGACGTAGAGCGTGACTTTTTCGTACTTCTTCTTGCTTATAGATTGCTACAAGGTGCTTTTTGTGTTCCTTAATTTCTTCTTCCGTTGCTGTGTCTGGTGCCTTTGAGATAGTAAAAGGTTCTGTTTGAGGTAAACCACCCAAGTTACCACCACTTGCATATATGTCTTTCATGACTTGCAAAATGTCCTTATTGATGATAAAAGGTGTATCCTGCATAGCATTAAGGGCATCATAGACATTAGATAAATCAACTGTTTCAAGCTTCTTTTGATATTTTGAAGTAAATATATTATCACTACCAAATTTCAGTCTTAAAAGTTTAATTAGAAGCATAGACTCACCATAATAAGCACCTTCTGTCGGACTTGTCCAGTGTTTAGGTGGTATGATAGTAGGCTTGTAATGTATAGCATTTTCAAGTAGATGATTTTCATTACTGAACCAAGCCTTTTCAAACCATTCAGTCATAGCAAGACAAGTTATTTTCTTTTCATTCCTTAATCTTTTAACAGTCTTGAAATATCCGCTGCCTTTAATAATACTTTCTAAAATTTTAGCACCTAACATTTGTGCTTCTTGTCTGCTCCATGTAATACGTGTATAACCTTCTTTGTTCATACGATTTACTGCATAAACAATCTTATAAGACTCTTGTACACGTTGAGAAATACCTTTTTCCATGCTTGATTTAAGCCATTTTAAATCAGTGCCCTTATTAGCTTGCTCCCATTGATAAAAAGCTTCTATATCAGCTTCAGCCTTTATATGACTACCAATAAAAAAGGCTATTTCAGAAACAGAATTTTCAGTAGTAAAAATCTTGTTTACGCTTACTGACAAGCCAATTAAAGTAATTAATTCTTCTAATTTGTCCTCTTGTTCTCTATAGATAGATATTAAATCTTTCATAGGCTTTACATAATAACCTTGTGTAGTTTTCTTTGGCTTTTGTACGTCTGTTATAAGTGCCTTAATGTTATCCCTACAAGAATCCCAAGCATATTTAGCAAATTTTTCGCCTAAATTGCTTTGTCCTGCTGTGCCCTCTCTTTTAGCCTTTTCTAATGATAAACGCAAGCTATTTTCAGCTTCTTTTTTACACTCTGATTCAAGCTCTAATTGTTTATAGAATAAGTCTCCATATTGATTAATATACTTGTCATAATTAAACATTTGTAAACCCCCATAAATTCATCTCTGTATTGTGTGCCACCTAAAAAAGGTCAAAAATATAGCAGCTAAGACATAACAGCCTTAACTGCTTGTTTGCTTTTTAGAAATGTGCCTTATGCTATTTGAAAATTCTGTAACTTGCTTCACCTCTCATACATATACATGACTTCACTTGCTCTATTTACTACTTGATGGACTTAATAAAATGTCCATTTCCATCATAAAGCAAAATCTTTTTATTACGTGATACGCATAAGACCAATAAATTTAGCAATAGTTTCTTCATTTTCTTCAATCCTCTCTAATCAACTTGTAGCCTTTATTGCCAAAAAACTCTTTGTAACCATTGATAGCTTGTGTGGTGCTTGAAGTGAACCAACCGCTATGTGTGACACTAAAAGTTTTCTTGTTATCATCTACACAACAAATATCAGTGCCATAATATGTAAAACTTCTGTGTCCATAGATTCCTACAAAAACAGCATGGTTGCCTACTGTTTTAGACTTGTTAGCTGCTGTCAGCTTTTCGATATATTTACGCATAATTTAAAACACCTCTCATATAATATAGTTGTCATATTCCAATAAATGCTTATTTTAAGGCTTGTAAGACAAAGGAAGTTGATATTAGACATTAAGACTATAAGAGCTTGTCTTTCCTCTGTCTTACTCGCTTTTTTGTAATGCACATTACAATTCTTAAATCATAAATTCGTTACATTCAGCACACTTGATATTTAAACCTGCTGCACCTGTAACAAATGCGCCACATATCGGACAGGTATATTTGACTTTATGACTTGCTTTTTTGACTTTTTTCTTTTCTGAACCTAACAAGCCTTTACAAGTGAACGGCAAGTATAATCCTTCTGGCATCTTGTTGAACGCTTTTATAAATCTACCATCTTTAGCCACATAATGAGTCATAGATTGACCAGTACGCTTACCACCTTCAACGCCTGTATTACTGCATATCAAGCCAACTAACTCCATTTTGTCGGCAAACTCTTTATTGTGATAGCAACGTCTGGGCGGTTTGCCTGATGTTTCCTGCCATAGATGGCACATTTCATGAACCAAAGTAGAAAAAAATTGTTCGCTAGAGCGTTTGGACATATAATCAGGATTCATGCTAATTTCATGAGCTTGCTTGCTGCTGTCCTTACTGTCAGACCATTGAGAAGGTACAAAGAAGCCTAAAGCCTTGCTTTTACGGCTAAAGGTCAAGATAACTTCTGGCAAGCTACCAGCAAATAAAGCCTTGTTGTAGTACGTAAAAGCATCTTGCAATGCCCCATACTGCGCCGTTGTGATTGTTTGTTGTTCCATGATTGTAATTACCTCACTTGTGTTTTATTTTTAGAGGTGCTTATTGTCCTCTATAGTGCCCACAAGCGAACTTGCAAGCACCTACAAGACAATAAAGTTAATAACGTTCTATATAGCCATTTTCTGTGTATGTTCCGTCCATGCTTGCATCCCGTCCGATAGCTTCATAGTCCAAATAGTTTTCTAAAGCTTCTGGCACTTCAACACCAAACAAACCTTCATCAACTAAATAGTGCCCTAATTCGTCATCATCTGATATACCAAGATAAAATCCGTAATCTTCTTTTTGCATAGCTTCAAGTGCATCAGATAGACCCCACGCTTCACAAGCTGCATTGAAGGCTTCGTGGTCACAATCCTCAATACTGTTAATTTGTTCCGCTATGTCATCTAAATGCTGTAAACTTTCATATTCGCTAATTTTCAACCCCTTAATATCTGTTTCATAATCGGTAATAAAAAAATCTTCATAGCCTGTATTGTCAGCAACACCAATACTTTTTAGTTCTTCTTGCCAGTCTGGCTGTTCTAAGACATCAATCCACTTGCCAACTAATTCACCTTCGTTATACTTGCCTAAATTCGTTAAATAAATTTTTAATTCCATGATAATTACCTGCCTTTTTAAATTTAGTAGGACGCTTGTTGTCCTCTATGGTGCCTATTAGCGTACTAATAGACACTTACAAGACAATAAATCACTTACTTATCATACGTACACCAAACATGGTAAATACTTTTGATTTTTTATATTCAACTTGCTTCATTGTTGAGGTGTTAAGTTGTAATCTTTTGACTTCATTTTCTGTAAATAATTCGTTCTTGATAGAATATAGTGACCTATTGATTTTTACGTTGTCTTTTTGTGCTTGATAGTATTTCATGATTGATTATTCTTCCTCTCTCTGATATGCTTGTTCTTCCGCATCTTGCAAGGCTTCAATTTTTCTAAATCTCTCTTTTATGATTTCTCTAGCTGTTATAATTCCCGCCAAATAACCTTCTTGAAACTTGCCAGCACCTTCTAAGATTGCGCTTGCTGTTTCACTGTGTAGAATTGATAACTCAATATCTACCAGCCCTAAAGCTCTATGCTGTGCCCTAAGTTCTAACCATTTTTTAAAGTGTTCGTTGTCTTTAAGTGCCATTGTTGTTTACCTCTTTCGTTTTATTTAGTTGTTTGTGTTCCCATTGTCATCACGTTCTATGGTGAGCGTGTGCCCCGTTGCCCTGTTGGCAATTACAAGAATATCATGTTTGTGTTCCCGTTGTCAACACTTTTTAATAAAATAATTTAAATAGTTTTTGAGAGTAGATATATAAAATGGCTGAATGTCAAGAACCGCAAGGCTTTTCAGATTTCAAAATAAGTTAAAATCAAGGTAAAATTTCTAGATCAGAGTTAAAATAATTATTGTGATGACATATAAATTAATATGTGTTATAATCTCATTGAGAACACATATAAAGAAGGTGAGTAAATGGACGATAAGCAATTAAAAAATAAATATATTCATGTGAGAATAGAAGAAAACTTCAAGAATGACATAACAGCATTAGCTAAAAAATATGGCATGAATATATCAGATTTAATTAATGTTTTATTACATCAGTGGTATGTAGACAAAACAAAATAAATAAAAAGCCTACTTCAAGTTATCTTAAAGATATCTAAAGTAGGCTTTATGTTTAATGTTTCTTATTCTTTTTATGACATACAAAATACCTTCAATGATAGCAGCAAACAATAAACCACTAATAAAGACCAAAATAAATAATATTTTCCCTTTAAACGCCTTATGACAAATAAAATAAATTAACCATAAAATCACCTAAACAAACAACTAAATCCAATTAATTAACCTCTTTCATCATTTTTAATATGTATTAATATATAAAAGATAATAAATAATATAGACATCATAATAACAGGCATTGCATAATGAGTAATATTTTCTTCGCTTAAGGCAACTAAAAGACCAGATAGCACCCATAAGACACCTAAAGCAGCTAAAAGCCATTTAAGACCTTCTTTATCTATAATTAATTTTATATTATGTCTACCTCTTTTCATTCTTTAAGTTAACTTTAAGTAGTTTCTAGTTAACCTAACATTATTAGATTTATTTCAGATTTAAATATAACATAAGCAGGATATTTAAGCAACTACAAGATATAGTATGTATTACTTAAAGTTGCCTACAAGATATTGTGGTTCTAAAGATTAAAACAGATAGGTCTATTTTGACACACTAGCACACTAAATTATAATTGTTGACACACTACATACAATTAGTATACTTTGACCTTTTGACCTTTATAAAACTACAGGTACTTTAAGCAACACAGAGCATACTTAGCTATTTTAATAGCATAAAATAATTTCATGAAGAACCTATAGCACTCTTTAAGCACCTAAAAGCATATTGACATAGTAACTATAAGTATTGTAATATTATTCATGATAATATATATATATGTCTTATCTTATAGCTATTTTAATAGCATATACTAGCTTTAAGACACTTAAGTATAGTTTAAGCAGGACTTTAGGTATCTAGTAGTATATATAAGTGTTCTATAAGTCAACGGAAAGTGGGCAATGGGGGATTCGGTGCAGCCGTCTGGCATATATATGGACGTAAATTTATTTTCAAAATTTTAAGTTTAGGAGTGATTATCTATGGCAAAGACAAAAGGTGGACACAGGAGACCTAAAGGTGAAGGCTCAATCCAAGTTATGCCTAATGGGAACTATAAGATGACTATAAGTATCGGAGTAGGTCTTGATGGTAAGCAAAAGCGTAAAAGTATCACAGCAAGCTCCAAACCAATATTGATGTCTAAAGTAGCAAAACTCAGAGTATCTTTAGGACAAGACATTCAACACTCTAGTACCCCAAAGCTCTTTAAGGATGTAGCTAAACAGTGGCTAGAATCCAAAGAAGGTATGGTGTCAACAAATAGTTATATCAGTTATACTACCACTTATAAATCCTTCTTTTACCTTTTTGATTCTTATAGGATAGACAAGATTACCTCAGATATTATAGATGAAGCTCTTATGAGCGTTAAGGGAACTAAAAGTAACCGTAGACCATCTGTAGGCACACTCATAGGTTACAAAAGGGTCTTAGGTGTCTTTTTCAATTATGCTGTAGACAAACAGTATATAGCAACATCACCTATGAAAAGGACTATGACGTTCTCTAAAAGGAAGCAAAAGGTTGACCTAGTGATTCCTACTAAAGAGGAACTTAAAGGTATACTACAAGATGCCAAGAAGTTTGATAAGGAGACAAAAGATTACACATTACAAATATATCCCTTATTTCTATTAGCTACTGCCACAGGGATGAGGTTAGGTGAAATGTTAAACCTAAGACATTCAGATATAGACATGAATACAAATACCATATTTATTAAGCACAAACTACTTTAGATGGTGCTGACCAACCTTTAAAGACTGAAAGTTCTCAACGAAAGATTTATGTCAACCCAAAGGTGCTTAAAGTTCTCTCTGGTGACACTGAGTTTCTTTTTAATATCAGAGGAAAACATGCTAAATATCAAGTTGCTGCCACATATCTTCATAGGTACTTTGAGGATGCTAAGGTTCCTGAAAGGTTCACAATGCACTCCTTTAGACACTATCATGCTACGGAACTCTTATTAAATAAAATTGGGGTCAAAGAAGTAAGCAAGAGATTAGGACATAGTGACATCCAAACTACTTTAAATCTTTATGCTCACTGGATTCCAGAAATGGACACTGAAGCTGCTAGAGTGATAGATGATAGCTATATTTAGCTGGTGCTTATATGGTGCTTATATGGTGCTTATACACTAATTATGTCATTCAAATCTAAAAATAAGACCCATAGGATAAAACCCTTAACGCTTTGTTGTTATTGGTTTTATCCTATGGGTCTTAGAGTTTCTAAAGACTATAAATTATATCAAGGATTTATTTTGCGTATTTGTTTTTTCGTAACTTTTAATGATTTTTTGAACCTTTTGCTGTTCGGTATGGGATGTTTTCACAGTGGAAATAGTTGATTGTTCTTTTGACTGGGAATTGTTCCATAAACCAGCGGCTTTTAATTCTGCGGGACTAATCTGATCACGTTGTCTGCTCAACAATTCCTGCCTATGATCATTGGCATACGCAATTATTGATTCATAAAAAGTTCGATCCAAATTTTTGGCGGACATTTTATCAATACTGTCAACCCGGTTGGAATTGAATGTTGATATAGGGCTCCACCAGATGTTAAGGTATTCGTCAGAGACATAAGTTACTATACGAGCCTTGGTGTCGATATGTAATATACCCGCATAGCCCCACAAATTATCGAATCCGCTGAGGTCCTCATCATTCCAGCGTCGTTTTTCTACGACATCCTGCATTTCTATCCAGTCGTATTGTTCTAAAATTGGAACTTCCAGAATATTGGTATCAGCTAAACCGTCATTGCCGACGGCATACTTCATTTCTGCTTTGTTGAAATAGTACCCGATGCGCGGTGAAGCCTGAACCCATTGGTAAATATCATCCGGTATTGGCTGTGCCGCTGCTGTCGTCAGGCTGTTTCCCAATATAAAGAGAAATGCCATCCAAAAGCTAATTATTTTATACACCTTTTTTACATACCTCCTAATAATTGACCTGCTGTTATTATAGCATATTATTATTTTTTGAAAACCGGCGGATGAGATTAAATGCAAAACCACAATAAATATAAACATATTTTGCGCAATGACAATAAATTATTTTATATACTGCTATAAAACTTAATAAGTTAATATATAATGATGATAAAAATAAATAAAATTAAGTATTGGAGAAAACTATCCGTACAGCTGCCTTGCTTAATTAGTTTCATTTTAGTACAATTATAAAGTCAATATAGTTAATGTATATTATCATTTTAGGGGGTAGATCTTTAATGTCTTTGAATGAAAAATTCAAATTCAGTGAACGTAATACTACATTGGGCACGGAAATCATTGCCGGTATTACTACTTTTGTAACGATGTCTTACATAGTTATTGTAAATCCTAGTGTTTTGAATAAAGCCGGCATGGATTTTAACGGAGTGTTTATAGCTACTATCCTGGCTGCTGTGATTGGTACGCTGATAATGGGATTGGTGGCGAACTATCCTATTGCCATAGCACCGGGGCTGGGTATGAACGCGTATTTTGCTTTCGTTATCGTTCTTGGAATGGGTATCCCATGGCAGTCGGCATTGGGCAGTGTTTTTATAGCATCAGTAGTTTTCCTGCTGCTGTCGCTTACTAGTTTTCGGGAAGCATTAATAGATGCTATCCCCACTTCATTAAAAGCAGGGATAAGTGCAGGTATTGGATTATTTATTGCTTTTATCGGGATGCAGAATGCCCATCTGGTAGCGCCGTCACCGGCAACTATAATAACATTGGGAAATTTTTCCGAACCGGTTGCTTATATGACTCTTTTAGGGCTTTTTATAACGATAGTTTTACTTGTTAACGAAGTACCGGCGGCAATATTTTTAGGAATGGTGATAACTGCGGTAGTTTCGTTTCTCATGGGGTTTATTCCTTTGCCGTCAGCTGTTTTTAGCATGCCGACAGGACTTGAAAATACATTTATGCAGATGGACTTGGCCGATGCGTTTTCACCTAATTTGTTCGCTATAATATTTACTTTTTTCCTGGTTACATTATTTGATACTACGGGTACGATGATTGGCGTCGCCAGTCAGGCCGGACTTATGAAAAATGGCAAATTTCCCAATGTCAGAAGTGCACTTATGGCAGATGCTGTTGCCAGTACCTGTGGATCACTGTTAGGAACTTCGCCAACCTCGGCATATGTCGAATCCGGGTCAGGGGTAGCAGCCGGTGGTCGTACAGGATTTACTTCAGTGGTAGTGGCAGTATTATTTTGCTTCATGTTGTTTTTGGCACCGATAGCCCAAGTGTTGGCTGCTGTACCGGCAGTGACGTCACCGGCATTGATTGTTGTCGGTTTTTTAATGATGGGCAGTCTTAACCAGATTGATTGGCATAATGTGGAAGAATCATTGCCGGCATTTTTTGTTTTGTTCTGGATGCCTTTATCTTATAGTATAACCAATGGTGTCGGTGCCGGGCTTATCAGTTATCCACTGATTAAAATATTCCGTGGTAAATTCCGTCAGGTTCATCCGCTTTTATATATTTTTATGGTATTGTTCATAATACAGTTTATTATGATGAATCATTGATTAAGGAGCGAGTCCTATTGTTTAGAGTTAAAATTTACTGGTTAAATGTATTGATATTAAGTATGATTTTATTTGTAACTGCTGCATCAAATACTTGTTTGGCAAAAAGCCTTCCCCGTGAGCACGATAAGAATGTTATTATGCGGGTGAACAATGCTGCATCACATAAAATATTTTCCGATAAGATACAGCAAATACTGACCGATTATAATAAACCGGAAAAAATTAAGCCGCAAATTTATACATCACCGGATTCGATTATGGGGACGGCTACAGCCACACCTGAACAATGTGTACGTTATTTGCTGCGGGTAAATCCTAATCCGTCGATTTCAGTTTCACCTCAGGAACTGGTCTCTTATTATTATCAGGAAGGTAGTCGTGAGGGTGTGCGCCCAGACGTCGCATTTGCACAAGCTTTGGTTGAAACTGGATTTTTTCGTTATGGCGGCACGGTAACACCGGATCAAAATAATTACTGTGGCTTGGGCACTACAAGTACCATCGTCAAGGGGGCTTATTTCCCTACCTCCGAGTTAGGCGTCAGAGCTCATATTCAACATTTACTGGCATATGCTTCAACAAATGTTCCCAAAGAGCCAATAATTGATCCGCGTTATTCATTGGTGCGGTCGATTTATCAAACAGGTACCCTGAAAACGTGGCAGGATTTAAATGGCCGCTGGGCTGTACCGGGAGATATTTATGGGCAGAATATATTACGCATATATCAGGCTATTTTGAACTCATAAACAATAATATATATATAATTATAAATACCGTTAAGTGAGAATTGATCCTTAACGGTATTTTGTCTGTTAAAAAAATATTTGTATAGATAAAAATTTATTTATAGTACTAAAACTACGATTTTATTTGGCATGCTGATTAAGATACGCAGTTTTCTTATTAACTATATACCTACTATATGTTGTATGTAGCATTGACATAAACTTCTATATATAGTAAAATCTGATTATTATTTGAGAAATGTGTTTTATCTCAGGAGGGTGGACGAAACAAAATGATCCTGCAATCCAGACAATCCATAAAAAAACGCAATGGAGAAATTGCTGCCTTTGATTCGCAGAAAATAGCCAATGCAATAAAAAAAGCTAATTTGGAATCAGTTGATGATACTTTTTCATCCGATATGCTGGCAACACTGACAAACGGTGTAATCAAAGAAATGGAAAATATTCCGGTTCCCACTGTTGAACAAATACAAGATGCCGTTGAACGTGTGCTTATTGCAAACAATATGGCCAGCACGGCTAAAGCTTATATTCTTTATCGAGCGGAACATACAAAAATACGTGAAGCAAAAGTTGATTTGATGGACATATATGATGAATTGACTTTTAAACAGGCAAAAGACGCTGATTTAAAAAGAGAAAACGCCAATATTGATGCCGATACAGCAATGGGGACGATGCTGAAATACGGATCGGAAGGTTCAAAGTATTTTATTGACAATTACATACTTCCAAAGGATATAGCTGCAGCTCATATCGATGGTGACATTCACATCCATGATAAAGATTTTTATATGCTGACTGAAACGTGCTGTCAGATTGATTTGCTGAAATTATTTCATGATGGTTTTTCTACAGGGCACGGGGCCTTACGTGAACCTAATGACATAAGATCTTATGCGGCATTGGCTTGTATAGCTATTCAGGCTAATCAAAATGAAATGCATGGAGGGCAGTCTGTTCCCAATTTTGATTATTCAATGGCACCCGGAGTACAAAAAACTTTTAAAAAGCAGTATTTAAAGGCACTTGCTCAATATTTTACAATTACAGTAAATTTGTCTGGTAAAGCAGCACGGGCTCTGGTATTAGAAATTTCAGATAATATTACGACAACGATAGGTATGAATAATGCGTCGGAACTGGGTAAGGCGATATCTGAATATTTTGCTGTACGGCAAAATATAATTGAGGGACAAAATATTTCTGGTCATGCCGTTCAAGCGGCACACGCCTATGCGGAACAGACTGCCTTGCATGAAACGGACGCAGCAACTTATCAGGCTATGGAAGCATTTATTCATAATTTGAATACGATGAATTCCCGGGCCGGAGCACAGGTACCTTTTAGTTCAGTTAATTATGGTACGGATGTTTCACCTGAAGGACGGATGGCTATAAAAAATCTTTTACTGGCCACTGCAGATGGTTTAGGGAAAAATGAGACCCCAATTTTTCCGGTACAGATATTTAAGGTCAAAGAGGGTGTGAATTACAATCCGGGTGAACCTAATTATGATCTTTTTCAATTAGCAATAAAAACATCAGCAAAACGATTGTTTCCTAACTTTAGTTTCCTTGATGCTCCGTTTAATAAAAAATATTATAAACAGGGAGATTATAATACTGAGGTAGCCTACATGGGCTGCCGTACAAGAGTCATGGGCAATATTTATGATCCGGCGCGTGAAGTTACCTGCGGACGCGGTAATTTAAGTTTCACCAGTATAAATTTACCGCGCCTGGGTATTGAAGCTCAAGGTGATGTAAATAAATTTTATCACGAACTTGATGGGATGATTGATTTGGTTATCAGGCAGCTGTTGCATAGATTCAAGGTGCAGGCAGCTAAATATGGCCGTAATTATCCATTTTTAATGGGGGAACATATTTGGCTCGATTCGGATAGAATCTGTGCTGAAGATAAGATTGGGGAGATTTTAAAACATGGTACATTAACAGTGGGGTTTATCGGTCTGGCGGAAACGTTAAAAGCTCTTATTGGTCAGCATCATGGCGAAAGTGAAAGAGCACAAAAATTTGGACTGGCAATAGTCGGGCATATGCGAAAACGAATGGACGAAGAATCTCTGCGCACTAAGCTTAATTTTTCTTTGATAGCAACACCGGCAGAAGGTCTCAGTGGACGATTTGTTAAGATAGATGCCAAACGTTATGGAAAAATACCGGGAGTGACAGATCGTGCTTATTATACCAATTCATTTCATGTACCGGTTTATTATCCGATAAGTGCTTATAAGAAGATCCAGTTGGAAGCGCCCTATCATGCATTGACAAATGGCGGACATATAAGTTATGTAGAAATGGACGGGGATCCGCTGAAAAATCTTAAAGCTTTTGAATCAATTATCCGTTGTATGCATGACAGCGGCATTGGATATGGTTCAGTGAACCATCCGGTAGATCGTGATCCGGTTTGTGGATATACGGGGATTATTGACAATGTTTGTCCTAAGTGCGGACGTACAGAAGAAGAACACATGCATCATGTTGTTTTGCCGCGCATGCAGTGTCATTGAAATTTATAAAAGTTAAGGGGAGTGGATTTATGTTTGTAAAGGGAATTGAAGTGTCCGTGAACGGACTGGCAGATGTTTCGCTGGATGAAGTGATAAATTATATCAATCTGATAGAGAAACGCACAACAAAAAGATTACAGTATTTAAATCTTTCCGATGCCGGAAATGGCAGCGTGGCTATTGACTACAGGCTTCAGCCAGCAAGCTTTGAGCGTATTCGCCGCATTACCGGATATTTGGTAGGTACTACAGATCGTTTTAATAATGCTAAGCGGGCTGAAGAACATGACCGTGTTAAACATGGACTTAATTAAAGTAGCTGGGGTTGTCAATGATTCAGTTGTCGATGGTGAAGGGTATCGTTTTACTATTTTTACACAAGGATGTCCGCATGACTGTCCGGGATGTCATAATCCACAGACCCATGACCGCAATGGCGGCAGATTAATGACTGTGGATGAATTGCTGGGACTCATTCGGCAAAATCCGCTGCTGTCAGGGGTGACTTTTAGTGGCGGAGAACCATTTATGCAGCCTGGGCCACTTGCTTTATTGGGTCAAAAAGTTCATGCCTGTGGACTGGATATAACTACTTATACGGGTTATACCTTAGAACAGCTGCAGTTAATGGAAAATAAGCATGTAGGTGGATTGCTCGCTGTAACTGATGTATTGATAGACGGTCCTTTTGTTGCAGCGAAGCGTGATTTGACATTGCAGTTTCGGGGCAGCAGCAATCAGCGCATTATTGATATGAATGAAACCCGTAAAAAAGGATTTGTCGTATTAAAAAATTGATATTATAAAATATAGTGGCCGGGAATTATTGATTAATTCCCGGCCACTATATTTTTAAGTAATTATTTCCACATGGCTGCCACCGTGTGGTGTTTTAGTGACTATAATTTGTTTATCGATACGTTGCTTGAGTTCTGTTACATGTGAAATTATGCCGATTAATTTATTACCTTCAGTGAGGGTATGCAAAACATTTATGGCATGCTCCAATGATTCTTCATCCAATGAGCCAAATCCCTCGTCGACAAACATTGTATCGAGTTTTATACCGCCGGCTGCAGATTGTATTTCATCTGATAATCCTAAAGCCAATGATAATGATGCCTTAAAAGATTCACCACCGGATAAGGTTTTTATACTTCGTTCAGTGCCGTTATAATGATCGATAACATCAAGCTCAAGGCCACTTTGACTACGCATATTGTTTGCGGATAAACGTCTCTTGAGTTCGTATTGACCAGCGCTCATCATCATGAAGCGGGTGTTGGCGCGGGCAATTATTCGGTCAAAGTAATGCATTTGGATATATGTCTCCAATGTTACTTTTTCTTTGCCTGTCTGCGTGCCGTTGACCGTTTGTGCCAAGTCGCGCTGCCAGCGATAATTTTCTGATAACCTTTCATAGGCAGATTTTTTTTCATTTATATTATTCAAAGTTTTTTGGTTATTGGTAAATCGCAAAGTAAGTCTATTTTGCTGCTGTATCAAAAGATTTTTTTGTCCGGTAAGGGTTTCCTGCACTTTTTGTAGTTGGTCAATATCGATATCGGTGGTGTTTTTTAGCTGAGTGGTCAATGCGGCTAGTTTAGCTTTTTCATTATTAATAAAAGTGTTTTTGTCGATAAGTTCAGTTTGGCTGTCATGCAGATTTTTTTCCAGATTTTTGCTGTAATTTTCCTTTTGCTGTAGTATGTGCAGAGCTGTTATTTTGTCTTTATATGTAAGCTGAGCGGATTTTTCAGCTTTTTTGTTGGCGATATTTTTGATGTTTTCCGTAACGACAGCTAGCTGTTGTTGATTTGACCGTTCTTCCTGGCTAAGGTTATCATATTCTTTTTCCAATGAGGGGATAGTTTTATTTAGGTTTTCTTTGAGGGAAATGGATTTACTGGTAGCAGTCATTTCTGCTTGCACTGACTCAAGATCTTTATCCAATTGGCATTGCAGTAATTGTGCGGCAGAACGTATTTCACTTTTTTCATTGCAATTGAGTAATAAAACAGCTTTTTTAATTATTTCTTTATCTAATGAATTAAATTGTCCCTTTAAATTGCCGGCTTCCATGCTTAATTTGGTAACACAGGAATCTTTTTTCAATTTTTCCTGTTTCAAAAGATTGATTTGTTCTTTGGAGGGAACACAATCCATTGGTTCGGCCGGCTGCGGGTGTAGTTTGGAACCGCATACAGGACAAGGTTGTCCTTCTTTTAAACAGGCAGCTAAAATACCGGCCTGTCCATCAAGATAAAGTTTTTCCAGGCGGTCATACTTTTGATGTAATTGCTGTTGGTTGATTTGTTCTTGCTGATAATTGTGGAGAGCTTTTTTATAGGCAGTAAGCAATTGATTGTATTCAACCATTTTCAGTTGTAATTCCTGCAGTTCTTTCTGTTGGGTGTTTATGTCGGCAAGTAATTTTTTTTGTCGTTCTTGTTTGACAAGTATATCCTCCAGCTGTACTTGTTGAGCTTTAAGTGTAGTTATTTTTGTTGTAAGTCGGGTCAATTGGCTGGTAAGTGCAGTCAGTTTTTGTTGCAGCGTGCTTTTTGCAGTATGGCAGGTATTTTCCTGCAAAATGATTTTGTCCAATTCATCATAAGCAGTGAGTTTATTCTTTATATTGACTATTTCGCTGATATTGCCGGCATAATCGGTTTTATATTTTTGCTGGGCATTATCATAGACCGTTTGTAAATTTTTGACTAAAGGAAGAGTTTTTTTAATGTTTTTTTCGCATAATTTGATTTCTTCCTGAATTTTAATTAGTGAAGCGGCGTAGCCAAGCTGAGAATTGTTCTGGGCAATTTGTTTTTCATTAATATGCAGCTGCTGGTTTACATATTTGAGGGCAGCCGCATCTTTTTCCATATATGGCTGCACAACAACGAGAAATTCATCTATTACGGGAGTTTCAGGTAATATGGTTCCTGGAGGCAATTGCAGGTTGTTTTTGGCATAACCAATATTCATATCCAGATATTCAAGTTCTTTGGCAGTCGTTTCAGCAGATTTTTTAATATTTTCCTGTAGCAGCTGATATAAGTCAGTGTTAAAAATTTTGCGAAATATATCACTACGTTCTTTGGTTGAAGCCAGCAAAAGGCGCAAAAAGTCACCCTGGGCAATCATGGCAATCTGGGTGAACTGTGTTTTATCCAGGCCAATCAAGTTTTCAATGGCTTGTGTCACTTCTTTCAATCCAGTTATTATGCTGCCATCCGGCATTTCCAGATGGGCATTCGGTTTTTCTGAAACCAACTTATCACCGCGTTTAGCGGGACGCTCATATTCTGGATTACGATATAATGAATACTGCTGATGGTTATATGTAAATAATAATTTTACAAATGTTGGTGTCTGGCTATTGGCATATTTGCTGCGAAACATTGTTGATTCGCGTACTGGTCCGCTGGCTTCACCATATAAGGCATAAATGAGTGCATCGAATAATGTCGTTTTTCCGGCACCGGTATCACCACTTATAAGATAAATACCTTTTTCTCCCAATTTAGCAAAATCAATTTCTGTTTCCTCTGCATATGGACCAAATGCGGATATTGTGAGCTTTAATGGACGCATTATTTTGCCTCCCAGATTTGTTTGATTAAGTCATTGGCAAAGTGTTGCTGCTTGCTGCTGAGTGGGTGATTATTTTGCAGTAAATAAAAACTTTCCAAAAGGTCAGCAGGAGATTTGGCGAGGGTAATATCATTATTAATGATAGGATTGTTAGTTCGTGTTTGTGTATTATCATAATTTATTTTCATTATATTGGGATAAATTGTCCGCAGCTTGCCGATGGCATCGGGAATTTCTGTTTCATCAGTGAGTGTTATTGACAGATAATCGTCTACCGGTGTGCCGATATAATTGTTTCTGTTTACCAGTTCAGCATAGCTGCCGCTTATTTCCCGCATGTCGTGCAGAGGAGTAAGCGGTATTAAATTTATGTGCAGATCACCTTTTTCCTTGAGTTCAACGATTGTAAGGACTTTTTTGTGGGTAGCTTCAGAAAAAGAATATTTTAAAGGTGTTCCTGCATAGCGTATAGTGTCAAAACCTATCTTTTGTGGTCGGTGGATATGCCCCATGGCGGCATAATCAAACGGGGTTAAAAGATCGGCGGAAATATTATCGAGTCCGCCTACGCAGATTTCCTCCGAATCACTGGTTTTTGCACCGGTGACAAATTGATGGGCAATTATTATATTGCGCAAGCTTTGATCAATGTCCATTTTTTTTACAGCAATGCGGACTGCATCTTCATAAGTATGTATTTCCTCATTTGGCCAAATTTTCTTGGCATGGATTGGTTTAATAAAAGGAAGCATATAAATATTTATTTTACCATACTGATCGTGTAGTTCCAGCGGGAAAGAATCACCGGTGAATGCAGCAGCAATGTATACGTTGCTTTTAACTAGCAGATTGGCTCCAAATGCTAATCTGTCAGCTGAATCGTGGTTGCCGCTGATTATAAAAATCTTAAGGTTTAAGGCTGCCAGGGCAGTTAGAAATTTATCAAATACTCTTACTGCTTCAACCGGCGGCAGCGGTGTATCATAAATATCACCGGCAATGAATATAGCATCCGGGTTATTGTCAGTAATCATTTTCAAAATTTGGGTTAAAATATATTTTTGATCATCAAGCAGAGAAAAACCGTTTAGACGTTTGCCAATATGCAAATCTGCTAAATGAATAAATTTCATGTTTGTCCTCCAATTAAAAAAGAGCTGCCATATAATGGGGCGGCAACTCTGCTTTTTGTAACGACACAATGCCGCTGAATGATACCAAAAATCTTGAAAATAAAATAGTGTTATCATATGATAGAAAATTGGTGGGAATAATTGGGTTCAGCGGTTGCTGGGACGCCGATAAAAGAATGGGCGATAGTTTTCATAACCCATTTCGCGATAATTTAAAACTGCTTCGGTGCCGCCGACAAATAGCATGCCACCTGGTTTCAGTGAATTAAAAAATTGGCGGTATAATGTGTTTTTGGCTTCTTCTGTAAAATAGATAACGACATTACGGCAGAGAATAAGATCAAAATTTGTTTCAAACGGATCTTTTAAAAGATTGTGTCGTTTAAATTCTATTTTTGCTTTTATTTTAGGGTCGATCGTATATTTGTCAGCAGTTGTTTTGGTGAAATATTTTTGTTTTCTGTTTAAAGAGATAGATTTTAATTCATTTTCAGTATAAACACCGGTTTTAGCTTTTTCGAGGATATCGATATCAAGGTCAGAAGCTAGAATGCGATGTTGCACCCCGGGGGTTTTTTCATCTAAAATCATAGCAATGGAATATGGTTCAGCACCTATGGAGCAACCTGCACTCCAAATATTGAGCTTGGAATTTCGGGATAATAATTCGGGAATGACAATGTTTTCTAATTCAGAAAACTTTTCTGGAGTACGGAAAAATTCCGATACATTTATCGTCAGATATTCAATGAATGCGGCGAAAAGATCCCTGTCTTTTTCGACATATTCAAAATAAGACGTAAAACTTTGAAAGCCGTTACGTGTAACAAGATTATTTATACGACGCTTCATTTGGGCTTCTTTATATAAATCAAGATCTATTCCTGTTTTTGTTTTGAGTTTTTGTTTAAATGTACGCCAATCTAGTTCATCCACCTTAATAATCGCTCCTCTTTGGTCATTTTTTATGGTGTAGATGGGTGGACCCCATGTAGTATCTATTTTCAGATTATGGCATATTTTAGCTTTGGCCATACCCATCATCCTCATAATAATTATTATTATAAAACTATTGTAATTTTATCATAATTTGTTTATTAAAGATATAGGTATGAAATGAAAACTATTGAATTCTATAATGGCTGAAACTGCCGATTTGTATTGAAGAAAATTCACCTTTTAAGCCGCCGAAAAACATCTTTGTGCCCAGTGCCGGTTCAAAATCGGGCATGGCAGTGGTGAAGCTGTCAGGATCGATATTTAAATTGCGTACCTGTATCATATCAACAGGGCACTGGCGCAAAAAAGCACGCCAGGCGGCTGCCTCGTTTTTACTGTCGTTAAAACCAGGAAAGTAAAGCATATTTAATGATACATAAACTCCTTTTTTCCTGGCATAATTAATTGAAGCCATGACATCTTTTAAATGGTAATTAGAGCGGTAATATGCCTGATAGTTACTTGGTACGGCACTGATAATACTGACACGCATACTGTTTAAACCGGCATCGGTCAAGCGGGCTATTCCATCGGTGAATCCGGCATTGGAATTTATGTTTATCTGTCCGTTAAATGTTTTGTTTCTGATGATATGCATTGCCGGTACAATCGTATCGACCGCCAATGAAGGTTCACCTTCGCAGCCTTGACCGAAACTTATGATGGCATCAGGGGCAGTCGACAGATGATAGATACCAATTTGGGATATTTCGTCGGGTGTAGGATAAAATTTTATTCTGCTTTGTGGTGATGGACAGCATTCAGCTGCCTGCAATGATATGCAGCCCAGACAGGCAGCATTGCATATCGGTGATACCGGAATACCTGCTTCCCAGCGATGATAAAATAAATTTTGCGCCGTGCAGCAGTGCCATTGCAAGGAGCAGTCTGCTAAGTGATCTACCAGACGATTGTGCGGTAAAGATTGTTTTACTTTGTTGATCAGCTCGGGAAGGTCGGCAGTGTTATAACGGACAGGATCCCATTTATCATTTTTGTCAGTGTATACGGCCGCTGCATATATGTTATTTTTATATAAAGCAACAGCGGTATAACCATAGAGAGGCAGTGGCTGGGCATCATGTTCTTTACGAAAGGCCGGCAGGTAAAGTCTGGTATATCCAACCGGAAGTAATGCTGCTACAGCCTGACCGGATATGGGCATTGTTTCGCCACCTGATTGTCCTAACGGCATACGGTCTGGCAGATACATAAGATCGGCACTTTCCGGTAAAGGTATCAGGTCATGTTTTTTAAGCAATATATTTTTGCTACCGCTTCTGCCCATGGCAGCTATACCCGGGGCATCAAATATTTCTCCATTTTCATCGGCGTAAAGTAATGTTATTTTTTCATTATCCATTGTAAATGGCCTCGTTTGCTGGTTTTACAGGAGCATTTTTATGATGTTTATCCTTGCGGGGGTTGTATTTATTCATGGCGATATCTACAGACTGAGTGATTATGCATTTGACAGCCGGGATTAATTGTTCAATAGCTGTATCAACGGCCGTTTTATCAGCTGGAGAAAATTTTGATAAAACATGGTCGTTTACCCGCCAGTTAGGCAGCGGCCGTCCTATACCAATTCGCACATGGGTAAATTCATTGCTGCCGATGCAGGTAATAATGGATTTTATGCCATTATGACCACCAGAACTACCCTTGGTGCGTATTCTGATCATTCCGGCAGGCAGATCCATATCATCATGTACGACGATAAGGTCCTGCGGTGCGATTTTATACCACTTTAATGCGGGACCCACGGCATTGCCGCTTAAATTCATGAATGTCATTGGTTTGAGCAATAAGACTTTATTCCCACCAATTATAGTTTGCGCCACAATAGCATTGAATTTTTCCTGCCAGCTGTCAACATTAAGAGTCTTAGCCAAGGCATCAATGAACATAAATCCTGCATTGTGTTTCGTATTATTATATTCCTGACCGGGGTTTCCAAGACCCGTAATTATTTTCATTAATGTTTTCCTCCAAAAATCTGATAGTGTCTATTGATGAAACAGTATTATTTGTCATATGTAATTTTTATAAAGCAGGCAAATAAAAAAATAAAAGTTTTCATTATACAATGAAAACTTTTATCTTACTCAATTATATTTTAACCGATTGACACAAAATATGCAAAAACAAGAATGCCAAGTACTATCCGATACCAGCCGAATATTTTAAAATTATTATTCTTGATGTATCGAAGTAAAAATTTGATTGATATAATAGAAACGATAAAAGCCACAATCATGCCGACGAGCAATATGATTATTTCCTGTGTGGAGTAATTAAAACCGAATTTGATGATTTTTAGTAAACTGGCACCAAACATGACTGGTATGGCGAGAAAAAAAGTGAATTCTGTTGCTACATAACGCGATGCCCCAAAAATAATGCCGCCGAGAATAGTTGCCCCGGAGCGGGATGTACCGGGTACTAATGCTAAAACCTGAAAAATACCAATGATAAAGGCGGTCTTATAGTCCAGATTTTCTAAAGATGTTACGCGGGGATAGCGATTTTTATTATAATTTTCTACGATGATAAATAAAATTCCATATAAAATCAATGTAAACGCTACTACATGGGCATTCATAAAATGCTGCTCCATATAGTTATTGATTAATAATCCGATAACGGCCGCAGGTATGCAGGCAAAAATAACTTTCAGCCAGAGGGAAACTGTTTGACGTTTTTCCAGAATGGTTTTACCGGCGGCAAATGGATTGAGTTTTGTAAAATTAAGTGCTACAACTGATAAAATAGCACCTAATTGAATGACTACCAAAAACATATCCATAAATTTTTTGTCGACAGACATTTTAATAAATTCATTGACTAAAATCATATGGCCGGTACTGCTTACCGGCAGCCATTCGGTAAGCCCCTCAACGATACCTAAGACAGCAGCTTGCACAATGGTAATGAAATCCAAATATTATACCTCCTGTAATCTGTAATTTGTGGATTGCAGATTATTGTAGATTTATGAAAAAGGTCTTCCCCGGGAGGGAAAGACCGCAGGATAAATGCATATAAATGAGAATCAGACTTTTGTTTGAACAGCGTCAGCCATGTCAAATAATTTGCTTACAGAAGTTTGAGTGTAGATACGGGCAATAGCTTCGCCGATTGCCGGTGCTATCGATAGAGAAACTATTTTGCTGGAATGTTTGTCCTTAGGCAGTGGAATAGTGTTGGTAATAATCAATTGGTCGATCGGTGAATCATCGATACGCTGAACGGCGGGATCACTCAGAATACCATGCGTGCAGCAGGCAAAAATTTGTTCTACACCACGTTCTTTTAATGCCTTGGCTCCTTCACATAATGAACCGGCAGTATCGACAATGTCATCAATTATTATAGCGTTTTTACCTTTTACATCACCGATTAGACTCATGACTTCAGCCTTACCAGGCATAGGGCGTCTTTTTTCGATAATAGCGATGGGAGAGTTAAGCCTGTCGGCGAGATTGCGTGCCCGGGTAACACCGCCTAAATCAGGTGAGACAACGACAATATCTGATAAATTTTTTGTGCGGATATATTCTGCCAAAATCGGGGCAGCTGCCAAATGATCGACAGGAATATCAAAAAAACCTTGTATCTGTCCGGCGTGCAAGTCTACTGTGACCATCCTGTTCACACCGGCGGTAGTCATTAAGTCAGCTACTAATTTAGCAGAGATAGGTTCGCGGCCGCGTGTCTTTCTGTCTTGGCGGGCATAAGCATAATATGGAACGACTGCAGTGATATTACGTGCTGAAGCACGTTTACAAGCATCGACCATTATTAAGAGTTCCATCAGGTTATCATTTACCGGCTGACTGGTCGGTTGGATAATAAATACATCCTTGCCGCGAATACTTTCGCTGATCATTACCTGGGTTTCCCCATTGTTAAAGTGTCCCACAAACGTATGGCATAATTCTACACCAATATAATCTACTACCTCTTGTGCCAGCTGCGGATTGGCATTACCGGTAATAATACATAATTTGTCTGTGTTCAAAATCATCAATTTTCCTCCTGCAATTTATATGCATTAATAAATTTTTATTATAAAAGAACAAGATATTGTTCTTTATAAACTGATTTTATCATAAACTGCCAGTAAAATGATAGGACATATCAAAGATTAATTGCGTTTATCATGCCATTTTTCGATATTGGTCTGTCTGGCCCGCCCGACAGCAAGAGAACCATCCGGGACATCTTTGGTTATCGTTGAACCGGCTCCTACATAGGAATTCTTGCCAATTTTTACCGGTGCTACCATATTGGAATTACAACCAATAAAAGCATTATCTTCTATAGTCGTGCGGTGTTTGTTTTTTCCATCATAATTTACGGTTATACAACCGCAGCCCATATTGACACCTGAACCGATGTCGCTGTCACCAATATAACTTAAATGAGGTAATTTTGTACCGGTACCAACATTAGAATTTTTTACTTCAACGAAATTTCCAATATGAACATTAGCAGCTATTTTGGTATGAGGACGTAAATGCACGTATGGACCAACTGTGGCATTGGCCCCAATTTCACAATCATGGGCATAGGTAAAGGAAATTATTGCACCGTCCTTGATAACTGTATCGGAAAAACGGCTGCATGGACCTATTTCGCAATTGGCCCCGATTATACAATTTCCCTGCAGCCATGTTGATGGATAAATGACAGTATCTTGTCCTATTACTACAGTACTGTCGATATAAGTCGTATCAGGATCCATTATGGTAACACCGCTGATCATTAGCTGATGATTTTTGCGGTGATGAAGTATTTTTTCCGCGTGTGCCAGCTGTTCACGGGAATTTATCCCCAGGGTAGATTCATAATTATCGGCAGCTATGGCATTTATTTTTTCATTTTGTTTCTGAAGTATTTCCAATACATCGGGCAAATAATATTCGCCCTGAGCATTATCATGTCCAACTTGGTGTAAAGCCGGGAAAAGTGACGCTGCATCAAAACAATAAATGCCGGTGTTGACTTCAGTTATGGCTTTTTCTGAAATACTGGCATCTTTATGTTCAACAATTTTTTTGAATTCGCCGTTAAAATTTCTGATTATTCGTCCATAGCCGGCGGGATCGGGCATGACAGCAGTCAACACTGAAGCCTGAGCGCCAGTGTTTATATGTGACTCATAAAAATCTTTAAGTATTTTTGCGGTCAGAAGCGGAGTATCACCGCATAATACCATGACAGTATCATTCTTGGTAATAAGTGGTTCCGCCTGTAATACGGCATGTCCTGTACCCAGCTGTTCTTGTTGGACAACTATCCGGGCGGTGTTGCCGATAGCCGTTTCAACTTTATCGCGGCCGAAACCGACGACCACGATGTTTTGGGTGGCACCGGCGTCTTCGGCAGCGTCAATAACATGCTGCAACATTGATTTACCACCAATATGATGCAGCACTTTGGGCAGAGAAGACTTCATGCGGGTACCCTTACCAGCGGCTAATATTATGGTAGAAAATCCTTTTGTATTCAATTAATGTTCACTTTCCTTTTTATCGTATTCTCCGTTTTGTTGGATGTCCTTCATACTTTTTAGAAGTGTCTGTTCTGATTTTTCCATGTGTTTTTCAGCTGCTTTCTGAGCGTCAAGCACATTACCCTGCGCGATAGTGTCAACGATACGACGATGCTCTTCAAGTGTTTCTCGTAACCGTCCGGGGTATGACATTGATTTGGTGCGAAAGCGTGTGAGTTGTTCCCGCAGATTGGAAATAATTCCCACTAAACGATTATTGCGGCTTGCCTTGTATAGTAAATCATGAAATTTAGTATCAGTTTCGACAATTTTATCCATATTATTTTCTTCAATATGTTCGCCAATTTGAACCAGCAGACGCTGTAATTCTTCCAGTTCGTCATCAGATATTCGTTCCGCTGCCAAACCACTGGCAAGGGAGTCCAAAGCAGTGCGTATTTCAAATACTTCGTTGACATCACGAATTGACAAATTAGCGACATACGTACCGCGGCGCGGCATCATTATTACATATCCTTCCAGTTCCAGTTTCCGGATAGCTTCACGTACGGGCGTGCGGCTTACACCCAGTTTTTCTGCCAGATGTATTTCCATCAGACGCTGGCCCGGTTTTAATATGCTGGATCGTATGGCATTCCTGAGTGTCTCAAAGACAACTTCGCGCAGCGGTTGGTAACTGTCTAATTTTATTGGCATCAGTTTTTTATCATTCAACATATTCATCGTCCCCTTACCTGGTGGTATTTGCGGGTTTTGCCGCGTATACATCTATATCGGAATAATCAGCACGCATTTGCGATACTATTTGTTGTGCTGATTGGTAATTTTCACAGATAGCAAAAATACTGGGACCGCTGCCAGACATTAAAGCGGCTTTGGCACCGTAACTACAGAGCTTTTCCTTGTAAACGGCCAGCTGGGGATATCTTTTAATGGTAACCGATTCCAATACGTTTTCTAATAATTTACAAATGCCGTTGAGATTTTTTTTAGTGAGTTCATGCAGCATTGCCCGGGTATTAGGATGATGTACTACAGCAGCGGCATGATAATTGTTATAAACCCATGCAGTAGAAATACCCATTTGGGGTTTGAGAATAACGAGTGCACATTCCGGCAGGGATTGCACCGGAATGATTTTTTCACCGCGTCCCTTAGCCAGCATTGTGCCACCCATGATACAAAAGGGAATATCCGAGCCGAGCCGGGTGCCAAGCTCACATAATTCTTCATCAGGACGATTGAGCATAAATAAACGGTTGAGACCATGCAGTGTAGCTGCTGCATCAGCGCTGCCTCCTGCTAATCCGGCAGCTATAGGAATGTTTTTTTGCAGTGATATTTTTACACCGGTAGTTATTTTATAAGTTTGCAAAAATAATTTTGCGGCCTTATATATAAGGTTGTCTTTTTTGTTTTCAATTCCGTCTATAGCACAATCAAGTATTATATCGCAAATAGCAATTTTTTCAAGCGTGACTATATCACTAAGGTTTATCGCCTGCATTATCATTTCAACCTCATGATAACCATCGGGCCTTTTGCCGAGAATATCCAAGGTAAGATTGATTTTGCCGTTAGCTGTAATTGTAACCAATTTGTCAACTCATTTCCCTGATAAATATAATAAGATTGTAGCAACTTTTTAGGCAAACGGCAATACTTTGGGTGTTTCTTCTTGACAAGATTGGTAAGAAATCGCATAATTAAGCTAAAATAAATTAATTTAGTAATATATTGTATTTATAGTCTGACTTATATTGCGCATTGGGGCGGTTTTTGCAATATATTAAAATTATTAAATGAAATAGTGCATTTACCAGTAATTTATTTTGACTATGGCAATAAATGATAAATGATTTATTGTTATGGAGGATTTTCTATGACGTATCAATTTTACGATTTTAAGCATTTAGCAATAGTAACAAGTATATCAATATTATTTGATATACTTCTCCTCTATATTTTTTTTGCACCGATATTTATTCTGCCCTTGCCGGAATTTATTGCAGGTGCCGTTCCAAGCACGCTTGTATCATTGCGGTTATTGTTATTTTTGCCAATTGTATTCATTAACTATCAGTATTATACTTTTGCAAGCGGAGTTTTCAAGGGGAAGATTTCGGCGGAACTTCTTGTAGCATTGGGAACACTACTTTTTACCGGACTGGGAATATATAATTTTATTTTGGTACTGATGGGATATTCATCTGATATAGGCGGCGCGTATTTTGAGTTGATTGGGACTGCTTTGACATTACTGACAGCAGAAAAGTCTATCGAACGATATTTTAATGGTAAAATGCTGATAAAGCAAAGTGATTTTGAGCCTGATCAGGTTGAGTATGTTTCTGTATTGGATCTTGAAGATAATAGGGAAAAACAACTTTTGATAACCGCAATAAAACCGGATGATATCGTAAGTATTAAGCCGGGGCAAAGAATTCCGGCTGATGGTATTGTATTTTGGGGTGAGGGTGATGTCGATGAGGGGCTGTTTACCGGTATAAAATCACCCGTTCATAAGATCACTGACGATAAGGTTTATGCTCACACTTTTAATAAATCAGGGACTTTTCAGTACAGAGCCGCCTGCACAAGCGGTGCGTCGCTTTATTACCGATTACTGAAAGCGGTTCGGGAAGCGCAGTCTGATGAAATATTTATGGAAAAAATTATTGACACAATTACCAAATATATGACAGTCTTCACTTTTTTTACCGCATTAGTCAGTACTGGAATTGGTATTTATCTACATAAGCCGGTAATGACGATTATATTGGCCGGTGCAATTGTATTGGTGGTCGGATATCCGCAGATAATCATGATGATGAGGCGTAATGCAGTTGTTGCGGCATTAAAAAAATGCAGTGAATCAGGGATTTTTGTGAAGAATGCTGACAGTACCAAATATGTAAAGCATATTGATACACTCATATTGGGGAAAACAGGAATAATTACTAAGGGCAAACCAGTGGTCGCAGATATAATAGCAGAAGGCGTTATGCCTCAGATGCTGCTTTCTCTGGCAGCAAGTGCCGAAAAAAATTGTGATCATTTGATAGCGAAGGCGATAGTTACTGCTGCTGTACGGAATAGAGCACATATAAGGAGAATTTCCTCAATGCAGGAAGTTCCGGGAAGTGGAGTAGAAGCATTAATCAATGGTGAAATAGTTCGTGTAGGTACGGTCGCCTGGCTGGAAAAAGAAAATATTGATATAAGTGATCAAATGCGAATGAAAGCTTTTCAATCAGCTAAGGCCGGCAACACGGTAATATACATCGCCTTAGGCCGGTACTGCCATGGTTTGATTATGCTGACGGATCCAATAGGATACAAAGTCCGCACGGCACTCAGCAGTTTACGGAAGATGGCAATAAATGTGGTAGTTTTTAGTGGCAGTGATAAAAATACACTGCGGGCAATCACTGATGAATTGGCAATAAATCAATACCGGGCAGGATTGACTGCCAATGATAAAGCCAGAGAAACAGCATTGCTGCACGTACATGGTCTTACGATTGCGGCTGTCGGCAATACTGAAAGTGATGCAGCCTTGTTAAAAACTGCCGATATTGGAATAATGCTTGGAGGCAGTATTAGTATAGATGAACCTGTCGATATCATTGTTCCTGCTGCTGATCTTCGGCAAGTCGCTGCAATGTTTCAATTTTTCCGCCAGTTGTCAAAACAGATGAAACAAAATATAGCTATAGCTGTTTTATATAATATTTTAGCTGTCATAGCAGCAACAGGCCTTTTTTATTATGACGGACTGTTTGGTTTTGTTACTTTTTTGGCAGCAGGGTGGGTCATAGCTGTTATCATCATGGGGCGCAATAATTGTATGACGCGGCCTAAACAGAATTAAAATTCATTTTAGGAGGGATCTGTTATGTTGAAAATTTATATTGAAGGTATGACCAATGAGCGTTGTCTTCCACGGGTGAAAGCGGCACTGGGGGATTTAGAGGGAATGCATGAAATAAAAGAGATGAACTTTGCTGAAAAATATGTTGTTGTGGACTGCAGCACTGACAAAGAAACATTACGGGCAGCTATCAGTGATGAAGGATACAACGTGATTAAAATAGAACAAAATTAAAAAGGGAGCCAAAATGAAAAAAATATTTTTAGCTGTGATGTTTTCTTTCCTGATAATATTTCCACAATCAGTTAATGCAGAAATACGCCAAACAGAAAACGGCACAGTAATAGCAAAAGAAAGTGCATTTACATACAGTCAACCGGCATCAGTTTCTGAAAAAAAGCCGGTAGATGTTTCAAATAGTAAGAAGCAAGCTGCCAAAGAAAATATTTTTTCGATTTATGTAAAATCAACGCGTTTTTATAATCGGAATAAGATCAACTTTCGAGCCCATCAGGAATTAGATGTAATGTCTAATTCAAAGACGATAGACTTATTGTTAGATTCTAAACTGCCGCCGCGTATCGAATACACTAAAGCGGGACTGGTAAAAAAACTGATGCTTAAAAAAATTAGTTATAACGACCAATATTTTATTTCATTTAAAATTAAACCGGTTGAGCTGATACCACTTTATGATGCTGACAAAGTTGAAATTGTTTTTCCTGTGATAACGAATGGAACCAATATAAGTTATCAAAAAGATAAAAATGGCGAGTGGAAGCAGGTTTATGTAAAAAAAGAATTAGAGAAAAGTTCGCAAATTAGTGAAGTGCGTTATGTAATTCCACGACAGATAGTTGGAGAATGGCAAGACGTCTTAAATGCTGATTTACGGCCCGGCAGCATCAGTGCTGAGAGAATGTCCTGACATGTCAATGTATAAAAGTTTGATATGACAGTGATGCACGGGTAAAAATAACCATTGCGTATAATGAACGGCAATGGTTATTTTTATTATATTTTATGAATTTGGACGACCTTTGCGGCTACATCAAGTATTTTTTTTACATCGCTGCCCAGGGATGCTTCGATAGCGGCGATAACTGCTCCTTCCAGGATCGGGGCATCAGCAATATGAACATTCTTTTCCGTGAAATGACTATTGCCTCTGATCATATCGGCGCAAATTATGGCACTGCCAAGGTCAACAAAGAGAATAACCCCATCGTCATTATCAGCTTCTTCAATAGCAAATTCAACTTTATCCAGGTCAATTCCCAAAGAACCGTCTTCGCAGCCACCAACGGCGACAATTGGCTGATTGGGTTTGCCTACTTCAGCAGCTATATCTTTTATGCCTTCAGCAGCTTTTACACTATGTGATACTATTACGATTCCTACCATATATATCCATCCTCACTAGCAATATATTAGATCAAAACTTTTTACAGCTTAAATCAGCTTTTTCTTAAAATAAAATGTTACTTTATTATTATAGCATACAGCCGGGGTGACAGAGAATATTTTATTAATAAGGCATAATACATAAAAGGTATTATTATTGAATCTAAACAATTTTGTGATTTTTTGATATAATGATGTAATAATGGATGTTATAATTAATATAGGGGGAGTATGCATATGAAATTCAGATTTGCCCATAATAATCTCAACGTACTTGATTTAGAAAAATCAGCAGCTTTTTATGCACAGGCATTTGGTTTGAAGGAAGTACGGCGTAAGGAAACAGCAGATTTTGTCCTTTTGTATTTGGGTGATGGTCAGACCAGCCACGAATTGGAACTGACATGGTTAAAAGCCCGCAAGGAAAAATATAATCTAGGAGATAATGAATTTCATTTAGCGTTTGCGGTGGACGATTTTACTGCGGCACATGAGCTTCATGAAAGAATGGACTGTATTTGTTATGAAAATAAAAAAATGGGAATATATTTTGTGTCAGATCCTGACGGATACTGGTTGGAAGTAATTCCTAAAAAATGATGAGAGGGATACAATTCCAATGGATGATAAAAAATTAAAAAAAATGCTTTGCGAGTTTAATATTACCATCGATGATCTTAAACAAACGGCGGCTTGTGTGCGTTATGATATTGAGCAGGGACTCAAAAATAAGCCGACATCTTTGAAAATGCTTAAATCGTATATTGGACTTCCCAGTGGAGCTGAGACTGGTGAATATTTAGCACTGGATTTTGGCGGTACTAATCTGCGGGTTGTTTTGGTTCGCCTGGACGGAAACGGCAAATATAGTATTATCAAAAAAATAGCTAAACCGCTTAAAGTACCTGGTGTATATGATTTTATCGGGGCACAGGCAAAGGCTGAGGATCTTTTTGATTTTATTGCCGGGATAATTGCAGAAGTAATAGATGGGGACAAAAAGAAAAAGTATTTTCTCGGGCATACTTTTTCTTTTCCATCCAGTCAGACTAATATATATAATGCCCGGCTTATAACATGGACCAAGGAATTTGCCACAAGCGGGGTGGAAGGCCATGTGGTTAATGATTTGCTAAGGGAAGCATTGATTCGTCAGGGATTCGGCAATGTGGAACCAATTGCGGTCATTAATGATACAGTCGCAGTATTATTGGCGGCAGCTTATAAATCTTCTGATACATATATTAGTTCAATATATGCAACGGGGCATAATACATGTTATTTTGAAACGTATCAGGGATCTGACGGCAAGCCGATGATAATTAATTTGGAAATTGGCGGATTCGATAAATTGGTGGTAAATGAATATGATAATCGCCTTAATGCCGATTCGGAATTACCTGATCAGCAGCGCATGGAAAAAATGGTTTCCGGACGTTACATCGGTGAACTGTTCACTTATTGTATGCAGGATTTATTTGCGGCTGTGGGTAAAATACATTTTAGCAGTATAGATTTATCGGCTATTTTAAATGATGAAGAAACAGAATTGCCTGTCATACGGAAGTTGATTATTGAACGCATTGGTGTTGAAATAACACGGCAGGAAGCTGAGAATATCAAGAAATTGGCGGCCGTTATTGTAAGTCGTTCGGCACGTATTGTTGCTGCCAGTTTCTGCGGTGTTTTGTGGCATATTTTCCCGGAAAACATACCGGCACATAACATCGTTATTGATGGTTCAGTATTTGAGAAGATGCCGCTGGTAACTGATAATATGTATAGAACATTAAATGAAATTCTCGGTGACGAATCGGCCAATGTAAGATTGGTTTTAGAAAATGGCGGTTCTGTTTTAGGAGCTGCCGTGGCTGCGGCTATGAACAAATAAGATTGAGGACCATAAGATGAAGCAGGATTTGGCTTTAAATATAAAGCAAAAATTGATTATGACACCAAGAATGCAGCAGTCAGTGAAAATATTGCAGATGTCATCACAGGATCTGCATGCTGCCATTGAAGAAGAATATAATGAAAACCCTACTTTGGAATTTGCGGAGCTTAAGACGGATAGTGATAGTGACATAAGACAGAAACTTACTGTTGATGACATAAAAAAATTGGCTGAATTTCTGGATAATGGCAAAGAAGGACATCATTCGTCAACAGCGGCAGATGACGAGTATGATTTTACTATACCGGCAGAAGAAAAAAATCTGGCTGATTATTTGTATGAACAAGTTGGATGGACATTTACAGATACAAAAAAGCGTAATATTGCTGATTATATCATCGGCTGTATCGATGACTGTGGTTATCTTACGGCTACACTTGAAGATATAGCTGCCTTAACGCAAAATCCGGTTGATGAAATTGAAGCAATACTGCAGATAATACAATCTTTTGAACCGGCGGGGGTAGGGGCACGCAATTTATCGGAATGTTTAAGACTGCAGGCACGGCGATTAGCTATTTACAATGGACTTACGGCAGTGATAATTGATAAATATTTGCTGCAGCTTGCTAAAAATCAATTAAAGATAATTGCTCAAGCCGAAAATGCAGATATTACTGATGTTCAAAAAGCTGTGGCAATTATAAAGAAGCTGACGCCAAAACCGGGCGCAGCTTATGGAAACGAACAGATCGAGCATATTATCCCTGATGTTACAGTGCGTCAAATTGATGGTAAATATGTAGTACTGGTCAATGAATATACGGTTCCCAGTCTTCGAATAAGTGAACTTTATCGCAACACGCATAATATGGATGCGCAGACGAAAAAATATGTAGAACAGCGTGTTAATTCAGCTATTTGGTTGATTAACAGCATTGAACAGCGCCGCCAAACATTGTTTAATGTTGCTTCACAAATAGTTTTGCAGCAAAAAGATTTTTTTGATAATGGTTATGAATATTTGCGGCCGTTATCTATGAAAACGATAGCCGAGATATTAGGAATCCATGAATCAACGGTCAGCAGGGCTATCGCCAATAAATATATGGAAACACCACATGGAATAATAAGTATTCGTAAATTTTTTCCGGCTAATGCTGTATCTACGACTACCGGAGAAGAAATGATAGCTGCCAAGATAAAAACTGTTATAAAAAACCTGATTGAAGGGGAAAATTCGGCAAAACCATTAAGCGATCAGAAAATCTGTGATTTACTACAGGAGCAGGCTATCGATATTTCACGGCGTACAGTTATGAAATACCGTGAACAATTGGGTTATCAGTCTTCTACGGTCAGAAAACAATATATATAATGTTTGCTTTATTATATTGGATAAAATAATAAGTCCGGTGCTGATGATCTTCTGCTGCCGAAGTATCAGTACCGGACTTATTATTACTAATTTTAGTAATTAATTATCGGATTGTTCCATGGCGGTTTCTAAATTTTTCGCAGCTTTGGTTATATGCGCCAAAGTAGCTGTTATTTCTTCGGTGGATGCAGCTTGCTGTTCACTTATAGCACCGACAGCTTCTATGGATTTAAAAATTTCGGCTACGCCATGATTCATTTCTTCAAGAATAGAATGGATTTGTTCGGTGGCATTTTTGGATTGATCAGCAAGTTTCCGGACTTCTTCCGCAACAACGGCAAATCCTCTGCCGTGTTCGCCGGCACGTGCTGCTTCAATAGCTGCATTCAGTCCTAAAAGATTGGTTTGCTGGGCAATATTATTAATGAATTCGATTACTTTTGCTGTTTCACCGCTTTTTTGTTTTAAGTTGGTTGCTTCCGTTATGGAACCTTGGCCTGATTTGGCTAATTCACCGGCACTGTTGGCAACTTGTTCTATAGATTGGTAAGCTGTTTGTGTGGAAGAAACTACGTCTTTTACAGCTTTTATTAAATTGTCGTTGGCAGCGGCGCTGGTGCAGAAGGCACTTAATGTGCCGATAATTTCATTACTGGCATTGTATAGGGGAATCACGGTAATTTTTTGTCTGCCGTCGGAACTGGTTTTACTGATACGGGTTTTGTTGTTTAGACATTCTTTGACATCTGAGTTAATGGCACCGCCTTTTTGGATGTCATTATTGAGTGATGCTTCTTTTTCACAAGCAAGATATTGTGTCAAATCGGATATTGCGATAAGCGATATATTTGGCAAAAGTTGTTTTACCAAGGGAATAGTAAAACTGAAAGAATTGAAAATATCAGTATCGCTTTTTATATTTTCCGGATAATTCATTATATGATCTCCTCTAAGATGTTAATAAATTTGTATGAATATTGGCATTAATTGCATTAAATTGATTGTAGTTTATTAAATATAAAAAGTCAACATAATATAAAACAATTAATTATTCATATGATAAAATAAATTTTTAATAAAAAAAATTTATTTTTATCATTAATACTATTGTTATTTTATTCACAATCGTTTATAATAACTTTGTGACAAAAAGTACATACTTATTGTACTAAAACATTGCTTGACACAGATTATGCCAAGTGGATTTTTTACGCTGGGAGTGGGAAATATGTCGGGGAAAAGACCTCATGTAGTGATTGTGGGTGCCGGATTCGGGGGAATCAAGGCAGCAAAATTGCTCGCTCGGGAAGATGTGGATGTCACATTGATTGATCGCAATAATTTTCAATTATTTCAGCCGTTGTTGTATCAAGTCTCTACATCAATGCTGTCAATTGATGAAATTGCGTATCCAATAAGAACATTTTTCCGTAAGAACAAAAATGTGCGGTTCATGTTGGCACATGTACAGGGATTTGATGCGAAAAATAAGGAAGTAATTACACCTTATGGGCATGTTAAGTACGATTATCTTATTCTTGCCGCTGGGTCTACTACTAATTATTTTGGCATGAATAAGTTGGCTTATTCCACTTATGGCATGAAAACGCTGCGGGAAGCTATTCATATACGCAATCATGTGTTGCATATGTTTGAACGGGCTGAACGTGAAAAAGATCCGGATGTACGTAAAAAAATGCTTACATTTGTTTGTGTGGGCGGTGGACCTACAGGAATTGAAGAAGTTGGTTCTCTTTCTGAGTTAGTCTATATGGCAATGAAAGATGAGTATCATGGACTTGATTTAAATGAAGTGTCTATAATTCTAATTGAAGCTACTGATAAGGTATTGCCGATGATGCCACCTGATTTGCGTGATGAAACAGTGCGAATTCTGAAAAAGAAGAAGGTTGACGTACGTCTTAATACTCAGGTGGTAGATTGTGATGAAGATGGTCTTACATTAAAAGACGGGACCAAAATAGCTACACGCACTGTAATCTGGGCGGCAGGGGTGAAAGCAGTACCAATGATTGCCAAATTTGGTGCCGAAGTTGATCGGGCTGGTCGGATTATCGTTGGAAAAACACTGCAGGTTCCTGGGCATCCGGAAGTTTTCGCTATCGGTGACTGTGCTCATCTTGAACAAGATGGACATCCGTTGGCGACAATAGCACCTGTTGCAACACAAGGGGCTGTTGTTTGTGTGGCAAATGTAAAAAGCCTTATTAAAGGGCAAAATAAACTGCAGGAATTTACTTATCATGATGTTGGCAGCATGGCAACAATCGGTCGGGGCCAGGCAGTCATGTGTAAAGGCAGCTGGAAAATGAAGGGCTTTTTTGCCTGGAGTGCCTGGCTGACTGTACATTTGATACGTTTGGCGGGAGCCCATACCAATATAACAGTTGCCTTGAAGTGGGCTTGGAACTGGCTGTCAGGGATAAGATTGGGACGTATTATTACCAATATTCCGGATAATCGCGATTCCAATACGTAACAGTTAGAACAAAAACTTGATATAATAAAAAGGCGTCGAATCATTTACTTTATGATTTGATGCTTTTTTTTGTGTTATAATGGTTTTGTTTGGTAATTTATTTGATTAGGCAAATGGATAAGGGGGATGCATATATTGCTGCGTATTGTGTTTATGGGAATATTGTCATTGGTTTGTTTGTCGCAGACAGCTGTGGCGGCGCCTATGCATGATAAGGCGGATTATACAGGGACAATAAGTGACTCGGTGAATAAGGTAAGTATTAAGTGGACACCAATAGCCGGTGCTGTTCAGTACAGGCTTAATATCACCGATAAAACAGTGATATTGAAAACAGTTAAGCCTATATATGCTGCTGGATGTGAGCTGGATGTGAAGGATTTGTCTGTTGATTTTAAAAATTTGGATTGGCAGGTACAAGGACTCGATTATAACGGCGCTCCGGTAAGTGAATACAGCAAGCCGGAACCTTTGTCGAATGCAATAATAAACAGTGATCGTCCTATTGCGACAACACAATTTGACAAGATGAAATATACACCGGTTTATCCCACATACTCATGGATACCATACTTGAATGCAGCCAAGTATGCGATACGTGTTTATCACAGTGATAGTGGCAGATTTGGCACGGCAGATACCTTATTACATGAATATAAGACGGATACAGGGTTTGATTTTTATGATCCGTCAGCCTATGTAAAACCTGGACAATATTATTGGACTATTCAGGCGAGAAATGTCAATGATCGTCCGATAAGCCACTGGTCAAAGCCGATATATTTTTCTGTAATCAATAAAAATATTATTACAGCAGCTTTGGGAGATAGTATTACACATGGCGGCGGGGCAATTAGTACGCCACCGGGGTATCTTATATATGACTGGCAGACATATTGCCCGGTTCCGGTATTGAACATTGGCTATAGTGGGGATACCACGAGTGCAATGCTTAAACGTTTTACGTCCGACGTACTTCCATTTAAGCCGCAGGTCCTGGTGATAATGGGCGGTGTAAATGACATCCGAACCGGAATAACGGCTCAGGAGGTCATAAATAATTTGTCACAGATACGACAGCTGTGTATTGATAACAATATTATACCGGTATTGGTAACAGTTACACCTGTCGAACCGGCTAAGATGCAAATTGTCGGCAGAAATCCGCCTGATGACTGGCAGTCTCAGTTAAATACGGTTAATAATTGGATAATGTCCTACAAAAATTCAATAGATGTTGCGTCCCTTTTGACTGATAACAGTGGATTGCTGCGAAATGACTTTACGACTGATGGACTGCATCCTGATATGATCGGTAAGGAAATAATCGGGTCAACTATCGGACAGGCACTATTAAAAAATTATCCGGATATTTATAGTAAATAGGACAAGTTTGTGTAAAATTTCTGAGGAATGGTGATTGTTACGCCGGAAAATGATGATATAAAAAACGTCGAGTCAGCTATACGGGCAATCAATAAGCTTTGCGGGCATTGTTCCATTTGCAGCAGCCAATGTCCTGTGGCTGTTGCCCGGCGGGCGATGGAATCGTTGTGCTATGATTTGCAACGCACGCATGATGAAAATAACATGTGAGGCAAAAATACCGGGCAGCCCGGACTTAGCTTAAAAGTGGTATGGAAATATAAATATATAGGTAATAATAAAAGAAATGTATTTTAGTGGAGCATAGAAAGTTCTTTATTATGATTTAATTTAAATGATTGTTTTGTGCAGATGATAAACATGTTATGGTTTATTGACAAAAAAATTTTTATCTGGTAGACTATATACGTTTAGCGATGAGCAGTATTATTCAGTTCTGTAGTAAAGCGAGGCGCGGTGGTGAAAGGCGTTGTTGGGACTGACGGCAGGCTGTTAGCTGTGAAAAATTAATATTTAAAGCGGGCTTATGCCAATCAGGGTGGAACCGCGGATTTATATCCGTCCCTGTGATGTTGTTAATATCACAGGGACGGTTTTATTTTTATTTATACAGTTTATTATTAAAATATTGCCGAAACAATAAGAGGAGGTTTTTATTTTATGACATTTCAAGAAATTATTTTGGCTTTGCAAAATTTTTGGTCTGAGCAGGGCTGTATATTAATGCAGCCTTATGATGTAGAAAAAGGAGCCGGAACAATGAATCCGTCGACTTTTTTGCGCGTATTAGGACCTGAGCCATGGCATGTTGCCTATGTTGAACCATCACGCCGCCCGGCTGACGGACGTTATGGGGAAAATCCCAATAGGTTGTTCCAGCACCACCAGTTTCAGGTTATTATGAAACCATCACCTGATAATATTCAAGAACTTTATTTAGCCAGTTTAAAAAAACTTGGGGTTCATCCGGAAGACCATGATATTCGGTTTGTTGAAGATAATTGGGAATCACCGACTTTGGGTGCCTGGGGTCTTGGCTGGGAAGTCTGGCTGGATGGTATGGAAATAACACAGTTTACATATTTTCAACAAGTGGGCAGTGTGGATATAAGACCGGTGGCTTCAGAAATTACTTATGGATTGGAACGTCTGGCTATGTATATCCAAGGCAGGGAAAATGTTTTTGATATAGTTTGGTCAGGCGATTACACATACGGTGATGTATTTAAACAAAATGAATTCGAACAGTCTACGTATAATTTTGAATTAGCCGATACAAAGATGTTATTTGATTTATTTGACAAATATGAAAAAGAGGCTTTGCGTATAATTAAACTGGGATTTGTCCATCCTGCGTATGATTATGTTTTGAAATGCTCACATACATTTAATTTGCTTGATGCCAGAGGTGCAATCAGCGTATCTGAACGTACGGCATTTATCGGCAGAGTCAGGAATTTGTCACGGCAATGTGCAAAATGCTATCTAAAGCAGCGTGAGGAGCTTGGCTATCCAATGTTAAATCGAGGTGTTAAATGATGAGTAGGGATTTACTATTAGAAATAGGCACGGAGGAAGTTCCGGCACATTTTATGCCTGGGATTCTGCAGCAGCTTAAAGTAAAAGCAGCTGATAAGTTTGACCAGCTGCATATTGATGTGTCTGGAATAAGAACGCTGGGAACGCCGCGCCGTATTACTTTACTGATAAAAGGCATGGCGGAAAAACAGGCGGATATTTCTATAGAACACAAGGGACCGTCGACTAAAATAGCTTTTGATAAAGCGGGAAATCCGACTAAGGCTGCGGTAGGATTTGCCCGGGGCAAAAATATTCCGGTGGATAAATTGACGGTGAAAGACGGATATGTATACGCTGTCGTTCATGAGCAGGGAAAGGCAACAGCAAAATTACTGTCAGTGATTTTACCGGAACTTATAGAAAATTTAAATTTTCCTAAAACCATGCGTTGGGCTGATTTGGATTTTCATTTTGTCCGGCCGATTCGTTGGATCGTGGCATTGTTTGGTGATGAAATAATTAATTTTACTATTGCAAATGTGAAATCGGGTAATAAAACACGTGGACACAGGTTTTTAAGCGATGGTGAGCATATTATCCCTAATGCTTCAGAGTATGAAGAAGTATTGAAAAATCTCCATATTATAGTTGATCAAATTGAACGTCGGACAATGATCGAAAAGCAAATTAAAGAACTGGCGGAAAAAAATAATGGCATTGCGCAAATAACAGATGAATTGCTGGAAGAAGTCACCTATTTGGTTGAATATCCCACAGCGTTATGCGGCAGATTTGAGGATAAATATTTACAGCTGCCTAAGGAAGCTGTAATTACACCGATGCGTGAACATCAGCGGTATTTTCCGGTTGCAGATGCTGCTGGGAAGTTGTTGCCTTTATTTATTACGGTGCGAAATGGCGGCACTAAATCATTGCCAACAGTGCAGCATGGCAACGAACGTGTGCTGAGAGCAAGATTGGCTGATGCACAATTCTTTTTTGATGAAGACCGGAAAAAGAAATTAGCTGATTATCTCGAAAAATTAAAGGCTGTTGTTTTTCAGGAAGGACTTGGCAGTGTTTATGATAAAACCCTGCGCTTGGAACAGTTGGCACAATATTTGGGCAGGGCAGTTGATGCGACTCCGGTTGATTTGGATGCGGCCAAACGGGCAGCTTTTTTATCCAAGGCTGATCTTGTTACCGGAATGGTTTGCGAATTTACCGAACTGCAGGGAATTATGGGGCGTGAATATGCGCTGTTGGATGGTGAAAGTGGTGCTGTGGCAACGGCGATAGATGAGCAATACATGCCGCGATTTGCCGGGGATAGATTACCGGGAACAGTAGCCGGCCGACTGGTCAGCCTGTCCGATAAAATTGATAATATTACGGCAACTTTCAGCCGCGGTCTTGTTCCGACTGGGTCGCAGGATCCATTTGCCTTGCGCAGACAGGCGCTGGGAATTGTCAATATATTGATTGAGGGACAGATAAATATATCTTTGACAAAGTTCATTGATAAGGCAATGAGTCTGCTTGATATTAATTCTAATAAAAAAACCGGATTATTGAATAGTATTGTCGATTTTATAAAATCACGGTTTAATACTGTACTCACTGCGGATGGTATTTGTTACGATGTTATTGATGCTGTCAGTGGAACTATTGATGATATTTATGCAGCATATAAAAAAGCCAAGGTAATCAATACTAAGGTGCTCGAAGGAGACTTGTCGGCAGCAATACAGGCTTTCATCAGAGTCAGTAATATTGCAAAAACGGATAATTTGCAAATGGATGCGGCCTTGTTTACCTGTAGGGAAGAAAAAGCGCTTTATGACAGTTATATTACGGTAAAAAAAGCCGTCGCCGAATACAAGTATGATTATGCGGGAGTAATTGATGAGTTAACAAAATTAACGGCACCGATTGATATGTTTTTTGATAAGGTAATGGTAATGGATAAAGATGAAGTGATAAAAAATAATCGGTTGGGTTTGTTGAAAAATATAGATAATTTAGTTAAAAAAACAGCTGATTTCAGCAGGATAGTCCTTTAAATAGAAGATACAGCTACGCTTTTAAGGCCGTTTTTTCATTTTCCCCAACCTGAGATAAATTTACAGTCTGCATTATTCGGTGAATAGGATAAAAACGGCTGCTATTGATAAATATAGTGGTACAGGGCATGGCTATATCGGCTTAGTCCATGCCTATCGAATAATAAGAGAAGGAATAAAATATATGGAAGAAAAAAATTTACAACGTAATTTAAAGGCACGTCATGTCGAAATGATAGCATTGGGAGGAACGATCGGCGTAGGCTTGTTTATGGGGTCAGCCAGTACTATTCAGACAGCCGGGCCGTCAGTTTTGCTGTGTTATGGTGTGGCCGGACTGGTGATTTTTTTTGTAATGCGCATTATGGGGGAAATGCTGTATCTTGAGCCGGTGACAGGTTCTTTCGCTTCATATGGATATAAATATATTCACCCGTTTGCTGGTTATCTTACAGCATGGTGCTATTGGTTTTTGTGGGTGACTGTGGGCTTGTCGGAAATAACGGCAATCGGTATTTATGTAAAATATTGGTTTCCCTTTATGCCGCAGTGGATTTCAGCTTTTGGCGGCCTGCTTGTTGTGACACTTGCCAATATGGCGGCAGTAAAATATTATGGTGAATTTGAATTTTGGTTTTCTATTATAAAAATCACAACAATTGTTGTGATGATAGTCGTTGGGTTTGGTCTTATATTATTTGGTATAGGAAACGGGGGACAACCGATAGGGTTTTCCAATCTTTGGACTCATGGCGGTTTTTTCCCAAATGGATTTAGCGGAATGCTGGCAGCATTATGTATAGTGACGGCATCTTTCCAAGGGGTGGAGTTAATCGGGATAACTGCCGGTGAAGCTCAACATCCACGGGAAACATTGCAAAAAGCGATTAAGGGAATTGTTTGGCGTATACTCATTTTTTACATCGGGGCGATTTTTATCGTAATTACTATTTATCCTTGGAATCAACTGGGTATGCTGGGTAGTCCGTTTGTGACAATATTTGCTAAAATAGGTATAACGGCAGCGGCCGGTATAATAAACTTTGTTGTTTTGACCGCGGCCTTATCGGGATGCAACAGCGGTATTTACAGTGCCGGACGGATGCTGTATACTTTGTCGGAAAACAATCAGGCGCCTAAATGGCTGGGAAAATTGTCAAAAACCGGAGTGCCGCGTAATGCAATATTTATTACAATGGCACTATTGAGTTTAGGTGTTGTTTTGAATTACTTGATTCCGGATTCAAAATTATTTTTGTACATTTATAGCGCCAGTGTATTTCCTGGAATGATTGCGTGGTTTGTTTTAGCAATAGCACAGAAAAATTTCCGCAAAAGTTATGGTAAAAAAATAATGGATCAACATCCTTTCAAATCACCACTTTATCCTTACAGTAATTACTTTTGTCTGATATTTCTGGTCTTTGTGACGGTCGGTATGTGGATCAATGATGATACCAGAACATCATTGATTATTGGCTGGATCTTTTGTGGTATTCTGGCAGTTTATTATTACCTGCGTCTGTCGGGAAACAGTTCGGTTTTACCTGAGAAGCACAATTGATAATGAAGATATTTTATGCTATACTTATCGGTGCTTAAAATTATATATTGTTAAATTAATGATGAAAAAGAGAGTATGTTCATTCTTTTATACAGAGAATATCGTTTAGGCTGAGAGGGATATTAAAAGTATGGGCAGAAGTTCACTTTTGAGTTCCATTGTGAAGGTTTTCTGTGTAACTGTGGCGTTGGCTGCGTTAAAGTCATATTGAGTATCAATTAGGGTGGTACCGCGGATTTTACTTCGCCCCTTGCAGGGGCGGAGTTTTTTTATTTTTGGGTGGATTTAATCATTTGATTTTATCGGAGGTATTTATTGTGGAACAGGAATTAATACAAATTAAAGAAAAGGCATTGGCAGCCATAAAAGCAGCCGATGATTTGACAGTTCTTAATGAACAAAGAGTAAGATATCTTGGTAAAAAAGGTTCGCTCACGGCTATACTGCGCGGTATGGGAAAATTGGCACCGGAAGAACGGCCGCGAATCGGGCAGCTTGTCAATAAAGTGCGTGCAGATATTGAATCATTGATTGAAGAAAAGCAGACAGCATTGAAGGCGCGTGAACTTTCCGACAGATTGGCCACGGAAAAAATTGATGTGACTCTGCCTGGACGTAAACGGGAATTGGGTCATTTTCATCCGTTGACATTAACACTGAATAAATTAAAGGATATTTTCCGCAGCATGGGATATTCTATAGCGGAAGGACCGCAGATAGAAACAGATTATTTTAATTTTGAAGCATTGAACTTACCCAAAGATCATCCGGCACGTGATATGCAGGATTCATTTTATATTACTGATGAAATTCTTATGCGTACGCAGACTTCACCGGTGCAGGCCCGCACAATGCAGTCACACGAACCGAATAGTCCAATAAAGATAATAGCACCCGGCCGTGTATATCGTCGTGATGATTATGATGCGACTCATTCACCGATGTTTACTCAGGTGGAAGGATTATGCATTGACGAAAATATTAAATTCTCCGATTTGAAGGGAACTCTTACTATGGCCATGCAGCAATTGTTTAATGATGATCTTAAACTGCGTTTTCGTCCCAGTTTTTTCCCATTTACCGAACCAAGTGCTGAAGTAGATATAAGTTGTGTAATGTGTCATGGCAAAGGATGTCGGGTATGCAAGGGCACTGGCTGGCTGGAAATATTGGGAGCTGGAATGGTTCATCCGCGTGTATTGGAAATGAGCGGATATGATCCCAAAAAGGTCAGCGGGTTTGCTTTTGGTCTGGGAGTTGAACGCGTAGCTATGCTCGCTTACGGAATAGAAGACCTGAGGTTATTTTTTGATAATGATCTGCGATTTTTAAAACAATTTTGCTGATGTTGTTATAGGAGGAGAGTATTTGTATGCAAGTATCTATAAAATGGCTTAAGGATTATATCAATTTTACTCAAACACCGGAAAAATTGGCTGACATGCTTACAATGGCCGGGATACCGGTCGAAAGCATCATTGATCCTGGTGAAGGACTGCAAAAAGTAATAACCGGACGAATAGAAAAAATAGTACCGCATGAAAATTCTGATCACTTGCAGATTTGTACGCTAAATGTAGGAATGGCAGAAAATTTGATTATAGTGACCGGAGCAAAAAATGTCGCCGAGGGGCAAATAGTGCCGGTGGCAATGGTTGGGGCGCATTTACCCAATGGTATGAAAATTTCTAAAGGAAAATTGCGCGGTGTGATGTCGTGGGGCATGTTGTGTTCGGCCCAAGAGTTAAAACTGGATTTGGAAATGTTGCCGGAAAAACAAAAGATTGGTATATATATATTGCCAGATGACACACCGGTGGGAATAAATGTAAAAGATGTACTGGGGCTTAATGATGTCGTCTTAGAATTTGAACTGACAGCCAATCGCAGTGATTGCTTTAGCGTATATGGATTGGTGCGTGAAGTGGCAGCTTTAACCGGTAATCCGATAAAATGGCCGCTTATCACAGTACAGGAAGATGATCCGACGGCAATAAAAGACGTACTTTCCATTGATATAAAAGCTGCGGATTTATGTCAACGGTTTTCTGCCCGTATGTTTAAAAATGTAAAAGTGGGACCGTCACCGGAATGGATGCGACAGCGTTTGGATGGCGCGGGCATACGGTCGATAAATAATGTTGTAGATGTAACAAATTTTGTTATGATTGAATTGGGGCAGCCGCTGCATGCTTATGATTATAATATGGTGGAAGGGCATAAACTGACGGCCCGCCGGGCGATTAGAGGCGAATTGCTGCACACACTGGATGATACAACCCGCAAAGCCGGTGATAATATGCTGGTTATTGCTGATGAAGAAAAAGCAGCCGGATTGGCGGGGATAATGGGTGGCATGGAAACAGAGATAACCGCTGGAACTACTGATGTAATCTTGGAAGCCGCCAGATTCTACGGTCCTAATATTCGTCGCACAGCACGGGCCTGTGGTTTGTCCTCAGAAGCTTCGGGACGATTTGAACGTGGTACGGATATTGAAAATACCACTCGTGCTCTTGATCGTGCAGCTCAATTGCTGCAAAGCATGGGAGCCTGTACTGTATGTAAAGGTATTTTGGATGTTTATCCAACTAAAAAAAATCCGGTTACGGTGAATTTTACTGTTGAAGCGATAAATAGACATTTAGGGACAAACATCGGTAAACAAACCATGCTGGAGATTTTGCAGAAACTGGAAATAAATGCAGTTGACAGAGAAAAATACATCACAGTGGATGTTCCGTCCTGGCGTAATGATATAAATTGTATGCAGGATATTTCTGAGGAAATTGCCCGTATATATGGATTTGATAAAATAGATGCAACTTTACCGTCTGGTACTGCTTTACAGGGAAAGCAGTCGGAGCGGCAGGATTTTGTTGATAAAATCAAGCAGATCATGGTAAGCCAGGGCCTTTGTGAAACAGTGTCATTTAGTTTCACGCATCCGTCAGTTTTTGATAAATTAAATATGCCGGCAGATCATCATGCCCGTCAGGCAATTCCCATAATGAATCCGCTTACTGATGAATATCCACTAGTGCGGACTTGTCTGCTCAGTTCCGTAATGGAAAACCTGACACGTAACTTTTCTCGTAAGAATAATGATATAAAAATATTTGAAATTGGCACGGTATTTCAGCCTAAAACATTACCTGTCACCGAACAACCGCTTGAAAAATTAAAAATTGCTGGTGCTGTTTCCGGCAGAAGGGATGTTATTGGCTGGAACCAAGATGCGGAACCTGTCGACTTTTACGATGCAAAAGGTATTATTGAAATATTATTAGACAGATTATCGATAAAACATTATACAGTGGAAAACGGTGAGCATTTTGTTATGCATCCGGGCAAAACGGCATTTTTTAAAAAAGGCCGCGATACAATATTTATTGTAGGTGAGTTACATCCTTCAGTTGCAGCTGCATTTGATATTACAAAACCGGTTTATATTTTCACAGCTGATGTGGCAGCGCTGATGAAATATGCGGGCAGGGGATTAAAGAGTAAAACTTTACCCAAATATCCTGCAGTTACGCGAGATTTATCAATAATTGTAGATCGTGATACAGCTGCTGCGGCAGTTGAAAAGACGATAAATAAGGCGGCCGGACAATATTTGAGCAGGCTGGACTTGTTTGACGTATACGAAGGAAAACAGGTTGATAAGGACAAAAAAAGTATGACTTTTGCCCTAATTTTCCAAGCAAATGAAAAGACTCTTACCGACCAGGAAGTGGATGCTGGTTTCGCAGAAATTGTGACAGCGCTGCAAAAAAATTACAATGCTGCATTGCGTTCCTGATATAATGGGCATAAATAAAACGGCTTCACAAAATCTTTTGATTTTCGTGAAGCCGTTTTATTCAATAATATATATTATTGATGGTCTTATGGATTAAAGTTTTTTTGTATTGTGGGGTTTGGGTTTAATGCAGTCAGAGTGCCAGCAACAAACCGCATTATTGCATGACTCATTTGAACCATAACATTCTTGATTACCCTCAAGCTTTTGAATAGCGTGAATGACATCTCGTTTAGTACGTAATCGCTTTGTATCGATGCCCTTTTCAGCAGCAATAATTTTTATATCTCTGAGCAGCATAAGATTACCTCCCCGTTCGTACCCTATAAAAAATTATTATAACATTTATGCTTATTATACCATATCTGTGTGCAAAATATGTGTAAAATTGTTAATAAGTCTTTAATTATACAATAAAAGTTATCAGATTTGTGAACATTGACATCCAGTGATATCTATATCAGAATAAAAGCATAAAGAAATTAAATAAAAAAGGAGTAAACATAATGAAAGATGTGTTGGATATGCATATGCATACAATTATGAGCGGACATGCTTACAGCAGTCTGTCTGAAATGATTGCAGCAGGCAGGCAAAAAGGCCTGTCTATTATCGGAGTGACCGAACATGCACCGGCATTACCAGGAACTTGTCATGATATGTATTTTCATAATTTTAAAGTTATTGATCGAAATCAATGCGGTATGATGCTGATGATGGGGGCAGAAGTTAATGTAATGAGTTATGATGGCAGTGTTGATATGCCTGTGACAACATTAAAAAAACTTGATTATGCCATAATAAGTCTGCATGAACAATGTATAAAACCAGGAAATGTTGCAGATAACACCCGAGCACTTTTGCGGGCGATGGAAAATCCTTATGTCAGTATAATCGGACATCCGGATAATGGAATGTATCCGATTGACTTTTTGGCTGTGGTGCAGGCAGCAAAGAAAAATAATGTATTGCTGGAACTTAATAATAGTTCCTATAAGCCTGATAGTGGACGCATTCATTCACGGGAAAACGCATTGATAATGCTGGAGCTTTGTAAAAAATATGAAGTCAGTGTCATCATGGACAGTGATGCCCACATTGATGCTGATGTAGGAAATCATAAATACGTTTATGAGATTTTGCAGCAATCTGGTTTTCCAGAGGAGTTAGTGGTGAATACTGATGCGGATAAATTTAGACGGTATTTAAAGCACCATTAAACCAATTGGTGTTGTTCGTTGAATTGAATTATTCGGCTGTCTTTTATATTTAATAAATCCCGCTCGTGATTAGTTATAAGCATGGTTTTCCCGACAGCGGAGAAAGCAGAGATAAAATCTTTTATCCAAATCTGCGATTTCTCGTCGAGCCCATTTAATGGTTCATCCATCATCAAGACATCAGGATTGAGTGCTAAAACTGCCGCGATAGATACTTTTTTCTTTTCACCGCCGCTTAGATGATAAGGAGCCCTGTTTTTTAGATGGCTTATTTTTAAAAAGTCAAGCAGTTCGGTTACCCGTGCAGCTGTTGCAGATTCGGTAAAAGCCATTTGCCGTGGCCCAAAGGCAACTTCATCGTAAACAGTTGGGTTAAATAATTGGGTATCGGGATTTTGGAATACATAACCAATGCGTTTGTGGAATTTTTTGGCAGTCAGATTGTCCTTTAAGGACAAAGGGGTGATTGGCTGTCCGTCAAAAAAATATTTACCACTGGAAGGGAATATCAGGCCATTCAATAGTTTAAATAAAGTTGATTTGCCGCATCCGTTAGGTCCGGTAAGTAGGATGAATTCACCAGATTTAATTTCAAGAGAAATATCATGGAGGGCAGGAATCTTTTCATAACTGTAATTTATATGAGACAATTTTATTAGAGCGGTCATATTATAGATATCCCTCTGTAAAAAAATATATACTTGATAAGATAATAATTATCATAACATAGACAATATAGCGTATTTCCATATGGTGCTGCTGCGAAATATGGTATTCTCCGGTGAAGCAGCGACATAACATAGCATCATGGGTGGCTAATGCATATTCTTGTGATTTTATGAAAGTCATGCCCAAAATATTTCCCAGACTTTGATATTTTTGGTGGTTTTTTCCTACTGAACGCAGATGCAGTGCCGTAAGTAATTCCTGAGCGGTATGTCCCAGGAGTACAATATATTTGACGGTCAGATCAAGTATCATGATGAACAGGCCGGGGATATGCAGCCCGCCCAATGCTTTGGTAATACTGTAAAAAGGTGTGGATAATGCCAAAGCAGTGACTGCACCGGTGGTTAAAAAAACTTTGAATGGTAGTAAGAAAAAACTGCTTCGCTCAAAAAGCGCGGCCGGTAATATTATTAAAAGAGAGAATAAGGCGGCAAATGCGGCCGGTTTTAATATTCTGAGAATAGTACAGCCGGTTAAACTGCACAGATAAATCAAGAATCCGGAAAGTACAATAGATAAGAATAATAGTTGATGTGATAAAGATATAAATAAAATTAGCAGGATTGTAAGAAAAATTTTAAACGAAGCGGTAAAAAAAACATCAGTATGGGCGGTAGAATTTTCTCGCAATGCTGTTAATTTAGTAATAACACTTAAAATTGTTTTGCTGAGAAAATTTTCATTATCGTTGACCGGTTGATAATCATCATTATCACCAAGCCATGCCGGCATATTGGTCAATAGCTTTCCAGAGTGGTCATCAGACGGCTTTATTTGTATCATTATGTGATCCTATTAGTTTAAAAATTATTATCAAGGCAGCTGTACCGATGACAGCAGATAAAATGTAACCGATGATGTCGGGCATGCCGGTCATCGTATAGTCTGGCAGCAAAGCGTGATAGTTGAAACCATTAGCAATTTTATCAGGAATATAACCCAGTACAGTTCCTAATGATGTATCTCCGGCTATTTCATCGGCACCCCATTCACCCCAGGCTGTACCATCAGCTAAAAGCCCCAAGGGTGATGCAATTACAAGAACGATCATCAATACGAAAACAGGATTAGTTTTAATCTTTTGTCCATTGTGTATTATACCGGGAGATACTTTGACGATGAATTCGTAAATTGCCAAAGTGAAAATTGCTTCAGCAACACCGGCCACCAGCAAATGGGCAAGCATCATTGCCGGAACTGCTACTGATATAGGGTATGGACAGTATAGTGCATGACCGGCAGCATCGGTAAACAACAGTGGTTGTATGCCGAATTCAACGGCGGCAGCAAAGGCAGCAATATTGATACCGATGTATGAGCCGATGACAATGGCGGTTTTCTCTCCCAAAGAAGTTGGCAGGATATTTTTTATCAACCGGAAAATATAATAACCGCTGAAAGGAAGCAAAAAAGCCATATTGAAACAATTTACGGCAAATGATATGATGCCACCGTCACCAAAAATTACGGCTTGTATAAGCAAAGCTACGCTTATGGCAATACAAGCGGCATAAGGACCAAGCAAAATAGCTACGAGAGTGCCTCCCACGGCATGTGCTGTGGTGCCGCCGGGGATAGGCAGGTTAAACATCATTAATAAAAAAGAAAAGGCGGCGCCGACACCGATAAGCGGTAGTTTATTCTTGGGCAATTCTTCTTTTACCTTTTTAATCGAGTAATACCATATGGGAATCATTATTGCCGTGAAGACACCACAGGTAGAAGGACTCAGATAATTGTCAGGAATATGCATGGATAATCGCCCCTTTAATAAATATGAATTATATAACAGCAATTTATAATAAACTATACGAGTATTCTATCATATTTTTATTGATAAGAACAGTAAGTAAATGCCCGGCAGTATGTTTTCACACTGCCGGGCACTGTTCAATGCTTTGAGAATAAATTTAAAATAATAGTTAATAATATACTTATGAGTATTGAGGAAGCCAGAGGAAAATATATACCGAACCCCTTGCTTTCCCACTTGAAATCACCGGGAAGTTTACCAAGCGGCAGAAACTTTCCGCCAAAATGAAATATCAGTCCGGCGATAATCAATATCAGACCGGCATATATCATCAGTTTTCCTAGATCATTCATCAGGATGCTCCTTTAAAATAACGAAAATCAAGCATCATTTTCAGAATCAAATACAGCCATGGCTGCGACACTGTCATTAGCTTCTGTTTTCATTAGTTTTACTCCCTGGGTATTACGGCTGATCACGGAAATTCCATTGATTTCAGAACGAATGACGATACCTTCATTTGTTATCAACATAAATTCCTGGTCTTGGCGGACCACTTTTATACCGATGACTTCGCCGGTTTTTGCAGTAACCTTAATATTGATTATACCTTTACCCCCACGGGTTTGACGACGATATTCCGTAACGGAAGTGCGCTTTCCATAGCCGTTTTGTGTTACTGTGAGGACTTCGGCACCGCTGTGAACATTATCCATGCCGATGACGGCATCATCGGGGCGTAAAGAAATGCCTTTGACACCGCGTGTGTTGCGTCCCATAGAACGTACATCGCTTTCCTTAAAGGAAATAGCATAGCCTTTTTTAGTACCCAAAATCACCTGGCGATCGCCGTCGGTCAGCTTTACTGCAATTAATTCGTCATCATCGTCGAGGGATAATGCAATAAGACCAGTCTTTTTCCGGGCCGTATCATATTCACTGAGAACAGTTTTTTTGATGATACCATTTTTAGTAGTCATAAATAAATATTTATGGTCATCAAAAGTATCTATGGGGATGACAGCCGTTATTTTTTCACCTGGTTCGACCGGCAGAAGATTTATTACGGCAGTTCCCTTAGCAGTCCGGCCTGATTCAGGAATTTCATAACCCATTAATTGATATACGCGGCCACGGTTGGTAAAGAAAAGGATTTTTCTATGCGTAGAGGTTATTATCATATTTTCTACAAAATCTTCTTCTTTGGTCCCCATGCCTGTTACACCGCGCCCACCGCGCTTTTGACTCCTGTAAACAGCTACAGGCTGGCGTTTAACGTAGTTATTATGCGTCATAGTTACTACGATATCTTCCTCGGCAATTAAATCGGCCAGATTGATTTCCGAAAGGTCCTGAGTTATCTGAGTACGGCGTTTGTCATTAAACTTATGTTTTACTTCAATAAGTTCTTCCTTAATAATATTGAGGATTTTCTGTTCATCGGCTAAAATATCTTTTAATTCTTCGATTGTTTGTAAAACCTGTTTATATTCTTCTTCAATTTTTTCCTGTTCTAAACCGGTTAAACGCTGCAGCCGTAAATCCAGAATTGCCTGGGCTTGTTTGTCACTGAGACCATAATTAGCTGTTAAACTTTCCTTGGCAATATCGGCTGTACGGGAATTTCTGATAGTGGAGATAACTGCGTCTAAATTTTCAAGGGCTATGGTCAGTCCTTCCAATATATGAGCACGGGCTTTTGCCTTGTCAAGGTCGAATTGTGTCCGCCGACGGACAACACTTTCTTGATGCTTGATGTAATAATTAAGTATTTGTGTTAAAGTCAGTATCCGTGGATGTCCATCTACCAAAGCCAGCATTATCACGCCGAAAGTATCTTGCAATTGAGTATGACGGTAAAGCTGGTTTAAAATTACGTCGGGGTTGATATCACGGCGCAGGTCAATGACAACGCTCATGCCGTTGCGATCAGATTCATCATTTAATCCGGTAATTCCCTCTATGGTTTTATCACGGACTAATTGCGCTATTTTTTCCACCAACCTGGCTTTATTTACCTGATAGGGCAATTCTGTGACAATTATGCGTGATTTACCATTGGGTTTTTCTTCGATATGGGTGCAGGCTCGCATTTTTACCGCACCACGGCCTGTTGTATAGGCGGAAATGATTCCCTCAGTACCCATAATCAATCCGCCGGTAGGAAAATCAGGTCCCTTGATAGCGGTCATCAATTCTGCAATAGTCACATCAGGATTATCGATCATCATCAAGATGCCGTCAATAACTTCACCTAAATTGTGTGGTGGAATGTTAGTCGCCATGCCCACAGCAATGCCGGCAGAGCCATTAACTAAAAGATTTGGCATTTTGGAAGGCAGTACAGTAGGTTCTTTTAAGGATTCATCATAGTTAGGCATGAAATCGACAGTGTCCTTATCAATGTCGGACAGCATTATTTCGGCTATTTTAGACATACGGACTTCAGTATAACGCATTGCCGCCGCCGAATCACCATCGACGGAACCAAAATTACCATGTCCGTCAGCCAGCATATAACGATAGGAAAAGTTTTGTGCCATGCGTACTATTGTTTCATATACCGAAGTGTCACCATGCGGATGATACTTACCTAAAACTTCCCCGACAATACGTGCTGATTTTTTGTAAGGTTTATTCGATGCCATACCTGCTTCCTGCATGGCGTACAGTATACGACGGTGAACCGGTTTTAATCCATCGCGCACATCAGGCAGCGCTCTCGTAACGATAACACTCATAGCGTAATCGATATAAGAGGTTTTCATCTCTTCCTCAAGTTTAACAGGAATGACCTTGCCTAAATTTCCCAGTTGGTTAGATCCTCCCTGATCTTGATTTGGAGTCTCGTTATTTTTATCAAAATCGTCTGCCACTTTCTCACCTCAAATGTATAATAAACGGCAGAATAGCCGCTTGAGAGCATAAATATTCACATATATATTACCATTTTTCGAACTAAAAGTCCAATTTTGGCAAATGATCAGGTAAAACATTATTAAAAAGCCCGCTGCACTATCAGACTACGATTGTCCTCAAAATAGATACAGTGGGTTTTTATAGGATTTTATTTGATATTAATATTATTTTATTAAATCAATTTTTCCGGTGTCCGGGTCAATGATAAGGCCATGCACAGGTATATCATCGGGTAAATACTTACTGGCCTTGATATTGGCAACTGATTCCGTAACATTCTGGCAGGATGTGTGGAATGCATCGGCCCAGTTTCTTAAATCCGGCAAAATATCATTGATAATATTATCGTTAATGCCATGGATGCGCATATGATCGACAAGACCTTGTGAAGTGGTTTTCTCCATACCGCATTGATAATGTCCGATAACTACTATTTCTTTTACTTGGAGTTCATAAACACAAATCATAAGACTTTTTATTACATCATTAAAATCACTGCCTACAGTATTACCGGCTGTCTTTATGATTTTCACAGTACCGCGCTCTATTCCCGCGGCCGGTTCCAAAAAATTAACTAAACGCGTGTCCATACAGGTAACAATTGCTGCATGGTATTGGGGAAATTTGCTGATAGGTGTATGGGAAGATTTCATGAATGCCTTATTGGCAGTTAAGATTTTATCGACAATACTCATATACCGATACCCCTTTATGTGGCTTTTATTGACAAATGATCTGTCATAAAATTATAAAATTTGGTGACATTGCCTTTAGAAAAACCTTTTTTTTCAATTATAAATGAACCTTTATTTTTTTTCAGGAACAGATAAAAACAAGTATCTCGTTCAACTATTTTACTTATGGTGTTATATGGTATTTTTTCTCGTTTAGTGTCTGTTTCTATAAACATGTGATGTTCATAAAAACGTATTTTCAAGGATTTTCCGCTGCGTTTGACTAGAATAAGCATACTGATATAGCTGGCAACAAAATACATCAGAAACATTGCCAGGACAAACAAGCCGATACGTTCTATGGAATGGCTGTTCCTGTATTCAAGAATACTTACAAGTACGAGAAGCAGGGCATATAACCATATCTGTTTATGAAGGTTTACATAACTAATAAATTCGCGGCAAAGTTTACGATTAAAGCGGGTCTCCGTAATAAAATTTTCATTCATTGTCATTAGTCCTAATCATTAATTTTGGTTTGGCCAAGTCTTGTACGCAAAAATAGGGTGAAATCAGCGGGGGTACCTTCTGTAAAAGTGTCTTTGGCAATTACATACATGATCGAATCAAGTTCCCTTGTCCAGATAAAAAAGTATTGGCTGGTTTGATGATATTTTTTTATATCCGTATAGTTCAATTTAATTATTTCATGATTCTTATTGACGACGATGCCGGTATCACTAAAAGTCATTTTAATGATGCAGTCACCGTCTTTTTTATAGAAATTTTTGCCGATAAACCATGGTGCAGTTCCGAGTGCAGCGATAAGGAATATACCGGGAATAAAAGCAACGTCAGCCCAAAATGCCTGAATGAAGGAATAACCATTTATGATGTAAAGTGGACATATAGCAGTCAAAATAATACCTAAGACGAAAAATAATTGAAAAACGATGTTGTGCCATATCAGATATCTGGCAGCAGCAAAACAAAGCTGTTTGGTAAGACGGGTTTCAGTAGAGAAGTTAGTATTCATCATTTTGCTAAAAAACGGCACTGTATAAAAATATGCAATGCCGTTTTATCCTTAAAATATATTGTGAGCACAGACAATTGTTTGATCACGGTTAGGACCAACTGACACAAAACCGATTTTTACATCAGTGACTTCGGACAGTCGTTTTAGGTATATTTGCGCTTCTTTAGGCAAATCTTCGTATTTCCTGATAGCGCACGTATCGGTGTTCCATCCGGCAAAAGTTTCATATACCGGTTCTATTTTACCGAGAATACGCAGGTTGGCGGGCATTTCGTCAATTATTTTGCCATTATATTTATAAGCTACACACATTTTTATTTCATCAAAATGATCCAGAATATCTAACCGGGTGATGGCAAGATAATCCAGACTGCCTAGATATCCGGCGTATTTTACAACACATGCATCGAGCCAGCCGGTACGACGGGGACGCCCTGTAACGGTGCCAAATTCATGACCTACATTGCGGATTTTATTGCCAATCTCATTGAGTTGTTCTGTTGGGAATGGACCTTCACCAACGCGGGTACAGTAAGCCTTTACAACACCGACCGTAGTGTTGATGTTTCTTGGACCGATTCCGGCACCCACGCATACGCCACCGGCAATCGGATGTGAAGCGGTAACATAAGGGTATGTACCATAGTCGATATCAAGCATTGTGGCTTGGGCTCCTTCAAACAGGACTTTTTTGCCGTCCCGGACTGCTTTGTTAAGATATGAAGGAGTATCGATTATAAAGGGACGAAGTTTATCCGCATAGCCGCGGTATTCCTTTAATATTTTTTCATAACTGAGTGGCTGTTGTCCGTAAAGTATCTCCAGTTCACGGTTCTTGGTTTCAAGATTAGTTTTTAGTTTAGCGGCAAATACTTCATCATCGATGAGATCACACATGCGGATACCGATTCTTCTGTCACGGTCCATATAGCAAGGACCAATACCACGCTTAGTGGTGCCGATCTTGGCATGGCCGCGGTTGTCTTCTTCCAAACCATCCATTAAACGATGATAAGGCATAACCACTTGTGCCCGATTGGAAATCAGATAGTCGGCAATTTCTATGCCTTCTTTTTTTAGGTTTTCTATTTCGGATAGAAGCACTTCGGGATCAAAAACGACACCATCACCAATGATACATTTTTTCCCCTTGTATAATATACCTGAAGGCATGAGGCGTAATTTAAATTCTTTGCCGCCGACGCTTACAGTATGTCCGGCATTGCTGCCGCCTTGATAACGCACAACGATATCAGATTGTTCAGCAAGATAATCAACAATTTTGCCTTTTCCCTCGTCACCCCATTGTGTGCCTGTAACAACGACTGTTGACATATAGAATCCCTCTTTCTATAGCAGTAAAACTGCAGGTTTAAAATTCATTCAAATAGTCATTCATGGTAGAATAGTTTGGATAAATTAAAGTGTTGGTATTAAATGCCAAAGCGGCTCAATATCATATCAACATGACGCAGGAACCATTTATAATCAAAACAGCTGTCCACTTCTTCTTTGGTGAGGTAATGCATAATATCAGGATCTTTTTCTATGTTGGAGCGAAAATCTTCGCCTTCCAGCCAACGGCGCATTGCATTGCGCTGCACCCATTTGTAAGCATCTTCGCGCAGGACACCCTTATTTACAATTGCCAGCATGATACGCTGACTGTAGATAAGACCACCGGTTTTATTCATGTTTTTCATCATATTATCAGGGTAGATGAGTAATTTATCTATTATGTTAGTAAATTTGCGTAAGCAATAATCAACGATAATTGTACTGTCAGGCAGTATTACACGTTCAACGGAAGAATGAGAAATATCGCGTTCGTGCCATAATGTTATATCTTCCATTGATGCTAATGCATTGCCGCGGACCAGCCGGGCCAGACCTGAGATTCTTTCGCAGGTTATAGGATTGCGTTTATGCGGCATGGCAGAAGATCCCTTTTGACCGGGACTGAAATATTCTTCAGCTTCGCGAATATCGGTGCGCTGCCAATTACGAATTTCTGTAGCAAATCTTTCTAAAGAGCTGGCAGTAATGGCAAGCATTGTCATATATTCGGCATGACGGTCACGTTGTACCACCTGTGTAGCCAGCGGTACAGGTGTAAGCCCCAGCTTTTTGCACACCAATTCTTCAATGCGGGGATCAATATTAGAATATGTACCTACAGCACCTGATAATTTACCCACCGATACAATCTTGCGGGCATGTTCGATACGTTCTAAGTCGCGGCCCAGTTCCGAATACCAAAGAGCAAATTTCAGTCCTAAAGTCATCGGTTCGGCATGGATGCCGTGAGTGCGGCCGATACAGGGCGTATGACGATGTTCATCGGCACGGCGTAATAAGACTTCACGCAATTTTTTGATATCTTCAATAATTATGTCAGCTGATTTTTTCATCATAATACCAAGTGCGGTATCTTTTACATCACTTGAAGTAAGTCCCTTGTGGATATATTTGGAATCATCACCTACGTATTCAGCAACGTTGGTAAGGAAAGCAATAATGTCATGATTGGTAACTTTTTCAATCTCTTTTACGCGTGGCAGATCAAATTTTGCCTTGGCTCGAATATTTTTGGCTGCTTCCTTAGGAATTTCTCCGAGATCAGCCATTGCCTCACAAGCTGCTATTTCCACGTCAAGCATCACTTCAAATTCATGTTGAAGTGTCCAGATATGTCCCATTTCTGGGTTGGTATAACGTTCAATCATTTGGCAGGGTTCCTCCTATGACAAAAAAATATACGGGGACTTTATCCCCGTATATCATAGCATTGACCGACTACCATGTCAATTTTAAACTGGCAGGCCGGCTAAATTGTCCAAACAGATGGTGCCTCAGAGCGGAATCGNTTAACCGCTTGACGAAGGCGCCGATACTCTTATTTATAGAACTATCAGTTACGAGCAAAAATGATTTTATCATAATTGAAAATAAAATGCAAGCATTTTATTGATTTTTTTACTAATTGATTAGTTTTTACCAATCGACTGATTGCCACGAGAAGGTGCAGTCCCGGCTGGTGAATTTTGTTGAGTATGGTCTGCTGCGTCCTGACCGGCAGAAGGTTCTTTTAATTCACTTTTAGGGATAGTAGAAGTTTTGTCGGATTTTTTTAATTTATTTTCATCACCGGTTGATTTGGTGATATGCGGTGTATCCGGTAAACGGCCTATTGCCGGATCATCTGCCGGAATTTCCCGAGCCGTTGATGGGATGGAATCTTTATATTCACTGTTGGTCCGTTCCATAGATGCACGCATGGATGGTGTCATGTCGATATCAAGTGTATCAGCCAGGGCACTGCGCAATTTAGTTATATCTGGTATCCAGTAACTTATGCCATCAATATACATAGGAATACCAGGAACCATTTCGGATTTTAATCCATTGTTTTGGGCTTCGCGCAGGGAACCAAAAAAAGCAAGTAACTGACGTATTGACATGTCGGTTTTTACTGTTTCAAATATTTCGGCGACGATTGCCGGTATACGTGGAATGATCGATGGGGAAAGTACTTTATCCATAACGGCTTTCATAAATTTTTGCTGCCGTTTTATCCGGCCGATATCCCCTTCTTCATCACGATAACGTACGTAGGTGATAGCTGTTTTTCCGTCCATATGCTGCATGCCGGGAGATAAATCGATATGCAGGCCACCGTTGTCATCCCAGGGATCGTTATATATCATACGCTTTTCTACATCGATATCGACACCGCCGATGGCGTCGATTATTTTTTGAAAACTTTCCATATTGATTATTACGTAATGATCCATCGGAACATCCAAAAATTGTTCCACTGTTTGACGGGTAAGGTTATGGCCACCGTAAGCATAAGCCGCATTTATCTTGTCCCAACCATGACCTTGGATCTTGACACGTGTGTCACGCGGAATAGATAGTAAGGCAGCCTGTTTTTTCTTGGGATCGATAGTTGCAACCATCAGTGTATCACTTCTGCCAACATCACCGTCTCTTGAATCAACGCCCATTATCATGACCGTTGCCTTGTCGGATGCTACAAGCATACCATCTTGCTTAGCCGCTTTAGGTGTATCATCAAAAAAGCCTGCAAAAACAGCGCCGCAGGCAGCAGCAGCGGCAAATACCAGCAGTAATATAATTAAGGGGGAATACTTCCTTTTCTTTCTTTGCATATCAATACTCCAATAATCATGTAATTTGTGTGAATTAATCAAACACAGTGATAAAAAATGTTGTTCTTATTATAAATTCTGTTTTTATTTAACGCAATATATTTAATTATTAATTGAAAAAATTTTTGCCAATTAACATTACGATATTGGGATAAATTTACAATATGACAATTTCATTGTGCTGCTACTGTCATTTTAAATTGACAGTTTTTTTTGCACAATGTTATAATTATCAACACATCGGTATGACGGAACCGTCATATGCAGCCGTTTTTATGAGGCTGCTGCTCGTACGGCGGATCCCGGTGTTTTGTGATTGTTGTATATAAAAGGTGCAGTTTAACTAAAGTGAGTTGCTGCCGCAGGTAAAACAGACCGAGTAATTGCTTCAGTAAAGATTATTAAAATGGAGGAACATTTAATGGCAAAAAAAAATTTCCCATTAACAGCGGAGAAACTCGAAGAAATTATAAAAAAATATCCAACGCCATTTCATATCTATGATGAAAGAGCGATTCGTTTGAATATTAGACGGTTGTTCAAAGCTTTTGACTGGGCACCGGGATTTCGCGAATATTATGCAGTAAAGGCAGCACCAAATCCACGGCTGCTGCAAATACTAAGACAAGAAGGCGCTGGTGCTGACTGCAGTTCTTTACCTGAACTGATATTGGCTGATAAAGCGGGGATCACCGGTGAGAGTATTATGTTGACATCTAACGATACTCCGGCAGATGAATTTCAAAAAGCTATCGAACTCGGGGCAATAATAAATTTAGATGATATTTCACATATTGAGTACTTGGAAAAAAATGCCGGACTGCCAAAAGTGATTTCGTTTCGTTATAATCCGGGTCCTGTAATTGAGGGCAATGACATAATCGGAAAACCGGAAGAAGCAAAGTATGGTTTGACGAAAGAACAATTGTTTGCCGCTTATAAAATAATGAAGGAAAAGGGATTGAAAAGATTTGGCCTGCATACGATGGTAATTTCCAATGAACTGCATGACGGTGCATTTATTGCCACGGCTGAAATGATGTTTAAGCTGGCTGTAGAATTGAAGGAAAAACTGGGTATAGCAATGGAATTTATCAATTTGGGCGGCGGTATAGGCATTCCTTATAGACCAGAAGAGAAGAAAGTAAATATTGAAGCTGTAAGCCAAGGCATTAAAAAAGCTTATGAAAAAATATTGATTCCCGCCGGATTAGTACAGACACAGATAGCTTTTGAATCAGGCCGGGCAATAACGGGTCCGTACGGTTATTTGGTGGCTACTGTCCTGCATGAAAAAAAGACATATAAGGATTATATTGGTCTTGACGCATCAATGGCCAATTTAATGCGTCCGGGAATGTATGGCGCATATCATCATATGACTGTTGTCGGTAAGGAAAATGAACCATGTACATGCACATATGACGTAACAGGCTCACTTTGTGAAAACTGTGACAAGTTTGCTATTAACCGTAAATTGCCGCCAATATCCATTGGTGATAAGGTTATTATTTATGATACGGGGGCACATGGGCATTCAATGGGATTTAATTATAATGGCAAACTGCGCAGTGCTGAATTATTAATCAGAACTGACGGAATGGTTGAACTGATCCGCCGGGCAGAGACGATAGATGATTATTTTGCTACACTGACAGGTTTTTCCGGCAGTATAATGGACAAATAAATTCATGAATGAAAAACCCTCCTGCCAATTGACAAGAGGGTAAAACAAAAAACTGCGCTTACAGCATTATATTTAAAAATTGGTCGGAGCAGCAGGATTCGAACCTGCGACCCCCTGGTCCCAAGCCAGGTGCTCTACCAAACTGAGCCATGCCCCGAACGTTAAATAGTATATTAAATTTATAGATGCTTGTCAATGTATTTTTCAAATTAATTTTAACAAAATTTATTTTAAAGGAAATATACTGTTGGGAGCAAATTAGTAAATAGAGTATATTTAATAAATGATATGGGGGCAGTATTTTATTTTGGATGATCTCAATACAATATTATTTTTGATATGCGGTGGATTTATTGCCAGCTTTGTTGATGCAATAGCCGGTGGTGGAGGGATAATATCGCTGCCTGTACTTTTACTTACGGGTATTGATCCTGTTGCGGCCATGGCAACTAATAAAATGGCATCGGTTATGGGGTCTTTTACAAGTGCTGTGACTTATATGCGAAGCGGAAAAGTGACGACGGGACTTATAAAGTACTTATTTCCTTTGTCTTTAGTGGGGTCTTTTTGTGGGGTGATTGTGGTACGGCAAATACCGGCTGATTTTTTACGACCACTTGTAGTGGTTTTGTTGGTGCTGATCACCATTTACACGTTGTGCCGCAAAAATTGGGGGCAATCGGTTTCTTATAATGGTGTGACGAAAAAAATCCTTCTTGTCAGTACTTCGCTGGCTTTTATATTAGGGTTCTATGATGGTTTTTTTGGACCGGGAGCAGGGTCATTTTTGATGTTTGCATTTCTTTATATAGGACTTGATTTTGTTGGGGCGGCAGCAAATGCGCGAGTGCTGAATTTTGCCAGTAATTTCGCAGCAATGATTACCTTTGTTTATTTTGGTCAAGTTTATTTTCATTATGCTGTCCCAATGGGGATAGCAATGATAGCCGGGGCATACTGTGGTACTAAAGCGGCACTGTCGCGCGGAGCGGTTTATGTAAAGCCGTTGTTTGTTATTATGACGATTTCTTTGATTGGCAAGCAAGTATGGGATTTGTTTAAATAATGAATTAGTATATGATGATAACGCCTGGGGGAGAATAAAATGCTGTATGCAGTGATTGATATTGGCTCAAGTACGATAAGAATGGCAATATATAATATTGAGTATGGAAAAATTGAGATGCTTACGAAAAAAAAGCATTTAATAGGGCTGGCAGGTTATGTTAAAAATAATTTGATGCAGCAGCAGGGTATAGATAAAGCTTGTGACAGTTTGAATGAATTTCGTGATTTTTTGGTTGATTTTCATATAAAAAATGTTTCAGCGTTTGCTACTGCAGCAATTCGTAATGTAAAAAACAGCCGGGCTGTGGTCGATGAACTGCAAAAACGTACCGGAATAGCAATACGGGTGATAACCGGTGATGAGGAAGCTGCTTTTGATTTTATTGGTGTAATGCATGGAGTGGATGTTCCGACAGGACTGATTATTGATGTGGGCGGTGGCAGTACGGAGCTTATTTATTATATAGATAAAAATATAGAGAAAAAAATTAGTTTGCCATTAGGGGCACTTTCCTTACACACTGATTTTGTTGAAGATTTTTTACCGAGCAGTGCGGAAGTCAATGATATGGAAAGATATGTGACAGATGCCTTAAAGAAGGCGGATGGTTTTACAGTACCACCTGCTCCGTATATTTGCGGGATAGGCGGTACAATAAAAAGCATGCGGATTTTATATAACCATCTGTTTCAATGTAACGATGACAATATGATGTTAAAAACGGCAGATTTTATTACGATGATAAAAAAATATATGCGGGATACAGCTGTGCAGGAAAAAGATATAATAATGCTTTTGAAATCTGTGCCGGATAGACTGCAGACAATTGTACCGGGGATGGTAATTATAGACATTATCTGCCGGTATTTTCAGGCAGAACAACTGACGTATAGTGATACGGGAATGCGGGAAGGTTATATTTATGACCAGATCATCAGTGCCGAACAGTAATTTTATTAAGAGAAGGATTGATAAATTCGATGGAGGAAAATAATTTACAACGAGGTTTGAAGGAACGTCACATTCAAATGATAGCTTTAGGATGTGCTATCGGTACAGGGTTGTTTTATGGTTCGGCCAGTACTATTCAATTAGTCGGCCCGGCGGTAATGATATCCTATCTAATAGGCGGCATATTTATTTATTTTGTGGTCAGAGCATTAGGGGAAATGTCTGTTGATAATCCGGTTTCGGGATCATTCAGTACATATGCCTATGATTACTGGGGAGATTTTGCTGGTTTTTTGTCCGGCTGGAATTATTGGTTTAATTATGTAGCTGTATCAATGGTTGAAGTTTCAGTAATTGGTATTTACATGAATCACTGGTTCCCCGATTTACCGATGTGGATATCGGGGGCAGTTTTATTTATACTGGTAAATATCATAAATCTGACAAATGTCCGGTCTTTCGGAGAAATAGAGTTTTGGGGAGCGATAATAAAAGTCGCAGCAATAGTGTTAATGATAATTTTTGGTGTACTCATGATATTTTTTGGCGTCGGTGTCGGTGCGCCTATAGGGTTGCATAATTTATTTGACAATGGGGGCTTTTTGCCTAAGGGATTGTGGGGGATGATGTTGTCTTTTGTCGTTGTCACTTTTTCCTTTGGTGGTACGGAATTAATTGGCATAACGGCTGGAGAAGCCGAAACACCGAAAAAAACTATTCCTAAGGCAATAAATCTTATTATTGGACGTATTTTATTATTCTATGTCGGTTCAATGTTTGTTCTGGTAACTATTTATCCTTGGGATAAAGTGGGGTTAAATGGCAGCCCGTTTGTGGAAATTTTCTCTGCTATCGGGTTTCCTGCAGCGGCATCAGTTTTAAATATAATAGTTTTAACCGGTGTGTTTTCTGCTTATAATAGTTGTTTATACAGCAACGCCAGAATGCTGCATGGTTTGGCTATACAGCATAATGCACCGGCTTTTTTGGGGAAACTTTCCAGAAATGGAGTCCCGTGGACGGCGGTATTGTTTTCGTCTTTTTTTGTCGGTATAGCTGTGGTTATTACGTATTTCGCTCCTAAAGAGGTATTTAATTATGTAATGTCAATTGCGACTATCGCTGCATTGATAAACTGGATAATGATATTATATACACAGATTAAATTTAGGCAGAAAATTGGCAGTCGGGTAAATGATTTGTCATATAAAATGCCGCTTTTCCCTTGGCTGAATTATGCCGGCATAATCTATTTTCTTGCTATTGGCATAACAATGGCTATTATGCCCGATTATCGTTTAGCGGTTTATCTTTGCCCAATTTGGCTCTTGATTATTTATATTGGCTATAAAATAAAAAAAGTGCGCACAAGTTGACTACATAAAGTTGGTCTGGTACTGACACTGTCAGTGTATATGGAAAAATCGTTATGATCGAAGGCTAAAAATTCATGTCGTATTATGATAATGATAACTTAAGAGGAATATGGTTCGTTTTTTGCATAAGTTTCAAAAGTATATTATAATAAATGTTTGAATATACGGCATAGTTTTATTTATAAAGATTACTGATAGTTTGATGATCTTATGTGGATTTATTATCCCTCATATTTTCATCCCGAGAGGAATGTATAATGATAAATCGTACGACACGCCCGCTTGTTGAAAGTGCCATGCTGACAGCTGTTACCATCATCATGGCGATAATGGGCACGGCCCTGCCGATGTTCTTTTTTTTGCTGTATATATTGCCGATACCTATTGCAGTAAATATTTTTCGTCACGGGTTGCGTTGGGGCGTTATTTCTATAGCGGCTTCTGCCTTGATAGCTGGCAGTGTTTTTGGCATTTATTCGGCAGTTACAGTTATAACTGTGACGATTTTTGTAAGTCCGGCATTGGGCATTGGCTTTCGCCGTTTCTCACCAACAAAGAATTTGATAATAACTATAGCAGCATCATTGATTTCAATAGCACTTGCCCTTGGCGCAGCGTTTCTAATTATGGGAGTGAATTTTCTGACAGATTTTCAAACCGCATTGAACACGGCAACACAGGCATCAATTGAGATTTATAAGACAATGGGTTTGACGGATGCTGATATTCAATCTCAGTCCGGGCAAATAGAAAAAATTGTCAAGCTTATTATGCTGTCGTTGCCAGCGGGAATTGCACTGTCAGCAGTGGGCAGTGCCTTTGTCAATTTTATTTTGACGCAGCGTCTTTTGAAAAGATTAGGAGAAAGAACACTGGCCGGTCTGCCTGCTTTTGCACAATGGCATATGCCGATAATATTTTTGTTTTTATTCGGATTTTCTTTGGTAGGAATGTACTGGGGAAGTACCCGGGACATAAGTTTATTATATAATGTGTCATTTAATATAAATTATTTTTCATCCATGTTTTGTCGGTTACAAGGGTTGTCACTGTTATACTGTGCATTACAGCACTTTAAATTACCTACCGCACCTAAAATAATGATAATGGTTCTTGTCATATTTACACCCTTTATGGAAATTTTCATGTATGTCGGCCTGTTTGATATGATTTTTGATTATAGGGCGCGCTTTGCTAAAGGGCGTAATATTTAATAAGGAGTATAGTTATGCCGCGCAGATTATCTTCATGGATAGATATTTGTATTACACTGGTTATTATTGCCGGGTTATTGCTTACTATTTTGTGCTACAATGTGTATTTGGCCGTGGCCGGTTTGATGTTATTGATTTGTCTGCTGTTGTTTCTGAGGGAACGCAATAATGACCGCCAAAAATCACTGGCTGATTACTATCAAAATGTGATAAAAAATGTTAATGAACTGTCAAATCTGGCATTGGAACATTTACCGCAGGTGATTTTAATAGTTGACCGTGACAGTCGCTTGGAATGGCATAACAATGAATTGGAAAGATGGCTGGGGAAAAAACCGGAACTGGGGACGGTGATTCACGAATTCTGGCCAAGCCTGAGTCTTGAACCGTTTTGGGGACAAATTGGTGAAACCGTTTTTAATAATGATAACAAATTTTATTTGCTAAAGTATCGGCCTGTATCTACTAACACAGATTTAAACGGACTAATGGCACTTTATATAACCGATGTGACAAAACCAGAAGAATTTAAGCGTACTACAGCAGCACATATGGTGCTGTTCGGTTATATCCAGATAGATAATTATAACGATGCTATGCAGGGATTAAGCGAAGCACAGCGTACTTCAATTTTGTTTGAGGCCAATAGTATACTCGATAAATGGGCACATTCATTAAATGGATTTTTGCGGCGTTTAGATGATGATCTTTATGTTATACTTATTGAGCACCATATGCTGGAATTGGCCGTATCCAGTAAATTTGATGTTCTAGATCGTGTGCGGGCTATGCGCGGACCTAATAAGTTTCCCATAACACTTAGCATCAGCTTAGTCGAAGCACGAGAAGATATGACGATGGAAGATCTCGGTGCTCTGGCTCAGTCAAATCTTGACTTGGTGTTAGGACGCGGTGGAGATCAGGTCGCGGTTAATATAGATGGTAAAGTTAAGTTCTTTGGTGGTAAGACAAAAGCAATTGAAAAACATACACGGGTAAAATCACGCATTGTAGCTCATGCTATGCGTGAAATAATTGAAAAAGCTGATGTCGTATTTGTAATGGGGCATCATAATGAAGATTTTGACAGCCTGGGTGCAGCTATAGGGGTTGCAGCTATGGCAAAATTTATGAAAAAACAGGTTCATATCATTTTAAGTGATATGAATGAAGGAATAGATAAGTTTACGGATTTAATAAAAGATAGTGCCGACTATGCAGGTGTATTCATAACTGAAGAAGAGGCTTTGAAAATCATAGCGGTAAATCCGGTACTATTCGTGGTCGACACACATATACCACATCTTGTGGCTGGACAGGAATTGTTAAATGATATTAAAAATGTTGTAGTTATCGATCATCATCGCCGCTCGGAAAACGTAATAAAAAATTCCCTGTTGATATATATTGAACCTTCATCATCATCCACGAGTGAACTCGTAACAGAACTGCTGATGTATTTCAGCGATGATCCGCTGATTTCCAATATAGACGCCACAGCCCTATATGCAGGAATTCTTGTCGATACAAAAAATTTTAAGATTCAAACTGGGGTGCGGACTTTTGATGCAGTTGCTTATTTGCGACGCAATGGTGCTGATCCGCAAATGGTAAGCCAGCTTTTCCGCACTGATTATACTACTAATCTGGCTAAAGCCAGAGCAGTGTCACAATCGAAATTTTTTGATGGCGGACTAGTAATTTCCATATGCCCGGATGATGCTCCTAATATACAAATAATTTCGGCTCAGATAGCGGATTATTTACTTAGCATTGATCAGGCACGAATGAGTTTGGTATTTTTTCATCTGCCGCCTAATACTGTGGGAATATGTGCTCGTTCGCTTGGTGAACTCAATGTGCAAATTCTCATGGAGGCATTTGGCGGCGGGGGGCATTTGAATGTTGCCGGAGCCCAGGTCAAAGATGGTAATCTTGAAGAAATAAAGGCTAAGGCTGTTGAATTAGCACAAAAAATAATAGAAGAGGTTGATAATGATGAAAATAATCCTCGAACAGGATCTGAAAAAAGTAGGCAAAAAAGGTGATATTATTGAGGTATCAGAAGGTTACGCCAGAAATTTCCTTTTGCCGAAAAATATTGCGATTGAAGCCACTGCTGCAAATATGAATGTGGCCAAAGCCCAAAAAGCTTCTAAGCAGAGGAAACAGCAGCAAGCTGCGGATGAAGCCCGCTTAATGGCAGCACAGCTTGAAAAGGTAGAAATCAGTATTCCTGTGCGTACCGGTGAAAATGGGAAGCTGTTTGGCTCGGTTACGGGTAAAGATATTGCAGATGTATTAAAAAAGGACTTTAACATTGACATGGATAAACGCAAAATTGAAATAAAGGGTGATATTAAAAGTGCGGGTGATTATACAGCAGTGATAAAAATTCATCCGACGATAACGGCCAATATAAAGGTTCATATAGTTACTAAATAAAAATCACAGTCAGAATATCCGCTGTCATATTGACAATGAGAGCGGATATTTTTATCGAAATGATGAAAAAAATATTGCTGTGGTTGTGAGGTTCAAAGCATCATAAAAACTTCATTCAGAAAATTAAATTTTGATAAAGGAAAGATTATGTCATTAAAAAAATTTTGGCAAAAACATTTCAGCAAAAAAAATGCAGATTTTTCGCAGACGATGCAGGAAGAAAAAGCCGGAAAATTATCTGCTATAAACACTACCGCTAAAGATGTTGATGCTGTGTATAATATACTTGTTGATATAATGGGATCGGAAAAGTTGGTATTAAAAGCAGGCAAGCTTGATGCCATTAATTTACTGCGTTCTAAAAAATACAATGAACGAGTGTTGGCACTGCAAAAAATTGTCTATGAGGATCCAACACTGGATACCTTGCCGTCTGACAAGGAAATTCCGGAAATTTTGGGGGCGATGACGGAAAAGATTGCCGATATAATTGCACGGCGCAATATGGAGGACAAGATTGAAAAACGTATTGCAGAAAAAATAGAAGAAAATCATCAAGATTATGTGGAAGATATTCGTATGCAGGTGCTTAAGGAGGAGCAAACTGATGAAGATTCACCACAGTCTAAGGCAAAATATGATGCACTTAATTCACTGGAGAAAATACATCTTACTCAGTCGGTGATGGAGCTTCTTCGTCCGCAATCACTTGAGGAAATAATTGGTCAGGAACGAGCGGTCAATGCATTAAAAGCAAAACTAAGTTCACCATATCCACAGCATTTGATACTCTATGGACCACCAGGAGTAGGTAAAACCACTGCGGCCCGTTTAGTTCTGGATGCAGCTTGCAAGGAAAAATATACACCTTTCACCGAAGAGGCTCCCTTTATAGAAACTGACGGTACTACACTGCGCTGGGATCCACGTGATATGACTAATCCCTTGCTGGGTTCAGTACACGATCCTATTTATCAGGGGGCACGTAAAGATTTAGCTGACAGTGGCATACCTGAACCTAAACCGGGGCTGGTTACAGATGCGCATGGTGGTATTTTATTCATCGATGAAATCGGTGAGATGGATGAGATGCTGCAAAATAAGTTATTGAAAGTATTAGAAGACAAGCGGGCTTATTTTGAATCGGCTTATTATGATCCAACAGATCCGGCTGTTCCCAAATATGTACGTAAATTATTTGAGGAAGGAGCTCCGGCTGACTTTGTCTTAATTGGAGCGACTACCAGAGATGCGGCTTATATCAATCCGGCATTACGGTCGCGTTGTGCTGAGATTTATTTTGAACCACTTACTCCTAAGCATATCGAAAAAATAGTAAAAAATGCTGCTGATAAATTGAAAGTGACGTTGTCTGATAATGTTGCGGCAACGATAAGTGAGTATACTATAGAAGGCCGCAAGGCAATTAATATTTTAGCAGATGCCTACAGTCTGGCACTGCAGAAAAATGCTGATGCAGTTAAAGATATTGTCATAACTATGGAGGATATTTATCATGTTGCACAAGTTAGCCGCTTATCGCCATTTATCACAAAAAAAGCCTCTGATGAACCGCAGGTAGGAAAAATATTTGGCCTTGGGGTAGCGGGCTTTATCGGGTCCGTTATTGAAATTGAAGCAGTAGCATTTCCCTGCCTGAAAAAAGGTCGCGGTACTGTGCGGTTTAATGATACGGCAGGAAGTATGGCAAAGGATTCGGTATTTAATGCAGCTGCTGTTGTACGTAAATTGACCGGTAAGGATGTACATGATTATGATATTCATATTAATGTGATCGGCGGCGGCAATATTGATGGACCTTCTGCTGGAACTGCGATATTAACAGTTTTGATATCAGCATTAACCGGTAAAAAAATTCGGCAGGATACTGCTGTTACCGGTGAAATATCAATACAAGGAAAAGTCAGACCGGTTGGCGGAGTTTTTGAAAAAGCTTACGGAGCAAAGCAGGCAGGAATGACCAGACTGGTCATTCCCAAGGAAAATGAAAAAGATATTCCGCCTGATCTGCTGGGATTGGAAATTTATACTATTGAGACGGCACAGGATGCTTTGGATCAACTGCTGGTTGATTAGTGAAAGACATAGATAGTGATGAAATCGATTGGAAGGAGTGTACAGATTGATAGATAGAGTTCCCCCACAAAATATTGAGGCTGAACAGTCAGTATTAGGGGCGATGATGATCTCCCGTGATGCTATAGCAGAAGCAACGCAAATTCTTATCGACACTGATTTTTACAGGGAAGCACATCGCATAACTTTTGCAACGATGTTGGAAATTTTTAATCGTAATGATCCAGTAGATCTAATAACAGTAACGGAACAGCTTAGAAAGTCAAATCAATTGGAAAAGGTCGGCGGTATTACATTTTTGACGGCTTTGTCCAATAATGTACCCACAGCGGCCAATATTACCTACCACGCTAAGATAGTCAAGGAAAAGGCGCAGCTGCGGGCATTGATAAATACAGCTACTTCGATTGCAGCCATGGGTTATGAAGATGATGAAGCAGTTGATACGGTACTTGATAAGTCGGAAAAAATGATCCTGGATGTGGCTTCCAATCGTACTGTGGGTGATTTTATACCGATAAAAACAATTTTATTGGATACTTTCAGTAAGATCGAACAGATGCACGAAGCTAAAGGCGGGATAACGGGATTATCGACTGGGTTTAAAGACCTTGACAAGCTCACATCAGGGTTTCAACCGTCTGACTTAATATTGGTAGCTGCCCGTCCGAGTATGGGGAAGACGGCATTTACGTTGAATATAGCTACTCATGCGGCTGTGCGGAAAAAAGAACCGGTGGCTTTTTTTTCCTTAGAAATGTCCAAGGAACAATTGGTACAGCGAATGTTATGCTCGGAAGGAGCTATTGATTCCCAGCGACTGCGTACCGGCGGTCTTTTAGATGATGATTGGCAGCGCTTGATAAGCGCTGCTGATCGCTTATCTTCAGCACCGATATTTATTGATGATACGCCAGGGATAAGTATAATGGAACTTCGCTCTAAGGCTCGCCGTCTGAAATTGGAAAAGGGACTTTCCCTGTTGATAATTGATTATTTGCAATTAATGCAAGGGCGCAGTGCCGGGAAAGGTGATAACCGTCAGCAGGAAATTTCGGAAATTTCACGCTCGCTGAAGGCACTGGCACGTGAACTGAATGTTCCGGTAGTTGCCTTGTCACAGCTCAGCCGCAGTGTTGAAGCCCGACAGATAAAAAAACCGATGCTTAGTGATTTGCGTGAATCCGGTTCATTAGAACAAGATGCCGATATAGTGATGTTTTTGTACCGGGAAGATTACTACGATCCCGATACAGAGAACAAGAATATCACTGATGTAATTATTGCTAAACACCGTAACGGACCGGTCGATACAATACAACTGTATTTCCAGAAGGAATTTACCCGTTTTGGCAACCTGGCTCATGATCAGATGCCGCAGCAGCAATAAATAAACGTCAGATAAAAATTCTATTGACAGGATAGACAGAATTTTTTATAATGATTTTGTCAATACGATATATAGCAGATACAGAACTGGCGGAATTGTGGGTTACCACAGGGGACTGTATCGCTTTAAGCCGGCCGCCTGGGCATAAATACATTTGCTCAGGCGGCTTTTTGTCGTTTTGAGAATGTGTTTTTAAATGATCTTCAGTTATTGACTGTTTTATTATTCGAAAAAACACTTATTCTTAGGAGGGCACAAATGGTTAATTATTGGGCGGATTTTGCAAAGGGTGACTGGCAGAATAAAATTGATGTAAGAAATTTTATTCAAAAAAATTATACTCCCTATGAGGGAAATGCGGACTTCCTTGCAGATAAAACAAAAAGAACAATTGCTGTATGGGAAAAATGTAGAGAATTATTAACAAAAGAACGTGAAAAAAATGGTGTACTTGATATTGATACTGAGAAAGTATCCGCGATTACTTCACATGCACCGGGTTATATTGATAGAGAAAACGAAGTAATTGTTGGGTTGCAGCTTGACCGGCCTTTGAGGCGGGGCGTTATAGTCAATGGAGGCTTGCGTATGGCTGTGCAAGCTTGCAAAGAATATGGTTATGAACTGGCTCCACAAATAAAAGAAATTTATTCTAAACATGTCAGAACGCATAATGATACAGTATTTTCCTTATATACACCGGAAATGCGTAAAGCTCGTTCCCTGGGATTACTTACAGGTTTGCCCGATGCCTATGGACGCGGCAGAATAATAGGTGATTATCGCCGGATTGCACTTTATGGAATGGATAGATTAATAGAACAAAAAGAGAAAGATTTTGCAACTTTATTTGCCGGGAAAATGTCGGAAGAAATAATTCGCTCACGAGATGAAACAGCCCAGCAGATTGCAGCATTACATGAGATTAAGGCAATGGCAGCGCAATATGGATTTGATATAAGCCGACCTGCCGATACTGCGTCAGAAGCCGTACAATGGATATATTTTGGTTATTTAGCGGCAGTTAAAGAGCAAAATGGTGCAGCAATGTCAATTGGTAGAATCTCAACCTTTATTGATATTTATATTGAACGTGATTTGGCACGCGGTATACTATCAGAAATCACTGCCCAGGAAATTATTGATCAGTTAGTTATAAAACTGCGTCTGGTTCGTATGTTGCGTACCCCAGAATATAATGAACTGTTTGCCGGGGATCCGATATGGATTACCGAATCCATCGGTGGTATGGGAGAAGATGGACGTACATTGGTGACAAAGACATCTATGCGTATGCTGCATACACTTGATAATTTGGGGGCGGCTCCCGAGCCCAATATGACAGTTCTATGGTCAAAAAGACTGCCACAGGAATTCAAGCGGTTTGCAACAGCTGTGTCAATTAACACAAGTGCTGTACAATATGAAAATGATGAAATAATGCGGCCAGTATTTGGGGATGATTATGGAATTACCTGCTGTGTGTCAGCAATGAAATTGGGAAAAATGATGCAGTTTTTTGGAGCCAGGGCAAATTTGGCCAAAGCTTTATTGTTGTCCATTAATGGTGGTAAAGATGAGAAAACTAATAAACAACTTGCGCCTGAAATGGCATTACCGCAGGGAGAATATCTTGACTATAAAGATGTAAGGGAAAAGTATTCACAAGTTTTGGAATGGCTGGCAGGACTTTATGTAAATACGATGAATGTAATTCATTACTCACATGATCGACATGCCTACGAAGCCGCGCAGATGGCATTGCATGACAGTGAAATTGAACGACTTATGGCTTTTGGTGTAGCAGGGCTTTCTGTGGCAGTAGATTCATTAAGTGCCATAAAATATGCTAAAGTCAAACCTGTACGCAATGCGGACGGAGTGGCTGTTGATTTTAAAATTGAGGGGGAATTCCCCCAATATGGCAATAATGACCCACGAGTAGATGTTTTTGCCAGAGAAATTACTCATGAATTTATTACAGCACTAAAAAAACATCCGGCCTATCGTAATGCCAAGCACACACTTTCTGTGCTAACGATAACATCAAATGTAATGTATGGTAAGAAAACTGGGACAACGCCTGATGGTAGAAAAGCTGGTGAAGCATTGGCACCGGGGGCTAATCCTATGCACAAACGCGATAGATCAGGAGCATTAGCTGCCATGAAATCAGTAGCTAATATATCCTATGATGACTGTCGAGATGGTATATCGTATACTTTTTCCATAATTCCGGAGGCATTAGGAAAAACATCTGCAGTACGTGAGAAAAATCTTATGGCATTGCTTGATGGATACAGTGACTGCAATGCACACCATATTAATGTAAATGTGCTTGACCGTTCTGTACTGGAAGATGCAATGCGGCATCCTGAACTATATCCACAGCTTACCATTCGTGTTTCGGGCTATGCAGTTAATTTTATCAGGCTTGACCGTGAACATCAGCAAGAGATTATTGACCGCACTTTTTATGAAACCATATAAAAATTTTGTCGGTAATTATAATTTCAAGATATGACTATATGAAATAGTGGCGTATTGTAAAAGGAGAAATATAGTGAAGGGGTATTATCATTCAAAAGAAACATTTGGAACAGTTGATGGTACTGGTATACGTTATGTACTCTTTTTAGCAGGCTGTAAACTGCAGTGTATTTTTTGCCATAATCCTGATACGTGGCAGCACAGTGAAAAAATGATAGACAGCAAAGCCGTTTTACATGAAGTGAACGAATATCGCAATTTTTATGAAGCTTCTGGCGGAGGAATCACAGTCAGTGGGGGAGAGCCACTTTTACAGCCGGATTTTGTTGCGGAACTTTTTTCCCTATGTCATAATAATAAGATTGATACTACTTTGGATACAGCTGGTTTTTGTTCTAAAATAGCTCTTTTAAAAGTACTGCCTTATACTGATCATGTACTTTTTTCATTAAAAGCGGCTACAATACCTTTGCACAGAAAGTTGACAGCAGGGTATTCCAATAGGAAAATAATAGAAAATCTGCAGATTGTTGCCAAAAGGAAACCAGTGACACTCCGTTATGTTATATTACCGGAAATTACTGATACCCAGATTGAAATGACGGCATTGGTCAACCTGATTCATTCACTGCGGGCAGTGAATTTAAAGGTGGATTTATTACCGTATCATAAAATGGGAATAGAAAAATGGAATGCATTAAAAATGCCTTATTTGCTGAAAGATCTAGAACCACCCAGTGCGGCAGCGATTGTGCAGGCGAAAAATAAATTACAATCTGCGGGCATATGTATGGCAGCCTCTTGAATATTACTATTAAATTTTATATTGTCTTTTAGCATTCACACAAAACTTGAAGAACTATCAATTATTGTTATTTTTGATACTTCAAAGTGATTGGCAAGTTCATTTATTGAAACTTTATTGCCTTAGTTAAAATGCAAAATATGTCATCAAGTAATTATGTTTAAATTTTCCACCTTATTCAAATATGTCATTGTACTATTTATAGATATAATAAATTATGTTGTTGCTCTTTTAATCAGAGAAACAGGTATTATAATATGTTTTGGCCGATTGCTTTTATTATGATTACGCATCAAATCATATAAAAGTTCTGCTGCTTTTTCTGCTAATACTTTTGTGTCCTGAAAAATAGTTGTAATTGCAGGGTAGCAGTATTCAGAAACTGATATTGCATCAAAACCGACTAATTTTACTTCCTGTGGAACTCTAATATTGTTTTGCAAAAGTGCAGTCAATGCCCCATAAGCTCGCCAATCATTTGTAGCAAAAATGCCATCAAATTCAATCCCCTTTGAAATAGTATAATTAATAGCATCACGCGCTTCCTCGAAATTTGATCTCGTCCCTGGAAGTCGAATTATACGTTCTGCATTAAAAGCAATAGAATGTTTTTTTAATGCAGCCTTATATCCATCAAATCTTTGTTGATTAACGGAAATCGATTTATCTTTTGTCAATAATAATATTTTTTTGGCGCCGCTGTTTATAAGTTCTTCTGTTGCCAATACACCACCAATATAATGATCAGATTCTACATAATATGCACCATTTTCAAAATTTGGTTTTCTATCAATACAAACTATTGGAATATCCTGCCTAACGACATCAGTAGGAATATTGGGTAATCCAGATATGCATATAATACCATCAACTAACTTTGCATCTAGTATTCGTAAATAGGCCATCTCTTTTTGCGGATTTTGGCTTGTGTTGCAGATAAAAACGGAGTACCCTATGGAAAAAAAGAATTTCTCTATCCCTAAAACAATTTCTGAAAATAGTTCATTAGTTATATAGGGAACGATTACCCCAATTGTCTTTGATTTTTTCTCGCGCAAACTTTTAGCTGCCATGTTAAGACGATACCCTGAATCTTTAATAACTTGCATGACTTTTTTTCTGGTTATTTCTGAAAATCGTCCATTATTATTAATGACTCGTGATACTGTGGCTACAGATACGCCAGCCATTTTGGCCACTTCTTTTATTGAAATTTGTTTTTCGTTTTTCATTAAACTGCTCCCTATCTATTTTAAATAGTGTAACATAAAATTCGTGGTAGCGAAAGTAAAAAACATTGCATATCAGAAATAATGGTGTTATAATAAAATCGTGAAAAAGAGAAAACGATTACTCACTAATACTGTTCTTTTTTGAGGATATTGTAATATTAATATTTAATAATTAGATATTAATATTAGTGTTTTTTATCTTTTTGAGTAATCGATTACTCAAAAAGATAAAATAATATATATAATATGTCAAGTTCACAAAAATAAAAATAGCATACTTAATGAACTCTTTTGAAGTTTTTAAAAAAGATGTTAATTCAGATATCAAATTTGGTTTAATCTGGAAGAAGAGTAGAGCTGATGTTTGGGCAACAATCCCAAAATCATTGGTGGGTATTAGGGGTAATACCCTTAAGAGTTTTTAGATTGCAGCATTTGCAGATTTTATTTCTTTAGTGTAGGTAGTAATAGAACTGAATAAAAAGTAATAACAATCGTTGAGGTTTTATATAAACAGCCATTTAAGTGACAAAAATTATGGGTGGCCTGTTGCAAAAGCTTAGCTGTATTTTCTGGATTAGAAAAGTGGTTATGTTCTTTTTCACATATATACTTTACAAGTGTATCTATTGGCATATTAACAATCTCTTCTGTAGAAGGAGAATCGGTAAGCCTCGAAAATGTCATTGCATTAAAATTATTGGAAAAGGGGTGCTGATCTTTCTTAAGCATAGAAAACTCACTAAACTTGAGGAAAATATTAGAAATCATGTAAGACTTATTTTTACTAAAAGTTTTTACCAGATGGAGATGATAGCGTATTAAATTCAAGGCAAGAAATTGATTGCTATGTTACGGTTTAATGATAATATTGTCAACGCGAGAAAAATCAACAATTACAAAAACATTAGTGTAATTATTTTTACCGAGGTAATAAAAAATTTCTTATTGTTGATAATAATTTTTGGAATTGTACAATATATGACTGTATTAAAAAACATCAGAAAATGGTAGATATTTGCTTACAAAATTTATTATATGAGGAAATGATATTATGGATAAAATATTTTGCCCGTCAATGATGTGTGCTAACTATGAAAATTTAGATAAAGAAATTCATTTGTTAGAATTCGCTGGAGTTGATATTTTTCACATTGACATTATGGATGGACAATTTGTCCCTAACTTTGGTATGGGGTTACAAGATACTGAATTAATTTGTAGAACCGCCAAAAAACCTGTAGATGTCCATTTGATGATAAAAAATCCATGCAACCACATTAAAAAATTCATCGATATGGGCATTTCAATTATTTATATTCATCCTGAATCAGACCGCCAACCGATAAAAACTTTACAACAAATTAATGCCAGCAATGTAAAATCAGGCATTGCGATCAATCCTGAAATAGCGGTGGATGTGATAAAACCACTTTTATCATTAATTGACTATGTATTAGTTATGACTGTAACTCCAGGACTTTCTGGACAGAAATACCTTCCTTTTGTTGATGAAAAAATAGATGACTTGCTTGCATTAAAAAATTCTCAATCGGAAAAATATCACTATACAATTATAATTGACGGGGCATGTTCACCAGAAAAAATTAGACAGCTTAGTAAAAGGGGTATTACTGGTTTTGTTTTAGGTAGTTCAGCCTTGTTTGGAAAAAATTTATCATATGAAAAAACATTATCCCAATTAAGATTGTTATAAAACATTTTTAAAGGAGTTGGGTTTACTATCATGAAAATTGCAATAGGAAATGACCACGTCGCCTATAAAATGAAACAAGAAATTGTAGAATATTTGACACAAAATGGTTATGATGTATTAAACTTCGGTACTGATAGCACTGAACGTTGTGATTACCCGGTATACGGTGAAAAAGTTGCACATGCAGTTGTAAATAAACAAGTATCTGCCGGCATATTGATTTGCGGAACAGGTATTGGTATTTCACTGGCGGCCAACAAAGTAAAGGGCATACGTGCTGCCGTTTGCAGTGAACCATATTCAGCTAAATTATCTAAGCAACATAATAATACAAACATATTAGCATTTGGGGCCAGAGTCATTGGTATTGAAACGGCAAAAATGATTATTGACGAATGGCTCAATGCAAAATTCGAAGGTGGTAGACACCAAAAACGTATCGATATGATTTCTGAAATTGAGAGTAAAAATTTGTGAATTCAGGGGGATGATTCCATGGATAAAGAGTTACTTGCAAAAAGTATTTTTAAACTTATTGGCGGTAAAAACAATATAGAGTCTTATACTCATTGTGCTACCCGATTAAGATTTAAGCTTAAAAATGAAAAAAAGGCACAAAAAGCTGCTATAGAAAACCTTGATGGAGTAATGGCAGTTGTAATTGCTGGTGGACAATTTCAAATAATTATAGGCACACAAGTTCCTGATGTTTATGAACACTTAAGTAAATTAGTTGGTGATTTAGCAGATAACAATTCATCAAGCACATTTGGAGGTAATTTATTAAGCAAACTTTTTTCAATTATTGCCGGTATATTTACTCCATTATTGCCCCTGTTGGCCGGTGCAGGCGTTCTGCGCGGATGCTTAATTTTATCTACACAACTGGGTATATTAAACAATAGTACTAGTACTTATAAAATTCTATTTACAGCTGCTGACGCAGTATTTTATTTTTTGCCAGTTTTTTTAGCATTTTCCGCAGGGAAAAAATTCAATGTTAATCCATTTATTTCTGCAGTTATTGGTGCTGCACTGATTGATCCGAATATTTTGGGTATGATTAAAAATGGAAACGGCACTACAGTTGACTTTTTTGGCTTGCCAGTAATGTTGATGAATTATTCTTCAACCGTAATACCAGCTATCTTAGCAGTATGGTTTTATTCATATATTGAGAAATATCTGAAGAAGTATATTCCCGAAGCACTGCAATTAGTTTTTCTACCTATAGCATCCTTTATTATAGTTGTACCAATAACATTATTGCTATTTGGTCCATTTGGAGTGTATGCAGGTAATTTCATTGCTTCTGGAATCAATACATTACTAACAGCCAGTGGATTAATTACAGGAGCATTAATTGGTGGTATATGGAATATATTTGTTGTTTTTGGTTTACAATGGGCAGTCAATCCTATAATGATAAATAATATTGGAACATTGGGTTTTGATTTTATCGTTCCACTTACTGGTGCTGCCAATTTTGGGCAGGCCGGTGCCGCTATGGGGGTGTACTTAAAAACTAAAAATAAAAAGACAAAAACTTTAGCTGGTTCTGCACTATTATCAATATTTTTTGCTGGAATAACTGAACCGACAATATATGGTATTTCAATTCCTTTGAAGAAACCATTCATAGCTTCAATTATTGGCGGTGCAGCAGGTGGCGCTTTTATGGGAGCATTCCACGTAAAAGCTATAGCCTTTGTATTCGGAGGATTAACAACGTTACCAGCATTTATTGGAGAAACTTTTATTTATTACGCCATTGGGTTAGCAATTTGTTTTATTGTGTCAACTATTGCAACCATGTCTATGGGATTTGATGAAAAATCATCTGAAAACAATACAGCTACTAAAATTACTTTAGAAAAAAATTTAAGCATTGGTTCTCCCTTGAAAGGTGAAATAATAAAATTATCTGATGTTAATGATCAAACTTTTGCCACTGCTGTACTAGGTAAGGGTATAGCAATAAAACCCGTTGAAGGTAAAATATATGCCCCTGTAAATGGGAAGATCAGTGCCTTATTCCCAACTAATCATGCTATTGGTATTCTATCTGACGATGGTGTAGAAATCTTAATTCATATTGGAATTAATACAGTAAATTTAGCAGGTAAGTATTTCAAGGCATTAGTTCAAGAAAACACACTAATTAAAGCTGGTGATCCCCTTATTGAATTTGATTTAAATGCAATAAAAGAATCTGGTTATGATACAACCACAATAATCACCATTTCAAATACACTCTCTTACAATGATGTTATTCCTACACAACAGACAACCGTCAATGTAATGGATAAAGTTATTACAATTGTATAACTATTATAATAACTTTATAGTGCATTCGGACTATAGATTTAATTAAACACTATATTTTATACATAAGGGGGTGCAAATAAAAATTAGACTATGCATAAAGGCCTATATTCAAATTATTTTTTCCTACTAAGAAAAAATTTAATGGATCTGTAAATGATTTTGTGCTTTTTGCTAGTTAAGATAAAGCAGATTTTACTCTATCGGCGGAAAAAACAGACAGTTGCAAGAGATTGTAACTAATTATGTGTAAATAGAATAAATGAACTATTCCTCCTGGATTAGTGTTAGAATAAATATTAATTCAGGAGGATTTTATTATGGACAGACAAAGAAAACTTTCCCCAGAACGTAAAGAATTTCTTCAGAAACTGCTGAGTGCATATCAGCCGGAAGATACGCAGGATGTTCAGAACATGCTCAAGGATCTCTTTGGAGATACGCTCAAACTTTGCTGGAAGCTGAGATGGATGAACAGCTTGGTTACTCCAAGTACGATTATAAAAACAAGGATACGGATGACAGCCGGAACGGTTATAGCAAGAAAACCGTAACGTCCACGATGGGAAATATTCTTCTCGACATTCCTCGTGATCGGAAAGGTGAATTCCATCCGCAGGCTGTGAAGAAGAATCAAACAGATGTTTCCAATATTGAGGACCATCTGGATGGTTCCCGTGAGGTCCTTGGCCTTTGGATTGGCGGCAACGAAAGTGCAAAATACTGGGTTGGCGTCCTGAACGAAATCAGGAACCGCGGAACGGAAGATATCTTTATTGTCTCTGTTGACGGTTTGACCGCTAAACGGCTACGGTAACCTCGCGTTTATCCTGAGGCAGAAGTGCAACGCTGCATAGTCCACCAGATCCGTTATACGACCAAATTCATCTATTACAAAGATATGAAACCATTTGTCCAAGATCTGAAGGCAATTTACCAGGCGCCTACCCTGGAGCAAGCGGAGGTGGCCTTGGACGCCTTGGAAGAAAAATGGAACAATAAATATCCTCTTCCGTTCAGTCATGGCGGAATAACTGGCCGCAGCTATCCACTTACTTCAAATATCCATTGGAAATGAGAAAGATGATTTATACGACGAACCAGATTGAAAATTTCAATCGTCAACTGCGAAAAGTCTCTAAGAGCCGGACGATTTTCCCTACGGATGATTCGCTGTTTAAGCTGCTCTATCTGGTGACCATAGAGATTACCAAGAAGTGGAACGGACGCAACCGTGACTGGAATAAAATTATTTCCCAGCTTTGCATTTATTT
>NZ_WIQU01000065.1 GCF_015732285.1 Pectinatus frisingensis
TATAAATTCTTTATATACTATTGCTATAAAGAGGATTTATTGCATAAATAAAACCCATCACTGCTACGCATTTTCCCACTTTCTTAAAAGCAGACAAGAGAACATACTTTTGCCATAATGATTCAAATGCAACAGCCTTTTTATAATTGCCCACTTACTTTTATATAATCATCATTTTAGTAGTTGTATATCACAAACGTCATGCTACAATTCTTTTATTATTACTTTTTCTAATAAATTTTTTACATTTTTCCGTCTAACAAATCCACTTTCGGATTCCATTGCATTAGCCGCACCACAAGCACATGCCAATCTCATTACAGTTTTTATGTCATGTTTTCTGGCCAATCCCACAGCCAATCCAGCCATAAATGCATCACCGGAACCTACAGCATTAGATAGCACAATTTTAGGAGGAATAACATAATATATTCTTTCATTGTACCTTATTACTGCTCCGTCTTTACCCAGCGAAATAATTGGCATCTCAACTTGATCTGACGACAATGATAGTGCTGAAACAGCATCTTTTACATTTTTAATTTCACAGTGTACAGCATTTTCCATTTCTGCCGCATTGGGTTTTATTATATATGGATTAGCCACAATACTGCTTTGCAGTGCCCTTCCACTGGTGTCCAATAGAAATTTTTTCCCCTTATCATTAGCTAAATATATCAATTTAGCATAAAATGTTTTATCTATATTCATAGGTAAACTGCCTGAAGCTACAATAATTTCTGCTTTTTCTAGAAGAGTACAATACCTTTCCAAAAAAATTTGTTGTTCATCAATGGTTATAAACGGACCTAGTTCCAGTATTTCGGTTTGTTTTCCATCCGGTGTGATTATATTAATACAGCTACGCGTTTCAGCTTTTATAGTGACAAATCTATGCATTATCTTCCGTTCGTCAAGCTTGTCTTTTATAAATTTACCTGTTTCACCACCAAGGAAACCTGTCAAAATACATTTTTCTCCTAATGTTGTGATTACATCAGCTACATGAATACCTTTACCTCCAGCCGTATTATTTACGGTATTAGCTCTTATCACTCCACCATATATCAATTTGTCAGCTGTATAAATTTTGTCCAGGGATGAATTCAAACTTATTACCAAGATCAATATTATTCACCCTTTTTAATATCTGTCATTACTGCCACAGACTTTTATTTTATGCATTACTATTTCCCGCATTGCTTCTTTCCCCGGCGTCATATACTTACGGGGATCATTAGCTGTAGGATTTTTCTTAAAAAAGTTTTTAACGGCATTCGAAAAAGGAATCTTTAAATCTGTTGCAATATTAACCTTACAAATACCCAGTTTTATTGCATTTTTAACCATTTCGTCAGGAACATCCGAAGCACCATGCAGTACTAAAGGTACATCCACTACCTGATGAATCTTTTTCAAACGATCAAAATCCAATTTAGGTTTACCTTTATATAATCCGTGAGCTGTTCCTATAGCCACTGCTAAAGAATCTATATGTGTAGCATCTACAAATCTTACTGCATCATCAGGTTCAGTGTAAACAGCCTCTCCAGAATCTACAATCACGTTATCCTCTATTCCGATAAGTTTGCCCAGTTCAGCTTCCACAACTGTATCATATCTATGGGCATACGCTACTACTTCTCTAGTTTTAGTTATATTTTCCTCAAATGGTAATTTGGATGCATCTATCATACAAGATTTAAACCCAGTATCAATTGCCTTTTTTATTTGTGTCACATCTTCAAAATGATCAAGATGTATTGCAATAGGAACATCCGTTTCTTTAGCCGCCGCTTCAGCCATTGCAACTATATATCGAGCTCCTGCATAACTGACTGTAGATGGAGTTGCTGCAATAATCAAAGGAGATCTCATCTGCGCTGCTGTTTGTGCAACAACTTGCAGTGTTTCCATATTGTGAATATTAAACGCCGGCACCGCATAATATTTTTTCTGCGCTTCAATGAGCATTTGCTTAGTTGATAAAATCATAATTTCCTCCTGTTTAGTCAATCATATGTCATTTTATTTATTATCATTTTATAAATTTATTTATTACTAAGCGCCTTATATTGTTTTTTTGACCATATAACTGTACAAATTACACATAAAAGATAAAATCCACCTATTACTGCAAAACCTGTAACATTCGTCATATTTAGTATTTGCGTTATTATATATGTGACAGGACTCCCCCCCTGGTCCAAAGATGCCACTTTATCAGCTGCATTAGTTAATTGCCCGGCATTCGCAGCCAAAACAGTTTGAAAATTAATCATTTGATTTGATATCCATATTGTCATAAACATAACTATTGAACCCGTAATCAACGTTCTGAATAAATTGCCTTTATGAACACCGACTGCCATTGCTATAAAAAATCCTATAGTCGGCAAATCACCAAATGGAAGTATTTGATTTCCTGGAACAATTGCAGCAATAAGTATTGTTATGGGAATAAATAATAGTGATGCCGTAACAACCACAGGATCACCTAATAATAATGCACAATCAAGCCCAATATAAAATTTCGAATCTTTAAACTTCTTTTGCAATTTTGTTCTCGCCACTTCCGAAACCGGTATCAAACCTCCCATAATGTACTTTACAACTACTGGCATCAGCACTATTACTGCAGCCATTTGTATTCCTAATGATAAAATTTTTTGTACATCATATCCTGCTAAAATACCAATAATGACACCCATTATCCCTCCCATGATTGCTGGATCAAATAACAGTCCAAATCTATTTTTCAAATGTTTGGGATTTATATCAATATCTCTTATAAAAGGTATCTTGTCCAATATTCCGTCAACAAAAACTGAGATAGGCGCAAACCAGCCAGTTGTCCCATGCGGCATAGCAATGCCTTCCAGCCCAAAATATTCTTCAGTGACGGGTGCAAACCAATCCCCAATTTTATATGCAAAGGCTGCATGTACGGCTACCGCTGCAATTCCCAATGTATAACTGCCAGTTGCAATATCAACAATAGCCCCGGTAAAAGCAAAATGCCAAATATTCCAGATATCAATATTTACAACGCGTGTCAACTTTAACAACAACATTATAATATTAACCACAATTGCTACGGGAATCGCCACTAATGCTATTCGACTGGCCCATGTCATCGGTGAAGAACCCGGCCAGCCTATATCTATTAAACTCATACTTATACCAAAATTTTGCGACATTGCTTTTGCTGCCGGAGCCAGATTGTTAAGCATCAACCCAATTACAAGTCCGATACCGACAAAACCTATACCAATAGAAATACCACTTTTTACTGACTTACCAAATGACTGTCCTAAACATAATGCCACGATAAAAATAACAATTGGTAACATAACTGCCGGTCCCAAATTAACAAAATATTGTACTATCTCTAAAACAAAATCCATACTATTTCCCCCTTTAATCTTTAATATATGATAATATTTTTTTCTCTGTTGCTTCTTTATTTATCCCTGTCAAGAACGGCATGCCATTAACGTATGGTACGTCAAAATCAGGTGTTATCTTCATTGTTGTAACAACTAAATCTACTCCATCAAGGCTATTTTCAATCTCAATGATTCGCGTCTGCACAACTTCAGCTGCTATACCCTCTCTTGCACACAATTCTCTAATTGCATCTGCGGCTACTGTAGAAGTAGCCACCGCACCACCACAGGCTACAATAATTTTTTTCATTTTACCCTCTCCTTATATTTCACCTTTAATGTTCAGATTTTTTGACAATAACTGTAAAAAATCATTTTTATCTTTACTATCTTGTAATAATTCCACCAATTCTCTATTTCGAAATATAGAAAAAAGTTTTTTCAATATCCCAAGATGTTTATTATTACCACATAATGACAACATAAAAATCATACTGACATCTATTTTTTTCTCCGGATCCTCCATACAATAAAATCCAACAGGTTTTTTTAACCTGGTAACTGCAATCCCATCTTTCAAGACATCATCTGATGGTGTAGCATGTGGTATAGCTATCCCCATCGTGTCCAAAATCAGTCCTGTAGGAAAAATTTTTTCCCGTAAAATAACATTATTTACATACGAAGGTTTTATATAGCTATTTTCTACAAGCATCTGTCCTAATTTCTTTATGGCATCTTCACTGCTTTCGGCTTCAATGTCAAGGCAAATGATATTCACACTCAGAAGATCATCTCTTTCCATACTCAGACCATTCCCTTTTAAGTTATTAATCAAATTTCTTTTGGATTTTCTTTATAAAACCAGTATAATCACGTTCGTTTATCATCTCTTTTACGCCATTTTCTTTAACAAGATATTCAAAAAGTTTTAAAAATATCGGTTCCCATAAATAAAATTCAGGCTTAGCAATACTTATTAAAAACACAACTTGCACATTTTGTTCCACCCAAACAATGGGTTTATCCAATATTAATACGGCAATTGATGACGTATCCGTGTCATTTACCATAGGATGCGGAATTGCTACTAAATTTCCGATTTCTGTTGGTGATGCCTCTTCTCGCTCAAATACAGATTTACAGGTCTTACTATTAATTAACCCTTTTTCTTTTAATTGTGCAGTCAAATATTTTAACACTTCATCTTTTCCAACAAAATGACCGTTTGTATTATAACAATCTCTCCTGAAAAACTTATCAATATTATGAGCTTTTATAATATCTGCTGTACCAAAAAATTTTTGTTGTATATTCCCTATTTCTTTATCACTTAGTAAATTTTTCACGGATATAATTTTCGTTTTTTGTGAAATAGTCAAATTTTTTAAATAAGTCAATGAAATTGTACTAAAGACCATGTCTACAGTATCAAAATCATCTAACCGCAATTTATAACCTGGTACGGTCTTAACAACATCAATGAGGCCTTTAAAATAATCTTCTAATCTTGCTTTAAGCAGTACTGCTGTTCCTATTCCTCCACCACAAACGATAAGTGCCGATTTTTTAACTCGATTATTTCTTAGATCCATTCTTGTCAATGCCGCTCCAAAATGTATTGCAATATAGCCTATTTCATTTTCACTGACTGTTATTTTTTCATTTTCTTCAATAACTTTACTGGCGATAATAGCTATTTGAAAAGCCAAGGGATATTCGTTTTTAATAACATCCAATATTTCATTTCTGATATTCATATTAAATCTCATGCGCGGAATAACTGATTCCAAATGTATTTTAAGCCATTTCATTAGGTTATCATCCTGCAAAAAATTAATTCCCGCCACAGTGTTTACTCTGTTCAACATTGCATATACCAATTTTTCAATAAACTTTCCCGACTGTCCTTCAGTATCGTTATACTTCTGACTTGCTATAAGATGCTGAGTCAAATAATATAATTCATTAGCTGTAATATCTATTTTTAGTTTCCTGTATATTTCTTTAAAAATAGATTTTGCTATGATGAATTCCTTGCATTTCTCTATTTTTGAGCTTTCTTGCAATGTAAAAAAAACATTATGTTGAAATAATGAACGTTTCATCGTAATTAATACATGAATAAGTAAATTTTCCAATGAATTATCAGTTAGTGTCATCTCATAGGAAGTCGTTACTTTTATGAGTATGTTTTTAACAGTTTTTACATCTATACCAACAAATAAATTTTGATAAAAATTACCTTTTTTACCCGATTCATTTTCCAAATTTAAATTTCTAAAGATATATTCCGATATGCAATAACGCAGCTGGTTTTCCTTACCGGCTACTTGTATTCCTTTATTCTTATAAGTTATTATTTCCAGATTGTATTTTTTAAATTTTTTTATTGCATCTTTTAAATTTATTTTTAAGGTAGATATTCCTACATAAAGTTCATCTGCCAATTCCTGCTGAGTTATTATTCTATTGTTCAGTGCATTTTCCAACAATCTGCGCATAATATACTCAACTCGACTCCCTGTGTCTAATATGTTTTTTCTCTCTGCTGCAAACAACTCCCAAAACAAAACCTTATTGACTATTTCTAAGTTATATCCCACACGATTAGATATTGTTATTTTTGCCACATCTTTTTTTAAAAAAGGTTCTATTTTTTTTATATCCATACGAATCGTTTTAGATGAAACACCTATCAATTTAGCTAACTCATCACTGGTCACACTAGATTCATATTTTGCTAACAATTGTAAAATTTTTTGTTGTCTTTGTGTAAACATCATAAATCCTCCGACTTCCAGTTGATGATTATATAACATTTAGCCGCATAATATATGCTGATCAATTATACAATTAGTTTTAAAATTAAATATTATTTATTTATAAGATACATTACTTTAAGTGTTTTTTGATTTTTGTCCAACATTGTTTCAAAAGCTTTGTGACCTGCTTTAAGGGAAAACTTATGAGTAATTATATCATCAACAACTATTTTCCCTGACTCTAAATATTCAATAGCAGCCAACCATTCTTTCCCTGGAAATGGTGAAGAATAGCTCATCCATGACCCTGTTATCTTTAACTCACCTCGCAGTATTAATTCAAAAACCTTTGCCGGAATCAGTACATCTTTCTGTGCTGTTCCAACATAAACTACACTGCCATTTTTTTTAACTAAACTTAATATCTGCGCTTGTAATATATTGACACCCGCTGTTTCAAAAACATAGTCGGCCTTTCCCTGTTCGCAAAAATATTTTACTACATCCACTTGTGAAGAATTAATGACTTTATAAGCACCCATTTTTTGAGCTAAATTTAATTTATTTTCATCAATATCAATTACATATACTTTCTCAATCCCTTTAATTTTCAAACATTGCAAAACAAACATTCCTATTGTTCCACATCCATATACGACTGCAGTGCTTCCACTATGCAACAATCCAGCTCTTTCAATCCCATGAATAGCAACAGTTAAAGGTTCAATACAAGCTGCCTTAGCAAAATCCATGTTTTCTGGAATCTTAAGAATGTTTTCTGCCGGTACAGATACATATTCTGCCATAGCACCATTTTCTCTTGAGCCAATAAAGGAATAGTCATTACACATTGCCGGATGTCCGTTTAAACAATTTTCACATTTATTACAAGGTATTAACGGCGCAGCTGTGACATGATCTCCCAATGAAATATTTTTGACAAGACTTCCTGTTCCAACTACTATGCCAGAAAATTCATGTCCTATTATTATCGGTAAAAAATGTACCCCGCCATTTTCAACCCGATCTATATCTGAACCACAAATCCCACAAGCTTTTACTTTTACTAAAACTTCATTATCTCCTATCTTAGGAATAATCACATCTTTATAAACAAGCTTTTTAGATTCTGTCAAAACCAATGCTTTCATTTTTTTAGGAATTGCTTCTTGTCCCAAAATATATTTCTCTCCTTTACTAAAACTTTTGTAATTACAGTTTTACTATACCAAAAATATCCACATCAACATAGTTCGTATATTTCTTTGCAGTTAGGAAAATTTTTACTTAACAGTTCTAAAATTACCGTAAGATTATTCCATTATAATTTCTAACAATTCGTATTCACTTTTTAATATTATTAAATATATTTCTATTTTTAAATTAAACATATTCATAAAAAATGGCTGCCGCATATAAACATTTTCATTCATAAATATGCAATATTTCCTTATCCATACTTAAAATAATAAGGAACCACATAGCAATAGCGGTTTGCATGTTTATGAGGCCAATGCCATTCATGTGACAGCCTCTTTTATGATCTTTATGCTTTTTATCAAATTACTAACAAGATATATATTATATATTATTTAAATAACTTAAAATAATTTGTTTATTATTGCAATTAATTATTTTCTCTCGAAATTTTAAATCCATAAGTTTCGCTGATAATTTCGCTAGTATTTTTAAATGTAAATTATCAGCATTATTAGGTACAGCTATCATAAAAATAATCTTACTTAACGAACCATCTACACTCTCAAAATCAAACCCCGTACGGCAAATCCCCACAGCAACATGTGCTGTATTTACAGCATCTGTTTTTGCATGAGGAATTGCAATCCCAAATCCAATTCCTGTGGTCGCACTTTCTTCACGTTCTAAAATAGCCTTTTTATACTTATATTTATCGTTTAATATACTATTTTCAAATAAAATATCTATCATTTCATCAATGGCAGACATTTTATTTTTAGCCACCATATTAAGTTTAATTGTTTCACTACTAAATAAACTCATTTCATGCTCCTATTCAGTTTTTTTTGTTATTCCATATATTAATGCCCCTATTACGGAACCGATAAGGATACATGCTACCCATGTGAAAGGTTTATTTACTAATGCTAATATTAAAAAACCTCCATGCGGTGCAGGAACTTGAACTTTCATTATATATGTTAAAACTGCCGATATAGAAGAAGCAATCATCAAAATAGGAATAACCGTAAAGGGGGATCTTGCTGCGAATGGAATCGCACCTTCTGTAATATGTGTGCAGCCAAGTATATAATTTACCAAACCAGCAGCCTTTTCATTTTTAGTGAATTTTTTTGGGAAAATACTAACAGCAATGGCTATTACTAATGGAGGAGTAATACATGCAGCAGAAACTCCTGCCATAAAATAAAAATTCCCTTGTCCTAATAATAAAGTACCCGTGACATATGCTGCCTTATTAACCGGTCCCCCCATATCAAACGCACTCATGCATCCAATTACAATGCCAAGAAGTATTGGATTGGAGTTTTGTAGGTTTGAAAGGAAATCCATCATGTACTTATTCACCAATGAAACCGGACCACCAAGCAAAGTCATTATTATTCCAATAACAGCAACTGTAACCAAAGGAATAAGAAAAATAGATTTAAATCCCTCAAGTTCCCGTGGCAGGCCAGAGAGCATTTTCACCATCCACTTTGCAAAATACCCTGCGGGGCTATGAATAAAAGTCTGTAAATAAGGTCTTCACCGTGTACATGAGCCGTGTCACAAAGCTCTTTAATTGGTTGGATGGTGCCAATTTCATTATTGGCAAACATTATTGATACAAGTCTTGTTTGATTAGTTACTATCTGTGAAAATAAAACAATTTTAGTTGTCGGCAGTGGTAATGCCGCTTNTATAAATTCTTTATATACTATTATCAAAAACAAATGGACTGTCACACAGAAAAAGTGCACACAGTCCATTTGTTTATATTCCGCTATTTAATAACAATATACTTGCAATGATTATGATTAACTCATTAGACTTCCACCAGTAAGATTTATTGCTTGTCCCGTGATATATGATGATTTTTCTCCCGCCAGATAAAATGCCAAATCAGCGACTTCTTGATATTCACAAACCCGTCCCATAGGAATAGTCCCACAAAAATAAGGCATAACCTCTTCTGGTTTCAACTTCCGTTTTTGGGCATAATCACCTATTTGTCTATCCCACATAGGTGTCTTAACAACACCTGGGCAAATAGCATTTACTCTAATGTTTTGCTTGGCAAACTCCACCGCCACTGATTGTGTTAAACCAATAACACCTGCCTTACTTGCACAATATGCCTGATATCTTGCACCACCTTTTTTGCCCGATTGCGACGAAAAATTAATAATACTACCTCCCCCATTTTTAAGCATTTTGGACACAGCACATTGACATCCTAAATACATTCCCTTTAAATTTACCGCCAGTGTCTTATCCCATATCTCTTCGGTACACTCCAAAAAAGGAATAATAATTGAAATTCCCGCGCAATTTATCCAAACATCGATTTTACCAAATTTATTAATAATTGTATTTCCTGCACCAAATACATCATTTTTAGATGTTATATCTATTTTTTGTTTTAAACATATCCTTCCCATTTTATTTATTTCATCATAACTGTTATTGAGCCCTTCTTCGTTTATGTCTAGTAATGATACATTAGCCCCTTTTTGTGAAAATGCTTTTGCTATAAAAGCTCCTATACCACTACCAGCACCTGTTATTACCACTGATTTATTTTTTATTGGCATATATATTCCATCATCCTTTAGGAAATAAATTTTATTTCAATTCACGAAAAATTTACTACTACTCTGAATTTATCCGCTTTAGCTGCTGATTCAAATGCTTTCTCTATCTTTTCTATCGGATATATTTCACTTATGAATGGTTTTAAATCAATTACATGTTCTGATACCATTTGCGCTGCCCGCATAAAATCGCGATCATTGGAATTAGCTGTTCCCAATATTTGTATTGATTTTCCATGCACCCAATTAGGATCGAACAAAACCGGTTCTGCTGGATGAATAGAACTGTACAAGACAATCTTTCCCGCATTGCTGACACATCCAAAAGTATCCTGCACCACTGTAGGAATAGGTGTTGTGTCAAAAACCACCTGTGCTTTTATTCCTCCCGTGATATCTTTTACCGCTTCACTCAAATCGATTTTTGCCGGATTAACTGTACATATTGCACCCAATTTCTTAGCCAATTCTAATCTTGCTTCATTCACATCTGAAACTATTACCGCGGCTCCTCGTTTTTGACACAATATCGTGTGAATCAATCCCATAATTCCGCAACCAATGATCAATACAAAATCACCCATTTGCACATTTGCTGTTTCTACACTATGAATTACGCATGACAGCGGTTCTATGATACAAGCCTCATTTGGAGTTACATTTTTATATTTAAATATACAATCAGGTGATACCAATAAATACTCACTTAATCCGCCCATTCCTTTATATGGTAATCCTTCCAAATGAGCACTATGGTCAAAATGCTCACAACTTTGCGAATTCCCCGTTTTACAATAATAACAATTACGACACTGCAATGTAGCACCTACAACTACTTTATCACCAACACCCCACTCAATTTTATTGACATTTTCACCAAGTGCCGCAATTTCACCAGCGATTTCATGCCCCCCAATAAAAGGAAATTCAACCTTATTTACCCCTGTATAAACTCTTTGCTCCCATGTACATATTGCACAGGAATTGACCTTAACTAAAACTTTATTACCACTTACATGCGGAGTTTCGCATTCTTGTAACTCCACTTTTCTAATTCCCGTAAATACCGCTGTTTTCATTACCATCTTACTCCTTTAACCAACAATTCCCGTTACACCCAATATAATTCCTATTATAACTAATATTCCCATAACTGTAGTTGATTTTAACTGTTTATCCTTTAACAGATATAATGTCAGCAAAGTAATTCCCAAAGGAATCATGCCTTTAAATAATTTATCCAATATATCTGTTTGCAAAGACAATTGAGCTTGCCCCAAAGGTATATTCATCGTTGACTGTGCTTTTACATAACTAGCGGTCAATGATCCCAACACAGTCGCCCCCATTATAGAAGCTGCTGCTATAAGTTGTTTCATTTTCCCTCCGCTTAAAATTGCCTGTACACCTTCTTTACCAGTTTTATAACCACGCATGTACATAATATAGGCAATCGTAAGCATTATTATAGCTTCTGTCACTCCAAATACTGCTGCACCAAGCATATTTCCTGCTGAAGCAATACCTATACCAACTGCAAGTAATATTGGTTGTAATGTTCCCTGCCACAAAGTATCACCAATTCCAGCAAATGGTCCCATCAGTCCTGTCTTCACACTATTGATAGCGTCATCTGGAATATCAGCTCCGTTAGCTCTAGCTTCTTCCATAGATAAAACCATGCCGTTTATTATACCGCCAAAATGTGGTTCTGTATTATAAAATTGCATATGACGTTGCATAAAAGCTTTCTGGGCTTTTTCATCACCAGGATACAATTTCTTAGGCAAATGTGACATAGAAAACAAAACACCACTTGCCTGCAAACGTTCATAGTTATAATTGGCATGAGAAAAAAACGTCCATTTCCAAAAAGCACTGAGAACATCCTTTTTACTAAGACTGACTTTATTTTCCATATTAATATTTTCTCCCTTATTATTAAAAGTCATCATCAGCTGCAGATACTGTGGCAGCATTTGCTGTTAATCCTGTGTATAAATAAGCAACTATCCCAGCAATAATGGCAACAGGCATAGTTGTAAGTCCTAAATATACTGTAACCACAAATCCTAAAATAAACCATAAAAGAATACCTGGTTTACTTATAGCCCGTAAATTCATCGCAATACCAATAGCAGGAAGAATTCCACCTATTACTTCAAGTACTTTGAGAGGTGTTCCATCTAGTGTTGCAATAATATTCGACACTACACCAGCACCATAATAACAACCAAGTGCAACAGGAATTACCCCTATTATAAAAGCTATTATCTGTGGAGGTACGACGTGCAAAAAACAAGCTTTTTTCATATCTCCATTCAGTGCGCATTTATCAATCATATGAACAAAAAATACATCTACAGTCATATGCACCACCCAAATTATCGTGCCCAATAAACCTAATGGAACAGCTATAGTTATTGCAACAGCAGGACTTACTCCTGCTGCCAATGCCAATGCAGTTCCTAAAGTTCCGGCCAACCCAGGATCAGTTGGTGGAGCACCACCTGCTGAAATATAAGCAATAAATGGTAAATTTATTGCTGCACCAATTATTGCTCCTGCCAATGGATCACCTAAAATTATTCCAACAATAAGCCCTGAAACAAGTGGTTTTTGTATAATAGTGCTTCCCATGCACGTCAACCAAGGTGTCCCATTAATACCCAAATAATAAACTATACCAATCAAAAATGCCTGTAATACAGAAATTTCCATATTAACTTCTCTCCTTTTAATAAAAATTTGAAATTTACAAATATTTTGCGACATTAATTTTTTTATCTTCAGCAATAATCTGTATTTCTAATTTGCAGCCACTATCCAGTATTTTTTTAAATATCTCACGCTCCTCATCTGATGCTGATATATTTTTATAAAATTGATGCCTATTTATATTAGCTCCCATACCACCTATATTTATACAATCAAATTTAATTCCTTTTTCAATCAACTTCGATACTGTCTTTGGAAATTTAACCAGAATAATAACGTTATCCCCATCCTTGAATCCTTTTATTAATCGTTCAGCCGCCCTATCAACTGAAAAAACACCCAATCCAATATTCCCTGGCACTGCATTTTTTAAAATATTTTTCATAAATGGATCTGCTGCCACTTCATCATCAATTACCATTATTTTGGTTGCTTGGGTAAAATTGAGCCACGATGTCATAACTTGTCCATGAATAAGTCGATCATCTATTCTGATCAATACCACATTTTTCACTATAAACTCCCCCTAAAAATCATTTTTAATATCTTCCTGCATATCAGAAAATACATTATTTAATGAAATCAATGCATCTTTCCCAACTAAAAGACAATCTTTAAAAAGTTCCTCCAGCCTTATATCTGATTTTCTCGATAATACAGCATGACATACCATAGGCATATTAACACCGGCAATAGCTTTAAAATTATTATCTTTCAACAGTTTCAAAATTACATTAGATGGTGAACCTCCTAAGATATCCACAAACACTAAAACACCCTTATCACAATTAAGATTATTTATCGTTTCCAAAATCTTATCAGTAAATTTCTCCATGCTGTCTCCGTAATAAAGCCCTACCGTTTGAAATTGTTCTTGCTTGCCGGCAATCAATTCAACAGCACTTTTTAATCCGTCGGCAAAACCACCATGCGTTACCAATAAAATACCAATCAATTATATGACCTCCCTTTCAAATTATTTACAATTTTATCACATTTATATTATTTATATATTTTTCCACATTAGAAAAATCTCCTAAAGCATTACTTTCAGCAACATTAGCACCTGTCGCCGCAGATTTCTTCAATGCCAGTTCGACTTCACCCCCCTGCAAAAATTCACTCAAGAATGCTGCCAAAGCCGAATCACCCGCACAGGCAGAACTGAGTAATTTTATTTTTTGTGCTGTTGAATAATATATTTGGCTTCCATCTGTAAAATAGGCTCCTTTGTCTCCCATCGTAAGCAAAATATTCTGCGCCCCTTGGGCAATAAGATTCTGCAATGCGACAATGATTTTTTTATTCGTGTCAAGTTCATAACCAAAGATTTCCTTGACTTCATCATCATTCGGTTTTATTAGAAAAGGTCTGTATTTCAGCAAATCTTTCATCTTAGGAGAGCTTATATCTAATATCAGTCTTATTTCTTTTTCTCGACATATTTGAGCTATTTGTTCATAATATACATCTTTTATCCCAGGTGGCAGGCTGCCGCTTATCAACAGGTATTCACAATCACAAAGATTTTTTATCTCATTTAACATCTCCATCTGCTTCGTCGGTTTAATAAACGGCCCTTTATTGACAAATTTATACTCATCAGTTCCGTCATTTAAAAAAACATTTATTCTTGTAATATCATCAATCCATACCGGATTTACTGCAATACCGATATTTTCTAATGCATCCACAATATATCTGCCGCTGAATCCACCGAAAAATCCCATGACAATTGATTTATAATTAAAATGTTTTAATACAATCGATACATTCACCCCTTTGCCATTTGGAGTATATACTGGGTTCCATGTTCTATTTACATAATTCTTCTTAATATTTTCTCCTGTCATGTTGAAGTCAATAGCAGGGTTCATCGTCAAGGTATAAATCATTCATCATTCTCCTTAAATCAATATCTACCTGCACTTTTACAAACATTAATTTTATGTTCTACCACTTTTTCCATTGCCTTTTTCCCCGGAGTCATGTATTTGCGTGGATCATTTGCTTCCGGATTATTGATAAAATATTCTTTTACCGCCTGTGAAAAAGGTATTTTCAAATCAGTTGCTATATTTACTTTGCATATTCCCAGCCCAATAGCTTTTTCCACTAATTCATCAGGTACATCTGATGCTCCATGTAATACCAAGGGAATGGCAATCTTACTCTTAATAGCTTTAAGCCGGATAAAATCAAGTTTAGGTTTTCCCTTATATAATCCATGAGCCGTACCTATCGCTACAGCCAGTGAATCTACTTTAGTGGCTTTTACAAATTCAACTGCGTTATCCGGATCGGTATAAACAGCATTTTTTTCATCTACCACCACATCATCTTCGATTCCTACAAGTTTACCTAATTCTGCTTCAACAGTAGTATCATAACGATGTGCATATTTTACTACTTCTTTAGTTTTAATTATATTTTCCTCAAATGGTAATTTTGAAGCATCTATCATACAAGATCTAACCCCCGCATCAATTGATTGCTTTATTTTTCCTATATCTTCAAAATGATCCAAATGAACAGCAACAGGTATGGTTGTTTCCGCAGCAGCTACTTGAGCCATTGCTACCAAATACGCAGCACCTGCATATTCTACAGTTGATGGTGTAGCAGCAATAATCAACGGTGACTTCATTCTAGCCGCCACGTTTACAACAACCTGCAATGTTTCCATATTATGAATGTTAAAGGCAGGAACAGCATAATTTTTTTCCTGTGCATCAATGAGCATCTGTTTTGTTGATAATATCACTATTACCACTCCTCTTCATTTCATCTTATGGTGTCATTATAAAATAATTAATTATGAAAATCTTTTCGCAATTTGAAAAACGAAAAAAACGTTATATTAATTACAGCATAAGTAATTAATATAACGCCTATAACACTTTTCTTTTTTTATACTTTATCATTATTTTTTTCTACTAAATAATCAATTATTATACGTGAAATCATCGACAATGGAATACGCGAGGTAACATCAAATTCTTTAATGGCAATTTTCTTATGATAATATCCCAGCAGGTAATGTGATGCATATTTTAGCAGTGGACTACTGGAGGCACAAGTTATAACCACCAGATTTACCTTGTTCAAATAACAATTTTCTGCCACTTTTATAAGTTCCCGGGTTTCTCCCTTTAACGAAAATAATATAACCAGCTGATTATTGGAACGTTGGCTTAATTTAACCATAATCGTAGGATCCTCTGTAGCCAAAACATTATATCCCAGCAATTGCAGCCGCAAAGCAAATTCACGCACTACCTGTTCTGTAGGTCCTCTGCCAAAAACATAAATTTGTTTATCAACAGCTCCTGTTATTTCATTTACCACATCCAATACGTCTTTTAATGATATCCTTTGTAAAACTTCATTTGCCTCTACTAATGTTTTTTTCATTATTTCATTTATACTTATTAAATCTTTGTTGTCTTTTGGCAAATTCAGTTTATATCGCAATTCGTTGAATCCATTTATACCACATTTTCTGATAGCCCTGGAAACAGTTGCCGGTGAAGTAAAAGTCTCAAATGCAATGTCCACAATCGACATATTGGACAATTCTTTTTCATTGTCATTTATGTATTGAATAATAGAGACTTCAGTTTTTGACAGTGTTTCCATTATATGCCTGTCAATATTTATCAACATATAAAGCTCTCCCATATTTATTTAATTAATTTTACTATATTATAAATGGTTAACTTATTCAATGCATATTTTCCTTTGATATAAACCTCGCTGCTATTTTCTGATTTTTCTATCCTAAAATTTATCAACTGTATATCCTCATTATGTTGTTTTTTGATTTTTTATTGCTTATTATGTTATAATATACAATATATTCACAATATTTAGAGGAGGAAGGAAATGAAAAATTTGAGAAAACTGTGTTCTTTTATCATTGCACTTACAATGACAATTGGTATCACAGTTTACACACAAGCAGCATCCAGAGAAGAACTGTCTAGTATTCATGTCTCCCAAGCAGGTGATTTCAAATATTGGACGGATAATTCCCCTGCCAAGCAGATACTAGTCAATTATATCAAAGACATTACCAACAAGAAAAGTCCTGATTTCGTCCCTGTGCAAGATCGTATCGCAGTTTTTGACCTGGACGGTACATTAATTTGTGAAACGACCCCATCTTATTTTGAATGGATGATGTATCTGCATCGTGTTCTGGATGATCCCACATATACACCACCAGCAGATGTTCGTACTGAAGCTCTCGCAGTTAAAAACGCTATCAAAGACGGTCATATGCCGCCGGAAATGGAACGGGATGAAGCTATTTCTCAAGCGAAAGCGTTTTCCAATATGACTTTCCCTGAATATACCAAATACGTCCGTGATTTTATGCAGACTCCTGCAGAAGGAATGATTAATCTTAAACGCGGTGAATCATTCTATATGCCAATGGTTGAAGTAGTCTCCTACTTACAATCAAACGACTTTACTGTCTATATCGTATCTGGTACTGACAGACCTGCTTTGCGTGTACTTGTTGACGGAGTTTTAAAAATTACTCCCAACAACATCATCGGTACCGATACCGCTATCCTAGCTTCTCATCAAAATGGCAAAGACGGTCTCGATTATGTCTATTCTAAGGATGATCAATTAGTTCGCGGTGATTTCATACTTAAAAATGTTAAAATGAACAAGGTTTCTAATATTGCCAGAGAAATAGGCAAACAGCCAATATTAGCCTTCGGCAACAGCAGCGGTGATTTTAGTATGTACCAGTACACTATCACAAATAACAAATACAAGAGCGCTGCTTTTACTTTACTTTGTGATGATACCAGCCGCGAATTTGGCAATCAACAGAAAGCTGATGCTATGGCTAAAAGTGCTAAGGATAATGGCTGGACAGTAATTTCAATGAAGAATGATTTTAAAACTATTTATGGCCCGGGTGTAAAAAAGGCTGTCATAACAAATAAATAATTTCTTACTGACTGCGATTTAACGAAAACTATTAATAAAAATCGACCTTCTATAATTATTTAGAAAGTCGATTTTTATTTTAGTCATTATTTATACTTTTCTTCTGCCTTGCGTACATTTTTAACTTGTTTTCCACTTGTGATAATTGTCCATTCATCTTGACAATTTTTTCAAGAATTTTTTGTTTATGTTCCCGCAGTAAACATTCCCGTTTATCAATTGTTGTTTCCCCAGCCATACTCCATTCAATAAAATGCCGAATATCTTTTATCGGCATCCCTGTATCCTTTAGACAGCAAATCATCCCCAGATAAAGTAATCCATCTTCATCGAAAATTCTTTGTCCATTTTTATCACGTTTTAAAAAACTAAGTAATTTTTCTTTATCATAATAGCGGATTGTATATATTGATAATCCCGTACGTCTTGCTGCTTCGCCTATTTTAAAATACATACTTTTTCACTTGACCTCCAGTCAACTCCAGGTAGTAGTATTGAATCAGGAAGTTTATAATATTTCCAAAATAATTATTACACCAACAGGAGATGATGTAAATGGCTAAGTTTCTCTCATTCAAAAACAAAGTCGTTGTAATAACAGGTGGTATCAAAAATTTAGGCGGGCTTTCGGCCCAGGCATTTATCAAACAAGGTGCCAAAGTTGTAATCCATTATCATAGTATTACTGATCAGCCCCTGGCTGATCAGCTTTTGGCTAAAACACAGTCACTGAACGGAAAAGCAGTCCTTTACCAAGCAGATTTAAAAAGTGCTGACGATCTTAAAAATTTATTTGATTTTGCTGAAAAAACTTATGGGAAAATTGATATTGCCATAAATACCATTGGCAAAGTACTGCGAAAACCAATTGCTGATACAACAGAAAAAGAATTTGACCAAATGGATAATGTAAATAACAAAATAGCTTATTTTTTCATCAAAGAAGCCGAAAAACATATGAATGATAATGGGAAAATCATCAGTATAACCACCTCGTTATTAGCTGCTTATACAGATGGATACTCCACTTACGCCGGCAATAAAGCTCCACTCGAACATTATACCCGAGCCGCTTCGAAAGAATTTCTGGCACGTGGAATATCCGTAAACACCATAGCCCCTGGGCCAATGGATACGCCATTCTTCTATGGTCAGGAAACTCCTGAACGAGTTGCTTTTCATAAATCGCAGGCACTAGGAAACAATCTGACTAAAGTCGAAGACATTGTTCCAATTATATTATTTTTAACTGGTGATGGCTGGTGGATAAATGGCCAGACTATATTTGCCAATGGTGGTTATACTACCCGCTGATTGACTCAGATTATGCAAAAGGGGTATCGCATGGACTTGTCTGTCATAAAGATGCAGTTCACTGCCGTGATGCGGTTTTCTGTCCTTTTTAAGGGCAGACAAGGGAAGTGAGTTATTGCATATTTATGAATGGGCTCAGTTACATACGACGCCCCTTTTGGTTTAAGCATCTGCAAAATCACTAGCAGAAAAAGAAAATGGCAGCAGTTCCTCCAAAGTTACTATCTTAATATTCCCTTTTAAATTTGCCATGATTATCTGCCCAATATTAAACTCAGCTATCACCTGACGACATGCACCGCATGGTGCTACCGGCCCATCTGCATCAGCAATCACCGCCAACGCTGTGAATTCTCTTTCGCCTGCCGAAACAGCCTTAAATATTGCCGTCCGTTCCGCACAATTAGTAATGCCATATGATGCATTTTCAATATTACAGCCACTATAAATCTTTCCGCTTTTAGCCAGCACCGCTGCGCCGACTTTAAATTTAGAATACGGACTATAAGAAAATTCCCGCGCCTTTTTTGCAGCCTCAATTAAATCATCCGTCTGCATATATATCCCTTCCTATTTACAATTTTTCAACCTTATCCTTTTCAATACGTGCAAATATCAATGGTATTGCCGGTGGTTTTTCATTACCTATTTGTATTGCTTCCTCATACATATTTTCTGCTTGTTCCAATGTATTTTTTTGAGATGTGTAAAGTGTCGCCAGACTTTCTTCTTTCCGCACGTATTGTCCATATTTCTTTTTGATTATTATACCTGCTGAAAAGTCAATAGGAGCATCCTTAATTTCACGTCCAGCTCCCAGTACAACTGAAGCTACGCCACATTTTTCAGCATCCATTTTGGTAATATATCCTGTTTTATCAGCCAACACTTCTTTACTATACGGCGCCTTGGCAAACTTATCCGTATTTTTCAGCACACTGGTATCACCGCCTTGGGCCGCGACCATTTCAATAAATTTTTCCAATGCGCTGCCATCAGCAATAGATTTTTCTGCCATTATCCGGCATTCAGCCAAACTGCCTTTATCCACAAGATAAAGCATATTGGCTGCCAACTGTAAACATATTTCAGTCAAATCTTCCGGACCATTACCACGCAGTGTATCAATCACTTCTATTATTTCTAATGAATTACCAACTGCATGTCCTAATGGAACATCCATATCAGTGATAACAGCCGCCATCTTCCGTCCGGCATGTTCACCAATTGCAACCATCTTTTGTGCCAGTTCAATAGAATCGTCCAAAGTTTTCATGAAAGCACCGCTGCCTGTTTTTACATCAAGCAATATACAATCACTGCCTGCAGCCAATTTTTTGCTCATAATCGATGATGCAATCAACGGAATGCTATCCACAGTTGCTGTCACGTCACGTAGTGCATATATTTTCTTATCAGCCGGAGCCAGATTACCCGTTTGTCCAATTACTGCTGCACCGATTTTGTTGACAACAGCAAAAAATTCCTTTTGAGTAAGTGCCGTCCTCATACCGGGAATTGCTTCCATTTTATCTATTGTCCCACCAGTATGTCCCAAGCCGCGGCCGGACATTTTAGCGACTTTACCTCCACAGGCAGCAACAATCGGTACAATTACCAAAGTAGTTTTATCACCTACACCACCTGTACTGTGTTTATCTACCTTCTTTCCTTGTATCGCTGATAGATCTATCGTATCTCCTGATTTTGCCATCACTTGTGTCAAAACCGATAACTCATGATCATTCATGCCCTCGAACCAGATAGCCATCAACATTGCTGCCATCTGATAATCAGCAATTTCTCCGCCAACAAATTTATTGATCATATATTCAATTTCCGCATCAGTTAAAACATTGCCATGCTTTTTCTTGGTAATAATATCAAATATTCGCATAATTACTCACCTCATAAAGATAAATTATCTATCCCATATTTTATCAGTCAGACTTTTACCCTGTGTCATAAGTTCAACGTCAAAAAAATCTGTCACTGTCGCTGCAATATCAGCAAATGTTGGCCGTGTCCCCAAATTAATTCCTGCTTTTATCGGTCTGCCATAAATGAGCAGCGGTACATATTCTCTCGTGTGATCAGTTCCAGGAGCCTTAGGATCACAGCCATGATCAGCTGTTATCATCAAAACATCGTCACTATGCATCTTATCTATAAAACTGCCCAATTGTCTATCAAACACTGTTGCCGCCCTGGCATAGCCGTCAACATCGCGCCGATGTCCATATTTCATATCAAAATCCACTAAATTAACAAAACAAAGTCCCTGAAAATCATCATCCAGCAATGCTATCGTCTTATTCATGCCATCCTCATTACCCTCAATGGGGATATGACGACCTACACCCCGGGCGGCGAATATGTCAGATATCTTCCCCACACAGACAGTCGCCAGATTATTTTTCTGCAGGACATCCAGCATAGTATCAGCCGGCGGAAGCAAAGAAAAATCATGACGGTGCGGTGTTCGTTCATAATTGGGGAACCTGCCGACAAAAGGTCTGGCTATAATGCGTCCGACACAATGATCTCCCTGCATTATCTTCCTTGCGATTCGGCAATATTCATACAATTTTTCCAAGGGCACTATCGATTCATGAGCCGCAATCTGCAATACACTATCAGCTGATGTATAGACGATTAAAGAACCAGTCTGCTCATGTTCTTTCCCATAATCATGAATTACCTGCGTTCCTGAATAAGGCTTATTACACAGAATTTTCCTGCCAAAAGCATTTTCTAATTCATCTATAACTTCATTTGGAAATCCATTGGGATACGTTGGCAATGGCTCCGATGAAACTATTCCGGCGATTTCCCAATGTCCAATAGTTGTATCCTTGCCCATTGATCTTTCTCTCAATCGGGCAAATGAACCACTCGGACTTTCTTCTTTATCCATATAATCGATACCATCGATATTAAATAAACCTATTTTTTTCATATTTGGTGTTGCGTAATATGAAGATGTCGTAATAGAGTGCAGCGTATTACAATCATCACTGTCACCAAACTGTGCGGCATCAGGTTCTGCTCCTATACCGCAGCTGTCCAAAACAATCAAAAATACACGTTTTACCTTCATCATTTACTGCCTCCTACACAAAATACTGCCATCATTGATTATTGAAAATCAGAAAATAAATCAACAAGAAATAAGAAACCTAATGCGTATACCAAAGGATGAACCTGCCTTGCCTTACCTGCAAAAGCCTTCATCAGCGGATACATAATAAAGCCGAAGGCCATACCTGTAGAAATACTGCCGGAAAAAGTAATCATCATCACTAACAAAAGCACCGGAAACCATTCAGTAAAATCATTAAACTTCACATACTGCAGCTGACACATCATCATCGTGCCGGTTATTATAATAACCGGTGCTATAGCACTTGGTGGTATGTAACCTAAAAACGGTGTAAAAAACAATGCTGCAATAAATAGCATCCCTGCTGTAACCGCCATCTTGCCGTTACGTCCTCCACTGGCAATTCCTGCTGCACTTTCAGCTGCCACCACCGTAGGACAGCTGCCCAACATGCTTGAAAATACAACTGCTATCGACGATACTGAAAAAGCCCTGCCAAAATTTTTTTTATCTGGCAATATCCCTTCTAATATTCCAATTGTGTCGAAAATCAATATCATTGTCATTGAAAAAACAGCCAACCAAAAACGAAGACTAAAAATATTTGTAAAATCCATCTGCCATACAATATCCTTATATGACCATAAATCGTTTAAACTGACTGATATTGGTGCAGCAGCTCCAATTCCCATAACAGTACCAACAATGCTGACTACTGCAATGGCAATGAAAAAATTACCTCTTACCTTACGCAAATATAATATTATGCTCAATACCAATCCTAAAAGCGTCAGTATTGCTGCCGGATTTTGCAGTGATGCCAATTGAATAATCGAATTTTTTCCGGTTTCTATTAATTCACCTTTTTCCAGTCCTATCTCAACTAAAAACATCCCTATACCAGCGGTAATAGCGTGTTTTAATGACTGTGGTACAGCTTCAGCAATAATTTCAGCCAAAGGTGTGCAGGCTATAATGGTAAAAATCACTCCGGAAGTCAATGATATTCCCAAAGCCGCCCGCCAGCTGAATCCCATATTCAATACTACTGTATAAGAAAAAAACGCATTGACTCCCATACCTGGTGCTAATACAATCGGTGCATTCGCCCATGTTCCTGCCATTAAACAACCTATGATGGAAACAAAGATAGTGGCAAATACACCAAGCTGTATCGGGACACCTGCATCAGCCATAATGAGCGGATTCACCATAATAATATACGATATAGCAAAAAACGCTGTAGTTCCCGCTATAATTTCTGTCTTTAAATCTGTTCTATTTTTATTTCCAATAGTTGTCAACACATATCTTCCTTTTATTTTTGCACCGTTTCCAAAGCAATTTTTATCATATCATTGAAGGATCTTTCTCGTTCTTCAGCAGTGGTTTCTTCCCCCGTAATCAAATGATTACTGACTGTCAGAACAGCTAATGCCTGCACATGATATTTTGCTGCCAGCATATACAAGGCTGCTGCTTCCATCTCCACAGCCAATATCCCATAAGATGTCAATTTGGGAATATCTATCTCGTCATTATAAAATCTATCTTCAGAAAGAACATTACCGACTTTTACTGACATTTTATTATTTTCAGCCACTTCGTAGGCTTTATATAAAAGTGAAAAATCGGCTAATGGCGCGTAATTTATTCCTGCGCCAAATGTATTTAACACTATTCCTGAATCAGTGGTAGTTCCTTGGGCAATTACTACATCACGTACCCGTATAGAATTGTTTACCGCACCGCAAGTACCCACACGAATAAGTTTTTTTACACCATAATCATTAATAAGCTCATTTGTATATATTGAAATTGAGGGCATTCCCATGCCTGTCCCCTGTACTGAAACCGGCGTCCCTTTATACAGCCCCGTATAACCAAATGCATTGCGTATTTTATTGTAGCACTTTACATCATCTAAAAATGTTTCGGCAATATACTTAGCCCGCAATGGATCTCCTGGTAATAAAACTCTTTCGGCAATTTCATTACTTTTAGCTTCAATATGTGTACTCATGATAAGTCCCCTTTTTCTAAATAAATTGTTTTATTAATTTATATTTGTTAAAATATAGTTATCTTTTAAGTGAAGTGATTTCATGCAACAGTTGTATAAGCTTATAGATGCTATCCCCGAATCTATACAACGTAAGCTGATTAAAAAAAATATCTCCGCTGGTGAAACAATCCTCTATAAAGGTGAGGATGTCCAACATGTTTACATCCTTATCAAAGGAATGGTCAGTGTCAGCAACGAATTCAAAAATGGCCAACGATATACTTTTGCCCAATTTGGAGCTCCCAGTTTTATTGGTGAAGTAGAAAGCCTGGCTGGGCAGCCCATTTATGCTGCAACAGTGCAGGCTGTTACCCCTTGCACCACTTTATCCATGTCCACTTCCACTTTTTGGCATTGGCTGGAAAGTGATACTTCTTTTTCACTGTTGATGGCACAGCTGGTTGCCACGAAAATGTATCCCACCTCTAATAATAATGGTACTATTAAATTCATGTCAGGTAAACAAAAACTTTTGCATTATCTTATTGACCAATACTTACCATATGATAAAAACTATTTTACACTGACTAAAAACCACCAGCAAATTGCAGATGAAATAGGCGTAAGCATAAAAACAGTCAGCCGTTGTATCCAATTATTGAAATCAAAAGGTTATATACAGATAATTCATGGCAAAATATCTATTACACCTGCTCAGATTATAATTTTACATAAGTTAGTGCGATTATAACTATTACCAAATATATTACATAAAAATCACATAAAAAAGGTCATGTGTCTCTTTTAAAAATAATTATAATAAAAATAGACTTTTGTCTTGATGGCAAAAGTCTATTTTTATTATATTTATTATATTTTATTTATAAACCGACTGACCGGTTTATAAATAATCCAGACCAATATGGAATTAATCCCGGCCTTAAGCAAGTTAAATGGGATTATTATCGGCAACAGCATTTCAATTACTTGTTTTATTGATGCCCCAAGAAAAAAGGGTGTAATAAGCAAATTGAACGCTACCATCACAATGGTCATTGTTATTGTACCGCAGATCAAAGCAACTTTAGCAGCACGTTTAGTCCTGGTATGATTATACAAAAGTCCTGCCATCACGACAAAACTTCCTGTTGCTGCAAAATGCATTAAAATGCCAATAGGTCCGCCATCCGTACTAATCAATATTCCCTGCAGCAATGCAGTAAAAGCTGTTAATATAATTCCTGCCGACGTTCCAAACAAAAAAGTACCTATCAAAATAGGAATATCTGCCGGATCGTACTTCAAATAAGGGGCAGCCGGTATGAGTGGAAAATTAACAGCAGCTACTAATACTAAAGATATGGCAATCAGCATTGACATACTCGTCAAGACTTTTATTCTTATTTTATTTTCCATAGATTATCCCCAGTTCATCATCTTCTATTATTGTATCATCCTGTCATATCATTCATTACACACATAATCAAACTGCATTGCGATATGCCAACATAGCAGCAAACGGCCCTTTAACCGTTGCGAGCTGCATCGGTGGGCCAGTTTGCACGATGCGCCCATTTGCCAATACTAATACTTTATCAAATCTTTCAATGGCTGCCAAATCATGTGTTATTGCTAAAATTGTACGTTGTCTGCCAATATTCACTATTGTATCAATTATTTCCTGAGCTGTTATAGCATCGAGCCCGGCTGTCGGTTCGTCAAGAATAATCATATCGCTTTTACCGGCAAGTGCTATAGCAATTATCAACCGTTTACGCTGTCCTCCCGACAAGAACATGCCAAAGTGTCCTGTCTTAGTTGCCAATTTTTGTGGCGTATTTGTTACAAAATCATTTAAACCCGCTGCTGTCAATGCCTTATATATCTCTTCATCAGTTATTGACGGATAAAGTATCCGAAAATTTTCACGGATGCTGGCAGCAAAAATATACTGTTCCTGTAAGGCTACTTTTATATTTTCTCTGATTTTTTCTACAGGAATATCATTATAAGGATCGTTACGCCAGTAAACAATCCCATCATTATACGGTAAAAGCCGTACTAAAAGATTTACCAGTGTACTCTTCCCAGTTCCACTGCCACCCACAAGCGCTACTTTTTCTCCAATCTGCAGATGAAAATTTAATCCGTCAAACAAATTTTTTTCATCATATCCAAACAATATATTTTCAACTGTCAGCAAATTTTTATCCGGAATTCGTTTTGTCTGTTGGACGGGTAACATTGTATTACGAACCTGCAGTAATGAATCAAGTCGTTCAATGGCTGATGCAGCCTTATTCCATTGTTTTCCCATTCCGGACAATGGTACCAATATTTCCAAAGCGGCCAGTACCGCCAGCAGCAATACTGCTGCCTTTACCGCAGTGATATACGGTAATATCGTTATAAAAATTGCCAAAATACTAACCACTGCCGCTGCTGCTATGACCTGAGCTATAGTACCTGCTAAAATTTCTAAATGAAAACTTTTTTCTTCCTGTCCGATCAAGAAGTCAATTTTAGCATTGGTAATTTCTTTTCGTACCTTTCCGTAATTAAATGCGGCCATATCTCTTGCACCATTAATGTATTCACAAATTTCTCCTTCCAGAGAAATTTGTTTTTCCCTATGCGGGCAAAAAATATAAGGCAGTAACAACCCTATTGATAAAAATGCCGCAACCAAAACAACCGCCGCCCCCAGACTATAAGGCAGTATGAATAAAAATAATGCAACAGTCAACAGCAGTCCGCCAACCGGCGGTAAAACTAATCTTAAAACAGCATCACGCAATTCATCAAGGGATTCTATCACTATAGTAAATACATCACCATTATTCAAAACTTCTTTGCTGAACGGCAAAGCATTTGCCACGTTTATATATATTACCTGTCTGAGCCGCTGCCAGACTAAAAAAGCTGCATTATGGGAAATATAGCGTTCAGCATAACGAAATACAGCACGAAAAATACCACAGGTTCTGACACCGGTTATCGCCAAAGAAAGCATGTAAAGAGGAGTATGCAATGCTGCATTAGTCACCAAATATGCCGATGCCGCCATCAAACCTACTATACTCATATCACATAAAAATCCCAGCAATACTGACAACAATATAATGGGCAAAAGCGGCCTTGTCATCTGCCATAATTTTTCTTTCAAATCAGGCTCCCCCCATTGTACTGTTAACCATTTTATAATACAATGCCTTATTACGTTTCAACTCACTGTCAGATCCATGTTCAACTATTTTTCCACGGTCCATCACATATATGGCATCAGCCTGCTTTATTGATGCCAAACGATGCGCAATAATTACTACCGTCTTATCTTCTGACAGTTGCCGAATTCCCTCTTTTACCACTTTTTCTGTTATTGAATCAAGACTTTCAAGTGGTTCATCAAGTAGTAAAAGTGGAGCATCAGATAAAAAAGCCCGTGCCAAAGACAATCGTCTCATCTGCCCACTGCTCAATTTTCTACTATCATCACCGATAATGGTATCAAGCTGCTGTGGCATCGCCGCAATAACTTTTGTTAATCCTGCTGCGCTAATCGCTTTTTGCAATCTCTCAGCATTAACTTTTCTGCCAAGACAGATATTTTCCCTTATACTTGCGTTAAATATATATGCCCGCTGCGCTACATATGCTATATTTTCCCGCAATGAATCAGTTGCAATAGTTCCTATATCCTCTCCATTTATCAATATTTTGCCTTTATCAGGCTTAGCAAATTTCATCAGTAATGAGAAAACAGTTGATTTTCCAGCGCCACTCCTACCGATCAACGCCGTAACTTTTCCGGCAGCAAACTCCATGTTGATATCACGAAGAACATTTTCCCGATTTGCATTATAATTAAACCCCACTCCGGTAAAAACAATACAAGGTGCAGAGTCTAAATGTATTTTTTTCTTACAAAACTGTTCTTTGGTAATCTTATCATCAAGTAAATTATATATTTTAGGTGAATTTGTCAAAGCATCCATCGCCTGATGAAACATACTACCAGTTTGACGCAGTGGTTTATAAAATTCCGGAGCCAATAATAAAATAAAAAATGCCGCTAAAAAAATTGTTTGCCCTGATAATAACCTAAAGCCGATGTTTACCGCTATTATTGCAATACTCAGCGTCGCAATCAACTCCAAAAAAAATGCTGACAAAAAAGCTATACGCAAAACTCTTAAAACTGCTTGGGAAAATAGTTCTCCGGTATCTACAGCTTTTTTTAACTGATTTTTTGTCTGATTATAAACTTTAATAACTGACATTCCTGACAAAAGATTCATAAACAACTCACTAAGCCGCGATAAAGCTGTCCATTGACGATTATTTTCAACTTGAGCCTTTTTACCTATAAGTATCATAAAAAATGGAATAAGTGGCATTGTCAATAGAAATATAAATCCAGATATCCAATCACAATAAAAAGCTGCGGGAAGTATAACAAGCGGTATCACGACAGTGACTATCATTTGCGGTAAAAACTGGGCAAAATATGCATCTAATGAATCAATTCCTCTGGTTAGCAATGGTAATAAATCCGTATTATCGTATATAGAGGAAAGTGGACTGCTTTCACTCAATTTGTACACCAACGCCCGACGTATGCGTCTGCGAATGCCGACAGAAATTGAATGTGTTACAGCATGTATCCCATATCCTAATCCCGTTTCCGCCAAAAAAAGCACAAACAGCAGTACTAACTGTGGTACTGCTGTTTGTAAACTTAATTGAAAGAATAACATCCCATTGATTATATCTGCCAGATAATAACACCGTGCGATAATTACACCTGCTAAAACAATATCCGCTAAAATAATAGCATATATTTTGCATCTATACGGCTGTAACTCACTTAGCAAATTCTTATCAAACATAAATGAAATTCCTTATCACTTTATAATTTTACTATTAATATTCCAAATCTTTAGCCGTTACACGTTTCCTGAATATCCAATACGACCATGCCTGATAAATTAATACAAGCGGCACAAAAATCACCGCAGCAACCGTCATAATAGATAATGTGTAAGGAGAAGATGATGCATTAGTTATTGTGAGGCTCCAGTCCGGATTCATCGTAGAAATCAATATCCGCGGAAAAAGACCAACAAAAACACTTATAGTAGTGAACACAACTGCTAAAGCACTGCCAATAAATGCTGCACCGCATCTGCCCTGGCGCCGAGCAATAATGGCCAGTACAAAAACAATTGCCGCCAGTATCATTAAACCAAGACATAACGAAGATTTGAACATATCCGTATTAGCATAAGTCAATGCCATGCATAATACATAAAAAATTGCTGCTGTACCACCCAGACATGTGCCGACTAAACGCAGCCGCGGCATAAGATGCGACTTTGCATCAAGTTTCAAAGATAAATAAGTCACACCATGAAAAGCAAATACAAGAACAAATGTTATTCCACCGACAATAGTATATATTGACAATAAATCCCAAAATGTTCCCATATAAATCTTATCACTATTTATCATAAAACCTTTCATGAGATTAGTCACTGCTACTCCCCATAAAAAGGCTGGTAAAAAGCTACCGATAAAAATCATCCAATCCCACAGGCTGCGCCAACAGGATGTATCATGCTTACTCCGAAATTCAAAAGCCACCCCGCGTACAATTAAACCTATGAGCATCAGAAACAATGCCATATAAAATGCACTGAACATCGTGGCATACACATGCGGAAAAGCTGCAAACATTGCTCCTCCAGCTGTAATCATCCACACTTCATTACCATCCCATACAGGTCCGATGCTGTTTATAAACATACGACGCTCAATATCATCCTTAGCGGCAAAAGGCAATAATATGCCAACGCCATAATCAAATCCTTCTAAAAAGAAGAAGCCGGTAAATAAGACAACAACAAGAATAAACCACAACACCTGCAAATCCATTATAAACCGCTCCCTTCTTCAGTTACATCCTTTCTGACAATCTTCACAGCTACAAATATCGCAGCTATTGCCAGTAAAGCATATACTGCAGTAAAACCAATCAACGATATCCAAACTTCCAATGAAGTTATATTTTGTGAAACAGCATCTCCGACCTTTTGCAATCCGGTAACCATCCATGGCTGACGTCCACATTCAGCAATAATCCAACCAACCGTATTAGCTATAAACGGTAAAAATATAGCGAGCGACAATAGGCGAAGCCAGCCTGTATTATATTCAGAAAGACGATTCGTATAACTCATATACAAAGTTACAAGCATCAACAACAGCATGATGCCACCGCAAGCCAGCATAATACGAAAACTCCAAAACAAAAGTTCTACATTTGGTATGTAATTATCATATCCGTACTGTTGCTGTTCTTCGGACTGCAATGCTTTTATTCCCTTAACTTCTCCTGTTGGTGAATTATTGAGCATAAATGACAATGCATATGGTATATCTATGACATTGGTATTTTTTTCCTTATTCATATCTATATTAGCATATATCGTAAATGGTGCGGGATCTGCATTGTTCCAAAGAGCTTCCATTGAAGCCAGCTTCATCGGTTGATTATGTCCCACATACTGTGTGTGCAAGTGCCCGCTGCCCATAACTGAAAAAATTCCAATAATTGCATATACAGCCCCTATTTTAATACCAGTCTTAAAAATAGCAACATTTTCACGACGCAGCAGTTTATAGGCACTCACTGATACAACCAATATCCCTGCTGTCACTATCCCTGAAGTCAATACATGAGCAAATTGTCCAAATACGTACGGATTAGTAAGTAATGCTCCAAAGTCAGTCATTTCAGCTCGGCCATTATTAATTACATAACCGACCGGATGCTGCATAAAAGAATTCGCCACCAAAATCCAAAATGCCGACAAGTTACTGCCAAATGCTACCAACCATATGGATAAACAATGTACTTTAGCTGGTAAACGATTTTCACCAAAAATCCATACTCCAAGAAAAACTGACTCCAGAAAAAATGCTGACAATGCTTCCAGTGCCAACGGTGCACCAAAGATGTCTCCCATAAATCTTGAGTACTCCGACCAATTCATCCCAAAATGAAATTCTTGTACAATGCCTGTGACTACACCCATAGCAAATGAAATTACAAATAATTTGCCAAATAACTTCGCCAACTGTTTATAAACAATTTTCCCATTTTTTAAATATATTGTCGATAATACAGCGACTAAGAACGACAATCCAAGTGATAATGGAACAAATAAAAAATGGTATATTGTCGTTACAGCAAATTGCAGGCGCGACAATGTGATAACGTCCATATCTGCACCCTTCCTCTCCAAAATTAAATTATAAATTCTTCTTATAGTATAATTTTTTACAGCATAAAATGCAATCTATTATTAATTAATAATTAAAATCCTCTTTATAATAAGACTATTCTATATATAGTATACGCCGTTATTCAGCTATATTCCTTCCCATTTTCTTATGCCATAAATCACATAATTTTAAACCCAAATATCATAAAATAAAAAAATCCAGGTTTTTACAACCTGGATTTACAATATACATTATATAAAATAAATTATACCACTAATAATATATAAGCCCCAATACGTGTCAATAATATATATAACAAAATCAATAGCTGTGCAATTGATATCTATTACTACCGATTTTATTTTTTTGCTTTTTTTATTTTTTCTTCAAGAAAGGCAGCAAATTTTTTATGCTGACCAATAGCGAAACCGATGCGTTTTTTTACATCTTCATCATCAATATCATTCAACGCTTCTTCCATTTTATGACAGCGCTGCTGTACTGCAAAAAGCTCATCAGTCAATGGCTGCTTTGCTCCCAGTCCTATACCATAAATAGAATCTATACACTCACGCACATTTGCGGCATAGCCCTTCTCACCCGACACTTTTTCTAAATAATCAACAATATAATAAATTATTTCATAAGGATTTTTTCCCTCATTAATCATCCTCATGATATCCATTTTTATATTTTGATCTTTACCATATGCCGGTTCAATAAATTTATTATTCATTATTCACACGCTGCATCAAAGATTATTTCTCTTACTAAATTTCCCCTGCAGATATTCCTTAATATCCGCAGCATGTTCCATGGACATTACCTTATTCATGGCTTCTTTGGCTTCAACCATACTAACACTGCGAATCAATTCTTTGACACGCGGTATGGAAGGTGCACTCATTGAAAGTTCAGTGATTCCCATAGCCATTAAAATAACTGCTGCATACGGATCACTGGCCATTTCGCCACACATTCCTGCCCATATTTTATGTTCATTGGCAGAATCAATAGTCCGCTTAATAAGCGCAAGCACACCAGGGTTAAACGGATCATACAAATAACTTACATTACTATTGACGCGGTCAACTGCCAAGGTATACTGAATAAGATCATTTGTCCCGATACTAAAGAAATCCACATGTTTGGCAAATATTGGTGTCATAACCGCCGCTGCTGGTGTTTCCACCATTATGCCAAGCTGTACATTATCAGAAAAGACTTTATCTTCCTGCTTTAGCATAGTCTTAGCCTCTCCAATGATCTGCTTAACCTTATCAATTTCACTGAGCCTTATGACCATCGGAAGCATCATTGCAGCTTTGCCATACACTCCAGCACGCAATATCGCCTTCACTTGCGGCATGAATATATCACGGCGTGCCAGACAAATACGCAATGCCCGCCAGCCTAAAAACGGATTTTCTTCCTTAGGTATATTAAGATAAGGCAGAGGTTTATCACCGCCAATATCCATTGTACGGATTACACACAACTTACCATTACACTTTTCAACAGCATCCCTATAAGCCCCAAATTGAGTTTCTTCATCAGGGGGTTCATCTTTTCCCATAAATAAAAATTCTGAGCGGAAAAGCCCAACACCCTCAGCACCAAAGTCAGTGACGGCAGCTTCTACATCAAGATGCGTGCTAATATTAGCCACAAGCATTACCCTATGCCCATCAGTGGTTTCTGCCGGCAACGAAGTAAGCTCCGCATAATGCTGCTTCAGCTTATTTTGTTCATCAATAAGCTTTTCAAACGATTCCATCAATTCTTCAGTAGGATTGACAAATATTTCCCCAGTTTCCCCATTTACAATTACTTCATCGCCATTTTTAATCTCATCAATGCTCTTTTCCAAACCAACAACAGTCGGAATAGCGCGTGCTTTGGCAATAATAACGGCATGACATGTCGTGCTTCCCTGCCCTAAAATTACACCAGCGATCTGTTCTGTAGGAATGTTAGCAATGACGGATGGTTCAATTTCATGTCCGCATAGAATAATCGGATCATTACCTATATCCGGACCTTTTAACCCTAAAATACGACTTACGACACGTTTACCAACATCACGAATATCAACAGCACGTTCACGAAAATATTCATCAGCCATATTTTCGAAAATAGCAGCCGTTTCTTCCGATGCCAATAAAACAGCCCTTGGGGCAGACTTAACTTCTCCTACTTTGGCAATGGCATTATTTTTAAACATTGGATCCTGCACCATCGTACGATGTGCTTCCATAATGCCCGCCTGTTCGGTCATTCCCTTACTTTTCAAGGTTTTAACATTTTCTGCGAGGTCATCAGCAACAGCAGCAAATGCTTTTTCTATCTTGCTGATTTCTGATTCAACATTTTCCGGTGTATATAAATCCATGTATTTTTCAAAATCCTGCCCAATGAGCAGAACCTTGGCTATAGCAATACCGGTAATGACACCCTTGCCACGCAATTTAACTGACATAGATAGTCCCCCCTTGGAGCCATTTTCATACTAAAAGATCATTTTATTATTCTTCACCAAATTTAGATTTTATAAGATCTGACAATGCAGTAATAGCTGCCTGGTCATCTTCACCTTCAGCACTGATTGTAACATCTGTACCTTGCTGCAAACCAAGGCTCATGATCATAAGAATACTTTTAGCATCAATGGTCTTGCCCTTAGCTGTTAATTTGATTTTTGATTTAAATTTGTTTGCTGTCTGAACAAACATCGAGGCCGGACGAGCATGCAGACCTGTTTTGTTTTCAATAGTTAATGTTTTTTCCATGAGTTATATCCCCTTTTATAAAAAATTAATTCTCTAGCAGTTACACTGCACTTCTTAAATTATACCGAATACACAGTAAAATTACCAGCAAAAATTTACATAACCATATTATCATTTAACATAAATATTACTATTTTTATCTTGCCGATTTTTTTGCTTCTCACCGATATTTTAAATAATTGTTATTTTTCCAAAAAATATTATATAATTGTAAATAAACTTATTTGATTAAAGTTATCAAAACAGCATTGATATTATCAATAAAAACAAATTATATAGTCATATATAATTACTATTTTATTTAACTCTTATATTCATAATCGAATGTAAGGTTATTGCAAAATTAACATATCATTTATATCCTCTAAAAGGAAGGTAATTAACATGTATAATTTTTCTGTAAACCCCGATCGAGCCGATTCGGGATCGGTTAAATGGTCAGCCATGAAAAAAATGAACCCACAAGTCCCATCAAAAATAGTCCCTCTTTCAATAGCTGATATGGAACTCATGACACCGCCGGAAATCATTTCCGGCCTGCAGGCTTTTCTCTCGCACACAGTTCTCGGTTATACCATTCCGACAAAAGGATATCTGCATGCCATATCCAACTGGATGCAGCAGCGTCACAACTGGACAATTGACCATAGCTGGATAGTTCCATCTCCAGGTGTGGTTCCGGCATTGTTTAATGCTGTCCGGGCTTTTACTGAAGAAGGCGACGGTGTTATAATCATGCCTCCTGTTTATCATCCATTTTCCCGTGCCATCACCAAAAACAATCGCCGTATAATAGAAAATTCTCTATTAAAGAAGGGTACTGATTACTATATTGATTTTGACGATCTTGAAAAAAAAGCTCATAATCCAAAAAACAAATTATTAATTCTCTGTAGTCCGCATAATCCGGTGGGACGTGTATGGACAAAAAAAGAACTGCAAAAGATTGCCGATATATGTTTGTCCAATAACGTCAACGTCGTCTCTGATGAAATACACTCCGATATAGTTTTGCCTGGTTATCGGCACACCGTACTGGCTTCATTGAATGATACCATAGCTGAAAATTGTATAATATGTACTGCCCCTTCCAAAACTTTCAACCTGGCTGGTCTGCAGGTATCAAATATCATCATCAAAAATGATCTGTTGCGCCGTCAGTTTATCAGCACAGCTGTAAAAGCAGGCTATGGTGCTCTCAATATTATTGGTTATAAAGCATGTGAAATAGCTTATACTGAATGTTCTACGTGGCTGGATGAATTTATATTGCTTATTGCTAAAAACAAAACCCTTTGTGAAGACTTTATAAGAGAAAACATTCCACAAATAAAGATAACAAACATGGAAGGTACTTATCTGCAATGGTGGGACTGTCGTGCTCTTGGTATGACAAAAAATGAATTGGAAACTTTTATGACACAGCAGGCTTTAATATTTGGTGATGAAGGTTATATTTTCGGGCACTCAGGTGACGGATTCGAACGAATAAATCTGGCTTGCCCGACATCAATCCTGGAAAGTACTTTAAATCGCTTAAAAACTGCATTAAACAAAACATTAGATTAAAAATTAACAGCAGTTATCAATCATTAAATGTAGTTAACTTTATTGTTAATACCAGTTGACAATATATGCATTAATTAATATACTTAAGGAAAACTACTCTGCCGGCATCTATTCAGATTACAGCTGGGCAGAATGATAAAGAGGCTATAATAATGCATATTGGTACAACCCTTGCCGAACTTACCGAAAAAATTATCCAGGGAGATCGTATTATGCGTGGCGACGATCTTTCGATTTTTCTAAATGCTCCGCTTGATGAACTGCAAAAAAATGCCTACATTTTACAAAAACATTTTTGTGGTAATCATGTAGATCTTTGTACCATAATAAATGGCCGCAGCGGTCGCTGCGGTGAAGATTGCAAGTATTGCGCCCAAGCATCTTGTCATCACACCGGTATCGAGGAATACGATCTGCTGCCACAAAATGAGATCATCAATAATGCCCGTGCCAATGAAAAAGCCGGTGTGAATCGTTTTGCCATCGTCACTTCCGGACGGGCATTAACCGGAAAAGATTTTTCACGTGCCTTAGAAACATATCGAAAAATGAAACAAACTCTAAATATAGAACTTTGCGCATCACATGGTTTTTTGACCGCTGAACAATTTCATCAGCTGCATGAAGCCGGTGTAACAAGCTACCACCATAATATTGAAACTTCCCGTCGTTTTTTCCCCAGTATCTGCACCACGCACACTTACGATGACAAAATCCACACAATAAAATTAGCTCAGGATGAGGGATTATGCGTCTGCTCGGGTGGAATTATCGGAATGGGAGAAAATTGGAATGACCGGCTTGATATGGCGGTCAGTTTAGCTGAACTTGGTATTCAATCAATACCAATAAATGCATTAATGCCAATAAAAGGCACTAAGCTGGCAAATCTGCCCAGGCTCGCCGATAAGGACATTCTTCGGACAATTGCTTTCTTCCGATTTATCAACCCAGAAGCTAATATTCGGCTTGCTGCAGGAAGGAAACTACTGCCCGATAATGGTGAAACAGCCTTTATCAGCGGTGCATCAGCCTCTATTACAGGCAATATGCTGACCACCTCCGGTACAACGATACATGATGATTTGGAAATACTCGAACGACTCGGCTTATCGAATAAATAAAACGCCATTATAAATTAATCCCCCCTTAATAGAATTTTCTACTAAAGGGGGATTAATTTTACACAGGCATATTAATCATGAAACTGTTCTATATATCTTCCAGCAACTTGAACTGCAATTGCACCATCATTAACGGCTGTTACTATTTGGCGCAAAAACTTCTTACAAACATCACCGGCACCATATATGCCCTTAACTTTTGTTTGCATATTTTCATCTACTATAATATAACCGTCTTTATCGGTGATTCCTAATTTTTTAGCAAACCCAGTTACCGGATCACTGCCAATATAGGGAAAAATTCCACTGGCATGAATCTGCATGAGTGCATCGCTTTTCGCATCCTTCACAGTCAAACCGGATACTCTATCATTTTCAATAAGCACTTGTTGCGGTAATTTATTTCTAATAATCTCGATTTTATTATTAGTCAAAACTTTTTTCTGAACAACTTCATCCGCTCTGAACACATCACGCCGGATAACAATTGTTACCTTATTTACCACTCTTGTTAAATAAATAGCTTCCTCTAAGGCAGAATTGCCGCCGCCAACGATTATAACATCTCTATCTTTATAAAAACCGGCATCGCAAACAGCACAGAAACTTATTCCCTTGCCAATCATTTCCTGCTCACCCGGAATATGCATCAAACGTTCGACTGTCCCTGATGCAATTACCACGCTGTAAGCTTGAAATCTCTTGCCATCTTTACATATAACTGTTTTCACTTTTCCCTCATCAACAATATCTGCTGCTTCAGCAAAAACAAATTCCGGTCCGAATGAAGTTGTCTGTTCATACATGGACCAGGCCAAATCAGCACCATTTACTGATTTTGTTCCCGGCCAATTTTCAATTGCGAATGTCTTGACTAACTTGCCCCCTGGTGCATCAGCTTCCAAAATAAGCGCTTTTAATCCCGCACGGCAGGCATATACGGCTGCTGTCATCCCGGCAGGTCCTGCGCCAATTATAGCTACATCATAAACAACATTGTTTTCCATAATGTCAGCCAACCTTTTTAGCTGCCAATTCTTTAAGTTTAGGAAGTAAGACATTTTCAGGAATAAAACCACTCATACTATTTTCAGCTTCACCATTAACGATAAAATAAAGTGTAGGTACAACTGTTACATTATATTTTTGTGCTAATTCTGGTTCCTGATCTATATCCACCTTAACAATATCTATATCTACTTCATTCTTGCCTTCTATTGTTTCAAAAACACGCCCAAGCATCTTACACGGGCCACACCACGTAGCAAAAAAATCAACCATAAATGTTTTCTTTTCCGCTATCATTTTATTAAATAGCTCCTTGTCTGCATGTATTATAGCCATTGCAGATCCTCCTCTCATTTATATATATCCGATTAACTATATAATATTTTATCCCCTGGAAATTGTCAAGTATTTATAGTATTTTATCGCAATAATATTTATTAAATAATATTGATTTTAATCTATCTTTAGTTCTGTAATTTTTTTATTGCTGCTATATTGTCCTGTTTTCTTACCATCAACCATTACATGCATCTTATAATCATCAAGTTTACCGGCCTCATCAGCAATTTGTGCAAATGATTTGTGCTGTTTATAGCTTTCTTCCATTACACTATTCACACTTCTATCAGTCAAATCCGCAACAATTTTTGCTGTTCCAGCTTCACTGGCTGTTGCCGAAAACGCTGTAATCGATGCCAATCCTATAGCAAATATTGTTGCAGTAATAATATTCATTTTTTTATTTGACATTATAACGTCTCCTTCGTATAAATAATTTCACTTATCAACCAATAACATATTTATCATTTATATTATATTATCATTAAAATATGGCAAATTTATGTCACTTCATATTTATATTATCGTATGAAAAATATATCACAGATATTTTTCTCAATTTATTTTTTTCCATAAAAAAAACAAATTTATTTGTTATTATAACAATAAATTTATATACTGAAATATATTAAATACTTTAAATAAATTCAAAACTGTTATAAAAAGAGGGATATACTATGAAAAATATGCTTATTGCCGAAGACAATAAACAAATTGCCACAGTTTTAGGAGAATACGCCAAACAGGAAAATTTTAATGTTTTTTTTGCTTCAGATGGTACAGTAGCCATTGATATTTTTAATAAAGAAAGCCTCGATATTATTCTCCTTGATATAATGATGCCACAAAAAGATGGTTTTGCCGTTTGTCGTGAAATTCGTCAAACCTCTAATGTTCCGGTCATAATGATAACCGCACGTGGTGAAGATTTTGAACGAATAATGGGCCTTGATATCGGTGCCGATGATTATATTGTAAAACCGTTTTCCCCAGGAGAAGTAATGGCCAGAGTCAGAGCTGTCTTACGCCGCATGGAAATCACTTCCAGCGATCAAAAACGGCTTTTAAAATATAATGATATGTCCATCGATCTTAACAGCTATACTGTCTCTATTAACGGAAGAGATGTTTCTTTAACAAAAAAAGAAATCGAACTGCTATGGTTATTAGCCTCTAACTATGGCAAAGTTTTTTCCCGTGATAATCTTTTGGACAGTATCTGGGGATATGACTATTTTGGTGACACCAGAACAGTAGATTCACATATAAAAAGACTGCGTGCCAAATTGAATACCAAAAGTGACTATGGTAAAATGATAAAAACGGTATGGGGAGTGGGATATAAATTTGAAGCCGCCGAAAATGAAGATTAAAATTGTTTATAAATTATTTGCTTTTTTTACGGCAGTATTGTTTATCTTCATGCTTATTTTAAACGGTTTTTTCTACTTTTTTTTCAACAAACAGACCGTTGAGTTACGCCGCAACGATCTTCGGGAAAAAGTTGGAACAATCGCCAACACAATAAGTATGTTTTTGCAAAATGACGCCCCGACAGATGACCAACAGCCATCTCCATCGGTACAAACAGTTCCGCCGCATGAAAATATGCACATGCATATGGGTATGTCCGGCACAGCTATGCCTTATTACCGGGCATTAGTTTACTATATAAAACTATTGAATCGTATGGATATGTCAGATATTTGGCTGATAAACGATAATCACCAGTTTTTAATCAGTAATAACCGACATCATCATCCCGTACAATACAATGAACTGCCTACAGGTGGTGTTGATGTAATAAATGAAGCTTTACAAGGAAATATTGTCGTTGCTGACAGTTTCAGCGGAGTTTTGGGTACACCGGCTACTACAGCGGCAGCTCCCATACGTGGTGCCGATGGCAGTTACGTTGGTGCCGTATTAATGCATGTCCCCTTAAATGAAGTCAATAATTCCATTTTTTATGCTATAAGGCTTCTCATTATAAGTTCACTTTTTGCCATGGTTATTTCCCTGCCGGCCTCATTACTGGTATCTTATTATTGCACAGAACCCTTGCGGAAAATGAAAACAATGGCTCTTTCCATTGCCGAGGGAAATTATGCTACAAGAGCACACGTCCATCAATCTGATGAAATTGGCGATCTCGCCTCATCACTTGATCAAATGGCTGTGCGGCTTGATGCTGCCGCAAAAGAAAGTGGACGGCTTGATAAAGCCCGCCGTATTTTCATTGCCAATGTATCGCATGAATTGAGGACACCTGTTACTGTTTTGCGTGCCTCACTCGAGGCATTGACCAATGGTCTTATAAAAGATGATGTCCAGCAAAAAGAATATCATCAACAAATGCTTAATGAAACTATTTATCTCGAGCGGCTGGTCAACGATATGCTGGAACTTTCAAAATTACAAAATCCTGATTTTAAAATAGAAATGACAAAATTTATTCTCAATGATTTGGTAAATGATGCCTCAAGATCAATGCGGCCTTTTGCCGCAGCCAAGCAAATACACATAAACACCAACATCGAATTACCACCTGCCCAATTAATCGGTGATTATGGACGACTACGGCAAATGTTGATGATCGTAATCGATAATGCTATAAAATTTTCGCAAAAAAATGATTTTATTACCATCCATCTTTATAATAAACCAGAAAAAAAATCTACCGCCTTTCTTTCCATAAGTGACAATGGCTGTGGTATAGACCCGACTGTCCTGCCGCATATTTTCGATCGTTTTCACAAAACCAATGACGAGCGCAATAAAAAAGGTACCGGCCTGGGTTTGGCCATTGCCAAACAAATAGCCTTACACCATGATATTGAAATAAAAATAGATAGTATCTTAAATAAAGGCGCAACTTTTACTTTTTCTTTTAAAGATATTCATCTTTTATAGTACCGATATTATATATCGCAATTAAGCGCATTTATCGGTTCGCCGATTGAGGTTTAAATTACAATGGTGTATAATATTAAATTATTTCTGTAAGCATATCAATATACTTAATTCACCCACTTTTCACAGTATTTTATTTCAAAATCGAAGGAGCACTCATCTACATGTCAAAATTTAATTTTCATTTAAATGAATCCTTAGAAAGCGCTATTCGTTCTTTCTATGATGATAACCCTTTTACTAAGGATTTAGGCGTAGTAATCGACAAAATTGACTATGGCCGCATTGATATAAGCCTCAAGGTAGAACATCGCCATACCAATATTTATCAAATAACTCACGGCGGTGTCTTGATGTCATTATCAGATGCTGCGATAGGCGCTGCATGTTTAAGCCTCAACAAACGTGTCGTTACACTCGACTTCAGTATAAACCTATTAAGGGCTGTACCAGAGGGGCACACAATAAAAACCAAAACAGAAATTATCCATAATGGTAAGCAGACAATCGTTGCAGAATGTTCCATTTTCGATGAAACCAATAAGTTATGCTGCAAAAGCCGTGCTACAATGTTTGTTGTCGGACAATTGCAGAAATAAAAGCAAAGGAGCATTCATGTGCAATTTTTACGCTATTTTATTTTTACAATAATATTTTCTCTATCGACAATTTCTTTCGTTTCTGCAGACGGCCTGCCGACAGAATTCAATACAGCAGCCGCACCGGAATATGGTCTTACTGCTAAATCTGCCATATTAATTGAAGCTTCTACCGGACGCGTAATATTTGAAAAAAACGCTGATGCCCATGAATATCCAGCCAGTATGACTAAAATACTGACAGCTATTTTGTCACTGGAAATGTCCAGCCCCGATGATATAGTTCACATAGCAGATGAAGCCGCTGATGTAGATGGCTCCTCCTTATATCTGGAAAAAGGCGACATCATGCGAATGGATGAACTTCGTCAAGGAATGATGCTGGTATCAGGTAACGATGCTGCAGTAGCTATTGCTGATGCAATAAGCGGTAACACTACGGCTTTCGCTGCAGTCATGAATCAAAAGGCCCAACAGATTGGTGCTATTAACAGTCATTTTGCTAATCCCAATGGATTACCCGATCCCAATCATTATTCTACAGCCCGCGACATGGCTAAAATTGCCCAATATGCTTATCGCAATAAAGAATTTCGTAAGATAGTCACAGTCCAGGAACAAGAGATTCACTGGCTGACCCCCAACAAAAAAATGGTTTTTGATAACACTAATCATCTTTTATGGGACTACCCAGGTGCCAATGGTATAAAAACCGGTTATACAGATGAAGCCGGTGGTTGCCTGACCGCTTCTGCCACCCGCAATGGCGTCACTTTAATCGCTGTTGTCATGCACACCGATGATGGAGAAGAAAGGTTTACCGAAGCCCGTCAGCTTCTCGACTATGGTTTCAAAAAAGTTCGATCCCATTCAGCTTATAAAAAAGCCGATTTAAAACGTTCAATCCATGTACATGACGGACAAGTTGCCCAAATTAATATAACACCTGCAAACGACATATATTATCCATTGATCAATGATGAAGACAGCTCAGCTTATTCTGTTAAGTTTGATATTCCTAAATATGTAAATGCTCCGATTAAGACCGGTGATAAAGTTGGCACCGTCGATATTTTATACAACAATCAAAAAGTAGGGGAAGTTCCTATGCTCGCTGACAGATCCAGCAATAGGGGCTTTAGTTTCAAATCATTATATTATGTTTTATATGACAGCATAACAGATTTATTTACTGTTTGACGTGCCGGTCAATTTAATGACCGGTATTTTTATTCTGATTAATTTTTAAATTTACTATAGGGGGCGTTTATATTGTCTGTTTTTCTTCACGCTATAGAAGGTGTTATAACACTTTTATTAATGGGACTTGCCGGTTGGTATATGGCTTATAAAGGCTGGATAGATAAAAATAATAAATCTCTTCTACCCAAATTGGTAAATTATATTTCGCTGCCGCTTTTTTTTATCTATAATCTCACCACCACTTTCAGCAAAGATCAATTAGAACATTTAATTTCCGGAGCTGCTGTCCCGTTCATTTCAATGATTATTTGTTATTTTCTCAGCTTATTATTCGTCCGCCTTCTTCATATACGACACGGACATCGTGGAACTTTCAGTGCTTCTTTCACTAATTCCAATTCCATTTTTGTTGGTGTTCCCGTCACCTTGGCTCTTTTCGGTGAAAAAGCTCTGCCTTACGCTTTATTATTTTTTTTCGCCAATACCACTTTTTTTTGGACAATAGGCAATGCTTCAATTCAATCCGACGCCAACAAATCGGCATCATGGCGGGATTACATGACACTGGCTACTTTAAAAAAAGTTTTTTCGGCACCAATATGCGGCTTTTTAATCTCTGTTTTATTAATTTTATTTGATATAACGCTGCCGCCTTTTTTAATGGATACTGCCAAATATCTCGGTTATATGACGACTCCTGTCGCTTTAATCTTTATTGGATCAACTCTATACTCCATGAATTTCAAACAACTTAAATTTGACCGTGATCTTAACGGTGTACTTACAGGGCGCTTTATAATAGCACCAATTATAACTTACATAGTAGGTTCATTTTTTCCTATCCCAGAACTTATGTTTAAAGATTTTATCATCATGGCATCATTGCCGGCAATGATCCAAACGGTAGTCTTATCCAGTTTATATAAGACTGATATTGAATATGCTACTGTCATTGTCTCTATAACCACTATATTTTCAATAATTACTATTCCTATCTACATGGTAATTCTCAGTTATTTATAATTACATACCTACCTAAAAAATATGCTGCCCACCTGATATACAATTGTTGCTGCAACCCATGCAACAAATAATTGAAAAAATACAGAAAACAATGCCCATCTCGCCCTACCTGTTTCTTTTCTTATCGTTACTAAAGTTGCCACACAAGGAGTATATAGCAAACAAAATACCATTAAAGCATATGCATTCAGCTGTGAAAAACCAATTTGCGACAGCTTACTGACAACATTGGTCATACCCATCTGTGAACTTATATCACTCACACCATAAAGGATACTCATGCTTGAAACCACAACCTCTTTTGCAGCCACACCAGATAATAAAGCCACTGCGATCTGCCATACATCAAGCCCCGCCGGTGCTAAAATTGGTGCTATAACTCTGCCGATAAAACCGCCAAAACTTTGTCCTATATCACTTACCATACCGGACATATTAAAATGTAAAATAAACCATATCAGTAATGATGCCACAAAAATAGTAGTTCCCGCCTTCGAAAGGTATGATTTCACTTTTTCCCAGGCGTAGATGAATATTGATGCTGCATTAGGTGATTTATATTCCGGCAATTCAATTAAAAGTGTATTGGTATTTTTATTTTTATCAATGCGAGAAAAAATTAACGCCAAAGCTATTGCGACTACAATTCCCAAAACATACATAGAAAATGCTGCATACATCGCATTATCCCCAAAAAACATTCCTGCTATCAGTATATAAATAGGTAATCGCGCGCTGCATGACATAAATGGTGTAATCAATATTGTTTTCAATCTATCCCGTGGATTTTCCAGTGCCCTTGAAGCCATTATTGCCGGTACACTGCAGCCAAATCCAAGCAGCAATGGAATAAAAGCCCTGCCGGACAACCCTACTTTACCCATTATTCCATCCATCACATAAGCTACTCGTGACATATAACCACTGTCTTCAAGAACGGCCAATGCCAAAAATAATATAAAAATATTGGGCAGAAATGATAATATACTGCCAACACCGGTAATTGCCCCATCAACCAAAAGTGATGTTAAGACAGGACTGACATTAATATAGGTCAGAAAATTTTTTATTATATCAGATACTTTATCAATTCCCAAAACGATCCAATCCTGGAAAAAATCACCAATTGTAAATGTTAAAAAGAAAATGAATGCCATTGTCAATAAAAATATCGGTATTCCAAAATAACGATGTGTTAATATACTATCTATGCGATCAGTATTCTTCGACTCCCTGTCTTTATGAACAAGAACTTCCTCAATTACCTCTTCAATAAAATCATATTTTTGCTTAATTATTTCTTTTTCATAGCTTTTCTCCGCCACAGTTGTTATATCAAGCGGATATTTATTCATTATTTCTTCGTCATGTGCCAATAATTTCAATGCATACCAGCGCAAATTATTTATTGCCCCATATTTTTCTCTTAAGGCATTTTCTACTATATCAATCTTATCTTCCAGCCAATCATCATAAACTACTACAGTATTTTTATGATGTCTATGCTGATGGCTGCTTTTTTTTTCGCGCTCATTTTTATGCTGATGCTCAATTTTATCCATGCCATGCCGTCTGTTATGATGTGCTACAGCATGAAGCAAAATTTCCAGCCCCCTTTTCTTACGAGCTGAAACAGGTATAACAGGAACCCCCAGCATTTCCGGTAATCGATGTAGATCTATGTCCATTCCGCGTTCTTCAACAACATCCATCATATTAAGTGCTATTATCAATGGTTTTCCTAACTCAATAAGCTGCAAAGCCAAATATAAATTGCGTTCCAATGACGATGCGTCAACTACGTCAACTATAATATCGACTTCATCTTCCAATATATATTGACGGGACAATTTTTCTTCCATGGTATAAGAAGTGAGACTGTAAATTCCCGGCAAATCGACCAATTTATAATGGTTATTATGATATTTCAATGCTCCTTCCTTTTTTTCTACAGTAACGCCCGGCCAATTAGCAACCTTCAGATGTGCTCCGGTATATGCATTAAATAAAGTCGTCTTCCCGCAATTAGGATTACCGATAAAAGCTACATGGATATCCTCACTCATTTTCATATTCTCCAATCTCTATCCCGTCAGTAATTTCCCTTCCCAAAGCGAATCGCGTACCACGCACCTTTAAAATAATCGCTCCATTATGCTTTTTATTTAAAATTACAACTTTTACACCGGTGGTCATTCCCAGCATTTCTAAACGTCGCTCAATATTATTAGCCAAATTTATATTTTCAACAACATAACTCGCATTAATATTTCCATTAGATAAAACCATTAATTACCTCTCCATGTGCAAGAATGAAATACCTTGCCGACAACTCCCTGTCGACAAGGTATTATTATGTAATTTAGTATAATAGAATACATTAATAAAATCAACGTTTTACCATCTCCTAATCTTTATCGGATTTCAAAGAAAATCATATCAGTCCACAACTTGATAATAAATCTGTATTATATAAGCCAGCTAAAAATAAATCTTTTATTGCCGCAGTCTGAGGAAATTTAATAACTGGAATTATCAGAATAATGTTTATATAATACATTCAGATGGAGGATAAAAAAATGGTTATTCAAAATAAAAGAATTTTACAGATATTAAATTTGCTTAATAAGAATGACAAAATCATTACTGGTAAATATCTGGCAGATTCAATAGGAGTGAGTACCAGAACTATAAGAAATGATATAAAAGAAGTCGAATATTTTTTAAAAAATAATGGTGCCCATATCATTGCCGAACCTGGTAGTGGTTACAAATTGTCGATTGATGATAACGATAAATATGACATTTTCACCAACACTCATGCCATTAACACATCAAGAGAGTATAGGGGAACAAATATTGTTCCGGCAGATTATAATGATCGTATTTCTTTTATTATAGCTCGAATCTTATTAAACTCTTTACACAATAAAATTGTAAAACAAGAAGATTTAGCAGAAGAGTTATTTATAAGTCTATCCACATTAAAAAAATATCTAGGTGATATAAAAAAAAGTATAGCTCGTTTTAATCTCAATTTAACTACCGACAGAAAAAATGGCATAAAAATAATGGGCGATGAAACAAAAATAAGATATTGCATATCCGAGTATGTTTTCAACCGGGATGATCTGTTAAATCTATCCAACAATCAATTTTTCAATGACATATTCCCACATCAAGAAATAGAAACAATAAAGCACATATTATTGAAAATTATTTTAAAATATAATATTCATCTAACAGACATCGCCTTTAAAAACTTATTAGTCCATATTGTTATTACTTTGCGCCGTTCTGGCAAGGGAAATACTGTAGAATACACTAAAAATGAACGCAGCAAACTTCAAGCATCTCAATACTATAAACCTGCATCTGAAATACTCAATACAGTTGAAAAACAATTGGGAATAGATATCCGTAATGAAATTTTTTATCTTACACAACATTTCATTGCCAGTCAAAAATTTATAGTATCAGCAAAAAAAAGATCTGATTTTAAAAAATTATTAACAGATATTTTAAATAAAATCTATAAGCATACTGGTATAGATTTATCCGATGACAGCGAATTAGTATCCGGAATAACCATCCATCTGATAGCGGCAATAAGCAGACTTCGTTTTAATATGAATATTCGAAATGATATCTTAAAATCTATTAAAACCAATTATCCGCTTGCTTTCGATATGGCAGTCATAGCAAGTGAAATAATAGCTCAAGAAGAAAAAGTACAAACCAACGAAAATGAAATAGGTTTTCTTGCCATTCATTTTGGAGCTGCCTTAGAAAGAAATAAACTAAATGATGAAATGGGAAAAACTGCTGTTATCGTCTGTGGTGCAGGACTTTCCACTGCACTTTTACTTAAAAGCAAATTACAAAGAAGATTTGGCAATATTTTACAAATAAAAAAAGTAATGAGTTGTTATGAACTTGATGAAAAAATAATAAAAGAAACAGATTTTATATTCACTACCGTACCTATAACCCATATAATTTCAAAAAAAATCATCCGCGTAGAACCTATAATGACAGAATATGATCTTACTAGAGTTGAACAAAAAATAAACGAAATTTGCACTGGTGATGAAATACCACTGAATAATTTTTTTAAAAAAGATTTATTTATCCCATTATTAAAAGCAAATTCATCTAAAGAAGTGATAGAAAAAATTACTAACAAAATGCTAAAACTTGGTTTTATTGATAAAAATGTCAAAAAATCTATCTTTGATAGGGAAAAACTTGCTTCTACCGAATTTTCCAATTTTATAGCTATCCCCCATCCTTTAACAAATCAAATGAAAAATCCGGCAATAGCAGTTGCAGTATTAAAAAACCCAATAATATGGAATAAAGAAAAAGTGCAAATTATATTTTTACTTAGTATTCCCCAAAATCTTTATAGTGTGTGGGAAAGTATATTTAAAAAAATCTATAATAATTTCATTGAAGGCAGCAGTGGTGAAATTTTATTAAAGACACGATCATTCACCACATTAATCAATGAATTAAAATACTAAAATCAGGATGTGTTTTAATGGAAAATACTATAACGTCAATTTTTGACATGAATATAAAACCTGAATATTTATTTATACATTTAGATGCCGTTGACAACATGGATGCTATAAAGCAAATGGCTGTGAATTTAGCTAAGCAAGGTGTTGTAAAAAATAGTTTTATCCCGGCAGTTTTAGAAAGAGAGCGCATTTTTTCTACCGGGTTACAATTTGATGAAACTGGTATAGCTATCCCTCACACCGATACTCAACATATCAACTCATCAGCCATTAGTATTGCCATTTTAAAAAAACCTGTCACTTTTCAGGCGATGGGCATGCCCGATAGCAAGGTAAATGTCGAAATAATTTTTATGCTTGCAATAAAAACTGCCCATGGGCATATCAAATTTTTGCAAACATTGATGAATCAATTACAAAACAAAGTAATTTTGCATAATTTAATAAATAGCACTTCTAAAAAATTATTAATAAATAATTTTAAATCATTATTTAATAAGGAGAACTAATATCATGAAAAAAATTCTTGTAGCATGTGGAGCAGGTGTCTGTACTTCAACCGCAGTTTTAAATAAATTAAAGAGTATATTGGATGATCGTGGTTTTAAGGGAAAATATGAATTATCCCAATGTAAAGTAGCAGAAGTTCCGGCCAAATCATCTGGCTATGACCTATGTATAGCCACTACAACCGTTTCAGAAGTTAAATGTCCATTTATAATGGGAATTCCATTTTTAACGGGGCGAGGATTAGATGATGTCATAAAAAAAATATTAAAAGAATTGGAAAAATAATTAATTTTGTGAGGTGAACTTTATGGATACAGTATTATCTGCTTTTAAATTCATACAAGGACTGGGACCTTCTGTAATGATGCCCATAATTATATTCATTTTAGGAGTAATACTTAAAGCCGGTATTGGGAAATCAATAAGAGCCGGTTTAACTGTCGGTATTGGATTTATTGGACTTAATTTAGTTATCGGCCTGATGAGTTCCAGTCTCGGACCAGCTGTTCAGCAAATGGTAGAACGATACGGATTAAGCCTTTCAGTTATAGATGTCGGCTGGCCGGCAGCCGCTGCAATAGCCTTTGCTTCAACACTAGGCACAATAATTATACCCTTATGTTTATTGATAAATATAATCATGCTTTTTACCAACACTACACAAACTGTTGATGTAGATATATGGGACTATTGGCATTTTGCATTTACCGGAGCCTTGGTTGCTATTATTACAGACAGCCAAATATTTGGTATTATTGCGGCTATATTAAATATGATAATAATAATGGTTATTGCCGATTATACGGCACCAGCATTGGAAAAAACAAACGGTCTAACCGGAATATCGCTTCCCCATGGATTTACCGGTGCTTATGTTCCTATTGCCTGGGTAATAAATAAAGTATTTGATTGTATTCCCGGTGTAAGAAATATAAATATTGATTTAAATAAAATACAGAACCGCTTTGGCGTTTTCGGCGAACCAATTCTGGTAGGAACCGTACTTGGAATAATGATTGGTATTGTAGCCGGTTATCAAATCGGTGGTGTTCTAACTTTAGGCATAACCCTGGGAGGCGTACTTGTATTAATTCCTAAGATGGCCGCTATGCTTATGGAAGGACTACTGCCAATATCAGATGCCGCATCTGAATTTATTGAAAAAAGGTTCAAAAATAGAGGGAAAATATATATTGGTCTTGATTCTGCAATAGGGATAGGCCATCCTGTCACATTAGCCGTTTCCTTAATCCTAGTGCCATTAACTGTATTCATGGCCGTTATATTGCCAGGAAACAAAGTTCTTCCTTTTGCTGATTTAGCTGTAATTCCATTCATGTTTGTTTTGATTATTCCTATGGTAAACGGAAATGGATTTAGGGCTTTAATAACCGGTATAATCACGATTGCTACAGGACTTTTAATAGCTACCAACCTTTCTCCGTTGATAACAACTGCAGCAGTTAATGCCAAATTTAAAATGCCTGAAGGTGCAATGGCCATTTCTAGTATATGTGACGGAGCTAACCCTCTCACATGGCTTATTGTACATCTAAATGATTTAGGTGTAATTGGAGTAAGCTTATTGACTGTAATAGCCATTATCTTATTAATATTAAATAGGACACGCATAATAAAAGAAGCTAAAGAAATACATTCTCTAAAAGATGACACTGGTATATAAAACTATGAAAACATATATTTGTTCTTCACAGGAACGTATCTTTCAAATCATAATTCCATCAGTAATATCTGCCTGCGGTCTATTTACTTGTATTGCAGTATTTTTCACTCACATTGAATACAGTCTCCCGGCCATATTAATAGGTATAATTTGTCTATACACTATTTATAACACCTTTTTAACTGGAAGTTATCCTGATAAAGTTATTGTAACTAATAATTACATTGCATTTTCATGCATGGGAAAAATCCAATATTATAAATATAATGAAATAAAATACTTTAAAGTAAGAGACTCACAATACTCAAAAAATATGTTTCTTAGAATAAATCGACCCTTATTCGGCAAAGGTCGATTTTGGATAAACACCCGCAGTTTCCACAATGGAAATGACTTATATGAATATATAATAAATTTAGAATATAAAATACACCCAAATTCATTAAAAAACATTGCTCGCAATAAAATTATATAAAAGAGGTAAAAACATTGTTTGAAAATGAAAAACAAAAAATTATCAATACTGGTTTAAAAATTGACAAATATGGTCTAATTGCACTTTCCGGCGGTAATGTAAGTCAACGTATGCCCTCTGGAGAAATTCTAGTCACACCTTCAGGTATGATCTACGAAGAACTAAATAGAAACGATATTATTATTATGGATATAAATGGTCATATTTTAGAAGGCACACGACGCCCATCTGTGGACACTACCGCATTATTATACATCTACAGTCATATGCCGGAAGTTAATGCTGTTATCCACACACATCAACCATATGCAACGGCTGTCAGTTTGATAGCTGATGAGCTTCCATGTGTTCTTACCACTTTAGCCAATGCTACCAGAGGAAGCGTAAAAGTTTGTCCATTCAGCTCAGCTGCCAGTGAGCAAATGGGTATTGAAACAGTTGAAAATATAGATAATAGATTAGCTGTAATTTTAAAAAATCATGGTGTTATAACAATAGGCAACAGCTTAAAACAAGCCCTTTATTCATGTGTATATTTAGAGGAAGCTGCCAAAACATATATGATAGCCAAATCAGCTAGTGACAGTATATCTCAACTTACCAGAAAACAAATATATGAAGCTATCGAAGTTTTTAATCATTATGGACAAGATAAAAGATAAAAGGTGGAATAAAAAATGCTAGTCTCAACAAAAAAAATGTTATCAAATGCAAAGAATAAAGGGTTTGCCATCCCTTCAGCAAATTTTATTGATCAAATATCAGTTATATCACACATAAAAACGGCCGAGAAAATGAATTTACCATTAATTTTATCATATGCACAAGCGCATTCAGTATATCAAAGCATTGAAGAAGCTGCTATGCTGGGACATTTTTATATAAAAAATTCTAATGTTCCAATTGCATTACATTTGGATCATGGCATGGATTTTCAATTTATAAAAAAAGCTATCCAACTTGGTTTTACATCCGTTATGATAGATGCTTCACAAAAAAATCTCTCTGACAACATAGCGATAACCAAAGAAATAGTTGATTTTGCCCATAAGAGAAATGTCGCAGTAGAAGCGGAAATTGGTCATGTGGGAACCGGCGTGAATATTGGTCAAGGCGAAACAGATGTTGATGATAATAGTATTTACACAACAGTAACAGAAGCAAAACAATTGGTTGAAGGAAGCGGAATTGACAGCTTGGCTGTATCGATAGGAACAGCGCATGGCCTTTATAAAGGAATACCTAAAATCAATTTCGATCGTTTAAAAGAACTATCCCAAAATATATCTATTCCATTAGTTTTGCATGGTGGTTCATCTTCAGGTGACAACAATCTTGAAAAGTGTGCCCTTAATGGTATAACCAAAATAAATATATATACCGATTTTATAGCAAATGCATACACCTATTTGAAAAAAACTGACACTAATAACTATTTCGATGTAAAAAGCTCTCTATCGCAGAGTATGAGCGATACTTTAGCTCATTATTACAAGATTTTTCACACACAGTCTTTATCATGATATCAGTAATTTTGTTTGGAGGATTTACGAATGAAAAAAATTAGACACCCTTTCCTAGTGGTCAATCCCAAATCATATCTTTACGGTTTAAGATCATTAAAATTTGCCGAATCAATAGACAATATTGCTGCTAAAAGCAATATACAAATCTTTTTTACGTGTTCTTTCACCGACATCCGTTATATAAAAGAACATACTCACCATCTTATCATAACCGCACAACACATGGATGATCTGAAACCTGGTCGTGGAATGGGACATGTACTTCCTGAATCACTGCAAGACGCCGGTGCAGAGGCCGTATTCCTCAATCATGCCGAAAATTCCCTGACAATTTCACATCTTTCAAATTCAATTATTCGCGCAAGAGAACTTGGCATAATATCAATAGCATGTGCAGACTCACTGATTGAAGCCACCTCTATAGCTAAATTAAATCCAGATATACTGTTATGTGAACCTACTGATTTAATTGGGACTGGGCACATAGCTGATAATAACTATGTATTGAAAACCACTTCGCAAATCAAATCTATCAATTCTAATATTTCCGTCATGATTGCTTCTGGTATAACTACTGCACAAGATGTCTACAACGTAATCAAACTAGGAGCCGATGGTACAGGTGGAACAAGTGGTATTTTAAAAGCTCCTAATCCTGTACTCAGAGTACAGGAAATGGTTGATGCCATTTTAAAAACAGAAAATGAATAGGAGATTAAAATGACTGTTTACAAGGAAACCATTGCTTTACAATCACATGGCGAACGACCTACATTTATAAATATTACATCGTCCGTAAAAGAAAGCATTAAAAAAAGCCAAATCCAAAATGGAATTTGTACCATAATATCACCACATACAACATGTGCTGTTTTTTTTGAAGAGTTTGTGCACGATTATGATAAAAATGGTGATGAATTTTTACAGATAGATTTAAATAACACCTTAAAAAAGATAATTCCTGATAATACATCTCAAGGCCAATATAACTATCCCGGTAAAAAGCACTATCAAGCAGTAGAAGCATGGCCCGATGCAGACTCTTATTTACCCGGAGGGGACCGTAATGCGTTATTAAATTGTGATGCCCATTTAAAAGCTACATTAATTGGTTCAAGTCAAATATTTGATGTAGATAGTGGTACATTAGGTGTAGGCGTTACAGGATATATTTATTTTGTCGATTTTGACAGGACCAGGCCTCGCACACGAAAGTGTAAAATTATCATAATTGGAGATTGTTAAAATTAGAAGGGACAAATTACAAAACATTTGTCCCTTCTAATTTTATATTAATAATATAAAATTACCTGCTTCTTCTGCGCAGAACTCTTTTAAAATGTTCATTTTTCCCTCTGCCCAGATAACTCCTGGCAAACATATGCGGAATAGCTACCCCTACAGCTATTGCTAATATAGTAAGATTAGCTGTAATACCACTTTGAAACACCTTTATAAAAGAATTTACATCTATGATATTTATATTAATAATACCGAACATCAATCGATACATAAAAACTCCAGGAATCATCGGAATTACTGAGGGAAGCGTTATTACATGAATAGGCGTATGGACATAATGAACTGCTTTTATAGCTATAAAGCTGACTATCATTGCTCCGGCAAATGATCCTGTAGGCAATCCCATTCCCAATCCAATATTTATAAAATTCCTTGTACAAACCGAAATCATTCCCCCCAAAGCAACCACCCATAATAAGCGTTTTGGTACGTTGAAAATCGTTGAAAAACCTACTGAGGCAATTGCCGCCGCAATACCATAAACTAAATATGGACCACTCGGTTGTGTATTTATCATCGTAAAATCTTCTACCTGACATAACCTAATGGCAAATACTATGCCAAAACTCATACTGAACACCATCAATATTGTATTTACCGCTCTGGTCATACCGGAGACAATATAATTGTCCAGCATATCCTCTACTGAATTTATCAATGGTATCCCCGGAACAATAAACAAGGCACATGCTAAAAGCGGGTGCCATGGTGTCGCAGACCCTGGCAGGAAATGAACAAAGTACGCTAATATTGTAGACGCAAATGAAGCAATTGCTATTGAAGCATAGGGATTTATCGAAAACTTGCGACAATATCGGCGAACTTCAAACCCCAATGAGGCACAAACGGCCGTGTACAAAAATGCTGCCCAATCCCCACCAAATAATTTACAAAAACCACCACATGCTAATCCTGCCCCCAAAGCAATAAATACCCGCGAATATTGCTTTTTTGCATACATTATTGCTTTTAAATCTCGTTCATAATCTTCCAATGTATAATTTTTCTTTATAGCACGCCATGATAATTTGCTGACTGCGGATATTTTTGTCATGTCTACACCATGTTTTATACATTTTTGAAACTTAGTAACCGATTGGTTATCACCATTTATATTCACCATTATAGTTGTATATGTGATATGAATATGGAACGCATCGAGATTAATTCTCATAAAAGCTGCCACCCGCTTCATAGTGCGTGTAATACGATTCGTATCAGCAGCATTCTCCATCAATATTTGCCCTGTTTTCAAAATAAGTGTCAATTTCTTATCTATTGCAAAATATGGATCATTTACATCCAATCTATTTACCATACTATCATTCCTCTAATAATGTATTTTGTATAATATATACATAATGAAACAAAACCTTTATATGAAATCATGAACACATTTTATTTTATATATATTGTGTATTAATCGCCATTATATATTTATCAACCGAATTTTATTATATGGAGGTATATATTTTTTTTCAACTAAATTTATATGATTTATAATTATCGTAATAATACCCATAATACATAATACAATAATTAAAACTTCCACTGTACCCTGTTCTATGGTATCTCATATATATTATCTTACGCATATTTAACAGTAATTTCAATTTACCATAATAATTTATATTATATTTACTAAAACAATCATTTAGGAATATTATAATATTCCTAAATGTAATAAAAATATTTACTATTAATATAATATATATAATCTGCTAATTTATGTTATAATTTATATTGATTTAATTTTTCATCACAGATGCATACAGTAATTATTATGATGATTAAATATCATAACCTGAGGGGATATAAATGGAATTTCAACAGTTAGAATATTTTTTGGCCATTGCTCATATCGGTAACTTTACCAAAGCCGCTAAATCGGTATCAATAACGCAATCGGCTTTAAGTCGTTCTATTATACGATTAGAAAAAGAACTTGGTGTCCAACTGTTGAACCGCAACGCCAAAGAAGTAACTTTGACCAACTACGGTGAAATGCTGCTGACTCATGCAGAGCGGATAGTCAAAGAAGAAACAGCCGCAAAAATGGAAATTGACAATTCAGATCGTCAAACAATAAATCTATCATTTCTTCATTCATTGGGAAGCTACATCGTTCCACGGCTTATAAGCCAATTCAGAAAAACCTATCCTCAATGCCGATTCAGACTTAATCAGGACAATTCAACCATACTGACCGAACAACTGATAAAGGGAAAAACCGATTTATGTATATGTTCTAATATACTAATGAGCGAAACAGTTGGCTGGCTGCCTTTATGCTCTGAAGAACTATTTGTCATTGTTCCTTTGAATCATCCTTTAGCCAAACGAACTACCGTTACTTTAAAAGAAATTGCCGAGGAATCTTTTATAACTTTAAAACCATTTTATGGGCTTCGCCTTTTGGCAAATCAACTTTTTGACATGGCCGGTGTCATACCGCACATCGAATTCGAAGGTGATGAGATAGTGACAGTAGCTAATTTAGTTGCAGCCGATCTTGGTGTCTCACTTATTCCGATGATTCCCGGATTGGACAGACTAAATCTCAAATTTCTAAAGCTATCATCACCACATTGCCGCAGAACTATCGGCATAGCTTGGGATACCAGCAGAATATTACCACCATTGGTTTATAAATTTCAAAAATTTGCTCTCGACAGTTTTTCCAGCGACCAATAAACATATACTAAGCCGCGTAATTTGCGGCTTTTATTATTTATTTAAAAATCAACGAGGTGACGACTATCATGCCTGAAATGCCTGAAGTAGAAAGTATACGACGCACATTAAATAAAAATATTCGAGACAAAAATATTAAAAGTATCAATATTTTATTACCACGATTGATAAAATTTCCCGATCCTGATATTTATAAGCATCGGGTGACTGGCAATAAAATAAATAATCTGACACGGCGCGGTAAATATCTAATCATGCATCTGGATAATGGAGTAATGGCTATTTTCCATCTGCGGATGACCGGACGTCTATGCTATGTAAAAAAAGGCACTTCAGAAGACAAATACAAACGGATAATTTTTAATCTGGATAATAATGATAAATTGATTTATGCCGATACACGTACCTTAGGAACACTATATGCTATAAAACCAGAAGAAATAAATAAAATCAGCGGTTTATATACATTGGGCTGCGAACCTTTATCCAAAGAGTTTACACTAAAGTATCTGCGTGAAAAATTAAAAAACTCTCACGGAAAAATTAAACCTTTTTTGTTAAACCAAAAAAATATTGCCGGACTTGGCAATATTTATGTTGATGAATCTTTGTTTCTGTCTGGTATAAATCCCAAACAAAATTGTAATACAGTCTCTCTCAATCAAATAAAGCTGCTGCATACAGCTATAAATAAAGTAATCGGCGATGGTATTCGCGACGGCGGCACTACCTTTCGTGACTATGTGAACGGTGACGGCAACAAGGGTACCCATCAAAATAATTTATTTGTTTATGGTCGTGACAAAATGGCCTGTCAAAAATGTGGTACAATAATAGAAAAAATTAAGGTTGGCGGGCGTGGTACCTGTTACTGCCCAAAATGCCAAAAATTACGATAATAAACGTAGGTGCATCATATGTATAAAATTGGTCTGACAGGCGGCATTGCCTGCGGAAAAACAACTATATGCTCATTCTTACAAGAATTTGGTGCCAGCATAATTGATACTGATAAAATAGCCCATGAATTGGCTTGTCCTGAAAATTCACTATGGCAGGCGTACTATGCTCATTTTGGCGAGAAAATATTACTTAATGATAAAACCTTGAATCGCCGCCTCATCGGTAATATCGTTTTTTCAAATTCTACGGAAAAAAATTGGTTAAACAAAACCAGCCATCCGCTTATTTTAGCTGAAGTAAAAAAAAGAATCACCAGACTAACCGATTTGGGCATAAAAATTGTCATTTTAGATGTGCCTTTATTATATGAAATTGGCTGGGATAGATTTGTCGACGAAACATGGGTTGTCTATGTTGACAAAAAAACTCAGCTTAACCGTCTACGGCAACGCAACAGTTACACCTTTGCTGAAGCCAGGCATCGTATACAGTCTCAAATGCCTTTATCACGCAAAATAAAATATGCTGACAAGGTAATCAATACGGGCAATCCGTTACTTATAAATAAAAAAAATACTTATAAATTATGGACAGCTCTACAGCAAAAGCTGGAGAAGATAAATGAACAGCAATAATCACAAATCGACACTCGATTATATACTAAAAACAGCACAAGGCTTTCTTATAATTATGATATTTTTATCAGTGGTTTTTGCTGGTATTTACGAAGGACTGCAAACACATGTAATCGAAAAAGTAGAAAAAAAATATCTTTATCCTTATCCTTATGAAATTACTATTGAAAAATATGCCAGACAATACAATATTGATGATTCCCTAGTTGCAGGAATAGTATTGGCAGAAAGCCGTTTTATCCCCGATGCAAAATCGCATCGCGGCGCTATTGGTTTAATGCAGATAATGCCGGAAACGGGCCGATGGATAGCCAGCAATATTGATGATAAAACTTATAACGACAACAAACTCTATGATCCTGAAACTAACATTCACTATGGCGTATGGTACCTATCTTTTTTAATGAAAGAATTTAACCGCAATGAAATTTTAACGATTGCTGCCTATAATGCCGGACACGGACAAATAGAGAAATGGCGCAATACATACAGCTGGAACAGCAGCTTTGACGACTATAATAAAATTCCGTTTAAAGAAACACGTGATTATGTCCAGAAAGTGTTAAATAACAAGAAATCCTATCAAAAATTATATCGCGATAAAGAATTTTAATATTTGACAACCTAATATCTATGTGCTATGATTTGAAAAATGCAATATGGCCCTTTAATATAATCCAGCGAGGTTGAAAGGGAAATCAAAAGTATATCATCATCAAGATAGCTGTGCTTTCTTATGCCTTGCGCATAAGAAAGCTTTTTTTATATATAAATTTAAAAGGAGCAACTATGGTGGAAAACAAAACGGCTTCATTATGTGGAAAGAATATTCTGGGTCTGGAATATTTTTCCCAGGAAGAAATCGAATCAGTCCTTCAAACGGCAGTGGAAATGAAAAACATTATTCATCGCGATATCAAAAAAGTTCCTACCCTGCGCGGCAAAGCAATCGTAAATTTATTTTACGAACCAAGTACACGAACACGCACATCATTTGAACTAGCCGGAAAATATTTAGGGGCAGACGTAATAAACATAACTGCCGGTTCCAGTAGCATCGTCAAAGGAGAAAGCTTACGGGATACATTGCTCACCATAGAAGATATGGGCATTGATGCCATCGTTATGAGGCATAAAGCAGAAGGTGCTGCCGAATACGCAGCAAAAATTGTAAAACCCGTAATAATCAATGCCGGCGACGGAGCACATGCCCATCCTTCGCAAGGGCTCTTAAATTTATTTACTATCCGCCAGTATAAAGGTGATTTTAAAGGATTAAAATACGCTATACTCGGTGACATTTCTCATAGCCGTGTAGCTAGAAGTGATATATGGGGAATGCGAAAAATGGGTATAGAAGTACATCTGGCAGGACCACGTACTTTGATACCACGCTTCTTGTACAAAGAAAAAGGCATCTTTATTCATGATCATATTGAAGATGCTATTAAAAATGCTGACGTCATAAATGTATTGCGCATACAGACAGAACGGCAAAAATCCGGTCTTTTCCCATCGACCCGTGAATATGCCCGCATTTTCGGCCTCAACGAACAAAGATTATCATTAGCCAAAAAAGATGTCCTAGTAATGCACCCCGGTCCTATGAATAAAGGCTGGGAAATTTCTCCCCAGATCGCCTACAGTACTCATTCGGCCATCCAAGAACAGGTAAAAAACGGTGTAGCTGTGCGCATGGCACTTTTAGCCCTTGTTTTAACAGGAGGAAAACATGATGAAATTATTGCTTAAAGGCGGCAAAGTTATCGACCCAGCCAACAACATAAATAAAATTGCCGACGTTCTTATAGAAAATGGTAAAATCACTGATATAAGAGAAAATTTATCTATAGATGACGGTAAAACAATTGATGTAACCGACAAAATCGTCGTTCCCGGTTTAATTGACATGCATACCCATATGCGTGAACCTGGTCAGGAAGCCAAGGAAGATTTTGTCTCAGGATCACGTGCTGCAGCAGCCGGAGGCTATACTACTATAGCCTCTATGCCCAACACCAAACCGGTTGTGGACAGTTCCATTATAATAAAAGGACTTAAACAACGTGCCGCAACAGATGCCATTGTTAATATTGAAATCATCGGTGCACTGACCAAAGGGCAAAAAGGTATGGAATTAGCTGAAATCGGTGACATGAGCCAGGCTGGAGCTGTTGCTTTTTCCGATGACGGTCACTATGTACAAAACTCTAAAGTCCTATTAAATGGTCTCGACTATCTGCGTCCTTTCGATAAAATAATCATCTCACATGCCGAAGAAACATCCCTCGTAGAAGACGGTGTAATGAATGAAGGCAAAAAAAGCGCTATGCTCGGTTTAAATGGTCGTCCAACAGTAGCTGAAGACATTGCCGTAATGCGTGATATTCTGCTGGCTGAATATGCTGATGCCCCAATCCATATCGCCCATATCAGTACCCGACACGCCATTGAACTCGTCCGTCAGGCTAAACAGCGCGGCATAAAGGTGTCTGCAGAAGTCACACCGCATCATCTCACTATGACTGAAGATATGGTCGATATCACCGATTCATGCACAAAAGTAAATCCGCCGTTGCGCACAACAGAAGACACTGATGCTGCTGTAACCGGGCTACTTGATGGTACAATTGATGCTATCGTAACAGATCATTCACCTCATGCTGAGGAAGAAAAAGATAAAGAATATCAATACGCCCCAAGCGGTTTTCCCGGACTTGAAACCGCTTTAGGGGTTCTTCTGACCGATCTTTACCACACCGGTAAAATTACTCTACCATTGCTTATTGAAAAAATGACGGCAGGACCCGCCAAACTTTTCAAGTTAAATAAAGGCACGTTAAGTAAAAATTCAACGGCGGATATCACCGTAATCGATACCCAAAAAGAATGGACAGTTGATAATACTAAGTTTTATACAAGAGGCACCCACTCCCCATTTGTCGGCAGAAAACTTAAGGGTAAAGCCATCATGACCATAGTTTCTGGAAGAATAATTATGCAAAATGGTATAATTATAGATTAAAATATATTATAATATAAATAAGCTAATTCATGCATCGCCTTTCGATAATATTTATTTCGTCAAAAGGCTGTGATATGAGAATATGCATACTGATAATCTTCGGAGGTGCTTTTATTTGAAGGGTAAATTAATACTGGAAGACGGTAGTGTATTTACTGGTGACCTGCTTAGTGAAAAAACGGCTACCGGTGAAGTTGTATTTAATACAGGAATGACTGGTTACCAGGAAATACTGACAGATCCATCCTATTGTTCACAAATAATAACATTGACCTATCCACTTATTGGCAATTACGGCACAGCCAATAAATTTAACCAAAGCCGTAAATGTTTTGCCCGTGGTTTCATAATCGGAGAACTTTGCGAAAGTGGCAGTAATTGGCAAAAAGAAAATGAACTAAGTGATTTTCTTAATGATAACGGTATTTCTTGTTTATATAATGTAGACACACGGGCACTGACCCGACGTTTGCGCTCCGCTGGAACAATGAAAGGTATAATAGTTGCTGAAAATGCTTCAGCAGAAGAATGCAAAAAACTTATGGCTGTTCCTTTTGATAGACAAACAGTGACCAAAGTAACTACGCCGGAAAAATATGTGTTGGAAGGTAATGGTCTGCACATTACAGCAATGGATTTCGGTGTTAAAAGGAACATGTTGGAGTCACTGCATGCCCGGGGCTGCAAAGTAACTGTTGTTCCTGCGCACACCAGTGCCAAAACTATCCTTGATCTTAACCCTGATGGAATATTTCTTTCAAATGGTCCCGGCGACCCTAAAGATGTGCCGGAAATAATTGCCGTAATAAAGCAGCTTATCGGTAAAAAACCCATTTTTGGCATATGTCTGGGACATCAGCTTATAGCTTTAGCCTGCGGTGCCGACACTTATAAATTAAAATTTGGCCACCGCGGTTCCAATCAACCGGTAAAAGATTTGCGCACCGGCCGCGTATATATTTCTTCACAAAACCACGGTTATGCCGTAGATGAAGCTTCACTGCAAAATCTGCCCTTCAGTATCACTCATATATCAATGAATGACGGTACAGTAGAGGGAATGCAGCACAACACTCTACCGCTGTTTTCTGTGCAGTACCACCCTGAAGCTTCTCCCGGACCCGATGATAATACCTACCTATTCGATGAATTTTGCACAATGATGAAGAAGGGGGCAATATAATCGTGCCGAAAAAAAAATATCTAAAAAAAGTAATGGTAATCGGCTCCGGCCCAATAATAATAGGACAGGCTGCAGAATTTGATTATGCCGGTTCACAAGCCTGTCGTGCACTTAAAGAAGAAGGCCTTGAAGTAGTTTTAGTCAACAGCAACCCGGCAACTATAATGACCGATACACATATTGCTGACCGTGTCTATATAGAACCACTTACCGTAGATTTTTTAGAAGAAATAATCAGTAAGGAACGTCCTGATGGGCTTTTAGCCACATTAGGCGGTCAAGCAGGCCTTAATCTTGCCGTTCAATTATCTGAACACGGTATTTTAGAAAAATATAAAGTAGAATTGCTCGGTACACCGCTGAACGCCATAAAAAAAGCAGAAGATCGCGAACTATTTAAAGAAACTATGCAAAAACTCGGCGAGCCAATACCAGAAAGTACTATAGTCGACAATGTAGATGATGCGATAAAATTTGCTAATAAAATTGGTTATCCTATAATTGTCCGTCCAGCATATACAATGGGCGGTACCGGAGGCGGCATTGCCGATAAAGAAACCGATCTTAAGGAAATCGTTATCCGCGGTCTCAAATACAGCATGATTGGTCAAGTACTGATTGAACGTTCTGTTGCCGGTTGGAAAGAAATAGAATATGAAGTAATACGTGATGGTAATGATAACTGTATTACTGTATGCAATATGGAAAATTTTGACCCGGTCGGCGTGCATACGGGCGACAGTATTGTCGTAGCCCCCTCACAAACCCTGACCGATCACGAATATCAAATGCTCCGGTCAGCTTCACTACGCATAATCCGTGAACTTGGTATTGAAGGCGGCTGCAACGCACAATACGCACTCGACAGCAAAACAAACAATTATTATGTAATAGAAGTAAATCCCCGTGTCAGCAGATCTTCTGCGCTAGCCTCAAAAGCCACCGGATACCCAATAGCAAAAGTCTCGGCAAAAATAGCAATCGGCTACAATCTCGATGAAATCACCAATGCCGTAACCCAAAAAACCAAAGCCTGCTTTGAACCGGCTCTTGATTATTGCGTAGTCAAATTTCCCCGCTGGCCATTTGACAAATTTGTCTTAGCAGATCATACTCTCGGCACCCAGATGAAAGCAACGGGCGAAGTGATGTCCATCGACCGCAATTTTGAAGGTGCTATATTAAAAGCCGTTCGTTCACTGGAAATAGGCGTTCATCGTCTCTCTATGGAACATATAGCACATTGGGATGACAACACCGTCCTCAAAAGTCTGTCACTCATTAATGACGAACGTATTTTTGTCATTGCTGAAGCACTGCGACGCGATATCGCCGATGTAAACCAGATAAACGCCATAACCAAAATAGATAAATGGTTTATCGAAAAGATAAAAAACATCACTACTATCGAAAATCGTATCCTGCATGAAGAACTAACCAAGGAACTATTAGCAGCTGCCAAAAATGTTGGTCTTGCCGATCGCTCAATAGCCGAACTGACCGGTAAAACAATGCCACAGATAAGATTCATGCGCAAAAATGCTAATATCTTCCCATGTTATAAAATGGTTGATACCTGTGCAGCTGAATTTGAAGCAGCCACACCTTACTACTATTCAACTTTCCATGCCCAGGAAGATGAAGTGACTATTTCCAACAAAAGGAAGGTAATAGTACTAGGATCAGGTCCGATCAGAATTGGTCAGGGAGTAGAATTTGATTATTGCTCAGTTCACTCTGTGTGGGCTTTACGAAAAATGGGCATTGAAGCAATAATAATAAACAACAATCCGGAAACAGTAAGTACTGACTTTGATATATCCGACCGACTCTATTTTGAACCATTGACCCCGGAAGATGTACTCAACATTATCGATAAGGAAAAACCGGAGGGAGTAATTGTTCAGTTTGGCGGTCAAACCGCCATAAATTTGGCTGGTGCACTGCAAAAAGCCGGTGTAAAAATACTCGGTACATCAGTAGATAATATTGATCGCGCTGAAGACAGGGAGAGGTTCGATGAATTGCTGGAAACAACACATATATTACGGCCTCGCGGTGAAAGTGTCACCACTGTGGAAGGTGCCGTAAAAGCTGCCGAAGATATCAGTTATCCCTGCGTTATCCGGCCTTCATATGTATTGGGCGGACGCGCTATGGAAATAGTTTATAATGAAGAAGAATTACGCGATTACATGGCTCGTGCCGTAAAAGTATCACCACAGCACCCAGTACTGATCGATCATTATATGGAAGGCCGTGAAGTCGAAGTTGACGCTATTTGCGATGGTACCGATGTAGTCATTCCCGGCATAATGGAACATATCGAACGCGCTGGGATTCATTCCGGTGACAGTATCGCTGTATATCCGCCGCAAACATTATCTGCCAGAGTTATTTACACTATTGTGGATTACACCAGACGATTGGCTTTGGGACTCAATGTCAAAGGATTAATGAACGTACAATATGTAATTTTAAACGAACATGTTTATGTAATTGAAGTAAACCCGCGTTCCAGCCGTACCATTCCATTTCTCAGTAAAGTTACCAATGTCAATATGGTCTATGTAGCCACACGGGCAGCCTTAGGTCACACCCTGGCCGAAATGGGTTATCATTCTGGTCTTATCGCACCAAAGCCTTATGTAGCATTAAAAGCTCCTGTATTCTCTTTCGCTAAGATGCAGGATGTCGATATTTCTCTGGGGCCTGAAATGAAATCCACCGGAGAAGTAATGGGCATCGATTATCACTATTCACGGGCATTATATAAAGCCATAACCGGAGCTGGCATGAACATTCCCACTCACGGAACAATATTATTTACCGTTGCCGATAAAGATAAAGAAGAAGGACAGCAGCTTGCCAAAGCTTTCAGTGAACTTGGTTTTAAATTGGTAGCAACAAAGGGTACCGCACAATCTATAAAAAATGTTGGCATTGACGTCGATGTAGTTGGCAAGGTCCATGAAAGCAAAGGTGATATTTTAGAAATGATAAAAGACGGAAAAATAAATATGGTAATAAATACACTGACACCAGGTAAAACCTTTGCCAAAGACGGATTTAAAATACGTCGTTCCACTGTCGAACACGGTATTGCCTGTTTAACTGCACTTGATACTGCATGGCAGGTCTTGCGCGTACTTTCTTTTATGCGGGAACGTCGTCTTGTCTACACTCTGGCATTACAGGATTATGTTGGTGGTGGTGATGATCTTGCATAGGTTATCCCTAAAAATCATATAATTAACTTATGCAGATCATAAACTTCATTTAAATAAACTACAAAAGTTCAAACCTGATATAAAATATCCCGGTCATTACATTAATAAATAATGTAATGACCGGGATATTTTATATACCTGTTTATACTATATAAACATCATTAATTTTTATTATCTATATTAAGCTTTTCAAATATTCCAAAGCACATACTTAAAACAATGGCAGTGACTGTTGCCAATCCCATGCCTTTAAGTTGCACAGGTCCGATAATAAGCGTTGCTCCGCTCAATCCGCTTATCAGGGTAACTGCCGTCAATATCATATTTTTTGATTTAGTATAATCCACCTTTTTTTCAATCAATATACGAATTCCCGAGCAGGCAATTATACCAAATAATAATATGCTCACTCCCCCCATCACCGGAACAGGAATGGCATGAATAATCGCGGCAATTTTCCCAATAAAAGAAAACACAATAGCAAATATTGCCGCTCCACCGATCACCCATACACTATAGACACGAGTTATCGCCATCACTCCCATATTTTCTCCATATGTAGTATTTGGTGTAGATCCAACAAACCCAGAAATTATATTAGAAAGTCCGTCAGCAAATAAAGATCGATGCAGACCGGGATCTTTTATTAAATCACGATGCACAATGCTGCCGGTCACAAATAAATGTCCGATATGTTCTGCAAAAACGACGAATAATGCCGGTAATATCATCATTATTGCGCTGAGATTAAAATGTGGTTCATAAAATGTAGGAACACAAAACCATGGCGCACTTTGTACTCCTGACCAATCGACAATTCCAAGGAAAAATGAAATTATATAACCGGCTACAACACCAATGAGAACCGGAATTATTCCAATAAAACCACGCCCCAAAACTGAAGCCAAAATAGTAATTATCAAGGTGAGTCCTGATGCAATCATTGCCAAATGATTAGGAATATTAGATGCAGATGATGAATTTCCCATAAATCCTGCCATAGTGAGTGCAAGCGGTGCAAGCTCCAAGCCTATTACACTTACCACAGATCCCATCGCTGCCGGCGGTAAAACAAAATCAATCCATTTTGTGCCAACCTTGCCGATAATTAATGATAAAATGATAAATGATATCCCAAAAGCAATAAATCCACCCTGCGCATCACCATAACTCATGCCGGCTGTTCCGATTACTGCTAAAACCGGTGAAATAAATGCGAAACTTGATCCCAAATAAGCCGGCAGCCGACCTTTACAAATTACCAAATATAAAATAGTCCCTACGCCGTTCATAAATAATGCCGTAGCCGGATTTACCTTAAGCAAAAATGGAACCAGTACAGTCGAACCAAACATAGCAAATAAATGCTGCAGGCTGAGCGGTATCCCTTCCAATAAAGGCACCCGCTCTTCGACATCATAATACTTTTTCATCTTCCTACATCCTTTATAAAGTTTTATTGGTGAATTACAGATAAATTACCTTATTACAATACAATTGCCCTGGAGTGAGCGGTAAATCACTTATCCCAAGGCATTCTTATTATAAAATTAACATATTCACCTTATTCATTCTGCCACAACAACAGTAAAATTACAAGGTACATCAAAATTCCATAAAACTTATTCTATGCTAATTCCCGCATTTTGGCTGCCCATTTTATAACCATTAATGTCAAAGGTTACAAATGTAAACCCTAGTTCACTTAATTCCTTATATATTTCAGAACGCAGTTTTTTTGACATTAACTTAGGCATTTCGTCCGGCATGACTTCAATACGTGCTAAATCGCCATGATGGCGCACCCGTAATTGTCCTTCCACATACTTATGAAGAAATTTTTCTGCCTGTTCCACTTGATCAAGACGCTCAGGTGTCAATTTCAACCCATATGATAAACGGGAAGCAAGACATGCCTGGCTTGGTTTATTCCAAACAGGCAGGGCAAACTTCTTAGCTAATGCACGGATCTCTCTTTTCCCCATACCAACTTCTAAATACGGTGATTTCACCATATCTGACAATTCCTCAACAGCTTTCATACCAGGGCGATAATCGCCCTTATCATCTAGATTTGACCCTTCAATTACATACCTAAACCCATTTGCCCTGGCCCAGCTACACATATTAGTAAACCTGAATTTCTTGCAGTAGTAACAACGATATTTGTCATTAGCTGCAATCTCCGGTACACCAACATCATCACTATTCATCAAAATGTGTTTTATTCCTATCATGCCCGCCACCTTAACAGCATCCTGCTTCTCACTATCCTGCAGCAGTGGTGAATCAGCCGTAATGGCCACAGCATTATTCTCCAATGCCAGATAGGCAGCCTGGGTAAGCAATGAACTATCTACCCCACCGGAAAAAGCAATGACTAATTTTCCATAACCACGTAATATATTGATCAATTCATCGAACTTATCCATACAGCACCCCATAACTTACCTTTTATTTTAACCATCCAGATACTTTTATAAAATTCATGCCAGACAATGACTATTATAATTATAAATAATAGTATTTCCACATTTTTAACAACACCTTATGTACTATTATAGCAAAACTCACCTATATTTTATAGAGATTAAAAGTAACCCATTATTTATAGATAATAGCAAAATCAAAAAAGTTTACACGGATTTTACTTTTTCTTAAAAAAAATCAGCTGCATTTATGTTAGCGTAATAAGGGAATTTAAATCCAGCCCTTAAATAGCAGGTGAATATATTGAAAATAAAGCTCCGTTTGACAATAACTTTTGCCATCATTATCTTATTTACCGCTTTTGTCGGTATCTATGCTGGTTTTTGCCTAAAAACAGTTAATAATTATTTACAGACTATGGCCAATTCCAATCTGCCGCGTATGACTGCAATGCAAGAAACTGTGCGTTTAATTGAAGCCTATCACGCAACCACATATAAACTGCTTTGGTATCGAAAAAGCAGCCATTTCTCACAGCAAAATGAAAACTATATCATTAAAGATCTAAATGAATATTCTCAAGAAATAGATGACAAAATAACTAAAATGAAAAATTTCCCCAATGAAAGTCAGTTGGCAAACATCAGTGACATGGCAGCTACCTGGCAAAATTATAAAACAACTACTGCCACGGCAATAATCAACAATAAAATCGATGATTCTGCCGAAAAAGAACTATCCAATACAGGTAGTATTGGCAAATATTACAGTAGTTTATTGACACAGGCAGAAGAATTCAAACAACTTAATGAGGGCTATGTAAACATAGCCGTAAATGACAGCAATATCAAATATAAAGAAGCAATTACTGCCGTAATTGTTTCAGTGCTGCTATCTATACTCGTAACAATAGTCATCGCAGCTTCATTCGGTCGTTATTTTAATAAATTTGTCAATAGTTTTCTTTATGTCAGCAATCAAAATGCTTCCGGTAACCTTCGTGAACATTTAGACATCACCGGTAAAGATGAATTTTCAATGATAGCTGCATCATATAATATCATGTTAAACAAAATATGTATATTAATAAAAAACATACAGCAAATAACGTTAAAAGTATCAGATATTTCCAGCCAGATAACAGTTATTGCCTCCCAATCAGCACAAATGATAAATCAGTTTGTAAACTCTTCCGTAACAACTGCTGGCTCCATCAAAGAACAGACAATCAATGTCACCAACACCGTACAAGTTGTCAATAAGATGGTTAAAAATATGGCTCAAATATCAAATCAAACTGAACAATCGGTGGCTAAAGCAGAAGAATCTGCCCAAATCGCCAATATCGGTGACAATTCCATCAGGCAGACGGTACAGCAAATGTCTTCCATTTCCACCACCAATGAAAAATTAGTCTGTCGAATAAATACTCTCAATGAGAATTTGTCACAAATAGTCAAAATAATCGACACAATAGCCAATATTGCAAAGCAAACCGATCTTTTGGCACTTAATGCAGCGATTGAAGCCACCCATGCCGGTGAATATGGTACCGGCTTTACCGTAGTAGCCAGTGAAATCAGGGATTTAGCCGAACAATCAAAGACAGCTGCCCAGCGAATTGAAAAAATAATACTCTCTATATGTGAAATGACCGATAAAACCACTGAATTAATGATGTTGAACAGCAAAGAAATCAACATTGGCAGTGCTGATGTCAATAATTCAGGAAAATCTTTTCAAAAATTGCTGTCCATAAGCAGCGAAATGTCTTCACAAATAAAACTGATTGCCCAGAACATAACTGAGTTAACCGATTCCTCCCACCATGTGATCAAAAAAGTAAACCATATGCATGAAGAAATAAATGATGTCAATTTACAGGTACAATCCGCTTCAAATTCAATTCAGCAGCAATCATCATCACTGGAAGCAATAAGTTCAGCAAGTAATTCTCTTGCTGCCATAACCGAAGAGCTTACCGACAAAGTAAAACAATTTCAAATCTAATATTTTCTCTACTATTGAATCCCTTCAGCAAACTTTGCAGTATGCAGGTGAATTGCCAATTTATTTGTGCTATACTACCCCTAAGCAATAAAATAATCCAATTAGTGAGAGTGGGGAAACAGTATATGAATAAAAAATTCCTGGCCGCTGTATTTATTTTTGTTTTTTCATTAACAGCTTTTGCTTCAGCAGAACCGCGCTGGCAAAAAATAATAACCACAGATCAATATAGATATTATTTTGATACATTGACTATTTCATATGGTAAAACCGTTCCTAAAAACGAACGAGATGATATAAAAACAGACCGAAACATAATAGATTTTAATGCTCAAAAAATTTATTGGAATCCACAGGATATGGTTAAAACATTACAGCAGATCGATAATCATACAGACTGGTCCACACTTTCCTATTCTGTTGGACACTACCAATATGATAAGAAAAATAAAAAATTATTCCAAGGCAATATTTCATTTTTCGATGCTAACGGTATGTTGATTGGTGCCATCAACCGCAGCATATGGCAGGATATAATTTTAGGCAGTGATGAGGAAAAAATATACAATTATTTAGTAGAATATGCCAAAAAACACAATCAGGAATTAACAACCCGTTCATGAAATTTTTAATAAAAAATGGAGCTGTCGCACAAACGACATCGATCTCATAAAAATGCAATTTATCACCACTTTAACGGTCTTCCGTCCGCATATAAGGGGATATGATATTACAATATTTATGAATGAAAATGTTTGCATACGACAGCCCCATTTTCTTACATATTGACTTTAAATACATTAGTAGCCGATTGTAATTCCTGAGCCATTTGAGCCAGACTCTGACTTGCTGAAGTTATCTCATCCATAGATGCCAGCTGCTGCTGCGCCGCTGCTGAAACCATTTGTGATTCATCAGAATTTGTCTTGCTTATATTGTCAATTGATTTTATTGACATATTAAGTTTTTCACTGTTATCGGCAATCTGTTGCAATGAAGTATGAATATTTTTTATTCCCTTGCTGCTGGTATGGATTAAATCGGCTATCGATTTCAAACTATTGCCCACAATCCCAACACTTGCCACACCATCTTTTACCTTTTCGTTCCCGGTCATCATGGCCTGTACAGCCGATTCAGTGTCTTTTTGAACCATATTGATTTCTTCAGCAATTTTCTGTGCTGCCTGCTGCACTTCTTCTGCCAGCTTACGTACTTCTTCAGCAACTACAGCAAATCCCCGCCCCTGTTCTCCAGCGCGAGCTGCTTCAATAGCGGCATTTAACGCCAATAAATTAGTTTGTGATGCTATACCTGAAATAGTATCGGTTATCTGACCAATATGTTTTGATTGTTCACCAAGTTTTACTATTACACTGGTTGAATTTTGTACAGCTTTTTCTATTTCTTCCATATTCCTAACCATAGAATCAACATCACGGCTGCCTTTATCAGCATGTTCTGCTACTTGAGTAGATTCATTCGCAACCTCAACACTATTGTTTACAATTTCCTCAATTGTTTTATTTACATGAGCAACTGTAGCAGCCACTTCATTGGTAGACTCGGTCTGCCTATTGGTTCCATCAGCGACTTTTGTTATCGATACTGCCACCTGGTTAGCCGCCTGCGTAGTTTGGGCCGCACTTGCTGTAAGCTCTTCGCTTGACGCTGCTATAGTATCGGATTTTTCTTGAACCTTTTTAATCAAAGAATACAGTTCATTACGCATCTTATTAAAATCTTTTCCCAAAATAGCTATTTCATCATGTCCGGTTATCTCTATTTTTTGAGTAAAATCACCTGCAGCTATTTTTTCTACATGTCCGGATAATACCTGTAATGGCAAGGTTATACGCTTAGCGACCATCCGTGTTACTACCAATACTATCAACAAAGCCAATACTGTGCCAATAATAAATATCCATCTGAGTGCAATAAGTGGTGCATAAATTACAGCTGTAGGTATATTTACTCCTAACAGCCATTTTGTCGCAGGTATCTTTTCATATACCAACAAATTTTCTTGTCCATTCATAGAGTATGTAACAATACCACTATTTTGGTTATCGATATTCGCATTACCAAGAGCTGTATTAAGCGGTGCTAATTCGTCAACTTGTTTGATGTCTTTATCTACAAAATCTTTGTTCGGATAAGCCATTATTGTACCCTTATCATTGAGCAAAAAAGCATTGCTGTCCTCAAACGGATGTATTTCGCTGACGTTTTTCAGTAACGTATCAATTAACACGTCTTCCGACAAAACACCATTTACTTGTCCTGCATTATTTTTTATCGGCATGCTTATCGATATGGCAATTTTTTTAGTAATTGCATCTGAGTAGGGTTCACTAAATGTCAGATTTCCCGCTGTCATCGCATCTTTATACCATGAACGAGTACGCGCATCAAAACCAGCCGGCGGTGTCCATCCCGAGCCATCAATTATTGCCCCATCCGCCGCCGTACCAAAATAAAAATCGCTAATATCCTCATCTGCTTCCTTAATTCCGCTTACCATTGGAAATGTCACCGACTCGTTACCAGTCAATTGATGTATTGTTGCTGCTTTTGTCCTTAATATCGCAGCTTTGTTAGTCAGCCAACCATTAAGCTTGTTACTATAAGAATCCATCGTTGCTGCTGCTTTTCCTTCTATCTGATTTTTTAAAGCCCGTTCGGCATAAAAATATGCCACACAAGAAATTACTACTATAATTGCAGTCATCAACACAGAAAATATAACCGTTAATTTTTTTTCTAGATTCATCATTCGTCTCCACCAATCCATTGTAATAAAAAGACTCGGACATATTCGTCCAAGTCTTCATTGACAGAACATAAATTTCATTTCTATAAATTAGGATAATACATAAAATATAACTTGTCCATAAAAACATCTAATTTTATGACAAATTTTATTGTTTTTAGATAAAAATAATAATAAAAGTATCTATATTACATCTATTTACCTTACAATAACAATCAATATTATTTCTTATTAATCATCTCTTGTGCTAATCGCTGACCAAAAGCCCTGCATAATTGTTTATCATCTTTATTCGGAGTGCCATGTACGATAATTCCTTTTCCCTCAAACAGAACCGCCTTATCATCATTTATCCGATGCTGCCATGTACGCATCCATTCACCATCTCCCCAATCGTATGACCCGAATAAGGCTATTATTTTCCCTGTGAGATGCATTTCCAGCTCAGTAAAAACCGGTTCAAACTCATCTTGTTCCAATTCTTCTACACCCATGGCAGGACAGCCAAAAGCTATTTTTTCAAATTCTACCACACGTTCTGTCGGAAAATCAGCCGCCGAAAAAATTTCAACTACTTCCCCGGTTCGATTAATCCCATCAGCTATAGCATCAGCCATTTGTTTTGTATTTCCGGATGCGCTCCAATAAACAATTGCAATTTTTCCCATTTATACCATTCCCTTCTTAAACAGCCTTCTCCATAATATCTGTAAGGCTTTGTCCCGCAGCAATACAAGAACAAAACCGTTTACAACACTTAGCATATTGAAAAAATAATTTTTCAGCTTCATCAATATTGGAATAAACTTTCCACTGTCCGCTATATTTAAAATTCTGCCCATTGTTTTTAATAAATCCCTGTACATCTTGTAACGGATAGTTCAAAAAAAGACCTATCTCATGCGGAAATCCTTTTTGTAAATGCATACGTATTTTTAAATAATGCAGACATCGCGCTACATTACCAAAACCTTGATAGCCGTAATTAATTAAAAATTTTTGATTTTCCTTTTCCATCAATATTTTATGTAGTATCTCTTTATTGTAAATAAAAACCAAATAATAATTCAATGACTCAGATAATGTAAACATATATATATTATTGCATTTAAGGCAATTCCTATATTTTTTTTGAACCTGTGTAAAATTATGTACTTTATTTTTATTGATCGAAATCAAACTTCCCGACTTAATACCAGCCAGTGTCGGTGCACAATGAAATGATAACAGCATTTCAAAATCCTTTAATGGTTCCACTTAACCGCCTCCATATTGAAAATCATTATCAACTATACTTGAATTATATTATAATTGATAATAGTTTTCAATATATTTTTCTGTAACAATAAATATTTCTTCATGATATATGTTCAAAATAATATTACCCGTACTGTTGCCTTCTCATTATCTGTTAATAACTGAATAAATATGTGTATAAACTTGCTATAATATTATTAGTATTTGTATAAATCATTCAAAAATTATACTCAAAATTTTTCCTTATTTCTATTTAATTATAATTTAATGTCAATTTAGTTATCCACATTTTTAGTCACAGCCTGTGACTAAAATATATTAACTTCATTTCTTTTTGCTAAAATACCGCAAAATTACTAATTTATTTGCTAAGACACTTTATCAACAATCATCTTTTTTTTAACATAATACTGTGTATAAATTACGATAAAAATAATCATATTCAAAATCAATCTTATTTTATAATCATCACATAAATAAACTGTAACCTAATAACATTACTTAATTTATAATAGCTATAGCTTTTGTCATATTAAAACATTATTAATAATATATTATAATAATAAAGACTAATATACTGAAAATATAACTGTTAATAACTTTTTTTAGTTGTTGATAATCTAAAATCATATTTTCTTGATACAAATAATATTAGTTATTTATTACTATAAGTAATTATAAAAAAACAAATATTTGCGTTTAAAATTGAAAATCGTTGAATTTTTAATTATAAGTGATAAAAATCTATTATTTTGGCAAAATATAAGCATTTATTTTTTTTATATTATTGTTATAATAAATAGTGTTAAAAGAAAGGCAGTACATATCTGCTGGATAATATTACATATAATTGGAGGAATATTTATTATGAAAAAATGGGTTTGCAGCGTTTGCGGTTACGTTTATGAAGGAGAAAAACCCCCTGAACAATGTCCTATCTGCAAAGCACCTGCTTCTAAATTTATTGAACAAGCCGGGGAATTAGTCTTTGCTGACGAACATCGTGTTGGTATTGCCAAAGGCGTTGACGAACGTATACTGGAAGGATTACGTCAAAACTTTAACGGTGAATGCTCTGAAGTTGGCATGTACTTGGCAATGAGCCGTGTAGCTGAACGTGAAGGCTATCCGGAAATCGCTGAAACTTATAAACGTTATGGTCTTGAAGAAGCCGAACATGCTTCCAAATTTGCAGAACTTCTGGGTGAAGTCGTTACTGACAGCACTAAGAAAAATCTTGAAATGCGTGTCGCAGCTGAACATGGAGCTTGTCAAGGTAAGCTTGATCTTGCCAAATTAGCCAAGGAATTAAACCTTGATGCTATTCATGACACTGTTCATGAAATGGCTAAAGACGAAGCCCGTCATGGCTGTGGTTTCAATGGTTTACTTAAACGTTATTTTAACAAATAATTTTCTCCCCTTGAAATAAATTTTCCCCTTTATCTTCATCTAAATAAAAGCTATAAAAAACCACATGCATTTTACCTGCATGTGGTTTTTTATGGCTTTTTATAAATCCTTTTCAATTATCATTACATAAACCGGCTTATTAATATTCCCCCGCCAACTAACCAGCAATATACAGCAAACGGAAACATTGCTGTATATTCATTTTTATGAAACCATTTTGTCATCAACCAAACTGATAAAAAAGCCATTACAGCCGATATTACACCACCAGCAATAGATATTGACAGCGTATTTGTAATGTTGCTTTCCACAAGATGAGGAATTTCCACTACAGCAGCCCCTAAAATTATTGGTGCGGCCAAAAGCATTGAAAATCGCAATGATTCACTATGCTTCAACCCGGCAATAAATCCACCTGTTATTGTTGCACCGGAACGGGAAAAACCAGGTATAAAAGCTATGCATTGACATATTCCAATAAAAAATGCTTCCTTAAACGTCATTTCATTAAGAGTTTTTGTACCTCTTTTACGGAATTTCTCTCCGGCATATAATAAAAAACCATTCATAATGAGAAAAAATGAAGCATTTGTCACGTTGCTAAACATGAACCGCAATATTTTTTCAAACGAAAAACCAATGATTACCGCCGGAATGCTTCCTACTATTATTAAATACAGTAATCTATTATCATGATATTTATGATGATAAAGCTTATTTAGAATATCCTTCCATTCATTATTAAAAAACAAGAACAACGAAAGTGCCGTCCCTAAATGCAGCATCACCATAAACGGCAAAAAGTTCTGTTTCAAAAATTCTTCATTTAAATTCCACCCAAACACATAAGGTGTTAATACGCTATGTGCCAAACTGCTTATAGGAAATAATTCCGTGATTCCCTGGACTATCGCTAAAATAAAGGTTTGTAAAAGGTTCAATTTAAGACTCCTTTTGAAAATTTATTTATTATATTTTACCTTCTTTATATGAAAATTATATGAAAATAGACTAATTAATTTTGTTGAACAAATTGACTATAATATAATTGTGAATATTTTCCATTCATATTTAATAATTCATCATGTGTCCCGCACTCAACTATATGACCTTTATCCATAACTATAATTTCATCGGCCTCACGAATTGTCGATAAACGATGAGCAATAACAAAACTCGTCCGGCCTCGCATCATTTTTACAAAAGCTTTTTGTATACGCAATTCTGTACGTGTATCAATATTACTCGTCGCTTCATCTAAAATCAACATTGGCGGATCAATAAGCATAATCCGCGCTATCGTTAAAAGCTGCTTTTGCCCCTGTGACAAATTAGCACCGGCATCCGTAATAAAAGTACTATATCCATTAGGTAAGCGACGAATAAAACTATGTGCATCAGATGCCTTAGCAGCCTCTATTATCCGTTTATTATCAGCGTCAGGCATACCATAAGCTATATTTTCCCGTATTGTGCCAGTAAACAGCCATGTATCCTGCAAAACCATACCGAAATTATGACGCAGTTCATCTCTGGGCATAGTTGTTATATCCACATTATCGATTAATATTCTACCTTTATTTAGTTCATAAAATCGCATCAACAAGTTTACTAAAGTAGTCTTACCGGCTCCGGTATGTCCAACAATTGCTATTCGTTTGCCTGGGGATACATTCAAATTAAAATCATTTATTAATGGCTGTTTAACATTATAAGAAAAACTTACATGATCAAAAGTCACCTGTCCATTAAAAATTCGCATTGACTTACTATATGCCCTGTCTTCTTCTTCATGTAAATCTAAAATATAAAATATTCGTTTGGCCGATGCGGCAGCACTTTGTAATTGAGTGAATACTGCCGTAATATCATTGAATGGTTTAGCAAATAAACTAGAGTAAATCAAAAAACTGGCGATATCCCCCACAGTTATTTGTCCAATGATAGCCAAAACACTGCCAATAACACCTATAATCGTATACGTTATATTATTAACCAATCGGGTCGACGGATTGGTTAATGAACCAAAAAATTGTGCCCGTACACCCTTTTCATATAAATGTTGGTTTAATTTGGCAAATTTATCCAAAGATTTCTTTTCATAAACAAAGGCCTTTATTATATACTGTCCGGCAATAGCTTCTTCAGCATAACCATTCAGCAGTCCTAAATAACGGGCCTGTTCTTTGAATAAACTTTGCGTTTTCTTCGTTATGAACCTTGCCATGAAATACGTGCCCATAGCCGAAAAAACTACGACAATCGTCATTTTAGGACTAATATATACCATAAATCCCACTGCACCAAATATAGTGACAATACCTGTCAGCATATTTGCCATTCCCTGTACCATCCCATCAGAAACAGCATCAACATCATTTACAAAACGACTTACTATATCACCATGTGAATTTTTATCATAAAAACTTATCGGCAGCCTATTTATCTTGGAAAAAATCTGATGACGCAGTCTATTAGCTGTTCGATAAGATATTGCATTAGTAAAATAAGTAAGTGTCCAAGTAAAAAAACTATTTAAAAAGTATATTATCAATAACAGTTTCAATATCGAAAAAACAATTGAAAATTCAACAGTCCCCGTACCAACCATTGCATCAATGGCACGGCCTATGTATAATGGCCCCAGCAGGCTGGCAATAACGCTTATTACAGCCGACAACAAAGAAAATAGAAAATATTTTTTATAATAGCCAACATAAGCTACACAACGCTTTATTGCAACAGAATTTAATCTATTCATGCATATGCCTCCTCAGAAGAAAGCTGGGATAGGCAAATTTCACGATAAACAGGACATTGCTGCATGAGTTCGGCATGTTTTCCACATCCGGTTAAAGTTCCATCATCAAACACTAATATTTTATCAGCATATTTTATTGAACTGGCTCGCTGCGACACTATAAATACTGTTGTGTTCTGATAATTCTTTCTTATTTCCGATCGTACAGCAGCATCTGTAGCAAAATCAAGTGCACTCGTTGAATCATCAAGAATAAGTATTTCCGGATTACCTGCCAAAGCCCGGGCAATGGTCAGTCTTTGTTTCTGTCCACCAGAAAAATTCATTCCGCCTCGTTCTACCATAGTTTTCAACCCCAACGGCAATTCATCAATAAATTCTGCGGCTTGAGCTGTGCGAATGATTTCAGACAATTTCTCATCCGTTATATTTTCATTGCCCCAGCGCAGGTTATCTTCAATAGTTCCTGTAAAAAGCACTGCTTTTTGCGGTACAATACCAAATTTTTTACGCAATTTATATAATGGCCATTTACGTACATCACGGCCTTCAATAAAAATCTGCCCTTCAGAAACATCATAAAAACGCGGCAATAAATTAACAAATGTGGATTTACCTGAACCGGTGCTGCCTATAATACCGACTGTTTCACCACATTTTATCGTCACATTTATATTGGATAAAGCCATATCACCTGTACTGCTATATTTAAAAAACATATTCTTTATTTCAATAAAATCACAATTTTTGATTATTGAATCTTTTTCTGGTAACCCGTTATCCGTCTTTGGTAAAGATGATACTGCATCAAGAACCTGGCATACCCGTTTTGACGAAGCAAAAGCCTTAGTAAAAATCACCACTAAATTAGAAATAACAATCAACGCCAATAAAATCTGCGTAACATAATTGGCAAACGCGATAATTTCACCCTTAGCCAGATTACCGGTATCAATATGATAACTTCCTATCCATAATATCAGTATTATTACCATATTCATAACAAATGTTGTCAAAGGATTTAAAAGAGCTGAAACCTTACCGATGGAAAGAGCATTATCCATCAAGTCATCATTTGTTTTGTAAAACCTTTTTTTCTCTCGTTTGACATTGGAAAAAGCTCTTATTACCCGCACACCTGCTAAATTTTCTCTTATTACCGATGCTGTACGATCCAATTTTTTCTGATAAGAACTATAAAGAACAGATGATTTTTTTACCACATAATAAAGAATTGCCGCAAATATGGGTGCTGCACCCCAAAGTAATAGAGATAATCGCAGATCCAGCAGCATCGACATTACTATTGCACCAATGCAGATAAAAGGCGTTCTTACCACCAGCCTGATCATCATCGCCACTGCCAGCTGCAGTTGATTAATGTCATTGGTAATTCTATTTATCAACGATGCCGTACCAAATCCATCAATCTCGGCATTAGACAGTGATTGAATGTGATTGAACACCGTATTTCGCAGGGTAGTCCCAAACCCCTGCGAAGCACGTGCAGCAAAATATTGACATACCATAGAACAGCAAAAACCCAAAACGGCCATTCCCAGCATCCATTCTCCCATATGAAGTACATATATAAGATCATGTTTGGCCACGCCATTATTTATAACAAACACCATCATTGTCGGCAGCATAAGTTCTAATATGGCTTCAAACAACTTGAAAATAGGACCCACAATACATTCCTTTTTATACGCTTTAAGAAAAACTGCCAATTTAAACACATCATCAGATCCTTAATCATTAATATATTGCCAATATCATCTTTTATTAGTATGATTATATCATTAGTTAATCCATATTAAAAATATTTGTTTTATCTGTATTTTATACTTTAAAAGTATGGGAGAAAAAATGGATATACGACAATTGAACTATTTTCTTACAATAGTCGAAGAAGGACAAATTACAGCTGCCGCAAAAAAACTCTGCATGTCCCAGCCACCTTTAAGCCATCAAATAAAACTTCTAGAAAATGAATTAGGCGTCAAACTTTTTAAAAGAGGACCTCGGCAAATTACTTTAACTGATGCCGGTAAAATCCTGGCAGCCCGTTCCAGACAAATACTTGATCTCACTGATTCCACGATAAAAGAAATTGATGATTTCAAACATGGCTTCCGTGGAACACTCACCATTGGAACAGTATCTTCATCTGGTAATATTCTTCTTAATAAAGGTATGACACGATTTCATCAGGAATATAACGATGTAAAATTCGAAATACATGAAGGAAATACTTACACTCTCATTGATCTTCTAATGAAAGGAATAATAGAAGTAGGCATCGTTCGCACGCCATTCAAAAATTCTCTGTTCAACTGCAAATATTCCACCGCAGAACCCATGGCTGCTGTCATGAATAAAAACTATGATTGGAATAATAATTCAGCAAACATTACTATTGATGAATTAAAAAATCGACCATTAATAATTTACCGTCGTTTCGAAAAACTCATCAATGATACTTGTGAAAAATATGGTTTTAAACCATTGATTTTTTGCAAAAACGACGATGCACGGACGAGCATACTCTGGGCTAACGCCGGACATGGCATAGCTATTGTACCTCATTCTGCTGTTACCCTGGCTGCACATGAAAACCTACGGATAAAAATTATCAAAGAAAAAAGTTTAACTACACAAATAACCGCTATTTGGATGAAAGATAGATATTTATCTCTTTTAGCCGAAAAATTCATTGAATATTTTACCGCATCATAATACAATCTCTCCGTTGCTACTCGTCAATCATCCTTAATTTATGTTATTATATTATTATATTAAATAAAAATTTCTTATGGATGAGAGAGATTATCATGGTTGATAAAATAAAAGCTGTCTTGGACAAAGTCTTAAGCGTTGAATTAAGCCGTAATAATGAGAGTATATTTTATAAGGCAAATATCAAACTCATTATGAATAGTGAGATTGACTTTAGTCTGTCAGAAGAATATGACAAAACCAGCCTTCATTTCCAAAAAGATGACGACATCACTGTAAAATTGAAAACTGAAGAATGCTGCTATGTATTTCAGGAAAAGTGCACTTATATAAAAAACGGACACTTAATTACGCTGAGTGTCCGTTCACCTCGCAGACTGCTGCGAGAACAAAACAGAAAATTTGTCAGGGCATCATTGGAACGCCCAATAACTATTTTTACAGTTGAAAAAAATGAAAAAAAGACAATCGCCGAACTTACTGCCAATAATTTTTCCATCCAGATAAATACCTTTAAAACTATTGATATAAGCGGCGGTGGCCTGGCTTTTTACAGCAATTCCTATATAAAACCGGGAGCTTATATCATTATCAATCTTGATTTCATTTCTTTGGATAACGACAAATGCAGACAAAAAGCCAAAGTCATGCGTTGTTCAAAAGTAAAAAATTCCAAGGATCTATACTCTATTGGAACAGAATTCATCGATATTGCTTTTCCAGTCAGGGAAAAGATCAATCGTTTCGTTTTCGCTCAAATAAGAAAAAATGCTAAGAAAAAAGCAGAGCAAAAAACCTGATTATCCTAAAAGATTTTAAATCATCAATATATAAGTTTTATATCTTTCTTTTTTAAAAAATCTACCCATTTATCCGAAGGTTCCACATCGGTCACCAAATAATCTATTTGTTTAAAATCAAGTGTTTTAGCAAAACCGTTATTATCAAATTTTGAATGGTCGGCAAGCAGAATCGTTATTCTGGCTTGTTCGACCATTTTATTTTTTACCACACTTTCTGCTTCATTAGATTCAGTAATTCCCTGCTGCATTGATATTCCCTTGCAGCCAATAAGCGCAATGTCAACACAATACTTATTAAGTATATCTATTGCATCTGCACCGGTCAAAGAATAAGAATGATTACGCAAAGTACCCCCGCAGGCAATCACTTTGGCGCTGCTATGAATCAATGTATAAACTATTTTTATCGAATTAGTTATCCACGTTATATCTTTTTCATTTTTTAACAGCTCCACTACTTCCAAACAAGTAGTACTGGCATCTACCATTATAGAATCCTTTTCATTGATAAGAACACTGGCTTTTTGCGCGATCCTCTGTTTTTCACCAAGATTAAGATTTATCCGTTTTGAAAAAGAAATATCATCATAAGTATGCTCATTTAGTACCGCACCACCATAACTACGATGTAAGAATTTTTGTTTTTCCAATTTTTCCAAATCACGTCTTACAGTTTCTTCTGTTACGTTAAATATGCCTGCTAATTCATTAACATATACTTTCCGTTCTTGTTGTATTTTACTAAGTATCTTTTGACGGCGTTCTATCCCTAACATATTATACTCCTCATTTCATATGATAAATCAAACAAAAAACAACATCAAAAATACAATGAATATAGCTTTAAACAATTTATTTCATTATACATCATTATATAATGCGCCACAAATACTGAATCATTAGATAAAATACATTTTCAAATAAAAAAGAAGAAAAAACAACATAAATATATTGACAAATAGTTATTTTAATATTAATATTTAATCAATAAAGAAAATCAAACAAAATAACAGATAATATTACTATTAAATTATTTCAAATTATGTGAAAATATTAATTTTATTAAATAAACAAACGGAATGAGGTATTATTAGTGAAATCATACTATTTGGCTATTGATATTGGTGCTTCCAGCGGCCGCCATATTCTGGGCTGGATGGATAATGACAAATTACGCATAGAAGAAATTTATCGTTTTGAAAACCATCTAAAAAATAAAAACGGTCATCTTTGCTGGGATTTAGAAAAATTATTCAATGAAGTTTTGACCGGCATAAAAAAATGCGGCGAACTCAATCGAATACCTAAAAGCATCGGCATTGACACCTGGGGTGTAGATTTTATTCTTTTGGACAAAAATAAATCCATGCTGGGTGATGCCGTTGCTTATCGCGACAGCAGAACTGACGGCATGGACAATCAAGTATATAAAATAATAAGTGAACAAGAATTATATAAACGCAGCGGTATACAAAAAATGATGATAAATACAATCTATCATTTATATTATATTAAATTAAACCAATCATCAATTTTAAAAAAGGCCGAACATTTTTTAATGATCCCGGAATATTTGAATTATCTTTTAACAGGACAAATAAAAAATGAATATACCAATGCAACAACAACCCAACTTGTTAATGCCAATAAACGAGACTGGGATTGGAAAATGATTGATATGCTGGGATTCCCTAAAAAAATTTTTGGCAAGCTCCATTTACCAAAAGAATCTGTTGGCATGTTCAAAGACAATATTGCTAAACTTATTGGATTTAACAGCGAAGTTGTCCTGCCGGCCACTCATGATACCGGTTCAGCCGTTATATCTGTTCCCACTAATAACGATCAATCAATTTATATAAGTTCTGGTACATGGTCATTAATGGGAATTGAACGTCTTATTCCTGATTGCACAGAAAAAAGCCGCCTGCTGAATTTCACTAATGAAGGTGGTTATCATTACCGCTATCGCTATCTTAAAAATATCATGGGATTATGGATGATGCAGTCAATAAGGAAAGAATTTCAACATAAATATACCTATGAAGAACTTTTTACATTAGCATATATCGGTCGTTATTTTAAATCTATAATAGATGTCAATGACACTTCTTTTCTGGCACCTGAAAGTATGATCAAAGCAGTCAGCAATTATTGCCACAGAACCAATCAACCAGAGCCACAAACACAGTGTGAATTATTATTTTGTATTTACAACAGTCTGGCTAAATACTATGGCACTGTAGTTAAGCAAATCGAAGATATTACCAATAATTCCTATAAATCTATATATGTTGTCGGTGGAGGCTGCCAGGATAGATTTTTAAATCGTCTTACAGCTCATTATACGAAAAAAAACATTTATGCAGGTCCTATAGAAGCTACAGCAATTGGTAATATTACCGTTCAAATGCTCAAAACAAAAGAATTTTCTGATTTACCTCAGGCTCGCATGATAATAGCGCGTTCCTTTGAAGTAAAGAAAGTAAATAATGATGAATTTTCTTTTGAAAATTAATAACCAGGAGAGTGTATAAAATGACAAATTTTGATGCAGCAAAAGAAACTTATGGACAAATTGGTGTTGATGCAGACAAGGCTATAGATACTTTAAAAAAAGTACGCATATCCATGCACTGCTGGCAGGGAGATGATGTTCTCGGTTTTGATTCTACGCAACTTACCGGAGGAATATCAGCTACCGGTAATTATCCCGGCAGAGCCCGCAATCCTGAAGAATTAATGAGTGATATCAAAGAAGCTTTATCACTTATTCCCGGCAACCACAAACTAAATCTCCATGCTTCTTATGCCATAACTGACGAAAAAATTGATCGTGACAAATTAGAACCGAAGCATTTTGCAGCCTGGGTAGATTTTGCCAAAGAAAACCATCTTGGGCTGGATTTTAACCCCACATTATTTTCCCATCCTAAAGCATCTGACAATCTTACATTGTCAAATCCTGACAAATCTATTCGTGATTTTTGGATAGAACATTGTAAAGCCAGCCGTAAAATTGCTGCATATTTTGGCAAAGAATTATCAATGCCGTCATTAAACAATATCTGGATTCCTGATGGTTATAAAGACATACCGGCCGACAGAATGGGGCCACGCAGTCGTTTGAAAAATTCTTTAGATGAAATATTTAAACTTTATTATGATGAAAAATATATGGTCGATAGTATTGAAGGTAAGGTATTTGGTATTGGTGTAGAATCCTATACTGTAGGTTCACATGAATTCTACATGAACTATGCTGCACAAAATAATAAAATTTGCCTGCTCGATACCGGTCATTTCCATCCTACTGAAACCGTATCCGATAAAATTTCCACAATGCTTCTCTTCAATAAATACTTGGCTTTACATGTCAGCCGACCGGTACGCTGGGACAGTGACCACGTTATTTTATTTGATGACGAATTAAAAGAAATAGCTAAGGAATTAGTCCGCTGCGATGCTCTCGGCAGAACATTTATTGGCCTTGATTTCTTTGATGCCAGCATTAATCGTATCGCTGCCTGGGTCATAGGAATGCGCAACATAGAAAAAGCACTTTTATTTGCTCTTTTAATGCCGCATAAAACTTTGAAAAAAATGCAGGATGAAAGTAATTTTACAGAACTTATGGCCTCAATGGAAGAAATCAAAACCTATCCATTTGGTGATGTTTGGGATCATTATTGTAAAATACAAAATGTTCCCCAGAAAAAATCCTGGTTTAAAGAAATAAAACGTTACGAAAATGATATTCTTTCCCATCGCTGATCACTATACCACATATTAAAGAGGGAGCAACCTATGCCTATTACAGATGCAAAATTTATACAAGATTTTATCCGCCTGACAGATGACGCTTTCAAAAAAGGCTGGCACGAAAGGAATGGCGGTAATCTCAGTTATCGAATAAAAAATGATGAAATAAATAAAATATTGCCTGAATTAAAATCAGCAACCAATTGGCAGCCTATTGGCACCGAAGTTCCTAATATAGCAGGAGAATACTTTCTCGTTACCGGCAGTGGAAAATACATGAGAAATGTGATTTTATGCCCGGCTGATAATATAGCAATCATAAAAATAGATGATAAAGGAAAAAATTACAGTATTATTTGGGGATTGGAACATGGCGGCGTACCTACCAGTGAATTACCTACACACCTTATGAACCATGGAATAAAAAAAACTGTAACTAATGATAAAAACAGAGTTATTTATCATGCACATCCGGTAAATGCCATCGCTTTGACTTTTATTTTACCTTTGGATAGTAAAACATTTACCCATGAATTATGGGAAATGATGACAGAAGTACCTGTTATATTTCCCGAAGGTATAGGCGTGATTCCCTGGATGGTTCCCGGTGGAAAAGCCATAGCCGATATTACAGGCAAATTAATGAAAAAATATAATGCCGTAATTTGGGCACATCATGGTACATTTTGCGCCGGTAATAATTTTGATGAAGCTTTCGGCTTTATGGATACAATAGAAAAAGCTTCTGAAATATCAGTTAAAGTACACTCTATGGGTGGAAAAAAACAAACTATCAGCAACCAAAATTTTTGCGATTTAGCTGAAGCCTTTAAGATTCATCTCAATGAAAATTTTTTAAGTTAAACATTTAATAATATTTATATGACTGTATCAAATAATTTTTGCATACAGCCATATAAATAAATACAGCATTTATTAACTATTCTATTTTCATAATTTTAGTAAATATTAATAATTTCATAAAAGAAATGGGGATTAATAATGGACAATAAAGAACCCTCTGCCTGGAAAAAAACAATATTAGCTGCCATGACCAGCTATATTGATGCCGGTTCCATTGTTGCCGGAGCTGCCGGGTTAAGCTTATGGCAGGCCTATCTTGGTATGGATGGCTACCAGATGGGGCTTTTAGCAGCACTTTCTTCAAACGCTGGTTCTGCAGCAGTCGGTGCCTTAATCGGCGGAAGAATTTGTGATAAATACGGCAGAAAATTCGTCTATACCTACGATTTATTAATTTATATCATTGGTATGCTTCTCATAGTTTTCGGTATTAATTATCCTATGTTGCTAATCGGATATGTTATCGTAGGACTTGGTGTAGGTGCCGATATAGTCGCTTCCTGGACCTTAATTGCGGAAGAAGCCCCAGCCAAAAATCGGGCTAAGCACTGCGGTTCCGCTCAATTTGCCTGGGCCCTCGGTCCGGCAGTAGTCTTACTTATTTCAGCCTGGATAAATCAATATGGCATGATAGGCAGCCGAATCGTATTTGGTCATTTGATTATTGTCGCAGCCTGGGTATGGTATCAACGTCTAAAAATGCCGGAATCAAAAGACTGGCGTGCTGCCAAATTAGCCGAAGAAAAACTTCTTGCCGAAGGTAAAGTAGAAAAAATATCTTACTCCACGCTATTATCCGGTATAAATTTAAAAACTGTTTTATTTCTGTGCGGAGTGTATTCAGTATGGAATCTATGTGCCAGTACCTGGGGATTTTTCATGCCCTATATATATGAACATGTAGGTAATTTATCTAACAGTATGTCCCAACTAATGTCAGTCGGATCGTTTGTAATTTCATTTGTAGGTACTTATTTCATTTTTATGCAGTTAGGTGATAAAGTAAGCCGCCGTCTTTTATACACAATAATCGGCGGTATCTATGTCATTGGCTGGGGAGTATGGGTATTACCGCCAGATATGCTCAGCATGTGGATGCTCATTATGTTTACAATATTTGCCGGTATAAACAACGGTTCAGGACAGCAGGCTTTTTATCAATTGTGGTGTTCCGAACTTTTTCCTACCAAATATCGTGCCACAGCCCAGGGTTTAACTTTCTTCATCACCCGTATTGCAGCTGCCGTCTGGGGTTTTTGTGTACCTGTAATAATGAATTCTCTCGGCTTTAGATATGCAGCTATGCTTATGGTCGCTTTTGCTTTTATCAGCTGGCTGGTAGGTACTATATGGGCACCTGATACAAATGGTAAAACACTTAAACAGATTGAAATTGAACGCTATGGACATGAAGTACAATAACCTGTCATTAAAAAGGAAGTATATAAAAATGGAACGATTTGCTTGGAAAGCCACAATAAAAAACGGTAAACTGGCAGAATACAAAAAACGCCACGCCAATATCTGGCCAGAAATGAAACAAGTTTTAAAAGACGCAGGAATAAATAATTATACCATCTGGAATACCGGTAATGAAGTCTTTGGTTATTTTGAATGCGAAAAAGGTATCGCTTATGCTGAAAAATATCAAGCTGACAGTCCAATTGTAGATAAATGGAATGAATATATGAAAGATGTAATGCTTATGGAAATGGACCCACAAACTGGAGCCCAGCCTAAGATGCAGCAAATATTTTTCCTTGCCTGAAATCTAACTAAACACATATTTGTCAATTTTAAATACCTACAAAAACAACCTATCATTGCATCACCTTGATAGGCTGTTTTTTATTTCATGCGATTTTCCCCTTATAATATAAAAGTCTGCCCAAATAACAGCTTTTATATTAAGTAAACCAGTTAATGTAAAACGGTTGACTATAATGTTTTTCACTCGTATAATAAATTTTTAAGGGAGGAATACGTATGTTAATGGACTTAGCCAAACAACTTACTATATTGCAAGGAGAACAATATAGTAATTCTTCTATAGCAAAACTGCATTGGCAATATGGAAAAAATAAATATAATGAAACTGGTCTTTCAATACTAAAAAAAAGACATCATTTCATAAAAACCGCATGTACCATAACAAAAGAAAACATGCAGGCACGTTTAGAAACATCACTTATTTTACATCACATACCTCGAACAACTATATCGGATAATACTGACATTCCTGTTACGGCTATATTCTGGCGAATTTTTTCACTAACAGATATAGCTGATTTTATCCAAAATGTCGGCGACAAAAATCCTATACATAAAGGATCCAATGCTATTATCCCTGGTATATTATTATTATCAGAAGTATTAAATACAGTAATGGATTCTAAAGAAATTATCATGCGGTTTAATAATGCAGCTTTAGCCGGTCAGCCGCTTTATTGGAACCAATTAAATAAAAATCAGGCGGAAGTATACTCAAAAAAAGGGAAAGTTTTTAATTTAATAATAGGTAAACCAGTAAAAAACAGGAGAGACATTAATGGATAAAATGACATTATTTTCTATAAGAAACTTAACAAAAATGGCAGTATGTATTGCACTATGCTGTGTATCAGCATATATCTCTTTTCCATTGCCTTTTACACCTGGTATGGTTACGGCACTTACATTGGTCATGAATTTAACGGCTTTCCTGTTGTCGCCAAAACAAACATTTATTGTCATTTTAGGATATATTTTACTTGGAATTGTAGGACTGCCCGTCTTCGTTGGTGGTACGGCTGGTCTAGGAAAAATTTTAGGACCAACAGGCGGTTTTATTATAGCATTTGCTGTTGCATATCCAATAGTCAGTTTATTAAAAGGCAATCTAATTTCATTGCGGCGTTATTTTTTTATTGCGGTATGTGTTGGAATTCCTATCACTTATATCGGTGGAGTTGTAGGGATGATTCTTTCTTTGCATATCAATATCTGGCAGGCACTTATCATGGCGGTATTTCCATTTATTCCTGGTGATATCATAAAATCTTTTGCTGCTGCATGGATTGGTGTAAAACTCAACAGAATATTCAATCAGGACCGTTAAAATGGAACCTGTATACATATTAGGCGGCCTTCGTACCCCTATAGTAGTTAAAAATGGAAAATTCCGCAATATACGACCGGAATATTTTGGTGCAAAAGTATTGCAAAAATTAATTGAAAAATATCGACTTAAAAATATTGATGGTATATTTGCTGGTAATGCAGTAGGTACTGGCGGCAATATAGCACGTCTCATGTCTTTGGAAGCTGGAATTTCTGATACTGTGCCGGCCTGTACAATTGATATGCAATGTGCTTCTGCTGCTGCTGCAATAGATATAGCCCGAACAAAAATTGCCTGTAAGAGCGGAGACTTATTTTTAGCCGGTGGCATGGAAAGTTCATCATTACAGCCATTGCGAATTTATGATACAAAAGATGACCGTTATATGCAAATACCAGGCGGTTGTTATAAAACTGCCCAATTTTCACCAGACGAACTTTCGCCCACAGCCATGCTGCAAGGAGCAGAAAGAATAATAAAAGTTGAACAAATAAAAAAAACTGAGCTTGACTATTGGGTGCTTAAAAGCCATCAACGTGCCTGTCTGGCACGCGACAAAAAATTACTGGAATCCTATATCGTGCCCATTAATGGTTGGTCAATAGACAATGGTCTGCATGACAAAATGGATCAGCGGTTACTAAATCGACTGCCGCCTGTTTTAGGACCTGGTACATCAATAACAGCGGCAAATACCTGTCGCACTAATGATGGAGCGGCTTTTATCGTTCTATGTTCTGAAAATTATTGTAAAAAAAATAATATCAAACCAAAATTTCGTCTTTTAGATGCTCTGGAGAAAGCCGGACCTCCAAAAGAAAGCCCTCGTGGAGCTATGCGGGCTGCTGACGCACTCTTAGACTGTAACAATTTATCTTACTATGACATGGATTCCATCGAATTCAATGAAGCCTTTGCCGTCATTGACGTATTATTTGCCCGACGTTTTCCAAAACTTACCGAACACTATAATCAATTAGGCGGGGCTTTAGCTTATGGACATCCCTATGGGGCATCAGGTGCAATACTGGCATTACACTTAATGCGCAGCCTGTGTATATCACAAGGAAAATATGGACTTGCCGCTATAGCGGGTGCAGGCGGTATGGGGGCAGCTTTTTTAATAGAACAATGCAGGAGATAAGAATGGATTATTACCAACTTCTAGTACAAAAAAACATAAATCATCCAACGGATATTTTTATCCAGATCGACAACAAAAGTTACACTTATGGACAAATAAAACAACAATCAGATACTTTATTTCAACAAATAAAATCCACAGGACTAAAATCTGGCAGCCGTCTGCTCATTTCTTCGCAAAATTTCTATCAGCAGGTAATTTCTTTCTTTGCAGTGCAGGCAGCAGGATATATACCTATATTACTGCACAAAGGCTTATCATCATCAGAAATACAAGGAATTATAAATAAAAATCATCTACAGGGGATTTTACAATTTGGCTCAAAAGGATTAGAAAAAAATTTCCAAATATTTGATAATATCATTCCAAAAATTGATTGTTGCCTCGGTGTATTAAGCTCTGGTTCTAGCGGATTACCTAAGGTAATGTATAGGACATATGCAAGCTGGGCTGATTTTTTCCCAATTCAAAATATCATTTTTAAAGTAAAAAAAAACAGCCGTGTTTTTCTGCAAGGCAGCCTTAGTTTTACAGGAAACCTGAATACTTTCTTATCAGTTTTATATGAAGGCGGGCAAATAATTACCAGCAATTTTATTCATTGTCGCAGTTGGCTTCAACTTATTTCAGACAGTAAAGTGAGTATATTATACCTTGTTCCCAGCAAATTACGCTTATTGTTACAGGTTTGTAAAAAGGAAATTGTAACCGTAAATTTAATATTTACCGGTTCTCAATTATTAGATAAAAAAGATTTATACAATTTACATCAGTATTTTACTAATGCCCAAATTATTCTTTATTATGGAGCAAGTGAGCTCAATTATATCACCTATACAGAATGCCGCAGTTTAGATAGAGATTCCCGCAATCTTGGCCGACCATTTCCAGGTGTGGAAATTTACACTAAAAACAATATTATCTATGTCAATACGAAATATCACGTAACTGGTTTAAAAATGCCATATACTGTAAATGATCTTGGTTATCTTAATAAAAACGGAGAACTGATATTTCAAGGACGCCGACAAAATTGGATTAATAAGGGTGGTTTCAAAATCAGCTGTATCAAGATTCAGTTGAATCTGCGCAAAATCTCCGGAATAAAAGACGCAGTTGTCCTGCCATATAAAGACTCATTACGTGGTGCCGAACTGGCGGCATTCATTATCCCCCGGAAAAACATAAATAAAAATCACATACGCCAATATATACAGAAAAATTTTAATCCTGTAGAGGTTCCGGGAAAAATATATTTTTTAGAAAAAATTCCTCTAAATGATCGCGGAAAGCTTGATAAATCAGCTTTACAATCGATGCTTTCATGAAAATTCAAGAAAGAAAAAAACTGTCACCTAAACAGCGTTAGCCTCATAAAGCTGTAATCCGCCACTGTCGCATGATTTTCTGCCATCCCAAGGCTGGACAAAGAAAATAGCATATTATACAGCCTCTTTTTTTTATTCTAACTACTATTATGCTATAATTATAATAAATTTATATTATAATTATATTTTTCATGATAGGAGGCCATTTATTAATGCTATATGAATTACAAAATAAATATATAAAAATTAAAGTAAATACTTTAGGTGCTGAACTAAAATCTCTTTATTCACTGCACAACAACAAAGAATATTTATGGTCTGGTAATCCTGATTACTGGAAAAGAAGCGCTCCCATACTCTTCCCTTTTGTTGGCCGTTTAAATAAACAGCAATATCGTTATAATGGTAAAACTTATAAAATGGGCCAACACGGTTTTGCTAGGGACAAAGAATTTCAGTTAATCGAAAAAAAGGACAATAAACTTTCTTTTTTGCTTACCGAAGACAAACAATCTTATGCAATATATCCATTTAAATTTAATTTAACCCAGGAATATGAACTACAAGAAAATAAATTAATTGTTTCCTGGAAAGTTACCAATACTGATAAAAAATTATTATATTTTTCAATTGGCGCCCATCCTGCATTTATCTGTCCTTTTTCAGATAATGAAAAAACTTGCCGTTTAAAATTCAATACTGACAAATCTTTATCATATCGTTTAGTCAATAAGGATTCTTTATTAGCTGATGAATTTCATCCATTAATTTTACAAGACAGTATCTGGCAATTTACTAAAGATGTATTTAATAAAGATGCTTACATTTTAGAAAATTATCAAATAAATTCCATAGCACTTCTCAATAAAGATAATGATCCATATTTGACAATTCATTTTCAATCTCCTGTAGTAGGTATATGGTCACCTGCCCATAAAAATGCCCCATTTATTTGTCTGGAACCGTGGTATGGACGCTGTGATGCGGAAAATTTTGCCGGGAAACTAAAAGATCGTGATTTTAGTAATGCTTTACCCGGTGGCAGTACTTTTTCGACACAATATGAAATAGAAATAAATCTTTAAAAATAAAGAACAAAGCTGCAGAAAAACTCTTCACAGCTTTGTTCTTTATTTTTCAAATACCATTATTATACAAAAACTATACCTCTTGTTTATCCGGTGGAACATTATGCAGCAGCAAATCCGGATTATTATCAATAATCCAGCCCAATGCCCATTCATTACTGACCAATAAAACCGGCTGTTTCTTCATATCATAAACAAACATGCCCCTATCGGCCCCACGCAGCGACTCTGGAGTAACTTCCATACCATTTTTTAATTCTAACCATCTGGCAACTTCAAACGGCTGCATCGTAATATTTATATCAACATTATATTCATTTTTCAAACGATATTCCAAAACATCAAACTGCAACTGACCGACAGTTCCAACTATATAACTTTCCATACCAGCACCAGGCTGCTCAAATAATTGTACAGCCCCTTCTTGCGTAAGCTGCGCAATTCCTTTGATAAACTGTTTTCTTTTCATCGTATCTTTAGCTTCGACGCGGGCAAATCTTTCTGGCGGAAATACCGGAAAATCAGCAAACCTAAACTTCTTTTTTACATCACAAATAGTATCACCTATTCTAAAAATTCCAGGATCAAATAGTCCGACTATATCCCCAGGATAAGCGTTATCAATTATTTGCCTGTCTTGAGCCAAAAACTGCTGTGGCTGAGAAAGTTTAATAACCTTATCATTTCTTACCTGCAAAACTTGCATATTGCGTTCAAATTTTCCTGAACAAATACGAATAAAGGCTAATCTGTCATGATGTGCCGGATTCATATTAGCCTGAATTTTAAATACAAATGCTGAAAATTTATCATCATCAGGCATTATAAGGCCATCAGTTGATTCATGAGGCTGAGGTGACGGTGCTAACCGCAAATATTCTTCCAAAAAATTTTTTACCCCAAAATTAGTCATGGCACTGCCAAAAAACATTGGTGTGAGTTCACCCTTAGCCACCTTTTCGTCATTCCATTTCTCACCGGCAGCATTTAACAAATCTATATCATCAATAAGTGATTCATATATATCTGTATCAATATTTTCGATTAATTTTTCATCATCAAGCGAATATACAACCGAATCACGTTCTTTTTGTCCATGACTATCATCTGATGCAAATAATTCCACATTATTTTTTATACGATTATATACACCACAATACCTGCCGTCAATCCCAATTGGCCAATTCATAGGGTAAGCTCTTATCCCCAGTACATTTTCGATCTCATCCATCAAATCAAGCGGTGCCTTACCAAATCTATCCAACTTATTAACAAAAGTAAATATTGGTATATTGCGCTGCTTACATACTTTAAATAATTTCTTAGTTTGAGTTTCAATCCCTTTAGCTGCATCCATCACCATTACAGCACTATCTACCGCCATCAAAGTACGATAGGTATCCTCACTGAAATCCTGATGACCAGGCGTATCTAATATATTTATGCGACATCCGCCATAATCAAACTGTAACACACTGGATGTTACTGAAATACCACGCTGCTTTTCTATTTCCATCCAGTCTGACACCGCGTGACGCTGTGCTTTCCTTGACTTTATTGAACCTGCCAGATGAATAGCACCCCCATACAGCAATAATTTTTCTGTAAGTGTTGTCTTACCAGCATCCGGATGCGATATTATTGCAAATGTACGGCGCTTCTTTATCTCATCTTGCAACTCTTCCATTACTATCTCCCTTTGTACTCATATAACATTTTTAGTTCACATTATAATAAAGAATAACATTTTTATATTCCCTATTAAAATTTTACTTTACTATTTTATCATAAATAAATAACAAAAGCACTGAATTGCACTTAATCATATAAAAAGACACAATAAAATTAAACTAAATCTATAAAGTTGGTATTAAATACAGTTTTATAGATTTATAGTAAAATTATTGTGCCTTAATTATTATCTATACTAACTTATAATAAACTGTCAGCAATTGTGACATTCATCATAAATGCCGGCTTTTTTTAAAGTCTTAACCATAGTTTCGCCCATATGAGCCACTGTATCAGCAACTTCTATACCAGCGGCATTCAGCGCTTTTATTTTATCGGCAGCAGATCCCTTGCCGCCAGAAATAATAGCACCGGCATGTCCCATGCGTTTTCCCGGAGGAGCCTGACGGCCACTGATAAAAGCAGCCACAGGTTTTTTCATATTAGCATGTATCCAGGCAGCCGCGTCTTCTTCAGCATTACCGCCAATTTCCCCGATCATTAATACAGCTTCAGTTTCATTATCTTTATTAAAAGCCTCCAATGCATCGATAAAGTCCGTTCCTTTTACCGGGTCACCGCCTATACCGATTATTGTAGTCTGTCCTATTCCAGCATTAGTCATCTGATACATTGCTTCATAAGTCAAAGTACCAGAGCGCGAAATAATTCCTACATGTCCTTTTTTATGGATAGATCCAGGTATTATGCCGATATTACATTCATCAGTGGTCATTATACCAGGACAGTTAGGTCCTATCATGCGAGTTTTCTTACCTTTTAAATAATGACGTACTTTAATCATATCCTGAACAGGAATATGTTCTGTTATACATACAACTGTATCCAATTCAGCATTTATAGCTTCAAGTATACTATCAGCCGCAAATTTAGCCGGCACAAAAATTACCGAAGCATTAGCGCCAGTTTTTTTCTTAGCTTCAGCTACCGTATTAAAAACCGGAACACCTTCTACTACCTGACCGCCTTTACCTGGTGTTACGCCAGCAACTATCTTAGTTCCATATTTAAGCATATTATCAGTATGAAATAAGGCCTGCTTACCTGTTATTCCCTGTACTATAACTTTAGTATTTTTATCAATAAAAATTCCCATTAAAAATTCCACCTCCGTCAATTATGCATCTTTTACTAATTCTACTACTTTTTTTGCGCCTTCAGTCATTGATTCTACCATTATAACATTAGGAATATTAGCTTTTCTGAGAATTTCCCGTCCTTCTTTTACATTCGTTCCATCAAGACGAACAACTATAGGAATCTTTAAATCAAGCATTTTATTTGCTTCTATTATCCCTTCAGCAATTATGTCACATTTATTAATACCACCAAATATATTAACAAAAATTCCCTTTGCCTGACCGTCTTCGGTCATTATCTTAAAAGCTTTAGCATCATCTTCAGCTGAACCCTGCCCGCCGACATCCAAAAAGTTAGCTGGTTCTCCACCATAATGTTTAATTATATCTACGGTTGCCATAGCCAATCCGGCACCGTTTACCATACAAGCCACATTGCCGCCTAAATTTACATAATTAAGGCCTAAAGCAGCAGCTTCTCTTTCTTTGGAGTCTTCTTCGCTTTCATCTCTTAATTCTGTTATATCCTTATGCCGATACAAAGCGCTATCATCAAAATTAAGCTTAATATCAAGTGCCATAACATTACCGTCCTCAGTCAAAACAAACGGATTTGTTTCTGCCAGGGAACAATCTTTATCAACGAAAACTCTATATAATCCCATCATTAAAGCAGCCGCTTTATTAACAAGAGCAGGTTCTATATTAAGTCTGAACGCCATACGGCGTGCCTGAAAAGGTGCTAAACCAATAAATGGATCAATATATTCTTTTAATATCTTTTCTGGAGTATATGAAGCTACTTCTTCTATTTCCATTCCGCCTGCTTCAGAACCTATCATAACAGTCTGAGCTGTGGTGCGATCAACTGTAAAACTCAAATATAATTCTTTTTTTATTTTACAGCCAGTTTCGACCAATAGACGATTTACTTTTTTTCCTTCAGGTCCTGTTTGCTTTGTTACAAGAACTTTTCCCAATAATTCCTTGGCATAATTTTTTACTTCATCAATTGACTTGGCAATTTTTACACCACCAGCCTTACCGCGTCCTCCAGCATGAATTTGTGCCTTAACAACAATTACCTTTGAATCAAGTTCTTTGGCTACATTTGCTGCCTCTTCAACCGAAAAAGCCGGCTTTCCTACAGGAACAGAAACATCGTAGGAGCGAAGAATTTCTTTCCCCTGATATTCATGAATATTCATTTAAACACCCCAATCTATAAAATTTAATTAATCAAATAACAAAAAAAATTATCTGACTATTATCAAAATAGTAAATACTCAAAGAGTCTATAATAAAACACTATATTTTAAAAACTTTTAATAAAAGAATCTTTCCAATTCAATTAATCGGCAGCATTCTTACCAAATATATATTGTTATAATTTATTTCTTATCATTATAACACAATTAAATAGATGTATAAAATAAATGTAACTCTATATTACTATTATTCATATTTATATTTCAAGTGCTCTATCATCAATTTTTTTGCTGTATTTCCATAATAATATGCCGCTCTTTCAAAATCTCTTTTCTCTTCATAGTTTCTTCCAGCCAAAAGCATCATTTCTAAAGTTTCCGGTTCAATAAATTTAATATCAGACCAAAGTGATTTTGCTACATAATATTTGTATAATCTTTCCATTTCAGGTGTATTTCCCTTTATCCAAGGTTTACTGTCATTTACAAAATGCAACAAAATATCACCTTTTTCCCGTAAATCCAGAGTTGGATCATTTGCTGCAATCATACGATTAAATTTATATGAAATAGTATTAATTTTATTTTGTAAAACAACATTTATAGCATCTTGGTCAGGCAAAAGAAAAAATTCATAAAACTTTTTATAACAATCACTGATTATTTCTGTTATATTATATTTTTTCCAAGCCAGTAAATTTATCATCATCATTCCAGAATTAAAATATTTATCAGTCTGCAATCCTAATCTTTTTATTTGTTTCTGTCCATTTTTTTCTTTATATGGGCATGCTGCTATTATATACTCATATGGTATATTAAGTTTCCACAAAAAATTAATATTATCAATACACAGCATATCAGCATCGAGATAAATTACTCTTTTTATAGTATCAGGTAATATTTTCGGGATGAATATCCGCAATAATATTGATTTATTAAATCTTTTATCTGTATATGCGGACAAATTTGGCAAGTCTTTTATCTGCTGTGATAAATCATATATTTTTATTTGTGCTTTTTTATAAATATTATTAAATTTATTTTTCCTGTTAATATTTTCATCAGACAGCGTACCATTGACTGCAACATGAAAAATTATTTCATTATCAAATGAATTCAATAAAATAGAAGTCATTAAAATACCAGCATAAGCAAAATATTTATCATCGACCCCCAGTGCTATATGTATTATTTCATTATTAACCATCTAAGAAAAATCTCCGTTTTCCTTTGAAAATTCATTAATAAAAGAACGATTATAAAGCGTTATTGAAGAAATTGATGACAAATATATATTTTTTTCTGTCACAATACATGATTTAGGAGAACTTTGTGATACGTCCACCACTTTATGTTTATCTCTCATCGCAGCGATGAATTCATTGTTTTCATTATTCTTTATATCATATATGACAATTATATTTTTTAAAGGTATGGATATATTACAACCAATATGCAAAAACATCACCTAATTCTCCTCTTTTTTGTTATTTTTCTCATTTCATCATATTTTAAATCATATTTCAATTTATTTATATTTTCCTTCACCAATTTATTATTAATTTGTTCCGGTGGTAAAGCCCGATAAAGCATTACCAAAGTTTTTACCTGTATATCATCATATGATGATATATTTAAATCCGCTGCCAATTTTTGTACTAAGCTCGTTCTGGCATCATTTACCATTTCTCTGGAGCAATTTACATACCTATTTATTTCCGCATATCGGGCCCACGGTTTTGTCATCAATATTTTACGTATCTGCACAGCCTCTTGCGATTTTCTTATTCTCTTACAGTTATCACAATATTCTTCCTGTGCAGGACATAAAGACCGGCATTTCTTGCATTCATGCCAGTCATGCATAAGTTTTATTTTATCAATTTTTTTATGAGTAGACATAATTTTTTTTATTCTTTTTGCCAGCTCTTCGTCCCTGATATTTCGACAACATTTATCTATACTATCTTGTTCGGCTAGTGTTAAATTAATTTCCGAAAGCAATTTTTTCATATCATTTTTTTGCAGTATTTTAACTGGTATCTCTTTATTACTTCCTGCTTTACCATAAGTAAATTTTATATCTTTTATTATTTTATATTTTAATATAGTATTTATTTTATTTAAAATATCATATTTCATATATAAAAGATTATTAGCCCATACACTGCTGGATGTCCCAATATACAATACACCAAAAGCAAAATTTTTTGGTATTGCATGTGCTGCTATTTCTTTGCCAACAATATTTTCCCAATAAAATTTAATAAGATAAAATTTATACTCCGGTGCTTTGGAAAGATGTTTTATAGCCCTGGGAATTATTTGACCTACGGATTTAAAATCAAATGATTTACTATTTCTTCTTATCATTTATGACACCTCTACTTGTCCCGCCGATACATTATAAAATTTTACAGCCGCTGTTTTATTAAACATCACTGCATCAGTGGCTGTAATAAATGTCTGAATATTTTTATTTTGGAAAAATTTGATCATTTTTTCACGACGTTTTTCATCAAGTTCACTCATTACATCATCTAACAGTAATATAGGATACTGCCCTGATATATTTTTCATATATTCTAATTCAGCTAACTTTAATGCAAGAACAGCTGTCCTTTGCTGACCTTGCGAACCGAAATTTTTTAAATCGATGCTGTTTATTTCTAATTCTAAATCATCATGATGTGGTCCAATACTTGTGGTTCCTCTTTTTATATCAATACCTCTATTTTTTATTAAATTATTTTTAAAAATAGTTTTTAAATCGTCTGATACATTATATTTATTTATATTATAATTAATCTTAAGTTCCTCTTTATTATCAGATATAACCTGCTGCATTTCAGCAGCATATACAGCTATTTTTTTTATGGCAGTAAATCGACTTTTCCATATAAAAACGGCGCTGTCTATTAACTGATTGTCCCACATATCGAGCTGGTTCAACAGCCGTCGATCTTCCCTTATCTTTTTTAATAAATTATTTCGTTGGGTGACTATTCTATTATATTTTACTAAGTTAGTATAATAAAATATATTTGTCTGTGATAATTCTATATCCAAAAATCTACGGCGTAAAGCTGGTGATCCTTTTATTAACATCAAATCTTCCGGTGAAAATAAAACTATCATTATCGTCCCAGGTAAATCTTTTTGACGAATAACTCCGCCATTTAATATGATTTGTTTCCTTTTTCCCCTTGTCAATAAAAATTTTATATTGTTCTTTATGTCTATCCTGGAAAAACATATATTTATTGCGGCTTTTTCTTCCTGCCAATGTATTAAATCGTTATCATTTTTTAATCTATACGATGTTCCCAGGGCAGCATAATAAATTGATTCGATTATGTTTGTCTTTCCCTGAGCATTATCACCAGTAAATATATTTAATGATGGTGATAAATCTAATTTAAGATCTTTATAATTACGAAAATTTTTCAATAATAAAGTATTTATAAGCATTGTTATTTCCTAATAAAATTATAAAAAATTGCTTTTTGTGTAAAGATGTTTAATAACAAAGATTACACAAAAAGCAATTTTTTTATTTATTCTGTCGTACAGGTGTAACTACATAAATGAACATATCATCATTTATTGATTTTATTGATGCCGGAGTAGTTGGTTGATTAAAAGAAAAATTCAATTCATCTGTATCTATATATTTTAACACATCAAGTATATATTTAGCATTAAAAGATATATTTATTGGCTGTCCATTTAATTTGATTGATATATTTTCTTCAGCTTTGCCGATTTCTGGGTTATTTGATGATAATAGAAGATTTTCTGCTGTAAAATCAAGGTTTATTATATTATATTGATTGGATCGGGATATTAATGATACTCGATCAATAGCTTCTTGCAAATCATGTGTTCGAATTGTAGCTACAGTATCAAAATTTGGAGGGATTACATTGGTATAATCAGGAAATTGTCCTTCTATTAAGCGGGAGACAATATAAATATTTTCGTAAGTAAAACTGATTTGATTATGTGAATAAGTAATATCAATATTTATTGGAATGTCAGCATTTAATAATGATGATAAATCATTTAATATTTTTGCTGGAATGATTAATTTTGAAGAAACTGTAATATCATTATTGTCCATTATTTCTTTTTTGACCGCTAAACGATGGGTATTAGTTGCTGCCATTGTTAATTCAATATTGTTTAATTCCAATAGACAACCGGTAAATATTGGGCGTACCATTTCTGAAGAACAGGCAAAAGATGTTTTTCTTATCAAATCTGTAAGAATATTACTTCTGATGGTTATATTGTTGTCACTTTCAAGTTTTTGTATCTTGGGAAAATCAGTGGCAGACATACTTAATAAGTTAAATTTAGCAGTGTTAGACTTTATTGTTATAGTATTTTGTTCATTGTTTGATGATAATTCAATTGTATCACCTGGAAGTGTTTTTATTACATCAGAAAAGTATCGGCCAGGAACGACAATGGCTCCTTCTTCTTGTACATTTGCTGTTATTTTACAAATGATGCCTATATCATAATCAGTTGTTTCTATGCTTAGGATATTGTTTTCTGCGTGAATATATATGCCTGATAATATTGGCATTTGTGGTTTGTTTGATATGGCTTTTGTGTTGATTTGTATAGCTTTGGTGATTTCATTTTTAGGGCAGGTAAATTTCATTTTGTTCTCCTTATTTATTATTATTATATACATATATAAGGTTAGTAGTAATAGTCATAGGGGCTGTGATAATGTTGATAAGTATAGTTTGTTGTTGAGTAGTAAGATTTTTTGTTGTTCATAATATGTGGATAAGTTGATATAGGTAATCCACATATTAACAAATTATGGGGATTATTATTTTTATCCACATTTATTTTACATCTTATACATGAATTATTCACATTTTGTGGATAATTGAGCTTATATATTTTGTATACGGCTTATTAATTCTTTGATGGTATTATCTAATTTGTGATTAGTTTTTCTTTCCTGGCTTATTTTATCATTGGCATGTATAACTGTGGTATGATCTCTGCCACCGAATATTTCACCAATGCGCGGCAGGGATGCATCGGTTAATTCACGGCATAAATACATAGCTATTTGACGTGGAAAAGCTAGATTTCTGGTTCTTTTTTTAGCTACTAATTCAGATATGTCGATTTTGAAATATGATGACACGATTTCTTGTACTAATTCTAAAGTTACAGTACGGTTTTCATTATTGGTGAAAACATTTTTTAGGGCTTCTGCTGCGAGTTCTTTGGTTATTACTTGTTTATTTAGTGAAGCAAAAGCCATTACACGAGTAAGTGCGCCTTCAAGTTCTCTAATATTATTGTCAATGCGGCTGGCTATGTATACCATTACGTCGTTTGGTACGGTTAAGTTTTCCAATAAGGCTTTTTTCTTTAATATTGCGATTCGAGTTTCAAGATCCGGTGCTTGAATATCGGTGATAAGTCCCCATTCAAAACGTGAGCGTAGACGATCTTCAAGTGTTTGGATTTCACGTGGATGACGATCGCTTGATATTATTATTTGCTTATTAGCATCATGCAGTGTATTGAAAGTATGAAAAAACTCTTCTTGTGTATGTTCTTTTTTTGATAAAAATTGTATATCATCAACGAGCAGAACATCGATATTTCTATATTTTTGTCGGAAAGCTTCTGGTTTTCCGTCGCGAATGGAATTTATCAGTTCGTTGGTAAATTTTTCGCTGGAAATATATAAAACGCGCATATCAGGATTATTTTTTAATATTTTATGTCCGATAGCATGCATTAAGTGCGTTTTTCCCAGACCAACACCGCCGTACATAAAAAATGGATTATAGACTTTAGCTGGTGATTCCGCGACTGCCAAGGCGGCTGCGTGTGCAAATCTATTTGAGTTGCCGGTGACAAATGTTTCAAAGGTATATTTGGGATTTAAAGAGGATGAATCACCAGGAGTTATTGGCAGAGGAGATATATTCGGTCGTGAATTTATTGTGGAAGTTTCTTCCTTATGGGCGGGAAAATTTGTGGGATATATAAGCGGTATTTGAGGTTCAGCTTCTTCAGGGGTTTCATCTTGAAAATGAAAACTGGTTATTATTATGTCTAATTTAGCTTTTGTTACTTCATAACTGGCATCTATTATGAGCTGCATATAATGTTTTTCTATCCAGTCTTTGGAAAAATCTGTTGGAGTTCCTAATTCTAATGAAGTAGTAGTGAGGTTTATTGGTTTTATAGGTCTTAGCCATGTATCGCATACCATTTGGGAGAGTGAGTTTTCTAATTTTTTTAGAATTTCTTCCCAAGTAGCATGTAATTGTGCGGTCTCCATCAAATAAGATCCTTTCTATAATAAAGATATATTTAAATAAATTGGCAAAATAAATAAGTTATCCACAAAATTATGCACAGGTGTTGATAACTTTAATTTTTAAAAAAAGCTGCTATAAAGAGAATAGAGCAATATGCTGAAAAAAATGTGTCGTTATTTACTGATTTTTAGATTTGTTGATAAATTTGTTGATAAATGAAAAATATGTGGATAAACATGTGGATATGTATATACAATATTATCAAAAGCTAATAAAGTTATCAATAATTTTTTTGTATTGTTGACACTATAAGCTGTGTAGTCTATAATTTCAGATAGCAAATTCTCTGTTTATTAAGCTAAGGAGGTGCATATAGTGAAAAGAACTTTTCAACCCAACAACCATTGGAAAAAACAAACGCATGGATTTCGTGAACGCATGAAAACAAAGGGCGGTCGTTTAGTAATTAAAAGGAGACGGGCGCGCGGCAGAAAAAAATTATCTGCATAAGCACGAAGTATAATATAGATTGCCTGAAGTTTTGTGTAGTCTTAAAAAATCGTGCATAAAGGGAAGGAGCCCCGGGCAGACGCTGCGGGGACTGCTGACCCTATAAAAAGCATGGAGTTATATGAATCAGAAATTAAATAAAAAAATAGTAATGCAGTATAATGAGGAGTTCCAGGCAATTTATAAAAAGAGCCGGGTATTTACTAATCGTTATATAGTAATGCATGTAGAATATAATAGCAGAAATCGTTTTAATCATAGGGTCGGTTTTGCGGCGGGCAAAAAGCTTGGAAATGCAGTTATGCGCAACCGAATAAAGCGAATTTTACGCGAAGTATATAGAAAAAATAAAATAAATGTCAAAGCTGATTGTTGTATTTTGCTAGTAGGACGCATTGGAGCAGTACAGGCTGATTACCAGATAGTAAATAAAGCTTTTGTTGGTTTGTGTAAAAAAGCCGGAGTGTGGAAAGCAGTGTTAAAAGATGATGAAAAAGGTAATTCTTAATATTATTTATTTTTATCGTAATTTTATTTCCCCCTTGACTCCGCCGTCCTGCCGATATATTCCAACCTGCTCGGAATATGCGGTGATAGCTATTGACAAATATGGTGTTAAAAAAGGCGGGATTATGGCAATAAAACGTATATTGCGCTGCCATCCTTTTCATAAGGGCGGTTATGATCCGGTCAAATAATTTATTATAGAATAATATTTAGGATGTGATGAGTTGAGTGAATTTTTTGCTTCGTTATTTCACCCAATAGTACAGATATTAGAGATTATTGTAGGGTTTTTTTATGATTTTACTCAGCTTTTGGGGATTGGCAATTATGGATTAGCCATTATTTTGATGACTATTGTTATTAAAGTTTTATTATATCCGCTTACAGCAAAACAAGTAAAATCGATGAAGGCAATGCAGGATTTGCAGCCCAAAATAAAACAACTGCAGGAAAAATATAAAGGTAAGCCGCAGGAATTGCAACAAAAAATGGGTCAGGTGTATAAGGAGGCAGGGGTGAATCCTTTAGCGGGGTGCCTGCCATTATTTGCACAGATGCCTATTTTGATGGCGATGTTTTATGCATTGCAAAGTGTTCATTTTACTAATGATCCTTCGTTTTTATGGGTGCCCAATTTGGCCATGCCAGATCCATTATTTATACTTCCTATATTATCAGCATTGACTACATTTGTCACTCAATGGCAGACATCTAAATCATCTGCACAAGCGCAAGCTGCCCAGATGAAGATAATGATGGTTGCCATGCCGATTTTTATTGGTTGGATCAGTATTAAATTTGCGGCAGGATTGGTATTATATTGGGTTGTAATGAATATTATGCAGGTATTGCAGCAATGGTGGATGTATCGTAATGAAGAACAGCCAACTAAGTAGAGGAGGCTTCTTTGAAAATGACAAAGACTATAGAGATGTCGGGAAAGGACATCAATGAGGCAAAACAAAATGCACTGCGTGAATTGGATTTATCTGAGGATAGGGTAATTTTTGAGGTGTTAGAAGAACCGTCAAAAGGTTTTTTTGGTATTATAGGCGGTAAGGGTGCTAAAATACGTGCCAGTGTAAAAGAACTTTCCCCGGAGGAAAAAGCCAGTGAATTTTTGAATGAATTATTTTCCACAATGGGAATGGATGTGGATATTAATGCTAAAACAACGGATTATGGTTATGTATTAAATTTAAGCAGTGATGATGATATGGGAATAATGATAGGTAAACATGGGCAAACATTAGATGCATTGCAATATCTTACCAATCTGGCTGCTAATAAGGGACTTATTGAAAATAGAATACACGTTGTTTTGGATGTTGAAGACTATCGGGAACGCCGTGAGGATACTCTTAAGCATTTGGCTTGGCGGATGGCTGACAAGGTCAGAAATCACAATAGAAAAATCACATTAGAACCGATGAATCGACATGAACGTAAGATAATCCATATGGCATTGCAAGATGAAAACGACATTACTACGTATAGCGATGGTGAGGAACCACATCGCCGTATTGTAATTGATGTAAAGAGAAAAAAATAAGAAAAAATAATTCTGCTAAATCATGTAATTAGCAGAATTATTTTTATACTTGCCGGAATTTTCCATAAAGCTGTCCAAATTTGCGGGGCAGCTTTTTAATTATCTGCTATAATATTAGTTAAATATTATTTATATTTGATGGAGGAAAAATTGTTAAATAAAGAAATAAATGATACCATAGCAGCTATTGCTACTCCACCAGGAGAAGGCGGGATAGGAATTATTCGCGTCAGTGGTAAAAATTCTATAAATATTGTTGATAAAATTTTTGTAGCAGGGGACAAAAGAGCTTTATCAGAACGGCATTCGCATCGGGCAATATATGGGAAAATTTATGATTTGCATGACAAAAAAGTAATAGATGAAGTCATTTGTTTGTTGATGCGTGAACCACATTCTTATACTAAAGAAAATATTGTAGAAGTGCAATGTCATGGCGGAATGGTCGTTTTACGAAATATTTTGGCGAATTTACTTGAAAATGGCGTACGTTTGGCAGAACCAGGTGAGTTTACAAAAAGGGCTTTTTTAAATGGGCGAATTGATTTGGCGCAGGCACAGGCTGTGATGGATATAATAAGGGCGAAGACAGAAGCATCATTAAAAATGGCTTCCGGACATTTGTCGGGGTATTTTTCATCTCAAATCAACCAAATGCGTGAGTTGTTATTGGATGTTATTGTACATTATGAAGCTGTCATTGATTTTCCTGAAGAGGGTGTTGATGAAATTGATAATATTCAAGTGATGGAAAAGATCGGTGAAGTACGCAGTAAAATAGGCAATATGCTCGCCAGTGCCAATACAGGACGGATATTGCGCGATGGAATTGTGACGGCAATAGTGGGTAAGCCTAATGTTGGTAAATCGAGCCTATTAAATTTATTATTACGCGATGAACGGGCGATAGTTACTGATGTTCCAGGTACAACACGTGATAGTATTGAAGAATACGCGGATATAGATGGAATACCGTTGAGAATAATTGATACGGCTGGTATACGACAAACTGAAGATAGAATAGAAAAAATTGGTGTTGATAAGTCCTTAACATATATAAAAAAAGCTGGTTTGATTTTAGCTTTATTTGATGCATCTAGAAAACTTGATACTGATGATCAGAAAATAATGGCTTTATTGAAGAATAAAAATGCAGTAATCGTTTTAAATAAAAGTGATTTACCGCAGGCGTTCGATGAAAATTGTATGAAAATAAACTGCCCGGATAGTAAAATTATCCATATGTCCACTGTTGAACAGGATGGTTTGACAGAACTTATTCAAATTATAAAAAAAATGGTTTACAATGATAACATAGTCAGTAATGAGGGTGAATTTGTAAACGATGTGAGGCAGGCAGATGCCTTGAAAAAAGCTGACAGTCATTTAAGTGATGCGCTTAAGGGACTTGATAATGATATACCTGAAGATTTAGTGGTAATTGATCTTCGTTCGGCATGGGAAAAGCTTGGTGATATAACAGGAGATACAGTAAATGAAGATATAATAAATGAAATTTTTAGCCGTTTTTGTATAGGAAAATAAAAATTGTTATAAATATGAAATATACTTTTTGTTAGTAATATAAAGATTTTGGGGGAACGAAAGTGTTTATTGCCGGAAGTTATGATATAGTCGTTATCGGAGCAGGTCATGCTGGCGTGGAAGCAGGTCTTGCTGCTGCACGTATTGGCTGTAAAACGTTACTTGCTACATTGAATCTTGATAATATAGCTTTGATGCCGTGTAATCCATCGGTAGGTGGACCCGCTAAGGGGCACTTGGTGCGTGAAGTTGATGCATTGGGTGGACAAATGGGAATAAATGCAGATAAAACTTGTATACAGTATAGAATGCTTAATACTAGTAAAGGACCGGCAGTACAGGCATTGCGCGCACAGGCTGATAAAAAGGTCTATCAGTTATTGATGAAGCAAACCTGTGAAAATCAGGAAAACCTAGATGTAAAGCAATTATTGATTGAAAAAATATTGACACAAGATAATGCAGTCACTGGCGTTCAGGTTGAAACAGGTGAAGTATATACATGTCATTGCATTGTTTTAGCTTCAGGCACTTATTTGCGCGGGCGGGTGATAATTGGGGAAAAAACTTATGAGGGTGGACCGGTCGGACAAAGGGCAGCTATGGAATTGTCGAAATCACTTAAAAAAAATGGTGTTAAGTTGATGCGCTTTAAAACAGGAACACCAGCTCGTGTTGATAAACGAACATTAGATTTTAGTAAAATGCAGATACAAAATGGTGATGATGAAACGCATAATTTTTCCTTTATGAGCGATATATCAACTCGTGAACAAGTGCCTTGCTGGCTCACATATACAAATGAAAAGACTCATAAAATATTGCGGGACAATATTGATAGAGCACCAATGGCAAATGGTATCATTGAAGGTGTTGGGCCGCGTTATTGTCCGTCAATAGAAACAAAAATAATTAGATTTCCTGATAAGGATAAGCATCAGTTATTTATTGAACCGGAAGGTGTGCATACTAATGAGATGTATGTGCAGGGAATGTCAACTAGTATGCCGATAGATGTTCAATTTGAGTTTTTAAAAACAATTTCTGGACTGGAGAATGTTGAGATAATGCGGCCAGGCTATGCTATTGAATATGATTGCCTTGATCCGCTGCAGCTGCAGCCGTCACTTGAGCATAAAAATATCAATGGATTTTTTTCGGCCGGTCAGTCCAATGGAACTTCCGGATATGAAGAAGCGGCAGCTCAAGGCCTTATAGCGGGAATTAATGCTGCTATGAAAATAAAAGGAAGGCCGCCGCTTATTTTAAAAAGATCGGAGGCATATATTGGAGTATTGATAGATGACTTAGTTACTAAAGGAACTGAGGAACCATATCGTATGATGACATCAAGAGCAGAATACAGACTGATTTTGCGGCAGGATAATGCTGATATGAGATTGACTGAAAAAGGACGACAGGTTGGTTTGGTCGATGATGAACGTTATGCTGTATATACAAAGAAACGTGATAAAATTAATGAAATTTCTAAATTGCTGAAGGCAAAGAAAATAAATCCAAGTGGAGAAATAAATAAAGTTCTTCAAGAAAATGGATTGGATGAAATACATACAAGTTTGACTTTATATGATTTACTAAAGAGAAAAAATGTTGATTATGGGCGGTTACAAAATATCTTTAATTTACCAGTGGTGAATATTGCAGTGAAGAAGCAGGTAGAAATTAATGCTGTTTATGAGGGATATATAAATAAGCAGCAGGAACAGATAGAACGTATGGAGAAATTAGAAAATAAAAAGATTCCGGCAGATATTGATTATAAGCAGATTGATAATTTGCGTGATGAAGCCAGAGAAAAACTGTTACAGATAAGGCCGGTGTCATTAGGACAGGCCGGCAGGATTTCAGGAGTTTCACCAGCTGATATATCTATTTTATTAATTTATCTGGAGCAACGCACCCGGAGGAGTGAATAAATGCAATTTATTGAGTATATGGAAAAGTATGCTGTTGAATTTGGATTAGAATTAAGTGATAAACAGTTAAAAATGTTTGATATATATTATCAGTTATTGGTTGAATGGAATGAAAAAATAAATTTGACAGCAATTACTGATCCGGGTGAAGTGGCTGTAAAACATATGGTTGATTCGCTGAGTGTTTGTGATGAAAAAATAATCAATAATTCATCTAAAACAATAGATGTAGGAACAGGGGCAGGGTTTCCCGGTATACCAATTAAGATAATGTATCCGGATATGCAGCTGACGTTACTTGATTCGTTGAATAAAAGGGTAAAATTTTTGCAGACAGTAGCTGATAAATTGGATTTTAGGAATATTGAGATTATTCATGGCCGTGCAGAAGAATTAGGAAAACAAAAAAATTATCGGGGAAAATATGATGTAGTGTTTTCTCGTGCTGTAGCAAGAATGCCGGTATTGTGTGAATATGCTTTACCATTTGTAAAAATACAAGGCTATTTTATTGCTCTTAAGGGCAGGCAGTATGAAGCTGAAATTGCTATGGCACAAAATGCTTTAAAAGTTTTGAAGGCATCGGTAGATAAAATAAAATCTGTAAAATTACCGGGCTTGGATGATGTCAGGGCAATAATTTATATAAAAAAAACTGGTAAATTACCACCAATGTATCCTCGTAAGGCAGGTAATCCGGAAAAAAAGCCGTTATAATTTTGAAGACATTATTAATGGGAGGAATGTGTATGTGGCGTTATGTAATAACTATATTATTGTTAGGAGGTGCTTTGAATAATATTTGTTTTGCCGCATTGCCCTCTGCAGCAATTGATTCGGAACCTGTGGTCGGCAGCAACACTACCACATCATCAGACACAGCAGTAAAATCGGCAGCTGAATCAGGCGGACAGCAGGGACAGACAGATGGAATGGTCGTGAGTAATGGATCTGATATGGATAAGAAGGATGCACAGATTTTCAAGAAAATTGAAAAAGCAAATGAAACTGATAAAAAAAGATTTTTTTTAATAGCTAAGGATGAAAGGTTTTTTTATTATCTTGATCGTAAATCGGCGCGATGGATACTGGAGCCAAATAGTAAACAAAAAATAATTGATGTATGGGCTAAACTTGTTGATGCAAATAAGGCTGATATTCCCTCCGGTACATATGCAAGTGATAATGATAACCAGACATATCTGCTGGATCATTATTATATACGGCCAAAACAGCGTCAGATACAGTTTTTATGTGAACTGGAAGTAATGGGACAACCATCTAATAATGTTAAACAAAATGTTTATTCTGTAAAAAATTGGGAGGATATTATACCGGGAAGTGTTGAGGAAACTATATTTAACGGTGTGATAAATACAAAGGATAATTTAGTTGGTATTGATGTGAAAAAAGATGGGATTGATAAAAAAGCAAGTGATTTTCTTGACCGGGTCTTAAATGTAAGTATATAATTTTGCATATCTGAAAAAAAATATTCAGTTATCCACAATATCCACAGAAATATGTGTGGATATTGTGGATAACTATTATTATTAATCAAATAGTTGTTGATAAAATGTTAATAACTGAGAAATAGAAAGTTTAATATTAACAAAAGAAGAATTATCAACAATGTTAATAACAGTTGTTGATAATTCTTCTTTTTAATTAAGCTAATTATATAATGTGAATCTGTAAATCAATGATGGAATAAACGAATGCCAGTCATTGCCATGGTGATATTATATTTATTGCAGGTTGCGATCACATTGTCATCACGGATGGATCCGCCACTTTGTGCTATATAATTTACACCACTTTTATGAGCACGCTCTATGTTATCACCAAAAGGGAAAAATGCATCAGATCCAAGTGATACGCCGGATATATGATGAAGCCATTCTGTTTTTTCATCTTTGGTCAAGATAGTTGGTTTTTTAGTGAAACTGTACTGCCAGTTATCGTTTCCCAATAAATCCATATATTCATCAGATATGTATACATCGATAGCGTTGTCCCTATCGGGGCGGCGGATATCTTTTTTAAAAGGCAGGTTAAGTACTTTAGGATGTTGGCGCAGATGCCATGTATCAGCCTTATTACCGGCTAATCTGGTGCAATGCACCCGTGATTGCTGTCCGGCGCCTATACCGATAGCCTGCCCATTTTCAGTATAGCAAACAGAATTGGATTGAGTATATTTGAGTGTTATTAAGGCAATGATCAAATCACGTTGAGCATCTTGTGGTAAAAATTTATTATCAGTAGGAATATTTTTTAGAAGTGTTGAATCAATCTGTAAATTGTTGCGCTTTTGTTCAAATGTTACACCAAATACTTCTTTTGTTTCGAATTCCGGGGCAATATATGATGAATCAATTTGTAAAATAAGATAATTGCCCTTGCGTTTCTTTTTTAATATGGCCAATGCTTCCTTTGAATAAGCAGGAGCAATAATGCCGTCAGAAACTTCTCGTGCTAAATATGAAGCCGTTGCTGCATCGCACTCATCCGATAATGCTGTAAAATCACCGTAAGATGACATTCTGTCGGCACCGCGTGCTCGTATGTAAGCAGCAGCTAATGGTGTGATATCCAACCCTTCAACGAAATACATTTTTTTTAGCAGGTCAGAAAGAGGCAGACCAATGGCAGCACCGGCAGGACTGACATGTTTGAAAGAAGCAGCAGCCGGCAGTCCGGTAGCTGCTTTTAATTCACGCACCAGCTGCCAGCTATTAAACGCATCCAGTAAATTGATATAACCAGGATGTCCGTTTAATACACTGAAAGGAAGCTCACCTTTTTGCATAAACACTTTAGCAGGTTTTTGATTTGGATTGCAGCCATATTTTAATTCTAAAGAATTCATATGTATTCTCCTTTGTATATTATGGAGCTTATTAAAAGTATGTTAATATAAGATATTTACGAGCTCACTGTATCATTTTGCCGGTTACTTTGTCAAGTTAAATAATATTAGTAAAGCATTATGAAATTTGGAGTATAAAATATAAAATAATAATATTAGACGTAGATATTTTTTGAAGGTATAATATTATTACAAAGCTGATTAATGGAGGGGAATAACCATAATGATAAAGAGTATTGCTGTTTTAACAAGTGGGACAGATAGTCCGGGAATGAATGCTGCAATAAGGGCAGTGACACGCACAGCCTTGTTTGAAGGGGCAATGGTTTGGGGTGTACATGATGGTTTTTATGGTCTTGTACATGATCAAATAAATCAGCTTAATTCAGTATCAGTGAGTGATACGATACAATGCGGTGGCACTTTCTTAGGAACAAGTTTTTGTCCGGAATTTGAAACTAAGGAAGGGCGGAAAAAAGCGTTTGATAATCTAAAATGCCATGACATAGATGGGCTTGTTGTAATTGGTGGGGATGGCAGTATGACAGGTGCCAAAGTATTTAATAATGAATTTGATTTCCCTGTTGTAGGAATACCGGCTACTATTGAAAATGATATATGGGGAACGGATTATACCATAGGCTGTGATACAGCGGCAAATACAATTGTTGACGCGCTTAATAAATTACGGGATACAGCATCATCACACCGTCGGGTAATTGTCGTAGAAGTTGCGGGAAAAAAATGTGGATGGTTATCGCTGGTATCGGGAATAGCTGGTGGGGCAGAGTATATTTTGGTACCGGAGTATAAAACTGACATGGATGAACTAGTAAAAAGTTTAATAAAAAGGCATTCAAGTGGGAAAACTTACAGTCTTATAGTAGTGGCTGACGGATACGGCAGTGTGGTAAAGATAGGGAAAACAGTGTCAGAAAAAACAAAATTAGATACACGTATATCAGTTTTAGATCTTATTTTACGCGGTGGTTCTCCTACGGTAGAAGACAGGGTAAAAGCCAGTCAACTGGGAGAAAAAGCAGCAATAGCGCTGTTGTCCGGACTTTATAATGTTGCATTTGGTTATAATAAAGGCGATATTGTTTCAATAAATTTGGATGATGTAGTTAAAAATAAGAAAGAACTTGATAGAGAATATATTCGTATTGCTAAAATATTAACTTGATATATTATGTTAATTTTGGGCTGCCGCATTAAGATGATTTAAACTTCACTGGCAGTCTCATTTTTAAGTTTTAAACATATTTTAAAATAAATAACATTTGGTTAAACTAAAAAAAGGACGCAAGAAATAGATGGTTCTAAAACCATCTATTTCTTGCGCTTTTTCTTTAGTTCAGCTGCCATATTTAATATGAAAATATATCTTCCTTGATGATCCGCCTGTATTTTATGTTGTAACTTATTAATGTTGTGCATCATAGCCAGCAATATGTTTTCGACTAATACGCTCCCACGGCTGAAAAATCGTTTAAAGGCAAGGCCAACGTTCACATCGGCAAAAACTCCTTCAGATTATATAGTCCTATTTAAACACAATTTTATTCCATTTTTGGAAGTACCCTGTTCCAAATCTTGTGTCCGTTTTTCCTGAAATATTTTTGAAACTTAAATTTTACACGTATGCCCAGATATTTTAAAGTCTGGGCGCACTTTTTATAAAAAAACACTGCCGCACTTTCTTAACCACGTGCGACAGCCCTATAAAATACTCAATGAATAACTGCCGAATTAAGACATAGGTGTTTTTGAAATTATTAGCTTTTTAGCTATTTTTACAGCAACTACACCATCTTGCGCGTAAGCATCAGCGCCAGCTGCATCTGCATATTCTTGTGTTAATACGGCACCGCCGACTATCACGTGAGCACGTGCACCGGCTTTTTTAAGGGCAGCGATCACTTTGTCTATTTGTAACATAGTAGTGGTCATTAATGAGCATAAACCAACAATATCAGCGTCGTTTTTTATAGCAGCCCTGACAATTTCTTCAGCATCTACATCTTTGCCCAAATCAATTAATTTAAAACCATTATTTTCTAATAATGCAGCAACAATATTTTTTCCCAAGTCATGAATATCACCTTTGACCGTAGCAATGACAACGGTACCTTTGTCAGTTAATTCAGCTGAAGGAAGAACTTCTTTTATTTTTATAAAAGCTTCGCGCATAGCCTCGGCTGATAGCATAACTTGTGGCAGAAAAATCTTTTTGGCTCCAAAATTTTTTCCTACATCATTCATTGCTTCAGTTAAAGCTTTTTCGGTTATTTCATTTGAAGTATAGCCATTTTTTAAAGCCTGTTCAACCATGGCAGCAACATTTTCCTTTTCACCGGTGATAATAGAATGTTTTATTGCCTGCAGTATATTCGTTGGGGTAGTGACCGATTTATTTGTAGTAGGGGTATCTTGTTGAGAAACAGACATACTGTAATGTCTGCCGTTGGGATCTTTTCCAATTAAAGCTGCTGCGGCAGTTAATGTATTTTTCATCGATTCATCATAAGGATTCATTATTGGGGCGTCAAGGCCATTAGCTAAACACATTGCAAAGAAGGTGCTGTTTATGAGTGCCCGATTAGGCAGACCAAATGAAATGTTTGATAGTCCCATCGTGGATGGATATCCCAGTTCGTGACGATATAAAGATAAAGCTTGTAATACCTCCGTTGCGGCATTCTTTTCGGCAGCGATGGTCATTACAAGACAATCAAGTATAAAATCATTATCATGCAGTCCCGTTTGTTTTGCTGCCGCAATAATTTTTTTTATTATGTGTATTCTTTCTCTGCCCGTTTTTGGTAACCCTTTATCTGATAAGGGAAGGCAGAGGATAGCTGCACCGTATTTTTTGGCAAGAGGTAAGAACTTTTTTAATCTGTCAGGTTCTGCTGATACAGAATTTATAAGAGCCCGGCCAGGATAGACTTTTAACCCGGCTTCTAGTGCAGCAGGGTCACTAGTATCAATAGATAAAGGAACGTCGACTATTTGTGCTATTTCTTTTATTGCTTTTTCCATAGCTGCAGCTTGATTAATGCCGCCCACACCCATATTTACATCGAGAATATCGGCACCGGCGTTAGTTTGTTCTACAGCTTCTTTTTTTACTGAAATGAAAGACTGGTTTTTTATTTCAGCAGCGAGTTTTTTTCGACCGGTTGGGTTTATTCTTTCACCGACGAGACGTGTCGGGAAATTTGAACCTATGAATACAGTTTTTGTTCTGCTGGTTAAAACTAAGTCATTGGGAAATTGCTGATGCCGTATCGGTTCAGCAATATTTTTGATGGATCGATTGATAGCAGCTATATGATCAGGTGTTGTACCACAGCAGCCACCAATAAAAGTAGCTCCGGCAGCTATAAGCATGGGTGCCCACTTGGCCATATCGGCAGGTGTCATCGGGAAAACAGTTTTTTTATTTATCAAATGCGGCATGCCTGCATTAGGTTGGACACTTATGGGGCAATGTGTATTTTCTGACAGAATTTTGATGATAGGAATAAGTTCTTCAGGTCCGGTGGAACAGTTGGCACCTATTATATCAGCTCCCATAGCTGTCAATGTAATGGCTGCAGTCTGCGGGTCGGTACCAGTTACGGTTCGGCCATCTTCGGAATAGGACATTTGGCAGAAAATGGGCAAAAGAGGTGCTGCGGCTTTAGCTGCCAATAAGGCGGCACGCATTTCCTGTATATCAATGCAGGTTTCGATGAGAATATAATCTGCACCCCCTTCAGCTAAAGCTTGTGCCTGTTCAAAGTATATGTCATATACTTCATCAAAACTAATATCACCTAACGGCTCAATAAATCGACCTAATGGTCCCATAGCGCCGGCAACTTTACCATGTCCCTGCATAGCAGTTTTTGCATTTTTTACTCCGGCTTTGTTTAAAAGCCGGATATCGTTTTCTAATCCATAGTGGGATAATTTTATACGATTGGCACCAAAAGTATTGGTTTCAATAATAGTAGAACCGGCTGCTATATATTTTTTATGTATATCTATTATAGCTTGAGAATTTTTTACGTTTAGCAGCTCTGGGCAGGTACTGGGTTGTAAAATTCCTTGTGATTGCAGGATGGTTCCCATAGCACCGTCAAATAGATTGATCATGTGGTTTACCTCTTTGTTGCACGTGAAACATGCGATAAATTATTTATGGAATTTTATTCGAGAAAGGCAGTTTTTTTGTTGACAATTATTGCATGATGGTTTTTCAGGAGAAAAATTATCTGTTTGTGGAATTAGCCCAATTATTGCAGTAACTGATTTCCTTGGTATGAGCATCATGGAAGAAGTATGAGAAACATCGATGGCAGCAGCATTTGCCAGTTTTAGCATCTGGGGTTGGCAGCTTATATTCCAGTCACCATAACCGGGACTGAATCTCCATATACGTTTATATCCCATGGAGGTAATAAAAGGATCAATATTTTTTTCTAAATTGTCAGCAGTTTGTTCTACGGCAGTTGTGGCTGCGGCATCTAAAAGTAAAGCATGGGTGTATTTACCGGTTTGGAAGGTGGTTTCAATTATATGTTCTATGTTGCTGCCAATCGTAACAGCAAGAACAATAACCTTATTACAGTGGTTGAGATGCTGACGAATTTTATTGCCGTTTAGTGTAAAGGGGTTAGCTGACAATATGGTATAAGTAAGCGTGTCATAATCATATATTTCCCAGCTGCCGTGTGGCTCGGCCGTATAAAGCATTTCAGTACAAGCATCATGGATAGCTTTGCTGCTGAAATCGGCAGCTGCCAGTCCGGCATAGCGACGCGTTTGTGTTTCATCAATTTTTTTTAAGGGAGCGTTGTATATAGGCATAATATCACCTCACAGGCAGAAATTAGATTATTTATATATTATATAGTATAACAATTTTATGAAATATAATATATTTTAGCATGAAATATATTTTTTGGTAATGATATAAAAATTTTAGTATGATAATTGTTCGAATAAAGCAGGAAAGTAAATCTATATTGTGGAAATTGTTTCTATTACAATATAAACATGAAAGATTATTGATTATTGCATGTATTTATTTCATACGGCATTAATTGAGTACTGATCTGTAAAAATGCAGACTAATATGTTTGGGTTTTACTATTTGCATAGTAAATAATAAATGAGTATGAAGGTAACCTGCTGTAATAAACTATATGATATTTATGATAGGAGAGTGATTATATGGCTAAGATTATCGCTATAGCCAATCAAAAAGGCGGTGTTGGAAAAACAACAACGGCGGTAAATTTGAGTGCAGCAATTACCGGTCTGGATAAAAAGGTCATATTAGTTGATACTGATCCGCAGGGAAATGCTACAAGCGGATGTGGTATTGACAAGGGTCATATCAAACAATCATTGTATGATTTGTTGCTGCGTGATGCGGATGTTAATGATGCTATATTGTGTACTAGTGCGGGTAATTATCTTATACCAGCTATGATAGATTTGGCGGGGGCAGAGGTAGAATTGGTATCAATGTTTTCACGTGAAACACGTCTAAAAAAAATATTAAGTAAAATAAAAATGAAATGGGATTATATTTTAATTGATTGTCCACCGTCATTAGGATTGCTGACTATAAACGCCTTGGCAGCCGCAAATTCTGTCATTTTGCCATTGCAATGCGAATATTATGCGTTGGAGGGAATGACACAGATTTTGAACACGATAAATCTGGTTCAAAAAAATCTTAATGAAGAACTTTCGTTAGAAGGAATAGTATTGACCATGTATGATGCCAGAACTAATTTATCGGCACAAGTGGCTCAGCAAGTCCGAAGCCATTTTCCCAATAAATTGTACAATGCAGTAATTCCACGTAATGTGAGATTAAGTGAAGCACCTTCTTACGGTTGTTCAATAATTGAATATGATCCATTGTCAAAAGGTGCAGCGGCATACAAGTCATTAGCCAAAGAGGTGATAAAAAATGGTTAAAAAAACACATAATGGTTTGGGAAAAGGACTAGATGCACTTTTAAAAGATGTGAAGATTACTGATGATACAAGTATAAGACAGATAGCTGTCAGCAGGATTGTTCCTAATCCTTTTCAACCGCGTATGGATTTTGCTGACGCAGCTATTGAAGAATTGGCTCAGTCCATAAAGAAGCATGGTGTGCTGCAGCCAATTTTGGTGCGAAAACGAGAAAATATTTATCAAATTATAGCAGGTGAACGACGGTGGCGGGCTTGTAAGAAAAATAATATGGCGGAAATTCCGGCTATATTATGTGATTATAATGATAGTGAGACAGCACAGATAGCACTTATTGAAAATTTACAGCGAGAAAATCTTAATGCTATAGAAGAAGCAGCAGCTTATGGGCAATTGATTAAAGAAACAGGAATAAAACAAAGTGAGATAGCACAATATGTGGGGAAGAGCCGTAGTCATGTAGCTAATTTTTTGAGACTGTTGCAACTGCCGGAAATGGTGCAGCAGTTTATTAAAGAAGGGGCATTAAATATGGGGCAGGCAAAACCTCTTCTTTCGCTTAATACTGAAAAACTGCAAATAAAGGCAGCTGTATATATCATAGCTAAATCTTTGTCAGCGAGAAATGTAGAAATGCTGGTGAAAAAATTATTAAATAATCCCGAGTATCTTTCTCAAAAGTTGGTTAATAATATACAAGCGAAAGATGTTTTCATAAATGATACAGAGGATAAATTGACAGCATTTTTGGGAACTAAAGTCAATATAAGGAAAGGAAAGAAAAAAAGTAAAATAGAGATTGAATTTACTTCAGTAGAAGAACTTAATCAGATAATTGAGACATTATTGCCAGTGGAAAAAAAATATATACAGGAAAAAAATAATGGAGATTTTTTTGTTTAATCTTTGATAATAAAAATATTTTTATGGTATAATATGGCGTACTTATTAATAAATAATTGATATAAGGAATATTTCAAATGAATATATAAGTATACCTTATGTCATTGTGAGAGGATGAAGCAATAAATGATGTACGGGACAATAAATGGCCTGAATAATGAAATGCTATTATATATTATAATTGCAATGGCTGTATTGATTTTACTGGCATATGTGATCGCAGTGGTATTGGTGGTAAGAATCAACAATATGAAAAAAACATATAAACAAATGATGACGGGGAGTAATTCGGTTGATCTTGAAAAAATGCTGATGGAGCATATTGATAAAGTAGAAAAAGTAATGGAAGAAAATGCTGAGATAGAAGCGGACAATAGACATATTCATAATGTTTTAAAAACGGTTATACAAAAAGTTGGGATAGTAAGATTTTCAGCATTTAAGGATGTTGGGGGTGATTTGAGCTATGCAGTCGCTCTCTTGGATGAAACAAATACAGGGATAATATTGTCAAGTATATTCAGCCGCAGCAGCTCAAACACATACTTAAAGCCAATCGACAGAGGAAATTCTACATATAAGCTTTCTGACGAAGAACAGGAAGCTTTAAATAAGGCAATGATGTGTCATTAAATGAATAAGTGGCAGGGTCGGATATTTTGTCCGGCCTTATTTTTTTTTGCTGATTGGTTGAAAAATAAATACAAAATAATGGCGTAATATATGATATTGCATCACGAAGACGATTGCTGTTGAGGGATTTGCAGAAAATATTGAAGATTGTTTTATTAAAATGAATTTGTATTACTCCAGGAAGAAAGTATGCAGTATATAATTACAGTATGCTTGTAATATTGAAAATATAGTGATAAACTTATAATTAATAATATATATACTACTATTATAAGTAAGAGTAATGTATTATGGTTTTTACAAAAAACAGTATGCATCCGGGGTATGGTTAGTTTAACCATGAGTAATGCTTATTAAAGTCAGGCTTGTTTATTTTTAAAATGTTATTATCTGGATATGGGCTAATTTTGTTAATCGGTTTGGTGGGTGAAATTATATGTTATACTGCCCGGCCGATGAATTGAATTAATCAGTGAGGCGATGTTTATGTTAAAAAAAGCTGCGTTGAAGGCTGCGCTCAGCCATTGGAACAAGGGCGGATTTAGTGTTAGATTCTGGGATGGTGAAGAAAAAAGTTATGGTACGGAACCCCCAAAATTTACAATAATTTTTAGTCGGGAACCTAATTTGAAAGATGTTAAAAATATAAGCTCGGATTTAATATTGACATTAGGTGAAGCTTATATGGATGGTAGTATAGATTTTGAAGGTTCTATCGATGATGTTATTGCGGTGATGTTTCAAAATCAGGAACATGATATAAAAAAACATGCTATTGATGACTTACGGAAAAAGCTGTTTGCAGGAATTGAAGAACAGAAAAAAGAAAAGATTGAAGAACAAGAAAAGAAAAATATACACAGTCATTATGATATCGGCAATGACTTTTATTCTGAATGGCTGGATGAAACGATGTCCTACTCTTGCGCTTATTTTAAGCATACCACTGATACATTAAAGGATGCCCAATTAAATAAAATAGATCATTCTTTACAAAAACTATTGCTTAAAAAAGATGAAACATTATTGGATATTGGCTGTGGCTGGGGTTGGCTGGTGATTCGTGCGGCGCAAAAATACGGAGTAAAAGCTACAGGTATAACTTTGAGTGAAGAACAGTATATTGGTGCCACGGAAAGAATAAAGAAATTAGGGTTGTCAGACCGGGTAGAAATACTATTATTGAATTATATGGATTTAGATCCCAAAAAATATCAATTTGATAAAATAGTAAGCATTGGCATGTTTGAACATGTTGGAAAGGAATTTTTACCGTTATATCTGCATAAGGTCAACACATTATTGAAAAAACAGGGACTGTTTTTACTTCATTCCATAATGGGCTTTACTGAAGCACCGACAAATAGTTGGATGAAAAAATATATTTTCCCGGGCGGATATGTTCCGACAGTTCATGAAACAGTGGGATATTTCCCCGATTTTAATTTTTATTTACTTCATTTGGAAAGTTTGCGGCGTCATTATGCGCTTACGTTGGATGAATGGTATAAAAGGTTTATGGCTTGTAGGGATATTTTACCGGAAAAGTATGATGAAAAATTCAAACGAATGTGGAGACTGTATCTTTCCGGCTGTGCTGCTGCTTTTAGGACTGGAAATATTGATGTAGTGCAATTCCTTTTAAGTAAGGGTGTCAATAATACGTTGCCGATGACTAATAAATACATGTATGAAGAATAGAATGCTGCTTTGATCTATGATAGGCCATTATGATAAGAATTTATCATAATGGCCTTTTTTTTCAGTTGTTGCAAGATATTTTTATGGTTAAATTTAATTTTATTAAAAATATAGAGAAAATTTTTACCAAACTGTATAAATTATCCTCACTATCGGATATAATATATACAGAATCAATTGTTATTACGAAGGAGTTTTTGTTATTTTAAAATTATTTTCCGATGTAGAAAAACAAAAAAAAGAATTAGAAAATATATTATTATATGTGAGGACAGATGAAATTATTTATCGACAGAAAAATGAAATAAATTTGGCTAATAGGCTCAGGCTTTTAGAACAACAATTAAACTTAGCCATAAAAAATTTGGATGATGCATTGAAGATAAAATAATTTTATTTATAATGAATTTTACGGGTAATCATGTTTTTCGATATATTTATCATGAGTTGCAGCCTGTAGAAGGATTTTATTCATTAGCGAAGAATATACCTAACATTGAGTAAATGATTTAAGTGTATGGCATTAATTACACATACAAATAAATTCATTTAGTTTTATTAGTGAAACTTTTTATTGTGAGGAGGATTGGTGATGGCTGAATTTGCAAATCCCTTTAATGGGAATGTTAATCGTAAATTGACACAGGAGGAATTGGTACAGGCGGTTCGTTTGGATATTTCTTCGGAACTTGAGGCAATATATCTTTATGATGCCCATGTACAGGCTACAGACAATGAGGCAGCTAAAAAGATTCTTGCGGATATACGCGATGAAGAAAAAGCACATGTGGGTGAATTAATGACACTGCTGCGTATTCTTGATCCTCAAGAGGCAGATCATTTTGCATCCGGTGAGGCTGAAGTTAAGGAATTAATGGAAGAGCTTGCAAAAGAAAATGCACAGAAACCAGTTAGCCATGGTAATGAGGCAGAAACTACTATAGGCAGTTTGATAAAATGAGCAAGCTATTTTAAACAAAAAATTGGGAGGGATGTTTATATGGAATATTTGTCTAGAGATGCGGCAGCATTGAGTACTGAACTTTGGCAGCAAATAGATCAGACTGTTGTGGAAACAGCCAGCAGAATCTTAAACGGACGAAGATTTATTCCGGTTTTTGGACCACTGGGTATAGGAGTTACTGATATTGCTGTTGATGATGCAGATAAATTGGAAGAAGTTGCTAAAAATGGCGTAATGATGACTTCTGGTCGAAAATTAGTTGAACTTCCAACATTGTATGAAGATTTTACTTTATTGGCAAAAGACATGCAGTCTTCACTCCATGCGGGGTATCCCATTGATTTATCAAGGGTGATCAGTGCGGCGGAAGGCTGTGCATTAAAAGAAGACAGGCTTGTTTTCTTTGGTAATAGTGATTTTGCTATTGATGGATTATTTAGTGTCGCAGGGGCTAATACTATTAAAAAATCAGATTGGAAAACAGGTGAAAATGCTTTCAGTGATATATCTGGTGCCATTAATATATTGGTGGGAAAAGGTATATATGGAGCTTATTGTTTAGCATTAAGTCCCGATTTATATTTGCAGTTGCAACGGTTACAGCCAGGTACGGGAATGTTAGAGGCTGATCGGATAAAAAAATTATTGAATAAGAAAATATATGTTTCACCTGTCTTAGGTAGGGAAAAGGCTGTATTAGTCTGCGCCGACAGTCGTAATGTGGATTTGGTTGTCGGTCAGGATATGAAAACAGCTTATTTGGAACAAATCGACTTAAATCATAAATTCCGCATTCTGGAAACAATTCGTCTTAGAATAAAAAGGCCGCAGTCTATAGTCATTTTTCAGTAAGGGTATAAAATGAATTAGTATCAGTAAAAAGCATTTTATATATAAATTATGTATTTTTATGTATATGGAGGTATGATGAAGATGGAAAAGGTTGTTTTTTATCGTTGTGAAAAATGTGGTAATATAGTAGCTTTGATTAATAATGGCGGGGGTACGCTTTCTTGCTGTGGTCAGCCGATGACAAAGCTCAATCCCAATACGACCGATGCTGCCCAGGAAAAGCATGTTCCTGTAGTGACTAAAAAAGATGGGAAAATCGAAGTTGCGGTGGGAGCTACATTGCATCCGATGCAGCCGGAACATTATATTCAGTGGATTGCTTTGGCCGCTGATTCACGTGTGCGCATTCAATTTTTGCAGCCGGGCGAAGAACCTAAGGCTGAATTTTGTACTGCACAAAATGGTACTGTGTATGAATATTGCAATTTGCATGGATTATGGAAGACCGATTTCTAATTTTGTGGCAAAGTGTTGACACAGGAAAAGCTGCTTGTTATAATATGCACATATCAGCAATTTAATATTGCAGTACAGGACTGACGGATAATGTGGAATAGACCACATGGACTGTATTGTAGTTTAAGCCGACCGTCTGGGCAAGAGAATTATTATGCCTGGGCGGTTTTTTGCGTTCGGTAATAGTTCTCTTTGATATATCTTTTATTGAAAAAGGAGAAGAGATATTATGCGAAATCGTTGGCTTATTGCTTTAGCAGCAATTGGAATTCATATCTGTATTGGCAGTGTTTATGCTTGGAGTGTTTTAACGAAACCAATAATGCAGCAAATGGGATTATCCCTTAAGCAAACAACATGGGCGTTTTCTCTGGCAATTTTATTTTTGGGTTTGTCAGCGGGTTTCTTGGGAAGTTTTGTGGAAAAATATGGACCTAAAAAAAGTGGTTTGACGGCAATGATATTTTTCGTAAGTGGGATGTTTGGTACGGCCTTAGCAATTAAAATGAATAATTTATCATTGTTATATATTTTTTATGGAGTAATTGGCGGTGTTGGGTTAGGTATTGGCTATATAACTCCCGTCTCTACTTTAGTTAAGTATTTTCCCAATAATCGTGGATTTGCCACTGGACTGGCAATAATGGGGTTTGGTTTTGCCAGTCTTATTGCCGGGCCGTTAATGCAGTATCTTACGGCACAGTACGGATTAATCAATAATTTTTTGATATTAGGCTGCATATATATGATCATAATGGCAGTATCAGCTGCTTATTTGAAACCACCGGTAAATAATGTTTCCGAAAGCAGTTTGGCGGTTATAAGGGGCAGCCGGGGTATTTCCGCTAATGAAGCTTTAAAAACATGGCAGTTTGGAGCATTATGGTGGATATTTTTTATAAATATTACCTGCGGGATAGGCTTGCTGGCAGTAGCGTCACCAATGGCACAAGATGTAGTAAAAATGACACCTGCAGCTGCTGCTTCAATGGTGGGAATTATTGGGTTATTGAATGGACTGGGCAGAATTTTTTGGTCGACGCTTTCGGATTATTTGGGGCGCGGTTATACATATGTGGTGTTTTTTGCAATAGAAATAGTCGCGTTCTGGCAATTGGCACAGGTTAGCAGTATGATGGCTTTTGAGGCATTGATTTTTTTGATTATTACTTGTTATGGCGGAGGATTTTCTTGTATGCCGGCTTATTTGAGTGACATATTTGGTACCAGACAGCTTAGCGCTATTCATGGACGAATCTTAACGGCATGGGGAATAGCAGGGGTAGTAGGCCCATTTCTTGTATCTTGGCTGCGGGAATCCACTAATAGTTATTCAATAACGCTTTATTTCTTCTCAGTTTGTTTTATATTGAATCTCATTATTGCATTGGTATTGAAATATAAAGGGAAAAAATTGCAGTCAGGTAATTTAGCAAAAATCAAGGAAAAAATGATAAAAGCTTTGTAATAAATATTTGAGTAAGGGTGCTGCTCGGAACTTTGCGGGCAGCATTATTTATGATATTAAGTAATATTATAAAATAAGAGAGTATAGTATTTTGTTTAATATAATAGAATAATGGTATAATAATAGTCGGATTATTTGACGAATTTTTATGATAAAACTATCTGCGATAAATTAAGGATTAGGTGACATAAGTGAATATTATCGAATGTGACAAGGTCGCTTTTGTAAAAAATGGCAACACTATTTTGCAAAATGTATCTTTTGTAGTTGGTGAAGGAGATATAGTGGGGATTACCGGCCCATCCGGCTCAGGAAAATCATCACTCCTGCGTTTGGTAAATCTGTTGCAAAGTCCTACGAAAGGAAATATTTTTTATAAGGGGAAAAATATTTTAGATTATAATCCTATGCTGCTGCGGCGGGAAATCGGTTATGTACTACAAAAACCGTATATTTTTGCGGGAACAGTATATGAAAATCTGGTTTACTCGTATACTGTGAGAAATCTGCAGCCAGATAAGGCGGAGATGCTGGCTTTTATGGATAAAGTGAATCTCACGCCTGATTTTTTAGACAAAAAGCGTAATGAGATGTCAGGGGGAGAACAGCAAAGAGTGGCTTTTGTCAGATCTTTATTAGTAAAGCCGGAAGTGTTGCTGCTTGATGAGATAACAGCCGCATTGGATGAAGCAAATACGGAAATCTTGGAAAATTTTATTCGTCAACAGACTGAAACAAAAAATATTACAATTATTTTTATTACACATAATATCGAACAACTTAGGCGTTTAGCACAAAACGTAATTTGTATAAAAGATGGACAAATTGATTTTCAAGGTACAGCACAAAAATATTTTTCTTCCAGGGAGCAGTGAAATGAGTAATTGGGCATTGGCATTGACATATATATTGCCGACAATAGCGATAATTATTTCCTATCGAGAAAGACTGGGTTTGGAAAGAGATATTATAATTGGCAGTATAAGGGCTGTAATCCAGCTTTCAATAATAGGTCTTATTCTGAAGTTCATATTTAGTTTAGATAATGTTTTTATCACTAGTTTAATTTTATTGATAATGGTTTATAATGCTACTTTAGTGGCAGCTAAAAGAGGTGAAAAAATAGTTCATGCTAAAAGAATATCTTTCGTATCAATATTATTATCTCTTATAATTACGTTAGGAGCACTGATATTGGTAAAAGCTATTTCTTATACACCTGGTGAAGCCATACCGATAAGTGGTATGGTAGTCGGAAATTCAATGATTGCGTTAGGTGTTTTGTATAAAAATTTAGCTGACAGTTTTTTTGACAGACGTGACGAAGTTGAAGTTAAATTATGTTTAGGAGCAAAGCCACGTGAAGCAGCCAGGGGACTTATCAGAAATAGTATTAAATTGGCTATGGCACCAACGGTTGATTCAATGAAGACTATGGGAATAGTTCAGCTGCCGGGTATGATGACAGGGCTTATATTGGCAGGAACAGCACCAGAAATAGCTATTAAATATCAAATTATGGTAATGTTCATGATAACCGGTTCTGTTACTATAGCCGGATTTTCAGCCAGTTATTGGGCTTATCGCAGCTTTTTTAATGATAAAGCCCAATTGTACGATATATAATATATTTGATGAGGACGAACGTAATTATATAAATAAAGCGGACATCAAAAATTGAGTTTTTATTTTTGATGTCCGCTTTATTTATCAATAGATACTTGAATATTTTGTTAATCAAACATGTGAGAAAAAATTTTTCCCCGTAGACGTTTGACCTTTTCTTTTATATTATCAGTAGTTACAATATCACTTACAATAGCTATGGTTTTTGTCCCTGCTTGGATGATTTCGTCGATATTTTGTTCTTTTATTCCACCAATTGCTACCAAGGGCAATTGAGAATGCTTTATGGAGTAATTAAGATATGTCAAACCTACTGGTTCGGCATTGGGTTTAGTAGATGTGGAATGAATGGGACCGACACCGATATAGTCAATATATCTTTTTAATCCATTGGCATGCTCGAGTTGCTCAGAATTATGCGTTGATAAGCCGATTATTTTATCATTACCAAGTATTCTTCTGACAGTTCGTGCAGGTAAATCAGATTGGCCGATATGTACACCATCAGCATCAACAGCTAGTGCCAAATCAATAAAATCATCAATGATAAAAATACCACCGGCTTGTTTTATCATATCACGCAAGATGAGACATTCCTCATATCGCGAAAGTGCATCTTTTTCTTTTTCGCGATATTGAATGAATTTTATGCCTCCATCAAGCATTTCACGGACAACCTCAATATTATCACGGCCATTTGATAGATTTTCAGCAGTTATTCCGTAAATTCCTGTATTAAAGAAAGTTTCCATACCTGCTCTTAAATTCATATAAATATCCTCCTGGGTGACTTGATAGTATATGATGATAAATTGTATAATATTTTTATATTTCGCGTACAGGAGAAATATTCCTGCATATATTTTGATTTAATACAATCATTTCACGTTTATCGTGTTAATGATAAAAACGGTGAAATTTATTTGCAGAAAAATATATTCATTATTTATGCAGGCAGAATTAAAAAATACTGCTTTTGATCAATTGTGGTTAAATCAAGGTCTGCCAATCTTTATACACCGGCTGATAACCTTGCGCGTAAAGCATTTTAGCCATTTGCGGGATAGAACGTTCATCAGAAATTTTAAACTGTCCGCCATCATCCCCCTTTGTATGGCCACCTACAGCCACTGTAACGCCGCCGGATATTTTTGTTATGCCTATTTTAATAAGATTATCACGCATTTGTGGCTTTTCACGGGTTGAAAGTGTCAGCCCGGCCCTCGGCAGGAATATTCTCAGAGCCGTTATATATTGGACAAGGTCATGATCATTAACTAATGAGAGTGGTTTATAATCTGCTGAACAAGGACAAATTCTCGGTGTAGAAACAGCTATTTCTACTTCTTTGTATTTATGTTGGAGATAGTCGGCATGAATACCTGTAAAAAAGGCTTCTTCGCGCCATTCATTAAGTCCCAGTAACGCTCCAATATTTACATTTCTCATGCCGGCCCGACAGGCACGTTCCGGGGCATCAAGGCGAAATTCATAATTTGCCTTTGGCCCGCCTGGATGAAGTGATTGATAAACTTTTTTGTTATAGCATTCCTGAAACATGGTCATACCATCTACACCGGCTTGTACGGCACGATTATAATCGGCTTGGGAAAATGAATATACTTCAATGGCAATGCTGTCAAAATAATCATGCAGAACCTGTACAGCTTCCAGAATATAATCCACTGGACTGTATTTTTGTGATTCACCGGTCAATATCAATATGTTGCGTAAACCGGTTTGGGCAATATTGGCGGCTTCTATTTTTATTTCATCCATGTTTAAACAGCGGCGGCTAATGGTATTTTTGTGATTAAATCCACAATAAACGCAAAGATTATCGCAATAATCAGCAATGTACATTGGTGTGAATAGCTGCATGGTATAGCCAAAGTTTTTGATTGTTTCATAACGCGAACGCTGTGCCATTTCTTCCAAGCAATCTTGTGCCGCAGGAGATAATAGTACAAGAAAATCTTTGCGTGTTAGATGCTCCTTGGACAATGTCTGCTGTACAGTCTGCGGTGTGACATGGGCAAAAAAATCTTTAAAATCAAGATGATTGTAAAATTGTTTTTCTGCTAAAAAATTTTCGGAAGACATTTTAATTTGCCTCCTTACGTAGAAAACCAGTAAGCGGTGATGAAGCACTTGCTCTTATGGATGATGTGCGTCCCATACCGGCAAGAAAAGCAATCCTTCCAGCTTTAACGGCTAAAGAGAAAGCGGCTGCCATTTGCTGGGGGGCATTTGCAGTGGCAACAGCCGTATTAGTTAAAATAGCGGCGGCGCCCAATTCCATGCATTCAGCAGCTTCAGATGGTTTGCCGATACCGGCATCCACAATTATAGGAAGATCGATTTCGTCAATGATTATTTTTAGTAATTCTTTGGTACGCAGCCCTCGATTTGAACCGATCGGAGCGGCTAACGGCATTATGGCAGCTGCCCCTGCGTCAGCTAAATGTTTGGCGGTCATTAAATCAGGACTGATATAAGGTAGCACAGTGAATCCTTCTTTAACCAGTAGTTGAGTTGCTTTGAGTGTTTCTTGGTTATCTGGCAGAAGATAGCGGTTATCAGCGATAACTTCAATTTTTATCCAGTCACCGCAGCCCATGGCTTTAGATAAATGGGCAATGCGAATAGCCTCATCGGCAGTTCTGGCACCGGAGGTATTTGGCATTAAAATAACATCATCAGGAATATAATCGAGGATGTTTTCTGATTGGGAATGTTCATTGGCACGTCTTAATGCTACTGTTACCACCGCTGCATCACCGGCGTGGATGATAGCAGGCATTTTTTTGTTATTGGGAAATTTTCCTGTACCAATGAGCAATCTGCTTTTAAGAATTTTTTTCCCGATTATTAGTTTATCATCATTCATCATTTGAATCATTTTGAACCGCCCCCCATAAAAGTTACGATTTCCAGAGTGTCATTTTCTTTGAAAAATGTTGTAGACCAAGCTGTTTTATCTACGATCATTTCGTTAAGTTCAACGACGGCACGTCCATTACTGAGTTTGCGCTCCTGCATTATAGTGAGAATAGTGGTCTTGTCAGTAACTGATGTAGATTTGCCATTAATTAATATTTGCAAAATGATAAATCTCCCTTTTAAATTTAGAATAAAAAAACGCCTATCCTGATAAGGATAGACGCATACTTGTTAGTAAGTCGAAAAGCTCCCTCCGCAGGCATTATCCCGATCAGGTAAAAGGTCAGGTACTAACAGTCCTTTCTCAGCCACTTGCATAGAGGCTCCCTTGCTGATATTCTATTAGGATCATTGTAAAGCGATTAAATGGTTTTGTCAAATACTTATACTGGAGAATTAAAAAATAATAGGAATTTTTGCTATTATTTTATTGATAAACTTCATTATTTTAGGGATAATTGCAATATGTTTTTATAAATTTAAATAAAAAAATAAATTTTTATAGAAAATATTAAATATAAGTATTGACCTTTATAAACCTCTATGATATTATAATGCCAAAGATAGTTCGATTGAGGCAATGCAGCCGAAAAATACTAATTAATTAAGTGTTTTTCGGCTTTTTTTATGCAAAGTATACTAAGGAGGAGTTTTAATGAAAGTAAAAAAAATCATGGCGGCATTAGCTGTATCAGCACTTGCCGTGGTAATGCTGGCCGGCTGCGGCAGTACGGAAAAAGAGTCGGCATCAAGTACTGAATCATCGGCAGATAAAGTTTATACAATTGCCTGTGATGCTAAGTATGCACCGTTTTCAATGGAAGTTGATGGAAAATATAAAGGCATTGATGTTGAGCTATTAGATGCAATTGCTAAAGAAGAAGGTTTTAAATATAATTTAAAACCAATGGATTTCAGCGGAATTATTCCGGGACTTGTATCAGGACAGCTTGATGGTGCTATAGCAGGTATCACAATTACTGATGAACGCAAAAAAACAGTGGATTTTTCTGATCCTTATATCAAATCAGGTTCATCTATAGTAGTAAACAAGGATAATACAAGTATTAATAAATTAGCTGATATAACAGGTAAAACGGTAGCCGTAAAAAAAGGTACCACTGGGGCTAAGTTTGTTGAAGATAACAAGGATAAATACAATTTAAATATAACTTACTATGATGATTCACCAGGAATGATGATGGCAGTTGCTAATGGTAATGCAGACTTTTTATTGGAAGATTATCCGGTCATTTCTTATCAGATAAAAATAGGTGAACAAGCCAAGCTTCGTGTCGCAGTTGAAGATGTTAATGATAATCCACCACAGTACGGTTTTGCAGTTAAAAAGGGAAGCAATGCTGATTTACTTAAAATGTTTAATGAAGGATTAAAGAAGATCAAGGACAATGGGACATATGATAAAATTATAAAACAATATCAGTAAAACATAGTAAATAAATAGTGAAATCCGGCGGATGGAGGAATCCATCCGCTGCTTTTTACTTATGAGGGATAAAATATGAATGACTATTTTTCTTTATTAATTGAATGTTTACCATCCTTACTTGCTGGCCTTAAAATTACGATGATAATGGCTGGTGCTTCACTTATTTTAGCATTTATCGTTGGCTTGATTTTGGCGATATTTGCATTGTCAAAAATAAAAATATTGGAAATTTTTTATACGGCCTATGTTTATATAGTGAGAGGCATACCAGTAATGATCTTTGGGTTGTTTTTGTTTTTTGGCGTAGGCGCATTGCTCAATATAAAGTTTGATCCGCTGCTGGCCAGTATTATTACTTTGACAATTAATGCCAGTGCATATTTGGCAGAGATTTTCCGCGGTGGGATAAAGGCTGTTGATATAGGGCAAATTGAAGCAGCCAGGAGTTTGGGACTTGGCTATTTCCGTACTATGGCCTTAGTAGTTATTCCACAGGCTGTAAAAATAATGATTCCGCCAATAATAAATCAGTTTATTACTACGCTCAAGGATACTTCAATCCTTTCGGTTATCAGCGTACGTGAATTGACAATGAATTCACAGATAATAATTGCCCGCAATTATCGTCCTTTTGAGGTTTATTCCTATGCTGCTGTTATGTATCTGATAGTAATAGTTCTTTTGTCAATTTTGGCCAAATATGTGGAAAGGAGTCTGCAGCATGGAAAAAATAATTGAAGTAAAAAATTTGTTTAAATCTTATGGAGATTTATCAGTGTTGAAGGATATTTCCTTTTCGGTGGAAAAGGGAGAAGTGCTGTGTATTATCGGACCTTCCGGTTCGGGTAAAAGTACATTGCTGCGCTGCCTGAATCGCTTGGAAGAGATACAGTCTGGTGACATAGAAATATTTGGGACAAATCTTACTAAAGTAAAAAATATAAATAAGTTTAGGGAAAAAATTGGCATGGTATTTCAGTTATTTAATCTTTTTCCCAATTATAATGTCGAAAAAAATATAATACTGGCTCCGGTTCAGCTGGGAATTTTAAATAAACATCAGGCAGCCGAAAAAGTAGGAGAACTGCTTCAAAAAGTCGGTCTGGAGGAAAAGAGAAATGTTTATCCTGATACTTTGTCCGGTGGGCAAAAACAGCGTATCGCCATTGCTCGTGCATTAGCGATGAATCCCAGTATAATGTTGTTTGATGAACCAACGTCGGCGCTTGATCCGGAAATGGTCGGAGAAGTTTTAAAAGTAATGCGTTCTTTGGCAGAATCAGGTATGACAATGGTAGTTGTTACACATGAGATGAATTTTGCCAGAGAAGTTGCCAATCGGGTAATATTTATGGCAGATGGTTATATTGTGGAGGAAAATAAACCGGATAAAATATTTACAAATCCGGACAATGAAAGAACACAGGCATTTTTAAGCTCGGTATTAAAACCGTTGGATAGCTGATATGGTTATTGTTTGTCCGGTTAAAGAATATGAAATCGCCAAATGAATTATACGTAATTATTGCTGATGAATATGGGGCGGTTATGTGTTACAATATAGCAATGTATTATTTGTTTTAAAGGAGAATCATATTTTATGAATGACCGGTTAAAAGGATTTTTGCTCATTATTATGGGAACAGTATTATGGGGTGCTGCCGGTGTAGTGGTACAGTATTTACTGCAAGAAAAAATGTTTGCAGCGGGCTGGCTGACAATAATCAGACTTATTTGCGGTGGGGCAGTTTTGCTGACGGTCGATAAGATGATTTATCATAGTCAGCTTTCGTCTATATGGTGGAGCCCATATAAAAAGGATATAATTATTTTTAGTGCATTTGGAATGCTAATGACACAATATACATATATTTGTGCTATTAGCTATAGTAATGCGGCTACGGCAACAATTTTGCAGTATCTTATGCCTATAGTTGTTTTATTGTATGTTTTAATAGTCGAACGGCGCAGGCCGATGATAAGAGAAAGTTTATGTCTGATTATGGCACTAGTGGGAACTTTTTTATTGGTTACGAAGGGAACTTTTAGTCGTTTAGCGATTTCGCAAACTGCACTGTTTTGGGGATTGATTTCAGCTTTTGCGGCTGCCATATATACGCTGCAGCCAAGAAAAATGCTGCAAAAGTACCACTCTTCATTGGTTGTTGGCTGGGGAATGTTCATAGGAGGAGTATTGCTGTCATTTTTTCAGTCACCATTCGCCTTTCAGGGGATTTTTGATTTTAAGGCGGCTGCAGGGGTGTTGTTTGTTGTAATTTGTGGTACGGTGATATCTTTTTGGTCATATATAGAAAGTACTAAATATTTATATCCCACAGAGGTCGCCGCGATGGCATCTATTGAGCCTTTTTCTTCTGTGGTATTGTCGGTTATATTTATGAATGTGATTTTTGGCTGGCCGGAAATAATTGGCAGTATATTGATTGTTGGTACAGTATTTATATTAGCACAAAAATAATATTATAATAATTTTGATAAAATAAATCCAGAAAAAAGACATTTTGTTTTAATTTATTGTCTTTTTTCTGGATTTATTTTATTTTTTAATGTAAAATCATATATTAATATAAACTTATAGATTAAGTGAATTGGCAGGGTGAATAATTATGAAGCATGTGCTTTCAGTTCTAGTGAATAATCAGCCAGGTGTGTTGTTACGTGTAGTCGGTATGTTTTCACGACGTTCGTTTAATATCGATAGTTTATCGGTAGGAGTTACACAGCCAAATAAGTATTCAAGGATTACAATTTTTTTCCAGGGAGAATCCTACATTGTTGATCAGATCATCAAACAGTTGGGCAAAATTCCTGATGTGGCAGCAGTACAATTACATAATCCTGAAACAGCTGTGTATCGGGGAATGACACTCATAAAAATAAGGGCTAATGATACTAATCGGCTGGATGTATTAAAAATAGCCGAACTATTTCGTGCCCATGTAATTGATGTACAAAAAACAACGTTGATTTTTGAAATAACCGGACAGGACGAAAAAGTATCGGCATTGCTGCAATTGTTGACACCGTATGGGATTTTAGAGGTGATACGGACCGGACAAGTAGCATTAGAACGGGGAGAAAAGACTATTTTTAACTGTGCAGGGAAAACAGCCTTTTACAGCAAAAATTTGCTTTAATCAGGTTAATAATAATGTATTAAAAATATTGAGGTAGATATATATGGAAGGATCAGCAGCAATTATTAAATGTCTTAAAGAGAATAATGTAGATACAGTATTTGGATATCCGGGCGGGATGATATTACCGCTTTTTGATGCTTTGGGACGTGACGAAAGTATTAAATTTATTTTATCTACACATGAACAATCAGCAGCTCATGCAGCTGATGGATACGCACGGGCCAGTGGTCTGCCAGGAGTATGTATAGCAACGTCGGGCCCGGGTGCAACTAATTTAGTAACGGGAATTGCTACGGCATTTATGGATTCGGTTCCTATGATAATAATAACCGGACAGGTAGACAGCGATTTACTGGGGAAAGATTCATTTCAGGAAACAGATATCTTTGGTATAACGATGCCGATTACAAAATATAGTTTTCGTCTTAGGAAGGCAGATGAACTAGTCGTTGTATTGAGAAAAGCATTTGAATTGGCCAATGCAGGACGCAAAGGCCCGGTATTAGTGGATATTCCTAAAAATTTATTTTTTTGCGATGTGCCATATCCAAAATATAATTTACAAAAACGGGAAACAGACCGGCCGGATGCCGATTTTCTGATCTGTGCGGCAGAGGCACAAAAGAAGATATTGCAGTCACATAAACCTATTATAATAGCAGGCGGTGGTGTAATATTTGGACAGGCGTCTGATGAATTGAGAAAATTTGCCGAAAAATATAATCTGCCGGTAGTGGTGACATTAATGGGAATAGGATCATTCCCTGCTGATCATGAATTATACATGGGATTTGCCGGTTTGCACGGCAGAAAATCAGCTAATTGTGCAGTGGCTGAAGCTGATTTAGTAATTGCGATAGGCAGTCGTTTTGGTGATCGGCAGACAGGAAATATTACTGAGTATGTAAATGACAAACATTTTATTCATATAGATATTGATCCTGCTGAAATAGATAAGAATGTACACAGTAGTATCGGACTAGCCGGGGATATTAAAATTATATTAGCATTGCTGATGCAGCAAAAAGCAGTGGATGATTTGGCAAAATGGTGGAATAGGTTGAATGAGCTGCGGAAAGAAGATGACTTTGAATATACAGGAGCATACGATGTTCCAAATGTAATGCATCATATTTCACAAACAATAAATAGGGGAGATTATGCGGTAGTTACCGATGTTGGACAGCATCAGATGTGGGCAGCGCAGCATATTGAAAGATTCAAACCGCGTACCTGGTTTACATCTGGTGGACTGGGTACTATGGGATTTGGTCTGCCGGCAGCTGTGGGAATTCAGATTTACTATAAACATGATAGGCGTGTTATACATATTGCAGGCGATGGTGGTATAAAGATGACTGGTAGTGAGTACTACACAATTGCAGCATTAAATTTACCAATAATATCAGTTATTATTAATAATGAATCACTTGGTATGATTCGTCAACTGCAAAAAGTGTTTTATGGTACGAGATATTTTTCCAGTGAATTCAAATACAGAATGAATTACGCCGAGTATGTTAATAGCTTTGGAATTGATACTTATGATGTTCATAGTATGGATGAATTCGTTGAAGCGTTAAGTAATGCAATATCTGAGAATAGGCCGAAGGCAATAATTGTCAATATTGATAAAGAGTTTGTTGAACCAATGACGAAAATGGATTGTGGAATAAATACATTTATTAAATTTTAACAAATGTATTTATGTAAAATTTATTATAGATTAATATTGACAAAATTGATTTTGAAGTGTATCCTGTATACAATGTTCTCTTGTAACATTGTAAATCAAAGATTGGCAACTGTAGTGCCGATCAAAATTTGGGAGATGTTTTATTTATGGCAAAGGTTTATTATGATCAGGATGTTAATTGGGGTTCAGTAAGTGACAAGAAAGTTGCCATTATTGGATACGGTAGTCAAGGCCATGCACATGCTTTGAATTTAAAGGAAAGTGGTATTGATGTAACCGTAGGACTCTATAAAGGCAGTAAATCCGTGCAGAAAGCCAAGAATGCAGGACTTAAAGTGGCAGAAGTCGCTGATGCTGTCAAAGGTGCGGATATTACTATGATTCTTATTCCTGATGAAATCCAAGCCGAAATATATAAAACCCAGATTGGACCTAATCTAAAACCAGGTAGTGCTCTTGCTTTTGCCCATGGTTTTAACATTCACTTTCAGCAGATAAAACCCCCGGCAGATGTAGATGTATTTATGGTTGCACCGAAAGGACCGGGACATCTCGTTCGTCGTACATTTGTTGAAGGCGGTGGTGTACCGGATATTTTTGCAGTCTATCAGGATGCCAGTGGTAAAGCTTGGGATATAGCACTTGCTTATGCACGCGGTATTGGCGGAACCAGAGCTGGTGTGATCAAAACGACTTTTCAGGAAGAAACTGAAACAGATCTTTTTGGAGAACAAGCTGTGCTATGCGGCGGTATTACCCATCTGATAACAGCCGGTTTTGAAACTTTAGTCAAAGCAGGTTATCAGCCGGAAATAGCATATTTTGAATGTTTTCATGAAATGAAACTTATAGTAGATTTAATGTATGAAGGCGGTATGGCAAATATGCGTCAGTCAATCAGTGACACTGCAGAATATGGCGATTATACAGCAGGTCCCCGCTTAATTACCGATAAAACTAAAAAGGAAATGGAAAATATCTTGACTGACATACAAGATGGCAGCTTTGCTACTAAATGGCTTTCGGAAAATAAAGCAGGACGGGCACAGTTTTATGCAATGCGCCGCAGACATGCAGAACATCAAATTGAGAAAGTCGGTGTTAAACTTCGTAAGATGATGTCATGGCTGGGCAAAAAGCAAGAAGATTAATAGTTTAACGATAGATATATTTAGGAGCGGCAGGATGGACTAATTAGTCTGTCTTACCGCTTTTTCATACTAATTGATTATTTATTGTAAAACTTAAGTAAAGGAGGCAAACTTTGTGCGTTTGAATGGAGCCGGAATTGTTATTGAAAGTCTTAAAAATGAAGGCGTGGAATTTGTTTTTGGTTATCCGGGCGGGGCAGTTTTAACCTTATATGATGAAATTTATAAGACAAATTTTCCACATATATTGACTAAACACGAACAAGGTGCAGTACATGCAGCTGATGGGTATGCCAGGGCAACTGGTAAAGTTGGAGTATGCATCGCTACATCAGGGCCTGGTGCTACAAATTTGATAACGGGGATAGCTACAGCGAATATTGATTCGATACCATTGATATGCATTACCGGGCAAGTAGCTACACCGCTTATTGGGCGGGATTCTTTTCAAGAAGCGGATGTATGCGGTATAACAGCGCCGATAACAAAGCATAATTACCTTGTGCGGCATATAAAAGATCTGCCGCGTGTGTTAAAGGAAGCTTTTTTTATTGCACGAACGGGGCGGCCGGGTCCTGTTGTGGTTGACATTGCCAAAGATGTTTTTGCCGCTGAAACAGAATATAAATATCCGGCTGAGATATGTCTGCGCGGCTACACTGGTAAGTATATAGGTGATGAGAAGAAAATAGACAGAGCTGTAGATATGTTGCGGACGGCTGAAAGGCCGATTATTTTTATCGGCGGAGGAGTGATCACGTCTGAGACCAGCCAACTTGTACGCGAAATGGTCCAAAAAATGAATATTCCCATGACCAGTACATTGATGGGATTAGGAGCAGCTGATGCTGATAGTGCCGGCTATTTGGGAATGGCTGGAATGCACGGCTCGTATGCGGCAAATATGGCTATCATGAAATGTGATCTGTTGCTGGGAATAGGTGTGCGTTTTGATGATAGAGTCACCGGTGTGATCAGTGAATTTGCACCGAAAGCAAAAATAATTCATTTTGATATTGATTATGCGGAAATTAATAAGAATATTGCTGTAAATTTAAGTGTAGTCGGTGATTTGCGTTGGTCGTTACCGTTGTTTCAGGAAAAATTGTGCCCATATAATGATATAATAAAAGAAAACATACAAAAATGGTACGAAAATGTGGTAAAGATACATACAGCCAGGCCATTTAAGTATAAAAATGATAAGAATAATATTTTAGCACAGGATGCTATAAAAAAATTATCAGATATAGTTACACATAATACTGCCATTGTAACCGATGTCGGACAGCATCAAATGTGGGCCGCGCAATTTTTTAAAGTATACGGACCGCGTAATTTTATAACTTCAGGCGGGCTGGGAACTATGGGATTTGGTCTTCCGGCAGCAATAGGTGTAAAATTAGGCCGGCCGGATAAGAATGTAATATTGCTTTCCGGTGACGGCAGTATTATGATGAATTGCCAGGAATTAGCTACACTGGCCGATTATAATATCAACATTAAAATAATTGTAATTCATAATCATGTACTGGGAATGGTGACACAATGGCAAAGAATGTTTTACGGTGAACGTTACTCACAGTCGTTATTAAATAGTAAGGCTGATATTGTTAAAATAGCACAAGCAATGGGAATTAAGGGGTTTCGCATAAAGGTGAAAGAGGAACTGATAAACGGTTTACAGCAACTCCTGCATGAACAAGGTCCTGTTTTGCTGGATATTATTGTTCCTGCCGAAGAAGATGTGTTCCCAATGGTTCCCGGCGGCAAGCGACTTGATCAGATGGTAATGGGAGAAGACGGCTTATGAAATATCAAATCGCCATTCTGGCAGAAAATAAACCAGGTGTATTGACGCATGTATCCGGACTTATAAGTCGCCGGGCTTTTAATATTGAAACAATAAATGCGGGATATACTGAGGATGCCGATGTAACGCGGATAAATATTGTAGTAGATGCCAATGATGAAACGGAACTCAATAAAGTAATCCATCAAATGGCTAAATTGATTGACGTAATAAAAATAGTTAATATAAGTGAACTGGCATCAATAAACAGAGAATTGGTTATGGTGAAAGTTAAGGTGACATCTTCTGCAATACGGGCTGATATTGTTAATATTGCCAGTATATTCAGAGCTCATATTGTCGATGTAGGGCACGAAAATGTGGTGATTGAACTGACAGGAGAGCAGGATAAACTGGCAGCACTGATCGATATGCTTAATTGTTATGAAATTTTAGAAATAGCACGTACCGGGCCAATCGCTTTATCACGCGGTATAATTCCTGTGAAAAATATGTAAAAAAAGGCTGCCGCACGCAACCATTTTCATTCATAAATATGCAATAATGCCATTTCCTTTGCTCACCCGCAGAAAAACGGGTAATACATAGTGGCGGTGAGTGCATTTTTAGGAGGTCAATGCTATTCGTGTGACAGCCTTTATTGATTTTGTTGGATTTATTATTGTGATGCGGAATTGCCGGTATCATTTATAAATTTTTTATCAATGACATTGTATTTTACATCACTATATTTTGTGGTTTTTCCATTTTGCTGAACTATTACATTGCCGGTAAAATCGACAATTTTGGTTTCCCAGTTAAAGGAAGCTTGATCTGAATCAATGGATAAATCACCGTAGGTAAAATGTGTGCCGCCTTTTACGGTTATGGTTTTATTGGACCATGACCCATAAAGATCATCACCAGTAAAATTTATCGGTGTGGCGTTGTCATCCCCATTATAAATACAGGTTATATTTTTTTGTGCCCATACTTCCAAGGATGTAAGATTTACCTGAGCCCGATCAGCAGTTATATTATATCTGCCGGTTTCAACACGAACATTGCCATTTAGTTTATATGTTCCCGATAAAATATCGAATGTGGTGTTATCGGCTGTGACTTTGGGAGCAGCAAAGACAGTATATGTACTAAATAGCATTATTGCCAACAGAAACAGTGACGTTTTTAATATACGCATAGCAATCCTCCATCAAGTAAAAAATTAAATTTTATAACACATATTATAACATATATGTTATAAAGATGACAAAGTGTCAATATAGATGGTATATGGTTTTAACTGGTGTATTTAATTAAAAATGCAGGAATTAACATAGATAAGTTTAATATAAAAGTTAGTAATAATGTTTTTGTGGATAGATTAAGGTGGTGCTGACATGAATGTCCGAGAACGGACGGAAGAATTGGAATACAGGATATTATCGATTGATGCAGCAAAGAGCCGTGAGGCAAACCGTGCGAAAGAAGAGGCAAAATGTCCTTTTCGTACGGCTTATCAAAGAGATCGTGACAGAATATTGCATTCTAAATCGTTTCGTCGTCTTAAACATAAAACTCAGGTATACATTACGGCAGGCGATCATTATCGAACACGCCTGACACACAGCTTAGAGGTAGCACAAATATCAAGGACTATTGCGCGGGGATTGCGATTAAATGAAGATTTGACAGAGGCGATAGCATTAGGACATGATGTAGGACATACTCCATTTAGTCATGCGGGTGAAGCGACAATGAATTCGTTAGTAGGACATTTTTCTCATAACGAACAAAGTCTGCGAATGGTAAAATATTTGGAAAAAGATGGGCAGGGGTTAAATCTGACAGATGCCGTAGAAGATGGGATTTTGAATCACACCGGGAAAAAGGCACCGTGGACTCTGGAGGGGCGTATCGTTAAAATAGCTGATAGGATAGCTTATTTATGTCATGATTTTGATGATAGCCTGCGTTCCGGATTGCTTCATAGGAATGATTTACCGCAGATAGTCGTTGATACATTGGGGGAAAATCATTCCAGCATGATAACCGGAATGGTTAGTGATATGATATTGTCATCCGAAGGTAAACATGATATTTTATTATCAGGTCATATGCAAAACGTAATGCAGGCATTTCGGGATTTCATGTTCGAAAAAATTTATTATTCTAAAATATTGGCTAAAGAAAGAGAGCAGGCTTGTTTTATAATCGAACAGTTGTTTAAATATTATACAGAGCATTTTGATAAGATGCCCTTGGAATTTAAACAAAGAGAAAAACGCTGGGGCAAACAGCAAACAATTGTTGATTATATTGCTGGATTAACGGATAGTTATGCAGTCGCTGAGTTTAATATGATTTTTGTCCCTCCAGTATGGAATCAGTGGATGGCAACGCATTAAATAATAATATAATGTAGAAGGGATTGTTTTTATGTTACGGTTTTTAACGGCAGGAGAATCGCACGGACAATGTTTGACAGCTATTTTGGAAGGGATACCGGCTGGATTAAAGATAGATATCAATAAAATAAATAATAAACTGGCTCGTCGTCAAATGGGATATGGCCGCGGCGGACGTATGACGATTGAAACTGATAAAGTAGATATTTTATCAGGAATTCGCTTTGGTGAAACTATGGGAGATCCGATTACTTTGCAGGTAAAAAATCGTGACTGGGGAAATTGGATTAAAGAGATGTCGGTAAACGGGCAGCCGTTTGGTGATAAAGTGACAGCAGCAAGGCCGGGACACGCGGATTTAGCAGGAGTACATAAATACGATAGGAAAGATATTCGTGATATTTTGGAAAGAGCCAGCGCACGGGAAACTGCTGCTAAGGTGGCTATGGGATCAGTATGCCAGCAATTTTTGGAAACTTTGGGAATGAGAGTCTATTCACATGTGGTAAACATCGGCGGAATAAAAGCAGACAGAAATAAGATCGATTATACACAAATAGCAGTTAATGATTCGGATTTAAATTGCATGGATGGTGATGCTGCAATTAAAATGCGGGAAAAAATACGTATTGCCGGACAGAATGGAGATACATTGGGCGGCATGTTTGAAATTATCGTAGAAGGGGCACCGGAAGGACTTGGGTCTCATATTCAGTGGGATAAACGACTCGATGGCAAACTGGCACAGGCAATTATGTCAATTCAAGCTATAAAGGCAGTTGAAATAGGAGCAGGAATGGAATATGCCAATAATCCAGGCAGTAAAATGCATGATGAATTATTTTATGATGATAAAAAACAAGTGTATCGTAAGACTAACCATGCCGGCGGTTTAGAAGGCGGTATGACAAATGGTGAAAATATCATTGTTCGTGCGGTTATGAAACCTATCCCAACGCTTATGATGCCGCTGCATTCTGTTGACATAGAAAGCAGACAGGAAGTTATGGCTTGTAAAGAACGCAGCGATGTATGTGCCGTGCCAGCAGCATCCATAGTAGGAGCGGCAATGACGGCAATAACCATAGCTGATGCGGTATTAGAGCAGTTCGGTGGTCATGCAATGACTGATATTAAAGCTGCGGTGGCAAGTTATAAAAGTAGATTGGCAAAACAATGAAGAATATAGTTTTGATAGGTTTTATGGGAACAGGGAAAAGCTGTGTTGGTAAATTGCTGGCGGAAAAACTTGGCTTTTCATTTATTGATACTGATTTGCTGGTCGAACAACAGGTTCAGATGACTATTCCACAGATTTTTCAGCAGTATGGTGAAGCTTATTTTCGAGAATGTGAAAAAAAAGCGGTAAAACAAGCGGTAATGCAGTCCAGCACAGTTATAGCTACCGGTGGCGGTGTGCCATTGTTTGAGGAAAATCGTGATATTTTGCAAATAAATAGTGCTGTTATTTGTTTGCGTGCTGAGGTTAAAACGATAATGCACAGGACAAAAGGACGTAATAATCGACCACTGCTTAATTCACAAGAAGAAAAGATTCAATCACTGCTGGACGAACGGAAGCCTTTTTATGCTCAGGCGGATTTTTTAATTGATACAGATGCTCTGTCACCATTACAAATAGTTAATGAGATAATACTATATCTGCGGAGGATGAAGAATTGAAAACGGTGCGGGTTGAACTGGGAAAAAATAGTTATGATATTCATATTGGTAATAATTTAAATAAAACGATAGAAAAATTTTTTTTACAAGGTAAATTTTCCCATATTGCGCTTTTGGTATCTGACAGTAATGTGGGTCCGCTATATGGTGATAAAATAAAAAGGGTGCTTGAAAAGGCCGGTTTTTGCGTGGTGATGTTTTTTATTAAAGCAGGAGAATCATCTAAGTCATGGGATGTAGCAAAGCAGCTTTACACTGAAGCAATTAAAAGTGGTTTAGATAGAAAATCTCCGATAGTTGCCCTTGGAGGCGGAGTCGTTGGGGATATAACAGGATTTATTGCAGCTACTTATATGCGTGGAGTGCCATTTGTACAAATTCCGACAAGCTTATTGGCTTATGTTGATTCATCAGTAGGTGGAAAAGTTGCTATTAATCATTCAATGGGAAAAAATTTGATTGGTGCTTTTTATCAGCCTGAAGCTGTGTTTATAGATCTTGATATGATTAAAACCATGCCAAACAGGGAAATATCAACCGGATTGGCGGAAGTGATAAAATATGGATTAATTTATGATAAGGAATTTTTTGCATATATAGAAAGTCACGTTAAGGAAATTTTTGCTTTAAATAATGAGGTGCTCACATATATTACAGCCAAATCGTGCGAAATTAAGGCTGCTGTGGTAAGCAAGGATGAAAAGGAAATGGGATTGAGAGCAATCTTGAATTTCGGGCACACTATCGGACATGCTATTGAAAGGGAGACTAAATATGATGTTTATAATCATGGTGAAGCAATAGCTATTGGAATGGTAGGGGTATCAATAATAAGCCGTGAATTAGGATTACTTGATCCGACAGTAGTACAGAAAATTCATCATATATTGGAAATATGCCATTTGCCGCAAACATGTCATGCGTGTACTGAAGATGGGATTTATCAGGACCTTTTTCATGATAAGAAAACGATAGGAAAGAAAATAAACTGGGTATTATTGGATGAAATAGGTAAGGTACATCTGTCTGATAATGTCAGTGAACTAATAGTACGTAAAGCAATAAAATCTATATTGGCGTAAAAAAAGTGTCGTTTGAACATTAAAAAATATATTGGAATTTGTTCAAACGACACTTTTTATTTATAAAAATGGTTTTAGGATTATAGACTATTTTGTTCAAATGTACCGAATACGATAGCTTGTCCGTTATCTACCATATGTTGGCCGCGAGCCCATACATGTTTCAGCTGAAAATCTTTGTCTACAACAGTGAAATCGGCATCAAACGATTCTTTTACCTGACCTTTTTGTGATAATTTAAGAATACCGGCGACATTGCTGGTGACAAATTTTATAGCGGTATCTGGAGCAATTTTTTCTGTTTTTATCATGTCACGAATTTCCTGCAGCATGGATTTTTGACTGGCTACGCCTACACCGATGGTATTGCCGGTGGCATCGAACAATGGTACACTGCCGTTGCCATCGGAACTCATAGTGATATTGGTAGTAGCAACGCCGTTTTCTAAAGCACGCTTAGCAGCTTGACTGGGTTTTACTGCCTGTACTGAACCGGATTCCGGACTTACGCCGGAAGTTATGTCCATAATACCACCTTGTTTTGCCCACTTAATACCTTCAATTAAAAGTTGTTGATTACGATTGATATGAGTAGGAATAAATTGTGATTTTGGTATTTCACTATTAGCCGTTATTTCAAAAAGCATACTGAGCCCTGATTTACCGTCTCCTATATGCATATCTACAATACCGGCTTTGGAACTGAGCATACCGCCGACGCGTGCCTGTGCGGCCAGATTTTTATATTCCTGACAAGTCGGCTGCGCTGAACGATGATCGGACATGGCAATTTCACCAGTGCCGATTATTTTATCAATTATAATTATATCACTACGCACACTGCCGGTTATAGTGGGAGTAGGAAGTTCATAGGCACCGGTATACATATAGGCCGATATTCCTTCGGCACATAGGCCGCGTGTTTTGGCTAAAAGATTGATGACACTGCGAGTTGTGCCGTCTGTACCGAGACAACCGACGACGGTAGTAACGCCGGATGTAGTGATTTGTGATAAAAGAATTTCCGGTGTTCTGGTTGCAAAACCGCCTTCCCCGCCACCACCGGTTATATGTACATGACTGTCAATGAAGCCCGGCATGAGGATACAGTCTGTTAGATCAACTATTTGACAGGGATAATTAGTTGGTGCCGTAGCAGTAGGACAGACAGCAGCAATTTTATCGCCGGCAATAAGTATGTTTTGTATTCCTATATCCCGCGGGGCAAATACTCTGGCACCGCATAATAGAGTAAAAAATGGTTTTGTCATAATGAGACTCCTTTCAATTTAAAAAAATAGTAATATGAAATGCATTACCCATATTGAAGCTAATGCATTGATAATACAGAGTTAGGTTTTTTATAATTATATGCAGATTTTTTGCTGGCAGACTATGTATGCGATGTTATCCGGTTTACGGAAGATAGTTACCATACAATGAATAAAATTAGACAATTAAGGGAAATCGTTTATCAAATAAAAATACTCTTGCCATAGATTTTATATTACGGCAAGAGTATTTTTACGAATAACAGTACTAGTTAAGCTTGGGCATCGGCATCGGCAACTTCATTGAGATTTGCCATTAATTTTTCGATATCAATACCATGTGCCATGGCACCTTGTTCAATATTTTCAAAATGGGCGGCAGCGCAACCAATGCAGCCCATGCCGGACATAGCAAATACATCGACTGTTTCAGGATATTTTTGTACTACTTCCATAATGCTCATATCTTTAGTGATAGTCACAATCATTACCTCCCTAATAAGTAATAAACTACAATATTATTATACCACATTTCATATTTCGTTTGCCAAATTTTTCTATTCGAGTTAAAATATTACAATAATAGTTTATAAAGTTTATCTATTTAATGAGAAAGGCGGTATCAAGCTGTACTGCTATGTTTTTATTAGGACCTGTACATATATATTGGTATGGATTAACCATTAGCCTGGCTATAGTTATTGGATTATTGATAACATGGGGTAATGTCAAAAAACATCATGAGGATTTTTCTGTAGTTATTGATATACTGCTTTGGTGTATACCATTGGGGATAGTGTTTGGGCGTGGTCTGTATGTTATTTTTCATTGGCAGATATTTAGTGACAGGCTCTTGAACATTTTTTTGCTCAGTGGCGGTGGCTTATCAATATATGGAGCTTTTATCGGTTTTTTATGCGGCACGGTATTTTATTTATATCTGACGGGAAGAAATTTCTGGTACTGGATGGATATATTTTTACCCGGGATGATTGCCTGCCTAATTGTTTATCAGATAGGTAATTTTTGTATGCAAAATACGATAGGGACACCTTTACCGGTAAGTTACGACAATGATCATAGTATTGCAGAGTACATTGATTTTAAACAGAGGCCTACCGGTTTTGAGGGATATTTATATTTCAGGCCGGTGGCTTTATATCAGGCAGTGGTATTGGGTGTTATATTTTTAGTGTCTTTATTACTTACTGCGGTGCAGTTGAAATATTCACGAATTCAGCAGGGAAATATATTTTTATCATGCATGGTGTTGATTGCTCTATGCCGTTTTGTTTTCGGGTTTATGTATCTTTCAAGCAATACATCAGTAATTTTGCATTCGGGTCAATATTTTGCGCTGATATTAATAGCGTGCTGTCTTATTATTTATTGGTTGCGGCGGCGCGCTTTTCAAAGGGAAAAAACATATCATTATTAAATATTATACATAGAGGATATTATTATCCTACGATAGGAGAGATAATTATGATGGCATTAAATTTTCAAGCCCCCAAGCATGAAAAACTTTTAATGGCTAGAAAGAAAAATTGTACTATATGGTTGGGAGATGTAAGTAAACAATATCCGGAAAATTCATTGGTTTGGATAACTACCGGGGCAAAATTTCAATACAAAAAGAAATTATTTGTGGCTTTTTTAGATAAAGTCCAAGTTAAAAAAATGTCTGAATTGACATCAGAAGATCTTGATCACCAAAATCCGGAAATTGCGACACGTGAAGATTTGATTGCTGACTTTGAAGGTATTTATAAAAAAAGAATTACTATGGATGATACCGTTACCGTTATATATTTTTCAGAAGTATTATAATATGATAAATAGTGCCCTTGGTTATAAATACCAAGGGCACTATTATTGATATATTTGAACTAGTTATATAAAAACAACATTTATTCCAGTTCTTTTTTCATCCGCTGGAACTCTTCACTGCTGATTTCACCTTTGGCATAACGTTGTTTTAATATTTCCATGGCATCATTTTGTTGGTTAAAGTTATGGTAATTGCCACGAAATGCAGCTTTGAAAAGCCAAATTGCTGCCATGATTATGAGAATAGTGAATGCCAGGTGAGTTATCAGGCCGAAGCCTGCTCCCAGCCAGCCCATACCGCCGCCGAACGGTCCGCCAAAACCATATCCCATCATGTTGATGCACCTCCTCTTTCTTAGATGATATCATTATATAATGATATTGTGAAATTTTTGTGGAAAAAATATGGAAATTTGATGAGTAAAATAGTAAACAATAAATGTGCCATATTAATAATAAAAAATATCAAGAATTATCTTGAATCTGTTTTATAAATATAATTGTATAAAATATAGATGCAGTGGTACCTTTTATTATTTTTCACTTTAGGGGAAGATGTTGTCGCACGTAATCCATTTTTCATTCATAAATATGTAATATTTTGTTATTGTTGTCCGTTATTAGAAATGGTTGTAAATCATATAGTGATGGTGGGATGCATTTTCGAGGACAATGCCGTTCAGTAACAAATAATATTTATAAATTGATAAGTGACACATGATGTGTAATTATTCTAATATTAAAACATGAGCTGTTGCCGATTGTTATAAATATTTAACAATAATCCCGCTGCCAGTACATTGGTTATCAGCGAGCTTACCCCGTAACTGATAAAAGGAAGCGGAATACCTGTGACAGGCATAATACCGATAGTCATACCTACATTTACTAATACATGGAAGGCCAGCATTGAGTTTATTCCAACGGCCAAAAGCATACCAAGATTATCACTTGCCTCACGGGCAATTTTTATTCCGCGCCATAGGATAAATAGAAAAATCAGCAAGACTATCGCTGCTCCGATAAAACCAGTTTCCTCCCCGATAACGGCAAAAATGAAATCAGTATGATTTTCTGGAAGAAAATTAAGCTGACTTTGTGTGCCATGGAAGAGCCCCTTTCCATATAAAAGACCTGACCCGATAGCTATTTTTGATTGAATTATGTGATAGCCGGAGCCCAAAGGATCAATATTAGGATTTATAAATACCATAATGCGCATTTTTTGATACTCTTTTAAAAAATGCCAGATAATTGGCAGACATGAAAGTCCGGCACCAAATATAACGCCGATTATTTTCATGTTGACACCGGCAGCAAATATCATTCCGAAAAAAATTGCCAAAAAAACTAATGCTGTTCCGAGGTCAGGCTGGGTGACGACAAGTGCAAATGGAATTACCATATATAAAGCAACTGGCAGTAATTCCTTAAAAGTATTTAGTTTGCCAACACGATTTTCAAGTAAAACAGCCAGAGAGATTATCATTATTAGTTTGGAAAATTCTGAAGGCTGAAAGCTGATCGGGCCAAGTTGAATCCAACGTTGCGCTCCTAAGGCTGAATGTCCGGCAATATCAACGGCTAAAAGCAAAAGTGCATTGAAGATGTACAGCTTGTTGCCCAGTGGCTGCAGCATTCGATAGTCAAATTTCATCATTAAAAAAACCAAAACTGCACCTACTAGTGCGAATATGCTTTGCCGCTGAACGTACCAATAACGTTCGCTGCTGGGGGTATTTATGTGAGTGGCACTGCCTATAATGACGATGCCGATTAATATTAAAATAATGATTGCTATGATCAAAGGGACATCTATACGGCGGAAAAGTCTGCTGTTGGTAAACATTGTGCCCTAATTGCCTCCTGTATATTGTTGTTTATGGTGGAATGTAAAATAAACTTGCTGAATTAAGTTTCGCTTTATATTCTAAGACAAAAGCAGTGGAATGTAAATATCCCGCTGCTTTTTATAATGCGTAGGTTTAGTAAATTTTATTTATCCAGTGAAAGTATGGTTTTACCGGTATCAATATCAACAATATAAATTTTGGTGTCGGTTAGAATGGCGACAGTTTGACGATGATCAGTACGTTTACTTAAAGCGGGTGAACCGGGGTTAAGAAATATAGTATTTCCCCGTTTTTCCAATACGTTAATATGGACGTGACCGCTTATAAATAAATCGGCTTTGAAATGAGCTGCCATAGAATCCTTTTCTTGGTCACTCATTACATGATGACCGTGTGTAGTGACGATTTTAAAACCGTCGATTATGACATAAGTATATGGAGCTTGAATAGGACTATTCAAAACTAATGTATCAACTTCACTGTCACAATTGCCCTTGCAGATGATTGTTGGCATAGGCAGACTGTTTATTTTTTCGGCAAGTTTAGCCGGATTATAATCCGGTAATATAGGATTGCGTGGTCCATGATAAAGAACGTCACCGGCGTGAATTATCATGTCAGCATCTTTGAAAAATTTATCATAAGCAAGTGTGAAACGTTCGACGCAGCCATGTGTGTCGCTTATAATACCGATTTTCAAAAGTATCAGCCCCTTTAAAGATAGTAGATTATAATTTTTTCAATAGATCAGCCATTTCGATGGCACTCATGGCAGCATCAGAACCCTTGTTGCCAGCCTTGGTACCGGCACGTTCAACGGCTTGTTCAATATTTTCCGTGGTCAGCACGCCGAATATTGTCGGTACGCCGGTTGAGAGTCCAACTGCTGCGACACCTTTAGAAACCTCATTACAGACGTAATCATAATGCGATGTCGAACCACGAATGACAGATCCCAGACAAATGACAGCGTCATATTTATTGCTTTGGGCCATTTTTTTGGCGATGAGAGGAATTTCAAATGCACCGGGAACCCACGCTACAGTAATAGCCGATTCATCACTATCATGACGTGTTAGTGTATCAAGTGCTCCAGAAAGTAATTTACTGGTTATAAATTCGTTGAAACGGGCGACAACGATGCCAAATTTTAACCCCTTTGCAGATAGATGACCTTCAATTATTTTTGCCATATCATTATTCCTCCAATATATTATAAATAATTATTTTATCGTTATCAGGCATTTTTGAGAAGATGTCCCATTTTTTCCTTTTTAGTTTCCAGATATTTGGCGTCAAAAGCGTTGGCGGGAATTTCCAAAGGTACTCTTTCAACTATTTCCAAGCCGTATCCTTCAAGTCCTGCTCTTTTTTCAGGATTATTGGTCATCAATCTGATGCTGGTCAACCCGAGATCGGATAAAATCTGGGCTCCAATACCATAATCACGCATATCTGGTTCAAATCCTAATAAAACATTGGCTTCTACAGTGTCCTTACCTTTATCCTGCAAAGCATAAGCGCGTATTTTATTAGCAAGCCCGATACCGCGGCCTTCCTGACGCATATAAAGGACAACACCTTCACCCGTTTTTTCAATGCGGCGTAAGGCCGTTGCCAGTTGGTCACCGCAATCGCAGCGCATTGAACCAAGTACATCACCGGTAAGGCATTCGGAATGAACACGCACCAGAACATTTTTTTTGCCGCGCACATCACCCTTTATGATAGCGATATGGCATTTACCATCAAGCTGGCTTTCATAAGCAATTATTTTAAACATGCCGTATTTACTGGGAAAGTTAGCTTCAGCAGCTTTTTTTATAAAGCATTCGGTGTTTTTGCGATATTTTATTAGTTCGGCTACCGTGATGAAAGATAAATTATTTTCCCTGGCAAATTTGTATAGTTCAGGTGTACGAGCCATATGTCCGTCCGTACTCATTATTTCACAGCATATACCAGCTGGTTTCAAACCGGCAAGTCTGGCAAGATCAACAGTCGCTTCAGTGTGACCGGTACGGCGCATCACACCGCCTTCGACAGCACGCAGTGGGAAAATGTGGCCGGGACGGCGTAAATCGGTTGGTTTGGTATTTGACTCGACCATTTTGCGAACAGTTAGTGCTCGTTCAAAAGCCGAGATACCGGTGGTGGTGTCAACGTGATCAACAGTTACGGTGAAAGCTGTTTCGTGGTTATCTGTATTGTTGGCAACCATGGGGGTCAGTTCAAGCTTATCAGCAAGCGCTCCGTCCATAGGCATACAGATAAGTCCTTTGGCATGTGTGGCCATAAAATTCATTATTTCTGGTGTTACTTTTTCTGCCGGGGCAATCAAATCCCCCTCATTTTCCCGATCTTCATCGTCTACGACAAGAACCATTTTACCATTTTTAAAATCATCTATTGCTTTTTCTATAGAATCAAATTTTATTTCCACAAAGAGCCCTCTTTTCAAGTTATTTTATTATAAAATAGTTTTTTATTGTAAATATTGGGCGTAACAATTTAATAAAAACCATTTTTTTGTAAAAAATCAGTATTTAAGGCAGATATTGCTGGTGTTTTGTCGGTATCTACAGATAATAATTTTTCTATGTATTTGCCTATTATATCTGTTTCAACATTAACTATTGCACCAATTTTTTTTTGCCCGATAGTGCTTACTGCTGCAGTATGAGGAATAAGTGAAACCACAAATTTATGTGCATCAACATCGACTACCGTTAAACTAATACCATCGATAGCAACCGAACCTTTTTTTACGATATAGCGCAGTAGCTGTGGGGTGGCAGACAGGGTGACTATTATAGCATTATCTTCAGATTTTTTCTGTATAATTTTACCAGTGCCGTCGATATGACCGCTCATAATGTGACCGCCTAAACGGGAAGTTATTTGCAAGGCCCGTTCTAAGTTGACAGGACTGCCGGTTTTTAACTCGGATAGTGATGTTTTTCGCACTGATTCCGGCATGACGTCAGCTGAGAAAAAATGAGCGTTACAGTCAGTAACGGTAAGGCAAGTACCATTTACGGCAATACTGTCACCAATATTGACATCCGTTAAAATTTTTTTGGCATTGATGACAAGTTGCACTGATGCAGTTCCAAAGTGCATTTGCCGGATGCTGCCGATTTCTTCAATTATTCCTGTGAACAATGTGGTGTGCCTCCCTTATTTAAATTACCGCTTATGAGAAAATCACCGTCAAGGTTTTTTATCACGGGAGATGTGAGTGTGAGTGCGTCAGCAAGATTTTTGATACCGGGTCCCTCAACTGCCGATTTGGCCGATTTGCCACCCACAATTTTAGGAGCGATGAAAAAATAAGCTTTATCGGCAAGTTTTTCTTCTACTATATTGCCTATTAAAGTCGCACCGCCTTCTATCAGGATACTGCAGATTTCTCTTTGTGCCAGTTGCTTAAAAAGATCAGTCAGATTAATTCCGGCAGTCTCAGCAGCATCTGCGATGATAACATCAACGTTCTTTTTTGCTTTTAACGCGGCAATTTTAAGCGGTGAAGCCTTTGCGGTTACGACCACCAGCGTTAAGGCTGCATTATCATTTAATACTGCTGCATCCAGAGGGATACGTCCTGTGCTGTCGGCTATTATTCGGATTGGATTTTTACCGCCTGCTGCTAAACGGGTGGTTAATGTGGGATTATCTGCTATAATTGTGTTGATACCGACCATTATAGCATCATTTATATCGCGAAGGTGATGACCATAAGTACGTGATGCTTCGTTGGTTATCCACTTTGATTGACCGCTGGCGGTTGCTGTTTTACCGTCAAGACTCATAGCACTTTTAATGGTGATAAAAGGAACCCCTGTTTCTATCCATTTGAAAAATACTTCATTAAGTTTTGCTGCTTCGTTTTCTAAAACTCCGGTCACGACTTCTAAACCGGCATCGTGCATTTTTTTTATGCCACGGCCTGATACTTTAGGATTAGGATCAGTTATTGCTACAACGACGCGTTTAATACCGGCTTTTATCACAGCATCACAGCAAGGCGGTGTTCGCCCAAAGTGAGAACAGGGTTCTAAACTAACATAGAGTGTGGCACCTTGGGAAAGTTCACCGGCAGCTTGCAGGGCATGTATTTCAGCATGTGGTGTTCCGGCTTTTTTATGCCAGCCACAGCCGATAATACGATTATTCTTTACGATGACAGCGCCGACCATCGGATTAGGACTTGTCCGTCCAACAGCATTTTTAGCTAAATTGATTGCTGTTTGCATATATCGCTCGTCATCATTCATTTTAAAACACCTCCATTATATCTATTATACAAAGATTGACATCATTGAGATATTATTTATTCAACCGATTTGACAAATAAAAAAGGCTGCCAAATACACTACGTATTCAACAGCCCGTGTGGCGGAATAAAATATTTTAAAGGAATGAATTTTTGTGATAATTTTATTAAACCCACTTAAAATCACACAATCTTTTTCCATCCAGACTATAACTGTCGGCTTCGGAATTACACCGAATCTGCCAAAGGCTCGCGGGCTTTACCGCCGGTAGGGAATCTCACCCTGCCCCAAAGACTGCTAATCAATTGTCTGTTTATATTATACTAAAGTTGTTGAAAAAAGCAATACAATTTTAGTATTGTTTAATTGATTACTTTAGCAGCCATAGATGATCAATATTGAAATATTGTGAAAACAGCCATCAATGAAATATATTTGTTATTGCAGTAAATATTCAGAATCAGCGGAAAAGTCATTAATTATAGCTAAATATGTACGATACGGACAATTTTTTTATTGTCTAATATATAATAAATGAGATGGTGCTGCGAGCCAATGCGGAGTGAATAATAACCTGATAAATCACCCAAAAGACGTTCATATGATGCAGAGTCAGCAAATGGATCATTTCGTAGATTATCGATTATGGTTTGGATTTCTTTGTTGGATCCTTTTAGTTTATTGAATGCGGCAGAAATTTTTTTATAGCACTGTATTTTATACAATTACCATTCCACCTCATTTTCATTAAAAAAATCTTTGTCAGAGGCCTTTTTGGCTTCCATCAAGTCTTTTTTTACATCTGGTGTGGAAAGAAGATATAATGTTTCCATCAGATCTTTGTAATCCTTGGCACTCATTACCACGACAGCACCATTTTTTGTTTTGAGTGTGGTAATTTTATTATGTCTGGCTATTTGTTCAAAAATATTTTTAATATTTGTTTTATCATTCATAACCGTGTCACCTCTTATATTTATTTTAACGCACTAATATGCATACGTAAATGAAAATTGACAATAATATATATAGAAAAACATATATTGGAAAATGTGAAAAACTGTCGGAGAAATATATAAATGTGCAATATAAAGTCAATAGTCTGGAAAGTATTAGTTTTCATCACATAATAAGCGTTTTTCTGTAATAAAAACTATAAGAACAGAAAGTTAGTTTTTATTGCGCAGACTTTCATTGATAGATATACCGTTGCTGTCTTTCCAATACAGCCAGCCGTTATTAGATCCGCCTAAGATGAAGTCGGCTGCAGCACTTGGGGTTTTGAAAGTAAAATCTTGTGAAAACAAATACTTGCCATCCTTGTTGATGAGAATTTCTTGTTCCAAATATTCATCACGTTTTTCTCTTAAGGCTTCGCTGCTGGGTTTTTTATCGAAACGTACCTGGCTGTCAGCATAAACAGTTATACTGTTATTTTTATTTAGATGACCACGGGCAATGATTCCCTTTGCCTTTAAAAATATATCACGTTTTTGTTCATTGATACCCAAAGTATAGGTCGTTTTCACATATGGAAAAATCGTTATGATTTCATTTGTTATCTTTTGGGTTCGTTTATTGATATCTGTGGGGCGCCAGTTTTTTTTATTCAAAATATCTTCGTTTAACCGGAGATGTTTTGTACTTTTTAAGACGTCTTTTTTTGCTTCGAAATCCTTGTTACCCATTTTGCTGTTATCTGTTATTGCCGCCAGAGTCAAATTACCTAAACGATTGGCTATATCGATATATTCGTCATCGTCCAAACCGGATACCTCTTTCCAATAGACATTCGGGGTTTGCGGCATTATGTGCTCGATATTCAGCATTTCTAAATCGACTGATACTGGGTTATTATGCGTTTCGATTTTGTCTAGTATCCAACGGATATTTGCCAAAGAATAGGCATTAGCTGTCAGAAGATAATCACGCAACTGTTTATCATCCGGCATAAAAGAAGCTTTGCCTTTATTTATATTTATGAGATAATATATACAAATATCCACTATTTTATCATAATGCCCATTTTTAGCCAGTTGATTTTGTACATTTTTTAAAAATCCCGGGAAAAATCGTGAAATGGCGCTGGTATCCTGTCCATTTATATAGCGCCTTACCAGGTAAGTATTTATGATTTTCAGTACAGCTATAGTTTGTTCCTTGCTAATGCAGTTTTTCTGGTAATAATCCAATAAACACATGGTAAATGGTGCGGGCATGAGACTTTGCAGTTTACGATAGTCCTTTAGTACATCCCCTAACTCGTCAATAGTATTTTTTATGTATAAACGTTGAAAATATTTGGCATAATTAAGCATTTCTGCCAGGATGGCATTAAAGTCTGATGAGCTTAATCTTTCATTCCAATAATTTTTAAATTCTTCATATAAATCCCGTTCAGTGACAAGAATATAACTTTTACTGGCAAGATAAAGCCGGATAAATTCAGCAAGTTTTCTTGACTGCGGGAAAATATGTTCCAATTTTAACCAGTATTTGCTGTAAATAATTTCTTGTACGTCATTAGTTTTGTTCATCATAATGTAGTTGCGGATTAAATCAGCTGCAGTTAATTTTTCACCGGTTGAATTTATGCTTTCAAATATCTGCTGGGCATCATCAGTTTCATCAAGCTCGATTCGAACAATATACAATTCGCGCAGTGCATTTATCACACGCATGGATGAATATTTATTTACTAAATAGATCAGACGATTATAAATATATTTGTAGTTGTCCATGACGATGGATGAACCTTCATATTCATCCACCGTCCCTTCGGTGATATGTGAATAGGCATCATCGTCAGAAACTGCCGGTTGAAGACGATATTTGTATTTATCTTGGTTGGCATTTTCTAAATAATTAGTTACCAATATTTGGGAAAGCTCTGTTTCGCCTTTTTCTTCAGTAATGTTTTTCAGGGCATAGGCGATTAAAAACATTGTAATAAGGCGCTGCTGTCCATCGACAACAACTCTTTCTCGCACAATAAAGTCTGTATTGGTAATGACGTATACGATAGTACCAATAAAATGACGGTTGGTTTCACCCTTTAATATTCGTTCTATGTCAAATAATAATTGTTTGACCTGTTTGTTTTTTTTCCAGGTATAATTCCTTTGATATACCGGAATCACGTATTGTGAGCCATAAGCCTCTTTTATAAATTTCTCAAATAGACTCATTGGACTTGCTTCCATAATTTAATCTCCTAACTTAAAATAGCATATATAATTACATAATAAATGATATATTGATCATTGTTAAAAATATGTAATAGATTAAAAGTTCGTTGCAGATAGCAAATTTCCTGCCTTTTAAGCTGATTATCAGTATATATTGATTAATCATAATTTGATCGGTTTTAGTTTACGATTAAAAAAACATATCTGAAGGTAAAAAATCAATTATTGTAATTTCCTAAAAGGGGGCAGTGTGAATAAAATGATAACAAATCAAACAAAAGTTATAAAACAAAGATATAATCGTACAGCTCGTTTTTATAATTTTATGGATAAAATGATTTCAAAGCGACTGCGCAGACAGATCGTGGAATTGGCAAGCGGTAATGTTTTGGAAATCGGTGTAGGAACAGGGAAAAATTTGTCATATTATAAAAACTGTGTAGTGATTGGCATAGACTTTAGTTCTGGTATGCTGGCAAAAGCCCAAAAAGTGGTTAGACAGAGACAGATGCCGATAAAACTGTTGGAAATGGATGCGCAGAATATGATGTTTCCAGATAATAGCTTTGATACAGTGTTGGCAACCTGTGTGTTTTGTTCAGTGCCAAATCCTGTTAAGGGACTCGAAGAAGCACGGCGTGTTTGTAAACCTGATGGCAGAATAATTCTTTTGGAGCATGTACGAAGTGAAAATTTTTTTTTGGGCAGGTTGATGGATATGTTGAATCCATTGTCGTTACATTTGATTGGATCAAATATCAATAGAAAAACAGTTGAAAATGTTGAAAAGGCGAATATTAAAATATTACAGGTGAAAAATGTAAAGGGAAATTTGGTAAAATTGATAATCGGTACACCTTAAAAGATTGGCATAAAATGCGGTTGATGTTTTGTTTTTGACCAAAAAAATGTTTTACAGAAAACCAGATAACACAAAATTTACATTATGGATAAAAATTTTTGAATATTCACAAGGATTTAGACAAATAGAGTAGAATTATCTCAGATAAAACTAAATCATAAAGGGGTGGAACAACATGGAGGGTTTTAATAATCTCAGGGTAAGTCGTAAACTTTATTTATTGATCGGCATTCTTAGTTTGGGTATCATTATAGTGGGCATAATAGGCTATTTGAATTTAAAGGACAGCAGGCAGAAAGTTAATAAATTATATAATGAGGATGTTAAAATATCCGATATAGTTTATGAGAATCGCCTGGCCTTGAGACGGGCCCAGGCGGATATTTATCGACTGATGGTAACAAATGATGATAATGAAAATAAAATGCTGCGCAATGATATAGATAATCAAAGAAAAACCTTCGAAGATAATCTCGCTGTTTATGAAAATATGGATCTGAATCAGCAGGAGCGATCTGACCTTGATGAATTTAAGCAATTGGCGCAAAAATATAGTGATAGTACCACTGATGTGATAAATCTGGCTACGCAGAATAAAAATGAAGAAGCATATGTTTTGTTTCAAAAAGAATCAGATTCGCTATTTACCCAGATGTTTGACAAATTAATTGCAATTTCGAATAAAGCGAATGAAAGCGCTGATAAAACTAATCAATCAGTTGTAGAAATGATCCAAAGTGCTACAATAAAAGCATTGACAATTACAGTAATCGCAGTTGTCGTGGGCATACTTCTCGGCATAATGATAGTCAAGCAGATAGACGGTCGTTTAAATGATTCAATCCAATTTTTGGGAAAAATTGCAGAAGGGGATTTTTCCAATAATGTAAATGAGAATCATTTGGCAGATCACAGTGAATTTGGTGATCTGGCCAGGTCGATTAATATAATGAATAAAAATATCCGCACATTGATTCAACATCTGACAAATACTTCGGAGCAAGTGGCAGCATCATCAGAACAATTAACAGCAAGTGCAGAACAGTCAGCCACTGCATCACAGCAGATTGCTGTATCGATTACTGAAGTGGCTCAGGGGGCTGGCAAAGAATTAGAAATGGCTACGGCGACTGACCATATAATCGAAGAAATGGCTAAGGGAATACAACAGGTTACGGAAAGCACCGTTGGTGTGGCGCGTAAGTCGGAGTCAACTGCCAATTCGGCGATAGAAGGCAGTAAGGCTATTGAAAATACTGTGGCTCAGATGGTAAAAATAGGAGAAAAAACGGAAAGTACATCTAATGTCATAGATGAATTGGAAAAGAAATCCAAAGACATAGATAGTATGGTAATGTTGATATCGAGTATTGCAGATCAGACAAATCTTTTGGCGTTAAATGCTGCTATTGAGGCAGCCAGGGCCGGAGAGTATGGCAAGGGTTTTGCAGTGGTAGCTGAAGAAGTGAGAAAGCTTTCCGAACAATCGACCGCTGCTTCTAAAGATGTCCAGACGTTGATCCATGATGTACAAGTAAGAACACAAACGGCAGTTACATTTATGAAGGAAAGCAGGCATGAAGTTGGGCACGGTAAGGATTTAGTCGATATTGCAGGGCGAACTTTTACGGAAATTGTTGAAATGATAAAGAAAATTTCTGAAGAAATCACTACAATTTCTGCAACAGCAGAACAGTTGACAGCAGGAACTCAAGACGTTGTTAATACTGCTATGGATATAAAGGTGCAAAGTCAAAAGACATCGGAAGAAACTCAGACTATTTCGGCCGCTACGGAAGAACAGTCGGCTTCAATGGAGGAAATAGCTTCAGCCAGTACTCACTTAGCTAAGATGGCCGCTGGACTGCAAAATGCTATTCAAAAATTTAAGATATAAAAGTTCTATAATGATTTTTGATAATAAATTAAGTACCATGTAAATTATAAAGCATTTGCAGCAATTAATTAATAGGCAGTATAAAAATACGATAATATAAGGTCTTGCATCAAATTGTGTAAGACCTTTATTATCGATTATCAGGTAAAAACAATTATGACAGGAATTCTAGTAATGGCGAAATCAATTAACATTGATGTACAGTGTCGCGTCACCAAACTAAGAGAATTTATTTCTCAAGAAGAAATTGCCATTAAAATACTTCAGTGAATTTAAGATCGTGCGTTGGGAGGGTATGGAAACCATGTCCCATTTACTAAATCGATCAATAAAAAATCAAATAAGAAATTTGTTCATCTCTAGCTTGCTGGTGACAATGTGCATAATAAGTTTGATTATTTTTTATTATTGGAAAGTATCTATAGACGGAATTATGCAATATGCACAAGAAGAAACGGCGCAAGCTGTTTTACAGGGAATAAAAGATTTTGTCGATGTACCACTTAAGCTAAATGAAAATAACAGATATTTTTTGGAAAAAGGGTTGTTGGACACAAACAATGAAGATAACACTGCCAAATTTTTTGGCGGTGTTATGCGCAGTGCTGATGAAAATGTATATAGTTTTAGCTTTGGAACAGAAGCCGGTGAATATTATGGGGTGCGAAAAAATACAGATAATCAGCTTGAATTCATGAAAAGCAACAAACAAACGGATGGTCGCTCTGTTTATTACTTGTTGGATGATAACTTTAAGTTAAGGAATCTAACACAACAATTAGGAAAATTTGATCCGCGTACGCGCGATTGGTATATTGTTGCAAAAGAGGAGCAATACCCTGCCTTTTCAGACATATATCAGCATTTTATCATGAAGGATCTGGCTATATCGGCATCTTATCCTGTCTTTGATGAAGACAAAAATTTTATTGGCGTTTTAGGAACACATATAACGTTAAACAAACTTAATGACGAATTAAAGGACATAGTAAAAAATCGTCGGGCGAAAGTCTATATATTTGAAGAAAAATCAGGAAAAATTGTGGCTAATACGGAAAATGCCGCCAATTTTACAATCGACGAATCCGGGAATTTTCATCGAGATAGTATAGAAAATATAAAAGATGATATTATAAAAAAAGCATATTATCTTTATAAGGATTATAAAAAAAATAATACGAAAGAAGTTAAAAATGGAGAAAATTTTTATATAAAAATGACTGAATATAGAAATCATGGCATAAGGTGGATTATTGTGGTTGCAGTACAAGAAAATTATTATGTAGCTGCTATAAAAAAGAGTATTTGGATATCGGTAGCATTGTCTACGATTATATTATTGATTTCAATATATATGTCGGCTAAGAAGATAGACCAATATCTGTTGCCAGTTTATGATCTGATCGGAATTACAAAAAAATTTTCTGCGGGTAATTTTAGGGCAAAAGCTGAAACTTCTCAAAAAAATGAAATTGGAATTTTAGGTGAAGTATTTAATAATATGTCGGAACATTTGGCAATATTGATTAATAATTTGGAGCAAAAAGTGCAGGAGCGGACTAATGAACTGGAGAAAAAAAATCAGATATTGTCGGAGACTAAGGAAAAACTGGAACATTCCCTGCAGATAGATTTTTTGACGGAATTATATAATAGACGTTTCTTGATAGAAAATTTGGAAAAAATGATAAAAAATTATAATGGAAAAAGTGATGTGTTTTCCATTATAATGATGGATATTGATTTTTTTAAAAAAATCAATGATGAATATGGACACGATTGTGGAGATTTTGTATTGCAGGAGGTGGCAAAGTGTTTTCAGGAATGTATAAGAGAATATGGGTATATTTCTCGCTGGGGAGGAGAAGAATTTCTCATCTTATTGCCATCATCCGATAAAAAAAGAGCTTTTGGTATAGCTGAAAAACTCAGACATAATATTGAAAATCATAATTTCCGATGTGGAAAAGTTGATATAAAGGTAACTTTAACTTTAGGAGTTGCTGCTTATGATGGAAAAATGACATTAGATTCATTGATTAAACGCGCTGATATTGCTGTTTATGAGGGCAAAAAAAATGGCCGGAATCAAACTCGGCTGTATGAAAATGGATAGTAGTTCGCAAAACGGTACTATTATTTTCATTCGGTATGTTTTTTTAACTGTTCAGCTTGCAGCAAAAGTTCTTCAATCTTTGGGGTACAGCGGCGGCCGTGGCAGGGACCTGAGCCGGCACCGGTTGCTTCCTTTACTTTTTCTACGGTATCGGCACCAGCAGCAATAGCTTTTTTCATCGCAGCGCGGTTAATTACTTTGCAAAGACAGACCCTGGTCATTTTATCAAGAATTTTTTGTTTTAATGCATCATCGTCCATAAAAAATCTCCTTTGGAGAAACTTGTCGGTGTGAATAAATTTTTAAATATTGGCAGTATATATTAATATGCAGATTTTAGTTAAAATAAAATTATAAGTATTTTGGTTTATTTTATAGTAACTGAGAATCATTAGTCAAGTTTTATTGTTGGGATAGGTCACTTGATAATGATTCATGAATCATGTTACACTTTACTTAAGAAAATTTAAGGCACTGAATTTAGTAATAAGTCCTAGTCAATTATTTTGGCTGGGGTTTATTTTATTTGTAAGCCTTGAGTATTTATTAATAAAAATAATATAGGGGAGATATGTGTAATTATGACTGTAACCAATGGTATTTTAAATTTTGTTAATAAGCGGGAGATCCAGGACTTAGTAAGCAGATATATATTGGCATTAGATGAAAAATGTTTTAATAATAAAATATTTGAAACAATTTTTGCAGCTCAGGCCGGTGTAAAATTACCCTCGATTGATAGTGCTTGCGGTGATATCGATACAATAATGAATTTGCATAGGACTTTATTATCACAATTTGAATCTACACACCATATGAGCAGTGATTTACTAGTTGTTTTTATAACAAGTAAAGAAGCAGCTGTCAGATGTAATTTGTCTGTAATTCATCGATATAATAAAGTCGGTAAAGAAAAAAACGGAGAAGAATTTTTAATTGTCCGGGATGTTTTGGAGGGGAAGGTTAGACAAATAGGTAATAAATGGTATTTTTTCGATGTATGTATAAAAGTTATATATAGACAGTGATGAGATCAATCACAAAAGTGGTATAATTTTTATGTGACAAATAGATATTTCAAATACTTTTTGTAAATTGATTATATTGGGATTTTCAAGGGGAAATGGGATAGTAATGATAAAATGCCTCAATTTTTGAAATTTACGGGGATGAGAAGATATCGTCCGGATGTGGCATTATGATTTCGTACACCTTCGATCTTAATATAAAATATTGAAAAAATTGCGATTTATGACTGCCAGCTCACGAATGGCTTAGATGTATTTGATCCGCATCAGATTATTACTGGCAATAGGATGATAACCTGAACGGCTATGTGGCAGAAATTTGTTTTAGTTAGATAATTTTAGAATATAAATGATTCAGGTGATGGCATTAATGCGTATCTTTCATAAATATATAATTTTTTTTGTTGGTCTTATACTAGGGATTTTCATAGCAATAAATATAATAGGAATAGCCATTGGTAATATGTTATACCTTATGCTTAATAAGCAGCGGCTGGATAATTTAGTACCGGCATTGGCTGACTATTCCCAAAATGTCGCTCAAATCAAAGAATATGAGAATGAAAAAAAATGGAAACGGATTACTATAAATGCCGATGATGGTTCCAAGATGACTGGAACATACATAAAAAATGGTAAATCAGTCAATAAGGCTGTTATCATTTTACATGGATTATATCAAAATAGATCAATGTCGATAAATTATGTATCGCTTTATCAAAAATTGGGATTTAATATTCTATTGGTAGATTTACGCGGGCACGGAGAAAGTCAGGGGCAAATGACTTGGGGCAAAAGTGAGACTGCTGATATCGATGAGTGGATAGCATATCTCAAGAATCAGGAAAGCAATAGTATTATAGGAATACACGGCATATCACTGGGAGCCGCATATGCCGTGCTGCACAGCGGGGCATATGCAACGACAAAAGCTGATTTTTATGTAGAGGACAGTGCGTATGCTGATTTGGCTAGTATATATCAAGAAAAACTGCAGTCATTTTTACAGTTGAACGATAACGACGCTTTTGTTGTTAAAATATTGAGCTTTTATTGTCAGGTATCTATGTATTGGCATACTGGTGAAACGATGGCGGATCTGTCTCCGTTGAAAGCCATACGCAATGATAAGAAACCAATGTTGTTTTTGCACGGCGGGGCAGATATGCTGGTGCCGGCAGCTTCTATGCAAAAATTATATGATGCTTGCCCGGCATATAAAGAATTATATGTTTTCCCGGCCGCGCAACATGCTGTTTCCATTGCCAGTAATCCCGGTGAATATTACGATGCATTAAAAAAATTTCTGAATGATATCAAAGTAATTGATTTATGATTAATTTTACATTATCGCGTTCAATTAAGAGGATAAATAATATGAAGTTAACTATAAAAGCAGTTTAATCAGTAGTTGTATCTGGATGTATGGAAGATCCCTTGTCCGTATCTGATGTATCGGAACTGCCAGATGATGTTCCGGAAGAAGTATTTTCGGATGGAATTTGATCAGAAAATTGTTTGATTATATTTTGAACTTTAGCATCTTGTCCATAAGTGAGTACACTGTAGAGCCCTGAATCAGAAGTGCTATTATCAGGTAAATAATTTGCCAGAGAATTATTTTGCATCTGTAGAGAAGATATATATTCATCTACAATTTGTGTTACCGAAGACGAATCATTGGCAGAAGAATCATCAGAAGAGGGATCATTAGTTGAGGGAGATTTAGAGTCAGGCATTTTTCCTACTACAATATCATTGAGTGAATTTGTATCTTTGCCTGAAGAAGCAGAACTGCTTGTCGTATTTGCAGCTGCTGTAGTATTTTTATCTGTAGTTCCTGACGAAGATGCTGAAGTGGTGTTATTTGAGAGCAAATTTGATAATATACTATTAGATAAACTATTGATAATAGACATAAAGAAACCTCCTTTTAAAAATAGAACATTAATATTTTATCCTGTATATATTATCGTCGATTTGAAATAAAAGTTAAGTAAATTTTGATATATTCATAGTTGTAATGTAAAATAAAATTAAAATGATAAATTAATTTTTGGAAAATTGCTATTGTTTTTATATAAGTACATATGGAGGTGGCAACATGATCCTTTGTATTGCAAAAACTTCATACAAAGCAGGCACAGCGGCGATTGTATGGAGTGATGGAAGTCGCTGATTGCCGGCTTTGCTGCATTTTAGCAGAAATTAAAGCAAAGAAGGCAAAATATATGAATTACAAAATTATTGATATAGACAAATATTATCGACGTGATGTATTCCGGCATTTTTCACAAGATTGCAAGTGTTCTATTTCAATGACCAGTCATTTAGATGTTACAAACTTGGAAAGTTGTTCACGGAATACAGGAACAAAGTTTTATATTAATTTTCTGTATGTGTTGGCAAAAGCTTTAAATTCAAGGGAAGATTATCGTATGGGATACCTTTGGCGGACACAGCAGATTATTGTATATGACAAAATTAATCCAACACAATATATTTTTCATGAGGCGACAGAAAGCTGTACACCGGTCTATACGGAGTATCATAATAATTATGAATGCTTTTATAGTGGATGCGTAAAAGACATAGTAAAGGCAAAACAATCGCAAGAATACGCACTGGATATGGAAAATCATCCAAATTGGTTTGACGCCTCATATATTTCTTGGTTATCCTATGATTCACTGCATATTGAACTGCCGGATGGTTATCTTTATTTTATGCCAATTGTAAATTGGGGACGTTATCGTGAAGAGGACGGACGCTTGATAATGCCGGTGAGTGTGCGCTTAAACCACGCAGCAGCTGACGGTTACTTATTGGCAAAGGTATTTTTACTGCTGCAAGAAAAAATTGTGGAATTTACTCGGTAATAAAATTATGCAAAATTAATTATTGCTAAAAACATAACAAAAAGGAAGGGATCTGCTATGGATAAATGCAGACCCTTTCCTACAATTACATATATGCTGTATCAAAAATCGTACCGTGCCGACAGCAATTAGTCCCTTTACTCATCCGCAACCAATAGTTGCGTAGATGCAAAGCAGTATATATGGTGCAACCACATAAAGTCGGTTAAACTCTAAGCAAGTTGAATTTTATAAAGAGGAGCTTAAAGTATGAATATTGAATTAGCCAACAGATTTGTTGCATTACGCAGGGAAAAAGGATATTCTCAAGAGGTACTGGCCGAAAAAATGGGCGTAAGTCGTCAGGCAATCAGTAAATGGGAATGCGGTGAAGCGTCACCGGATACTGACAATCTCATATTGCTGGCTAAAATATACGATGTATCACTTGACTTTTTACTAATTGGCAACAGTAACACTGATAATAATAATAATACCGTTCCGCAGGGAAAAAATGAACCGTCAGATGATAATGATGCGTCATCTGTTTGTAAACACGCTGGTATCCACATGGAAGGTAAAAATGGTGAAGGGCTGCATATTGATAAAACCGGTATCCGTATGGAAGGCAAAAATGGTGCAGCGCTGCATATCGATATAACCGGTATACATGCACAGAGCGAGAATAATAAAGAATCATTGCACATACAAAAAGATGGTTCATCCATAAATGTCGATGGAAAAAATTACACTTGGGCAGAAGCCAAAAAAAAATGGAAACACAACAGACATACTTTTCCACTTATGTCCATTGTTGCTATCATTTATATAATGCTGGGCACATTTTACCATCTGTGGCATCCGGCTTGGATAATATTTATAGCGGTTCCATTGCTTTGTAGAATAGTCAAAATGGTGCGGGAACGAGACTGGGCCAGTTTTCCATACACACTTTGTGTTGTATGTGTGTATTTAATAATAGGATTTTTTTATCATCTGTGGCATCCGGCATGGGTACTGTTTTTGACCATTCCAATGTTTAATTATATTAAACGATACATTACTGAAAAGAACGATGCTGAATAATACAGCTATATAACTTTCCTGAGTATCAACTGTAAAATCTGAAAAATATTGATGCAGGGATAAAGCAATATTTACAGACAAAACTTAAAGAATCTTCTTTTTTTACATGGTGGTTTTTCCTTTTCAGGATATTATCTATTACTTTTTATATTAAATTTGCCCTATATTAATAAAGAGCATATACGCTTCATTTTTTTTAGCAATTTTATAAAAAAAAATAAAAAAATTTTCCACAATAAATAAAAATAGACAAACAGCAGCTAAAATGGCTCAATATTTCATAAAAGCAATAAATTTAATAGAATAAAATGTGGATTAGATTTATGGCAAGGAATAAAATAAAAAGGCTTCCAGGGGAAAAACTATGGAAGCCCTTTTGTTAGCGTTTTCTTATACCCAGCCATTTAAATAATATATTATTTAAATGGTATTTTTATTCCTTGCTGGATAGATTTATATATCCCATTTTTCATAAAGTAATAATAATCGTCAAGTTGTTTACCCTGCATAACACCCAATGCAGATAGCATTAATTTTGTAAATTCTAATGCTGCTGTCCCATTGGCAGTGATGATATTATTGTCAACTACAGCTTGTTCATTTATGTAATTTTCTTTATTGGTATACTTGTCTTTAGCATATGATTTTAGTTCGGTCAAAGTATTGCTGGTATGTTTTATATTGTTTAAAATTCCATTTATTCCTAAAAATACTGTAGCGTCACAAATTGCACCCATAGGAATTTTATTGGTTAAAGAGGTATTGACTAGTGCCATTACTGCTTCGGACTCTTTGGTTCTCCAAGAAAGACCGCCAACTAACACTAAACCTGAGAATTCTTTCGGAGTATTCTGCACTGTGTAGTCAATGTTAACCCGCAATCCACCAATAGAAGTACATATTCCTTTTTCAATACTTACATATTTGACTTCATAATCAGGATCGATACTTTTTATTGTTGAAGTTAAAAAGGCAGTTTCCCAATCGGCAAATTTTGGTAATATGACTACCCAAAGAAGTTTTTTCATAAATTTTCCGACTTTTCTTTTTGTTTTATGGCATGGACGTTTGCATAAATTAATTTTTAGATAGTGACAAGGGTAATAACTATAGGGCATCTTTGTAAAAAATGTATTTTATTTAACAAATTATCAATTAACGTTTTCCAAGAAGAATTGAAATAATTGGATAGCTATGCGGCCGGTTGATTTTCCTAGAGTAATATTTATTCTGACACCAATCCAGGAGTAATAGTTAATTTTTTGGTTACACATAATTGGTTATAGTTTCCTGCACATAATAATCTCATGTCTATTATACAATCATATGTTTTTTGTATATAGATAATCAGTTGCTGTAACAACATCTGCAAAAACTCCATTTAAAGAGGCCATTATACTATTATGGATAATTTTTGCAGCAATTTTTTCCCCCTTCCATTTTAAATCCATTGTTGTACAAGCGTCATCAACTACAATGATTTTATAATTGTAGTTTTGAGCCGCACGGACCGTAGTATCGATACACATATGGCTCATCATTCCGATAATTACAAGGTTAGTTGCTTGAAGCCCATCTAGTACATTTTTTAAATCAGTTTTAAAAAAAGCATTGGGATAATTCTTTGTCAGTATTACCTCGTCTTTTTGCGGCATAACGGCCTCATTAAATTCCAAAAGATAATCACCATTGGGATTTTCACTGATATTAAACATATGTTTTATATGAATTATTGGCTTATGGTCATTCCTGAATTTTTTTAATATTATAGCGGCTTTTTTTGCAGTTTTTTCAGGCTCGTGTAACCTATAAGCTCCTTTTGCAAAATACATATTCTGAATATCAATTAAAATCAATATTTCATTTTTCATTTCATAACATGCTCCTATTATTTCTAAGAATTATGTCCTCATTCCTTATATATACATGATATGAAATAAATGCGATGATGTAAATTACCCACTTTTTTGTGGGTATTATGACTTATTATAAATCTGATCAAGTATATCATTGGTAAATCCTTTTTCTATGAGTTCTTTTTTTTTACCATTTTCAAGCATGTAATCAATTCCAATGTCCTGCATTATTTCAAAAGCTTGTAAAAGTCTGGTTCCTTTGTTTTTAGTAAGAAAATATTCCACATGGAGAGGATAGCCTTTTGAACTTGACTTATCTACAATTTTAAACTTTTGAAGCTCTTTTAGTTGTTCAAGCAACATTTTTTGGGATATTCCTGCAATACTTTTCTTTAGTTCTGAGAGGGATTTTGAATTGTTTTTTAGTTTAAAGATTATTATTGGTTTCCATTTTCCCTTTATAATATCATGAATAATTTCCAGAGGGCATGTATAATTTTTTCTTATTTTCATAGACTGTCACCATACCGACCATATTTATGTGATTATTAAATGATAAACTATTTGGTAAATTTGGTATATGTTGTATTTTGTTATGTTTTTTAGTTAAAACTTTATTGTCAGAAACGGGTAATAAAGGATTAGAAGGTATAAAACATTAATCATATTAGGATAGTTTTGATTTAATACAAGATACAAAGATGGCAAAACAAAAAAGGCCTCCAAGGTTTTTCCCCGGAAGCCTTGATATACATATGGAGCTGGCAATAGGATTTGAACCTACGACCTGCTCATTACGAATGAGCTGCTCTACCAACTGAGCTATGCCAGCAATAACGTATATTATGATACTGGAAAGGGCAATTTTTGTCAAGAAAATATTAAAACGGCAATTCATGAGAAAAGTAACTGCTCTGGCAGAAACCTGTTTCAAGAACTGTCGTTTGTTGTCAAGTGATGTATTAATGAATATATCAGTGAGGTAAAAGTAATGATTTCATTTAATTATTGCGCATTTACCTTGGCAATAACATCTTTAGTAATATCTTCTGCACCATATATAGCGACAGAAGCATCTATCACATAATCAAGACCTTTTTCCTTAGCTACGGCTTCAACTGCTTTTTGAATGTTATCACGAATCGGTTTAATAAGTTCATTCTGGCGATCAGAAAGCTTCTGGTTTAATTGGTCGAAAAGTTCTTTTTTACCCTTGTCATCAAGGGAAGCAGATTTTTTGTTGAATTCGTCCTGAGTCTTTTGGCGTTCAAGATCAATGGCAGCATTGGTTGTTTGCATATCGGGATAGCTGGAAAGTACTTCACCAAGATTTATGGAACCTAACCCTGCAGCAGATGCCTGTGCCGGTGAATAGAAGGCATAAATGCTTATTGCAAAGACAGCCGCAAAAACAATGCTGAAAATTTTGTTCATGATACTGACCTCCATTTGTCAAATTATTACTTTATGATAATGAAACTATTACAAGTGTACGTTATAAGAAGGAATTTAGCAAGTGTTTTTTGCTGGTAAATAATAGGAGAAATGTTAAACATTTTTCTGGTCAAGGACAAAATGACAGGCAAAATAAAAAATGTTATAATATCAGTATATTTTTTTGAGGATGATAAGAATGAAAGCAGTAATATTTGATATGGACGGGGTAATTGTCGATAGCGAAGCCATCCATATTAAAACTAAGATGCAAACGCTGAGGGAATATGGTATAAATTGTACTCGGCAGGATTGTTTACCTTACTTTGGCCGGTCATCAAGGGCTTTTTTTAGTGATTTTATCACCCGGGCAGCTTCCAGTATTTCTTTAGATGAAATTGTCGCACGCAAACATCAGTTGTTTTTAGAATATATTGCAGATAATGATGCTGTACATCCGGTTAAAGGGGCTATCGCTTTAATTAAGGATTTTCATAATAGACAGGTGCCATTGGCATTGGCTTCTTCGTCGGTGCGGCGAAATATTGAAATGTTTCTTAAGAGATTTGGCATATACGATTGTTTTGATGTAGTTATGAGCGGAGCAGAACTGCTGCACAGTAAGCCAAATCCTGAGATTTATTTATTGACGGCAAAAAAACTGGGTATTAAACCGCAGGAATGTGCTGTGATAGAAGATGCTGAAGCGGGTGTGACAGCAGCGAAAAGGGCCGGGAATTATTGTGTGGCATATTGTAATCCTGATTATAGGGATTGCGGTCAAAATGTTTCGGCAGCTGATGTGCAGGTAGACTCATTGAATGATATTGATATTGACAGGCTGCTGGTGCAGAGGTATTGAGTTTTGGGAGGTATAAATATAATGAATAGTTTTGAATATTGTTGTCCGACAGAGATCATTTTCGGCAAAGATGCAGAAAAAAAAGCAGGTAGTAAAATAAAGTCATATGGAACCGATAAGGTTTTGCTGGTTTATGGCGGAGGCAGCGTAAAAAAAACGGGATTACTTAATGCTGTTTGTACTGATTTAAAAGAGCAGGGACTGGAGTATGCTGTCATAGGTGGTGTTAAACCAAATCCAGTGGTTTCATTTGTCCGTGATGGAATTAAGCTGGCGCAGCGTGAAAAAGTGAATTTTGTACTGGCTGTGGGCGGAGGCAGTGTCATTGATACGGCTAAAGCGATCGCTATTGGTCTGGCTAATAATTCTTATGACATATGGGATGACATCTGGCAAAATAAGGTTAAACCTGTTAAGACTACACCTATGGGGTGTATTCTTACTTTGGCTGCTGCGGGTAGTGAAACCAGCGATTCTGCTGTTCTTACCAATGAAGCCACAGGTCAGAAACGCGGCTTGGGTACTGTGCTGAACCGTCCTAAAGTTGCTTTTATGAATCCGGAATTGACCTATAGTGCGCCGAGGTTTCAGATAGCTTGTGGTATAGGGGATATACTTATGCATACTTTGGAACGTTATTTTGATAAAAACAGCGATAACTGTATGACAGATTTTATTGCGGAAGGATTGTTGAAGAATGTAATCCATTTCAGCAAGGATGCGTTGGCAAAAGATCATGATTATTTGTCAAGAAGTGAAATAATGTATTGCGGCAGTCTGTCACATTGCAATCTGACGGGATTAGGACGACGCAAGGATTTTAGTGTTCACAAGCTTGGACATGAACTCAGCGGAAAGTTCGATGTGGCACATGGAGCATCATTGACAACAATGTGGGCAGTGTGGGCGCGGTATAGTTATAAAACTGACGTGAAGCGATTTGCCCGGTTAGCGAAAGTATTGTGGGATATTAATGAAAGTGACGAGGTAAAGGCAGCGCTTGGCGGCATTGACAAAATGGAAGCATATTTTCATTCAATCGGGCTGCCGGTCAACTTCACGGAATTGGGTATCGGTGTACAATCAAATGAAATACTCGAATATTTGGCTGATATGTGCACTGACTATGGCAAGAAAACCGTCGGTAATTTTAAACCAATAACCAGACAGGATGCCATTAATATGTATAAAATGGCCAATCATTAAAAATATTGAATAAAGCTATAGGATAATTTGTATTATAGGGCGTGAGATAAATTATCGTAGAAGATAATAAGTGTTCATTGTGTCCGCGGCAATGTAAAGTTAAGCGAGAAAATGGTGAAACGGGTTTTTGTCGGGCCGGTAATGAGGCAAAAGTGGCATTGGTCAGTGTTCATAAGTGGGAGGAACCTTGTATATCGGGGAAGAATGGCGCTGGAACAGTGTTTTTTTCTAATTGCAATATGCGGTGTATATTTTGCCAGAATTATGCAATAAGTGCTCTGGGATATGGGATTACCGTTGATACGGGACGTTTGGCCGAAATATTTTTAGAGCAGCAGGCAAGGGGCGTGGAATGCCTTGAGCTTGTGACACCAACACAGTACGCGGCCGTGATAGCTGCAGCGTTGAAGACGGCCCGGACAGCAGGATTGAAATTGACTGTCGTTTGTAATACAAATGCTTATGAGACAATTGAAACGATAAAGATGCTGGCACCATATGTCGACGTATTTTTGCCGGATATGAAGTATTGGGATGAAACGATAGCACGAAAATATTCGCAGGCGCCAAACTATGCGGCAACGGCAACGGCAGCAATAAGGGCAATGTATGAAGCAGCGGGACCAGCAGTTATGGCAGGTAATATGCTGAAAAAGGGAGTACTGGTGAGACACCTGATTTTACCATGGCAGTATAAGGATAGCATAAAAATAGTGGAATGGCTGTGGAAGACATTTGGTGATAATATTTATTTAAGTTTGATGAATCAATATACTCCGGCATACAAAGCTGCGGAAATTCCTCAGCTGAATAGAAAATTGACTACATTTGAATATCAAAAAGTTATTGATGCGGCTTTGGACTTGGGAATAAAAAATTGTTTTGTACAAGAACGGGCCAGTTCTTCGAAAAGATTTATCCCTGAGTTTAATGGTGATAATGTTTTACCAACCGGTCATTGATATAATATAACTAAATTTTGGAAGTGAAGATATGCCGATAAAAATTCCTAATAATTTGCCGGCAGCGCAAATACTTGATAAAGAAAATATATTTGTAATGGATACAGATCGTGCGTATAAGCAGGATATACGTCCGCTGCATATTCTCATACTGAACCTTATGCCGTTGAAAACGGTAACGGAAACACAATTGCTGCGTTTGCTGGGAAATACTCCGCTGCAGGTCGAAGTTGATTTTATTTATACGCAGTCTTATACACCGGCACACACTTCCATGGATTACCTGACTGAATTTTATGGTACTTTTGCGGATGTCAAAAATAATATATATGATGGTTTTATCATGACGGGAGCTCCGGTGGAACAGCTGGAATATGAAGATGTAGCCTACTGGGATGAAGTCTGCCAAATAATGGAATGGACAAAGACTCATGTGTTTTCGTCATTTTATATCTGCTGGGGAGCTCAGGCCGGGCTTTATTATCATTATGGAGTGCCTAAATATGCAGTGGAACCAAAGATTTTTGGCGTATATAAACATCGTCTGCTGGTAGAACATGAAAAATTGTTCAGAGGGTTTGATGATGAATTTTATGTACCGCATTCACGTCATACTGAAGTGCGGCGCAGTGACGTTGAAAAAGTCCCGGAATTGACGATTATGGCTGAATCGGATAGTCGCTGCGGAGTCTATGCCATTGCCAATTTGAAGCATCGTCAGTTTTTTATTACCGGACATGCGGAATACGACCCGTTATCATTGAAATGGGAGTATGACCGCGACGTAAAAGCAGGATTGGATATTCAAATACCCTGTAATTATTATCCTAATGATGATCCTAAAAGACAGCCTGTTGTGAAATGGCGCAGTGTAGCTAACCTGCTTTTTGCTAATTGGCTGAACTATTATGTATATCAGGAAACACCATATGATCTGGCAAATTTAAAAAATACTTCGACACCATGGCGAAATGGTATCAGAGAAATATAATAAAGGGGTGTCACATGAAAGGCATTGACCTCATAAAGATGCAATTGACCGCTTGCGGCCTTCCGCCGTTTTGAAAGTGGATAAAAAGAACAAAACATTGCAATTTATGAATGAAAATGATTATGTGTGATACCCCTTTTTATTATTTATAGCAGACAGCTATTTAGTTGCAGCCCAATTGATACCAGTGTTTATGTCTATGGTCAGGGGAACTTTTAATTTGACGATATCCTGCATTGTTCTATGTAAAATATCCTTTAGGACAGGTATTTCAGAATTGATGCATTCAATGACCAGTTCGTCATGAACTTGTAGTAAAATGCGGCTTTTAAGGTTTTGCTTGTTTAATTCCTGCCAAGTGGCAATCATAGCCATTTTAATGATATCGGCAGCGGTGCCTTGTATAGGTGTATTCATTGCCATTCGTTCATTTTGTGAGCGAATGTTATGATTGCTGCTTTTTATGCCGGGCAGATAGCGGCGGCGTCCGAATAAAGTAGTAGTATAGCCTTTTTCATGTGCCTGGTCAACGATGTTGTCCAGGTATTTTTTTACTCCTTCATATTTAGCAAAATAATTGCTGATATAGTCGGCGGCTTCCTGGCGGGAAATGTGCAGCTCTTGTGCCAGGCCATAGTCGCTTTTACCGTATACAAGGCCAAAATTAATTGCCTTGGCATGGCGGCGCAGTTCCGGTGTTATTTCATCAAGCGGTACGTTGAAAACTTCTGAGGCAGTGCGGGAATGGATGTCTTGTTCCAGCTGAAAAGCTTCAATAAAATTTTTATCATCGGACATATGTGCTAAAATGCGCAATTCTATTTGAGAATAATCGGCTGATAAAAATAGATCATACCCCTTGCCTGGTTCAAAAAGGCTGCGAATTTTTTTACCGGCATCGGTTCGTACAGGAATATTTTGCAGATTGGGGTCAGAGCTGCTTAATCTGCCTGTGGCAGTAACTGTCTGGTTGAAAGTAGTATGTATGCGATGTGTTGTTGTATCAATCAGTTCATGCATCGCATCTAAATAAGTACTTTTCAGTTTATTCCACATACGATAATCAAGGATCTTCTCAATAATGGGGTGATAGGGGCGTAAGGATTCCAATACTTCGGCATTGGTGGAATAACCGGTTTTAGTCTTTTTTTGCACAGGTAATTTTAGATGCTCAAATAATACTTCACCAAGTTGTTTAGGAGAATTGACATTGAATTCTGTTTCAGCCAGCTGATATATTTCAGTGAGTAGTTTGTAGATGGTGCCGCCGATTTCGTCGGACATATTTTTTAATTTGGTGTCGTTTATATATACGCCGTATTCTTCCATCGATACAAGAACATCTTCCAAAGGCAATTCGGTTTTTTCATATAAATTGTAAAGATCTTTGTTTTGCAGGGCATCTGTTAAGATGTCGGCCAATTTTTTTAATGAAATGGTATTTATGTAATAAACGGCTTCAGATTGCAGGCTGTCACTTGAATCAGGCTTGTAGGCAGGCGGTTCTTCAATAAGATATTTAGCAGCTAAACTGGTCATATTATAATCGCCGGCTGCCGGATCAAGCATATAAGCGGCAAGCAACAAGTCGATGATTTTACCTTGCGGTTTAAACGCGCAGTGCAAAGTGTTTTTTAAATCATAGGTTATTACGGTCAGATTTTTATCCTGAAAAAGAGACTTGATGAAGTTCTCAAATTCGGGTTGATTGGGCAGATATAAAGCCGGTTGTTTTTCGACCATTGTTTTGAGAACAAAGCCATTACATGTCATATGGGGAACTTTGCCGGAGATTATCGGCAGGTAAATAAAATATTTATCAGTTTTGATTTGCCGGGCAAGTTTGGCAATATTGTCTGGCACCAGCGTAATATACTCATTGGCGGCAGCGGGAACAGCAGTGGGAGCATCACTGCCGCAGAGCCGATTCAAAGCCGGCCAGACGCTTTTAAGCTCATTGACGGTGCAAAAAGATTTTATTAAGTTTGCATCTGGTGCAATAGTGAAATCTGTTGTGTTGAAAGATAATGGCATATCACATTTTATCGTAGCTAATTTATAGGAAAGAAAGGCCATTTCTTTGTCATTAATTAATTTTTCCTGCAATTTTTTACCGGAAATAGCGGTAATATTTTCATATATACCAACTAAGGTTTGATATTGGGTCAGTAATTTCAAGGCAGTTTTTTCACCAATACCATATACACCGGGAATATTATCCGATTTATCACCCATTAATGCCTTAAGATCGATCAATCGTTGTGGTACGATACCGTATTTCGCCATAAAAGCTGTTTCATCAAAAATGTCGGTTTCACTGATACCTTTTTTTGTCATCATTACTTTTAGATTAGGACGGATAAGCTGTAAGGCGTCACGGTCACCGGTAACTATTATTGTTTCATAATTGTTGGCAGCGGCACTAGTGGCAAGTGTTCCTATAATATCATCGGCCTCATAGTTATCCATTTCAATAAATTTTATGCCCATGGCATTACTGAAATCGTGTAATAAGGGAATTTGGCTTTTGAGTTCATCAGGAGTTTTTTCTCGGGTCCCCTTGTAGTCTTTATACATTTCTGTACGGAATGTTTGGCGGCTTTTATCAAAAGCTATTGCTGCATATTGTGGCTGCAGTTCTTCAAGCAGCTTTACGAGCATTCTGACAAAACCAAAAATGGCATTGGTGTATTTCCCGGATTCAGTTGTTAAGAGTGGCAGAGCAAAAAAAGCCCGATACATTAAACTACTGCCGTCGATTATAACAAACTTATTATTTTTTTGATTCATAGTGATAATACTCCTAAAATTGTTATTTACTATAAAATATAACATAATTAAATGTTTCTTCCAACATTGAATATACTCAGAAAAAGCTTGCAATGTGCTTGTCAGTAGACAATACAGCTTAAAAATATTATAATAAACGCAAGTTTTATTATAAGGTTATAGTATGTGGTAAAGCAGGGTGTCTTATTTATATATTATATGGCCCGGCGTATTTTTATTAATTTGTCGGCTGAGTATAATAAGAGAAACTGAATAGATACCATAAATCTAGGAGGATGTCTGATGAAAAAGAGATTGGATCCGGATTCATTCGATTTTCCGGTGGAAAAAATAGAAAAGGGATTTTATAGTGATATTTATTTTTTGCGGACGCAGGCAATTTTAGAACAAGCTGATATGGCACCTCACGTTACTGTACAAATTTTTCAACGTGATTACGCAATGCTTTGCGGTATAGATGAGGTCATTGCTCTGATCAAGAAATGTTCGCGTAATCCTAAAAAATTGAAAATTATGGCACTTCACGACGGCGATAAAGTGGCACCCTGGGAAACAGTGATGACGATAGAAGGCAATCTGGCTGATTTTATTCATTTGGAAACGGTATACCTGGGCATATTGGCCAGAAGAACAAAGATAGCCACGAATTGCAGCAGGGCAGTTGAAGCAGCCAATGGCAAACCGGTGCTGTTTTTCCCATCACGTTTTGATGAATACACTGTTCAGGAGGGCGATGGTTATGCGGCTAAAGTGGGCGGTATGGACAATGTATCAACTCCGGCTAATGCTATGTGTTGGGGAGTAGAGGCGGCTGGAACGATACCGCATGCTCTGATAGCAGCATTTAACGGAGATACTTTAGCAGCGACAAGGGCTTTTGATAAATATATGGATCCCAAAATAAGCCGGATAGCATTAGTTGATTTTAATAATGACTGTGTCAATACCAGCTTGGCAATTGCACGGGAACTCGGTGATAAGCTTGAAGGTGTGCGGCTTGACACTTCGGATAAGATGGTCGATGTATCATTGATCGGGCAGATGGGGCATTTTAAACCTACAGGGGTAAATGAGCAGCTGGTGCGCAATGTCAGAGCGGCACTTGATAATGAAGGGTTTAATCATGTGAAGATTATTGTATCAGGCGGATTCAATCCTGACAGGATTCGTTTGTTTGAACAAAATAAAGTTCCGGTTAATGTATATGCTGTGGGCAGCAGTATTTTTGCCACTAATGTTGATTTTACTGCGGACGTGGTATTGCTTGACGGAAAACCGTGTGCCAAAACAGGGCGTCATTATTTACCTAATGAACGACTGGAAAATGTAGAAATGTAGGTTATGAATTATGGGATTTGGTGATATTCTCATTTTTATTTTATTGGGTGCAATGATTGTATATACATTTTGGGACGATATATTTGATCGTTGATAATTCTGGAATTTACCATACTATAGATAAAAAGCTGTTGCTACAGTGACAGCTTTTTATCTATGCAGTGAATACATAAATTGTTTGTGTTATTAACCTGATAAGTAATATATTATGCTTGACTATAAAAAATAATAATGATATTATGAAAAAAGTATATCAATAATTATAGATAGAAAGAAGATTTCCATTATTTGGAAAAATAAATTAATATTATTATAAGAGGATGAAATAAAATGAATTGTAAAGTATGGCAAACTATTTTTTATAGTATTGGTGTCATATTGACAGGTGTTATTTATGCCGCAGAACAAAACATATTTTTAGCATTAGCCGGTGGGATATTGGTAAATATAATTATTAGTGTCATATTGGTAAAGCGCGATAACTGCCGGGAGAAAAATCAACCGGTTGCTGAAGTGACAAAGACTCAGGAGGCAAATAATGACTTTGGTAAAGATGTTAATCTATTGAAAGTTGCTGAAGAATTGGGATTTACAGCGCAGCAGATTCGCTGGGGAGTATCGGAATATCAGGAGGTTTTGCACAGACTGCAAAAACTTTCTGAGGAAATAAATTTGCATAGCGGTACAAATGCAGCTCAGACTGAGGAAGCCACAGCTTCAATTGAGGAAATAGCATCTTCAGCCAGTGATGTTTATAAAGCTTCCGAAAATAGTTTTACCCAGTGTGCAAAATCTTCAAAAATCGCCTTGGAGCATCATCAGCAGATTGAAAGTATGAGCACATCTATGTTGAATATAGTCAATACGGTGCAGGATGCTATCAATCAATTGAATAATTTGAACGCGGCTTCTGATAAAATAAAGGATTTTGTTGGGAAAATTAGAAATATTGCCAGTCAGACTAATCTTTTGGCACTTAATGCTGCTATTGAATCAGCCCGGGCTGGTGAAAATGGAAGGGGATTTGCTGTTGTCGCTAAAGAAGTAAGAAAACTGGCAATAGAAAGCGAAACAACTACGAAGGAAGTAGAAGATATAGTCCTGGATATCACCAATAATATAACTGGTGTGACAACTACGATAGAAAAAGGCAGTAAAAAATTACAGAATATGGAAGTGCTTGCCAAGGAATCAGCGGAGGCAATCAATGGCATAGTAAATGATGTAAAGGACATAGAAACAAATGCGCATAATTTGTGCTCACTGTCGGATAGCCAGCGAAGCTCCACTGAACAAATTGCTAACGTTATAGAACAAATCAGCGGGTCAACTGTTAATATTGCAGCGAATACACAGACTTCATTAGATAGTGTAACTAAACAAGAAAAGAATGTTCAAGAACTTTTTGAATATACAAAGTCTATGCTGGCTATTGCTTCACAAGTGCAAAAAGTGGCCAGTCGTTATAAAAAACCGGATGAAATAATTTTTGGAGTCAATCCGTTCGTGTCACCTTTTGTCATTAAGGAAACATATTTGCCAATATTGGAAGAAGTTGCACACGATATCGGTTATAAGGCGAGAGTGATAATTGTTTCAAATTATGATGCACTGGGAAAGGCTATAATGGAAAATATTATTGATGTCGGCTGGTTTTCTCCGTTTGCGTATGTTTCTACTAAGCAAAATGCTGATGTGATACCTATGGTGACGCCTGTAGTAAATAAAGCTACATCTTATTTGGGATTCATAATCAGCAAAAAAGACAGTGGAATAAGATCAATGGATGATTTACAGGGGAAAAAGTTTGGGTTTGTTGATGAAAAATCAGCATCAGGTTATATTTATCCTAAGGCGTTATTGATTAAAAAAGGTAAGGATCCAGACAAATTTTTGGGCGAAATTCATTTTCTTGGCAGCCATAATAAGGTCATTGAAGCAGTGCAAAATGGTATAATAGATGCGGGGGCCACTTATTCAGAAGCACTGGATCTGGCTAAAAAAAATGGTACTTTGTCTGATGCAGATATCTATCAAGTGGCACAGACAGAACCCATTCCTAAGGATGTTATCGCTGCGTCGGCTGTATTAGATAAAACTTTGGTAAAAAAATTAACGGAAGCATTTACTAAACTGAATGAGGAGCAGACACGATGCAATAAGACACATATCAATGGATTCGTAAGGTCGGACGATAGTAAGTATGACATAGTAAGAGAGGCTGCTGCTTTAGTAAAATAAACGGCAGTTTCAAATAAATCAGAAATTATATATAGCATTTATGTAATAAAAGCTGCTCTGCGTGAGATGCAGGGCAGTTTTTATTCAAGCTGATATTTATGAATATAAAACATAAAATTGATAAATTGGCATTGATATTTTAATAACTAAGTAATATAATAATAATTAGTTATTGAGAACGTTTTTCATATAATAGATATGTATAAGGGGAGTTGATTGTAATGAGATGTTTTCAAGAAGCGGTGAGTAACCGCCGTACTAATTACGAACTGGGAAAAAATATTGATGTTCTGCCGTCGCAGATAGTGGCAGTAGTGGAAAAAATGACACGGGAAGTGCCATCGGCTTTTAATATGCAGTCAGCGCGAGTCATAGTAGCTATGGGGGATAAGCATGATACTATTTGGCAGGATACCAAAGATGCATTAAAAAAAGTTGTGCCTGCTGATAAATTTGCTCCTACAGAAAAAAAACTGGCTGGTTTTGCAGCGGCATATGGTACTATTTTATATTTTGATGAAACTGAAACGGTCAAGGCAATGCAAAAGCAGTTTGCCCTTTATGCTGATAATTTTCCGATATGGGCGCAGCAGGCAAATGGTATGTTGCAGTTTGCCATCTGGACAGCGCTCACCAATATGGGATTGGGTGTTAATCTGCAACATTACAACCCCTTGATTGACGATAAAATAAAGGCAGACTTCAGTGTTCCGGACAGTTGGAAATTGATTGCTCAGATGCCTTTCGGACAGCCATTGCAGGCACCAGCACCAATTGAAAAAATGACTATAGGCAGTCGGGTAAGGATATATGCCTGAGCTGTATATATAGCAATAATTAATGGTAATAATTATTGGCAATAATCGAATATAGGAGGATGATAAAATGTCTATTTATGATTTTACAGTAAAAACAAATCACGGTGAAGAAAAATCATTGGCTGATTATAAGGGTAAAGTGTTAATTATTGTTAATACCGCCAGTAAATGCGGATTTACACCACAGTATGAAGAACTGGAAAAAGTTTATCTAAAATATAAGGATAAGGGATTTGAAATATTAGCCTTCCCCAGTAATCAGTTTGCTCAGCAGGAACCGGGCAGCGCTAAGGAAATTGAACAATTTTGCAAGCTTAATTATGGCGTTACCTTTCCTATTTTTGAAAAGAATGATGTTCGCGGTGAAACGGCACAGCCATTATTTAAGTATCTGATTTCACAGCAGGCTTTTAAAGGTTTCGATCAAAATCATCCTAATGCCAAAGGACTGCAGAATGCAATTAATACAAAATTTCCTTCATTTATGGAAGGAGATTCAATAAAATGGAATTTTACTAAGTTCCTGGTTGATAAGCAGGGTAATGTCGTTGGACGTTATGAACCAACAACTACACCACTTCAAATGACGACGGCAATCGAAAAATTGTTAGGTTGATTTTAGCTTGTAAAATAATCCCCTATACAAAACATTTGTGTTTTGTATAGGGGATTATTATTATCATTACAATAATTATTATAAAAATAGAGGATAATTAAATAAAATATTGAATTATAAGAATATACCAAATAATACATATGATATATGTACGACTACAGAAAGGAAGGCTTTATTCTATGAAAACATTACAATCTATAACGGCACTCAATTCAGTAAAGACGCTGCATTCTATAAAGGGCAAGCTTATTATGACGATAGTATCAGCATCGGTTATCAGTGTCCTTTGTGTAGGAGGATTTTTTATCTATACTATTTTGGCCAACAGTGCCGCGCAGATAAAAGAGTATCGACAATCTCTGCAGGATAGTGTTGATCGAGAGCTAAAAACAGAAACGGAAGTGGCGCTGGGGGCCGTTCAGACAATATATGCCAAGCAGCAGGCGGGTATTTTGACGGAAGAACAGGCAAAAATGCAGGCTGCCGAATTGGTGCGTAATATGCGTTATGATGATGGCAAGGGTTATTTTTGGATTGACACATATGATGGGATAAATGTAGTTTTATTAGGGCGGGATACAGAAGGAAAATCCCGGATAGATGCAGTTGATCCAAATGGAAGACATTACATAAAGGAAATGATTGAAAATGGACGCAAAGCCGGCGGCGGATATACTGATCTGATGTTTCCTAAGCCCAATGAACAGGAACCATTACCAAAACGTAACTATACAATGAATTTTGAACCATATAAATGGGTTATAGGTACTGGCATATGGATAGATTATATTGATGGTAAAGTAGCTCAGCAGGAAGTTTATCAAAATCAAATGCTTAAAAGCAGTATTATAAAAATATTGTTATATATGGTACTTTTACAGATAGTATTAATTGTTGGTGCAGTGTATATCAGCAGGACATTGGCAAATCCAATCAGATTTGTCACGCAAAAAATGGACATACTTGCGGGCGGTGATTTTGGCGAAGATATAGATGGGGACATTTTGGAACGTAAGGATGAAATCGGGATAATGGGCCGTTCATTAAAGAAACTACGTGATAATATGAGAACTCTTCTGCAGAAAATTGCTGAATCAGCAGAGTATTTGGCGGCATCTTCTGAGCAGCTGACATCAAGTTCAGAACAATCGGCTACAGCCAGTCATCAAGTGGCTGATTCAATGGTCAATGTGGCTAATTTGTGTAGTGATCAATTTACTGCAGTTGAAGGAGCGGGTAAACGAACAAGCGAATTATCAACACATATGCAGGACTTTATGAATGCTATCGAAGAATCAGGGCGCAATATAAAAAATACTAATGATACAGCTAAAGCGGGGAATGAAAAAGTTGCCGCTGCCATTGAAAAAATGAGTCTGATAAAAGAATCGGTAGGTCAATCAGCTGAAGTGATTAAAGGACTTGGTGAAGAATCGAAAAAAATAGGTGTTATTGTTGATACAATTGGTAATATAGCCGGTCAGACCAACCTTTTGGCATTGAATGCAGCAATTGAGGCAGCACGTGCCGGAGAACATGGAAAAGGTTTTGCCGTTGTTGCTGAAGAGGTTAGAAAATTAGCTGAACAATCACAAACAGCAGCTGCTGAAATAGCAGGATTGATTGGTTCTATACAAAAAGAATCACAAAATGCTGTTGATGTGATGCAAAGCGGTGTCAGTCAAGTTGAGGATGGTGTGGGAGCAGTGGATAACGCCGGTAATAGTTTTGCCGATATTGTGAATATGGTGAAACAGGTGGCGGAAAAATCTAGTGCTATGGAAAAGATTGTCAATGGACTGGCTGAAGGGGCAGGTGAAATCTCAACAGAAGTTAAGAAAATAGATACTATGAGCCGTAGTGTTTCTTCCGAGGCAGAAACAGTTTCAGCAGCGACTGAAGAACAGACGGCTTCGATGAATGAAATAGCCGATTCCAGTAAATCCTTGGCTGAAATGGCACAGGATTTGCAAAATGCCGTAAATAAATTTAAAATTTAAAAATAGCAGAGATAATGATTGAGAATAAAAGGGTACTTCAAATGCAGATATCATTGCATTTGAAGTACCCTTTTGTCGTATATTGAAAATAAAACAAATATTTAACCGATAATATGGTAAAAATTGCATTTATGACATAATTTTGTAACAAATTGTAGTAGAATCAGTAATATAATATAAAATTAAATGTTGTCATTTTTATCGATATTTTAGGAGTTTATCGTGCCGTGAGGATAAGATAATTGGCATACATTGTTGATACACCAATAAAAATTAAAAGGTGAAAATTGTGATAAAAATATTGGACAATGTGTTAAAAACTAAACGTAAGCGGCTGTTATTTATCGGAATTATCATGATTATATGTATATTGGCAATAGGCATATACAGGCTGGTTTATCAAAAAGGAGTAGTATCAGATAAAAAACTGGTCACTGCGATACATGCTATAGATGTAAAAAAAGAAGATATTGTAAAGAATATATCTTTAGTGGGGCAGACCATACCAAAAGAACAGGTGGATGTCGCAGCCAAATATGCGGGAAGAATAGATAGTGTAGATGCCGAACTTGGGCAAAAAGTTACAGCCGGACAGGTGTTGATTAGAGAAGACAGTAATGATGCTGCATTATCAGTAGATGTAAACAGACATGCATATAATCAGGCAGCAGCAGACGAACAAACAGCACAGGCACAATTGGATGCCAATTATAATAAGGCCAAAGCAGATTATGATAAGGCTTTGGCAACATATCAGCGTAATAGCCAGGTATATGCCGTAGGCGGGATTTCAGCTGATGATATGGATGCGGCCAGACAGCAAATGCAGGATGCTGAGGCAGCATTGTCTGCTATAGAAAACCAGATGAATGCAGGAACAGCTTCGTCAGTATTATCTGCACAGGAAAATATGGCGAAAGCAAGAAGTTCATTGACGGCAGCACAAAGGCAGGAAAATGATATGACGCTGATATCTTCAATTGATGGAACAGTAGGGTATAGGCAGGTTGAAGCGGGTGATATGGTAACGGTGGGACAAAAACTCATGAGTATATATGATAATAGTTCCATATATGTTGATTATCAGGTTTCTGAAGAAGATTTACCGGCGTTTTCAGTTGGAATGTCACTTCCGGTAAATATTGAATCGTTGCATGACACATTCAATGGCAGTGTAATATACATAAGTCCCACTATTGATGCGACTTCAATGACTTATATACTAAGAGTATCATTGGATAATGCCAATGAAGCATTAAAGGGAGGAATGTTTGCCCGTGCCGCATTGAAGAGCGTATTGCGGAGTGATGTATTGGCTGTGCCCAAAGCAGCAGTATTGGCTAAAAATGGGAAAAATTATGTTTTTGTAATTAAAGCGGATAATACGGCAGAACGAAGGGAAGTCACCGTTGGCACCGCCGGTGATGATGCTGTTGAGATACTCGGCGGATTATCGGGCGGAGAAAATATTGCTGTTGATAATTTGTCACGTTTGCGCGATGGATTAAAAGTAGATGTACTGACTGACGGGAGTGATGCGGCATGAACATCACCCGCTATTGTATAAAAAAACCTATTGGTATATCGATGATAGTTTTATTTTTTGTTGTACTGGGACTGTTTAGTTTTTATAAAATAGGAGTGGAATTACTGCCGGCGATAAATATTCCCTATGTCACAGTGACTGTTAATTATCCGGGGGCTGATTCAGAGGAAATAGAACAAGACGTAATTAAACCGTTAGAAAATTCACTTTCTTCTTTGACAAACTTGAAACACATGACAGCTGTTGCCAGACCAGAAAAAGCGCAGATCACTTTGGAATTTCAATTTTGGACCAATATTGATACGGCTGCTATTGATACCAGTCAATATGTTAATGCTGTTTTAAATAAACTGCCAAATGGAATACAAACACCTACTGTTTTAAAAAGAGATGTAGATGCACTGCCAATTTTAGAAATATCGGTGTTGTCTAATAAGCCGCTGGGTGATGTTTATACTGTGGCTAATGATACTTTTGTTGAAAGACTACAGCGGGCGGGCGGTGTTTCTGACGTACAGATTGGCGGCGGCCGGGATAAGGAAGTTGCAGTCAATGTGGATAAAGATAAACTGGCATATTTTGGATTATCCTTGTCGCAGATTGTATCACGCATTGAACAGGAAAACATATTGACACCGGCCGGTTCTGTTTACGGACCGCAATCGGAAACGAATGTACGGCTGACAGCTCAGTATAAATCACCTGAGGAACTGGCCTCCATACATATAAATAACAGCAAGGGGACAGCTATTCCACTGTCGAGCATAGCAGATGTGCAAGAGCAGGATCAGCGTGTTACACGCTATGCAAGGACAGACGGTCAGGATACAGTATCTTTATCTGTATATAAAAACAGTGATGCAAATCTTGTTGATACCACTAAAGCTGTGATGGAGCAGCTGGAATTGCTGCGCAAGGACTATCCAGATTATCAGTTTGTAGTAATTACCAATTCTTCTACATATGTGGAAGATGCCTTGCATAATACGCTGGAAGCATTAATTGAAGGGCTGTTTACCACAGGACTGGTTTTGTTTCTGTTTTTGCGCGGCTGGCGCTCTACTGTAGCTGTTCTTATCGCTATACCTACTTCTCTGATAACGACATTTTTTATGATGTATACGGCAGGATTTACGTTTAATATGCTGTCTTTAATGGGGATGTCATTATGTGTTGGTATACTGGTAGATGACTCAATTGTAGTATTGGAAAATATTAACAGGCATTTGAGACGAGGAAAACCGGCGGATCAGGCTGCAGAAGATGGACGTAATGAAATAGGTACGGCGGCTATAGCAATTACTTTGTGTGATGTTGTTGTATTTATGCCGATTGCTTTTATGAACGGCATGACGGGGCAGTTTTTCCGGCAGTTTGGTCTTACAATAGTGTTTGCAACACTTTGTTCACTTGCAGTATCTTTTACGCTGACACCTATGCTGGCATCACGATTTTATAAAAATGGATTAGGAAATCCCCCCAAGGGGAAATTATGGGATTTTTTTGACTCTGTGGGGGATAAGACATTAGTATATTACGAAAAATTATTACATTGGAGTTTTTTTCATACTAAAAAAATTACAATGTCCGTGGCAATTATGCTGTTGGCAGCCATAAGTTTGTATTATCCGCTGGGGATTATCGGCGGAGAATATATGCCAAAAACTGATGAAGGTTCGTTTAGGATAATGATGCAGTTTCCGGTAGGACAGAATATTGATGCGACAAACGATAAGGTCAGGCAGGTAGAAGAATATTTAATGCAGCAGCCGGAGATTAAAACTTATTTATCGAGCGTGGGGCAGCCGGCAGGAAATTATGGATCAGTGAGTGTACAATTGATTGATAAGAGTAAACGTGAAAATATCTGGCAGTTTACCGATAAAGTGCGGGGTTATTTAAGAAAGCAATTTCCTGAGGCTTCTGTCCAGGTGAATCCGTCGGCCAGCTCTATGCCGGGAGTTTCCGGAGGAACAGGTACGGGAAATTCAGCCGGAAATACAGCACCGGTGCAAATAGAAATAAGTGGGAATGATTTAAAGAATACAGTTGCAGCATCATATAAGGTGCAGGATATTTTGAATCAAACTGATGGCTTGAAGGATGTGCGCAGTTCATATACTGAAGGGGCACCGGAATTGCGCTTGGTAGTTGACCGGGAAAGGTTGCGGTATTTCAATACTACAGCTAATAATATTCAAAATGTTTTTTCCGGTGCTATAGCAGGATCACTGGCAGGATACATGATGAATGATCCGAATAATGATAATCAGGATACAGATATCTATGTACGGTTAAAAGGCAGTGATGGGTTTAAGGTATCCGATATCCGTTCCATACCGGTAAGTACTAATACCGGGTTGATTAGATTGGAGGATGTCGCAGATATAAAATATGATGCGGGACCGGTTATGCTGAGGCGGGTTGATAAGCGGGAGGCAATAAACATTTCTGCCAATATTGATGATGGGCGTTCACTACAGGATATGATCGCAAAAATTTCCCGGAATCTGTCGAAAGAAAATTTGGGAGATAATGTAACCTATAGATTTACCGGACAGGCTGATAATATGCATGACACTTTTACCGAAATGGGACAGGCCATAGCACTTTCACTTCTCCTGGTATATATTTTATTGGCAGTTTTGTATGAATCATTGTCAACTCCTGTAATACGAATGCTTTCGTTACCATTTGGACTGATAGGAGCGTTTGCATTTTTGGCTCTGACAAGAAATACAATCAATTTATATTCATTGCTGGGAATTTTGGTAATGGATGGACTGGTGGCTAAAAATGGTACATTGTTGCTTGATTATACGTTAACTCTCATGCATCGTGGAAAAGATGCCAAAGTGGCAGTGGTCGAAGCTGCAAAAACAAGAATAAAACCTATATTTATGACATCTATAACGATGGTCACGGGTATGCTGCCTACGGCATTAGCGGTGACACCGGGTTCTGAAAGCAGAGTGAGTATGGCTTGGGTCGTAATTGGCGGACTGTTGTCTTCTACTTTTTTCACTTTGATTGTGATACCATTGGTGTTTGTTTACTTTGCCCAGACAAAATTTTCATTGAAAAATATGTTGGCACCAATTAGGAAAATTGCCGGTATATGGAGGCATTAATAAGATAAATAGGGGCTGCCGCGCAAATAGTATTGACATCATAAAAATGAAATTTCGTAGTTTTTCTGTCTCTTAAAGACGGGTAAAAATAGTGAGATTTGCATATTTATGAGGGAAAGTAGTTGCGTGCGACAGCCCTGTCCAGTTTGATATTAGTGTGAGTAAATATTGTGGGAGAATTTTTGGTCGGCTTTTTTATAGATGAATTCACGGACACCGATAACATTTATAAATAACAGTAAACTGGTGGAGAAAAATAAATTTCTGATGCCAAAATATGCGGCGATTTGGCCGCCAAAAACGGAACCACAGAATACACCGAGAAATTGTGCAGTCTGATTGTAACTAAAAATACGTCCGGCGATTTCCGAGGGAATATTTTGCCGCAGAATGGTATTTATTGACGGCAGCATTGCACCGGTGGCAATACCGACGAGAAAACGCAGTCCCATGAGCTGCCACTCATTTTGTACAAAAGCCTGGGGGATAAATAATATTGCGGCACAGATAAGAGCAGCCAAAATTACTTTATGGGCACCAATATGATCAGACAGTTTGCCCAGCCAGGGGGCAGCCAGTATGCTTGATAGTCCCGAAGAGGCAAAAACCATGCCGGAAATGAATGCCAAATGTTCAGTATGCGGAGTCAAAGTACCAATATATACAGTAATAACGGGTTCAATGGAGAATAAGGCCACCTGTACGATGAATGTCGTTATAAACATGCTGATGATCAAAGATTTGTTGGCGAGTGACCGCCAGATAGCGGAAAAAGATAAAAGGTTTTTTCTGGTCGGGATAAAATCTTCCCTGACAAAAAATAGTGTTAATAAAAAAGCAATCAGCAATAACAGGCCCATTACAATAAAAACCTTACGTATACCTAAAATTTCTACGAGATAGCCACCAATAAGGGGGCCTAAAAGCATACCACTGACAGAACCGGTAGATAACGTTCCCAATGCCCAGCCGGCTTTATTTTCAGGTGTTTGTGTGGCAATCAGCGTTATGGCGCCGGAGTTAAAACCTGAAATGGTTCCCATAAGCATGCGCAGTCCTACTAATTGGTATACAGAACTGACAAGACTAATGCTGCCTACTACTATTGACATACCCAAACTGGCACGCAGCAGCATAGGTTTTCTGCCATATTTGTCGGCTAGTTTTCCCCAGAAAGGTGAGAAAAAAGCCATAATGAATGTAGTACTGCCAAATGCTATACCAGACCATGTTTCGATGTCGGGCAGTGAGTGTACGCCTAGTTTTTGAATAAATAATGGTAATATTGGCGCTACTTGGCTTAATGCTGACGAGGTGGCAAAAGAACCAAGCCAGCAGATAATTAAATTTCTTTTCCAATTTTCCATAGAAGCACCTGCTTAAAATTATTTTTTTTCGATTGATTTTATGCCATTGATAAATGTCTGCAGCAATAAACGGTAACTTTCGTCTTTATCAATAGGCTGATGAAACCACCCCGAATTTTCCAGAGAAATAAAACCGTGCATTATACTGCGGAGTCCCCGTACAGCATGGGTCAGGTAATCTTCATGCAGTTGATAGGCAGATAAAATTTTAAACAAGATTTCCATGAGTGCATGGGTAGAAGCTTGGAATTTTTCATCGTCTTTAAATTCCCAGGATAATGAAATAATTGCTTGATATTGGCCTGGATGATCATGGGCAAAATTACGGTAAGACTCGGCAGCTCCTAAAATAGCTTCTTCTCTGGCTTTTCCGATGACTGCTTGTATCAGATGCTGTCTTAGCTGGGCATTTGCGTAAATAATTAGTTCGCATTTCAAATGGGCTAAATTTTTAATATGATTATATAAAGACTGTTTTTTTATGTTTAACTTTTCGGCAGTGCGGGTCAGGGTAACTGCGTCGAGACCCTCCGTATCAGCAATATTGGCTGCAGTCATGATAATAGTTGAAAGATTAATAATTGAACGCATTATATCACTCCTTAAACTGACAGTGTACATTATAAAACTTACATAGTAAGTTGTCAACGCATAGAATTTAGTTGACAGTCACAATAAAATTTGTTATAACATAATAATTAGGTACCTTAATAAAATAATATGAGGATATGTTTTTATGCGCGAAAAAGAAATTAGCGAATTGCATAATTTATTCCATAAAATGGGAAATTTGCGGGAAAGATTTTTTCATCAGTTTAGTGAAGGTTCAGTTATGCCATTGGGGCAGTGCAGAGTAGTGCATTGTTTAATTCAAAGTGGAGAAATAGCGCAAAATGAATTAATTAAAAAGATGACTATACGACCGGGATCATTAAGTGAGCTATTGGGAAAATTAAAAAAGAATGGTTATGTAGAAAGAATAAAAGATGATAAAGACAGACGGAGAATGTTGATAAGATTGACAGAAAAAGGACGGACAGCGGCGGTGATGCATCATCAGATACATGTGAGAATTTTTGATAAGATGTTTAGTGCATTATCTGATGAGGAGCTGACGGATTTACATAGAATATTGGAAAAACTTGTCCATTCCTGGGATGATATAAATAAATAAAAATAAAGTTGTTGAAAAAACATATAAGGGAAGTGTTCTCTTGAAAAATAAGTATTTGTATTTTATGGCGGCAGCACATTTATGTAATGATATAAATTCAGGTGCTTTACCAGCACTACTGCCATTTTTCGTGACTTTTTACGGCATGGATTATAAGGCTGTGGGCGGGCTTATGTTTGCCGGCAGTTTTCTGTCTTCAATAGTGCAGCCAATTTTTGGCTATCTGGCTGATCGGGTATCGAGACCATGGTTTATGTCATTTGGGGTATTATTGTGCGGTGTATCTTTGGGAGCTACCAGTTTATTTACAAACTATTGGGCAATATTCGCAGCGGTTACTTTTATGGGAATAGGCAGTTCGATTTTTCATCCTGAGGCCGCCCGATTGGTAAATCGTATTTCAGGCGGTAAAAAAGGCCTGGGTATGAGTATATTTTCCGTTGGCGGTAATGGCGGATTCGGAGTAGGGCCTTTATTGGCGGTGGCATTGGTTACTGCTTTTGGCATGAAGGGGATAATTTCCTTTGCTGCTATTGCAATATTGATGAGCGGAGCACTTTTTTTCCTGGTACCGCGGATAAAAAAAGCAGCGGATAGAATGGAAAAATATGCTGTAAAAATCTCGAGTAATCAGGAAACAGTACAAGGTGAAAATAATTGGCATGCTTTTTCTCGGTTGACAGTGGTTATTGTCTGCCGTTCCATAGCCTTTTGTGCAGTGGAAAGTTTTTTACCATTGTTTTGTGTACATGTATTGCTTCAATCAAATGGCGTCGGCAGTTCAACGCTGACAATATTATCATTGATCGGGGTGGTAACGACACTTATTGGCGGAGTACTGGCGGATAGGTTTGGTTATATCAAAGTTATAAAATATTGCATGGCAGGATTGGTAATTTCATTGGTAGCAGTGGTAATGACAAGAAATATTATCGTACTGTATATGTTATTGATACCACTCGGATTTGCGGCATTTGCTTCATATAGTTCCTATGTGGTATTGGGACAGAGTTATTTGGCAAAAAATATTGGTTTTGCTTCCGGTGTAACATTGGGATTATCGTTCAGTGTCGGTGGTATAGTGGTTCCGTCTTTGGGCTGGTTCGCTGATAGTTATGGATTGCCGGCTGTAATGAAATTAATTGTTTTAATTGCAGGAGTAGGTGCGCTGGGAACGTTTTTCCTGCCGCCGATATCTAAGAAAAAACTCAATAAATCGATGTGAATACAGCATATTGCCATATAATAAACGAGTGGGGAGCTAAATGCCCTGCCCGTTTTTTTATTATGAATGGATTAAAGGTAAATTTGGGAAATGCTGATAAGTGTGGTAAAATTTTGATGATATTAGTTTATATAGATAAAATTTATAGAGAGAAATCATTCCTGCGGGAGAATTTATATGAAAGAAACATATTTATCAAAAGCTGTGACTGCTTTTGGTGAGGATAAAGCCAGGTATTTCCGTCTGCAGTTATGTCTGGAGGGAATTTTAATTGGTGTTGCAACCGGGCTGGTAGTATCGGCTTACAGAGGCCTTTTAGAAGGTTCAGAAGAACTGCGTCCTTGGGTATATAAACATTTTTCATGGGATAATTGGACAATATTTTTATTATATTGTTTGTTGATGCTGCTGTTTGCATTTTTATTGTATCGGATTGTAAAGAAAGAACCGATGGCATCTGGTAGTGGGATACCGCAGATTAAGGGAATATTGCTGGGAAAAATGCATATGAATTGGTTCAGCGTTTTATTTTACAAGTTTGTCGGAGGGGTAATTGCTATCGGTTCGGGACTTTCGCTGGGGCGTGAAGGACCAAGTGTTCAGCTGGGGGCGGCTTTGGCACAAGGTATAAGCCGTAGCAGGAGACGCTCACGTATGGAGGAAAGGTTTTTACTTACCAGCGGAGCCTGTGCCGGTCTGGCAGCTGCTTTTAATGCACCGCTGGCAGGAATTATTTTTGGGTTTGAAGAATTATACCGCAATTTTTCTCCTGTTGTGCTGATGGCAACAGCAACGGCTTCAGTGACAGCAACGGCTGTTACGGCCATCTTTTTTGGTGAAATACCGGTGTTTCATATCGGTAATCTGCCGGTGTTGCCGATGAAAATGTATGGCTTGTTGATTTTATTGGGATTGTTTGTTGGTTTTTTAGGTTTGGGATTTAATCGTTTATTATTTAAAGCAATGGATTGGTTTGACGGGCAAAAAATTTTAAAAAAAATGTGGAAACCGGCATTGCCATTAGCAGTAGCAGTTATTTTGGGATTTGTTTTACCGCAAGTTTTAGGCGGTGGTAATCGTCTGGTTGATATATTAGTGAAAGAACATTATGGATTAGCTTTTTTGTGCATATTATATCTGGGGAAAATATTTTTTACAGCGTTATCATTTGGTTCAGGTGTTCCGGGAGGTATATTTTTACCGATGCTGGTTTTGGGAGCATTGGCTGGTGGTGTATTCAGCCATATTGTTATAGCTGTTGGTGTGGACATTTCTGCTTATGAGGTCAATTTTATCGTTTTTGCGATGGCGGCATATTTTTCAGCGGTAGTTAAGGCACCGATTACCGGCAGTATTTTGATTATGGAAATGACTGGGTCATTTCAGCATATGATGGCCTTGATATGTGTATCAATGGCAGCATATGTTGCAGTTGATATGGCTAAAGGAAGAGCTGTGTATGATGCATTATTATGTCGTTCTTTAAATAAGCATGCACGGATAAAAAAAGTTTTGCGTTATAAACGTGTAATAATAGAACGGGTAGTGGGCAATGGCAGTAATGCTGATGACAAATGCATTAAATCCATTGAATGGCCGAAGCATATTCTGATTATAGATATCAGGCGCGGTGAAGAAGAAATTGTTCCAGACGGAGAGACACGCCTGCAGGTCGGTGATTATTTGTATATTTTGGCATATGAAGACCAAATTGAAATACTGCAGGGTATATTATCAGAGGAAAATAATTAAGAGGATATTGTCAAGTTTCTTAATTTTATTCGTGCGACTTTTGTTCATAGATACGTTATGTTGACTTTTATAAAAGGCTGTTTTCATTGACTGCTGTGTTGATGAAGGCAGCTGATTTTTTAACAATGATGTTTTGTTTGACAAAATTTCCTGCCGGTGTGATAATTATGTTAGTTAGTATAACTAACATAATTAATGATTATATATTGCGTAGAAATGAGGTTAAAGCATGGAAGATAATCTGAGCACTGCGGATAGGATCATTCAGGCGGCTTTGAAGTTAATGATTGAAAAAGGATTTGCGGCAGTGTCGATGAAAGATATAGCAGCTGCCGCCAAAACATGTGAAATGACTGTTTTTAGACATTTTTCCAGTAAGCAGGGAGTATTGGAAGCAGTTATAGAAAGATGCTCTTTTGTTCCTTCTTTAAAAGAAATATTCGAAAATAAATTAACTGGAAATCTGCGGACAGATTTATTGATGATAAGCAGTACTTATCATCAAATAATGGAAAAAAATAAAAATGCTGTAATATTGCTGATAAAGGAAAAAACTTTTCTTGCAGCAAAAGACTGGGAGAAATTACCACCATATCATTTTAAGAGATTTATGGTAGCATATTTGAAGGATTTGGAATCACAGGGGAAATTGTCAGCAGACGTTAATATAGAAGTAGCTGCTTTATCATTTATTACTATGAATTTCGGTTTTTTTTATTCGAAAATAACTTTGGATAGGAGATTTGTTGATATATCTACAAAAACTTATATTGAAAATTCTACACAGCTGTTTGCCAAAGCGTTGTTAAAATGTGAAATTAAAAATAATGTCTGAAGGATTGTGACAAACAACGTTTTTTTATTATGCGGGAGCAGTTAAAAATAAAAGGTGATGAAATGAAAATTAATGCAAAGATGAAAAAAGCGGCTGCAGTTGTTCTTATTTTATTAGCTGGGGCAGGTATTTATTATTTTTTATACCGTGGTGAAGTATCCACAGATGATGCAGCGATTGACGGGCATGTAGTAGAAATAAGCCCGAAAGTAGCGGGATATATAAAAACCGTATATGTAAAAGATAACCAAATAGTTAAAGCTGGTGATGTCATTATGGAAATTGACAGTCGGGACTATGATTTGCAGGTTAAAAATGCCCAAGCGGCTTTGCAGGCTGCTCAATCAGCATTGGCGGCGGAAAAAGATGATGCTGAGACTACTTTAATAACAGCTCCGGCGGGAGTAGAGGCATCACAGGAAAAAGTTAATGCTGCCCGGGCGGCGTGGGAAAAAACTGCGTCTGATAAGCAGCGTATGCAGATGCTGATAGAAAATGGTGCATGTTCGCAGCAGGAGTATGATCAGGCGGTCGAATCAGAAAAGTCAGCACGGGCGGCATTGCAGCAAATGCAGGCGGAGCTGAACTCTGCTAATTCTGCACCAAGTGTGATTGCCAAAAGCAATGATAGTGTAAAACAGCTTGAAGCACAGGTAGAAAAAGCTGCGGCGGAACTTGAACAGGCCCGGACTAATTTACAATATACAAAAATAACTGCACCAATAGATGGACGGATAACGAAAAAGAGTGTTGAAGCCGGAGCTTATGTCCAGTCTGGAACGCAATTGTGTTCTCTGGTTAGTTCAAACTTATGGGTGACAGCAAATTTTAAGGAAAATCAGCTTAAGGGTATGCGCCCGGGAGATAAGGTGGATATATCTGTGGATGCGTTTCCCAATATGAAATTGACCGGAGTCGTTGATAGTTTTCAGGCGGGAACAGGTTCGTATTTTTCATTATTTCCAGCAGAAAATGCCACAGGTAATTTTGTTAAAACGGTTCAGCGAATTCCGGTAAAAATAGTATTTAATGACATAAATAATGAGCAATTATCTGTGCTGGGTCTGGGAATGTCGGTTATTCCTACTGTACATTTATTTGGGGCAAAATGATTATGGCAGGGAAGGTGGTAAATCCATTTTTGATATCTACTGCAGTTAGTCTGGCCGCTTTTATGGAAATTTTGGATACGACGATAGTGACTGTGGCATTATCACATATTGCCGGCTCGTTGGGATCCGGTACAGATGAAAGTACGTGGGTACTTACGTCTTATTTAGTGTCAAATGGGATTATATTGCCGTTGTCCGGCTGGCTGGCAGCATTTATGGGACGCAAAAGGTTTTTTATATTCTGTATTTTAGGATTTACGGGGGCATCTTTTTTATGCGGTATAGCTACATCACTGCCGATGCTGATTATTTGCCGATTGTTGCAAGGATTGGCAGGCGGTGGACTTCAACCAAGCCAACAAGCGATAATAAAGGATAGTTTTCCTCCGGAAAAGTTGGGAATGGCATTTGCCATTACAGGAATTACTACGGTAATAGCACCAATACTTGGACCGACTTTGGGTGGATATATAACGGACAGTTATAGCTGGCGCTGGATTTTTTTTATTAATGTACCAATAGGTTTTTTGGCAGTGTTTTTAGTAAAGGTATTGGTAAGTGATCCGCCAAGTGCACAAAAGAGACAAGTCGCTTCAATAGACTATATTGGACTGGGATTGGTGGCCTTGGGATTGGGGGCATTGCAGATCGTCCTTGATAAAGGACAACAGGAAGACTGGTTTGACAGTACCTTTATTATGCTATTTGCCGGCATAGCTGCCTGCGGCATTATAACTGCCATCTGTTGGATTATTCGTCAGAAGAATCCGATAGTAAAACTGAGTTTATTCAGGCTGCCAAGTTTTTCCATGCCATGCATTATGCTGTTTTTTGTTGGATTTGCGCTTTATTCCAGCTCTGCGCTTTTACCGATGCTGGTACAGACAAATTTTGGTTATGATGCTACTTTAGCAGGATTAGTACTTTCGCCTGCCGGAGTAATTGTAATGCTGATGATGCCGATAGTGGGTAAATTGGTGACTAAAGTTCAGGCAAAATATTTAATTGCCATCGGTATGCTGCTGAATGCTTTTGGCATGTGGTTGACAGGAATGGTAACACCGCAGACTGATTATGAAACTTTTGTCATAATGCGAGTGTTTCAGACAATAGGATTGCCATTTTTATTTATTCCAGCCAGTACGCTTGCTTTTTCTAAAATAGCACCAGCGGACAGCAGCAATGCCTCGGCTATTGTTTCATTGATGCGGAACCTGGGAGGCAGTGTTGGTATTGCTATAGTTATGAATAAGCTCGTGCACAGCGAGCAGATAGAACAGGCTAACCTCGTGCAGCATTTGACAGTTGATAATTTTGGTTATAAAACGGCAATTGCTGATTATATGCAGGCAGCGATAAACTCTGGAATACCGGCTTTGCAGGCACCAATCAGTGCCATGGGGCATATTTATCAAGAATTGATTCATCAGGCTGATATTTTAGCTTTTCATGATACGTATGATTTTGTTGCTGTGGTGCTATTGACCTTAGCAATAAGTGCACTATTTATGCCCGGAAACAAATTAAAAAAAGCAGATTAAACGATGTATTATTTTTATATACAAAGCAGCAGGCAGGTAAATATGTTTTTTAATCGAATGATGTCTGAAAAATTTACTTGCATTTAAGGATTTGTATGTGCTATGATAAAAAGCACATACAAAGTAAGTGATGAACAAGAAAGTACGTTATATTATTTTTCAGAGAAGCGGTGGTGGGTGCAAACCGTAAAATTAATATAGCGGAAAGCTGCTTGCGAGCTGTCAGTGAAAACTGACCGGGTGGTTCGGCGTTATCGGACTGAAAGTGAGCATTTTGCTAACTAAGGTGGTACCACGGGAACAGTGTCCTCGTCCTTTTCGGATGAGGGCTTTTTTTTATCCCTTTGATTGTATTGTCGGGTTTTCCCTGTCTTGAAAATGACTGCAGCATTGGATGGTATTTAAGGGATGGTAATACAGTTTTAGACGAAATTGTGACTGTAAAGGAGAAATTAGTTATGAGAGAATTATTGCAATTGCTGGAACATGATGCCCGCCGTCCAGTGAAGGAATTGGCGGCGATGCTTAATAAACCGGAATTTGAAATTGAAGAAGCAATAAAAAAACTTGAAGATGACAGAATAATAATGAGTTATAATACACTTATTGATTGGGAAAAGTTTGGGGATCATAATGTTACTTCAGTTATAGAAGTCAATGTCGCACCACAGCGAGAAGTTGGTTTTGATGCTATCGCTGAACGCATATATCGTTTTGACGAAGTCAAATCAGTTTTTCTTATGTCAGGAAGTTTTGATCTGCTGGTCATCATTGAAGGGCAGTCATTGAATAAAGTGGCTGATTTTGTGGCTCGACGTTTATCTACCATTGAAGGGGTGACGTCAACGCGCAGCCATTTTATGCTTAAGGCTTATAAAAAAGATGGTACGATTATCGATGACAAGGAAGATGACCGCAGGCTGGTGATGACACCATGAATGATTGGGAACAGGCACTATCTGATACAGTCGACTTGGTACCGCCTTCGGGCATAAGAAAGTTTTTTGATGTTGCGGTCAGTATGGATGATGTAATAACATTGGGTATAGGTGAACCTGATTTTGTCACGCCATGGCATATTCGTGAAAGTTGCGTTTACGGATTGGAAAAGGGATATACTTCTTATTCCACGAATAAGGGTATGCTGCCGCTGCGGCAGGAAATAGCCAATCTGTATAAAAAAAATTATGCCATAGATTATAATCCGGCAGAGGAAATAATTGTGACGGTGGGAGTCAGCGAGGCTGTGGATCTGGCTTTGCGGGCAATATTGAACCCCGGAGATGAAGTGCTGATTCCTGAACCGTGTTACGTATCATACAAAGCATGTGTTATTTTGGCCGGAGGTAAACCTGTTCCGGTACCGACTAAAATAGAAAATGAGTTTCGAGTTACTGCCGCTGATTTAAAAAAATTTGTTACACCTGCCACTAAGGCATTGCTGATAGGCTATCCTAATAATCCTACAGGAACAATTCTGACTGAAGAGGAATTGAATGGATTAGCCAAATTTGCCGAGAAATATAATTTGATTGTTTTGTCCGATGAAATATATGGGGATTTGACATATGGCGGATTGGAACATATTTGTTTTTCAACATTACCAGGTATGAAAGACAGGACAATATTGTTTAATGGTTTTTCTAAAGCGTATGCAATGACCGGCTGGCGTCTGGGTTATGCCATGGCCAATCCTGTGTTTATTGAGGCCATGAATAAGATCCATCAATATACGATGCTTTGTGCACCGGTGACAGCTCAGGTAGCTGGGATAGAGGCTTTGCGCAACGGTGAAAAAAACATGCATAAAATGATCAATGAATATGATCAGCGTCGGCACCTTATATATGAAGGATTTTGTCGTATGGGTTTAAAGACATTTGAACCAAAAGGGGCTTTTTATATATTTCCCAGTATCAAGGAAACAGGTATGACATCAGAGGAATTTGTCGAAAATTTATTGGAACGTGAGCATGTAGCAGTCATACCGGGTAATGCTTTTGGTGAATGCGGTGAGGGGTTTATTCGCTGCTCTTATGCCACTTCGGTAGATAAAATAGCCGGAGCGTTAAACCGTATCGAAAATTTTCTTAAAAATATTTGATGAAAATTATGCATCACTTTAAACCGCCCCTGTGAATTATATCCAAATTCTAATTCACAGGGGCGGTTCAATACAAAATATGATTATAGTGAATGATCAGGTTGACAAAGGCAGCTCTTGCTGTTGTTCTTTGGTTTTTATTTGTATAGGTCGATTTGTTTTATCTACCATTACAATTTTGGGGATATAGTTATGCGCTTCAGCTTCATCCATTAAAGCATAACCGATGATGATGACAATATCACCGATGACAGCTTTTCTGGCAGCAGCACCATTTAGGCAGATAATACCGCTGTGGCGTTCGCCGCTTATAACATAGGTTTCAAGACGCTCACCATTATTATTGTTGACGATTTGGACTCTTTCACCAGGCAAAATGCCTGACAATTCGAGAAGTGCTTCGTCGATAGTAATGCTTCCCATATAAGAAAGATTGGCTTGCGTTACTGTGGCACAGTGAATTTTACCATGAAGCATATTATAAATCATCAGGCGTCAACCTCCAGTATAGTATTATCAATGAGCCGCGTAGCACCAAATTTTACGGCAACTGCTAATAAGGTGCGTTTATCAAGTGTTTTTCCGACAGTGATCAATCCGGGCAATGTGTACATTTCGACATAGTCGATTGTACTTAAGGGTTCGGCAGCAATCATACTGCGTACGGCAGTTGAAATAACATCGCTGTTTTTTTCACCCTGAAGAAAAAGTTTTTGTGCTTGTTTAAGTGATTTATAAAGTACCGGCGCAGCTTTTCTTTCAGCAGGATTTAAATAAATGTTCCGAGAACTTTTAGCAAGACCGTCGGCTTCTCTGATGATTGGCATGATATGCAGCCGGACGGGGAAAAATAAATCATCGACCATGCGTTTTAAAACTTCTGTCTGCTGGGCATCTTTTTGACCAAAATAAGCATTGTCGGGAGCAGCTATGTGAAACAATTTGGTTATAATGGTAGCCACGCCGCGAAAATGGATCGGGCGTGTGCGGCCGCATAGTACTTTACTTATACTGCCGGTGACCTCGACCCAGACAGGATCTTTATGGGGATATAGTTTATCGGCGGGCGGCGCAAATACGATATCCGCACCGGCTGCTTCTGCAGTCTTGCAGTCTTTTGCCAAATTACGGGGATATTTTTCATAATCTTCATGGGGCCCAAATTGTGTTGGATTGACAAAAACACTTACTATGGTGAGATCGTTTTCTGTGTGAGCGGCATGTATGAGTGAAACATGTCCTTCATGCAAAGCTCCCATTGTTGGAACAAGGGCAACAGACTTGCCAGCCTGTCTGGCAGTGGCAGATAATCTCTGCAATTGTTTGATGTCTGTACATAAAATCATGATGCAGCCTCTTTTCTTATTTTTGTAACAAACAGGAAAAGTGAGAGACATAATAAAAAAAAGCGCACTTTGACGGACAAGTGCGCAGAAATATCTTATGCCTTCGTCTCGGTCACGGTGATCCAAGCGATATAGATGATGTCAACAAACCAGGTTCGTGATACAGCTCGCGACGATGCTGTTCAATTCATATGTTTGTTACCCGCATATAATAGCATAGAAAGAATATATATGCAAATTAATAAAATTTTGTATATCATTATTGCACATGTGTCATAATATAACTGTAAATGGCATGTTGTTTTGCAATAATATGCATATAATAGTGTTTTACTATTGAAAGTAAGCTTGCTTTATATTATAATTAAGTAAACTTTGTAGGCAACGAAGCCTCAAAACAACGTGTTTTGAGGCTTCGTTATTTTATAAAAAAGTATTTGCATAATTACATGCAAAACTATGTATAATTAATAAATATTCATATAAATATAATAAGCAGGGAGGTTATTATATGGGTAAAAAGTATGGTCTTATTATCGGAGCTTTGGTTTTGTTTGTAATAATATTATTACCGACACCTGACGGATTGTCGGTTTCCGGTCAAAGGGTTTTGGGGATATTGATATTTTCCGTAATAATATGGATGACGGAAGCAGTCCCTTATCCGGTAAGTTCAATATTGATAGTATCGTTGATGGCGTTATTACTGGGATTGTCACCAAACCCGGCACAGCCAGATAAAATATTGGGCACAACAGGGGCACTGAAATTCGCCTTATCGGGATTTAGCACCAGTGCATTAGCCTTGGTGGGAGGTGCGATGTTTATCGCTGTGGCGATGGTTAAAACAAAACTTGATACGCGGATAGCATTATTGATTTTATCGAAAATAGGTGCCAAGACAAATCGTGTTTTGATAGGGGTAATTGCCGTAGGATTTATTTTAAGTTTTTTTGTACCCAGCACTACTGCCCGGGTATCCTGTATGGTGCCGATAATTTTAGGAATAATACATTCTTTTGGTGTTTCAATGAAAAGCCGTTTTGCGGCAGTAATGATGATCGCAGTGGCGCAGGCTGACAGTATTTGGAATGTAGGAATTAAAACGGCGGCAGCGCAAAATATGATTGCTTTAAGTTTCATTGAAAAACAGCTGGGTTATTATATCAGCTGGGGTGAATGGTTTATAGCAGCCGCACCGTTTGCGGCTATTATGTCGGTAGCACTCTATTTTATTTTATTGAAAATGATACCACCGGAAACTAAGGAGATTAAGGGTGGTAAAGAAGCGGTAGCCAAAGCATTAAATGAAATGGGACCAATGTCCGGGGATGAAAAAAAACTAATGGGTATATCTTTGATATTGTTGTTTTTATGGGCAACAGAAAAAATTGTTCATCCGTTTGATACTACTACGACAACTTTGCTGGCGATAACAATCATGCTTTTGCCTAAGATTGGTATTATGGATTGGAAATATGTGCAAAATCGTGTCAGCTGGGGCACTTTGATGCTTTTCGGAACGGGAATAAGTCTGGGAACGACTATATTGGCAACCAAAGCGGCTGACTGGATTGCATCGTGCATTGTTAATAAGTTTGACTTATATGCGATGACGGCGTTTGGTATATTAGCCGTGTTAAGCTTATTTTTAATTGTTATACATTTAGGATTTGCCAGTGCAACGGCATTATCGGCGGCAATGATTCCCATAATGATTTCTATTTTGCAGGGAGCATCACAGGTGCATACCCTGAATGTCATTGGAATGACGATGATACTGCAGTACGTCATTTGTTTTGGTTTTATTCTGCCTGTTAATGCTCCGCAGAATTTGGTGGTATTTAGTACCGAAACAGTGACAGCGCGCGATTTCATACGCACCGGAATACCGATAACTATTGTGGCATATTTATTGATTTTATTGCTGGCGGGGACTTATTGGAAATGGCTTGGTATTGTTTTATAAATATTTTATATTGGCAGTATTTGTTGTGAATACAAGCAGAAGGGCCGGGTATTTTTATAAATACCCGGCCCTTCTGCTTATTGGTAAAATATTACTTTAAGGTATTAACCACGTGTTTTTCCGCCGGCGATGTTAAGTGTTATGCCATGAATATAACTGGCTCGATCACTGCCGATGAAACATGCCGTGTCGGCGACTTCGCTTAATTTACCGGAGCGCCCAAGCGGAATGGTAGTCGTTTGGGAATAACCGGCACGTAATTGTTCAACACTTATGCCTCTGGTGTAAGCCAAAGCGGTTTCATATTTGATGGTGCGAAGACCAGTGGCTTCCATGATGCCGGGTGCAAGTCCGACTACACGGATGTTGTGTTTGCCAAGTTCCTTACACCAGGAACGGGTAAGTGAATTCAAGGCGTTTTTAGTGGCGGCATAAACGCTTTGTCCTTCTGAGCCTTCCAGACCGCTTTCGGATGACATATTGATAATGACACCGCTGTTTTGTTTGACCATTTGGCGGGCAGCTGCCTGAGCGCAGATGAATACACCTTTTAGGTTGACGTTACAGACCAGGTCCCAGACTTTTTCATCGAGTTCAAATTGCCCTCCGGCATTCTGGGAATCAACCAGGAGACGTGGGATATTTATGCCGGCATTATTGACTAAAATGTCAATTTTATTAAATTTTTTCAGTGTTTTGGCTATCATGGCATCCACGGATGACTTTTTAGTGACATCGGTAATGGCATAAAGAAAGTTATTGGAATTACTGCCTTTTATCTCGGGCGGTTCATTATTCATATCTGCTGCTATAACGTTACTGCCCTGTTTTAAAAAAGCTTCTGCTATAGCTTTGCCTATTCCTGAGGCACCACCGGTGACGATAACTACTTTGTTTTCAATATTTAACCAACTCATGAAAATCCTTCTTCCTTTGATTTATCTGTCTAAGCTGTGGATGAGTTTAATGAATTCTTCTATATCTTTGGCTTCTTCCGATCCGTCGGCCAGTATTTCCAGCTCGTCGCCTGATTTAACTAATAATCCCAATATTGCTACCATATCCTTGGCATTAGCCAATTTATGGTTTTTCCGCAGATAAATAACACTTTTATATTTTCGGGCAGCATTGGCTAATTCAGCAGCATAGGCAGCGTGCAGGCCAAATGGATTTTTTATTAGAAGCTTGTGTGTGATCATGGCGTTATTATTTCAACCACGGAACCTATTTTCATTGGGTGCGGTTTCTTTTTTTCTACAACAATTGCACCTGGCAGAACAGAATTTTCCGATGCGGTAAAATTTATCGTGAGATGGCCGAGTTCATTGAGATTTTTTTCGGCAATTTTACCGACGTACATAATTTTAAATTTTTCACCATCTATTGAAAAAAACTGACCGGGTGAAATATGAGCGCTGGTTTGTACGATGGGAATAGTATAGCAATAATCTTTTAATGTAGCAGGGGCATTATCACCGAAAAGAATTATCATTTCATCACCGAAGGCAGTTACGTCTTTGCCGGTATTGACTATTTTATTGGTATAAATTACATTCATTATTATATTCCCACCTAAAGATAAAATTTATTGCAAGATTTATTTAATATTATGAATACATGCCAAAACTGAACAACCAGCCGACTAAGACACGTGGTACACCTATAAGAAAACGCGAATAAAGAACGGATGGAACGCCGACTTCAACTGTTTCCGGGTCTGCTTCAGCAAGCCCTAATCCAACTGGAATAAAATCGCAGGCATTTTGGGTGTTTATGGCCATCAATGCCGGCAGCGCAAGGTTAGGATCAATATGGCCTTTGCCGATTTCTACACCGATCAGTGTGCCGATGATCTGGGCTATAACCGCTCCGGGACCAAGCAATGGAGAAAGAAATGGCAAAGAGCAGATGAAACCTAAAATTACTAAACCAACAACATTACCGGCTAAGGGAACGAGCAGATTGGCAAACCAATCACCAAATCCGGAACCGTTAATGATACCAATCAACATGGCGACAAAACCCATAAACGGCAGTATTGTATTAATCATGGAATTGACGGCATCGCGACCAGCCTGATAGAAAATGGATACAACTTTACCGGCACCCATCCCGATTTTTTGGATAAAAGTATTGGAAGAAGTTTCACCCATTGTCTGAGAAACTTTTTTATTGGCGGAATATTTGAATTTACGTTCTTGTTTTTCGGGCTTATTTTGTGATTCAGTGGCAGGTATGTCATCAGTTGATGTTATGCAATCGAGAGTGACACCGGATACATAGATATCTTCTGTAATGTATTTTGCCAGTGGGCCGCTCTTACCGACGGGATTCAGATTGATTGTAGGGATGCGTTTTTGTGGATAAATCCCACAACGCAGAGTACCTCCGCAATCGACAATGACCAAGAAAATTTCTTCTTCGGGTACTGAAGTTTTAAAACCGTTTATTACCCGGCAGGCAGTTAGTGATTCAATTTTATCGGCTATTTCTGGTTTAGCACCGCCGGCAGTTATATATAAGAGAACATCTTTACCTTCATGAGGTTGTACAAGTAAGGGCCCGCCAAATCCGGCATTGCCTTTTACAATTCGAATGGCTTTATATTCTGTCATGATATGCTCCTCCTTTTATGATCATTCTGTTTTTAAGTTGTTGCTAAGCTCGATGCGCTGTTGGCGCATGACAATTTTTGTGGTGAAATCAGTTACCCAACCGGCGAAAAAGTTCATAATGAGACCGACTAATAAATATCTAAGAGCTAATGGTGTGGCGTCTAGGCCTAAAGTAGTGATGCCGTTGGCAATGCCAAGCCAGATGAAAAGTTCACCGACATTGATATGCGGGAAAATACCGCTGTTGGTATGGCAGTGGTAAGCAGCTGATGCATAATAACTTGGTTTCATGCGTTCTGGCAAAAATTTCCCCATAGAAAGAGCCATAGGGTTACCTAACATAAAAGCAGAAAGAAAAGGTAAAATCCCATAAGCAAGAATGACATTTTTTGAACAGACTTTAGCAAAATTATTGATTTTTTCTTGGCCGATGAAAGCGATAAGAGAATTCATAAATATAAGCAGTAACAATACTTTTGGGATAATACCGGTTACCCAGGAAACAAAAGTCTCTCCGCCAAGTGTGAATAAATTCATAAAACCTGCTGCTAAATTTACTACAAAATCCATAATCTCGTCCTCCTAATTAATTATTTTTTTGCGAAACTGAATCTGAACATATCAAGCAGACGCCCAAAGGGACTTTTCTTTTCCGGTAAAGTGCCGCCGGCAGTGATTATATTGTAATTATTGCGGGCATCAATGATAGCTAAAGACAGCGTTTTAGAATAATGTATCTGTTTGCAGTCTTTTTGTGTTAAGGTACCTATATATTTACCGATGAATGAGTGATTTATATCTTTATAACGGGCGAAAACAGTTACACCTTGAATATATTTTCCTTTTTTGATGATTCCCTGATCATCTATAAGAAACATTATTATTACACCCGAGCGCAGTATGCCGTCATGTTTCCCGATTGCAACCCGGCCATTGCGGCGAAATTCACGATAGTGTTTGGTGAAGCGGTTCATTTGTAAAAATGTCAGAATGTATTGTAGTATGAAAGCGCAAAATCCCAATATGATGATAACGAAACTATTCATAGCAGCCTCCTTAATTAAAAATATTGCAATCCTTAATAAAATACATCAGTATGTCGTTGTAACTATTCATTTTTGAAATGTCCCCGATAATCTTTTTTTGTGAAGACATGCTGATGATTTCGTCATAAATTTTTACTAAAATACCATCATCCTCCGAGTCGGCCGGGATACCAACCAGAAAAATAATTTGTAAGTCGGGATATAAAGAATCGTTAAGTTTATTGGGAATAAGTCCTAAAGAAATCACCACTTCAGTATTATTATCATATCTGGCATGAGGAAAGGCCACATGGCTGTCAAGAACCATTGAAGATTTTTCTTCGCGGGATAATATTCTTTGCCAAAACTTTTTTTCCACCAGATCGGCTGTGATCAATTTATTGACCATGTGGTGTACCGCCTGAAGATAATTAAAACTGGAATCAAAGATGGTTATTTTATCAGGAGAAAGCAGGCTGAAAACTATTGATTTTACACCGTGCAGCATGGGAATCTGCAGCTGGTGTGCATAAAATATGCGTTCGATACTGTTGCGTAAATATGTTTCATCGACTACTTCATTTATATAAATAATAGGGATTTGTATTGATATATTTATTTTTACCGTGGAAATTAATAAATCATGATTTATTAATTTTTGTTCTGAGAATTGTTCATTATAGACAAAAATATCAATGACTGCTTCACGGGCCAATATTTTTTGCAGTTGAGCAATGATGAGTTTCGCTCTGGCACGGCCTGTCCCACATATCAATGCAACTTTGTATGGATGCCTGATATGGTTTTGTTCGGTTAAAAATATTTGAAAATATGCTGTCAGATAATCTACTTCACTTTCGGGAATTTTGACTGACATTCTTTTTTCGATGACATTTTTGGCAATCATGGACATATGGTAGGCTACAGTATATTTTTCTTTGATATCATCATTTGTTTGATTCTGTATTGGCAGGCCATAACGAAGACGGTTGGTTAGAAAATAATTATGATAGACGAATTCATCAATAATATCACTGTTTTTTTCGTCTAATGTAATTTCCATTTCGTCTTGTATAGTCGAAATTATTTCTTTGGTTATCTGTAAAATGTCATCGGAGACTATGATATTGGATTCAAGGGAGGAAATATCATAAGGTGTACGCATGCTGATTAACGGGATAATCAGAAATAATCGTTCATTACGGGGAAAATTAATTTTTAGAATTCGCTCCAAACTGTCAAGACTTTTTTGTAAAAACTTAAAATAATAATGATTGCCTAATTCCTGATATTTGCTATCCAATTTTACCAGGCCATGGCCCTGTACAGTTCTGTTAAGGCTCAATGTTATATAGCGGATAAAATTTTCTACTACGACTTTGTCTAGCTTTAAGGGAGCAAGATCCAGTTTAACCTTTGCAGTGATTTCCGGGGAAAGTGTCGATTCAGCACAAATGATATTATAATTATTATCGAGAACAAAAAAACGCAGATTTAGTTCGTCACCAATTAAGCTGATACCGATACTTGATTGTCCGGCAATGGTAAGATGATAATTTTTTAAAATGGTTTTTAACTTGGTCATGTCTTTTATTAAAGTTGAGCGACTGATGTTCATGGCATAAGCTAACTCATCGATTAAGTAGGGAGAGTCGGAGGACATCAGCATGTCAATGATGAAAGCCATTCGCATCTGTGGTGAATCAAAATTGGAATTTCGTCTTTCAATGCCATTGCGCTGTTGTTTATAACGAGGAAAATCAGTTATGAACAGGCGAGCTACAGAACGGTTTAAATCGATTAATGCACTGTCTTTGAGGTCGGAATTGATATCTTTGATATCATTTTGGATTGTTTTTGTACTTACATCTAATCGTTTGCTTAACTCATCGGTACTTAGTTCTGATTTATTTTCCAACAGACGGATGATTTTAATTAAACGATTTTCAGCATCAAACCAATTCATTGTAAATACCCCTTTCCCCTCCGACAAATACAGTATATTATGTCGGAAGGATTGTGTTAATATGCTTTTTTTCTAATTTTCAGAAATAATTTAATTTACTTTTTTTCTTTTTTACAGAAAAACTTGGATATATTATATAGTAATTTAGGAAAGTACAATATATATTATCGATTTTTTTATATATTTTTAGATGTGATTATTTTTGCAGAATCAATATAAGATAAAATCAATTACGCTTAAATTTATTGGATAAGAAGCTTTTTAAATAATAAACTTTGACTTTTTTATCCATATTAGTATAAAATCAAAGGATAATTAAAATGCAATAATAAAATTGGAAAAGAGTGTTTTTATGTTGGTTCATGAGCTGCTGTTGCGCGGGAAATCCGACCACACGGCTATAATTACAAAGGAACATCGTATTACATATCAAATTTTGCAGCAAAAAGTTGCCGATTGCAGAGATTATTTGTATGGTAAGGGTGTAAAAACAGGTGATAAGGTAGCTATTGTCTCCCATAATAATGATAATTATATTTATGCTTATTTTGCATTGGTTTCGTTGGGAGCTGTTGTTGTGGCGATTAATTATCAATTGCAGCCACCGGAAACAGCTTATATAGTGAGTGATTCTAATTGTGTCTGTATATTGACTGAAAACCCGATAATATTTGATAAGGGACGGCGGGAAGAGGCTTTTGCGGCAGACTGTCCGCAATATCCTATTACAAAATGCGGTGAAGCAGTGACACAAATACATGCTCCGACTAAGAATGATAGAATTAGTGAAGACGATGTATGTGTCATCATTTATACATCGGGTACTACAGGAAAACCTAAAGGGGCAATGCTTACCCATAAAAATTTGACCAGTAATGCTGCAATGTTTGAAAAAGTCCTGCATGTGGATGAGGTTGATAATGTTCTTTGCGTATTACCGATGTATCATTGTTTTGCATGGACATGCTGTATACTTAATGGTTTTTATGGTGGCAGCTGTGTTACTGTAATGGAAAGTTTTACACCTAAGGAAACAATTGATGTTATTAACAGGGAAAAAATCACAGTATTGTATGTTGTACCGTCTATTTGTTCGTTGTTGACTAAATTGGCAGCGGCAGAAGAGCTTGCTTCGGTGAGATTGGTAGTAATCGGAGGAACAGTATTGCCGGTATCGGTTGCAAATGCTTTTTCACATAAATTTGGTTTGGTTATAGCTGAAGGCTACGGTTTGTCTGAGGCCGCACCGGTTGTTGCGGTTAATCCGCCGGGTAAAGAAAAAATCGGCTCCATTGGTATTCCTTTACCAGGAATTGCGATTCGTATAATTCAATCGGATAATACTGAAGTGGAGCCAGGACAACCAGGTGAATTATTAGTGCGCGGTGATAATGTCATGCCCGGTTATTGGAATTTGCCGGAAGCTACAAAAAATACAATTGTTGATGGTTGGCTGCATACAGGAGATATAGTCCGCCAGGATGAAGACGGATATATTTATATAGTTGATCGGATCAAAGATATGATAATAAGTATGGGAGAAAATATTTACCCACGGGAAATTGAAGAACTGTTGTATGCTTATCCGGGGATCGATGAAGCGGCTGTTATCGGAGTACCGGATAAATTGCGTGGTCAGGCTGGATGCTGTTTTTTTAGTGTAAATAAGATGCAGGAAGTTTCTGTTCCGTTTTTAAAAAAATATTTACGAAAGAATCTTGCTTTATATAAAGTGCCGCGTGAATTTCATAAATTAGATGAATTACCAAAAACATCCACGGGGAAAATAGTTAAGCGCAAACTGGTGGAGTTATATAAAAATAAGGGCATGTTTACTGCGAATGATGATGGTTTTTAATATTTTACAGTAAAATTGAGTTGGCAACAATTATTTGGTTTAATTTAATTTAAAGAAAATGATATGAAAATACTCTATGCAGGTTCTGCATAGAGTATTTTCATATCATTTTTCCATCAAGCTGCCAATTTTTATCAGCTGGCAGGTTCGTACAGCAGCAAGCTGTAAAAGTAATGCTGCATTTTCCATGCAATAGTCAAGAGAACATGGAGCATAAGGTATAGCCGCAACGGCACTGACACCGTAATTTGCAAGATTATGAGCGGCTTCGCTGAGTGCACCGGAAAGGCAGATAACTGGAATGTGCTGCCTTTTTGCAATCTCGGCAATACGAATCGGTACTTTTCCCTGGATGGTCTGCTCGTCCGTGTAACCTTCGCCTGTGATAATGAAAGCAGCACCGGCAATGATTTTTGGGAAATTAATGGTATCCAAAATAAGTTTACTGCCTGATATTATCCGCCCATTGGTAAAAAGCATGAGTCCGGCACCGAGTCCGCCGGCGGCACCACTGCCAGGTATATTACTGACATCAATACCAATATCATGTTTGGCAATATTGCTGTAGTGAAGAAGAGCTGCGTCAAGTTCGGTTACTGTCTCCGGTCGGGCACCTTTTTGTGGTCCGTAAACTGCAGAGGCACCGGCGGGGCCGCAAAGCGGGTTATCTACATCACTGGCTATACAAATATCGGTGTGGCAAATGCGCTTATCAATATTTGTTGTATCAATATAAGCTAATTGAGATAGAGCAGCTCCTCCGGCAGGTATTATTTGATGGTTTTTATCAAAAAATTTTACACCCAGGGCTGCGGCCATGCCGACACCGCCATCGTTGGTGGCACTGCCGCCGATACCTATTATGATACGGCCAACACCAGCGTCTAAAGCAGCTTTTATCAGCTGCCCGGTCCCGTAAGTGCTGGCATGCCGTATATCACGTTTATTTTCCGGCGTTATTAATAATCCTGATGCTTTGGCCATTTCAATAACAGCGACAGATACCGTATTTTCGGAAAAGATATACCAATCAGCATTTATTGGCTCATTTAATGGCCCCATTACTGCATTAGTCATAATTTTCCCATGTGTTGTCTGAGCTAGGGCATCAATAGTGCCTTCACCTCCATCGGCGACAGGAACTTTGCTGATAGAAGCTTTTGGGAAAACCTGTTTAACGCCCATCGCAATAGCCGAAGCAGCCTCACCGGCAGTAAGGCTGCCTTTAAAAGAATCAGGAGCAATAACAATGTGCATGATGAAATCAACTCCTTTGACAATGTATATAAACTAACTGTATGTCAATTTATATACATTGTCAACGCACCTAAAAGTAAAAATATTTGTAAACATTGCATATAGTGTTTAAGAGTTCATGAAGTTGGCAAGTGTTATACCGGAATAAACAGCTGCCAGTCCAATGATCAGGTTGGCTGCTATGTTAACGAAAGCATAAAATATTGAGATACCACGAAATAATAATAAAGTTTCCATACTGAAAGACGAGAAAGTTGTAAATCCACCAATAAAACCAATAACTAATAAAAGACGCAGCGGCTCAGAAAGAATAAAGTTTTCATCGATAGCAAAAAACATAATAAATCCGATAAAAAAACTACCGACAATATTGACAAAGAGTGTGCCAAAAGGAAATACAGTTCCAAATCGTGCCCCGATTAAACTGGTGGCAATGAATCTAGTGATAGATCCAATTCCGCCGCCAATAAATACTAATAAGATTTGTTGATAGTTAAACATAAATACTCCTTAAGTGTTTTCTAAAAAAATATAGACCCCTACCGTATGGTAGGAGTCATTAATACATGGTGTATTTTAAAGCGAACCCCATCGCTTAATAAGTAACATCTATAAATTATAGCAAATGTCATAGCTTTTTGCAATGAAAGAACAACAAAAGCGCAATAAAATTTTTAATCATTTTATTGCGCTTTTGTTAAATACTGCGGACAAATAAATTTTTATCTTCGAGTAAACTTTCCAGTGATTCAAAACCAAGCCGGTAAAGTAGTTTTAAAACATAAGGATTATCGAGTGGTGTTTTATATAAGGCTTTTTTACCATAGGTGTTTACCAGATCACGTGCAGTGTCTTTTTTTAATAATGATTTAGGACCGCCGACACAACCACCGACACAGCCCATACCTTCAAAGAAATTGGCAGTGCTTTTACCTGTCAGTAAATCATCAATCATTTGCCGGCATGCAGGAATTCCATCAGCCTGCTGAGCAGTTAATTCAATGTCGTGGTGGGGATTAAGAGTTTTTAAAGTTGCCTGGACGGCGGCACTTACTCCACCGGTACGGGCATATATACGACCTGCTTCGGATGAAAGTTCCTTGATAGTATCTTTTTGGGCTAAGAGATTAACACCCAATAAATCAAACATTTCTTGTGTTTCTTGAAAAGTAAGTACGTAGTCTACAGCGCCAACGATGTCCTTTTCTCTGGCTTCAGCTTTTTTCGCTACACATGGTCCGACAAATACTGTTAAGGACTCGGGCTGGAATTTTTTTACAACACGTCCGGCGGCAATCATTGGAGAGACTGACGGCGGCATATGCGGAACCAGATCTGAATACATTTTTTTGATCATCGCCAACCACATCGGGCAGCAACAGCTGGTAAGCATGAAATCTTTATTAGTGTGGATATTATGTTCAAATTCTAAAGCTTCCCTGAGCGTCAATATGTCAGCAAATACAGCTACTTCAAGTAAACCACTAAAACCAAGTTCTTTGAAGGCATTTCTGACCATCCCAGGGTGCACATCATCACTGAATTGCCCCATAAATGCCGGCGCTATCAAAATAAACGCCGGATGGTCGCGGTTATCATTTAGTGCCTGTAGGACGGCAAGGACATCCTTGCTTATCTTTTGTTGATTATTGGTTTTACCGGCGGAAGATATCATTTCTGCTGCTTTCGGATGGGGAAAATGTTGAGGGGGATTAAAAAGGCAATCCAGCTGTTTTGTGATATCAGCAAGCGAACCTTTATCTGATGCCTTCCTTAACGCCTCTTCATATAATTCACTGATAGCTCTCATAAATTCTCCTGTCTGTTGATTAAGCATATATCATTTATATAAATACGATATTTTAACGCCATAATAAAGTCAATTAAGTCAGTCAAAGGGAAATGGATCTGTAGGTAGGGTAAGTTAATTATGAATAAAAACAGGGCAGGACCTGCCATTGATTATTGCCTGACAGCAAAACCTGCCCGTAAAGACTATAGTATAAGATTTTTATTTCAGTAATTTTCGCATTGTTTCAGCAACATTTTCTTTAGTAAAGCCAAATTTTTTGAAAAGTTTATCGGCCGGTGCCGATGCGCCAAACCCTTTCATTGTGACGGTTGTACCATCAAGACCAACATATCTGCCCCAGCCAAAATCAGCGGCGGCTTCAACAGCAACGCGTGCCGTTACGGCGCGTGGCAAGATATTATTTTTATATTCATCACTTTGTTGTTCAAAAATATCCATACAAGGCATGCTGACAACACGTATATCAATATTTTGTTTTTTTAGCAATTCCTTGGTTTCTATGGCCAGGCAAACTTCTGAACCGCTGGCAATAATAATCCCATCCGGAGTTTTTTTGTCGGCATCGGCAATGATATAAGCACCTTTAAGAGCTTCTTTGCTGCTGCCGGCAAGCTGAGGTAAATTCTGTCGTGTCAAAACTAATGCTGTAGGTGTATGTTCACTGGTTATGGCTAAATACCATCCGGCAGCAGTTTCTGTGGCGTCAGCCGGACGGAATACATTGATATTAGGCATAGCCCTGAGCATCGCCAGCTGTTCTATCGGTTCATGAGTTGGACCATCTTCACCGACACCGATACTGTCATGAGTGAGTACATAAGTAGTCGGTATTTTCATCAATGCCGCCAAACGGATCATTGGTTTCATATAATCGCTGAAGACGAAAAAGGTAGCAACATAAGGTCGCAGACCACCATGCAGTAATAATCCGTTGGCTATGCCAGCCATTGCTAATTCTCTGACACCGAAATGCAGATTGCGACCGGCGTAATTGTCTTTGTTAAAATCAGTTTCATTGTTCATATGGGTTTTATTGGAAGGTGCTAAATCTGCACTGCCTCCGATAAGCTGCGGCAGAAAATCTTTTATGCGGTTTATCATTATGCCTGAAAGATTTCTGGTTGCCTGTGGTTTGTCTTCATAAGCCCAGAAGTCTTTATCTTCCAGAAGTGCCGTACTGTCGGCAGCAGTGTGGAATTTATCCCATAAATTTCTTTCTTGTGGAAAATGTCTGCTGTAATCATTAAACAGCTTTTGCCATTTTGCCTGTGCAGACGCACCTTTTTCAGCAAGTTTTTGATAGTGAGTGTAAACTTCATCAGGAATAGAAAATGGTTCTAAAGAAGGCCATTGGAGATTTTCTTTTAATGCCCGTACATTGTCTTCACCAAGTGGTTCACCGTGCGCACTGGCCTTACCCTGTTTTGCCGGACAGCCATAACCAATTTGAGTTTTTATGGTAATGAAAGAGGGATGGATGGTGTCGGCCTTTGCCGTTTCGATAGCTTTACCAATGGCGTTTAGATCATTGCCATCTTCGACGGTAATGGTCTGAAAACCAAAAGCAGCCATGCGGTTTTGTACATTTTCAGTAAAAGCGATATCGGTACTGCCTTCAATGGATATTTTGTTGCTATCATATAAGATGATCAATTTGGACAGACCCAATGTTCCGGCGAGAGAAAAAGCTTCGGATGAGATGCCTTCCATCATACAACCGTCACCGCCAAGGGCAAAGGTATAGTGATCAACTATAGGAAAATCGGGTTTATTGAATACTGCGGCTAAATGGGCTTCCCCCATCGCCATACCGACTGCCATTGCCATGCCTGCACCGAGCGGGCCGGTTGTTGCTTCTACACCAACGGTATGCCCATATTCAGGATGACCCGGTGTGAGAGAACCATCTTGGCGAAAATTCTTTAAATCATTTAAAGTCAACCCGTAACCAAAGAAATGCAGCAGTGAATATAACAACGCTGAACCATGGCCACCGGAAAGAATGAAACGGTCACGATTTTTCCAAGTGGGATCTTGTGGATTATGGTTCATGTGATTGGCCCATAATTCATATGCCATTGCGGCACATCCCAGAGGAAGACCGGGATGTCCTGAATTTGCCTTTTGTACCGCATCAGCCGATAATACACGGATAGCATTTACACATTTAGTATCAATATTCATACTAGTTCGCTCCTTTTTAATTCATTGGTGCATGGGACTATAAAAATTATCTGAAAAGTCTGCCGCACACACCTGGATAGAAGATTATCATACCTGTTTATTGAAAATAGTAAAGTTACATGGTATGTAAATATTTAAATTATTGTATACTATTTAAGCATAACTTAACAGCAGCATCTCTGTCAATTGGTTTGCTGAAAACATAGCCTTGGATATAATCACAACTGCAATCACGTAAATTATTAAGCTGTTCTTGTGTTTCTACCCCTTCAGCAATAATATCCATTGCTAAGATATGTCCTAAGTTGATAATTGAAGAAACAAATTCGAGTTGAACAGTATCCATGGTAATTTTATCGATAAAGGATTTATCGATTTTTAAACAATTTATAGGGAGATTGCGCAAATAAGTAAGTGAAGAAAATCCAGTGCCAAAATCATCCAGAGCCAGGCTGAGACCATTATCTTGAAGTGCTTTTAGTTTAGGGATGACATCGTCAAAATTCTCCATCAATACGCTTTCTGTAATTTCCACTTCTATTTGCTGAGGAGAGACGCCTGTTTTGGTGATTATCGAAAAGATGGATTCGATAAAATTGTCCTGTTTTATTTGTCGCGGTGATATATTTACAGCTATACGTAGATTTGTTTTACCATTATTAGCGAGAAACCTGGCAAATTTACATACTTCCTCGAACACCCATTGACCAATTTCCAAAATCAGCCAGCTCCTTTCGGCTAAAGGGATGAAACGCGCCGGTGATACCAAGCCGTGTTCAGGATTTTTCCAGCGTAGCAAAGCCTCCAGTCCGATAAGCCGTTTACCATCGTTGGAGAATTGCGGTTGATATTGCAGAAAAAGCTCATTTCTCAGTAAGGCTTTATGGAGATTGTTAATCATTACTGTATCAACAACATTTTTATGTAATAATTCAGGAACAAAGAATTTCCAACAATTTTTACCGGCCTGTTTGGCGGAGTACATTGCGGTATCTACTTTTCGCAGTATATCTTCAACGGTTTTTCCCTGCGACGGATATAAGATGACACCGATACTGGCCGACAGCAATATATGGTCACTATCTATATCATATTCACTGCAAAGCCTGGCTGAGAGACGGGTCGCTATATCAGCGGCTTTTTGCTTTGTGGTCTTTCCGGGAACAATGACAGCAAATTCATCACTGCTGATTCGGGCAACAAAAGCATTTCCCGCAAAAAAATCCAAAAGGGCTTTACCGGTGGCGGTAATTACTTTATCACCGGCCGAATGCCCGAAAGTATCATTGACAGCCTTAAAGTCATCGAGATCTATTGAATATATAATACCTTCGGATTGATTAGTGGTTGCCTTGGCTAATTCTCCCTTTAGACGCATATGCAAATTGGCTCTGTTAGGTAAATTGGTCAGGGAATCATAAAAAGCGACACGTTCTACACTTTGTTGGGCATGAACCCGTTCTATAGCAAGAAAAGCTAAATCAGCGAATTGCCGGAGAATTGTGATATCTTCGTCAGATATGTCATGGTCATCCTGCCATATTACAGCCAGAACACCATGTACAGTATTTTCCTGCTTTAGAGGAACCAGAATCATGCTCACTAAAGGAGCCGACGCGGAATCATAAAAATCATGATACTGCCAGCGATCACGTCCACGGATGATGAGCCCCTGATTGTATACTGACTTTAGTGGTCCTTCCTGAAGTTTGATATCAGTATTGGCAAATTGTTCATACATGCCGATACCATGTTCAAGAGAAAAAGTAGTACCGGTATGATCGTATTTGCCGATAAAACCATCCATTGCGCCGACCAGCTGGATAGCATTGAACAAAATAAGCTCGGCCAATTTATCCGGACCGATAGAAGAACGAGTAAAAAGATTAGTAGTAGCACGATATTGTTTTTCACGCAGTAACAGATTATTTTCAACTTGCTGACGCAGATGGATTTCTTCGTGTAAGTCATCATTAGCTTTTTGCACTTTTGTGTTGATGGAACATATTTCTTCATTCATGGCCGTAAGTTCTTGATTGGCTGCGCAGAGCTCCTGAGTTCGTTTTTCTACCTCTTGCTCCATTTTCCCATATGCTTCGTGTAATGCCGTTTCAGCCTGCAGCTGTTCGGTGACGTCATGCCAGATAAAAACAGCGTACAGACTTTTCCCTAAAAGCATGGATTCTGCCGATAATATACCAATACGCTGTTCATTATTTTTAGTATACCAAGTGGTGTAAATATTGTGAAGCGGCATATGTTGGAGTAGAATATCACGACATTTTTTTTTATCAGCGCTTTTCCACAAGCCTGATTCTTCGAATCTGCGCCCAATGATATCCTCACGGTTATATCCCAGAACATTAAAAAAAGCGTTATTTACCTCAATTATTTTGCCGTTACTGAGATTGACAATGCCGACGGCGTCAGCAACATGCCGAAATGCCTTAAAATATTTTTCCTCAGGACGGGCAAAGTGTTTACCTAAGAGGAAAATTATTAAGGTACCGATTAAGAGGCAGATTAAAGCCGTTATCAGTAAAATCATATTGAGTTCAGAAACATTACTGGTAACAATGCTTTGCGGAGCTGATACGGCTACCAGCCAACGACTGTTATCCGGCAGCTGGACGGGGGTAAAAACAACAAAACGGCTGCCTTCTGATGTATTATAAACGCCCTGTGTGGGTGAATCGTTATTAATTGCTGTATGAAATAAATTTATCAGACTGGAATTATATTCGGGTAATTTTGCTGTACTGGTTGTTGACGGATAATTATTCAACAGATTTGCTTTTCCATTAAATTCGGGATGAGTACCATGGGCAATGATAGTACCTGATTGTGTAACAATAAATCCATAGCCGTTATTCATGAAAGAAATGCCGTTTACCATATTCATTAAACTGTCAAGCGGCATTGTGGCCTGTACAATACCGGTAAGAACGTTGTCGGTAAACACAGGTGTGGCTATAGAAATAGAAAGTCTGCCAGATGTTTTTGATATAATAGGTTCAGAAATAGCCAACTGCCTTGTTTGCACGGTTTTTTTGTAGTAATCGCGATCACCCAAAAAATCAGTGTCACCTGTTGGCCGAATGACGTTGCCAGCCAAATCACCATAACTGATGGTAGTCAAATAGGGATTCCTGTTCAGTGCATCGGCAAGTGTACTGACTATTTCAGCGTGGTTTTCAGGATGGACAATATCAGGATAATTGGCAAGATCCTGCATATATAAGACTAAATTATTAATAAAGGCAGAGGTTTGATGGGAGTAATCTGTACCGATTGCCTGGGCTGTTTTATTGGTGCTTTGGGTGAGTGCCTCATTGGAAAAATGATAGCTTACAGCAGTCAGTATACTGAGCGATATAATCATAAACAGCAGCATTATTAATAAAAGACGGGTGCGGATATTATTTAGATTAAAAATACGCTCTACTCTATCGGTTTTGATGAATCCGTTCATTGTTTATCCTCATATTATAAATTATTTATTGGTAACTATTATGATAAAATATGCAATGAATAAATTCTCCACCTATTTAAGAAAAACCTTCTATTTTTTACATGACTGCTATTTTATAATCAGCATAAATAATGATAAAGTTATTTGTGCTGAGGGGAAATACCATACGATTTAATAATACCCCAAAGCAGTACCGCTATGACAAATATTATTTCAATATAAGTCTTAAAAGGAGATAAACAGGCTGCAGTCATTTTATCATTAGTGACCATTTTAGCGGCTGTGAAGGCAAGAACGGCACCACCAGCATAAATTACCACGGGAAATTTTTCCAAAATTATTAAGAAAAAATTTGCACCGCAGATAATTATCGGCAGACTTATCAAAACACCACAGATGATAAGACTCCATTCGTCTGCATTGGCAGTGCTGGCTACACCAGCCATAGATAATATATTGTCGACACTCATTATTAAATCTGCAAACATAATGGTTTTGACAGCACTTAATAAAGTAGCTGGAGCATTGCTTTTTGTCTGATGCTTATGGGCAGTCAGAAGATTGGCAGCGATATAAAGCAGGAGCAGTCCGCCTAAAAATTGCACAAAGGCTATCGACAATATTTTTATGGCAAATATAGTAAAAATAACGCGAATAATTATGGCACCAGCGCAGCCAATGATCATTGCTTTGAAACGATACTTTGCTGGCAGGTTTTTACAAACGAGTGCTATTAATATGGCATTATCACCACTCATAGCAAGATCAATAAGCAATATGCTGCTCAATGCTATCAACCAATCAGCAGAAAATATAGTTGTCATAATAAAACTTCGCTTTCATAAAAAAATAAAGACCCTACCTTACAGAAAAACTGTAAGATAAGGTCTTGCATACAATAATTGCCAGCCGTACCGGGGTTTATAATACCCGTATTGACGATAGTCGGCTGCTAAGCTACTCCCCTTAACTCCATTGAACATAATTATTATACTATAAAATAAGCTGTCTTTCAATTTAATAATATATTAGTTTTATTCTTGTGATATTTAATATTATTTTTAGTTAAGACTGGATTTACATTAATAATGAATGTATACTATATGATATATTTGACTGTTCAAGGAGGACGTGCCATGTTTAAATTTTTTAATAAAGAAGAGCATCCCTGCGCTGAAGCAACATCAATATTGGACGCTGTTGAGGCGATGATGAATGGTAAGAATACGGCATCATTAAAAGAAACTAAGGCTGAATATCCTATACACCAACGAATGCTGGCACAGTTTGATAAATTAATAAAAAATGAAGCACAAATGGCTGAGGCTTGTCAAAATATTTTGTCTATTGCGGCTTCACTCAGTCAATTTGACGTAAATATGAATAATACTGCAGCCAATACAGCTGATTTTGCCCAAAAGGTAGCAGAGCTTGCTGAATCGAATTTGGCGATTGTTGAGGAAATAACTGCTAATGTAAGTGATGTAAATAAAAATGTTTCCGATACCTCGAGTAAAATGGATGATTTAGCAAATAATTCACAAAAGCTGGTTCAAAAAAATGATGAGAGCCTCAAGCAGATAAATGAAATCAGCGCATTAAAAGAAAAGGTCGTCACTGATATGCAGACGATGAAGGTGCAGATAGAAAGCCTGGGCACTTTAGCCGATAAGGTAAATGACATTCTCGATGGAGTAGCGGCTATTGCTGAACAGACTAATTTATTGGCACTTAATGCATCTATTGAAGCAGCCCGTGCCGGTGCTGCCGGTCGGGGATTTTCCGTGGTTGCTGAAGAAATACGCAAACTTGCCGACAGTACGAAGGCCAACCTCAATGATATGAGTACTTTTGTCGGTAATATCCACACAGCGGCTAATGGAAGCCGTGCCGGTATCAACAGTACACTGGATTCCACAGAGTTAATGAATCAAAAGATAGATGCAATATCTGCAACTATTAAGGAAAATGTAACTACAATGGAGAATACTATTGGTGCAGTGAATTCCTCATCTGAAATTATGGCACAGATAAAAGAAGCTGTCACCCAGGTAAATCAGGCGATGAATGTATCTGCACAGGATGCACAGAATTTAAATGATATGACGCAGGATATTAAAAATAATTCTATTGAATCAGGAAATGAAGCCGGGCAAATATCGCAGATTGATAAAGAACTGAGCAATATGGCTAGAAATATGATGCAGGCTTTAAACGGCGGCGCACATGCATTATCCAATAAAGAGATTATTGATAAACTCTATTCAGCTAAACAGGCACATGCTAATTGGCTGGACAATCTGCGTAAGATCGTTTCTGAAATGAAATTGCATCCGATTCAGACTGACTCGCAAAGATGCGCTTTCGGACATTTTTACCATGCAATAACACTCAATCATCCCGATATAAAAGAAAAATGGCAGGCAATAGATCCGGTGCATGAACAATTTCACAAGACTGGTGATAAGGTAATCGCTGCTGTGAAGGGGCATGATTCAGCAGCAGCCGGTAGTGCGATCAAGGAAGCGGAACAATTATCTCAGCAAATATTCAAACTGCTCGATGAGGTTATTGCTGTACTTGAACAAAAAAGTAAACTTGGTGAAGAGATATTACGCAATTAAGATATTAAGAAAAGGGGCTGTCATATAAAAAGCATTGACTTCATAAAGATGCAATCCGCTATCGTTGGGCCTTCATCCTTTTGAGGGTGTACAAAAAGAGGATTATTGTTCTTTATGAATGAAAATGGTTAAGTGTGACAACCCCCTTGTTTTTAATCATGCATAAATCGATGGCGGCGATGATGCATATGATGATGAAAATTCATCATCCGGCGGTGTTGGGAATGCTCTTGATGACAAGATCCTTTTTTGGCCATAGTGCTGTCAGTCTCGGGGTTATGGGAAGCCGGCGGTGTGATGTCGGTTCCGCTTGAGCCAGTTGTAATGGCTCCAACCGGACAGATGGAAATGCACTTGCCGCAATTTATACATTTTTCCTGATCTATTTGGTAGAATGAGCCTGATAAAGCTATGGCATTGGCAGGACAATGGCGGGCACATTTGCCGCAGGCGCGACAAACGGCAGTAATTGTGAATGACATTTTTTAACACATCCTTAATATTAATATAATTAGGACCCTAATTAATATTAATATTAGGGAAATACTAAGTCAATAAAAAAATTAGGAACCTAATTATTTATTGACTAAAAAATAAACGCATGCTATAATGCAATTAAGTTAGGAACCTAATTACATTGAAATGATTAATAACTATAGGAGATATTATAATGAATAATACTTATGAATTATCAATTGCACTGCATCGTTTAGGACGGCAGCTGCACCGGGCTTACCATCGTGGCAACCATCATAACGGACATTATCGCGAGCAGTCACATCTATTGTTTCTCATTGCGGAAAATGATGGAATTATTCAGCGCGATTTAGCGGAAAAAATGGATGTCAGACCATCCTCAATGACAGAAATGGTGACTAAAATGGAGACAGCAGGCCTGATTATCAGGCAGCAGGATAAAAAGGATCAACGGATTATGCATTTGTTTTTAACAGAACAAGGTAAAGCGTCAATTATTAAATCAAGAGAAAAAGATATAAAATTAACCGATAATTTTTTTCAGGGACTTACGGAAGAAGAAGTAGGAGAGATGCTGCGTCTTACTGAAAAACTTTGTGCATATCTGGAAAGTACCACAGAAATGGAGCCGGATATTTGCATGCATCGTTCGCATGGTGGTTTTGGGCAGCGGATGAGACATATGATGGGACATCATCATCGTGATGAATAGTGTGGTTGTTATAAAAAAAGCAGGTTTTTGATATGAGTGAAAGTATACTTCAAAATATTTTACGACAATTAAAAAATAACGGATGTCGTTTAACTGAACAGCGGCGCATAGTCATAAAGATAATTTTAGCGCATAGGCATGATCATATGACAGTGGAATTTATTTATGACCATGCAAAATCAGTAACTAGTAATATTTCTTTGACTACTGTATATAGAGTCGTTGATTTTCTTAAGCAGAATAATTTTATCCGCAAAGTATATGCTGAGGATGAACGTTATTTTTATGAGTTCATTAATCCTGATGAAATTATAGTACATCCACACTGTGTGTGCAGGAAGTGTGGTAAAACCATAAACGTGTTGGATTCTGGGATCTTGCTGCAGATAGCTGCATGCAGACAAAAAATTGCAGCTGATTACGGTTTTGCTGTCACGTCATCCAATATTGTCTATTATGGAATTTGCAAAAAATGTCTTGAAGCTCTTGATTTAGTTTCGGTTCAGGTGAGGTGATAAGTTTGAATACCTTTTTACTCAGTATTTTTCCTACTGGGATGAAACACAATAATATCGGTTTATATGTTGGATGCACAGGAATTTTGGTAAATTTTTTAATTTTTCTAATAGAATTATCAGCCGGATTAGCAGTAAATAGTACCAGCTTAATGGCCGATTCTTTCCATAATCTTATTGATGCCGGTTTTTCGGTTGGAACAGCGGCAGCTTTTCTTCTTATTGGTAAGCCGGCAGACAACAAACATCCTTTTGGTTTTGGACGCAGTGAATATTTATTATCTTTTGCATGGGGATAGGGTTAACTGCAATCGGGATATTTTTTGGACGGGTTTCTTTGGAGAAAATCATCGATCCTGAACCAATGCTTGTTAATGGGACTGCTATTATTACGATGATGTTAGCAATTGTTCTTAAGCTGGGATACAGCCTGCTTAACCGCAGTTGCGCTGAAAAAATTGCATCCATTGCCTTAAAGGCCAATTATTGGGAAACTATTGTTGATGTGTTTACATTATTGACTGCCCTCGGTTCACTTGCTGCAGCAAAATTCGCTGATATTCAGCTGGATGGAATTTTGGGGATCGTAATTTCCGGAGTGATAATTTATTCTGGCGCAAAAATAATGAAAAAAGCGGCAGATGCACTGATCGGCGAGTCTCCCAATCCGGCGGTAGTCAATACTATTACCGCGAAGTTAATCAGCAATAAATATGTCGCTGGCTGGCATAATCTTGTTGTGCATGATTACGGCTTAAATAAAATCGTAGCTTCAGTTCACGTTGAATTTCCGACAAATGTATCATTTGCCACTGTACATCATATTATGGCAGATATCGAACGATCCCTTTATGAGTCGGGTATAGAAGTTACCATTCATCCCGATCCGATTAAGAAAACATGACATGATTTTTTTGTGGCGGAAGATTATGGCGGTATTGGAAAGGATGTACTATAATTATATCAGTATAATACAAAAAATAAAGGGGATATTGGGATGAGTGAAGTATTGAAGTTTTTACAGAAAAATAAGATTTTTTATCTGGCGACTACAGTAAACAATGTGCCGCATGTCAGGCCTTTGGGGTTTATTATGGAATATAATGGTAAACTTACATTCTGTACATCAAATAAAAAAGCTATGTATAAACAACTCATAGCCAATCCCGAGGTTGAAATATGCTGTGTTGATGCTGATTATAATTTTTTGAGAATTAAGGGAAAAGCTGAATTTTGTACGAACAGTACTGTACAGCAAAAGGCGTTGCAAGTTATGCCATCCCTTGGTAATATATATTCTGTCGGAGATGGTGTTTTTGAAATATTTTCTCTGAATGAGGCAACGGCAATATTGCAGACAATGTCAGGGGAAAAACGTAGGCTGGAAATATAATCTTATAATTTATATAGTATTGATAATTGTCAGGCGTATGATTTTTCATACGCTTTTTTTTGTAAAAAACGATTATAGAACTATGAAAATGGGGTAACAATATGAGAGTGTTAAATGCAGTCATTTTCATTCATTAATATATGCAATATTCTGCTTTTAAAAAAGGTGGAAAATGACGTAACGGTCTTGGGGTGCATTCTTATGGGTTCAATGCTGTTCATGCGACAACCACAAAAAGATAAATTTAATATCACTTTTACAGTGCCATAACAAAATGTTTTTAATAGTATGTTATTTTAGTTTTAGGAACATTATTAAACCATACTGGAAGTGATAATTTTTGCATTGGCGATTTTTAAATGTTTTTTCTGGTTTTAAGGAAGCAGCATTGTATTTAATACCTTCTTTATCATTATTTATCGTATTTATTTTTTATCCATTATTGAAATCAATTAAATTAAGTATTTTTAATAGCGATTTAGTTGGCAGGGAGACTACTTTTGCCGGATTCAGCTATTACAGCGAAATGCTCAATTCATCACAATTTTTGCATAGTTTATTGGTAACGCTGTTATTTACTTTTTATACTGTGGTTCCTGGTATATTAATAGCATTGTTTTTAGCCTGTATGGTAAATAGTGAATTAAAAGGGATAGCAATATTTCGCACGATTTTTGCATTCCCATTATCCATTGCAGTTGCCGGTGCGTCAATGATATTTATGATGCTTTTTAATCCCAGTTCAGGTGTATTTAATTACTTTTTGCAATTGATACATCTGCCAGCGGTATTTTGGTTGTCGGATGCGCATTGGGCATTATTGTCGGTAGCGATTATCAGTATATGGCGCAGTGTAGGATTTAATACCATTGTATTGCTGAGCGGATTGCAGGCTATTCCCGAACAAATATATGAAAGTGCCCGTATTGACGGAGCTGTTTCTTGGCGGCAGTTTATTGATATAACATTGCCGTTGTTGTCGCCAACATTATTTTTTGTGTGTATCGTATCAGTGATAAATGCTCTGCAGACTTTTGGGGAAATTAATATTTTGACACAGGGCGGACCGATGGAAGCTACTAATGTAATCGTTTATTCGATTTATCGGGAAGCATTTTTCAATACTAATTTTGGCTATGCAAGCGCAGAATCCGTAGTTTTATTTTTACTTATCTTAATATGTACTTTATTTGAATTTTGTTTTCTGGAGAAAAAGGTGTTCTATAGATGAAAAAAAATTGCGTGCGTTATTTGATACTGATAGTGATGGGTCTTATTATATTGGCACCGTTTTTTTATGCGGTCATAGTCAGTTTTGAGTCTGCGGAAGATACGCTGGCTTTTCCTCCGGTATTTGTTCCGGGGGAAATTTATATTAAAAGCTATCTCGAAGCATTTAGAACAGCACCGCTTGTTATTTTTATTATAAATAGTTTTGTGGTGTCACTATCGGTTACCGTCGGGCAGGTTATAACGTGCAGTCTTGCCGGATATGCATTTGCCTTTTTAGAATTTCCGTTTAAAAAAGTGTTGTTCATTATATTTTTATCGACGATGATGATACCAGCTGAAAGTATTATTATCCCTAATTATTTTACAATACGCTCATTAGGCTGGTTGGACAGTTATCAAGGGTTAGCTGTTCCTTTTATGGCATCTGCTTTTGGAACTTTTTTATTACGGCAGTATTTTCAGACCTTACCGCGGGAAATATATGATGCGGCTAGAATCGATGGCTGTGGCAGGCTGCGATTTTTTTTAACTATGGTATTACCCTTATCGAAACCGGCTATTGCTACTTTAGCAGTATATGCCTTTTTGACAACATATAATCAGTATATGTGGCCGCTGCTGATAACGAATACAGATGGAATGCGTACGGTACAGATCGGGCTTGCTATGCTGCAGTGGGACCAGGGAATATCATGGAATACTACAATGGCCGGAATAGTAATTGTTTCGCTGCCCACAGTAATACTGCTTATTGCAGGACAAAAACAGTTAGTCAAGGGATTGACAGCAGGATCAGTAAAAGGGTGAAAAGGAGAGAAATATATAAAATGCAAAAAAAATCTTTATGGAAGAGGATAGCGGGACTGCTGTTATTGGGAGTAATGGTCATGTCTATTACTGGCTGCGGTGACAGCAGCAATGAAGCCGGTAAAGGTAAAGAACCTACAAAAATTGTGTTTTGGTATGCCGTAGGGGGAAAAGTAGGTGAAGCAACAAAAACGCTTGTAAAAGAATTTAATGATATGCATCCGGATATCAAAGTAGAGGCGGTTTTCCAAGGTGATTACGATTCAGCAATAAATAAATTGAAACAGTCAATAGCATCTAAATCGACACCAAATGTAATGCAGGTATATGATATTGGTACGCGTTTCATGATTGACAGCAAGGCAGTTGTGCCTGTACAGAAATGGATAGATAAAGAAAATTTTGATACGTCGAGTTATGAAAAAAATATATTGGCTTATTATACAGTGGATAATAAATTATATTCTATGCCATTCAATACGTCGACACCGTTACTTTATTATAATAAAGACATGTTTAAGGCAGCGGGTCTTGATCCCGACAATCCACCGAAGACGTTTGAAGAAGTGGCGGCCGATGCTCAAAAATTAACTCAAAGAGACAGTTCCGGCAAAGTCACCAGACCGGGAATGGCTATGGCTATTTACGGGTGGTTTTTTGAACAATTTTTGGCAGAGCAGAATGCGCAGTATGCTAATAATGGAAATGGCCGCGATGCGATGGCGACTGCAGTATCATTTAATTCGCCACAAGGAGAAAAAGTACTCAACTGGTGGGCCGATATGGTGAAAAATGGCAGTGCTGTTAATATGGGACGCAAGACAGAAGATACAATGAAGGCATTTGTATCAGGACAAACTGCGATGACTATCGATTCAACGGGCGTGTTGGGTGATATAATGGATGGCGTTAATGGCAAGTTTGAGGTAGGAACGGGATTTATGCCGCATCCAGAAGGTTCTGCCAATGGAGGCGTTATAATAGGCGGAGCATCATTGTGGATGCTCAGCGGGCATAGCGATGCGGAAGAAAAAGCTTCATGGGAATTTATTAAATTTATGACAGCCCCCAAGCAGCAAGCTTTTTGGCATATAAAAACAGGTTATTTCCCTGTTACGACGGCAGCTTATGATGATGACGAATTAAAAAAATATGATGCTAAATATCCTCAATTCAAAATAGCAATCGAACAGTTGCATAATACACCAATTAATCGCAGTACTCAGGGTGGATTGCTTGGTGTGTTCACTCAGGCACGGCAGGAAATTGAAAATGCGATTGAACATGTTTTAGCCGGACAGGCTTCTTCGCAGGATGCGTTGCAAAAAGCAGCGGATACTGTTAATGATGCAGTAGCAAGATACAATTCATCAGTGGAAAAATAGAGGGGTATAGTGTGGCTACTATAAATTTTTATCAGGTTAATAAAGAATTTGGTGATTATACTGCTGTTGCACCTTTCGAGCTGACTGTCAAAACCGGAGAGTTTTTAGTACTGGTTGGACCATCAGGGTGTGGCAAGACAACTATTTTGCGGATGTTGGCAGGGCTGGAATCACCAACTAAGGGACAAATATTTTTAGATGGTGATGACATTACTGAACTGGAACCCAAAAATCGTGATATAGCAATGGTTTTCCAAAATTATGCGTTATATCCACATATGACGGTATATAATAATATGGCGTATGCTCTGAAGCTGCGTAAATTTAATAAAAAAAGCATAGCAGATGCAGTTAACAAAGCTGCTGCTATGCTTGATTTACAAGACCTGCTTGCAAGATATCCACGGCAGTTATCAGGCGGGCAGCAACAGCGCGTGGCATTAGGAAGAGCAATAGTTCGCCAGCCAAAGGTTTTTTTAATGGATGAACCATTGAGTAATTTAGATGCAAAACTGCGGGTGCAGACCCGCACAAGACTTATTCAGCTGCATAAAAAGTTGAAAGCAACAATAGTGTATGTGACTCATGACCAAATTGAAGCAATGACTATGGGAACGCGTATTGTTTTAATGAAAAAGGGAGTAATTCAACAGGTAGGTGAACCCATAGAACTTTATCAAAAACCTGTCAATCGCTTTGTGGCTGCATTTATGGGAACTCCACCAATGCAGTTTTTGAACGGAGAAATCAGCCGAAAAGGCAATAACAACATATTCCAAAATGAAAACTGCCGGCTTATTTTACAGGGGGAATGTCAGTTTATCGGACGTGCCTGCATTGGAATTCGTCCTGAAGATTTGGAGTTATGCAGCGTCGAACAAAGCTGTTCAATAAGCGGTGTAATTACAATTATAGAAAATATTGGTGCTGAATCAATAGTACATTTCAATGTCGGTGATGGACAGCTGGCAATGAAACTCACTGGAATGGGAACTGTACTGCGGGAGGGAGAAATCATAACGGTGAGACCGATTAATCTGGTTCATGTGTTTGACGAAACGACGGGAAACAGTGTGGCGCGGCTTTGTCCGCTTTGCAGCAGTCCGGATAATCACTGAAAATCCCGGTTAATGGAAATCTATTGATAAAAGCAAGCTCATCTTTATTGTTTATTGTATAACAATTAATGCCGATGCCGCTGTTTCTGGCTTGATCGACCCATTTACAGTCAAGATACTGCCAGTTGGAATGGAGGTAATCGGCGTTTGTACTATTTATTTGTTCCAATACGTTTACAGGCCTTGATGAAAAAAGTACTCCGGTTTTGAAATGACTGTCAATAGTTTTTATTTTGCATAAAGATGGATGATAGAATGACGATATTATGATGCGGTTATAATAGTTAAAATTATCAGGTGACAGGTTTTTTATGATATCGATCAGGTGCTGTTCAATATTTTGGTAGATAACGGGTCCATTTTTTATTTCAATATTCAGCAGAAGCGGTGTTTTTACATACCAGGTGAAAAATTCAGCAAAGGTTAATATAGGTTCACCAGTAAATTTATTATTGAACCAGCTGCCAAAATCCAGACGTTTTAATTCCTGCAAAGTCAGGTCGCGCAGCCAGCCACTGCCGTTGCTGGTACGATTTACAGTATGATCATGACAGATGATCAATTCATTGTCCTTAGTCATTTGTACATCAAGTTCAATACCGTCGGCTTTTAGAATTGAAGCCGATCGGAAAGCAGACATAGTGTTTTCCGGGGCATAGGCACGGGCACCGCGATGGGCATAAATCAGCATAAAACAGACCTCCTTATAATTAAAAAGATAATATTATTGTAAGATTTATGATAACTGCATTTGTTATTATTAGGTAAATGTTATGATAAGTTTTGCGGTATGAAATAGATGTAATGATTATGACGGGGGAAAGAATTTTGACATTGATTTATATAAAAGGCCCGGATTTATTTTATAATAAATCCGGGCCTTTTATATAAATCAAATAAATCAGTTAAACTTTAAAAACATGGATGGATTGTTCAAGTTTTTCTGCCATTTTTGCTAAATGTTCACTGGCAGTGGCTATTTCCTCAACTGACGAAGATTGTTCCTGGGCGGATGCTGAAATAGTTTGAGCGTGTTCAGATGTTTTTTGCACTTCGTTATCAATGCTCTCTACTGCGGTTACTACATCCTGTGTGCCGCTGGTTATTTCTTCCACAGCAGCTGATATCTCGTGAATTTGACTGGTCATATTACGGACCATTGTCAATATTTTGCCGAAGCTGTCCCCGGCGCCTGAAACGATTTCGGTACCGCGGCTGACTTCTGCTTTATTGTCATTCATGTAACTTACGGCATTATTAGTTTTGGTTTGTATTTCATTGATGAGATCAGTAATCTGTTTGGCTGCATCCTGTGATTGTTCAGCAAGTCTTCTTATTTCTTCTGCAACAACGGCAAAACCTCTGCCGGCTTCACCGGCTCTGGCGGATTCTATTGCGGCATTTAGGGCTAAAAGATTGGTTTGACCTGATATGGCAGAAATTACATCGACAATTTGGCTGATTTGTTTAGATTTTTCTTCTAAATCGGCCATGACAGCAGCGGTAGCATTTGTCTTTGTTTCTATGGTGTTCATTTGTGTCACGGTTTGTTTTATTGATGATTCACCATTATTAGCTGCTGTCGCCGTATCTTCAGCAGAATTTGCCACAATTTCGGTATTGGCGGCCACCTGGTTAATCGCAGTAGAAATTTGTTCTACCATATTAGCAGCATTATCGGAAGCTTCTAATTGTTTTTCTGATCCTGCTGCCACTTTAGCAACTGTCCCGGCAATTTGATCAGAGGCTTGCGCCGATTCTTCTGCGTTAGCTGTAAGTTCTTCTGATGAAGCGGCAAGTTGTTCAGCAACCTCTGATAGATTTTTGATCAATAATTTGACATTAGTTTTCATTTTGTCCACAGCCCTGGATACGTCGCCAAATTCACTTTTATCAGTGAGACTTTTGTGGCTGATATCCTGGGAAAAATCACCGTCAGCTAATATGGTCAGGTAATGAATGAAATCTTTTAGTCTGGAAGTAATTTGTTTTATTATTAACCAACCGGAAAAAACAGTGAGGATGATTGCAAATAAAATAATACCAATAAATAGTGCAGTGACAGTGGTGGATTGTTGTTTGCTGCGGGTATTCATATTATCAGCTGATTGCTTGATTTCAACGGAAAAATCAAGTAGATCATTGGAAAATTTATCTGACAAAGGTTTACCTTTTTCCATAAATAGATTGAGAGCAGCAGTTTCATCGCCATTCATAGCCAGAGTAACTACCTGGTTTCTGACTTGTCTATAAGCGGCTAATTCATCGGTTATTTTTTGATAGTTAGCTTTTTCGTGTTCAGACATGGGTAAAGCAGTAAATGTTTTTGAATCCTTGTCAAAAGCAGCGGCATTTTTACCTATTTCTTCGAAAAATTGTTTTTTGCGGGCCATATCTTTTACTGCCAGCAATGCATATATATCAGATTCTATTTGGCGATTTTGTATTCGACCGTCATTGACCAGCTGAACGGCGGTCAATTTGTTATTATACATATCATCCAAAGATTTATTGGCAGAGCGTAAAAAATAGTAGCCTGTTCCACCTACGATAATTAAAATGATAATTGATACGATGATTAATAAACTGATTTTGGTGCCTACTTTTAGATTTTTTAGCCAATACAAATGAATCGCTCCCTTTATAGCAGATTTGAAATAATAGTTCTATTCATGTATATAATATTTTTTGCCAGTCATTTTTATTGCGCACAGCAACAATAAAAATAGTGTCTTTGTGCCAATTAAAATCTAAAAATAAGATATCACCCTGTAAAATATTATGATTATTGAAAGAGTGTATTACAGCTTCCCTTGATAATTGGCAGGTAGCTTCTTTGAAAAAATGCCGTGTATCGACGGATAATCCCTGATATCTTTTCCAAAAAGGAGAGGATACACCGCTGATTATGACAGCAATAAAGGCCGGATCAAGACTGACAACAGTTACCCATTCAGGACCGCGCAGATTTTGCTCGCGGTAATATTTTGATATATCGGCAGCTATGGCATCGTCAGTATTGCCACGCCTGCTGGAGATGTATTTAAAGATGTTTTCTTTGTATACGGTTAAACCTATACTGTAAGATAAAGTGGGTTTATTATAAGGTTGAAAGAGATGGTAAAAATGTACTTTGGATTCATAGGCTTTTTCTTTTTGGGGAACAATACATTTTTCCATAAAATCCAGAAATAATGGATGATAGTAGTTAAGCTGGCTGTAATTTTTTTCCTGTTTCAGTAAAATTTGTTCCCATTTTGTTAAATAATTGACATAGACGACAAGTTCCACCTGTCGATTTACCATCAAATATTTTATCTGGGCCAGTTTGGGAAATTTGTAAGCTTCACAGACATCATCCAGTAATTTGAGTTGATGTTTTGTAATTGATTGAATAGATTGCAAGTAATGATTTTTTTTTTACCACAATATTGCTCCTTTATTGTTTTTATAGCCATAATTTCGCATAATGTGATTTGGGCACAAAATTATAGCTGGTTGCTGCGCAAAGCGATTAATTCATTTTAATTTATTTCTCCATTATTTAAACTTATTATGTGTTTAATAAAAAAAACACCTATATCACAAAGATACAGGTGTCCACATAGCCCAAGCAACAATCAGCCCACTACTTGACTTTACCCTAATATAATACAAATATTTATTATTGAATGATTAATATAGAATATATATTTACGTAATCTGCCCTCCAACAAATTATGTTTGCCAAAAACAGACCATCGCTTTAGTAGAAAACAACTGATACATATTTAAATTATAATATAAAAAGATATAATTTTCAACACAAAAGGAGCGCATATTAATCTTGCTGCCTTTTGACAGAGAAATAAAGTTGGCGATACAATTCAGTAAATGAATTTTTTAGTCAATTGATATACATCTTGATGGATAGAGTCTACCGTGCGCAGAGTATTATTTTCAGTACAAGTTACTGTCTGCCAATGATATTTTTTTGCCATTTGCTTATAGACATTATAGCAGTGATAAAGATACCGGCTGTCGCGTTCATGGATATCACGCTTATTTACTGCAGGTGTACGCTGGCTGAGTAACTGGTTACTCAACTGTGGCGGCATATCAAGAAAGATCACCAGATCTGGTTCAGGCAGCCCCATTTTAATAAACTCCAAATCACACAGCCAATCGAGAAAGTCTTGGCGTTTGTCGGGATCAGATATTTTTACAGCTTGGTGGACCATATTGGAAGTGGTGTAACGATCAACCAGAATAGCAGCTCCGTTTTCATATAATTTTTTCCAATACATGCGATAAGAAGCATAACGGTCGACAGCAAAAAATGTCGATGCTGCATAAGCATTGACATCATCTGCGGATTGGCCGAAGTCACCCCGAAGATACATTTTTACCAGTGAGGAAGATTCACTATTATAATCAGGATAAGCAAATTTATAGACATTTTTGCTTTCATTTGAGAGGCGTTCATATAAAAGGGTCGTTTGTGTGGCTTTACCGGAGCCGTCGCCCGCTTCTATTGTTATCAGTTTTCCCTTCATTTTATCACCCTTATCGTATTTAAGTGTGCATCCGCCGGTCCGACAATTTTTGCGCCGGCAGTTTGTTGAGCTTTTACATATTTGATTAAATCATTGGAGATGACCTCACCTGGATAAATCAAAGGTATACCCGGTGGATAAAAAGTTATCGTTTCGGCGCAGATACGTTTTTGGCTATTGATGAAAGCAATGGTTTCATATTCGGCGAAGGCGGCGGTACGGGGGGAGAGTCTGGCCGGTGGTGTAGCTGGTGGTGTGTTTATTGTTGTGCTTTTTTCCGAGTGTTTGGCAAAGTTTTTTGCCAAGTTTTGCAGTGAGAAAAGAAGTTTTGTCGTTTCTTTTGCATGATCAGCCAAGGAGATAATGAATAAGACATTGTACATGTCGGCAAGTTCGCATTGTATTTTATAGGTAAAACGTAAAATACGCTCAGCCTCATAACCGGAAATGCCAAGATTTTTCACGTTTACGGTAATCTTTGTGTAATCGAGGGCAAAACAGCCGGGTGTTCCTGTTAAATCGATTCCAAAACAATATAATCCGGCAATTTTATTTATTTCCTGTCGCAGGGACTGGGAGAGTTCGATAGCAGCGTCAAGGAGAGCCGGACCATTTTGTGCCATTTGTTTTCTGGCTGCATCCAATGAAGCCAGAAGAATATAGTTTGGACTGGTAGATTGTATCAGGGCATTGGCCAGTTTGACGCGTTCTGGTTTTATCCGAGTATAGCGTACATGCAGTAAAGAGGTCTGGGTAAGTGAGGTCAGGATTTTATGAGTGCTCTGGGCCGAAATATCGGCACCGGCATCGAGTGACTGTATAGGGAGCTGTCTGGAGAACTTCAGATGAGGGCCGTGAGCTTCATCGACCAATAACAACATTTTGTGTGAATGGACAAGTTTCGCAATGGATTTGATGTCACAGGCAATTCCATAATAAGTGGGATAAACTAATAATACAGCCTTGGCGTCAGGATGCTTCAAAATAGCATTCTCTATGGCATTTGTTTCAACCGACATAGCGATGCCAAGTTCATTGTTGATGACAGGATCAACAAAAATTGGCTGGGTACCGGATAATATGATCGCACTCATGATACTTTTATGTACATTGCGCGGCAAAATTATTTTGTCCCCTGGACAAAGTGCCGCCAGCAGCATGATATGAATAGCCCCGGTAGTGCCGTTTATCATGAAAAGCGTATCATCGGCACCATAAAGTTCGGCTGCGAGCTGCTGAGCTTTTTTGATACAAGTGGTTGGTTCGAATAAATCGTCAAGTTCGGACATGAGGGATACATCCATTTTCAAACCCAATGGAGTTATCATTTCTTTCATTATTGGGGGAATACCTCGGCCTTGTTTGTGGCCTGGGGTGTGGAAGGCAATAGCTTTATCAGATATGTATCTGGTTAAAGCTTCGAAAAGCGGGGCTGTATTTTGATTCATGATTTTATATGATTGCTCCTTATTGACGGAAAATGCCGTCATAAAATCAAAAAATAATTTTAGACGGCATAATTGAAATGCTATTTTTTCCGGCGGCGGGATAAAAATATTCTACCGACTGTAAATAGCATCGCAGCCAATACTGCAGCGAATACCAGAATGCTGATAAAACCAGTTTCGGTTTTGTCAAACATGGTGAAATAAAGGAATGCTAATATGACGGTCAAGATGAATATATTTATTATACTTGCGATATTACCACCTCCACTGATTTAAATGACTGCTTCGCAGGTATCGGAACGCTTAGCCTCGGCTGCTATGGCATCACGTTCCTTTTCCCAATGTAACAATGGAGCTTTAGCAAATCCGTTAAAAGTTGTTGCTGAAGCGGAAGTGTAAGCACCACAGTCAGTTGCGACAATGATATCATCTATTTGCAGATCAGGACTCGGATAATTTTTGGCAACGACATCTAAAGAATCGCAGCTGGGACCAAAAAAAGTCGATGGGATCAATTTGCCAGATTTAAAACTGTTGAGTTCGTATTCCCAATGATCGAAGAACACACCGGAAAAAGTTCCATATACACCATCATCAAGATAGTAACAAACAATACCAGCACGTGTTTGTTTGCCGATAACACGCGTGACAGCGTTCATTACCGTTCCACAGATATAACGGCCGGGTTCAGCCCAGATTTCAATGTCGGGAGGAAATTGTGTTAAGCCTTTATTTATGTCTTTGACCATGCTTTCTAAATTTACACAGGTATCGGGTGCGGGAACGGGTAGTCCGCCGCCAATGTCAAGGGTACTGAGTGACAGACCGATTCCCTTTGCACGATCCATAATTGTGTGGCAAATTGAAAAAGCTTCATGATAAGGTTCTGTTGATAATGTTTGACTGCCGACATGAACAGCTAATCCGATCGGATCGAGTCCCTGCTGTTGAGCTGTTTTTAATAATTGTACAGCGTCTTGCGGTTCGGCGCCAAACTTTTCGTTCAAATTAACGAGTGCTTTGGCATTTTTTATGCGAAGACGCAGCAACACTTTTGCTCCGGGAACATATGCAGCCATTTTATAAATTTCTTCTTTTGTATCAAATGTAAATTTATTTACTCCGGCAGCGGCAGCTGCCTTAAGACCTGAAGTCGTTTTTATGGGATTGGCGTAAATCATATTTTCACCTGTGATGCCCATGGCTGTGAGTGTTTGTATCTCTCCATCAGAAGCTACATCAAAACTGGCTCCTAATTGCGTCATTTTGTTGATAATGATTGGTGAAGGGTTGGCCTTCATAGCATAAAATACACGGACACGCGGCATGTTATCTTTTAGAAAACGATAATTTTTTTCTACTTGCTCAGTAGAAATGACCGCGAATGGTGTAGGGTATTTATTGGCTAATACCAGTGCCTGCTTTTTTGTTAATTTGAAACTTTTCATAACACTCCCCTTATTCTTTACGCACAATGGATGTACTTATTATTATTGAATTGGATATTTTTTTAAGACTGTAATTAATATATAACGATAACGGCAAAAAATCAATTTAAATTTGTATTAATTTGACTGTTCGGCAATATTATTTTTAACTTGGGCAGATGATGGTGAATTTAAATGAATAGTGCAGATATAACAAGGGAAAGTCAACTAGTAAAAAACACTCTGCTATTGTTTGCAGAGTGTTTTTACTGTAATTTTATGATAAAAGTTATAAAGTAATATTAAAAGGCTGGAACTATGGCACCCTTGTATTTTTCTTCAATGAATTTCTTGATCTTTTCTGACTGGAGAGCTGCAACCAGTTTCTTGATTTCCGGTCGGTTTTCATCACCTTTTCTAACGGCGATTATATTGACATATGGAGAAGATGCATCTTCAATGACCAAAGCATCTTTGGCTGGAACCAAATTTGCCTGTACGGCAAAATTAGTATTGATGACAGCCGCATCAACATCATCAAGTGAACGTGGTAATTGAGCTGCTTCAATTTCCTTGATTTTGAGATTTTTGGGATTGTCAATAATATCCTGTACAGTGGCCTTTACACCGACACCGTCTTTGAGTGTTATGAGTTTTGCCTGCTGCAAAAGTAATAATGCCCGTCCACCATTGCTGGGGTCATTGGGAATAGCAATCTCTGCATTATTTTTTAATTCGTCGAGTTTTTTAACCTTATGAGAATAAAGTCCCATTGGTTCGATGTGGATGCCGCCGGCATTTACAAGATCCATATTGTGTTCAGCATTAAAGGTTTCTAAGTAAGGTATGTGCTGGAAAAAATTTGCATCCAGTTCTTTATCATTAAGCGCCATATTCGGCTGGACATAGTCATTGAATTCCTGGATTTGCAGGTCAATACCTTCTTTAGCCAGATCATCCTTCACTTGTTCCAGAATTTCGGCATGCGGAACCGGGGTAGCACCGATTTTTAAGACTGTCTTAGCACTGGAAGAGGAACCGGCAGCCTGTTCATTATTGCTGCCGCAGCCGGTGAAAGCGAATAACATAATGATAAGTGCCGATGATATTAATAATAATTTCTTCACAAAAAGTCCTCCATTCAATTATAAGTAATTTACTATCCATTGTACACTATAACAAAATAAAGCACAATATAACACAGCAATTATTTTTTATTTAACCTGAATGCAATGTAATTACCAATAAATTGTACTAATTGAACTAATATGATTAAAATTATTACAGTTATGAGCATGATATCAGGACGAAAACGTTGATAACCATAACGTATTGCTAAATCACCGATGCCGCCGCCACCGATGGTACCAGCCATGGCTGATGCACCAATAAGTCCGATAATAACAGTGGTCAGCTGCGATATAATGCTGGATAAAGCTTCCGGCAGCAATACATGGCGGATTATCTGCGCCGGTGTGGCACCAAGAGAAAGTGCGGCTTCAATTAAACCATAGGGGACTTCTTTTATGGAATTTTCTACCTGACGGGCGATAAAAGGAATAGCGGCGATTGTGAGCGGAACCATAGCTGCTGTGGTTCCAATAGATGTTCCTACAACTAAACGGGTGAAGGGAATTATTGCTACCATCAGGATAATAAATGGAATGGATCGAACGGCATTAATGATTCCGGCAAGAATGCGATTGAAAGTTGTACATTGCAGAATTTGTTCCTTGGCTGTGGTAACGAGTAGAATGCCCAGGGGAATACCCAGTGCAGAAGCAATTAACATTGATATAATGACCATATACAATGTCTGTCCTAATGATTTAATCAACAGCATCATTATGTCGCTTGACATAGCCAATCACCTCCGCTTTCAGGTCTTGTTGTTCAAGCCACTTACTGGCAGCTGTAACAGCTGCCTGAGGCCCTTTTATACCTATTATCATACGTCCATAAGGTATCATTTGGATTTGGTCAAGGTCACCGAACAAAATACTTACATCAATGCCGGGATGCTCTTTTATAAGCCGCATTATTACCGGTTCATCTGCATTTTCACCAATAAATGTCAATCGTAATAGCAGGTAGCCGGCTTCAATCGGTGTAGGAGAAATGGGTTGATTCCTAAAAGCACTCGGCAGTTCATCACTCAATAAAACGCTGATAAATTCACGAGTGATAGCTTCCTGCGGTTCAGTGAATACTTTAATGACACTACCGGTTTCGGCAATGACACCGTGGTCGATGACAGCAACTTTATTGCAGATGTCTTTTATGACTTGCATTTCATGTGTTATTATAACAACGGTAAGGTGGAGCTGTTCATTTATTCGACGAATCAGTTTTAAGATAGATTGGGTTGTCTGCGGATCAAGCGCCGAAGTCGCTTCATCACACAGCAAGATGGCAGGATTACTGGCCAGTGCACGTGCAATACCGACGCGCTGCTTTTGCCCGCCGGATAACTGTGAAGGATATTGGCCGGCTTTTGGCTGCAGACCGACTAATTGGAGTAATGAAGTTACTTTTTTTTCTATGATTTTATTATCGGTACCGGATAATTTTAAAGGAAAGGCCACATTTTCATATACTGTAGCCGATGACAGCAGGTTAAACTGCTGAAAAATCATACCGATATTCTTTCTGATTTCGCGTAATTGTCGGTTATTCATTTTGGTCAGATCATGGCCATCAATTTCGACAGTTCCCGATGTGGGGCGTTCAAGCATATTAATGCAGCGAACCAAGGTGGATTTTCCTGCACCTGAAAGTCCTATAATCCCATAAATATCACCGTCTTCAATGGTTAGGCTGACATCTTTGAGCGCCTGTAAAGGTCCCGATGGTGTTTCATATATCTTTTTTATATGGGAAAGTTTTATCATTTATTGCACTTTCCTTTCTTGTTACAATAGTATATGTACTTATACATTGTTAGCATAAAAAATGCTTGCTGTCAATTATGGGCATTTGGCTGACCATATCAATAATTGTTTCTATAATGAAGGGAAATAACCCTCGGAGTGTTTGTTTGGTGAGGATTGACTTTAAAGTTGATACAACGTACAATAAATAAAGTTGGCAGCAATTATTTTGTAATAAGGATGGAATTATAATGGGAATTTTTTCTCGCTTTTTTAATAAGCGCGCTAAACAACAGGTACCGATTAAAAATACTGTACCAGAAGAAAGAAAAACAATAAGAAAAGCATTTGGCGTGTATTGCCATGGACATCACGGAACCAGCGGAAAAGCGTTATGTCCTAAGTGCAATGCGATATTGATGACGGCTATGACAAAAATTCAACGTTGTCCATATGGCATAACGAAACCGCCTTGCCATATATGTGATACACCTTGTTTCGGACGAAAACAAACTGAAGAGTTTCGCAAGATAATGAAAAATTCAAGAAAGGGCATGTTTTTTAGGCATCCCAAATTATTTATTAAGCAAAAGCTTAAGGAATGGGGCTTTTCTTATATGAAGCAGAAGCAGGGACAAAAGGGAAAATAATATTTTGATGTTTGATAAAGCCGCGAGGCCAATACATATTTGTATCGGTCTCGCGGCTTTGTTCATGTAGAGTGTAATGATAAAAGTTGTCAAGTATCAAAACTGGGATAAGTCGAGGATTACTGATTATTTAGTAATGTCTTTTCCAAACCATTTTTCGGATATTTTGGCCATTGTACCATCTTTTTTCATTGCATCAAGTACTTTTTGTACCTCATCACGCAATTTTTGGTTGTCTTTGGCGAATCCGATACCAAAGCTCGTTGTTTCACCGATGACGATATCGCGGGCAGCAAATTTATCGGGGTGTTTATTCATATAATATCTTCCGGTTATTTCATCACCGATGATAGCATCTACGCGTCCATTTTCCAAATCCATAAAAGCGGCTATATAGTCAGGATATGACTTCACTTCTTTAAAAGAGTTTTTGAGGTTTTGATCTTTAGTAATATTTTCCTCTCCGGTGGAACCGCTTTGAGTGCCGACTACTTTGCCCTTTAAATCATCAATGGTTTTTATGTCGGAATCTTTTTTTACAAATACTATTTGGCGATTGTCCATATAAGGATCGCTGAATAACATATTTTCTTTACGTTTTTCCGTGATGTCTAAACCATTCCATAAAACATTAACGCGGCCGCTCTTAAGTTCGGCTTCTTTGCTGGACCAGTCTATGGGTTTAAATTCAACTTCACGATTGAGTCTTTTAGCGGCTTCTTTTGCCAGATCAACGTCAAATCCGGTTATTTCGTTATTTTCATCTCTGAATCCCATCGGCGGGTAATTGTCATCCAGACCCACTATTATTTTTCCGCCGGTGTCGCCGGAACCGGATGATACCGGTTGATTTTTTTGTCCGCATCCGGCAATGAGCAATGCTGATGCAGCAATGAGCAGACAAGACAGGATAATTCTTTTCATTTGCGGCAGCCTCCTGTATGTAATTATAAAATACTTGCTTTATAACGCCTTAAGCGTAATAATATATATTATAATTTATGTTTTACTTTATTGCAATAAAAAACTACAAAGCAAAACGATGAAAGGAAGATGCAATATCAAACTGTTTTTACAGATTAATATAATAGCTTTTTTAATAGCTGCGGCAGTGCCAGTCACAGTCTTTGCCCAGTTCAGCCAAAATTATGACGAACTGCATGACGGATATGCTGTCAGCAGCGCTATTCATCCGGGGACAGATAATGTTATTTTGTATATACAGAAAATTTTTCCGGCTGACGGTACACCGGTATTTTATGCGTTTACTGCTTATGATAATACATGGAGATGTCTTTTTACAGACGGATCAACGGTGACATTCACAGTGGATGGGCAGTCTTTTTATCAGTCGGTACGATTTTTTTCACGGCAAATCAGAAATTTTCCATCAGTACAGACAGCCGCCAGGTATGAATTCATCTTATCAAGTGATTTAGTTAATAAACTTGCAGATGCTCAGACTGTTGTAATAACATCTGACAGCATTAATTACCAATTAAGCACAGAAGAAGTTGATGAGCTGCACCGGGTCATCGCACGGACCCATTATTGAGTGTCTTGTCATGACAATAGTTATAAATTTATATAAGGCGGGAGTAAATTAATGCATAATATTGCCAATACATTCATGTTAATGCTGGAAGGTACACAGACTACCCTGCAGATATTTTCCATTACATTAATATTATCAATACCACTCGGACTGCTTATATCGTTGGCTAGATTGTCTCCGTTACGACTTATCAGCAGGCTGGTGGAAATTTATATATGGATAATGCGCGGTACACCATTGATGCTGCAGCTGCTGTTTGTTTATTTTGCCCTGCCGATGGTGGGAATAAAATTATCGGATTTGACAGCGGCTTTGTTCGCGTTTACGTTAAATTATGCGGCGTACTTTGCAGAAATATTTCGCGCCGGTATACAGTCGATAAATCGTGGTCAGTATGAGGCGGCTAAGACTTTGGGTATGAGTTATCCGCAGACAATGCAGCGAATAATACTGCCTCAGGTTATCCGCCGGGTCCTGCCACCGATAAGTAATGAGACAATAAATTTAGTAAAGGATACGTCACTTATTTATATTTTGGCAATGAATGATTTATTGCGTGTAGCGCGAACCATTGTGCAGCGTGAATTTGATATGACACCATTTGTTATTGCGGCCGTTTTTTATCTGGTAATGACATTCGTTTTAACATGGTTGTTTAAACTCCTTGAAGCACATTATGGAAAATACGAGGTATGATTTTATGGAAAATGATATTATTATACAGATGAAAAACATACGTAAGAGTTTTGCCGGGGTACCAGTGCTTAAGGGTATTGATTTAACTGTTAAAAAAAGTGAAGTGTTGGCAGTTATCGGTCCGTCCGGTTCTGGAAAATCAACTCTTTTGCGCTGTTTAAACAATTTGGAAACTATTGATGACGGTTCTATTCAGGTAAAAGGGGATTATCTGGTGCAAAGCAGACAAGGTAGAGCCGTATACGCCGATAAGGATACTCAAAAAAAAATCTTGGGGTATATGGGGATGGTGTTTCAGCAGTTTAATCTTTTCCCACATATGACGGTGCTTGATAATTTACTGGAAGCCCCGGTTCATGTTAAGAATATGAAAAAGGCCGAGGTATTGCCAGTAGCTGAAGAATTGCTGCGGAAAATAAGCTTGTTTGATAAAAAAGATGCTTATCCCAGCCGTTTGTCGGGCGGCCAGCAGCAGCGTGTAGCTATAGCCAGGGCATTGTGTATGGCACCGGATATTATGTTATTTGATGAACCTACATCGGCACTTGATCCTGAGCTTACGATTGGAGTATTGAATACAATGCGTCAGCTGGCACAGGAACATATGACAATGATTGTTGTGACACATGAGATGGGTTTTGCCCATGATGTGGCCAATAATGTTATTTTTATGGCTGATGGGGGTATTGTTGAACAGGGTGATTCACAACAATTTTTTGGTAATCCTAAAGAAGAAAGAACAAAATTGTTTTTACATAGTATGCTTAAATAAATTGCGCAGCAGGATAGCAATAAAACATGCCGGATGTCAAAAATGACATACGGCATGTTTTATTACAAGGATTTATATTATAGATGTAGTAACTAAAGCACTTTAGCTATTTGTTGGTGCTTATTGGTGCTTATATTATATTATTAAGCACTTATCCTTACTATCCTCTATGAAGTAATAGAGGTCTGCTCTGGCTATCCTAAAATGTCTACCTACCTTAAACACCTTTAGCTTTCCTTCTCTGCAATATTGAGCAATAGTTGATACTGGTATTCCTAACATCTCAGATACCTCTTTAGGACTAAAGGCTATCTTTTTGTTCCACTCTCCTGAAAGAGTATCAAACATACTATCTATATCATGTTTAAACATAATTAATATCATTCCTATCTATTTATATGTCTTTATTATTTTTTTTTAATAATAAATAAAAGGGAATAGCTATAGTAATTATAACCATTCCCTCACTTGAATCTAAAGTTCTATAATGTAGAACCAATCTTCAAGACCCTGATACAATCATCAGCGAACTTGAACAAGCTTCTAGTATCTTATATAACTTTTTCCTTCTCTCTCTCTGTATTGTGTTCCACGTAGCTGTACGGTTATTGTGTTCCACCTAGAATGATTCTCAACTAGTATTATTACCTTAAGCACCTAATATCCTTCAGGCACTTTGAGCTAATCATAATTTCCCTATTCGGAAGCACACCTTCATTAAGCCAATCTTCTAGCTTCTCTGCGGTTACTTCTTCCATAGCTGCATCTGCATTAGCATCCATATTTTCCAACCAATATGCCACAGCCATAGTGACAGCATCCAGCCTGTCATCATGTGCTATGGCATTTTTGTCTCTGCATATGCGTGTCATCTGATAGATGAAAGAATAGTTCTGTCTGTTTTCATAAACCTTATAGTCATTCTCTATGACGCTTCGGTTGACAATAAGTTTATGTCTTATAAGCACTGGTTCCAAAGTGTCAATGATGCGGAGTTCTTTCTGCTTAGTGTTCTTGACTTCCGTAATGTTGCATGGATGAACCTTATGGAACACTGGAGTCATCACTTTAGTGAACATACCGTCACCAAAGTTAGCTTCAACAACAATCTCATTGACTCCCCAAAATTTAGCTTTCTGAGCCATCTGCATCAACGTCAGGTCACTATAACCTTCCATAAAGCCACCTATGTCCATAAGGAAAAGATAGCCGTTGAGATATTTGATGATAGCATAAGACGATTCATCCTTACCTCGACCAGAAGGGTCAATAGCCATAACCGTACCTGTGTACTCCATAGTTTCCTCTGAGCGTGACAAAGGCGCATAATACATGTCACCTTTGAGAGCCACACAAGGAATGTCCTGAAGTCTCTGAAGTGTACCTGATGCCCATGACCATTTCAACGAGGTTTCCTTTAGGTCTAATTCCTCCACTATTAGGTCTGAGACCTTCAGCGGATACTTCTCATAGTCTGACAGGTTCGTATTCAAAAGGAACTGTAGAGCGAACCCTGCCCGACCATAGGATAACTTTCGTTTCGCTATTTCTATGTCATCAAACCTTGAGGGGTCTGTAGGTTTACCTGCCCATGCCATAGGGTCTTTATCGTACCTATTGGCTATGAAAGGTGCTAAAGTGTCACCGTAGCTGTCACGTTCCTGCTTAGTCACAGGATACTGCACCGTCCAAATACGTGACACATAACCACGATTCTGCAAGACATTATATAGGCTTGCTTCATTCTGAGGTGTACCTAAGTAGATAATCTGTCCATTCGGTTTCAGGATAGCATCATACTCTTTAACTGCTTCAGCTAATTTGTCTCGCTGCATTTGTGTACCTGAGTTCTTAGGAACCTCAACGTCATCTGATATTAGAAGGTCAGCACGTGTACCAGTTATCTGACCTGTGATGCCTACAGACTTAACAGACGGAGATATATCAGCAATAGCACCACCAACATCAAATAGGTTCTGAGTGTCTAGCTGGTCTTTAGTTGCCCTCATGTCTGCTAAGAAAGGTATAGTTTGAATAATCCTCTTTATGAACCTAGCGTTAGCATCAGCTCTGTCAGAGGAAGCTGAGATAATCAATACTTTTATTTGACGGTCTTTCCATAGTCTCCATACGGCATAAGCGCACGTTAGGAAGCTCTTAGCCACACCTCGAAAGCCTTGTATTATCACCCTGTCTGAAGGTGGATGTTCCAAGAACTGAGCTATGTCTATCTGTATTGGTGTTGGGTCAGGTAAAGAAATAGACTTCCAAACGATATAGACAAATGCCCAAAAGTGTTCTCTGGCTTTCTCTATGGATTCTTTAGACCACTCTAGTTCACCATTAATTATTGTACGTAGTCCTCACTAACGAGGTCAGGTATCTGTTTAGCATCCCTAACGATTTCTTTGACACCTTCAGTTTCCGTAGTAGTCATGACATCATTGTCTTTAAGAAACTGGCGAACCTTAGCTAAGAAAGCAGGATTATTTTTCATTTCAGGGTCATTAAGACCTTCAAGAATTGTGTCTACTTCACCCTGAGCAATAGCATCTAAAAGCTTCTGCGATATTTTAACTTGTGACATTCTCTATCATCCTTCTTTCTCTTTTTAAACTTAAAAGCCTATATTCCACTTAAGCTCTCCACCAGACACATGACCTTTCACTATATCTTTGTCTAGGTGAATTTCTGCTTCTATAGAATGATTCTTACTGTAATTCCTTTGGATACTTACAGGCACGTAGAAGTCACCGTTGTGTTCCCCTATGCCAGTACCTATTTCCCAATTCCGATAGGTGTTAATCTTGTAGACACCTACAGGATATTCAGTGCTAGTGTCACTAGCTGTGTTGCTGGTCTGAGTTGCTACAACCGTCTTATCGGTTTTCTCATAGACAGCAGCAGGAAGCGTAGGGTCTTTAGCTGTAATCTGAGACACCACTTCTTTTACAGCTTGCTCTGGTGTGCTTGCAGTTACCTTAAAGGAAGCATCAGGCTTGATTGTGCCAGCCTGTATTTTCTCTATGTATGCTGCAAGGGTCTCAGCGTTCTGCTTGTTGACCTTAAGCTCATTCTGCAAAGCATTAACGTTTGTAGCCTGTTCTTCCGTCATAGTAGTTATTGTTTGCTCATTGTCAGTTAATTTTGTCTTAAGATGTTTAATTTCAAAAGACATAATAGCTATGACAATAATGAGCAAAACAAAAAGAGCTAACTTCCAATATTTCAAGAAGTAAGCTCTTAGTTGCTCTATATTCACTTGTGGTCTCCTTTCGTGTTAAACGCACATAATGATACCTTTAAGACATTTTAGTTGCTTTGGTAATAAAGTATACCTAGAGTATTTCATTGTCTTAGAAGTCAAATATGGACGTCAAATTAATTATATAATATGTCTCCATCAAAGTTCTTACCTGCAATAACTAAGCTGTCAGTATTTTGCCACATATAGCCTTTGAAGTTATCCTCATAGTTATACTGAGCGTTCCATACAGGGCAACCTAGACTTTTCCAATCCACTGAGTTTTCAAGCCAGCTCAGGCTTGCATAAATGCCACCTGAGAGTCCTAAGTTATTGAGGAAAGCCTGACATATACCCGTAAGATTATCTCTGCTCATATCGCAATTATGAGCTGCTTTATATCCATCTGCATCCTCTAAGTCATAAAACACAGGCAGTTCCAACAAGACACCTGCATCAGATATAGTCTGCTTACAGTTTGCTGCTTCTTCTATAGCGTCCTCTGGTGTCAGACCGTAGCCATAATGATAAGCACCAACCTTCAGACCCACTTCATGTGCGCCATTGACATACTCTAAGAACCTAGAGTCCTGTCCATGCTTGCCATAAGAATACCTAACCATGACAAACTCAATACCTGCATCTGCTACAGCTTGCCAGTCTATGTCTCCGTTGTTTTCGCTTACATCAATACCTTTCAAGTTTCTTCATCCCCCTTAGAAATATGCTTTTCCTGCACTACCTGCATTAATTTGAAGCGTAAAAAGTCAGGGATAATAAAGCCATATCCCATGCGGTCTATGTTCTCGACAATGCTTAAGACTTCAATAATAGCAAAGCCTGAGATTACCATACCTCTGAACATATGAATAGCTAAGGCACAGTCCAAGACATATGCCAAGATAATACAGAATAGTACACCAATTTTCTTTAAGATACCTCTGGAACCTTTGACGGAACTCAAACTATGTGTCTTGTATCCTGCTGTCACCCCAGTGATAAAATCAAGTATCATCAGGACAGCTAAGGCTTTTATAGGTGTGTCAATGCCACCTATAGCTAGGTCAAAGAGTGCCCAAAGGAACCCAAAGGCAGCACCAATCTTCAGTTCTGTTGTAGTCCATAATTGATTAAGTATTTGTTTCACCACCTGTTACTGTGGTGTCTGCGAGTCCTAAACGTTTTTCTTTAGCTTCAATATACTTTTCAACATTGGTAATATATGTCTCATACTTACTTTGTTCAGTAAAAGGTTGAATCATATTACCATCTTGCACAAATAAGTTCAGAGAAGGATTATAAATAATAGAAGTTGTTTCTTCTGCTTGTACTCCTGCATCTAAACAGAAATTTGCTTGTGTGTCCTCATAAGTATTAATACCATCTGTCAATAAAATAGTTGCATCTTGCAATTGAAAAATTTTTTGAATTATAGTAATTACCTCATTTCTTAAGAGATTTGCATGACGTATGCCAAAGCATAATAAGGTGGTAAGTTATTATGTGCTCCATCGCCACCAGTTGCGCCTATACCTACATTATGACCATGCACGCCCGCAGCATCTACCCAGTTAGTGCCATTCCATCCTGCTGTATCATCTGCCCCCCATCCAGCATAACTGGTACCATTAGAGCCCCTGCGTGCATTGAGCGTTATGCTATGATTATGATTTCCTTGAGAATCAGTCCATGCACTATGCACATGGCTTGGCATTTCGTTAGCAGTTAATTGATGTGTTTTTTCACCGCCCGTGGCACCTGAAGCATACGTATTTCCTGCACCTACAATAAATCTATCTCGTAAATCCATTGTTCCATTAGTACCATCACATATATGCACTGAAAGATTGGAAGTACCAAGTATAGGGTCTATAAGAAAACCATTAGTATCAAAGGAAGCAGCGGTAGACCATATGTCATTTTTGCGTTTCCCTGAAAGGGCATGACGTACTATCCAAGTTACTTCACCATCAGTGATAGTGGTTCCAATAGTTGTTACTGTAGCAAAAGCTGAAGGTTCTGTATCTGCTGAAGTACCTGCATGAGTACATTCCAAAATAGACCAGCTAGGCATCTTAGGACTTCTGGTAATGGCACCAAGTGTATATAATGTTTTAACTAAATGCCAAGCATTAGGATTAGCCATAGCTGCTGCTAGTTCAGCATTAGTTTCAGATGTCTTAGCATTTGTCTCTGACGTTTTGGCATTAGTTTCTGAAGTCTTAGCGTTAGTCTCAGAGGTTTTAGCATTGGTCTCTGAGGTCTTAGCATTAGCTTCTGAAGTAGCTGCTGTCTTTTGACTAGCTAAAGCCGCTGCTGCTGAAGCTGCTGCATTGGTCTCAGATGTCTTAGCGTTAGTTGCTGAATTACCTGAATATTCCTTATCTGCATGGACGTTAGCTTCTATTACTGCTAAAGCATCCTGACGAGCAACACTAACACTATCTAGATAAGCTAAATTAACTGCATCATTCTCATTAGTAGGATTTGCTAAGTTCTTCAGCTTCCTGCTTTGTCCATCCCAGCAGTTATCTGAGTCATCATAAGACATCCCATAGACAACAATACTGTCAGCATTTTCTTCAGCTATATGCAAAAGCTGTACATTGAGCTTATTCATATCATAAGCTCTAAGCACACTTCCGTCTGCCCATTCAACCTCTGAGTCAGTCGGAGTCTGCCTATAGATACATATAGTGACACCTGAAGCTGGTGCTGTAAGGAACGTTACAGTATATTCATTGATGGTATAGTCAATACCATAAGTTAGCTCAGAGCTAATACCTGCTGCGGTTCTTAAGCGAACCTTAATAAACTTTTTCTGTAAATAAGAAAAAGAAAAGGTGAAGGAAGTTTTGCTTCCATCACCTGTATAGAACACTGTAGCTTTTCTTTCTAAAATTTTGTATCACACTCCTTGTCATTACTGTTTAGGTCTTTTGTCAGGATACCCTGATTGGTCTACAACATGATTGATATAAGCATTGAATGGCATAAGGTTAGGAACTGGAAGTGCCTGTAATGCTTTCCTGAAGTCTCTTTTGTTAGCTTCATTGTTTGAAGCGTTGTAAAAGTATCTTAAGGCATCTAAAGGTGCCCCAGCTTCCTTTAAGGCTGGTGCCTGAGACACAAAGTTTCCTATAGCATCCCCAACGTTATCAGGAGTTTCTTTTCCTGTTGTTCCTTTTCTATCAACTGTTGTACGAATAGACCCACCATTGAAATAAGGTAATTGCATAGCTTCCCCTATGTCATTAGGGATACTTAAAGGTGAACCTATGAATGTAGACCTAAAAGCAGCAGCACGCATCAAGTTAGCTTCACTAAACATATTGTCATAATATTTTTGAGCTTCATCATCCATGCCTGAAGCCTTATACATACTGTACATAAGACCTGCTCTAGCTGCATAACTAGCAGTATTTGTTATGATAGACAAAGCTGTAGCCATACCATCATCTAGGTCTTTAGCAGTTAAAGCTCTTAATGTCATAGCATTGCAAGCTCTTAAGTTATAGTCTTTAAACTGCATCATCATTTGGAAGAGAGGATTAGCGTCCTTAAAGATAGCTTTATTACCCAAGCGGGAACCAGACAATATACCTCTTTCAGTCTGTGTCTGCATCATTCCATACCACTTCATAAATGTTTGTGGGTCATCCTGCTGCCATTGATTGTAGTCCAATTTGAAATTGTCTTTGCTATTGTCTCCATATTTCTGTAAGGCAGCTTTAATATCTTCAGCATCCTTAGAGGAAATATGAGAAGCCTTAAGTTTAGCTGCTGAGAAAGGATTTCTGGTCTTACTGAATGTCTTACCAAATGCCCAATCCATAGAGTCAACTATAGACTGAGTTCTCATGCCCCTAAGCATAGCGTCAGTCATCTTAGGTAACATATTAACGGAAGAAGTTAGCTTGCCTAAGTTTGCTGACATATCACCTGCCATAGTTAAAGCCTTATTGACTAAACTATTATTCTGAGTCAAAGCATCCCTAATAACTCTGTCTCCATAATTCATATTGAAAATTTGACTTTCTATAGTAGACCCAAAGATATTCTTTTCTATGTCATCTGCTTCCTCTTGCTTCAGCTTGCCCCATCTGCATTTATCTACAAATTTACCTAAAGGTTCAAAGACATGAGCTAATTGAGCTGCACCACCATAAGCCATAGTACCACCTAGTTCACCCAACTGAGCAAATCCCATGTTAGCACCATTCTTAGCATATGAGATATTACGGAAGATACGGCATAGTGCACCAAATTTACCCATGACATCAGCATTAGGTTTCATACCACGCAGTTCATATATGCCATTTTCTACAGCTTTATAATTTGAGTCTGCTGTTCTTCTATTAATAGAGCCATTGTCTGAAGCCATCTTCAGTTCCTTTTTGGCTTGCTCTAAGAAGTCTCTAAGACCCTTTTCAGTTCCAAAGACATTCTTTATAGAAGCTTCCCCAGCGAACCTAGAGATATTCTTTTGGACTATAGAATCCATATTGTAATCCCTTAAGTTGTTATCAAAAGAAAATTCAAACGGATTATCTTTGCTACCCATCTGCATGACACCAGTAGTATCAAGCGGTATACGTTCTTTCAGGAATGACAAAGCACCTAACTGATTTATATTCTGCTTAATAGTTGAATCCATGTTTCCTTTAAGCATATAGTTAGCAGCGGTCTGAGCGTGTTCATCCAGCCATGCCTTAACTTCCTCGTCAGTCACTTTGGTGTCTATAAGTTCCTGTGGTTCCCTTTTGCTACCTTCAGGTATCTTATCGTTAGCTTCTTGTATCTTAGCGTTCTCTTGTTCTTTAACACGTTGAAGCTTATCTTTGATAACATCAGTTTTAGCAAAAGTCTTATAGTAATCCGTTAAGGCATTTAAGCCTTCCTCATAGGTATTGAAGTGACCTAAGAACTGCATCCGCAAATCATTATCTGTTTGTCTCCACAATTCATGGTCTAACGGTTCCCAATCTTTGTCTATAAGATTATCTGCATTAGAACCTACATCTGTAGCTGAACGCTTCCCTAATTCAATCTGAAGGTCACGTAAAGACTTCATATGGTTTACAGCTTCCATAACTTCCTTATCAAACTCTGTAGGTATATTGGCTTTATTGCCAGCATACTTAGCGTTATAAGCAAGTGTAGCTAATTTATCAAAAGCCATCTGTGCAGCTTGCCCCATACTTTTGTGGTTAAGACACCAATTCTGTCTTGCATTGACATACTTGATATATGGAGTGTACATTAAGTGTGATAAGCGTTCCTTATTTGTTTCTGCTGATATTGTCTTACAGAAGCCTAAACCTCTGCCCCTTGCATCATCCCAAAGAGAAGGTGCAATAGCTCTAATAACATTAGCAGCCGAATTAATAGCTGTACCAGAAGCACCCATGTCCATAGCTTTACCTAAGAACTTAGGGAACCATTTAGGTAATCCCCCTTGTGTCACTTTAGTTACAGGCTTTTCTAAATTATAGAAAGCATCAAACATATTAGCGTTCAATAAGTTATCTTTAGAATACTTAATGCCAGCAAAAGCTGTGCTTCCATCAGGATTATAATGTATCCCTGAAGAAGCTTCTCTGGCAGCATCAGCCTGTAAAGACAACATATCCTTTATTTTGTCTGGTGTAACCTTAGCACTAATACCTTCACTTTTAAAACCTTTGTTCACCAGAGAGCTGACTTTATTAGTGAAGCCTTTAGGTAACATATCATTTTCTACAGCATACGCTAAGGTTTCTTCAGGGTCATAGCTGCCTGACTTTCTCCGAGCTTGATTCCATACAGTACCATCTTTATTAGACTTAACTCCTATGTCATCCATGAGCTTAGTATAAGCTTCATCCCCTATGACCTTCTGCAATCCTGCGTGAACTCCAAATTCATGAGCTAACACATTGTCAACTTCAGTTGACTTAATGTTATCCTTAATGAGCATAGTGTAATCTTCATTTGGCACATAGAACGCTTTAGTTGCTTTAGGCAACTCTATGCCAGCAGCCTGAGACACAAGTTTCCTAGCATCCTCATAGGAAGCTGCAATGACACGATTGTTAGCTTCTAGCTTCTTGTAATATGGTGAGTCTACAGTTTTACCAAAGTCAGCATCATGAATCTTTTGAGCTGCACCTATGGTTTCACTAGAGACCTTAGAGGTGTCTAGGTCTACCGCTGACATCATACCTTTTGTCTCAGTTGTATCAGCAACTTTAGCAACATCCTCAGCATACTTGCTGCCACCTTTGAGGGCACCAAAAAGACCACCTACAGACCCTAAGACAGCACCACCTAAGAAAGCCTGAGCTGCACTCCATCCATATTCAGGATGTTCACCGCCAAATTTCTCTTTTAAGCCATTATCTACTGTTGTGGCTATAGCAGCATCTATTCCTGTTCTTGCAGCCACAGAAGCAATTCTGGCAGCCTTAGAGGTATCGTAGAGTGCTTCTCCTATCCTGCCTATCATTGTTAGACCTTTATATGCTTCCCCTACAGGAAGTAAGTTAATTGGGTCAGCTAAATACCCCGCAGCACCAGCAGCACTCACAGCGAATCTTGTAAGTGTATTTTGGTTTCCTGCTCTCCATGAAGCAACCTCAGCTTGCCTTCTTTTGTCTACCAGCTTTTGATTAACAAGCCAGCGAACTTCTTCAGAGTCTCTACCATTGAGGAGACAGAACTTTTGAGTGTCTGAATCTCCTGCAAGAGCTTCTTTGACATACTTAACGTCATCTGCTGTAATGTTTGATACAGCACCAAAGTGATTAGTAGAATGGAATAAGTTACCCCAAAGAGATTGAGCTGCATCTGCAAAGCCTGTGGTTGTTGCACTATCCATGAAGTTTGAAGCAAGTGCTGACCAGAATGAGGGAGAAGATTTATAGTCATCAGTATGATAATCTATGGTCTGAACATCATGCTGTCCAGAGTACATATGGTTTGTAGCATCATCACCAAATGCTGCCATCATTGAATTAAATAAGTTTCCTGTGAAGCCTGATTGCTGGTCTCTGCTATCTGAACCTGAGAAGTCTATATCCCAATGATTCTGTTCCCAATTACAAGACCAGCCATTATCATTACAATATTGTTTGAAAGCGTCACCAGCTTCAGAATCTGGCATGAGACCTTCACCAGAGACATCAAGTTTCCAGCCATCCTCATGTCCATGACCATTAGCACTTTGAGCATGATAGCCTTTCTCTGCTGCCCCTGTGACTTCCAAAGGTGTACCAAAGTTATTCATCATCCATTGACCTAACATATTAGTACCATAGACACTTTCAGGTCTTAAATCATCCATGTCAGTTACACTTTGGTCTGTAGTATTAGGATGAACATTATCATAATTTATAGTTGTATTTGAACTGTCATCACCATTGACAGCATTACTTATATTACTGGCATACTGAGATTGTGAAGGATATTCACCTTCATCATTAGTAGGTAAAGTACCATTAGCATAATGTTCATCTGCTGCTGTTTCACCTGCATAATGAGCATCAGCCATATAGTCTATATTGCCATTATATTTTTGGTATAAGTGGTCTGCATACTGCATAAAGACAGAATCCTGTACTTCAGGTGGTACTTCATTTGGTGCCATATCTTCATAATCGGTAAAGCCATAATTATGAGCAAAATACTTCCAAGTAGAAGGTAGGAATTGATATGCACCACCAGCACCACTTTCAGGATTATAAGCGGAATAGTCACCACCTGAAGATTCTTGTCCTTGTATAGCGTGTTGGAAACGTTCTAATGTTTCTTGTTCGTCTATTTATAATTCCTCCTTCTTTTAAAGAAATGAATGTAAACCTGTACTAGCAGTATACTGATTATCCTCATCAGAACTATCTTGCCTTTGATTGTTAATATCATCTGCTGTTGTTTGATAATCTTCAGCATCTTGTGGATTAGCTTCAGCCCACGCAGTAGCTCTGTCATACCATTCCTTAGCTGCTTGACGAATATATGCTAGTGACTTATAGCTGCTATTGCCAGAATAAGGGTCATCAAAGTAAAACGTCTGAGAATCCCTATCGTACCTTATGTTGACATTAGAAGCATTACCATCAGGATTAGTAGAAGCCATAGCGTCATCCAGAGCATCCTGAAAGTATCCTTCATCATCTGGTGTACCTATGTCATTCAGGACACCTTTAGGAAAGGCACCATTGTGATAAGTATAGTAACTATTCTGAACAATAGTTCCTGCTGAGTTCAAAGCCTGATAAGGACTTTGCCCCTGACAACAAAGAACTGTAGCTAAATCTGCTACCTCATTCTGCATATCAGGATTAGCATAGACATTAATTGAAGCTGTACTTCCACCACCTAAACGTGGAACTCCATCAGCCGTATAGTTACTAGAAGTTATAAGGTCATTTACTTGTGCCCTATAGCCAGCCCTAGCATCTGCATCAGTTGAGTTATATGTTGCAAACTGTTGTAAGCCAGCGTCAAAGTCTCCACCATTCATGTCAGTTAAGGTCTTTAGCATCCTTGCTCTATTAGCTACCTCTGAACCAAATAAGTGTTCGCAGCTATTAGGATTGTTGGCATAAAACTGTAATGTACTTTTCATAGTGTCTGAGCATACAGGAGAGCCATCAGACGTAGGAACAATACTGTCCATACTGTCTACTATGTTCTGTGTAATAGTTTGTCTCAAAGCACTGGCTTGTGGTAAACGCATAAGACGTTCTATGTAGTTCATCTTTTCGTCTCCATTGTCACCTTGTATATAATAGTTCAATGTTTCCATCATCTTAGGATACATTTCTTCTGGTTTAAAGCTAAAGGAACTTATAGGCATCCCATTATACGTATCTGAGCCATTCATATAAGCCAAAAGCATCCCATTGAAGGTATTAGACTTCTGAGCATTGACACTAGCTGTTTTATAAGCTCTAAGACCTGCTTTGAACTTTTGGGCAGCTATAGCCTTTTCTTCTTTAATCTTATTGTCTATACCATTCTGAATTTGCCTGTTATCCATTTCAGCAGCTTCAGCATTATCAGGGTCATTCTCCCTTGCGTTAGACACAAGATTAAACCCTGCCTGTCTATCTTTCTTATTAATACATTGTTGTATAAAGTCAGAACGCTGCTTAGTCACAAACTGTTTATTGTATTGAGCTGCATATGTCTTGTAAGTCTGCATATCTAAAAGGTCTGAAGCTTTCTGCTGAGACCCATCAATGTTAGTTGTGACATCAATATTGTTCATCATCTGTTCCAAGCGTGTAGCATCTATGTGCCCTGATTGCACTAATTGTGTACTAAAGTCATCTAAAAGCTTTTCACGATATGAAGCAGGTAAACCCATGAGCTTAAGGTTATTAAAGACAGTCTGCACACCTGAAGTCATAGCACCATTGGTCTTTAAGAGTGTTGGAGAGTTCTCTATTAGCTTCCCTAGTTGGCTTTGGGCACTTGCCATAGTAGTGACAATATCATTCTGATTTTTAGTCTTAGTCCATGTTGTAGCCAAGTTATTCAGGTTAATAAGATTATTCTCATTGTAGCCTGAGTCAAAAGCAGTTTGATTTAAAGGTGCCTTGTCACCACTACAGTTCTGCTCTTTCCAGTCCTGAGAGAACTTAGAGAATCTTTGAGCTTCCTCATCCATACTCCGAGCTGGTGTATTAGCATACTGTGAGTCATACTCATTTTTCATCATAGTGGACAAAAAGCCACCTCTAAGCTTATCTGCATAAGCCTTAAAGTAAGGATTAGAAGCTGAATCAGCATAGCCATAGAGTTGAGCAGCATCTATAGTATTGAGTCTTTTGATGTCATCTTCAGATTCACTATTAATCATTCGTTCTGCTGCATCATGCCCTGTGGCACTGAGATACTTTTCATGAGACACAGCATATCCCTGAAATGCTTCATTGAGTTTAGATAAATTGGTTGAAAGGTCATCCCAACTGTTAGTTGCATCAGCAGCTACAGACGAAGCATTGACACTCTGATAATGCCCCTGATAGGATTCCTCTGGTCTAGGTGTAAATTGCCTAGCAGTACCAACGGCATTAGAAATATCTGTTGGCATTTAATACCACCTTTCTTATTATTTAAAAGTAACCTGAGAATCCATAAGACTTATTACCAAAGATACTATTATTGCTAAAAGTATAACTATTAGTAAACTGGTATGGATTCACGAAGCTTAACTTAAATTTATTTGAGTAGTCTAAAGTACCACCAAATAAGTCATCATAGTCAACGCTAGACATAGCATAGGAAGAAGCACCTGAAGTAGTTCTATTTCCTAAGGTTCCGCCACCTGTAAGACCTGCGGAACTCTTTATGGCACCTATGGATTCTAAAGATTGTTTAGCACCCAAATAATTAGCACCTATGTTCATAAGCGTAGAGAATATAGAAGGTTTCTCAACGTTCTTTATGCTGCTGACCTGCTGCTTAGAGTTGAGCAAGACAGCTTCTTTATTGAGGTCAATCTCATTAGATTGCTTCTGATAGTTGGTTTTAATAGAGTCTGTTGCCCTGTTTGTGTCTGCCTGAGTTGCCCTTGTTATAAGATTAGCTGTTCTACCCCCACCCACGATACCTTCATTGACAGCAGCTCTAACGGATGACTCCTGTCTGTTGCCTTGTAACTTTGTCTGTGTCAAGGCATCTATAGTGGACTCAAAGGCATCTTGACGTTCCTGCTCTAGATTCTGAAATGAATAATTACGAGACAACATAATGTTATGATATGTCTTTTGATTAGCTGCACTCTGAGCTTCTAGAGCCTTATTGTTTGATAAGGTCTGACTGAGAGCTGAAGCTATTGCCAACGTTGTTCCCATTAATTATCACACTCCTCTCGTCTTTTGAATAAAGACACCTCTCCATATAAGACCAACTAAAGCCAATGGCAAAGGTGCATCAGACAATATTGAAATAGTACATTGTGTATTTAAAGCATGAACAGGAACCTTAAAGGTGCTTGTTTCATATGGTATGTTACCTAAGATGACACTTTTAGTACCTATGGTCTTAGCTGTCATTATCTTAGAATATGAAATAGTCAAGAAAAGCGCA
>NZ_WIQU01000002.1 GCF_015732285.1 Pectinatus frisingensis
ACTTTTTATAGTTGGTCTTTCAATATAAGCTTTACATTTTATCTGTATCATACCGTACTTGTATTTTATTTTTTTAGTGTACTTCTTTAAAAATTGTTTGTCAACGTTTGGTTATTTTACTTATCTTATTTGTTTTTCATAAGTAATAATAAATAATTAAATGTAACCATAAAACATATATTTGAACTTAACGACATAAAAATTTCTACTGATTATAAATAATAACATTGAAAACTGTTGTTCATGAGGAATTTCCCCATTATTACCGTCAATACATATAATGAGATTATTCTTAATATCTCATTGTATTTTTCATTAACAGGTGTTCTTGAAGTTTTATTCGAATTATTTATTGACAAGAGATGTAATATAATATTATGCGAAAATTAATAATTTACGAAAGTATCTTCTTGATAGTACTTATTGCCCTGGCAGCATTTGCCGCCGTCGGATCATACAATACAGCTGACAGGGAAAATCTGTGCCATGAATATGATCTCATTAAGCAGCCATCTCAAGCTCAGCAAATCACCTGCACGATCCTGCGGCAAAATCAAAATTACTGGATAAACAGTGATTATGTATATCCACAAATGAAAAGCAATGATATTATACGCTATTATGACAATTATTTGACGCAAAACGGCTGGCTGCGCATAAAATACAATGTTGGTTATGGTATGCCCTTTTTCGCTTATACTAAAAACAATTTTATTTTGGTCTTAGGAGTTCATCGTAATGAACATTGGACTATTACTCTGCATTACCGGAATCCAGAAAAAATATATGAACCGCAAAACTTTCTTCATCTTATTCAATAAAACAATGGCAGATAAAAATAATTGATATTTTTATCTGCCATTGTTTTATTGGTTCAATTATTTAATTTTTTATTACTCTGCTTCTCCGGTGCGATACATTTTTATTAGTTCCGGATTAGCCGTCATTTCCCAAATACCGCAAGGGCACACGCCAGCACAAATACCACAGCCAATACATTTATCAGGATCAGAGATATATTCTACTATTCCCATGCCATGGTCAATACGATCAATCGCCTTTTCGGGACAAGATTCAAGACAAGTCTTACAGTCACGACAGGTACCGCAGCTGACACAACGATTGACATCGCCAATCGGTTCAGGTAAATCACAGTGATGACACTTGGTAAAGTATTCTCTATCCAATGATTTTTCCGGTACTTTTTGCTTTTCAGGAAAAGCCGGTACTGTTTTATCCATAACATAAGCATCGGCATAGTAGGCTGTCTTATTACCGGAGCCTATAGCATCAACCAAACGTCCTGGTTTTATTACATCACCGGCAATAAATATACCTTCTAAAATGGAATTATCTGCCTGTGGTACAAGCCAGTCTCGGAATTTCTTAATATTTTCGTTCTGCGGTAAATAATCAAGAATAGGGGCTTCACCAATAGAAACAATTACCATATCGCCCTTTACAAAACGTCCCTTATTATCATAAATACCATCATCAGTTATTTTTGTTGTCATGAACGGCCATACAAGTTTGCCGCCTAATTGTTCAATATATTCTATTTCATCTTGGAATGCCGCCGGCTTCTGCACATCAATGCAGGTAACTGTCTCAGCTCCCATATCATAGGCACCGCGAGCCGTATCCATACCGGAATTGCCACAGCCGATAACGATAACATTTTTCCCCACAGCCGGATGTTCTCCACGATTTACCGCTTTCAAGAAATCCAGTCCCATGGTCAATTTTTCAACACCTTCCCAAGGGAAAAACCTTGATTTATGTCCACCTGTAGCTAAAATTACCGCATCATTTGTTTTTCTTAACTCAATGAATTTATCAGCGTCGACTTTACATCTGGGGACAAATTTGACACCAGCCGTTTCGATACGTTTGAGTTCAGCTTGCAGTAACTCATGCGGCAGGCGGGCGCGAGGAATCACTTGTTCCAACTTTCCGCCAATATCAGCATCATCGTAAACAGTTACCGCATGTCCTAATCTAATTAGCTGCCATGCGGCACTGAGTCCTGCCACACCACCGCCGATAACAGCTATCTTTTTCCCGGTTTTTTTCGTTGGCATATCTAATTCAGCATACACTGACTGAAAACCAAGTGGTCCAATCTGAACTGCCTGATCAATTTTTGCACGAGTACATGCATCCATACATGGATTCGGACATACCGATGCACATACAGACCCCGGAAAAGGTGTATATTCAAGCACCAGTTTAACAGCTTCTTCCTGTTTATCTTTACGCAGCATATTATAACGCAATTGTGTAGGAATATTTGCCGGACAAGCAAATTCACATGGTGCCGCATATTTGGCATTATTCCATTGCGGTACCCGCTGACGATATATTCCCTTTTCCACAAGATTCTTAACTGCGAAATCATCCACCGCCACATCACTGAACAACCCGCCCTTTATCCATTCATTCAGGCGGAATGATTTCATATCGGTATGTTTTATATTTGTCTTTTGTTTTTCCTCAAAACTTAATGGACGCAATTTATGCCATTGTTTCCAATCAGTAAGTTCTGTATGAAGATCTTCTTTTTCTATTGCCCGTAAAAATTCGTCCATACCACCTGACAAAAAAGCCTTATCATCATCATTAAGTTCTTCCAGTAATATATCCGCCGGATGATCATGCGAATGGCCGCGAAAATAAACGATACCCCCGACCATTCCGACACAAGGTCGTTCCCCAAGTACAGAATCAAATTCTTCACTATCGATCCCACAAACCACAGCGCGGCCGCCACCCATAAATTCAAAAGAAAAACTGCCAACATTTTTCAATATCCAAAGCTGCGGTTCTTCATAAAGCGGATCATGTTTCATCAAAGAACCTGTGCGAGTTCCGCCTCGCCCGCCGATATAAATTTTACCACCGGCTGAACAATGCCCTGCCGTATCACCGGCATCACCTTTTACCGTTATTTTACCGCCGGCATTAAGCCAGCCTACATCTGCTGAAACAGAACCATCAGCAATTATTTCTGTATTGGCCAAACACATTGAACCCAAACGCTGTCCTGCATTAGCAACATGAAAATACAGCGTCTTCCCTTCAGGATGCCATAAAGGTCCGCCAATATCATGCTGACCGGAAGCCGCTATTTCAAAATTAGTTTCACCATTTGCCACTGCTTCACTGATAGCCAGCAGCAAATCCTGTGTGGACATACGATCATGTCCCTTTATTGTATCTATAGTAAACATAAATCACACTTCCTCCTTTATCAGCATACGTATTGAATACCTAATTGTTCAGCAATCGCCTTGTCTGTTGAAACCAAGGCATCGCTGCGGCCTACAGGAAGTGAGCTGTTACCAATAGGAGCCATCAGCTTACGCAATTCCTTATCAAAAGTAAGCACATAATCAACAATTTTTTGAGCACCGCGATCAATATCAAGCCGTTTTACCAGACGCGGGTCTTGTGTACAAATACCGGTTGGGCATTTACCGGTATTGCAGGCGTTGCAATGACCTTCTTCATTACCTACACATCCTAGCAGCTGAATAAGCATTTTACCAACAAATACACCATTTGCTCCCAGACATATCATTTTAAAAGCATCGGCTGCAGCGTTACCGGTCATGCCCATACCACCGCCGCCATAAAGTGGAATTTGTCCCTGCAGGCCTTGTTTTACTGCGGCCAAATAGCAGTCACGTATTTTAGATACAATTGGATGACCTGTATGATCTAAAGAAATTTCATTAGCAGCACCAGTACCGCCTTGTATCCCATCAATAAAAAATCCACCGCATATCTGATAAGGATCCCGTAACAAATTATTATAAACAGATACTGATGTAGCAGAAGCCGCACATTTTATAGCCACCGGCACTCTGAAACCAAAAGCGGCATTTAACGACAAATGCATTTTTTGCACAGATTCTTCGATTGAATATAGTCCCTGATGATTTGGTGGAGAAGAAAGTGTTGCTTTTGGCACACCCCGTATTGCCTGTACATGTTCAGCGACTTTAGCCGCCTGTAAAAGCCCACCGTCACCGGGTTTTGCCCCTTGCCCAATTTTAATCAATACACCTGCCGGATCAACTTTCATCCGTGGCATTGCCTTTATAATTCTATTCCAGCCAAAATGACCTGATGCTATTTGCAAAATCATATACTTCAGCTGTTCTGATTCCAACAGCTTACTTGGCATACCGCCCTCACCTGAACTCATACGTACCGGCAGTCCACACTTTTCATTCAAATAAGCTACTGCCATTGACACTGCTTCCCATGCCCGTGTAGATAATGCACCGATTGACATATCAGAAAAGATCAACGGATAAATCCACCGTACTGGGGGAGCCTTATGTGCCATAACCAATTTACCATCTTTTAAAACAAACGGTAATTTTTCAGCCGGCAATACCCGTCCAAATGGTGCGCGGATATCAAATGTATGTCTTATTGAATCAAGTGATGGATCTGTCATTTGGCTGATTCGTCCGACGATTATATGATCCAAGGTACGCTGTGCATTCAAGTTTGTCCGCCCGCCGCGCTTTATGGGTCCTGCATCACGTGACAATAAAGTCTGGCGATTATCACGGTTTCTCACAGGATGAATAGCATTATTAGGGCAGACTTTTTCACACATACCGCAGCCGACGCAGGCATTGGCGATAGATTTAACTTGTTTTATAACAGGAATAGTTCTATGTGTACGCAATGGTGTCGGCTGAAAATCTTCTGAATAAGTCTTATCCACACGAACCACACCGGCTTCAATGGCCCCCAGTGTACATGTTGCTATACAGCTGCCACACATTGTACAACGTTCCGGCAAGTATTCTATATTCCATTTTAAATCGGCCTTACCAATATCCTGTGATTTTATTGCTTCCATCTTTGTACCTCCAAGTCATTGTCGATAACCACGACCTCACGTTCATTGGGATAAATATCCTTTGTCATATCCCTCTCAGGCATTATTTCATTAAGGCCGCATACTTCTGAAGCAATAGCAACCGTATCTTCAGTCTGTCCCACTACTACCGGACGCAGTTTTTTGGAATCACAGCAAGTAATCATTCTACCATCAGGTAAACTGGCAATAATCGTATTAGGTCCATTTATTTCCAAATTAGCTAATGATTGGCGAATTGCCTTCAAAACTTCCTTGTCCTCACGCTGTTCAATTTCTCCAAACGGCAGTGGTGTTATCACATGTTTATAATATTTAATCGGCCACTTCAATTCATGCAGAACATAATGCAATGTATAAAGAAAATTTTGCGAATCAGATTCAAAACCTACATATCCTCTATGTAAAGACTTTTGAAATTCTTTATTTTTTGTATAAAAGGTATTTTCACCGTTGGCACAAAGTGTATATCCCTGCAAAAAAAATGGATGAGCCGCATAGCGGACTATATCATAGTTAGTATTTTGCCGGCATTGCACTACTATACTTTTAGCCATGAGACAGCCATTATCGTCCCAAAGTCTGAAATATGTCGCAATATCACGCGGATCGCCTATTTCCTTAAGTGTCAGCACATCCGGCCAAAATGAATAAACGTAACCTTCATCGGCATCTTCCAATATTTTTCGCAATTTAAGACGAATATCCAGTAATAATTCCTCTTTTTCTGCCATTGGTTTATCGCGATAATATTCCGGGTAATCATAATTACGAAATATATAATATGGCATTGCCTTTATATCAAGACCCGGCTGATTATTAGGCACAGGAATCCATTCCGCCAATTGTTCGAAATTATGACTGTCCATAAAATCTTCAACCATCTGTGCCCCACGTTGTGTGCAGGCCAATGATAATAACGGTTTATCCTTATACGGTGTAAAAATACCGTACAGGTCCTGCATGACCATGGCAAATCCCGAATTATCATGCCCCTCCTGCTGCGGCAACATAAGATATAACGCCTTTGACGGGCTAAAAGCTACTTTACTTTTTATTGAACCAATTCTACACATATAGTCTGCCCCCAATAATACACAATATCAGCACAGCAAAAACATTAATTTATAGACTAAAAAATCATATATTGGTTTGCTACCAATATATGATGCTCCAGCAACAATGCTGATTAATCTTACATAAGTGATAGTTCGCAATTCCACCATCACTAAACATCTATGACGATATAATTACATACAATAACTGCAGTCAAGAAATAGATGCATATATAATTATATAAATGTATTCTTATACTGTCAACAAAAATTTCTTTTTTAAATTAGAAAAATATTGTATTCTTTGTAAAGAATAACTAATAATTGATTCTTTACAATAGATTTATCATTGCATAATATTACTTAAGTGTATTTTTATTCATATTAAAAACAGATTATCATTTACTATTTATGTTGTACATTTGTAATCATAATAGCAATTTATAGGGAACACTTATATCATTGTTTTTAAGTATGTATTGAATTGTATTGCAGTATACAAAATACTACTACCTTTACAAGATATACAATTTCGCTGCAAATAAATTTTCTTTTTTTCCGGTTATTATTACTTTTTGAGCTTGAAAATTTTATAAAAAAACAGCCGGTGATTATATTAAACCACTGACTGTTTTTTCAGCCTTATAAATAACCTGCCGGATCCACCGGACGACCGTTGATCCGCACTTCATAATGAACATGTGGCCCTGTACTAAATCCAGTACTGCCCATATACGCTATTACTTGTCCGCGTTTGACATGCTGCCCCACAGCCACTATAACACTTGATGCATGTCCATAGCGAGTCATAATCCCATTACCATGATCAATATCAACCATATTGCCATACCCACCGGAATTCCACCCAGCCGTGGTTACAACACCATCAGCTGTAGCACGAATTGGCGTACCATAGTCAGCCGCAATATCTATCCCCGGATGAAAATCAGTGCCATTCCATCTAAAACCGTACGGTGAACTTATCGACCCTTGTGCCGGCCAGCCCATAGGAGTGGTAATAGATTTTTGCGTAATCATTTCCTGTTGTTTTCTCTGAGATATGAGTGCCTGCCGCAAGACTTCCATGTTTTCCTGATGGATCGCCACTCGTTTTTCCAAATCATCCATTACCTCGGAAAGATTTTGGACATCCGGTGCTATCAAAGGCCCGCCCTGACCCCCAGTTCCGTCTGAAGAATGATTTGCCGAAGAATCATCTGTTGTTTGTACATCTATATTGGACAAAGATTTTAACTCTTTTTCTGTAGCATTCAATTTATCCAAATCACTTTGCAGCTGACTGGCCTTCTGTGCTAATTCCGTCAGTTTTTCTTGCTGAATAGTATTAGCCTTTTGCAAATTTTCAACTGTCTGCTGATCAACCCTATTAGAAAAAAAGCTGTATCCGGCAAAACAAACCCCCACTATCAACAATAACGCCCCACCTATAAGTGAAGCCAGTCCATACTTTACCAGCTTACTTGTTAAGCGAATACTATGTATAGTACCCCCATCACTGGGAATAAGCTTTATCATATATTCACGAGATTGCTTTTTATCGCTTGGCATCAAAAATCCCCCATGCATCAATCCGTCTCATCCACATCAATAATAACGTTCATAAGTATAACATAAAAACACCTATACGACAAATAATACTGTCATTCGAACCTACAACCTTATCAATCATCATAAATTCCTTTTAAAAGTGTCTCTTTACGCAAAGATTCACATTCACAAGTCCGTTCTTCACTCAGTGAACGAATCGTATCTAAAATAATACTGCCAATCATTGGTGCATCATCATAAAATATATCTTCAAGATCCTCGTGCGACCATGATTTTCGAATGCCTTCCCCATAATTAACAACATAGTAAAGACCGGCATAACAAGCCCCAATTTCACGAGCTAAATAAACTTCAGGACAAATACTTTGCCCAACAATATCAGCATGTCCGTTCATCATGGCTATTTCGGCAGGACTTTCAAAATGTCGTCCGTCTGTATTGGCATAAGTGCCGCGTGTAAATATACGTCCGCTAAAATATTTTCTGGTCGATTCAATGAGCACCTTGCGTATTTGCGCGCAAAGCGCATCACGCATTATAAGCAGATACTTTCCTTCCAGACCGACATCTTTTCTGACAGAAAGATCAAGATAATCATCAGGAATCAAAAAATCACGGATATCAAGCAATTTATTTACCGTACCGACACCGCCTTCTGATATGATTCTTTTAACACCTGCTTCACGAAAAGTCCAAAAAAGCTGTCTTGATGCATCGGCACGACTTACACCACTGCGCCAGGAATGCATTTTACAGGTTATTACTTTCTTTCCGGCTACCTCAAACAAGCGTAATTCAGCCGTTTTACCATAAGGTGTATCAAAGACCAGATGATCAGCCAATATTTTTACATCACTATCTGTCACCCTTGTGGGAAAATTGCTCGACAACGTACCTGAACCGCCTATTACGGCAAACTCAGCTTTGGGAATATTTTGTTCAGTCAATCAAATTCCTCCATTCAACATCATACACATAACAACAGCTTCATATTTAATTTAAAAGTAACTATCTAGTCGCAGCAGTTATCAATTACAATACCGCAGAATGTTGTAAGCAGTATCCCGTTGAGCCGGTATTTTATCTGCTTTTTTTATTATATCGGACATAGTATTTACGGACATTTGGTGTGAAGTTCCGGCAGCTCTTACGACATTTTCTTCCAGCATTATACTGCCTAGATCATCGGCACCGAAAGCCAATGTCATTTGTCCGATGTTTTTTCCCTGTGTAACCCATGAGCCTTGGATATGACTGATATTGTCAAGATACAATCGAGAAACAGCCAATGTTTTCAGATAGTCCCATGAAGATAGTTTTTTACCGCCAAGTTTTGTATTACCGGGCTGAAAAGTCCACATAATAAAGGCACGGAATCCACCTGTTTCTTCTTGTAGTGAGCGAATCAGATTCATATGTTCTATGCGTTCCTGAATAGTTTCTCCGAGTCCTAAAACCATGGTAGCTGTTGTTTTCATACCTATATTATGGGCACAGCGCATAATGTTGAGCCAATCCGAGGTCATAATTTTTTTAGGACTCACTATTTTGCGCACTCTGTCAACAAGAATTTCCGCACCACCACCAGGCAATGAAGATAATCCCGCTGCCTGCAGTCTTTTTAAAACTTCAGTTACCGAATAACCGGTGATTTTGCTGAAATGAAGTATTTCAGTTGCAGTGAAGGAATGAATTGTAATATCATATTTTTTCTTTATGGCGGTGAGCATATCAATATAATATTGAAAATCAACGTCTGGGTGCAGTCCTCCCTGCAGCATTATCTGAGTTCCTCCAGCGGCAACCGTTTCATCTACTTTTTTCAAGACGTCATCTATGGATAAAAGGTAAGCACCCTTTTCTGATGAGCGGCGGTAAAAAGCACAAAAATTGCATTCATTTACACATATATTAGTATAATTTATATTTCGATCAATTATAAAAGTTACTATATTACCAGGATGCATTTGCTGCCGTACTTTGTCTGCCTGCTGAGCCATGTCAATAATGTCACCGTCTTTCAGCAAAGAGACAGCCTGGCTGTCTGTCAATCGTTCCATATATTGTACTCCTTGATTTTATATATAAATAACAGCCTATAAATGTTTTTGATTCTGAAAATTATCTACAGAATGATACAATGAATCACGCTCTACAGGTATATAACCAGCTTGTGTTATCATCTCAGACAAACGTGTTCTAGTCATCAGACTGCCCGCTTTAGCACCGGCAGCATGGATTATTTTTTCTTCACCCACTGTACCATCTAAATCATCAGCTCCGAATGCCAATGACAGTTGGGCAATTTCCTCACTAAGCATTATCCAAAATGACTTTAGATGGGCAATATTGTCTAAAATCAACCTGGCTATTGCGATAAATTTTAGATTTTCCCACGCTGTCAGTGGTTTTATTTTATATTTTTGGGCAAGTTTTGTATTATGTGGATAAAATGGAAAGGGAATAAATGCATTAAAACCTCCCGTTTCATCTTGAATATCCCGCAGTGTAAATAAATGCTGCAAACGTTGTTCTATAGTTTCAATATGCCCATACAAAATTGAAGCATTTGTGGGTATTTTCAATAAATGTGCTGTTCTTACCACATCTATCCACTCTGCAGATGTTGCCTTATCAGGACAAATTATCTTACGTACCGCATCATCAAGAATCTCCGCCCCACCACCCGGTAAAGCTGATAAACCGGCTTCTATTAACAGCTGCAGTACTTTTTTTATACTCAGTCCGCTTATTTTAGCAAAATGAACAATTTCTACGGGTGTAAATGCTTGTATATTAACTTGTGGTAATATACTTTTTACCGTTTTCACAACATCAATATAATAAGAAAATTCGACATTGGGGCATAATGAACTAACTATATGTATTTCAGTTATTCCAGGCACTTCCCTAGCTGCTTTTCTCACTATATCAGCGACATTAGCCAAGGATAATATATAACCGTTTTTATCACCCTCTTCCACGGAAAAAGCACACAATGGACAATTAGCTGTACAGGTATTACTCAAATTTATATGACGGTTGATATTATAATATACTTCATTTTTACTATGGCGTTTCTTTGCTGCTCTGGCCCATTCAGCCAAAAACAAAATAGGTGCTTTTTCATACAGCAGCAGCGCTTCATCAAAAGATAGCCTCCGCCCTGCCCGGGCTTTTTGCTGTGCATTCAAAAATTCATTCATAATATTACCTCGCAACATCTTAGAATGTACGAACGACATTAAAATTACAATCACATTCGGCTGGTATGCGTCCTGCTTCTTTTATTGCCGCAATCAGGCTGTTTTTGGTAAGCGATTTTTGTGAACTTACTCCGGCAGCATGCATTATTTTTTCGCCGCCAACTGTTCCATCGATATCATTAGCTCCGAAACCTAAGGCCAGCATTGCAATTGGCAGAGTCAGCATTACCCAGTATGCCTTGATATTATGCACATTGTCCAATATCAAACGGCTAATTGCCATGGTCTTTAAATCATCCCAAACACTTGTCCTGATTATACAGCTTTCCAATTGTGTATTTTTAGGTTCAAAAGGAAAACAAATAAATGTCTGCAAGCCGCCCGTCTCATCCTGAAGATTTCGCAGTGTCAGTAAATGATCAATACGCTGTTCCACTGTCTCAATGTGCCCATAAAGCATACTGGCATTGGTTTTCATTCCTAATTTATGGGCAGTACGTGCCACTTCCAGCCATTCTGCACTGGTGGCCTTATTGGGACAAAGTTTTTTCCTTAAATCATCATCAAGAATCTCCGCCCCGCCCCCCGGCATCGTTTCCAAGCCAGCTTCCATCAATTCACTTAAAACTTCCCGTATCGATTTGCCGCTGATCTTGACAAAATGCATTATTTCCACACCGGTAAATCCTTTTAAATGCATATCCGGGAATGTATGTTTTATCGTTTTTATAATATCAAGATAATATTCATATGGCCAGTCCGGGTGCAGTCCACTGACAATATGCAGATTTTTCATATCCGGGTCTGACGCCGCCTTGGCAATGCGGTCCAAAACACTTTGTTTAGTCAGACTATACGCTCTATCACTAGTTGCCTTGCAACCAAAAGCACAAAATTTACATTGCCCTATACAGACATTAGTAAGATTTATATGCAGATTGACATCATAATAAACATAATCCCCACTAATTCTCCTGCGTACTGTATCAGCAAGATAACCAATTCTCGCTAAATCATTCGAGTCATATAAGGCTATCCCGTCTTCCCTGGTAAGGCGTTGGCCAGAAAGCACCTTTGCTTCTATCATATCTAATGCGTTATTCAAAATTTCTTACTCCTTCGGGAACATATTTACTTTCCATATGTCCTTCGCTTTATCAATCAATTATCACGATTGTGATCCAATCATTACAAATGATATATAAATTATACTACAAAGTACATTAGGAAAAAATATATAAAGTTTATACCATATTAACTTTCATACTTTATAGAAAAACATGTTTATGGAAAATAGCATCTTCATCAACGGCATAACCGTATCATAATATCTTCCAGCATAGCTGGATTATCCCGTCCTGTTTTAAGTTTATAATCCGCCTCAGCAAAATCGACAATTGCCTGGCGCAAGGCCTGCAATTTAAAATGACGGGCTTGCTTTATTAATTTTTCTGCAACAAACGGAACTAAACCAACCGTTTTGGCAATAGTTCGACCGGACTGACCTTGCATCAGATAAAATTTTATCTTCCACAGCTGACGAATATGACGTGTTAATATTGCCAGCATACTGAGCGGATGAACACCGTCTTTTTTTTGTTGCTCCAATAATGACAAAGCCCTTTTTATATCTTTTTCACCCACTGCCTCAGCCATAGCAAAGACCGATATTTCGGGTAAGCCTGACAGTACTGCAATCAAATCAGCTTTATTTATATCACGCCGATCAGTGTATAAGGCTAATTTATCAAGCTCTTTATCAAGAAATCCCAATGACACCTTTTGCATCACATTTATCGTTGACAATAAATAAGCATAGGCTTCAGCATCAGGTGCTTTTCCTATTTCATGGAATTTCCCTTTTAGCCAGCCACCGATGTTATAAGCTCTGACTATATCTGTTTCTACTACCAAACCATACTTATCTATAATCTTATATAATTTACGCCGCTTATCCGGCTTCTCGTCCGTTTCTATGATGAGTACAGTAAAATCCGGCATATCAGCTATTAATTCGGCAAACTGCCGTTCCGCCTGCTGTGCCGTTTTGCCCTTTTTTTCTTTTAGAAAATTATTATTTCGTACATAAACAACATTTTTTTTGCTAAAAAAAGGCAGTGTCGTGCAAGCTTCAATGATGTCATTGAATGAGATCTGCTCATCCATCTTTATTAGGGCTGTATCATCACCATCCGGTAATAGCCTTTTCAATAACAGCCGAATAAATTTTTCCGCTAAATATTTTTCCTCACCGGCAACAAAATACAGTTTTCTTAAATTATTATTATGTAATTCTGCCACAGCTTCACTGTACTGCAAACCGCTGCCTCCTTATTCAATATAGGGTTCAATACGACATTTTTTACCATCTGTATAAAATACTATCGCCCCGTTTTTATCAGTTCTATATACTTTTGTTCCAATAGTCTCAAAACGCTTTAATACATCTTCTGCCGGATGTCCATAGCTGTTATTGGCTCCAACTGATATAACCGCCCAACGCGGTGCACTTTTTCGCAAAAATGCCTCTGTAGATGATGTTTTAGAACCGTGATGGGCAACTTTTAATAATGTACATTTCAATTTATTCGCATCATTTTTTTGTATCATTTCTTGTTCTTCCTGAGCTGGTAAGTCCCCGGTAAACATTGCAGTAAAATCCTGGTAACTGACCTTGATAACTGCCGATGTCTCATTAGCTCCGCTGCCTTTTCCCAAATAAATCACGCTAAACTTAACCCCGTCAAGATCAAAGCTTTCACTTTCGTCTAGTGAGATTACTTTATCCATTATATCGCTTTGCTGTGAAATATGCCACACAGAGGCATATTCGCTGCGTTTTTCCCTGCCGACAAAAATATTATCTACTGGTATCCGTTTTACAATACCACTGACCCCACCGGCATGATCATCGTGAGCATGACTTAAAAAAATATAGTTCAAATGAGTAACACCATAATGGTATAAATAAGGCACGTCAACCTGCCTGCCAATATCATAATCACTATCACGAATTCCGCCAGTATCAATCATCGCCGATTTACCATGCGACGTTATAATGAGCGCAGCATCCCCTTGTCCGACATCAATAAAATGCACTGATAAATCTTGCGTTCTAAACATATTCCAGCCCAAGATCAGTACCGATATGCAAAAAAGCTTACAAAAAAACTGTTGATGCCGCCTGATTTCGGTTAAACAATAAATGCGGCAGCTTTTTTGCAAGATCATCAACCAGATTATATAGTAAAAAATACTGCCGATAAATGAAAAATACGGTACATATACCATACTAGCCGGCAGTAATGCCAGCAAACGTGTTATTTCAGATACACAACCAAGCAGCAAACTGCACAAGACAAAGACCAGTGAAGAAATAAAAGGAAACAATGTATTTGCAAGCACAGCCGTCAAAGCCATCATTATAATAACATCGATAATCGGAACGGCAATAACATTAGTTATAAGTGAACTTAATGATACTGTATGAAAATACCATGCCAAAAACGGCAAACAAAACAACTGGGCCGATATTGTTATTGATAATGGCACCGTTAAAACCTGCGGCAAAAAATACAATATTCTGCGAAAATATGGTGCAGCATATAAAAGTCCGGCTGTAGCTGCAAAGGATAATTGAAAACTTATATTAAAAATCAGTCCCGGTGAAATAATTATCATTATCATACCTACTAACGACAATAAATAACAAGACTGATTTTCTTTATTATAGGCCAGCGCAGCATAGGAAAGCAGTCCCATTGATGCTGAACGAACAACCGGCGGAACCAATCCGGACAAAATTGCATACATTATTATGGTAACATTCAAAATCAAAAATATCAGCCATTGCCGCAGCCGCAGCGCTTTGCCCAAGGCAACAATGCTGCCGGCTAATAATGTTATATGGGAACCAGAAACGGACAGTATATGTACTATCCCCGTAGTCGTAAAGTTATCTAAAAGCTCAGGATCAATATCAGCATATCCACCGAACAGCATGGCAAAAACTGCCCCTGCATCTGTCTTGGGCATTACTTTTTCCATCGCTGTTCTTATAGATGTCCGCAATGCATTAATTCTTTTAGCAAAAAGCTTGTCATTTGGCCGTTCTTCTATCTTTAAACTAGATTTTTCCGCAGATATGTAAGCTGATACCCCCTGCTGCTTTGCCTGGAGCACATTGTCAATACGGCCAGGGTTTTTATATGAATTGATTTTTTTTATTGTACCAACAACAGTTATCCTGTCACCTGTCTGCACTTTCCGATAATTATCCTGCCGAATATTGATATAGTAACCACCTGTAATTTTCTGATTTCTGGATGTCACAGCTTTCATTTCATAACGTATATGAAAAATTCCCTGAGCATCCTCGTGAACAAGCGGTTCATTTTGTAATATTCCTGTCACAGTTCTTTGCTGTCCGATAAAATTGACTATATCATCATCTGCAACTGTATTGACCATTGTATAACGATAAATCCCCAGAACAAAAAGCAGTGCAGCTATAAACAAAAATGCATAGCGGGACTTTTTTATCACTGATCCAACAGAAAATAGCAACAGAAATATCAGCACACAACCGGCATAATTTAAATCGAACACTATTTTATCTGCTACATATATTCCCGCCAAACAGCACAACAAAATACCGTTGATAAAAGTAAGCGGCTGTTGTCCATAACTCATATGGTTATTTTATCCTTTAATTTTATATACTTGGCCTCACCGATACCACGCACTTTTTTTAAATCATCAATGCTTTGAAAATTCCCTTGGTTTTGCCGATACTCAACAATGCGTTTAGCCATAGCCGGTCCTATTCCTGGTAATGTATCAAGTACAGATTCATCAGCTGTGTTAATATTTACCCTGTTATTATCAATTGAACTCGACTTGCCATCCGATAAGCTTACTGTATTGGTATTTTCACTTCTTATCGGTATTTTTATCTGAGCAGCATCAGTTATTTTTTGTGCTAAATTAATATTTTCAGTATCGGCCGATTCATTCATACCGCCGCATTTGTTCACAGCATCAACTATCCGTGAGCCTTCTGGCAGCTCTATTACACCTGGACTATTTACTGCTCCTGTAACATACACTACCAATTTATTCCCGTTTTCTACTGTCATTGGCGATACTGTCATATTTTCATTGGTCGATGCAGCCTCTAATTCAACGCTTTTTCCAGATTCATCCACATAATACGTAATTGCTGCTACAATAGCAATTATCGTTAACAAAACTATCAGCTGTTTTCTATACATAGGCATAGGCAAACTCCTTACATAATTTATATAATATTCTGAATTTTAAATAAAAGTTAAACAGCTGAAAAACTGTCTAACTTTTATTAAAATACAATTTTTGCATTTCATCTACTATAATATTAAGATTATTAGGACGCAACCGTAAATTGTAACCAATGAATAATGGAGATGTCGGAAAACGCGGCATGACTTTTACTGCAATCAATCCATCAATACGATAAAAAAATATATTATAACTCTTGCATCGTTTATTAAAATACTTCATTATATAATCAACGGTAATCTGAATAAAATCGGCTATTGTATCCAGTTCATTGTTATTTTTAGTCAGTATATTAAGCTCGCAAAACCCCAGGCGAGGCATCGTTGACACATTTAACTCAACATTTTTTGTCTGGCTGATTGTCATACCTATAAAATCACTTTTATCATACATCAGTGAACTGTCAACATGTCTTAATCCAACTATCTGCATATGCGGATGAAGGATAGTTCCGCCTGACAAAGGTCCATAATTCTTAAAAAACAGGACTGATTTATATCTGCCAGAGTCGAGAAGACTAAACCAATATTCAACGCCGAAATGGATAAGCTCATGCATATGTGCTTTACTGTAATCGGGTATGTCACTGCCACAGTAGCGAGTTTCAATCAATACTGTCTGAAATGAGTCTTCCAAAACATTATATTTATTTTCCAGTAATGTCATCTCGCCGCGTCTGGCAATAATATTTTCTAAGTGATCATACTCACAAAATGGACAAGCCGCATCTTTGTTAACTATGGTTTCTGGTTTTTTCCTACCTACCGTAATATTGAATCCTATAATATTTTTTCTCATACTAAAACCTTCGATAATTAATTTGTAATATCACAGCATTAAAGCTTGCCCTTAAATTATACTGGCATAGTTTAAAGATAAATGCTATAATTTTTTAAGTCAATATTTAATTGATAATACTGTTCCCCATCAGATATATTATATATAATCCCAGCAAAAAAGAAAATACAAGTTTGTTCAAAATAAAGCAGGTGCTAACTATAACTACTCAAACTATTCCTGAGAAAAAGGCTGATAAAAGTGCTTCCTTTCTAAAAGGTACACTGATATTGACGATAGCCGGTATCGTTGTTAAAGTAATCGGTTCACTTAATTGGATATTTGTATCCCGTATTCTCGGTGGTGAAGGAATCGGCCTTTATCAAATGGCTTTTCCTATATATTTTCTGGCTTTTAATATTTCCACTGCCGGTGTTCCCATTGCCATATCTATTATAACAGCCGAGCATGTAGCCTTAAAAGACATATGGGGTGCCAAACGTGTCTTTCACATATCAATGACATTAATGTTTTTTACTGGTATTTTATGCAGTCTTCTCACTTATTTTGGTGCCCAATGGCTTATCGACTGGCAGTTTATTCGTGATCCGCGAGCCTATTATGCCGTGGTTGCATTAGCTCCGGCTATATTTTTTGTGACCATTTTAGCCAGTTCACGCGGCTATTTACAAGGCTGGCAGCGAATGACTCCAACCGGTGTATCGCAAATTGTTGAACAGATTTTTCGTGTCATAACAATGATTCTTTTTGCCCAGCTGCTGCTACCTTATGGCCTAGAATTTGCTGCAGCCGGGGCAAGTCTTGGCGCTCTGGCTGGTGCTGTAGCAGGGCTGCTTGTACTGGTCTATTTCCACTGGCGTCTCAATAAGGATATTGATGCGACTTATGGCACGCATCTTGAACCGCCGGCTAATGTTCCGCGACAGTCTGTTGCCCACATAATGAAACGAATTTTTAAACTGTCCCTGCCTGTATCGGCCACCAGTATAATGTTACCAATCGTAGCTAATCTTGATCTTATGATAGTTCCGCAGCGACTGGAAGTAGCCGGTTATTCAGTAAACGAAGCCACTAAATTATTCGGCTATTTAACCGGGATGGCTGTTCCCTTGGTAAATTTATCCACTATATTAACTGCAGCACTCGCCGTCAGCATCGTTCCTGCCATATCAGAAGCCCGTATTCTAAAAAACCACGACAGCTACCTGAGACAGACTGCCGGAGCCATACGTATTTCTAACTTTATATGCTTTCCGGCATTTGTCGTTGTCCTCATTTTAGCAGTGCCCATTTCTACTCTTATTTATAATGCCCCTGGTGCCGGCCCGGCAGTGTGGGTATCGGCTTTTTCCATTGTACTATTAGGACTGCATCAGATAACTACGGCTGTTTTACAGGGATTAGGGCATCCCACTGTTCCAATGATAAATATGATTATTGCCGCTATTGCCAAGGTGATTTTAAATTGGATTCTTACGGCTCAGCCATCACTCGGTATTATGGGAGCCGCATGGGCAACTGCTGCCGATATAGGAATAGCTGCTTTTATTAATTTATACTTTCTTTACAGATACATCGGCTATAAAATGGAATTAACACAGGTAATGAAAAATATAATCGCTGCATTGATAATGGCAGCTGCACTTTATCTGTCATACCATCTTATATTAACAAGATTTGGCAGTAATGCTATTGCCACTTTAAGTTCAGTATTGATTGGTGCCATTATTTATATAATTGTTCTCATCGCCGTGAAAGGTTTACTAGAAGATGATTTAGCTGCTGTCCCGGTAATCGGTAAAATTACTATCAGGGGACTGCGCAAATTAGGCGTATTTAAAGAAATTTCTCAGGAGCTATAAAAATGAAAAAATTCGTCCTTGCTTATAATCCTGTATCCGGGAACAATATGTTTAAGAAAAAACTCGATCTTCTAGTGGCAATGTTTCAGGCTAGATACTGCATACTAATTCCTTACCGAACCAGTCCGCAAAATACTGATTTTGTGGAATTTATCCGTACTATCAAACCATGTGGCATAATTATAGCAGGCGGCGATGGAACTTTAAACGAAATAGTAAACATACTGCTAAAAAACAAAATAACCCTTCCCATAGCTATATTACCCAGTGGAACTTCAAATGACTTTGCCTCCTGCCTAACCTTAAACGCCCATACCATTGAATCTTATATCGACTCAATAGTTAATGGTAAAACTGCACCTGTCGATATTGGTTACACCGGCAATAATTATTTCATAAATGTCGCCAGCGCCGGCATGCTGACCTGTGTTGCCCACAATGTTGACCGAAGATTAAAAAGCACCTTTGGTAAGTTAGCCTATTATCTCAGAGGAATTGGTGAACTGCCAAAATTCCGAGCTTTAGATATGACTATAGGGGCTGATGGAAAAACAGAAAGAGTCAGCGCCTTTTTTGTGTTGATTGTTAACAGCAGTGTTGTTGCTGGTTTAAAAAATGTTTCAGTAAATGCCCGGTTAAATGACGGTAAACTCGATTTAATTTTGCTTAAACAATGTAGCATCCCGGAGCTCGTTACTTTCGCCGCTGAAACAGTAGCCGGCAAACCGGCCTGTAACAATAAAAATATTGCCTATATTCAGGCATCATCTTTTGAAATAAATTGCAGTGAAACAGTCCAAAGTGATATTGACGGAGAACCCGGTCCGAAATTACCATTAAAAATAGAAACTATTCCCGCAGCAATTGATGTATATATCCGATGAACAATTTATAATTAACTGCAAAAAAGGCCTGTGATTTTGATATATTTATTCAACCAAATATATCATCAATCATAGGTCTTTTTATTATATCGATATCACCTGTCACATATAATACAATCCTGACAATATTGCCACACGCATATCTTCATCAACCTTTTCCTGTGACCATTCCTGATCATTCTTTTTCTCTTCTTCCTTAATCTGATGCATCGGTATAAATCTTTCATTAGGCTTTGAAGAATCAGCAGCGGTTGGTTTTGTATAATGATATCTGGAGAAATGATCTTTTATGAAACGTGTGTCAATATTACCCGTTCTAAAATATTCATCACGCAATATTTTTTTGTGCAATGGAATAGTTGTCTTAATCCCTTCAATAGTAAACTCTTCAAGAGCCCGCTGCATAATTTTTATTGCCTCACCACGTGTTTTCCCATGTACAATAATCTTGGCAATCATTGAATCATAATATGGTGAAATATTGAGGCCGGCACATACTCCGGTATCAACCCGAACACGCGGTCCACCAGGTTCGATAAAAAATTCTACTTTACCTGGTGAAGGCAGAAAATTATTTTCCGGATCTTCAGCATTTATCCGGCATTCAATCGCATGTCCGCTAAATTTTATATCTTCCTGTTTTATATCAAGCGGTTCATCTGCCGCAATACGAATCTGTGTTTTTACTAAATCAATACCAGTAACAGCTTCTGTTATGCCATGTTCAACCTGTACACGCGGATTTATTTCCATAAAATAAAAATCATTATCATGAAGATTCAATAAAAATTCCACCGTGCCAATATTACTATAGTGCACACTTTTAGCAGCTTTTATTGCCAAATCTCCGACCCGCTTGCGCATATCTGGTGTAAGAGCTATAGATGGAGATTCCTCCAACAATTTTTGATTACGTCTTTGCAGTGAACATTCTCTTTCTCCCAACTGAAGTACAGTCCCATAATTATCCGCAACAATTTGAACTTCAATATGACGTGAATGATCAATATAATGTTCAAAGTAATAGGCAATATTTTTTATGTCAACAATATGCAGTATTTTTTTCAGTTCATCTTCTGATTTGACGACAATCATGCCCTTGCCGCCTCCGCCGGAAACCGGTTTTAAAATAACCGGATACCCTACCTCACCAGCCTTTTTTACGGCATCATCTTCATCGACAAGGGGGTCACTGCCTTTCGCCATAGGAATACCTGATGGTATCATCGCTGCACGGGCAATATCTTTGTCGCCAACCTGACGAATAGTTTCCGGATGAGGTCCAATCCATGTCATCCCGGCTTTAGTAACACGTTCTGCGAAATTTGCATCTTCTGATAAAAAGCCGTAACCAGGATGTACTGCATCAGCTTCTGTATCAAGTGCTGCCTGCATTAATGCATTATAGTTGAGATATGACAATGCTGCATCAGCCGGGCCTATATTGTACGCTAAATCAGCTAATTTAACATGCATTGCTTCTTTATCCTCATCAGAATATACAGCAACCGACTGTATTCCCATTTCTTTACAGGCTCTGATAATACGAACGGCAATTTCACCGCGGTTAGCTATTAAAATACGCTTAAACAAAAATATCACTCCTAATTTGCAACATCTAAAAGTTTGTGAAAAACAAAACTTAATCAAATACACATGTCCTTCATTTACGGACTGCTGTGACCATCTCCTCTGATATTGCCCCGAAATGCCTTTTACATTCTGACACAATGACTAATATTAGCCAGATTTGATACCCATAAGGTTTATTTTCTATTTTGTATTAGTACAATAATAAGTATGAGAATAAAATTTTGTCATACCATAGAATAATTTTCTGTATTGATGGTAAATTAAATCTTTATCGAATAAACCTAATTCTATACCACATAATTTCATAAGTCAAGTTAATAATATCATTAACATTATTAACACCAATATTAGTAAAGATAAACACATCCGTTGATTATTCACCAAGATATTATACCATAATATGTCTCATCAGCAGTAATAATTTGTATCATGATGCATAACAATAATCATTTAGTGCTTTTTTTAGCGGAGATACATGCTTATATAAAATATATTCCCCGCATTATTTAAATTTTATTCCTGCACTATGACGCAGCTGTGTCAGCACGTCCATAACGTTATGCGAATGTTCCAGCAGCTTATAACATGCACTCAGATTATTTTCCCGGTATAATTTTTCAAAAGCAATAAATTCATCCACCATGCGATTTTCATATTGCTCACCAGCATATTTTATTAGTTTATCCTCTTTTTTCAATGTGACACTGCCACAGACATTAGGAGAACCCTGTAGTTGAATATAACCCTTTTCTCCTATAAAAACAGCCCCACTGGTGCTTTCAGAATCTTTGGCCGCGCTGCAAGTTGCCACACTGCCATTATATACTAAAACAGCTGCCCCTGATGTATCAATTCCATTGGCTGCAATATTAGCATAATATTGAACTGCCTGCGGCATACCCAAAAGTCCCATTACCAAATGAATGTTATATACATTCAAATCATACAGGCAGCCACCTGAAAAAGCAGGATCAAACACTGGTAAAACAATTCCTTGCAAAAATTTATCATAACGACTGGAATACTGAAAATAGTTTGCCTGAATCATACGTAAGCGGCCAATATCAGGTAAATGCTGGCGCATAAAAGCAAAATTGGGGGAGTGTAAAAGTGTTATTGCTTCAAAAAAGAATAGCTTAGCTTTTTGGGCAAGAATTTCCAATTCAACAAATTCATCAATATTTGAAGTCACCGGTTTTTCACAAATTACATTTTTACCATGTTCAAGTGCCATTTTAGCATATTCATAATGCATATTATTAACAATGCCAATATAAACGAAATCAATAGTTTGATCATTAAGCAATTGTTCATAATCAGTATAGACCGTTGTAATATTATATTTTCGTGCCAGTGCATGCGCCTTTGTTTCGCTTTTAGGCCGTGCACAAATAGCTGCCGGCGTCACGAAATCAGCCTTCGTCAAAGCATCAAGACATGTTTCCACAATACCGCCTGTTCCAATTATTGCCAATTTCACAAAAATCACCTTCCATTCAATAATATACCTAATATATTCCAGACACTTATAGTAAAACGTTTTACATATAAAAATTATATATAAATTTAAGATTATTTACAATAAGAGCTGATAAAAAGTACAAAAATAATACAACGTTTTATTTCTATGTTGTTATTAATACCTGACATTAATAGATATTCTAAAAATATTCTCTGGGTGATATAATTGATATTAATAAATTAATATTTTGCAGTTTTGTTTTATAGCTTCATTCTACTGCTTATCCCGCTAATATCGATACAGTTATTTAAATTTTACAAAGAGGTACTATTATGTCCTGGTCAAAAGAGCAAGAAACAGCAATTCACACCCATGGAAAAAATATTTTGGTTGCAGCAGCTGCCGGTTCAGGAAAAACAGCCGTACTTGTTGAACGTATAATACAGCTCATCTTGAATAATAATGTTGATATCAGTGAAATATTAGTCGTAACTTTTACTAATGCCGCAGCATCTGAAATGCGCGAACGTATCGGCCGACAATTGGAAGGTCATCTCTCACAAGCAGCTCAGCATAATTACGCAGATATGATGAAAAAACTTGAACGCCAGCTTGTCCTGCTTAATGCTGCGTCAATATCAACACTGCACGCTTTTTGCCAGAATATTCTTCGTCGTCATTTTCACGAAATAGACATTGATCCCAAATTCCGCCTCGCCGGTGAACAGGAAACAACTTTATTAAAACAAGATGTTCTGACTGATTTAATAAAAACTCAATATGAACAGGAAAATAATGATCTTTTTTTACAATTTGCTGATTCTTACGGCAACGAACGCGGTGATGAAGCAGTCTGCCAAACAATTTTAAATATTTACGAATATGCTATGAGTCAACCTTTTCCCTATCAGTGGTTAAACAGTCTGCCTGATTTTTTCACTATCCCACAGGATAAAACCATTGATGATACCAAATGGATAACTATTATTCGCTCAGAAATACAAAGCAGTATTGATGAATGTATCCGACTCAATTTGGAAATGCAAAAAACGGCTGGTCAAACTGACTACGTCATAAAAGCAATTACTGCTGATGAAGTTTTATTAGAGACAATCCGTACTGCTGTAACAGCAAACTGGCATACTTTATATACTGTCATGAATACCTTTAACTTTTCAACAATGCGCCTTCCCGCCGACATGGATGAAACAACAAAAAATCATCTTAAAGAAACACGGCAAACAATAAAAACTATTATAAATACACTTCGTGATGATTTTTTTCTAATGCCACCGGATAAAATGCTGGATGATATACGAAATCAAAAAAATATTATCTCCTTTATTGCTGATTTCACAATAAAATTCATGGCTGCCTACGGTAAAGCTAAGCATGAACACATAATTGTCGATTTCAATGACTTAGAACATTTTACTTTGCAAATATTAGCAGCGGCCGGTTCAACAGAAAAACACCTGATTCCTACCAATACAGCAATTAACATAAGCAAAAAATACAGGGAAGTGATGGTGGATGAATATCAAGATACCAATGGTGTCCAAGAAGCTATAATTAATTTAGTCTCCGGTAAAAATTTCAATAAATTCCTCGTTGGTGATGTAAAACAGAGCATTTATCGTTTCAGGATGGCTGATCCTGGTCTATTCATGGAAAAATATCTTACTTATCCCCAAAAGTCAGATCAGTGTATACGCATTGATTTATCACAAAACTTCCGCAGTCGTTCCAATATATTGCAATCGATAAATTTTATCTTTGCCCAAACCATGACACAGCAGGCTACTGAACTGGACTATGGAAAAAAAGAAGCTTTTTCCCCGGGTATAGAATATCCGGTTGACAAAAATTCATTGGATGAAAAAGTCGAACTACTGTTGATTGATAATGGCAGTTCAGTACCTGATGAAAAAGCCATAACCGATAATGATGTCATCAATAATAAAGAAACTCTTACCGGTTTTGCCGCTGAGGCTGACTGTATTGCCAAGCGGATTAAACAGCTCATGCAACAAAATCATACTATATACGATAAGCAAAGTAATCTTTACCGACCGCTTATTTATCGTGATATTGTTATTCTCCTGCGTTCAATGACCGGCAAAGCTGATGTCATGCTTGAAGCACTGCGTAATAATGATATTCCCTCATATGCATCAGCAAATGGTGGTTATTTTGCCGAAACGGAAATAAAAATAATGCTTGCCTTACTGCAAATACTCGATAATCCACGTCAGGATATCCCTCTTGCAGCCGTATTATACTCACCAATAGTTAATTTCAGCACACAAGAGCTGGCCCAAATAAGACTATGCCAGCCGACCGGCAATCTTTTTGAGGCTTTAATGCTATCCTGCAATCCGCAAAGCGGCCTTGACGAACCGCTCAAAGAAAAAACAATTTCCTTTCTGAGTAAGTTAACACATTGGCGATCCTTATCCAGGCAGCGCAGTGTTCCTGAACTTATCTGGCAGCTATATGATGAAACCGGTTATTATGATTATTGTGGTGGTATGCCCGGTGGCCTTTTAAGACAGGCCAACCTACGAATGTTATATGACCGTGCGGCAGCTTATGAAAAAACAGATTACCGCGGTCTATTCCGTTTTCTGCAATTTATTGGAAAAATGAAAAAAAGCGGTAACGATCTGTCAGTGGCCCGCACACTTGGTGAAAACGAAAATGTTGTCCGCATTATGAGTATTCACAAAAGCAAAGGCCTGGAATTTCCCGTTGTCATTATTGCAGATCTCGGTAAAAAAATGAATCTCACCGACAGCAGGCAAGCTTTATTGATACACAAAAATTATGGATTAGGACCATATATTTATAACCTGCAATACAACTCCCGCTATCCGACTCTTGCCCGACAGGCTATTGCCAGGCAAATAATGAAAGAAAGCAAGGCTGAAGAACTGCGCATTCTTTATGTTGCAATGACCCGTGCCCGGGAAAAACTAATTTTAACTGGTACTGTGAGAAATTTACCCAGACAGGCTGAAAAATGGTGCCATCAAAACAATGACAATAAACCAACATTGTCAAGTTACCAAATTCTTTCTGCCGGCTCTTATCTAGACTGGATCTGTCCTGCATTATCCCGACACAGTGCCGGTACCGCATTATACCGACTCTGGAATGGCCAAATGGTGGATGATATACCACATCTTGACTACGACGATTCTCAATGGAATATAACCATTCATTCCGCCAATGCGGACAGTACAAAAGAAAAACCCGTCGAATTGACCGCCATCTTCAATAAATTGAAAAAGCACGCACCGCTTGCCACTACTGTTAATAAAAGCTGGGTTGATAAACGCCTTGCCTGGCATTATCCACACCTCCCCGACAGCCATATCCCTTCCAAGTTATCTGTTACAGAAATAAAACGTCGTTTTTCCTCTGCGGATGAAAATGCTGTTAATATCTTTGTTAACAATGAATATACTCGCCCGCGTTTCCTACAAAAAAAGTCAACCTTAACAGGTATTGAATACGGAACTTTGATGCACACTGTCATGCAGCATCTTGACCTAACAGACGACTTAAGTAAAAGTGGTATAAAAATACAGCTGAACCAAATGGCACGAACTGAAATAATTGCACCGGAAAATATTCCTCAAGTAAATCAACTTTCTATCTATAATTTTATCTATTCAGAACTGGGTCAAAGAATGCTTATTTCAAATAAAATACGGCGTGAGATGCAGTTTTCCCGTATGCTGGATGCTGTCAGATTTTACAATACCAGTCCAACGGGCAGTAAAATATTTATTCAAGGTGTAGTAGATCTTTTATTCGATGAGCCCGATGGATTAGTATTAATCGATTATAAAACTGACAATTGCAATCCTGCTGAAGCCAAGGACAAGTATAATATACAAATCAACCTTTACAGCGAAGCTGTCCAGTCTATCTTAAATAAACCTGTTAAGGAAAAATATCTATATCTATTTCATAATAGTGAAATCGTGCAAATTAATTGATTTTTGCTCTATATAATAATATAAGCGCACAGCCAAATGGTTGGGCGCTTATATTATTATATATAAATCATTTTTTTAATTTGTGGTATTTTTTTAAAATATTTTTTCCTAATTTAGTATCAGCTTTTATAGTGGTGTATTTAAATAAAGCATCAGCAACACCATTATTCTTAATGCCCGCTTGTAAAATTTGTGCTTCTGTATCTTCCTTATAATCAAAACATAATGCTGCCGCAATTGCAGTTGCATACCCATCGGCAATACAATTATCTTCAGATAATTGTATTGCCGGCGACACCAATCGATCATCTGCAGCCAATTTACGGATAGGAGCCCGCCCAACTCTGATAACATCATCCGAAATATATTTACTCGAAAATCTATTTAAAACAGTCCTGGCGTATGTTTTATATTCTTCTAAATTAAATTTATATTTTCTATTCAAAAGAACACCAGCTTCATTTAATAATGTTTTAACCGTATTTTTAATAATATCATCTTCAAGTGCCTGATTTATACAATTTATTCCTTTTGCATATCCGAGATAGGCAATTGTCGCATGAGCTGCATTTACTGCAAACAATTTCCGTTCAATATAGGCTTGCAAATTCTTCACGTAAGTTATTCCTTTAACAGGCGGTTTAATTCCCACCACTGTCGTTTCATCAACATCCCATTCAAAGAATTCTTCTGTTTGTACCAATAACTTTTCATTATTTTTCTGTAATGGTACGATTCTATCAACTGCCGCATCAGGAAATCCGGCATATTGTGGTAATACTAAACATTCTTTGTCCGATAAATACTTACAAACCAATCCTTTTAAAACCGAACTTCCCTTTTTCATATTTTCACAAGCTATAATATTAATTGGGGGAGTTTGCGCGGCTATTCTTTTCGATAAACCAGCCGCGATAACAGGTGCAATATATTTTAAAATATTGGGACCTAATGCTGTGGTTATTATGTCGGCATGCAAAATTTTATCTATGACAGCAATCTTATCATTACTATTTTGTGCAGATATATTTTTTATGAATAGACGTTTGGGTGCGTCTCCTAATATTTCTATATAATACTGTTTTAATGAATTAATATCATCAATGACATGCTGATTAACATCAATAAAACATATTTCATATCCCGATGCGAACAACATTTGACCTATGAAACCCCGCCCAATGTTTCCAGCTCCGAAATGTACAGCTAACATAAAATTTCCCCCATCTAATTACAGATTTATTTATGCTGATTTTTAATTTTTTTAATAAGTTCATTCAGCTTAGGATCTGCCAAATAATTCTCAATAGCCACTATAGGTTTATCTTGTACAACTAATTTTGCCCGCTCAGCCAAATTTTTGTGCGTGACAATTACATCTGCATCCATGGGAATTTTTTCAATAGCAAAATGTTCCACATGAATATCTATACCAGCTTTCGACAATTTCTTTTTCATCACACTGGCTCCCATGGCGCTGCTGCCCATTCCAGCATCACAAGCAAAAGCCACAAATTTTATTACTTTATTTATACTATTTTCAACTTTACCATTATTATCTTCAGTAATATTAGAAAGAACAGCCTTTCCCTCACTTTTCATAGACTGACTTTGTAATATAGAAACGCTTAATTCATCATCATTACCATTTTTAGACATTTTTAAAATAAAAGCAGTTATAATAAAACTCACCAGTGCGGCTACAAATACTCCGGCAATAACACCAAAGAAATGACCTTTAGGTGTCAATGCCAAATAAGCAAATATTGACCCAGGACTAGGTCCGGCAACAAGGCCTGCATCAAATAACTGAAATGTAAATATACCACATGCGGAGCCCGCAATCATAGCAATAATAGTAATCGGTTTCATCAAAACAAAAGGAAAATACATTTCATGAATTCCACCCAAAAAATGTATAATAATAGCACCTGGCGCAGTACTTTTAGCATTACCTTTACCGAAAATAGAATAAGCCGTTAATAATCCCAATCCTGCACCTGGATTTGATGCCATCATGAAATATATTGATTTACCCGTATTCAATGCATCCTGCATTCCTAGTGGATAATAAACGCCTTGATCTATGACATTATTTAAAAATAATACCTTTGCCGGTTCATTCACTAAAGCCAAAATAGGTAATACTCCTGTATTTACAAGTGCTTTTATAGACATACTTAAAAAACTATTTGCTTCCTGAATTATCGGTCCTATAAGCGCATTTGCAAGCAAACACAATATAAATCCAATAATGCCTAAAGAAAAATTATTCACCAACATTTCAAAACCAGATGGTATATTATTTTCTATTTTCCTGTCAAATTTTTTTATTACAAATGCACTTAACGGCCCCATCACCATAGCACCAAGAAACATTGGAATATTGGCTCCCACAATAAGTCCAATCGTGCCAATTGTACCTGCTATACCACCTCTCGTGCTATAAATTAATTTGCCTCCTGCATATGCTAAAAGCAATGGTAATAATAAACTAACCATTGGACTTACCAACTTTGCAAAAGCTTCATTGGGAAGCCATCCCGTGGGTATAAACAATGCTGTAATAAATCCCCACGCTATAAATGCTCCCATATTTGGAATCACCATTGCTGTTAAAAATCCACCAAATGCCTGTAACCTGGCTCGTGCATCGACTGCCATTTACCTCATCCTTTCAATATTTAGCAATTAAATTAAAATTATGAATATTAGCTATAAAGTTATTAATGCTAACTTTACCTAAATTGTTCTTGTATAATTTCTATCGATGATGACAAACTTATATTTTTAACTTTCTTATCATCAATAAATATATCCGCAAGTTCTGACATAAGTTCTAAATGATTTTTCTCTTCCTTTGCTGCCAAAACCATAATCACACTGACCAATTTTTCTTCTGGAAACATTACCGGCCGATTTAATTTTAAAAGCGATAACCCTGTTTTCAACACTCCTTTATCTTCGCGGGCATGAGCCAATGCAATTTGCGGCACAATTACCATATAAGAACCATTTTTATTTACATTATCAATCATTGCCTGAACATATGATTCTTTAATAATCTTTTTATCCAGCAGCACTTGGCTGGCTAAAACTATACTCTCATCCCACGAGCCCGTTTTGTCTAAAATACTGATATTTCCAGCTAAATATTTTGCTATCATTCATATCACCTTACATCCTTATGTTTCATTCCAAATTGGCATGATAATTCCACAATTTTTTTAACTCTATATGCCTTTCATCCATTATCATGACAGCAACAATATCACATAATAACAACAAACTCTGTTCAAATAAACTTGACATTGGCTGTCTAGATGCTATCTCATCTTTAAGATAAAGTTTTGTCTGCACCGGAATCCGAACCATTAAATCAGTAATAGGTGACAGGTTACTTTGCGGATTAGAGCCAATGTGGATTATTTTACCACCAAATCCCTTTGCTTTTTTGGCAATGGCAACAGGTACTACTGATTCACCACTGCCTGAACCTACTATTAAAATATCCTTATCAGTCATTGCCGGTTCTGTTATATCACCTACCATGCATGCTTTAAATCCTAAATGAACCAGTCTTTTAGCAAAAGCCTCCAATTCAAGCTTTACTCTGCCCACACCAATGAGAAATACTTTGTCAGCCTGTAAAAGCATAGTAATGAATTCGTCAACTTCATGCTCGTTGACCTTTGATAATGCAGTAGTGCATTCTCCTATTACTAAATTCCGCGCCGCCTCATAGTTCATCACAATTTCCTCCAGTAAAATTAAAATGTTCATTAATAAGCTGTTTTATCTCTCTGTAATTTTCAACAAAAGTATTTTCCTTTCGAAAAACACTTTTGCTGCCAGCTACCAACACTTCAGCACCAGCATCTATCAAATCAGGGATAAGCTTCATGGATACTCGTCCATCAACAATTATTTTGGCATTTGAATGTCTTCTTTTAATAAATGACTTACAATCACGAATTTTTTCCAGTGCATAGGGAACCATTTCTTCCCCTTTCCCGTCAGCATAACCTGGATTTATCAGCATCAATAAAATATAATCACAGTCTTTTATCACATAATCCAATATATTTATTGCCGTAGCGGGATTTAAAGCAATACCAGTTTTTATATCGGCCGTTTTTATAATCTGAAGCATTTTTTCTATATGCAAACTTGTTTCACAATGAAATATAATACTATCAGGTTTTATTTTTATCAGCTGTTTGATAAAAAATTCATTCATAGTAGACATAATATGAATATTAAAATCCATATCCGTCTTATTATGCAATTGTTCTACTGTAGACAGACCAATAGGCATACTGGGACTAAAATGCGGATCAATTATATCTACATGCAATGATTGCATGCCGGCATTTTTCAAAAGGGCAACTTCTTTTTCCAAATTGCATAAATCCGCACATATAAGTGATGGTGATATAACAATGTCTTTTTCCAATTTTATTGCTCCCTATCGCAAATTTTAACAATAAAAATATTGTTAATAGTTGTTATCGCAATAATATCATTGTATTAATCGGTTGTCAACAACTTTTTTATTGTAATTAATTGGAATAAGTCATCTTATAAGTGGTTAAAAATATGATTGTCTGGTATAATTTAAACAAAACGTTAAGTTGGGAGTGTAGTGTATGAGTAAATTAATTGCTGCCGAAAGAAGAAATAAAATTGCAGAATTAATTGTTTCAAATGGCAGCATCAAAGTAGGTGAGTTATCCAACAATTTTTCCGTCTCAACAGAAACCATACGCAAGGACTTAATATATCTGGATAAAATTGGGGTCATCAAAAAAAGTCGTGGTGGAGCTTTATCTTCATTAGAAGTTATGGAAAAACCACTTGAAACAAGAAGTGCAGAAAATTTTGATTTAAAAAATGCTATTGCCAATAGGGCTCTTTCGTTCATAAAAAACAATGCTGTCCTATTTATTGATGCAGGAAGTACCGCACTTTGCCTAGCAAAAATGCTTTACTTAAAAAAGGGCCTGACTATTATTACTACTTCAATCAGTGCGGCAAACATATTAGCTAACAGTAAAAATAAAATCTATATGAGCGGTGGAAAACTCAATAATACTACAATGGCTTTAGAAGGATTTGGTGCTACAGATTTTCTTGCTAAAATCAAAGTGGATATTGCTTTTTTAGGTTCCAGTGGATTTAAAGAACATCGTGGACCAGTGTCAATTGATTTTTCAGATGCTGATGTAAAAAAAACAATGATTGCTAATTCTAAGCTTACTATTGTTTTAGCCGACAGTAATAAATCACGCTCGACTGCACTAGTTGAATATGCATTGTGGAGTGATATTGATTATTTAATAACCGATATCGACATCAACCCTAAAACTGCTAATGAATTAAAAAAATTTACTAAACTAGTCATAACGGAAAAGTGAAATAATACTATAATTAACAATTTACAGCAAATCAAATATAATTTTTTATAAAAAATAATGAGACCCCGAATTTCCCAACACATTCAAGAAATTCGGGGTCTCATTATAATATTAACCATCTAAGAAATAATATAAATTATATAATACTGTAATATTATTCTAATTCTTACCGTTTTCTGGCACCGTCTTTACATCAAACGGTTTCAATACCACTTTTATATTATCATTTTCATTAACTAGCGTAGTAAATTCAGCCGGAGCATTATTTCTTAATAATTCAAAGGAAACCTGACTGCCAGGTTTCGGCGGTGTGTAATCAGCAGCCAGCAGCACATCACCAATTATAGCTTGATGCTGTTTTCCCGCAGTGCAAGTTATTTCATCGCCATTATTAAGCAAATAATCTGAAGCAGCCGCATTATCATTAACAGAAATCTGCCCATTGGAAGCCGTATGAACGACACACGGTTTATCATTAAAGAGTACCGTTATATCAGAAGAAACGCTCATATCATGTAAAATATTTTTCAAGGGAACTCGCTGCGGTTCCTTAAAATCTATTTCATCATTTTCCTGAACTTCATCAGATAAATATGCGGTTTGTCCATTTAATTGAATTTGCGGTGCAGATTCATATACTTTACTAATGCCATTAAGCGTATAATTATAAACAGCATTACTTATATCATAACCAGTATTTTCCAATGCATCTGCAATAGTAACATGTTCACAATAAGTTATTTCGTCCTTATCCTTAAGGGACACAGCTGTATCTGTACATAATTGTCCGTTTAATAAATAGCGCGGCTGTACGACTGTTAATTCACCATTTATATACACATTTACCGATTTCCCCGCTTTAATCACATCACACAGATGCATCTGTGGCGGTGCACCATTTTCACCATGCTCTATTACAATATGCGCCTTAGCTTCCACCTTGTCACTCAATGAGGCTGGTTGTCCATTAAGTTTCAGTTTGGCCAATGTTCCCATTGTTCCGCTAATCATTTTTTGTTTACCGTTTATATTGATCCCAATACCCAAACCCGGTTTACCATTATATTTATGTAAATTTATCCCTGCATTCAAAAGCACATCGGCAATGGTAAGTTCCTTAAAATTAAACATATTATATTCTGCATCATTTACATACATTGCAATAAGATTGAGCGTTTGAATACAGGCCGTTTTTAATATTCCCAATGGAGTCACCGCATCCGGTGCTTTTAACGTATCAGGTATGTCCGTTATATCATCTACTTTATCCGGCATTCTGACCGCTACACGTGATACCGGCATGCTAAGCTTTTCAGCTACTTTCTCAGACAAACGCGGTGTCAATGCTCCGCCTCCCACCAGCATTACAGCTTGTGGCGCTGCTGCGTTAAGTTCTAATATTTGATTGGCTATTGCTTGAGCAAGCTCGGTTACATTTTCCATCACACTATCGACTATTTCATCTCCAGACAGTGCATAATCCATTCCTAATATATCCGTAAATTTTACTTTGTTAACACCATCCATCGATAATTGTCTCTTTACTGCTTCCGCCACATTAAAATCCAATAAATATTGCTTTGATATTGCTTCTGTTATCTCATCGCCAGCCATCGGCACCATACCATAAGCGACTACTGAACCATCCCTGGTTATAGCGACATCAGATGTTCCTGCACCTATATCAACAAGTACCAAATTTAAATGGCGCATCGTTGTAGGTATTAAAACACTTATTGCTGCAATTGGTTCTAATGTCAGGGCATGCATTTCTAACCCTGCCGCCTTTAAGGCTGACTGCATAGAATCTACAACCTGTCGCGGTAAAAACGTAGCTATTACATCAGCGACAGCTGTTTTACCACGCTGCCCCACCAAACTTTTTAATTTAACTCCATCAAGAGCATAAGATACTGTACTATATCCTACACAATAATAAAGAGACATGTCTTCTGCCATATTTGACTCTGCCAATTTTTTCTGTGCCGCTTGCACTGCTATAAAATCAAGGTGCTTTTCTTGTTCGTCATCTATAACACCATCAACTTCCAATTTTGCCTGAGCCGTCATCGTATATAATGCACGTCCCGCCGCTGCCACCGAGACTTTTTTCAGTGGCCCGACAGATTCCTCAAGACCTTCCTTTACTGCACAAATCACTTGTGCTACCTGAGGAACATCATGTATCTGCCCATCGAGCATTGAACGAGTCTTATGCTCCTGCCGTTTTGTTGTAATAATTTTAAGATTATCCTCATTTTTTTCTGCCACAATGCCAATTACACTGCGTGTACCTATATCAAGGGCAAAGACAGTATTTTCATCATTTAGTTTTTTATTGTCCACTACATCTGTTTTTCTGTTAGACATATGCCATGCAGCCTTTTTCGTCCTCATATTATAAACCGCATAATCGCGGATTTCACCTCTTTCATAAAATTTCCTATAATCGCGCCAAGCTTATGTATTATTTTTACATATCAATGATATTATAGCATAACCCTATTGGAAAATATAATAGAGCATTTTGTGTTTTCTGATAATATTTTTCAAATAAAAACCACATACATAAAAACAAAGCCATCCACCACAATCTGATGAATGGCCTTAAGCATATTGTTTACACAAACTAATGTCAATATAATGGTCGGAACGGCGGGATTTGAACCCACGACCCCTACCACCCCAAGGTAGTGCTCTACCAAACTGAGCCACGTCCCGAACAGATGTATTATAAGTTTATTTTTCTCTCCTGTCAAGTCATCCCAACGATAAAATCCCATTTTATACACGATTACAGTTTCTCAGCAAGCTCAATTATTGACTTTCCGACCTATTGTCTCTATAATTTTATTCAATCCCATATATATGGATAATAAACTAATGAGGATGATTTTCATGTCAAAAAAATTTAAAGCGCTATCGATTGCCGGTTCTGACACTTCCGGCAGTGCTGGTATGGAAGCTGATTTAAAAACATTCGAAGAAATGGGCGTCTATGGCATGGTTGCTCTCACTGTTATCGTTGCCCAAAATCCTGCCAATTGGGCGCACGACATATTTCCCATTGATCTTCATACTATCGAACGCCAAATTGCCACTGTTGGCAGCGGTATTGGCACCGATGCGATGAAAACCGGTATGCTCGGTTCAGCTGCCTTAGTTGAAATGGTCGCAGCATCAATTCAAAAATATCATTTAAAAAATATTGTCATTGACCCGGTAATGGTCTGCAAGGGCATTGACACTATAATGGTGCCGGAAGCGGCCGCAGCTATAAAAACCAAACTTGTAAAATATGCTGATGTAATAACACCAAATACTTTAGAAGCAGCTTACTTGGCCGATATGGACAAAGTCGAAACGGTTGACGATATAAAGGAAGCCTGCCAGCGTATTCACAAATTGGGCGCCAAAAATATCGTAATAAAATCCGGCAGCCGTTTCACGGGTGGTAATATGGTTGATGTTTTATTTGATGGAACTGCCTTTACCATTGAAGAAAAAACCAAACTTGACAATGTCTACAACAGCGGAGCCGGCTGCAGCTTCTCTGCAGCGATCACAGCCTGTCTTGCTAAGGGACTTGACATTCATACTGCTTTTAAAACCACACAGAAATTTATGCAAAAAGCTGTAGAAAATTCATTTAAACTCAATAAATACACTGGTTCTTTATGCCATTGGGCATCTCGTCAACAATAACTTGCTGTTTATCAAACTTGATCACTGCAAAATGTATCAATAAAAGAGGTTATTTTTTATGAAACAAATCATCTATACTGATAATGCGCCTGCTGCCCTTGGTCCATATTCACAGGCAATAGCTGTTTTTGATAAATTAATTTTTATCTCAGGACAAATCGGTGTCATGCCACAAACCGGCAAACCCGCTCAAGGCATTGAAGCTCAGGCTAATCAAGTCCTAATTAATTTGAAAGCTATTTTAAAAGAAGCTGGATCTTCTATGGATAAAGTGGTTAAAACCACTGTTTTTATCAAGGATATGAATGATTTTTCTAAGGTAAATGAAATTTATGGTCAATATTTTACCAATACTTATCCGGCCCGCTCCTGTATAGAAGTGGCTCGTCTGCCTAAAGACCTGCTAATTGAAATAGAAGCTATAGCCATTAAATAAATAATTCCCAAACATATTACAAGAGCTGTCGCACGAATGACATTGACTTCATATAAATATGCAGCTACCATCCTCTTTTTAAGAGCGGACAAGAGATTTGGCATATTGCATATTTATGAATAGAAATGCTACGTGTGGCAGCTTCTTTTTATATTGTGATTTATCGTTATTTATCTTCGTACATTTTGGCATAATAATCCTTATACGAACCATCGATTATTTTTTGCCACCAGTCACGATGCGCTAGATACCATTTTATTGTTTTTTTCATTCCTTCATTAAACCTAGTTTTTGGCTGCCAGTCCAGTTCATCGTTTATTTTAGCCGGATTAATAGCATAACGTCGGTCGTGTCCCGGTCTGTCAGTGACAAACTTTATAAGTTCATATGGTTTGTGTAAATATTTCAGAATCATTTCCACAACTTGAAGGTTTGTTTTTTCATTATGCCCGCCGACATTATATATTTCTCCTTCTTGCCCTTTTCTTACAATTAAATCTATAGCCTGGCAATGATCTTCCACATAAAGCCAATCCCGTACATTTCTGCCCGTACCATAAATTGGTAATTGTTTATCATTAAGCGCATTTATTATCATTAACGGTATGAGTTTTTCCGGGAAATGATACGGTCCATAATTATTGGAACAACGCGATATACTCACAGGCAATCCGTATGTACGGTGATATGCCTGTACCAATAAATCAGCAGCCGCTTTTGATGCTGAATATGGACTTGATGTACGTAAAGGAGTATCCTCTGTGAAAAACAAATCCGGCCTGTCAAGCGGTAAGTCACCATAAACTTCATCGGTAGATACTTGATGGTAACGCTTTATTCCATATTTCCTGCAGGCATCCAGCAATACACCAGTCCCAATTATATTAGTCTGCAAAAAAATCTCTGGTGTTTCAATAGATCTGTCCACATGGCTTTCAGCCGCAAAATTAACAACAATGTCCGGTTTTTCCCGTTTAAATAAATCATATACAAATACTCTGTCGGTTATGTCACCTTTAATAAATTTAAACTTTTCATTCTGCATCGCTGTACTCAGCGTTGATATATTTCCGGCATAAGTCAACAAATCAAGGCAAATTACTTTATCCTCATGTGCAGCCAATTCATAATAAATAAAATTGCTGCCTATAAACCCGGCACCGCCAGTGACCAATATATTCATGCCTCATCATCCTTTCCCACCAATTTCTTATTCCATAATACTTTCCACAGCATCAAGCAATTTATCATTTTCCTCCCGACGCTTAACGGCTATGCGGACAAAGTCACCGGACAATCCAGGATAATTAGCGCAGTCCCTGACAATAATACCCTTCTCCAACATTATTTGATAAAACCGAGCCGAATCCATTCCCAATTTATGTATATTTAAAAGTATATAATTAACTGATGGTTTATAGACTTTAAGCAGTGGCAGCTGAGAGAGTTCTTCATATAAATAATTTATCTCACTGCGCGTATAACTGCGGCTGCGCCGACGATATATTTTATCATCCAATGCTGCCAAACCTGCCTTTTGTGCCAGACAATTAACATTCCAGGGATCTTTATCCAAATTCATGCGCCGTATTACCTCGGCATCGGAACAAGCAGCAAATCCCAGTCGCAGCCCCGGCAAAGCAAAAAATTTTGTCATTGAATGAATTATCAACAGATTATGACATCCATTTAATAAAGATTTTACAGAAAAATCTCCGCTATTACTGATAAAATCCATGAATGATTCATCAACAACAACAAAACAATTATTGGCTTCCGCATGTTCTACAACAATTGCAATATTTTCAGCAGAATATAATGTTCCAGTGGGATTATTGGGATTACATAAAAACAACATATCTTTATTTTTCAATGAAATAATCAATTTTTGCAGTGGCAGTTCAAACTCATGCTGTTCCGATAAAAAGCAATAATTTATTGTGGCATCGACACTTCTGGCGGCCCTTTCATATTCACTGAAAGTCGGTGCGATCAGCAAAACATTTTTGGGCTGCAGTACATGACACAAAACATATAACAGTTCCACGGCACCATTTCCCATTATTATATTTTGCGGTGCTATATCGTAAACTGTACCAATTTTATTCTTTAACTCAGTCATTGCCGTATCCGGATAATGTATAACATTACCTACATTGTCCATTATTGCCTGCTTGACAATTTTACTCAATCCCAATGGATTGATGTTGGCACTAAAATCGATTAAAGCATTGTCACCTGTTTTTGCAGCTGCCGCATAAACGGCACCGCCGTGTTCAAATTTTTCCGGCATAAAAATACTTCCTTTCCGGTTTTGTTCACGCTATTAATAATATTACATATCTTAATTATACAGTAAAAAAACCACCGGCTATCAGCTCAGCGGTAAATAAATACCTCATATACGGACACATTTCATGAACAGCATGTACACATTCCAGCAACTTGTTTTCACTAACTGTAATGGAAAACAATACACCTATCAAAGTACCGCTGTGAGCTATATTGACTCCGACCGCATTACATTTTTCAGCTATATCTATGATCACTTCCAAATCTTCTTTGCACAAAATATCCTGATTAGCCAATGCACTTATTGTTGCTCCTTTACCTATCGCTGCCGCATTTTTATACTTTACACCATATTCAACCAATTCCAGGGCTTGTTTCACCTGTTCTTCTTTTTTCTCATTAAGATATGGCAGTTCACCACGTTGATTAAACACAATTGTATCGACACTGCCTCCGCAATCAAATACAAGTATTTTCAACGGCGGTGGCGTTCCCAGATATTGCAGCACTTCCCCAGTTATATGATTAAACTTGACTATTCCATCACAAAAAACACCATCAGTGGGTTCAACACGTGCTGCTATTTGAGCAATTTTTTCAGCAGTTATGTCTATTCCGAAGGCAATAGCAGCTGCTTTGCACACAGCTGCTATATCAGCACTGCTCGATGACATGCCTTTACTTTTTATCAATTGTGTCTGCAACTTTACATTCAATAACTCCGCATCCAGACCAAATTCTGTGCAAAATATTTTTAGTGCTTTGGAAGCCTTGCTTTTCAAAACATTTTTAACCCCATTGTCAATAATTATCGCTGTAGAAAACACATTGATCGGACAGGTTATTAAAAACGGTTCACCATCTATTACACCTTGTACCAATTCACCACAGGAACCTGGCACTCTCACTGTCACAGGTACATGGTTTTCTGTTTTTTCACTCAATCGCAGCAATTCCATTTAAATTTCACCATAAACAAACGGCGTGACAAAATCTTTGAAAAGCGGTGCCTGTTTATCCTTCGCCGAAAAAGTATATCGGCCTTGCTGCCACTTATCCCAGGTGATACCAATATCCGGATCATTGTAGATAATGCTTCCTTCCGTCTCCGGTGCGTAATAATTATCTGCCTTATACTGAACTTCAACATCATTGCTTAAAGTCACAAATCCATGTGCAAAACCACGCGGCACATATAATTGACGCTTATTTTTATCTGACAATTCAACAGCCAGCCATCTCTTATAAGTGGGTGAACCCTTTCTTATATCTACTGCAATATCCATCATCGTACCATGCGTGCAGCGAACAAGTTTTGCCTGTGTCATTGGTGGTTTTTGAAAATGCAGCCCCCTCAATGTCCCCCTTGGTGCCGAATAAGATTGATTATCCTGGACAAAATCAGTTTTCACACCATATTTCCTCAAAACGCGGGCAGAATAGGTTTCCATGAACCAACCACGATTATCGCCAAAAACTTTTGGCTCAATAATATATACATCTTTTACTTGTGTCTGTATCACATCCACTTTACCAAATCTCCCTATTCAGGTTATTATCTTTTAACATATTCATGAGATAGCAGCCATATTCATTTTTCACTAATGGTGCCGCTAACTTCACTACATCCTCAGCACTTATGTATCCAAGCCGATAAGCAATTTCCTCTGGACAGGCTATTTTAAGACCTTGCCTATCCTGCACCGTTTCAACAAACGAAGCCGCCTGCAATAACGATTCATGTGTCCCCGTATCAAGCCAGGCATAACCACGTCCCATAATCTCAACATGCAGTGTTTTCTCATTTAAATAAAGACGATTCAGATCAGTAATTTCCAATTCGCCACGTGCCGACGGTTTCAAACTTTTAGCATAATCAACTACATTATTATCATAGCAGTAAAGCCCGGTTACTGCATAATTTGATTTTGGTTCTGACGGCTTTTCTTCTAAACTAACAGCATTACCGGCTGCATCAAACTCAATAATGCCATAGCGCTGCGGCTCCTTAACATAATAAGCGAATACAGTAGCTCCACTTTGTCTTTGCGCAGCATGTTTTACCGTTAATGATAAATCGTGTCCGTAAAAAATATTATCACCGAGAATCAATGAACAACTCTGTCCGTCAATAAAGTCCCTGCCAATTATAAACGCCTGCGCCAATCCATCAGGACTTGGCTGCACTGCATAGTGAAGAGAAATTCCCCATTGACTGCCATCACCCAACAGTGCCTGAAAAAGCTCTGTATCATGTGGTGTAGTGATAATAAGTATTTCTGTTATACCTGCCAGCATAAATGTACTAAGCGGATAATATATCATTGGTTTATCATAGACAGGCATCAGCTGCTTACTTACAACTCTGGTCAGCGGATATAACCGTGTTCCCGCTCCGCCAGCCAGAATAATTCCCTTTTGCATAATCTATTTCTCCTGTTTTACGCCTATCTGTATATATGACAAATCAAATTTTGCCAAAATCTTAGTTTTATACTGGTTCCGCCCATCAAAAACATATTTTCCGCGCATTCTTTTTTTGATTTCCAAAAAATCCGGACTTTGAAACTCCTTCCACTCTGTGACAACTATAAGAGCATCAGCATCATCAAGAGCGTCATATTTATTTTCACTATATGTTATATTATCAACAGTATTGAGATAGAAATCACGTGCCGTTGCTATTGCCTTTGGATCATAAGCCTTTACAGCTGCGCCGCGCCCGACGAGTTCTTTAATAAGGAAAATTGCCGGTGCCTCGCGCATATCATCAGTTTCCGGTTTAAATGCCAGTCCCCATACAGCAAATGTTTTTCCTGATAGATTTTCGCCAAAAATATTTACTACTTTTTTCCCCAATACTTTTTTCTGTTCCATGTTAACTTTTTCTACCGACTGCAATAATTTTGCCTCATAACCATACTCACTGCTGGTTTTTATCAACGCCTGCACATCTTTGGGAAAGCAGCTGCCTCCATAGCCGCAGCCAGGGCTGATGAAGCTATAGCCTATGCGCCTATCGCTGCCTATGCCCCGACGGACCTTATTTACATCGGCACCGGTACGTTCAGCTATATTAGCTATTTCATTAATAAAGGAGATTTTTGTCGCCAACATAGCATTCGCAGCATATTTGGTCAGTTCGGCACTCTTGACATCCATTATTATAAATACTTCCCGTGAACGAATAAACGGTTCGTATAATTCCTTCATCATTTCAATAGACGCAGGTTCTTCCGAACCAATTATTACTCTGTCTGGCGTCATAAAATCGGCGCAGGCATTTCCTTCTTTCAAAAATTCCGGGTTAGAAATTATATCAAATTTAAGATTACTATTCCGTTTTTTCAATTCAATTGCAATGGTTTCTCTTACCTTTGCTCCTGTGCCGACCGGCACAGTAGATTTGTCAACAACATACATATCGTGTATCATATATCTGCCAATATCACGCGCCGCGGCTAAAACATACTGAAGATCGGCACTCCCGTCTTCTCCCATTGGTGTACCAACTGCAATAAAACAAATATTTGCTTTTTGCAATGCTTCCTTTATATTGGTAGTAAATGACAAATTACCCTTTATATAATTATTTTTCACCATGTCAGAAAGGCCTGGTTCATAAATTGGAATATGACCGCTGACTAATTCTTTTATTTTTTTTTCGTTTATATCGACACAAATAACATCATTGCCGGTTTCTGCGAAACATGTACCCGTCACTAAACCCACATAACCCGTACCAATCATCGCTATCTTCAAAATAATCTTCTCCTTGGATTGTCTATTCTTTTGCAAAAATAAATCTTTTAATCTATATTTTCCTATATTTGTAGGAAATTTACAAGGGCTTTAAAAAAATCCTTCATTAGATTATAATGATAATATTGATTGTAAATTATAATATGAGGTGTAAATGAGTATGTATTCATATAAAACAGCAGGAACATGTTCTCAACAAATAAACGTTGAACTAAATGGTAATATAATAAAAAACATCTCTTTTATCGGCGGCTGCAACGGTAATTTACAGGGAATCACCAAGCTGGTCCAAGGCCAGGATGCTCATGATATAATAAATAATTTTAGCGGTATTAAATGCGGTTCACGTCAGACTTCATGTCCTGATCAGCTGGCCAAAGCCCTTCAGGAAGCTTTAAATAAACGATAATTTACTGGCATTAATTTAATATTTTGCCAAAAGGGGTGATTACCATTTTATTCGATTGTCATGCCCATACTGAATTTTCTGCTGATTCTGTAATGAAGCTCACTGATGCTCTTGATATTGCTCAAAAACTCAATATTGGACTTATTACAACTGAACACATCGATTTTGATTTTCCCGGTTCTGACATATATGAATTTGATCCAATCGAGTACTTCGATCACTATCGGAAATATCAATATAATAATTCATTGCTGCTGGGTGTTGAAATAGGCATGCAAAAACAAACTGCCGTCCGCAGTAAAATATTTTCACAACAATCACCTTTTGACATGATCATAATATCACAACATATTATCGATGGTTATGATATTTATTATCCTGAGTATTTTTACGGTAAAGATAAGCTGACTGCTTACCGCATATACTTACAGGCTATTGCCGATATGATTTCATTACATTCTTTCGGTGACGTTTTAGGGCATATAGATTACATTTGCCGCAAAGCACCTTACGATGACAAAGAATTATATTATAATGACTTTGCCCCTTATATTGACAAGATTTGGCAAACAGCCTTAGTCAATAATGTGATTCCCGAAATAAACACACGTCGTTTTTCAAATGACATTTCTATAAAGACTTTAATTCCCGTCTATAGAAGATATCATGAATTAGGTGGTAAATATGCAACAATTGGTTCTGATGCCCATGTACCTGCCTCTTTAGGTTCGGGACTAAAAAAAGCCTGCATTTTTCTAAAAAAATGCGGCTTAGTACCTGTATATTTCAAAAATCACCAACTCATTCCCATGCTTTAAATATATTTAAAATCATTTTGAAAGGGTGACTACAATGAATTTTATCTCTAAAAAGAATGTAAAAATTCTTTCTACTGTTTTATGTATAACACTTACTTTTTCCACTACTTCCATTACATTTGCCGATAGCACCATAACCACAGGCACTACATTGTCAACAGCCAGTGATATTTCTGATAGCAATGCCGTGCAGGACAAATTAGCCTCTGTAGAAAAAGCCGTGTATGGGACCACCCAGACGGGGGCCATAATTGATCGTATTAATAAATTAGAACAAGATTATTATGGGACATCTAAAAACGGTAACTTGGTCGACCGCATCAATAACATATATGCACAAATCTTCACTAATACCTATTCTCCCTCAGCAATAGCCCAAATGAATGGTATTGAATGGTCGTTAATGCATCAGGTCTCAATGCACCCTATAGGACAACGTTTATCCGATCTTGAAACCATGCTTTATGGGAAACCCAAGAGTGGTACATATTATAGCCGTATGTTGTCATTAGGCAACGCTGCTTTTGGCAGTTCACAACAAGCTATTCCACTTTCACATACACTTGTCCCTGCTAATACACTCATAAAGATCAAACTCGTCACTCCACTCAATTCTGAAACGATGAAAGCCGGAGATGAAGTAAAATATCAAGTAGCTGAAGATGTTATTTATAATGGCAGCATGGTTTTTGCCGCTGGTGGACTTGGTGAAGGTACTGTGACCAGCGTGAGCTCTGCTAAAAATTTTGGCCGCGATGGAAAAATCGGTATAGACTTTGCCAAAACGCAGGCTTTTGACGGAACAATAGTAGACACCATTCTGGGTGAGAAAGCAAAAAAAGAAATGAAATCGGAGGCCATGGCCGCCGGTGCCAGTGTTGCCGGTATGGTATTATTAGGCCCTATAGGCATCGTTGGCGGTGTTTTTGTCAAAGGGAAAAATATAAATCTTCCTGCCGGTACTGAATTATTTATCCAAACAAAATCAGATATTACTCTTTATGGCACTCCGGCCAACAGTACCTCTTCCAATAATACACTAAATTCAACAGCTCAGACAGTGACCCAAACTAGTTCCTCAGCGGAATAGCAGGAGCATGTTGATCCTTACGATGATACTCCGGCAGTATTATCAAGTACAGCTGATTTAATTCAATATAATAATACTTCCGACCAAAATCAAAAATGATTGATAATATAAATATCCAATTTTTATTGTACTAATTATTGACAATAAATGAATATAATGATATATTATCAACTAATGACAAGCTCATTAGAAAACTAAAGGCTTGGAAAGGCAGATATTTTCTGCTTTTCCAAGCCTTTTTTGTTTTCAGGCATATCAAGGGGGTACAAAATGAATCAATCATTATCATCACTGGCTGCTGCCAGAAGGAATCATAAAACAAAGCACAATCAGCTTCCTTGGGGAATAGTCGTGTTAGCTGCAATTATCGGTATCGCTTTCTTCTTATTTGCAAATGTTCCCCAAGCTGCAATTATGTGGGCATTTGGCATAATCATCGGATTTACATTGCAAAGATCCCGCTTTTGTTTTACCGCATCCATGCGAGATCCAGTCTTGACCGGCAGCACATCTTTGACCAAAGCAGTGTTATTGGCAATTGGTGTAGCTTCCATTGGCTTTGCTTATATTCAACATTCTGCTGCTGTCAGTGGTTTGCCAATTCCAGGTAATATTTCGCCGGTAGGTCCGAACACAGCTATTGGCGCTGCTATGTTCGGTATTGGCATGGTCATTGCCGGAGGGTGCGCTTCCGGCACATTAATGCGTGTAGGAGAAGGGTTCTTAATTCAGATAATAACTTTAATTTTTTTTATCATCGGTTCACTTTGGGGCGCACATGATTTCGGCTGGTGGACAGCCAATATCATTCCTAAAACCAAAATATTCTTACCGACGCTTATTGGCTGGATTCCTGCTTTAGTAATTCAGTTCGGATTCTTAATAGGATTATATGTTTTAGCAAACAAATATGGTAAAAGATCAGATAAAATTTAAGGAGATAATTGATATGTCAGAATATACACTGGATTGTCTTGGAGAAATATGTCCTGTTCCTTTAATAAAAACACAAAAGAAATTAGCTGCATTAAACAAAAATGATATTCTCATCGTATCCATTGACCATAGTTGTGCTATGAAAAACATTCCTGAATGGGCTAGAAAAGAGGGCCACAATGTGGAAATAGAAGAAATAAACGATGGAGAATGGGAAATATATATAGAAAAATAAGGAGACCCGTATGGACAACACTTCTTTATATGCAAAATTACTCAAAAATCCCTGGAGTTACACGACAGGTGCAATTATTTTAGGTATGGCAAATATTACCATGCTCAGCATTACCGGCAGTGCTTGGGGTGTCACAACGCCATTTTCATACTGGGGTGCATGGTTTTATCAAATTTTAGGTGGACAACCCGATACATGGTTTTATTTCTCGCAAAAAACACATGCCGCAGCTATTACCGCCGGTTTTTGGAATAACGGTCATTCAGTTTCCAATATTGGTATAATTTTTGGTGCTTTTTTAGCGACATTGCTCGCATCACAATTTAAAATAAAAAAAATCAAATCTAAAAAACAAATCTTTGGTGCCATCCTCGGCGGCCTCTTAATGGGATATGGTGCCCGCATAGCTTTTGGCTGTAATATCGGAGCACTTTTCAGCGGAACAGCTTCCATGTCCCTGCATGGCTGGGTATTCATGCTCTTCATTTTCATCGGCGCTATTATTGGCAGCAAATTACTGACAAAATACTTTATCTAAAATACTTAACCATTTTTTATTGTGAGGTTCCTTAATGAAGAAAAAACATGCATACTATGATATCATAATTATCGGTGGCGGACCGGCCGGTTTAACTGCTGCCATTTATACAGGAAGAGCAAAATTAAAAACATTGGTCTTGGAAAAATCATTTATCGGAGGATCAGCTTCATCCAGCAGTGAAATTATCAATTACCCCGGATTCCCATCAGGAATAACCGGACTGGCTCTCACAAAATTATTTCATGAACAAGCCAAATTACTCGGTGCAGAATTTAAACTTACTGCTGCTAAAAAAGTAAATTTCTCCACTCAAAACGACTATACCGTAGATACCTTCCGCACCATTTACCATGCCAAGTCAATAATCATCACCGCGGGAGGAATTCCCTGTCTTACCAATGCAAAAAACGAGGAAAAATTCCTTTTTGATAAGGGCATTTCCTTTTGTGCCACCTGTGATGCCGCAGCCTGTGAAAATAAAACAATTTTGGTCGTCGGCAGTGGTAATGCCGCTT
>NZ_WIQU01000045.1 GCF_015732285.1 Pectinatus frisingensis
TATAAACATTCTGCCCATTCCCACCTTGTTTACAAAAATCATCATATTATCTGTAATCAGGTTGAATCCATAAGGATAAATAAAACTAACTTATTATACATTACTTCTTTGCCCGTAATAGGCATGTGCACCGTGTTTGCGTAAAAAATGCTTATCTAAAAGCTCTTGCTGCATTTTTGTTTGTTTATTATTGAGAGTAACCGAATGATATGCCATAAAAGCTATTTCTTCAAGAATTACAGCCTTTTTTACAGCTGTCTTCGGGTCTTTTCCCCATGCAAAAGGTCCATGGGAATGAACTAATACCCCAGGTACTGCCATCATATCAATATCTCTGTCATGAAATGTTTCTACTATAACTTTTCCTGTTTCTTTTTCATATTTTCCCTCAATTTCAACATGTGTCATTGCCCTGGTGCAGGGAATAGCTCCATGAAAATCATCGGCATGTGTTGTTCCCAGTGCCGGAATATCTTCGCAGGCCTGTGCCCAAGAGGTTGCATAACGCGAATGGGTATGCACTATACCTCCTATATAGGGGCAGGCCTTATAAAGTTCAATATGTGTATCTGTATCAGAAGACGGCGCATAATTTCCTTCCACAACATTGCCATTCATATCAACAACCACCATGTCTTCCACTCGCATTGTCCTATATTCTATACCTGATGGTTTTATTACAATCAAGTTTCTTTTTTTATCAATACCTGATACATTTCCCCATGTGAATGTGACCATTTTATATTTAGGCAATAATTCATTTGCCTCAAAAACTGTTTTCTTCAATTCTTCCAGCATATCATTATTCTCCTATAACATCCGTCTTTCTTATCTTCATGCCATTAATTCAACAGCTAACTTCTACTTCAGGTTCATGACCTGTTCACCCACTATATCCGCAGCTTCTTCTAATTGACCAAAATCATATAATAATTGCAACAATCCATATCTGTTTCGTAACTCCTTAGCATATACAATAGCTATTTTCAGCATATCGATCGTTATTCCGACTTGATCAGGCCGATACGGTTCATCAATCTTTTTCATCCGGTGTACAGTTTCTTCTATTGTCGGCAGTTTACTAATCAGTTCTTGAATCTTGCTGCTATTTTTAATTACAGCCTTTCTTCGTCTTTGTACATTAATATCACTATTTTTATTTACCTTTTCCTCCAATGCTATTACACTTGGACCAGCCGGACCATATATTTCAAGCATCTTATTATTCCATGCGGTTTTATCAAATAACGGTGATGGCAACATTTCCAAATCATCCTTGGACAGCATTTGAGCCGCATATTTATACAGATGCAATGCCACAACTGTCCCTATACCTACTTTAGTTCCATGCAATACCCCATGTTTTCCCTGCTGGAGAAATTTCATTTCCCAATAATGCGACATATGGTGCTCACTCCCAGAAGCCGGACGTGAATTACCACTGTAACTCATACCCACACCAGCCAATATCAAAGCTTCCATCACTGCTCCTATAGCATTACCATTACGTTGTGCAATACCTGAATCGGCAGCTTTTGCGACTTCACTGACAGCATCTTTCATAATCTGCGCAATAAAATTACAATAATATTCACCCGTAACTATATGTGCCAGCTGCCAATCAGTCAAACATATATACTTACCAAAAATATCACCGGCACCAGAAGTTATCATATGAAGCGGTGCATCTTTCAATATGTCCGTATCCCCAATAATAGCTGCCGGGCGGCCAACTTTCTCATAAGTAGTTTTTAGATTATTTATTATAAGCGGTGCCACGTCAGAAGCATATCCATCCATAGAAGGAGCAGTTGCTATTATAAAGTAATTATTTTTTAATTTGTGAGAACAAAATCTGCATAAATCATTAATCGTACCTGAGCCAATACCGACTATCAAATCACAATCATCAGGAATATGCGTCATTATCCGCCCTATTGCCTTTTCGTCAGGTATAAGATCAACATCATCAAATATAAACTTACTATATTCGATATTTGCATTATTTAATGCCTTATATACCGGTGCTCCGGCTATCTTTTCCGTATTCACGTCCGCAACTATACATATATGCTTATAATTATCCGTTTTAATATAGTCCGGCAGCCTGTCAATCACATTTTTTCCAACATCAATATGTCGTATATCACATTCATGTTCACGACCACATGTACAAGAAATTTTTTTGTTTAAATATTTATTCCAATCCATCATTTTCCCCCATGCATAAATCATTTACCAAACATGTTTTTGGGGTTGTCGTATGTCCCTATTTTCATCTATAAATGTGCAACATTTCACCATCTTTATTCCTTTAAAAGAACAAGAAATCGTGCCGTATTGGTATAACTTACACCTTTATGAGTTCAATACTGTCAATACAACAACCCCGATCAAATCAAAACTTATCAAGCTGCCATTTCATCATTTTCAGCGCCTGCATTTTTCATAGCCTGTTTTTGTAAGTAATCATTTATCTTACTATTATTCTTTCTAAATAATAGCCACAAAACAAAATATACGCCTGTTGCTATTCCGATAAACAAAGGATTAGCTGTAAGAAAAGCTAAAAATACTAATCCAATTAACGGTTTACCCAAAATATTAAAACTTGTTATAAGTAAAGCTCCGGCAGGAATAGCAACTCCCACCCCCACTGCCATGTCAGTAAATAATGGTGCTGTATAAGTACATACATAAAGTCCTAACCCAAACCAAATAGTTCCTGATATCAATATTTTAGCAATATTTCCATTATGCACAGCAACAAGTCCCTGAACCATATATGGCAGTGCCAATAAATCCACCACAGGCAGAACACTATTTCCCGGCAGGATCATCGCTACTACAAGCATTATCGGTATAAGAAGCAAACCGGAAATAAGTGTTGCCGGTTCACCATAACCAACAGCATCATTCACAGCAATATACCACTCCCTATTGCCGCTTTTTTTCATAAATACACGTGCTGCTTCCGTAATCGGAGCAAATGCCTGTGCAAACATACTGGCAATTTTAGGGAAAATGGCCATAATTGCACTTGTTGCAATAGCAACTTTTAAAATCTGTCCCCATGCAGCCATAGTAAAAATATCATGTATATTCCCTAGTATTCCAATGAAAGCTCCCAAAAAAAGCCCTAATGTCATTGGTTCACCTAAAAACCCAAATTTTTGCTGTAAATACGCCGGATTTAACTTCACTTTGTTCAATCCCAGCATATTATATATAGGATCTGCCACTACTGCAAAGATTGATGCTTCGACATTGTGCATCGCAATAATAGTACAATTAGGATATTTATAATAAGTGGACCATCTTTTCGCCACTAGTTCAGAAATAAGTAATGAATATAAATTCAAAAGAACCATACATGCTATTCCCAATACAAAATTACCGGTAACACCTATCACCATTGCGCCCCAAACCATATAAGAATAGTTATTCCATAAGTCTGATGGTTGAAAAATATTTGTCCATTTGACAAGGAACAATATCGTCTGAAGTGCTATGCCCAATCCTAAATAAATCATTCCGGCAGTAGTAGAAAAGCCTACCAATGCCGTTGCCTGCCAGCCAACATCAAATACCGGAAGATGTATTCCCGATGAATTAACCATTTGATTTATCACCGGAGTGATAATTGGTGTAAAGGAATTTAATATAAGTGTAAATCCTTGTAAACCTACACCAGCATAAACAGCTGATAAAAATGATTTCTGTGTTGTAACTTTAAATATTCTGGCAATGACAAAAATAATTATTGGCACAATAATGGCAGGACCAAAATTATCAATAATAGTTTTCATCATAATCAATATTGAATCCATAATAAATTACTGCCTCCTTTTTAGTTGCTCATAATAATCTTCAATCTTTAATATATCCTTTGCCGATTCAATTACTGGTATCATTTATCAGCAGATATTTTTTCAATGGTTTTTAATACATTATCTAAAAATTCTTCTTCCCCAATACCTGTAAGACAAGCAAACGCATTAAGTGTAGGGATTCCATAATCACCGGGAACTAGCGGACTTGTATAGGTAATTAAATCAAATCGTCCCGATTTTGCCAAATTCAATGCTTCAGTAGGTCTTGATTCAGTAGTAAAAACATCATAGCCTTTTTCCCTTAATTTTTCCTTCAGCTTTCCTGCCACCATAGATGATGTAACTGTTCCAGAACCGCAAACTGATAAGATGCTTACTTTTTTCATTGTGTTGCCTCCAAATCATAATATATTAATCCTGCAAGATTAAAAACATAATAATAATTTAACCAAATCTGTCAAACGAACTATAATTAATCGTCTCTTAACAAATTACCCTGTCAATTATTGCTGCAATGGTTTCCTTATTTGCAGCAATCTCAATTTGTTTTAAAACGCTGATATTCTGAAATAATGCCATTAATTTAGTCAAAAGATCAACTTGTTCTTTTGGATTTTTAACTGCTAATAGAAAAACTAATTTCACATCTAATTCCTGTATAGGATCTATCATGCTATGAAATTTTACCGGTGTATTTAAACGGGCAACAGCAATAGCCGCATCATTAACATGAACAGGATCCGTATGCGGAATAGCAACACATGTTCCTCCTATGTTCAATCCGGTAGGTAATTTTTCCTCTCGCTTAAGTACAGCTTCCACATAACTTTTTTTTACATAATTTTTCTTTTCCATTAGTGTGCCAAGTTCTTTTATTACAGCCCTATCCGTAAATAAATTTAAATCTATTTTTATCAAGTCCAAGTCCATATTTCATATTTCTCCTTTTGCGTATATTCCAATCATTAAAACATATCACTGAATTCATGTAGAAAAATATCGTACGACTTATTTTTAAGCATTGATTCCACACCTTTTTTATATCTGATATAATCGTTTAATTTTAAAAAAATTGTTTCCCATAATTCGTTATCTCCCCTTTTTATACTTAATAAAAATACTACCTGCACCAAAAAAGTTCCCCACATAATCGGTTTATTTAAAATGAGTACAGATATAAAAGAAATATCACCATCATTGTATATGGGGTGTGGTACAGCTACCATATTACCTATTGCTGTTGAAGATACCCTTTCCCGTTCAAAAACCGACTCTTTAGTTCTATGGCTAATTAAATTCTTTTTTACGGCATTTTCTGTCAAAAATTCCATGCATTCTTCTTTATTTATAAAATCTTTATCAACAAAAAAATCTTCTTTATTTAAAAATTCCTTTAAATAAGATAAACTTATATTTTTATCGTTGAAGACAATCTTGTTTATTTTTTCTATATCTTCATTTTTTAATATGCTGTTTATCATAATAATTTTATTTGAATCCATATGTTGTATAGGCACTGTTGTAAATACATAGTCAACCTTAGCTAAAATTTTTTCATCGATATCATAAGCCGGAAGAACTTTTAAAACTTCTATACGTTTTTGAAACTGCTCCTCAATCTTTGCCTTAAGCAAAACAGCAATACTTAATCCGGCAGCACATGCAATCACAACCTTTTTAATTGAACTGCTCTTTTCCGTCATTCCTTTCCTGCTTAATGCCGCACCAAAATGTAATGCAATATAGCCTATTTCATTTTCATTAACATTTATTTTAGCGATATTTTCCACTACTTTTCCAGCAATCACTCCCATCTGAAAGGCCAATGGATAGTCATTTTTTATTGTTTCCAAAAGTTCATTGCGTATATTCATATGAAATTGTATTCGATTTATGGCAATATTCAGATGTAAAACCAACCCGTCTATAAGATACTCATCATCTGCAAAATTTATTAATAATTCCTTTTTAATCTTTTCAAAAATTGCATATACAATTTTTTTTGCTTCCATATTTTCATGAGAATTAGCAGTGTTGAAAAATTTCCTACTTGTTAAAAGGCACTGCGTAATATAATATACTTCACTATAGGCTATATCTATTCCCAAAACAGCATACATATATTCCAGAATATCTTTTGCCACATTATATTCAAATGTTTTATCTATCCTTTTAACAAGGCTCACAGAACAGCAAATACTTTTGCCATGCTTCGCCCGCGAAACAGCAACCGCAGTATGATGGCACAAACTTATCTTGTCTGTATCAGGAATTTGCAGTTTCTTTTCCCGCAAGACTTTACTTATCACTTCATCTATGGAAATCACATTCAATCCGGTGAATACTTTTTGCCGAAAATTTTCACTTTTATCAATAAAATCGCATATGCAATTACGTATCTGATACTCACTACCAATCAATTTCAATCCATTTTTCTTATAATGAACTATTTTCATATTATATTTTTCAAAAATTTTTTTACATTTATTGAAATACATTTTTAATGTAGAAATACTCACATACAATTCATCTGCCAGACGTGTCTGCGTCACTGTCACATCAAAATAATCATCACTGAGCAACCGACAAATTATATATTCTACCGGTGCTATAGCAACGTCAGCTTTATCATCTTTTTTATTGAAATATTCTCTGATGAACTTATCCGGTGAAATAAATTTCCCGTATTTCAATGTATACCCCTTGCGGGGAGCTGATTCTACTGTCATTTCATATTTTACAATTATCTTTTGCAATCTTTTTATATCTGAGCGAACAGTTCTGGACGAGACACCAATCTGTCTCGAAATAGATTCTCCACTTATACCATCCGGGTAAGTTTTTAATATTTCAAATATTTTTTTTATCCGTTTCTGATTATCCATTCTGTTTCCCCTTCTACCTTTTTCATTTTAACAAACCATTTTTTCCCAACATAGATTAACTTTTTTCCTCATATTATCCAATACTGTTTTTAATACTTTCTTATTTAATAAACTTTCCGTAAAATATTTTAAATTACGGAAAGTTTATATAGTTATCATTCAATATCGACAATTTATTTGATATTATTATTTGTGCCTTAATGGTATCATACAAAAGTCATATTATATTTTGCTTCTTCTATATATAACTTTTATTTAACAAATATCAGAATTATGCAAAAATACTCCATAATATACCGTACACTACAATTTAAAGTAGATTTTTACTTTGTAATCTTGTATAATTAAGAATATTAATTCATATACTACCAATCAAATTTAGGAAGGTGCGGCTATCATATGTTCATAACAAGAAAATGGAAGAATACGGCTTTAACTTTCACAGCCCTTTTGGCAATAGGTCTTATTGCCGGCTGTGGTTCCCAAAAAGCCAACAACGACACCAGTGACAAAAAAACTTTTAAAATAGGCGTTGTACAGCTAGTCGAACACAATGCATTAGATGCTGCCAATAAGGGATTTATTGACGGATTAAAAGAACGTGGCTATGTAGAAGGCCAAAACATTACCGTAGATCAGCAAAATGCCCAGGCTGACCAATCCAATCTCAAAAACATTGCCGAACGATTTGTATCTGATAAAGATGATCTGATCTGTGCTATTGCCACTCCGGCAGCACAAACTGTTGCCAACGCTACTAAAAATATCCCCATTGTTGGAACAGCCATTACAGATTACAAAAGTGCAAAACTCGTTGCTTCCAACGAAAAACCGGGGGGAAACATAACCGGGACCAGCGATATGAGTCCTATTAAAGAACAGATAGATCTACTCATCAAATTATTTCCTAATGCCAAAACAATCGGCACAGTTTATTCCTCAAGTGAAATAAATTCTGAAATACAAGTAAATCTCATGAAAGAATATGCCGAATCAAAGGGTCTCAAAGTTGAAACAGCAACCGTATCAACCGTCAATGATATTCAGCAGGCAGTTCAAAGTCTGACCGGAAAAGTTGATGTTTTCTATGAACCCACCGACAATGTGATAGCCTCGGCAATGCCGACACTCACTTCAATAACTGACCCTGCCAAAATCCCAGTTATCTGTGGCGAACCAAATATGGTTAAACAGGGCGGTCTCATTACGTATGGCATAGATTACTATAAACTAGGGATCCAAACCGGCCACATGGCAGCAGATATATTAGACGGTAAAACGAAACCTGCTGACATGCCCATCGAAACAGCCAAAGATCTTAAAATAACAGTAAATAAAAAAGATGCAGCAACACTAGGTATTACCATTCCTGATGATATTCTCAAAGGTGCTGACATCATAGAATAAAAATGAACTAGGAGAATCTAATTTGGATCTTATTATTCCTACTATATCCCAGGGCCTTTTATGGGCAGTAATGGCCATCGGTGTCTATATCACATTCAGAGTTCTTGATATTGCTGACCTCACAGTAGAAGGTAGTTTCCCATTGGGAGCCGCTACCGCGGCGGCACTTCTGACAGGTGGTCACAATCCTATCACAGCTATAGTTGCCGCCTGCTTCGCTGGTATGATCAGTGGTACAATCACAGGTTTTTTACACACAAAATTAAAAATACCGGCTCTATTAGCCGGCATCTTGACTATGATTGCTCTTTATTCAATAAATTTGCGGATTATGGGTAAAGCTAATATTTCATTATTACAGGTCGATACTATTTTTACAATATTCCCTGTTTCATTTGATGTCCAATCCATAGTATTGATTGTCGGGTTGATTGCCGTATCGATTGTCGGACTGGTTAGTTATTGGTTTTTTGGTACAGAAATAGGCGCCGCTATTCGTGCTACCGGATTCAATCAACATATGATTCGTGCTAATGGAATCAACACCGATATCACAATAATGCTTGGCCTTTTATTGAGCAACGGTCTTGTTGCCATATCCGGTGCACTTGTGGCACAAAACAATGGTTTTGCCGATGTCGGAATGGGAGTGGGTACAATCGTCATTGGTCTGGCTTCCGTCATCATTGGTGAAGTATTATTTGGCACCAAGAGTTTTAAGAACTGTCTTATATCAGTAGTATTAGGTTCCATTGTTTATCGTGTAGTCATTGCTGTCGTTCTGCAAATGGGTATGCCACCCAATGACTTAAAGTTATTTACAGCCGTACTGGTGGCTCTTGCACTTTCTCTGCCGTTATTTCAGGCAAAATTAAATAACAGAAAGCGGAGGATGGCAAAATAATGCTCAAAGTGGAAAATGTATCTAAAACCTTCAACCCTGGGACCATAACTGAAAAAATTGCTCTCAGTGATGTTTCGCTGCATTTGCTGCCCGGTGAATTTGTCACTGTAATCGGTGGAAACGGCGCCGGTAAATCAACACTTATGAATTCCATCGCAGGAACGTTTTTCGTTGATACGGGAAAAATAGTCATTGATAACTATGACATCACAAAATGGCCTGAGCATAAGCGTGCCAAATTCATTGGCCGCGTATTTCAGGATCCGATGATGGGTACGGCTGCCGGCATGATGATCGAAGAAAATCTGGCAATTGCTGCCCGCCGTGGTAAAGCTCCTTCTTTACGCTGGAGTGCCCCAAAAAGCGACCGGGAGCATTTTCGTCAATTGTTATCTACATTAAATCTGGGACTTGAAAACCGTTTAGAAAGCAAGGTAGGCCTTTTATCCGGCGGACAACGCCAAGCACTGACACTACTCATGGCAACAATGGCCAATCCTAAACTCCTTCTACTTGATGAACACACAGCGGCTTTAGATCCCAAAACAGCCGAAAAAGTATTGACTATTACTAATAGTATCATCAATAACCGCCGCCTCACAACATTAATGATCACACACAACATGCGTGATGCCTTGCGATTTGGCAATCGTTTGGTAATGATGTTTAACGGTAGAATCATCATCGACGTAAAAGACGCAACAAAACAAAACCTTACCGTAAAAGATTTATTAGCGATGTTTGAAGAAGCTTCCGGCAGCGAAATTGACAACGATCGCATGCTACTGAGTTAATGATTTAAATAAAATAACAGCACGATTTAAAATGAGACTATATCATCTGTGATGCAGACAATATAGCCTCATTTCTTTTCAATAAGCTGTGCCTTTGTTATCGACTGACTGCCGAATTTCATTTTTATAGCATCAATCGTCTTATATAATTTTATTTGTTTTTCGTCATTAACAAACAATGACATCTCTTCGATATGAACAAGCCCGCTGCCAGTGAGCCCCAGCAAGCGCACTTTACCAACAAAATGCAAATCTTTAAATAACTTTTTGGCCGTATCATACAAAACAGCATCAAAATTTGTTGCTTCCGTCAAGGTAACGCTTCTTGTATAAGTTACGAAATTATTGGTGCGAACTTTTATACTTACAGTTCGCGCTTTCAATGCTTTACTGCGAAGCCGCCAGCCGACTTTACCGGCCAATGCCAGAAACTTTCGTTCAATTACTGCTTTTCCCTCTATATCCTCATCATAAGTTTCCTCGTTACCAATAGATTTTATACTGCGTTCCGATTCTACTTGACGCTCATCGATACCATTTGACAACTGCCATAAGTGTGTTGCTGTTTTTATACCAAAATATTTTTTAAGCACGGCAATGGTGGTTTTTGCTATATCACCAATCTCACGGTATCCCAAAGCATTGAGTTTCTCTGCTGTCTTAGTACCCACACCCCATAACCTGCTAATCGGTAAATGCTCCAACAGTTGCCTTTCCCTGCCATATTCCACAATAACCAAACCATCAGGTTTTTGTAGATCAGATGCCAATTTTGCCAAAAATTTATTAGGTGCTATACCTACAGATGCATGGATACCAGTCTGCTGCAAAATACGTTTTTTTAATCTACAGGCATAATCCGGCAGTGTTTTATAAATTTTTTCCATGCCGGTTATATCAAGAAAAGCCTCATCTATAGACAATGGTTCTACTATCGGTGAAAATTCTGCAAAAATAGTAAAAATTTTTTTTGATACTGCCCTGTACCGTTCATGCCTTACTGGTAAAAATATTCCCTGTGGGCAAAGCTTATGAGCCTGCAGTGCTGGCATTGCTGAATGAACACCATATTTTCTAGCCGCATAAGAAGCCGTACAAACTACGCCACGATTTTTTATTCCGCCGACAATAACAGGTTTACCTGCTAATGCGGGATTATCGACCTGTTCTACTGAAGCAAAAAAAGCATCCATATCAACGTGCATTATATAGCGTCTCAGTCAATTCACCCCCTTGACTCAAAACCTATAATTTATAAATATATGTGAATAATAATTTTTGCAATAAATTTAACTTGATATAAATATTATTACGCATTTTTTGAACTGTTGTCAACATATCCATAACAGCTTTCCTGTTTAATCCAATGTTCTCGCCAAATCGCACGGCAAGGACTATTTCAACAAAATGTCTGATATCTATATCGTGCCAATTTTTTTCATTTTGCTGCAAATAATCAGCATAAACCAGATAGTCCATATGGACCGGTCTCATTAAACCGTTGTAATTTGCCAATCTTTCCATATAACCATATATTTCTTTTGTTCTTGCTGCCTGATTGGCCGCATTGATATCACAGGCAAAACATTGCTGCAAATCATTACGGCATTTACGCTGCCAGACAACGGCTGCTGTGATACCGCTTATAACGACTAGTACCACAATTGTCCATCCTATTGGGGTATGTGTCAAAGCACTATTATGCTGTTCACTTTTTCCATTATCCTGATGCTGCGTCGTCCGCGGTTTATCAATATTCTTATTGGGGTTTTGTTGCTGCTGTTTATCAGACTGCTGCTTTGTTTGGCCTCCCATTTCCTTATCCTGAATTGGTGAAATAAATCCTGGCGTAAATTCCACTGGCCGCCAACCCCAGCCATTTTCATAAATTTCAACCCATGCATGCGCTTGTTTGTCTACTACAGTAAAATCATGAATTGGTTTACCGGCATCACTGCCAATAACCGCTCCATTATTTATCGTTTCTACCGGAATGGCATACCCTACAACATAACGTGCCGGTATTCCCGCCTGCCGTAAAATCAAAGTAGCTGCCGAAGCAAAATATGTGCAATATCCTTCATGAGAATCATCCAGGAAATACTCTACAAAATCTCTACCCTGTGGTACTTTGCCTGGTGCAGTAGTATAGTGATAATTTTTCTGGAAATATTGCTGCAGCTGTGCAATAAGCTCGTCCCGTTCCTGATCAGTCCTAACCTGTCGTATTGGAAAATGTTCTGAAAATTCATCCAGATCACCTTTAGGTACCTGCAAATAATTATTATATACGAATGCACGATAATCTTTTTCTTCATAAGCATAATACAATAAATATTTATTATACTGACCATATTCTTCAATGAATGCATCTATCCCACCATAATTTGCCGGCATATTATACGCTGATGCCTTATACAGTTTCGTACCGGTTTCTTGCGCTGCCCTGTCATATTTAAAGGCCGGACTTGATATATCCATATTATAGGGAAAAAAATACTGTTCCTTTTCTGAAAACATTTTTTCTATCTTAAACTGTCTTGCAGTAAAAAAATCAGCATAGCCGGTATTGCCCGCCATATATTTCATAAGTTCGTTTTGTCCTTTGCGATCTTCTTTCAGAGCCTCAAAAATAATAACACTTTGATCATACCATGCGCCCGGTGAATAGGCTGCAAATAATTTATTATATTGTCTATAAGCTTCTTCTGGTAAATCATTCCAAGAATTATTTTGATATACTGCACCAAAATAATTACGCAGATATAAATGATCCTTCGTCTGCAGCGATGTACTAACCTGCATTATTTTACGACCTGTTTGTGTCAGATTATCCATATCACCCAACTGTCCTTGTCCATTCATTCCGTGCCGAATATCATCCATGGCTGTAGCCCTGTCCGCCGGTGACAAATAATCATTTAAAAGATCTTTTACTCCTTGCGGCAAATATTGCATAAAATGCGATGGCACGTAGGATGACTTCGGTTCCGCCATCTGAATAACCGTGCCCGAAAGGAATACCATAAGTACTATTATTCCTACTCTTATAGCCGCTGACCCCGGCCGTTTCCTATTATCATATGCATACACAGCCATTCCAAAAGCAAATATTCCCATGATACTATGATAATCGGGCAATACACCAAAATAGAGTCCCACTATGCATATTGGCAGCGTCATTAATAATAACAACATCCGCCCTTTGTTTATTTTAAGTAAAAAGCTAAGACCTGTCACTGCCAAAAATATAAATAGCCATATTATCGGCCGTTGACTTATCATATAATTAACTGTTGGCAGTTTAAACAAGATAATATTGAGATGATAGGGCTGCTTTAAAACCTCTATGAACCCATTTCCAATATATAATAGACTGGAATATAAGAGTACCCGATATTGGCAGGCAATATATAACCCCGAACCAATAAATAAAAGACGGCAATATATACTGCCAATTCTTTTATCAATATATATTGATAAATATAATATACTACTCAATATTATTGAAAAAATCACATCACTAATTAAAACGGTAAATTTTGTATATGCTAAAATGCAATTCAATAACGCTAGTACACCTAAATTTATTAAAACAAACCAGCCTGCCGCATCAACACATTTTCTGATAAATTTCATAGCCGCCATACCTCTGATAGACTATTAGTAAGATCATTTTTGTTGATAAATATTCCCTTACCGCAAATTTGGGTACAATCAACGCCGATAAATATTACCGTCATGTGCGAATATAATTTACTACAAGTATTTATTATTGATTCTTCAATAGCATCCGTTACATAAAATATATTACTATACTGCTGTTTTATTGTACTACTGATAGCTTTTAAATTTATTAATTGGGAAAAATCATGTTCAATTTTTATATACTCAATAATCGCCCGGTCAAAATCAGCCATATTATTAATATTACTAAACTTTGCCCTATCATCTGCCAATGCATAAGCAAAGGTAAAACCGCCATATTTATTAAGTAATTGTGCCCCTATTACATAAAAAACTTCATAAACCGCATTGCGGGAATCTTTATCGGCCAGCTCAGTTACATCAAAGAACAAAATACTACCGCTTTCGGATTGTTGATAAAATTCTTTCACATAAATTTCATCATGAGCTATACTCGCCTTCCAATGTATATATCTGCCATTATCTCCTTGTTGATAAAGTTTCATACCATACATTTCGCTGCCATTTCCAATATTAAATAACTTTTTGTCATCGACTGTCACCGCAGCAAAGCTTTTATACAAACGTGGCAATACCAAAATAACATTTGTCCCTGAAGAATTTTTTCGGCAAGAAAACAGTCCCAGCAGATCGTACATTTTAACAAAGCCAATACTCACAGCTACTCTGCCGCAATATTTTAGACGACAAGCATAATGAACCGGTTCAGCCGCAAAAAATGACTGATTAATACTAAGCAGCTGTTCTGCCATAATTTGACCGGTTTCAGTTTTCTCCTGAATTTTTACATACACATCCATAAAAAGGAAAATCATACGCTGCATCACAAACAGCGGTAAATTTATTGTTTCACCATAAGTACCGACAATCACCGTATTTGACAGATCCACTCTCAAAAAAAATCTTCCCAGTAACAGCAGCAGCAACGATATGAATGGCAGGACACAAATCAAAACCAACAGAAAAAAAGCTTCATATTGATCATATAAAGTATAAATTGAAACACCGGAAAAAAACACAAATATATATATCAGCCTATGCCATGTCATTTTATCGCTCCGCAATTTTAGGCAGTGGTAATGCCTTTACTAATGAAGCAAAAATATCATCTGGCGAGTCATGTTCAAAACGAGCCCGATTATTGAGTATCAGCCGATGCTGCAATGTCGGCTTTAAAATTGCTATTACATCATCCGGGCGGGCGTAATTTCTGCCAAAGAGCATTGCCCTGGCTTGAATCATTTTTACTGCCGCAATGCTGCCGCGCGGACTCACTCCAAGTTCGATCTGTTCTGATTGTCGTGTTAATTTAGCCAGTTGGGCAATATATTCATAAATGCTGTCATCAATATAGACCTGATGGGTTTTTTCCTGTAAAGTAACTAAATCTGCGGAATTTATCACACTATTTATAGCCGATAACGATTTATTCTGCGACCCCTTTAATATTTCAATTTCTTCTTTTACATCAGGATAACCGATAGACAGTCTTATTAAAAATCTGTCTGCCTGTGACTCTGGCAATTCCTGTGTACCAATTGATCCTGCCGGATTTTGTGTTGCAATAACGATAAAAGGTTTTGGTACATCCCTGGTTACACCATCTACAGTGATACAGCCCTCTTCCATAACCTCTAATAATGCTGATTGTGTACGTGGTGACGTACGGTTAATCTCATCCGCCAGTAAAATATTGGTCATAGCAGCTCCCGGTACATAATGAAAACTGCCTGTATTCTTATCATACATAGAAAACCCTGTTATATCCGATGGCAGCACATCCGGAGTGAATTGCAGACGTTTCTGCTTCAATCCTAAAGCCTTGGCAAATGCAACCGACATTGTTGTTTTCCCGACGCCAGGAATATCATCTATAAGGACATGCCCTCCTGCTAAAATAGCCATCATGATTTTTTCTAAAACGTCTCTTTTTCCGATAATTACCTTTTCTACTTCATTTAGTATAGAATCTATTACCATAACTGCATCGGCCACTGTTGTCCACCTCTAAAATTAAATATTCTTCACTTAAAATCTGAATTATATTGTACCATCATTAATTTCATTTTTATAGCCTTATTTATTCAATAACCTATTCCCTGCAGCAATACTAATTACCATATTCTTCACATTAGCTAATTATCCAACATCTTTTACTAACAAACGCAAAATACGGCATTACAAAACGCTCCGGCACCGGTAATAACTATTACTATCACCGGTGCCGGAGTTATTCTGATGACTACTTATTATTCAGTCCAGACTGATTTATCAAATTTTCAGGTTTTACCTCCACAGCCGTATTGCGAACTTCTTGTGGTACTGCCAGCTGCATAACATCATCAAGTGGTTTTATTGTTATCGTAAGATGCGCCTGCAAGCTGTTGATAAAATCATCAACGGATGAACTATCCATAATTCCATTTATATCACCTGCACCATTACCCAAGCCAGTATTGTTTTTAGGTTGACGCGTTGACAATGCTGCTGACATCGGTACCATTGCCATTGATGCTGACTGAGCTTTCAACTCTGGTGTCGAACTCAAAACAACCCTTATGACCGCTTTTAATTGTTCAGTAATATCTGAGTCGACACTGACAATACGATGTGTAGTTTTATCAATCAGCATTGTACTAACAATATCCCTGCTATTTCCTAATGAATCTAACATATTTCTCACCATTTTAATAGTACCAGCCCTGTCAGTCATTGGAATCCCTGAAAATACAGCATTACTATCTTTTAAAATTTTATTGCTGTCAAATAATTTTTTATTGTCGAACTTTACTCTTAATATCTGTCCATTATCCGTTTCTTTATCAATATTTATAGCATCTACCGCATTTATTGTATCCCGCATCTGCTGGGCATAATCAAAATCTGTTGCCCCCAACAATTTTTTTAATTCCGGATCAAGCTGTTGCCTTTTCACATACCACTGTTGTTTTTTCTTATTGTCATCCTTGAGCATGTAATAAATTTGTTCCTCATTATTTACCAATTGCATATATTGCGTAATATTAAAAATCGGCTGAGATTGCTTATCTGCAGTTATTGATTGCCCAGTCAACACACTCTTAGCCAATAACGGACTTTTTTGACACTTGATATCATCAGTCACAGCAAAATTCCCCATTGAGGTATTTAATGACAGATGTACAGCATAATCGGCATTAGGCATATTCATATTGCCAAGTGCTTCTTTATAAATACTAATCGCCCTGTCTGAAACAATATCAGCCCGATGATACGCCGTGGGCGCCTTCCAGCGCGTTTCGACTACTATTATTTTGTCTGAAACAATATCAGTCCGATGATACGCCGTGTCCTGAGCCATTACTTTTTCTGTAAACAAACATGCTGCCACTGTAAAAATGCATAAAATCTGTATCATTTTCTTTTTCATCCGTATTCCTCCATTTGTTGCCATATTCTAATCTGCCATACCTCAAATTTTATTGCTATGTAATTATATCCATTTTATACAAAATAATCTATTTCTCAACAACTATAGCTGAACCATCCTTTCTCTGGACTAAATGTCACATTATATGCTATGCTAAGTTATAATATAGTTATTCGAGGGATATATCATGAAACTAAAACTTTCCGGTTACTATCAACTGCCTTTTTTGGCGCAACCAATAATATTTGATTTTGAAGATGTATTTGACAATACCTTCATGAAAAAATACACCCATTATAAAAATTTTGAACGCTTTTTAAACAATGGCAAATTTACTATCAACTGCCAAAAAGATTTTGAAAATTTACCTGAGGATATAATGGATTCTCATGTTGCTAAAAACACCAAATTTTCTTCCTGGCAGGAAATGCTTGACTTCGCCACTGATCGTTACATAAAAAAGAACGTAACTAAACCTTCGGTGCAAGATTAACATTATTAGTCATTTTCATTATTAGGAGATAATCTTTTATGTGGGATAAACTATTTTCAACTATTTCACATGTCACTCTGCATGACGGTAAATTAAGTACATATACTATTAAAGATATTCCCAGTGATATGTACACTCACATTTTACCCCTTCTGCCCGCGGCATTAAAAAGTTCAGGTATAACAACTAATTTCATGAACAAACAATATCGCATTACCTCTACTTATTCTCACGATGGCGGCATTACAAAATTGTATATAAAAATGAAAAACCCCGCATGGGCAGAAGCCCATCTCATGACTTGCGGATACAGCCGCACTAATCACAAAATATTTCAAACTATACTCAATAACCGAATGGGAGAAAAACAGACTGTTATACCACCTGCCCTACCCTATCTTGTCAGTAATGTAGAACCAGGTATAATAATGGATAAAGAGTGCCTGACCTGGCTTTCGCCTTTTGCCCGCTGCATTGCTTGGGCCGCACTCGATCCACAAAATTATATGTTATTTATGAAACAGTAGTATGAATCACATGCCGGCCTTGTAAATATAAAAGTGGCTGCCACCCATAAACATTTTCATTCATAAATATGCTCTTTCGCCATTCTTGTCTCCATTTAAAAGCACAAGGAACTGTATCGGCCGGAGTGGAGTATCTTTATGAAGTCAGTGTCATTCGTGTGACAGCCTTTTTATTATTTATCTTTCTTTATATATGTACCAATTTTATAAATACTTATCCGCCTGCATTCATCATTATGGCACGTACACTTTAATACACTATATGGCCCAATGTTGGCATCCCGGCTTACAACCACATCACCCTCATCGAACGGTGTTCCACACAATGGACACTGCCCAATAAATTCATTTACCAATGGAGTAAAATATTTATAATAATTTGTATGTTTACAACCAGCACAAGGATAAGTATATTTAGGATAAGCTTTATATTTGCATTTATCGCAAATAAGAAATTCACTCACGCTACACTTCATCTCCTTTTAACGCATGACAATCTTTTTCAACTATTTAATGCTGCTATTTCACAAACAGGCAGCTTTGCCAGAAAATTATATTCATAAGCCAATTGGTAAAAAGTCTTCAAAGCCAGCAGTTCTTTTTCACCGATATCATATTTTATAACATCAAAATACATCCATAACTGTTGATATGAAAATGGTTTTTTATTCAGTACCATTTCAATTATTTTACCTCTGGATGCAATTCCATTGTCAAATCCGGTACGGATACTATTATACACCCGGTTTAATTGAGTGGGATATTTTTCGGCAAAGCTGCGTGTTACCGCCCATACTGCGTAAACCATTGGCAAACCGGTCATTTTTTTCCACTCTGCTCCCAAATCGTAGTAGTATATTCCATTCTGGTGATGATAATTAACATATAATGCATCATCTCCTATCAACAAATCGGCAACTTCATCATTTGCAAATAAATTTAACGGATCAATTTTCTGAGTCGAATATACTGGTACACAATTGTATTCTCTACGCAAAATTATCTTTAGCAGACAATGTGATGTTGCCGATTGAGCTGTTAAAAGTATTTTTTCGCCGCTTAATCGTTCAATAGATTTTTTTGCTGCTAAGATGATACTTTGAACCTTACCATCAGAAACAATTCCCAGATTTGGCAGCATTAACAGTTTTTCGCTCATTTCTCCAAAAGCAAATGATGACATCGGACTTATATTCAATTCATTTTTTTGCATTGCCCGATTAAGTGATGAAGGAACAGCAGATACCAATGAAAGTCCCTTATGATAACCACATTTATATAAGCTATATGTCAATGGTAAACAATTTAGAAAATTTATATGCCCTACACGCGGCTGTCGCAATAGCCTTACTCCCTTTATAATAATCTAAATCTCTATTTCTTACGATATTCTTCAGCTTTAGAATGGCTATCATAAGATTTTTTTTCCGGTGGCGGTGTTATGTCAATGATCTTCGTTTCACGCTTCTGTTGTGCTATATCACTGCGGTAAGGATTTTCTTGTTTATTTCTTTTTGTCAATTTTCGCCAAATGTTGATTGCCAACATAATCAACAGCAAAAGTATAGCAATATTGGCAACTGTCCCCAGTATACCGCCCATAAATCCACCCCAGCCGAATAAATGCGACAAAAGTCCGCCTAAGAACATTCCTCCTGCAAAAATACTTGCATTCCTTAGAATACCACCCCACCGTGATGAAGTTGTATTTGTAGTATTTTTATCGATGGTATTTTTTGCTGCCGGATTTTTTTCACTAAGTGACGCTGCATTTTTTGACGGTTCATATGCTTTTTCTGTTCCGGTTGAATTTTTTGGTGCAGTTGTCTTAGGTGCGGTCACAGCCGGTGCCTTAAACGAAGGTGCACGGGCCCCACCTCTGGCTGCAAAAGAAATATTGCTCAATGTAAGCATCATTATCAACAAGATAGCACTGATTTTCTTTATATTCATTATATTATATCCTCCTGATGTCATTCTTTATAAGCTTTTATATCCTCAGGAAAAGCGTATATTTCCGCTAATGTATCCAGTTCTCCTGACAAATAACGATCAATATCGTCAACATCTATATATATTTTACAATCAACGTCCAAATATCCCTGCTCAGCAGCATGGCTGAGGTCGCGTATTGCCATTAATTTTTCCCGTAACTTCAAACATTCATCCCGTGTGGCATGGATATCAAGTTTTATCTGCGGCACACCGTTTTCCCGTAAAACTTCCTGTAAACTCATTCTTTTAGACATAGTGCCCTCCTGTTATATTTTTTTATCGTCAATACTTTTATTGCCTTTATCTAATATTTTTTGCAAATCCCGCATGGCATGCAGGTGTGTTTCATATTCCAAATCATTCGCATCATAATTCATACGCCTTTTTAATGCATCAATTTGATTTTGAATTTTAAATTTTACTTCATCAGTCATGTCTGCACCGCTTTCTGGTTTTCCCATGGTGTTAACTTTAGTCCTAATTATAACAAATAGCTTTTTACCATACAAGCAGGTCTAAAAGCTAAATTACTTAAAATCATCACTATTAAAATCATTTTATATTTCCTTAGTTTAATACATAATCAACTGTGACAACAATGTATAAATATACGTATTGTGTTATCCACAAAGTTATCCACAATTACCGTTAAAATGTGGATAACTCTTAAATCTTTTGTGTTTATTAATCTGTTTATGCACAGGCTAAAATGCGTTTATCCACAAGCTTTTTAATTTATCACTTTTATTTATATTATTATCAGTAATACCCGACCCTTTATTTATAAGTCTTTATCCCTTTATAGAAAAAATCAAGGCACTAAATATAGTGTCTTGATTTTTTTCACCACAATATACCCCTGTGGATAACCTTTGAAATAAAAAATTATTAGGTCATTGCATCTTTATTACTTTTCAGCACGAAATTTTACCAATGCATTTTCCATCTTTCTGACGTTATCTTCCAAAGTAATATCTGCATTATACGCCTTTACTGCAGCCATCTGTTCCATAAAACTGCTACTGTATATTATTTCAACACGCTTTCCCAACAGACATTTTGTTTGACGCATTACAAGATTCATATTAGCATTATTGGGTAAAAGAATATATTTTTCCGCGATATCACTATGTACCGTATTAATAAAATTGCCAACAGCCAGTCCTTTTTCCCTATCCACCATCAAGACCAGGGCTCCGCAATGCTGAAGCTTTATGGCATCGGCATCATTTTCTGCCACTGCCAATACACTCAGCTTACTCAGCGGCCGTCCCAGCACAAGCGGTTTATGGTACTCAGCCATATTATCGACGCGTATATCATAGGAATTGCCCCAGCCGGTTATTTTTTCAACAATTACTCCCGGCCTTTCCACGTGCAAATGAATTCGCACATCGTGCATTTTCTTTTCCACCACAATCATTTTACCGTATTTAGCCAAAGCTTTTTTCATATTCTCGACAGCTGCCTTACAATTATAAATAGTCATTTGCACGCAATATGGATAAACAATGTCATTTATCGGCTCCGGTACAGTGTGTGAAGTTTTCGTTCCTGAAGAAAATATTAACGCCGGTGATACAAAATTTCCGTCCAGTCCGGACTGACATCCTTCTAACAGCACCATTAACGCTTTAGCTCCCGCATCAACACACCCGGCTTTTGCCTCAAACTCTTTCAGCGCCTGTGTACCGGCGTCAATAGCCGCTGCCAGTATTTCAGAGATTGGTCGATTATTGCGTACTGCGCCATGTGCTCCTTTTGCTACTGCTTTTGCCGTTATTATTATTGAACGCTCCGTATCTTCATCAGAAGTCCGCTGCGCATATAAAATTCCGTATTGAAACGCTTTACCCAAAACGGATGAATCCACATCATATTTACCGGCAAGTCCCTTTGCTATACCGCGAAAAATCTGGGCTAAGAGGACACCGGAATTCCCCCGTGCCCCCAAGATTGCACAATTGCTTACCGAACAGGCTATTGCCCCAATTCCGTCATTATTACTGTTTCTTATTGACATAGCTGCTGCAGCCATAGTCCGAAGCATATTGGTTCCGGGACAAACCAAATCGGCAAGCGACGTTCCATCCAGACTATTTATATTTTCATATTCTAATAAGAAGGCACTATATGCACCAGCTATCATTCTCTTAAAGTCACTGCCGGTTATTATTTCTTTATTGCCATCCATAAATATCGCCCCCATTATTATCAATTCAATTTTACCCGATTACCTGATAAATTACAATCTCCTATCATACAATGGCTTTTCCAGTAAATTTATATAACAAATTTAAAAGCTTATAATATTATAGCAATTTTTTATTGATTGTTATATAATTAAAAAATGAATATCATTCGTAAATAGAAGAGGTGTGCTTCTTGTATCCAATAAATTTAATTCTTGACAATAAACCTTGTGTTGTTATCGGTGGAGGAATGGTAGCCTGCCGAAAAATAAAAGGCCTCATCGACGCTAACGCCAAAATCACAGTTATAGCCCCGAAATTAAATGATGAACTTCAAATTCTGCAAGCTGAAAATTTATTTGTCTGGTTGAAAAAATCTTATGAATATGGCGATATCAAAAATTACATTCTGGCTATTTGCGCAACAGATGATGAAGAAATAAATCATCTGGCTGCCAATGAAGCAAAAACAGAACATATCTTGATAAATGTTGTCGACAGATTACCTTTATGTGATTTTGCCATGCCGGCTGTCATTCGTCGCGGCAATCTGCTCATAACATCGTCTACCAACGGAAAAAGCCCGGCAATGGCCAGAGAAATCAAGCGTGAATTGGAAGATTTCATCGACAGGGGATATGCCCCGTTCATCGAAAAATTGGCTGTACTGCGTCAAGAAGCGGCATCGGTAATCCCTACTTTTCGTCAACGCGAGGATTTCTGGCGAAAAGTTCTCAATAGGGATATAATGATTTTAATTCATAAGGGTAAGGTAAAAGAAGCGGAGGATAAAATTCGTAATGCAATTAGCAGTTTTAGGGCTTAATCATAAGACGACACCCGTAAATATCCGTGAAAAATTTTCTATCAGCTCAGAAAGTGTTATTGAGGGACTGCATCATATCGACGATTATGGCAATATATTGGAAGCTGTTGTCTTATCAACCTGTAACCGCAGCGAAATATATGCCGTTCTTGATGATGGAAATGAAGGCCGTGATACATTAAAAAGATTTTTGTTCGATCTTACCGGCAACGAAGACGATATTGACTATTATTTGTACTATTATCCTGATCACGCTTGTATTCAACACTTGTTTCAAGTAGCCTCCAGCCTCGATTCGTTAATAATCGGGGAAGGACAAATTTTAAGTCAGGTAAAAAAGGCTTATACTATAGCCAGAGAAAATGGTGCCACCAGCACCGTTTTAAACACGTTGTTTCATCGTGCAATTTCCACGGGAAAGAGAGTACGCACTGAAACCCATATAGCTTACAATGCTGTATCGGTCAGTTATGCTGCAGTAGAACTTGCCCGCACTGTATTTAAGGGTGATTTGAGCAATTCTTCCGCTCTGATTTATGGTGCCGGTGAAACAGCTGAATTAACGGCAAAAAATCTTTTAGGTAAAGACATCAAAAAAATATACATCGCCAATCGTCACATTGAAAAAGCCCGCTTACTCGCTGACAAATTTGACGGAAAAGCCGTTCCTTTTGACAAAGCCTTCACCAGTACAGAAGATATTGATATAGTAGTCACATCTACTGGTGCTCCGCATTATGTAGTAAAAACATGGGAAACCCAGCAGTTCATGGCCAGAAGAAAGGGAAGGCCACTAATTTTTATTGATATTGCCGTGCCACGCGATGTCGACCCCGATGTAGCTAAAATAAAAGGGGTTCTTTTATATAATATCGATGATTTAAAAGCTGTCGTTGAAGACAATATAAAACGTCGCGGACAAGAAGCAAAGATTGCCTATAAAATCATCGGTGAAGAGGTAGATGAACTCATTGAACGTTTCCGCTATCTTAGTTTTCGTCCGGTAATGGTCCTCCTGACCGATAAGGCTGATCGCATACGCTGCCGTGAAGTAAAACGAGCGATGAATAAGCTTGAAAATATTACACCGGCACAAGAACGCGTTATTGAAAATATGTCAAAAATGATTGTACGAAAACTGCTCCGCGAACCAATGACTAAACTTAACAGCTCTGCCGGAACATCGCAGGAAAAATTCTATATTGACGCTATGAAAAAATTATTTAAACTCGATGTCTTAAAGGAGAAAAACAGTGAAAAGCAAAATAGTTATCGGTACGCGCAACAGTAAATTAGCTTTATGGCAGGCTGAATATGTGGCTAATTGTATCCGACAGAAATATCCGGAAAAAACTGTAGAATTACTACATATCACTACCAAAGGTGATAAAGTTCTGGATGTACCGCTCGCCAAAATAGGTGGCAAGGGATTGTTTACCAAGGAAATTGAAACTTTCATGCTTGATGGAACTATCGACATTGCCGTGCACAGTCTTAAAGATATGCCTACTGCTTTACCCTCAGGCCTTATACTTGCAGCAATAACTAAACGGGCTGATGTCAGCGATGCCTTTGTCAGTACAAAATACAACAGCTTTACCGCTCTGCCGCCGGGAGCAAAAATAGGTACATCAAGTCTGCGCCGCAAAGCACAGTTGCTCAACGCCCGTCCTGATTTACAGATTTGTGATTTGCGCGGCAATGTCAATACCCGCCTCGACAAATTAAACCAGGGCCAATATGACGCGATAATATTGGCCGCAGCCGGCTTAAAACGACTTGGCTTAAGTGATAAAATCACCGCTTTACTATCCCCTGAGCTTTGTCTGCCGGCTGTTGGACAAGGTGCATTGGCAATTGAGGCCAGAAAAAATGATACCGAAATGCTCAGTTTATTGGCATTTTTGCATGATAAGGCAACAGCCACTGCAACAACTGCTGAAAGAGCTTTTTTATCCAGGGTAGAAGGCGGTTGTCAGGTACCGGTCGGTGTGTATGCACAGACAAAGAAAGACCGTATTTCAATCGAGGCGGTCATTGCTTCATTAGACGGTAAACAACTGCTGCGTGACAAAGCTGTCGGTCCCATTACTGAAGCTGCAGATCTTGGCAGACAAATCGCCAATAAACTTCTCGACGCTGGTGGTTTAGCAATAATGCAGCAGATCGGCTTACTAATGGAACAATAATTATCAACAATCAAACTTTAATATTTTATTGTAATAATCAGGAGGAAATATGGCAGGGATTGTTTATCTTATTGGAGCAGGTCCTGGTGATACAGGTTTATTAACAATAAAGGGAGCTGAATGCATAAAAAAAGCTGATGTAATAGTGTATGATTATCTGGCTGATAATAAACTTCTTACCCTGGCTGACAAACACGCCCAGTTTATTTATGTCGGCAAAAAAGCAAGTCAGCACACTATGCAGCAAGAAGAAATAAACCAGCTTTTAGTAAATAAAGCCAGGGAAGGTAAAATAGTTGCCCGCCTTAAAGGCGGTGACCCATTTGTTTTTGGCCGCGGTGGAGAAGAGGCTCTTGCCCTAAAAAATAATAGTTTACCCTTTGAAATAATTCCCGGTGTGACTTCTGCAATCGCAGCAGCTGCTTATGCTGGTATTCCTGTTACCCACCGTAAAATTGCATCATCTTTTGCCGTAGTCACCGGCCACGAAGACCCCACCAGAAAAGAGTCAGGACTTAACTGGTCACATTTGGCAACAGGTGTAGATACCTTAGTGTTTTTAATGGGTGTAGGCAAGCTTCCCTATATAACCGAACAGCTTATGAAAAATGGTCGAGCTGCCAATACTCCTGCAGCCTTGATTCGCTGGGGTACAAAACCACAGCAGGAAGTACTGCTTACAACAGTCGAAAATGCAGCACAGGATACCAAACTTCATGGTTTAAAACCACCGGCAATATTTGTTGTAGGAAATGTGGTGAAACTGCGTGATTCACTTAAATGGTTTGACAATAAAATACTTTTTGGCAAAAACATACTAATTACTCGTTCACGCGAACAAGCTTCTAAACTTACTAATCAATTGGAACAACTTGGAGCAAACTGCCTGGAAGCACCAACAATAAAAATAACGGATCCAGATGATAATTATGCCGGATTGGATAAATCCATTGATAACATTCACACATATGATTGGTTAATATTTACCAGTGTTAACGGTGTCGAAAAATTCTTTGACCGCCTCTACTGCAAACATCATGATACAAGAATATTAAACCACGCCAAAATTGCCGCTATTGGAGGAAATACTGCTGAAAAGCTTCTCACTTATGGCATAAAAGCTGATTGCGTCCCCGAAGAATTTCGTGCTGAAAGTTTATTAACCAAGCTTCAGCCTTATATAAATAAAAACAGCCACATTCTCTTAGCACGAGCTAAAGAAGCACGTGCTATACTGCCGGAAAAATTGCACCAGGCAGGTGCGACTGTGGATGTCATACAATGTTATCGCACGGTTACAGCCGATTTTGATTATAGTGCTATTATTGACAAACTCAAAGCTGGAAAGATCGACTTAATAACTTTTACCAGTTCATCTACTGTTATAAATCTACTAAAATTGATTAATGGTAAGACCGAACTGTTAAATGACGTCCTAACAGCCTGTATTGGTCCTATCACTGCCGCGACCTGCCAGGCACATGGACTAAAATCCAATATTATCGCACAAACATATACAATTGACGGCTTAACAAATGCAATCAAAAACTTTTATCAGCCAGACAATTGAATTGACAAGCAAAGTATGCATTGCTATAATAAAAAAATATTATAAAATTGTAAAATAAGAATGTTATTCAAAAGGGGTGGACAAAGTTTTATGAAATTGACACAAAAACTGGCAGCAATAATTGCCATATGTGTTTTAGCTATTGGAACAGCAGTAATTGCAGGCTGTGGTTCTTCCGCCGACTCCGACAAAAAAGTCTTGCGTGTCGGCATGGAATGTGCTTATGCACCGTTTAACTGGGCACAAAATGATGACACCAATGGTGCCGTTAAAATTGCCGATTCAGATCAATATGCAATGGGTTATGATATTCTCATGGCCAAAAAGATTGCTGACGGTATGGGCTATAAATTAGAAATACATAAAATGGATTGGGACGGACTTATCCCTGCTGTCAATACTGGCAAAATTGATGCAGTAATCGCCGGTATGAGCATTACCGACAAACGCAAGCAAACAGTTGATTTTTCTGATGTCTATTACAATGCTTCTATTGTTGCTCTCGTCAAAAAAGATGGGAAATATGCCAATGCTCAAAGCGTTGCTGATTTAAATGGGGCCATTGCTACTTCTCAACTCAATACTGTCTGGTATGACATGATTGACCAAATTCCTAATGCTGATAAACAACCAGCTATTGATAATGTTCCCGGCATGATTGTCGCTCTTACTTCTGGGAAGGTTAACGTTCTTGTCCTTGATAAACCCACTGCTATGGCCGCAGTATTCGCCAATCCTGATTTAAAAATGCTTGATTTTACTGGTGATGGTACATTCAAAGCTTCTAAGGAAGACGTTGAAATGGGCGTCGCCGTAAAAAAAGGTAACAGTGATTTACTCAAAAAAATCAATGAACAACTGGCGAAAATTAACGATGATGACCGCAATAAAATGATGGAAGATGCTATAAAGGTTCAACCTTTATCTAAATAGTTCCAGCCATGAAATAAATACAGCACAAAGATGTGATGGGGTGGCGAAAGCCACCCCTATATTTTTTGTGGTCTATTCAGACTAAACATAGTATAATATGTTTAGTTTTTGTAAATTTCGTAACATATTCAAGGGAGAGTGGTTTAATGGCAGCGGATATGCCAACAACCTTTTTAGGTTGGGTTATGTTTATCATCAACCAATATGGCACTGCTTTATTACAGGGAGCGGGTGTGACATTATTACTGGCCCTATTTGGTACACTCATTGGTTGTATCATTGGCCTGTTTGTGGGCATTGTCCAAACTATCCCGGTAACTGACAGAACCAATTCGGGTTTTAAGTTTTTAAATAAAATCATTCAATTCATTTTCGCCGCTTACGTGGAAATTTTTCGCGGCACACCAATGATTGTTCAGGCAATGGTTGTTTATTATGGTTCAATGGCGGTATTCAATATTGACATGTCGGCCATGGTAGCCGGTTTCTTAGTTGTTTCCGTTAATACCGGTGCATACATGGCAGAAACAGTCCGTGGCGGCATTATTTCTGTTGACAAAGGGCAGACCGAAGCCGCTATGGCTATAGGCATGAACCATATCCAAACAATGTACACCGTAGTACTGCCACAGGCCTTGCGGAATATTATGCCACAAATTGGCAACAACTTAATCATTAACATAAAAGATACATCAGTATTAAATGTTATCTCAGTGACCGAGCTGTATTTTGTCTCAAAATCCGCAGCTGGTGTTTATTACCGCTATTTCGAAGTATTTTTTGTCACCTGCGTCATTTATTTCATCATGACTTTTACCGCTTCACGGATTCTCCGCTATATTGAGCACCGTATGGCTGGCTCAGCGGACTATCAACTGGTCAATGATCCGATGGCTGATCCTACCGGTATCTTCCCTAATAATTCAAATCAGGGAGGAAAACAATGAATACCACAAAAAATACACCTATCTTATCAGTCAGACATTTAGTAAAATGTTTTGGACAACGAGAAATCTTAAAGGATATTGATTTTAGTATCGACCACGGAAACGTCATCAGCATAATCGGTGCTTCAGGATCCGGTAAATCGACTATGCTGCGCTGTATTAACCTTCTGGAAACACCCACCTCCGGTGAAATAATTTTTGAAGGCAAAAACATACTTGATATCAGCAATAACATACCCTTATATCGGACAAAAGTAGGAATGGTTTTTCAGTCTTTTAATTTATTCAGCAACATGTCTGTACTGCAAAACTGTATGGTCAGTCCGGTAACTGTCCTAAAACATCCTAAAAAGGAAGCTCGACAAACCGCCATGCAATATCTGGAAAAAGTAGGCATGGCGCAATATATAAATGCCCGTCCCGACCAATTATCTGGCGGACAAAAACAACGTGTAGCCATAGCCCGTGCCTTGGCTATTAAACCTCAAATTTTACTTTTCGACGAACCGACATCCGCTTTAGATCCCCAAATGGTCGGTGAGGTATTAAGCGTAATGAGTGACCTGGCTAATGAGGGCCTTACTATGATAATAGTAACACATGAAATGGCATTTGCCCGTGATGTATCAAATCGGGTAATTTATATGGCCGATGGTGTTATAGTTGAAGACGGTACTCCTCAAGATATTTTTGGTAATCCACAAAATAAGAAAACCCAGGAATTTTTGGCACGATTTACTAAAAACATATAAATTAACAGCAAAAATATCCTTTGATTTAGTAAAAATATACTAATCAAAGGATATTTTACTTAATATTCGGGCTCATAATTTACATATTTTTTATCAAAAAATCTCTCCATACATGAAAAAACAGGTCACTGTTGAACAGCAGTTATTTTATGTTATAATATGAATCAGATTCAATTTTTATAAAAAGAGGTGACAAAGAGAGTATATACACTCTCTTAATTATGTACAAAAATACTTTTCCACAAAAACTTCGTCCACGCCGCATGCGTATCTCTCCTGCAATTCGTTCAATAGTCAGAGAAACCATTTTATCAACTAAAGACTTTATTTATCCGATTTTTGTTATCGCCGGCAAAAATATAATGCAGGAAATTCCCAGCATGCCCAATTGTTACCGTATTTCGATTGACAATGCCGTAAAATTAGCCAGGGAAATATGGGCACTCGGCATTCCGGCTGTAGAAATCTTCGGCCTTCCGGAATATAAAGATGAAATTGGTTCTTCTGCCTGGGACATGAAAAGTCCTGTCCAATGTGCAATAACCGCTATAAAACAAGCTCTTCCTGAAATGGTCATTGTCGGTGACGTCTGTCTTTGTCAATATACAACACATGGTCACTGCGGTAAATTGTGTGGTCACTATGTCGATAATGATGCAACTCTTGAACTCTTGCAAAAAGTTGCTGTCAGCCAGGCTAAAGCCGGAGCCGACATCATCGCACCATCCGATATGATGGATGGACGTGTAGCAGCTATCAGACAAGCTCTTGATGATGAAGGTTACATTAATACTTCAATAATGTCCTATGCAGTAAAATACGCTTCTGGTTATTATGGACCATTTAGAGATGCTGCTGATTCAACACCTTCCTTTGGCGACAGACGCGCCTATCAAATGGACCCAGCCAACGCTCGTGAGGCTATCAAGGAAGTTGATCTTGATTTGCAGGAAGGCGCTGATATGATTATTGTCAAACCGGCACTCGCCTATCTCGACATCGTCCGCAGAGTAAGGGAACATATGAACTTACCACTGATTACATATAATGTAAGTGGTGAATATGCTATGGTCAAGGCCGCAGCTCAGAATGGCTGGATTGATGAAAAACGTATCGTTTTGGAAACCCTGACCAGCATGAAACGGGCTGGTGCAGACAGTATTATCACCTATCATGCCATCGATGCTGCTAAATGGCTGCGGGAATTGGAATAAACTCATCAATAACAGCAAGGAAAGTTGGGGAATATATGCTTCATCTGGAAAAATCACAGGCTGCTTTCAACGAAGCCAAAATGCTGATGCCTGGCGGAGTCAATAGTCCTGTGCGTTCATATAAAAATGTCGATTGTGATCCGCCGTTTATTGATCATGCCAAAGGAAGTAAAATTTATGATATAGACGGCAATGAATACATTGATTATGTCGGATCCTGGGGACCTATGGTGGTTGGTCATGCACATCCACAGGTAGTTGAAGCACTAAGACAAGCGGTAGAAAAAGGCACCAGCTACGGTGCTCCGACTCTGCTCGAAAGTGAACTGGCAAAATTGGTCATGTCAGTTTACCCTTCTATAGAAAAGATACGTATGGTAAACTCCGGCACAGAAGCAACAATGAGTGCCTTACGCGTTGCCAGAGGATACACTGGACGCGATAAGATTGTTAAATTTATTGGCTGTTACCATGGGCATGGGGACAGTCTTTTAGTTAAAGCCGGTTCAGGAGCGGCTACCTTTGGTGTTCCAGACAGTCCCGGTGTTACAAAAGGAACGGCACAGGATACTATCACTGTACCATATAACGACTGCGACGCCATAACAAAAGTATTGCAGGAACAGGGGACGAAAATAGCCGCGGTTATCGTTGAACCGGTTGCCGGCAATATGGGTCTGGTTCCTCCGAAACAAGGTTATTTACGACATTTACGTAATTTGACACAACAATATGGCATTGTTTTAATTTTTGATGAAGTAATGTGCGGATTTCGGGCCTCATTAGGCGGAGCGCAGGCTGCATACGGTATTACTCCTGATATGACTTGTCTTGGTAAAATAATCGGTGGCGGTCTTCCCGTTGCAGCATATGGCGGAAAAAAAGAAATCATGGATATGATTGCACCAATCGGCCCAGTATATCAAGCTGGAACATTGAGCGGCAATCCTTTAGCGATGACTGCCGGGATTGCCACACTTTCTCTGCTTACTGCTGACCCTGAACCAGGGCAGCCTGACTATAGCCGTACATTGACCTTAAAAACAAAAAAACTGCTGCTTGGAATACAAGCCGCTGCTAAAGACGCAGGCATCAAAATACAACTGCATCAGGCAGGTTCTATGTTTGGGATATTCTTCAATGAGAAGGATGTCTATGACTATGAAACATCCGCGGCATCAGATCAGGAAGCTTTTAAAGTTTATTTTCAATCAATGCTCGAACAAGGCATTTATATTGCCCCATCACAATTTGAAACACTTTTTATGAGTGGTGCCCATACTGATGCCGACATTGAAAAAACAATACTCGCAGCTAAGAATGCTTTTAGTTGTGTAGCTGAATTATAGATTTATAAATACGGGGTTTTTGCACATATTCATTTTCATTCATAAATACGCAATATCTCACTTGTTTCCCCGCCTTCAGAAGAGTGGGAAAACACATAGCAGTGAAGGGTTGCATCTTTATGAGGTCAATGCTGTTCATGCAATGGCCTCGTATTATTTTTTTGTCTATTATTTTAGAAATTTTATTTCATTTATGTTTTTAAAAAATAACAATTTTAAAAATAAATGAAATTTTATTGCTTATTTTTTTAATTCATGTTATTATAATTTTAAAATAATTCGCAAAAAGGAGTTAAAAATGTTAAATGAATTAAAAGGTAAATTAATTGTCTCCTGTCAAGCTCTGCCAGATGAACCCCTGCATAGCTCTTTTATAATGGGACGCATGGCCAATGCCGCAAAGATGGGCGGAGCCGCAGCTATACGTGCACAAAGCACGGCAGATATCATCGAAATAAAAAAGGTCACCGGTCTGCCTGTCATTGGCCTTATCAAAAAGAAATACGCTGATTCGGAAATATACATAACTCCGACTTTATTAGAGGTAAATGATCTCTTATCATCAGGCTGTGAAATTATTGCCCTGGATATGACTAATCGTATCCGTCCCGGCCATATCGATATCCAAATATTACTGGATCATATTCATGCAGCCGGCAAACTTATTTTAGCCGACATTTCCACCTATGATGAAGGTATGGCAGCACAAGCTTTAGGTGTTGATGCTATCTCAACTACAATGTCTGGTTATACACAGTATTCCAGACAATTATCCGGTCCTGATATCGGATTAATAGAGGAATTATCTGCTAATGCTTCTATTCCCGTGTTTGCTGAAGGTAAAATCAATACCCCGGATGATATAAAAAAAGTGATGGCTGCCGGTGCTTTTGCCCCAATCGTCGGATCCGCAATCACCAGGCCTCAGCTTATAACAGCAAAATTTGCTGCCGCATTGTGTTAATAATTATAAAATGTAATTAAAAAAGGAAGGATAAAATGAGTATTTTTGACAATACCACATCCAAAGGGACTTTTTTTGAAAAGGCTCAACGCTTTGGTAAATCGTTTATGCTGCCAATAGCTGTCCTACCGGCTGCCGGTTTACTACTAGGAATAGGCGGTGCCTTTTCAAATCCAAATACTATAAGGGCTTATCCTTTTTTAAATATTACCTGGCTACAAAATATTTTTACAATTATGGCCGATGCCGGCAGTATAGTGTTTGCTAATCTGGCCATTTTATTTGCAGTCGGTATAGCTGTCGGTCTGGCGCGCTCTGATCGGGGTACGGCCGGATTAGCTTCTCTATTAGCATTTCTGGTCATGAATTCTACTATTCATTCCCTGTTAAAAATCACTGACACCTTAGCAAAAAATAATCTGGCACAAGCAGGCCAAGGGATGAGTTTAGGAATACAAACATTAGAAACTGGTGTTTTTGGCGGTATTGTTGTTGGTATTATGACCTACTACCTGCATAATAAATATAATAAAATTGAACTGCCACAGTTTTTGGGATTCTTTGGTGGATCACGTTTTATCCCCATCATATCTTCATTTGCTGCAATATTCCTTGGGGCAATAATGTTTGTAATCTGGCCACATTTTCAAAAGATTATTTTTGGCATAGGTTCCATTGTCGGCAGTACAGGTTATATTGGCACATTAATTTACGGTTTTATACTGCGCATGCTTGGACCATTTGGTCTTCACCATATCTTTTATCTGCCTTTCTGGACAACGGCCTTGGGAGGCAGTGCCATAATAAATGGTCAGCTCGTCGAAGGGACTCAACGAATATTTTTTGCCCAATTAGGTGATCCTTCAACTACTCATTATTATATTGGCATATCTCGTTTCATGTCTGGCAGATTCATAACCATGATGTTTGGTTTAATCGGAGCTTGTCTTGCAATGTACCAAACAGCCCGTCCGGAAAAGAAAAAAATTGTCGGTGGATTATTATTATCAGCTGCCCTAACATCATTCCTGACAGGCATTACCGAACCCATAGAATTTTCATTTCTATTTGTTGCTCCTGCTTTATACGTTCTTCATGCCTTTTTTGACGGCTGCGCTTTTATGATTGCTCATATGCTGCAGATAACCGTGGGCCAGACTTTTTCCGGTGGATTCATTGATTTTATTTTATTTGGAGTGCTTCAAGGTGTTTCTAAAACAAATTGGATTTATATTCCTATGGTAGGTATTCCTTGGTTTTTCCTTTATTATTTTTCCTTCAAATTTTGTATTTTAAAATTCAATTTGAAAACACCCGGCCGGGAAGACGAGACGGATGAAATTTCTATTTTAACCCAAAATAACACACCCGCTTCAGCAAACCAAAATCGTGTCGACTGTATTATTAACGGACTTGGCGGCAAAACCAATATCATCGAACTTGACTGTTGCGCCACACGTCTGCGAATTACAGTAAAAGATGGTAATCTAGTAAGAGAAAGTTTATTAAAAAAAAGCGGGGCCCGTGGTGTCTTAAAAAGTGGCAATGCTGTGCAGGTTATTTACGGGCCACAGGTTACAGTTATAAAAAATGAATTAGAGGAAACATTAAATTTATGATTTTATCATATCTACAATTTTTAGGAGTGAATATCCTATGAAATTATTAGAGCAATTAGAAAATCCAAATTTTAAATTATCCAAATCCGACAAAAAATTTATGGATTATATAAAAAAAAATATAGCCAATATTTCCCATACCGCTATTGCCAAATTAGCGGATGAATCAGGAATCGGTGAAGCTACTATTACACGATTCGTCAAAAAAATGGGGTTTTCCAGCCTCCAGGAATTTAAATTAACCTTAGCCGGTGAACTAAAAGAAAAATGTAATCAATATATTATAAACAATCATATAAATCGTAATGAATCTGCTTTAACCACAGGACGAAAATTAATTGATATATCTATTGGGACTTTAGAGAAAACATTAAATTCAATGCCTGATACATTAATTGAAAAATGTTCAGCTGTTATAAGGCAGGCAAAACATTTATATTTCATTGGTTTAGGCAACTCCGGTTTTACCGCACTCGATTCCGCCTACAAATTTTATCGTATCGGTTTCCAAAGCAGTGGTTTTGATAACAGCCATACCATGATAATAACAGCATCTCTTGCCCAGAAAGGTGATGTATTGGTTGCTATCTCACATGCCGGCTATTCTCCTGAAATAATCCAGACCATCAGGCTGGCTAAAAAGAACGCCGTTACGGTAATTCTAATAACTTCAAACAAAGAAAAACAAACCAAATATTTAGCCGACTTTATTATCACTTACGAGGCTAAAGAATCATTACTGGAAACTGGCTCAATTGTTGTAAAAATGGCTCAATTTTTCGTCATGGATTTGCTTTACACTCAAGTAGTGAAAGAAATGGATGAAAAGGCAGTCACTAATAAACAAAAGACTACTAAAGCTATCCAGCTGCTGCACAATTGAAGGGAGAAAATCTTAATATGCGTATTATTGTTACAAAATCCTATGATGCTATGAGCATGACCGCTGCTAAAATTATTGCAGGGCAAATCTATCTCAAACCAAACAGTACCTTAGGACTTGCTACTGGCAGCACACCGCTTTTAATGTATAAAAAACTTATCGATATACACAAATCTATAGGGCTCGATTTTTCCGCTGTTACTTCATTTAATTTAGATGAATACATTGGTATCAACCCGGAAAATCCGGAAAGTTATCATTATTTCATGTACAATAATTTTTTCAAATATATTAATATCATGCCGAAAAATATTTATATTCCCGATGGTATGGCTGCAGATATTAATAAAGAATGCCATGACTATGATCAATTAATAAAAAATAACGGCGGTATAGATCTACAAGTGTTGGGGATTGGTAAAAATGCCCACATTGGTTTTAATGAACCCGATATAAAATTTGAAACGACAACTCACAAGGTAAAACTTGATGATGAAACTATTGAAGCAAACTCCCGTTTTTTTGCCGATGCAAAGCAGGTACCGCGTTATGCCATAAGTATGGGTATAAAAACAATCATGTTCGCTAAGAAAATAATTTTACTGGCAAACGGTAAAAATAAGGCTGAAGCAGTATTCAAGGCTGTCACTGGTAAAATAAGCCCGGCAGCTCCTGCTTCTATTCTGCAACTGCATCAAGATGTTATAGTTATCGTCGACAAAGAAGCAGGAGCAATGCTGCCACATGTAGAAAATTAAACAGCATATGTTGCTAAAATCTTGTACTGCTGCAGCAGCAATTATCTACTTTAAATTATCTTTAGAATGTTTTCTTATTCTATAGCCGTAGACAGTATAAGTACAAAAATAATTTATTTTTATGGAGGGTTACAACAATGAATAATTGGTTCGAAAAATTACAAAGTATTGGTAAAGCACTGATGCTGCCAATAGCTGTACTACCCGCTGCAGCATTATTACTGCGTTTCGGTGCACCGGATTTACTCAACATTCCGTTTATTACTAAAGCCGGTGGTGCCGTCTTTGACAATCTGGCTTTAATATTTGCCATTGGTATTGCCGTTGGTCTGGCTCGTGACAACAATGGAGCTGCCGGACTTGCCGGTGCAATCGGTTATCTCATCTTGACCGCCGGTCTAAAAACTATTAATCCTGATTTGAACATGAGTGTTCTTGCCGGGATTATCAGCGGAATTGAAGCCGGTTATCTCTACAATCATTTTCATAACACAAAACTCCCGGAATTTTTAGGATTTTTCGGTGGCAGACGTTTTGTTCCTATTATAACTGCAGTAGTATCAATCATTTTAGCCGGAATCTTTGGTGTAATATGGGGACCATGCCAAGCTGTCATCTTAGCAGTTGGTGAATGGATTATCGGTGCTGGTGTTGTCGGTACTTTTGTATATGGTGTACTCAACCGCCTGCTCATTCCTTTTGGTCTTCATCATATTTTAAACAGTTTTATCTGGTTCGTATTCGGCAGTTACACCACACCAAGCGGTGTAGTTGCTACCGGTGATTTAAACAGATTCTTTGCCGGAGATCCACACGCCGGCATGTTCATGGCCGGTTTTTATATAATGATGATGTTTGGTATGCCTGCAGTAGCCCTGGCAATGTATCGCTGTGCCAAACCAGAAAATCGTGCCAAAATCGGCGGTGCTCTTTTCTCAGTTGCCTTTACTTCATTCTTAACCGGTATTACTGAACCAATAGAATTTATGTTTATGTTTTTGGCTCCGGCACTTTATTTTGTACATGCTATTCTCACTGGTTTAGCTTTATCGGTAGCCTATGGTTTCGGCATATTGCACGGATTTGGATTTTCAGCTGGTTTCATTGATTATGTTTTAAATTGGGGTCTCGCTACCAAACCTATTTTAATAATACCTATAGGTTTAGTATTTGCTGTAATTTATTATGTTATATTCAGTTGGTCCATACGTCACTTTGATATTCCTACCATTGGCCGTTATGATGAAGAAATAGCTTTACCGGAAGATACCGACATGAGCGAGTATACTATTTCAATAACTGAAAAATTAGGCGGCATTGTCAATCTTAATGATGTCAGTTCCTGTATTACCCGTCTCAGACTTACCGTAAAAGATCCTGATAAAGTCGATGATGCGGCACTAAAAGCTTTAGGCGTAAAGGGTGTTATAAAAAAAGGCTCTTCCGTTCAGGTAGTCGTTGGCACACATGCTGAATTTATCGCTGATGAAATGAATCGATTAATGAAAAATCACAATTAAAGTTTACTATATACACAGGAGGAAAAATGAAAGCAATTATAAATGGCAGAATTATCGTTCCTGATATTAATGGTAATTTTAAAACATTAAATAATCATATGCTCATTTTTGATAACTATATACAAGATATACTGCCAATGGACGATTCATATATTGCTACTGATATCATTGATGCCAAAGGCTGTTATGTAGCACCGGGTTTCATCAATATCCATATTCATGGCTGCGGTGGCGCCGATACAATGGATGATAATCTGCAATCCCTAAGCACTATCAGGATTTATCAAGCAAAAACCGGCGTCACTTCCTTCCTGCCCACAACCATGACTTATGATTTACCTCGTATTTACCGGGCATTGGAACGAATCCGTGCTGCCCGACAGACACAAGAAGGTGCTGCTATATTAGGCTGCCATATGGAAGGACCTTTTATCAATGCCGCCCGCAAAGGTGCGCAATCGTCACAAAACATTATTAATGCTGATTTTTCTCTGATAGAAAAATACAAAGATATTATTCGTCTCATTACACTGGCTCCTGAAACATTGTCCGGTAATTACAACTTTGTCGAACAATGTCAAAAAAATAATATAACCGTATCTATTGGTCATAGCTCAGCCAAATATTCTGTAGCTCAAGATGCCATCAAAAACCACCATATAACCCACATAACTCATTTATTCAATGGTATGCCGCCGTTTCACCATCGCCATCCTGGAATTGTAGGCGCAGCCCTAGATAATGACGTTTTTTGTGAATTAATAACGGACAATGTTCATGTTCATCCTGTAGTCCAGCGAATGGTATATCGGTTAAAAAACCGCGGATATATTATATTGATAACCGATTCTATGCGTGCCTGCCTACTTGGCAACGGAATATCCGAACTTGGCGGCCAGAAAGTTTATGTCAACGGCCAGACAGCAACATTATCGGATGGTACTATAGCCGGCAGCGTCTTGACCATGGATCGTGCTATTGCCAATTTTATGAATGCCAGCGGTGCAAAATTACCGGAAATAATTGAAATGGTTACAAAAAATCCGGCAAAAGAACTTGGTATCTATCAGCAAATCGGCTCAATAGAAAAAGGCAAACGAGCTGATATAACGATTTTTGATGATACCATAAAAATTAAAACCGTATTAGTCAATGGGCGTTGTGTATATACACATCATAAAAATAATTCATCTGACTAAATAAAATATTCACTGTATATTATCAGCAATTATTGAAAGCGAGAAATTTTATGTTTAATTTATTTGGGAAAAAAGAACTCCATATTGACGCTCCTGTTCAAGGAAAAATATTCGATATAGACAAAGTGCCCGATGAAGTTTTTTCTTCTAAAATGATGGGCGACGGCTTTGCTGTCGAACCGGAAAACGATACTATAACCGCACCATGCGATGGTGTTATAGCCGTGCTGGCAAAAACCAAGCACGCCATAGCTATACAATCAAAAGAAGGCGTACAAATTCTAATTCACATTGGTCTTGATACCGTTGAGCTCAATGGCAGGGGATTTACCGCATATGTAGAACAGGGCGCTGGAGTAAAAAGAGGTGACAAACTAATTACATTCGATCGCGATTACATCAAAAATCAAGGCAAACCTTTGACTACCATGTTAGTCCTCACCAATATGGACGAAAAAATAAAGAAAATCGAAAAAAATCTATCTGTTTCCAAAACTGTATTACGATTAGACATCAAATAAATATTAAATTTACCGTAAATGAGATGATCTTCCATGATAAAACGTCTATTAAACTGTACTGCCAGTGATATCGCGGCAATGGACAAGCTTTCTCTATTGGAAGCCATCGCCCGTAGTGAAGGCCGTGTTATGGCCTGTGAAACCATTGGTGCCGTTGCACCTTATCTTGAAACCGTTACCAATGCGGAATTTGCCGCTGGCATGGGGGCTGATATTCTTGTCTTAAACATGTTTGATGTTAACAATCCGGATATTCAGGCATTGCCAAATGTTGATAAACAAGATACTATTCGTGAACTAAAGCGTTTGACGGGAAAAATCATTGCTGTTAACCTAGAACCGGCTGAATATAGTTCGTCTATTCTTCAGAATGAAGGCTGGCCTCTGACTGATGGACGCATTGCCACTGCCCAAAATGCCCGCACTTTAAGCACCATGGGCGCAGACATGATTATATTGACCGGCAATCCGGGAAATGGCATTAAAAATGAAGCTATTTTTCAATCGCTAAAATCTATTTCTCAGGAATCAGGCAGTAAAATTATTTTGGCGGCTGGAAAAATGCATGCAGCCGGTGTACTTACCGAATCGGGTGAATCTATAACCACAACACGAGATATTGATGCATTCATCTCCGCCGGTGCCGATATAATATTATTACCGGCACCGGGAACTGTCCCGGGACTTACTTTGGACTATGTTCACAGTTTAATTAAACATATTCATAAATCACGTGCCTTAGCTATGACAACAATCGGCACTTCACAAGAAGGTGCCGACCGGGATACCATCCGCCGTATTGCTCTTTTATGTAAAATGGCCGGTACCGATATACATCATATTGGAGACTCTGGTTATGCAGGCATGGCCCTGCCTGAAAATATCATGGCTTATTCAATAACCATAAGAGGTGTCCGCCATACTTATCGCAACATGACTCAATCAATAAATCGCTGACCCGGTATCGCTCCTGTATAAAAATGACGGTGATGTAAAATGAAAAGGATTATCGCTGAATTTGTTCTCTTATCTTCAACGATAATCCTTTTATCAAAAATTCCTACTATATCGATGTATCTTTTTTGTATTATTACCAAATATCACTACAAATTATAATAAATACGCTTTCCCCTTGGTCTAAAAAATATTTATCAATTCCATATTCCGCATCAGTCATTCTTTATGATAAAAACTACAATGCGTTTTAATCAAAAAGATGAAATCGTTCTTATTCAGTTTACCTCTACATCCACAACATTATTTATCTGAGATAGCTTATTTACTATATCAGCACGTTTAAGCTTATTTTCATTATATACTATAAATTCCATTTTTATCATACCACTGGCTACAGCTGTAATCTGAATGTTTTTAATTATAATATGGTTCAGCTGTAAGCATCTGTGAATGCTCAAAACCTGCCCTGGCCTGTCTTCGGTAATTATAGAGACTATCAAATTATCATAATGTGTTATCAATTCCATATGAGATAATGAAACCAATACCAAAAACACAATGGCCGACGTAACCGCTGCTCCCAGATAATATCCGGCACCAACAGCCAGCCCCACCCCCGAAACAACCCAAATACAGGCCGCCGTGGTAAGTCCTATGATATTTACGCCTTCCTTTATTATTGCACCGGCACCTAAAAATCCAATACCGCTGACAACTTGCGCCGCTAGTCTGGCCGGATCTGCATTCGTTCGTCCTTCTACACTGCCATATAAGACCTGAGATAAAAGCATAATAAGACATGAACCAACACAAACCAGAATATTCGTTCTCAGTCCTGCCGACTTATGTTTATACTGCCTTTCATATCCGATTATTCCACCCAATACTGCCGATAAGACAAGGCGCAGGCAAGCTTCCCATTCCGATGGCACAATTTCCACTTCCCAAAACTTTTTATTAGCAGATAAAATCCACTTTCCCAGAAAATCGATTATCATAAATATAATCAATTTCTGACAAGCATAAACTATCATTTACCAGTCATAAGCAAATATAAAATGTTATTTATATTATATACGATTTTCTACATTTGCGGCAAAAAATATTTAGCAGCGGCTTGATATCCCTTTTCAGCTATAATTGTGCCAACTTTTTCATAAGTAAAACGTGAACCCAGATACACTCTTAAATAATTCTTCATTCTCATATCATCTTTTACCAGCATTCCCGCCAGCGACTCGGTTTGTCTTTGCATTTGTCCGCTCCAATACCAGTCACTGTCTGATAAAAAAGCGATTGTATGTTCCGGTCTTATACTGTCTGCCGTGTATTTTAACCCCGTTTGTCCAATTGCAAGATAATGATTCACCACAGCAAATTTTTTTATCCCCTGCAATGATACATCATCAATTCCGTGAATGGCCGCAACCGAAAGAATAAGTTTTTTATCGCAGCCCTGCCTCTTCATTTCCTTCAACACTAAAGAATGATGATCAGCTGCCTTAGCAATAAAATCATCTTCACTTTTCTCCAACACATAATTATCATCAAATTTGTAAATAAATCGTTTCATTGTGTCATGCAACACTATTGTTGTATACAATAAATCATAATCTATACATATACCTCGTTTTTCGTATACCCTGGCAAGTGCATCTGCATACTCCAAATCCTGCAATACATGCACCGCCAATCCGCCAAAATGAGCTTGATGCGCCCCTGAACCCGGAGCAACAGAAAAATCCCACCTTGCTAAAAAATTATATTTATAGGAACTTTTCGGTTTAGTCATTGTCAAAAACAGCTGTATATATTCTCTCCAGTTTTTATCCACTATCTTTTCAATATAATTTTCCTGTATTATTTTATAAGCTTTTTTCCCTTGAAATTCAGCCAAATCAGCTGGACTTTTATAATCTATATGCAACATAATTACACTTCCTGATTATATCATGTGTGCTGGACTATACCACCAGTCATTTCCCTGCCAATCCATACAATGATTGCTCCCAGTATATATGAACCGATATAAATATTCATTGCCATCCCCAGCCCCATGGAGTTGGCTACTATTCCTGCGATAATAGGTGTAACAAAAGCACCTACTTCAGCACCCATAATGCCAAAGCCACTGGCCGCAGATGTTAAATTAGGCGGTACACAATCGGTCATCCATGATAATATTGTTGGATACAGTCCTGTTATGAAAAATCCCGATATAGCTGCCCAGCACAGTGTCTGCGTAACAGTAACAGAATTAAGCACACCATACCATGTAATTCCGGCGGCAGCATAAAACAAGGAAATCCCGGTACGTCTGCCGAATTTATCAGAAATTACACCTGATAATAATGAACCTAACGTACCGGCTATCAGCATGACGGCCAATAAAGAACCTGACGCTATAAATGAATAACCCTTGACTTCTTTAAAATATAATGGTGTAAATGTATTAATAGACCAATATCCAAAATTAGCAATAAATTGCAGGGAAAAAATTATCCATGCATTTCTAATTTTCAAAATATCTTTAAATACGCCCTGTTCTTTTCCACCAGCGTCTAACGTTTCCTGATATGCCGGCATATCTTCCTTTTTTATCTGAGGTACATATTTCCAAAACCAAGCTGCAACAAGCAACGTAGGAATAATCATAAATATCCACGGACTACGCCAGCCATATTCAGCCCCCATAAAAGTGGCAAAAAATATACCGACCATGCTGCCTAGTGTCCACCCTGTTTCATAAACGGCAACTGCCCTGCCACGATTTTTTTTAGGAAATACAGCTGATACATACCCCACAGCTGTTGAATAAAATGACCCTTCGAACAATCCTGTTACACCTCGTGTTATTGCTAAACTTACCGGATTTTTTACAAAAGCTGTAAAAACAGTAACGATCCCAAATCCGATTACGCTTGGTATAATGACCTTCTTTGCCCCGAATTTATCAGCTAAATATCCACCCGGAACAGGTGTAATAGTGTATCCAATAAAAAATGCCGTCGTTAAAAAGCCTATTCCCAAATACCCCAAATTCATTTCATCTTTAATCAATGGCAGCAATGGCGATAATAATGATCTATCCGCAAAATTAAGAAACCAGCCCAGCCAGCATCCCAATAAAACCAGCTTAGCACGCTTATTATTTTGTCTACACTCTCCTAATAACATAGTATACACTTCTCCTTATATAATATATTTA
>NZ_WIQU01000023.1 GCF_015732285.1 Pectinatus frisingensis
AAATATTTATTCCAATCAACCATTATATTATCACCTTCACTTTAAATTAGGGATGAAGAACTATTTTACCATGATATTCTTTTCCTTGTATCGCCATTTCAAATGCTTTTTTCCCTTCATTAAGAGGCAGTCGATGTGTAATTAGCATTTTTGTCTGAAGTATTTTACTTTCAAGGAAATGAACACATGTAATCCATTCTTTTCCAGGAAATGGTCCTGAAATTGCATTCCATGTTCCCACTATTGACAGTTCATTCCGTACAATTTTTTCAAAATATAATCGCTTCATCATGACATCACTATATGGTATCCCCATATAAATGACCTTACCCCCTTTCCCCGGTAAAGCGAGAACCTGTGCCGATGTTTCTGCTGTTCCAGCCGCTTCAACTGCTATATCTACACCCTTATTATTTGTTAATTCAAAAACTTTTTCATAAGATTGTTTACCTCTGGTATTAATAAGATCAGTAGCTCCAGCATACTGTGCCACTGCTAATTTTTTGTCATCTATATCTATTGCAATAATTTTTTTTGCACCCATTATTTTTGCCCATTGAACAGTCATTGTTCCGACTGTACCACATCCAAGGACAGCGACTGTATCTCCTGCCGATATTCCTCCCGCATTATAAAGTCCGTGCAATGCCACGCAAGAAGGTTCGACCACGGCCATTTCATCAAACGAGATACCGCCTGAAATGCTTATAACATTTTCTCGCGGCATAACAATATATTCAGCAAAAGCCCCCGGTCTGTATGCTCCAATGACTGATAATTTAAGGCATTGTGCATATTTTCCTCTTTTACAAGAGTCACATTTACCGCAATATATAGCTGGACAAGCACTTACTCTTTCCCCAGCTTTTAAATCTGTAACTGCTGTCCCTACTTCCACGACTTCTCCAGAAAATTCATGTCCCCATATCATTCCCTTTATATACGGTCCTAATAAAGCGTATCTATGCATATCGGATCCGCATATTCCTACCGATCTTATCCTTATTTTTACATCATCAGCATTTTTTATAATGGGTTCATCCGCTTCTTCAAATCGGATATCTCTTGCTCCATATAATTTTAAGGCTTTCATTATTATCTCTCCTTATAAAAAGCTAAAACTTACAAAACTATTTTTCAGCTATTTTTTTCATAATCCATCATTTGTTGGACACGAACAGCATATTTCCCTTCTAAATGTTCTGTTTCAAGCCATATTTTAGTAAATTCCCAAATCATATTTTCCGAAAATATACGTGCGCCCAGACACAATACATTAGCATCATTATGCATTTTTGCCATTTTAGCTGAAAACATGTCACTCACTAAAGAAGCCCTTATTCCTTTTACTTTATTTGCCATCATGGACATACCAATTCCCGTGCCACAAACTAATATGCCATATTTTTTATTTTGACTATTAATAATATCTTGGCAAACTTTTACTGCATAAATACCAGCATTAACCGATTTTTCGTTATATGTTCCTTTATCTTCTACTGTATATCCATTTTCTTCTAATTTAGTTATAAGGAATTGTTTAATTTTAAACCCTGCGTGATCAGAACCAATTACTATTATTCTTCTCATTTTTATCTTTCCTTAAATTTTTCTCAAAGTTTCCACAATTTCTTTATAAGATTGTGCCTTATTAAATAAAACTGACGTTCCTAAAACAAATCCGTCCACGTTCAGTTTGCTTAATTCCTTTATCTTGGATAATGAACACGCTCCGTCAATAATAACTTTATAATGATATTGACTAGCTAATAACACTAATTGTTTTATCTTTGTATTAACAAATTCAAGATATTTTTGCCCTGCAAATCCTGGACTTACCGTCATCACCAAAACATAATCCGCTAAGGACAGAAGTGGCACCATAGATTCCACTGTAACTTGAGGGCTTAATACCAGACCAGCTTTCCCACCATAAGTCTTTATCAACTGTAGTGTTCTTACTGGTAATTTATCTACTTCTGGATGAATATAAATAATATCTACACCCATATCAATAAAATTTTTTATATGTCTAACAGGATTTTCAGTCATCAAATGAACATCGACTGCTTTTTCAGATATACTGCATATCGCTTCTACATCCTGCAATCCCATACCAAAAGTAGGTATGAAATTTCCATCCATAATATCAATATGAAATACATCTATACCTGCCTTTTCCAATTCCAAAACTTCCTGTTTTAAAATTCCGCAATCTGCACACATCATTGAAGGACATAAAAGTCTAGACAAATTATTCTTCCTTTCATCACGATATTATTATTTATTTCTTTATTCATTCCAAATTGGCATGCCTTTTAGACATTATTTTATTTATTTCACAATTTTCTTCACTCATAATCAAAATAATTGCATCGCAAATCATCAACAGCATTTGCTCAAATAAACTGCCTAATGGCTGCACGCTGTTTTTGGATACACTATTTTTTGTAGGTGTATTTACACATATTATAGGTGGATTCAATTTAGCTAATTCAGACTTTTTATCAGAAGTTATTGTAATTACTTTTGCCTCTGCTTTCTGTGCAGCTATTACAGAAGCAATTACACTTTTAGTTTTTCCTGATGCAGAGGCTGAAATTAATAAATCATTGCTTTTTATCGATGGTGTTATTGTTTCACCGACTACATAAACAGTACAATTCATTTGCATAAGCCGCATGGCAAATGCTTTTAACATTAAACCACTGCGTCCCGCTCCATAAACAAAAATTGACCTCGCATCTTTGATTTCGTCTATAATATTTTCCAATTGTCTATCAGTTATCTTGCTTGATGCTCTTTTCAATTCATCAGTAATTATATCTATTTTCATTTCATCACCTCTGAAGTTTCAATGTATCCCACAATATTTTAATATTATCTGCTATATCACCATTAAAAATGTATCCTCCTGACACAAAAATATTTGCTCCTGCCTTATAACAATCAGCTGCTGTACTGGGATTAATGCTTCCATCTACTTCAATATCAATGTTTTTACCATGAAGTATTTTACGTACACTCTTTATTTTTTCTAACATATCTGTTAAAAACACCTGATTGCCTTCACCAGGATTTACCGTCATGATAAGTACCATATCTAATATCCCCAGCATACATTCTATATTCAAGTGATTCGTTGACGGACTCAATGCTACAGCACATTTTTTACCACCCCTTTTTATCATCTGAATGCAATGATAAAGGCATTTTGTTGACTCCTGATGAACTGTCACCATATCAGCCCCTGCATTGATAATACTTTCGATATGGTATTCTGGCTGCATTACCATCATATGCACATCTAAAGGAATATTAGTACATTTCTTTATCATTCTGATATGCTCCGCACCATATGCCATTTGACTAACAAAATGCCCATCCATAACATCAATATGTAACATCTGGACATTGTTTTGTTCTAAAATGCGGATTTTTTCCAATAATCTAGTTATATCTGCTGCAAATATCGATGGTGATAACTTTATTTCTCGCAAGATTAACCGCCTTTCACTAAATAAAATCAATAATAAATTTAGGCAATATATCTCAAATAATATATTGCCTAAGTAACTTTCTAAACAACTGTGGATTCCAAATAGTCTGGAATGTCTTCTATAGGTAATGATAAACATTTTTTTATTTGTTGTTCATCCATTACAAAAGCTATCAATTTTTTAAGAAAATCAACATGCTCCGTATGTTCTTTAACCGCTAAATTAAAAATCAATTGTGCTTGTATTGTCTTCGTATTATCATCCATACGATTAAATTTGATAGGTTTTACTAATTTTAATACACATACAGATGTCTTGTATACTTCATCCGAGGCGGCGTGCGGTATAGCAACGGGTATAATTGTAGGTAATCCAGTAGGAAAAGCTTTTTCTCTATTGACACAAGCCTCTACAAAACCCTTTCCAACACATTTCCCCTCAATCAGGGCACTTCCGCATATTCTAAGTGCCTCTTCCCAATTTCCTGCTTCTGCCTTAAGTGCAATATATCTCTTATTTGGTCCATTATCAGACATGTTATACCCTCTTAAATATCAATATTCGAATTTAATTTCTATAAATCAAGCGATAAGCCTATGCAGCAAGCATACGATTATGTTGGGCAAACTGAATCCAAAATATGCATCTGTAATTAATCCTTCTACATGTAAATTTGTAGAATTTATCATTGCAGTCGCTTCGACAGCAAATTGATTTGCACCCCAAACTATTAAAAACATACTGACCATACAACAAATTAATGATCGCACTAATTTTCCCTTGCTGGCCATTACACATAGTACTGTTATATAACAAACCGAGGTTAGTGTTCCAATTGGAAAATATGACATGCCCGGAATTAAAAATGCCAATAAAATTGTAAATGGTATACATACCGCCGTACAAACTATACAAGTAGGATGACCTAATCCCAAGCAAACATCCATCCCGATCCATAAATTTGCATCCGGTGAAACATGTTTTTGCATAAAATCATTGGCCGCATTACCAATAGGCGTTAATCCTTCCATCATAACTGAAACCATACGCGGAATTAACAGTAATACTCCTGCTAATCCCATGCCTATCATTGTAACCGTAGCAAAAGGCTGATGTGTAATAACCCCTAAAAGTACACCGACTATCAATCCAATAAATGCTGGATTGCCAAAGAAACCTATTTTAGATTGCAATTTATTCAAATCCAGTTCAAAGTTGTTCAATCCTGGTATTGCATCTATAATCTTGTTAAGAATAATTGCAATCGGCCACATATAGCTAATAAAAGATAATGTTGAACAAGTTGTTCCTTCTAAGCCGAATTCTTTTTCCCAGTGTGGCGCAACTTTTTCTGCAATAAATAATGTTATTATGGATAATCCAACTGTGATACCCAAGCCTAAAGCAAAACTGTCAAAAAGAGCATATGCTAACGCCCCTGGAATAAGAAAATGAATATAATTCCACATATCTACATTCATAACCTTGGTCCAGCCAAATTTTATTAAAATAACGTTTGCCACGATAATAAGCGGTACTGCCAAAGGTGCAAATGGTACAGTCCACGACGCTGCCCCCAGTGCTGCCCAGCCGATATCAACTGTTGTAAATCCACCGCCCATAGTATGATAATAATCAACGACGGGCTTTATTGATGACATCAACAACCCTATTACTAATAATAGTCCTTGGAATCCGATTCCTATCATCAATCCTGACTGCAAAGCCTGCCCTATTTTCATACGGAAAACCAAACCCAATATGAATATCATAATCGGCAATATAACTACTGCACCCATTCCTAAGATAGTTTGCACAATATTCAACAAAGTATCCATTAACATTTTCCTTTCTAAATAAAAGCAATTGTATTAAATTTAATATATATTCATCTGTTTTTGTCTTCAATTTTTTTACAAACATCTATTATTTGATCTTTTATCTTATCCCTATTTATTCCTGAAATCAGACCAAACACCTTAATAACAGGTACTTTTACTGGCTGATCATAATTCGATGTCACAAAAATAATATCTACTCCATTTTGTTTTTGTGGTATTTCTGTCAAATTTCCTTTTATTAAGACAGCATCTATTCCAGCTTGAGCCAATATTTTTTTTATAGCTTCTTGCGCTACTGTAGATGTTGCTATTCCACTCCCACAAGCTACCAATCCTCTAATCACAAAAATTCCTCCTATTGACAATTGTCATGATAATATCTATACTATTTTTTTATCTGTTTGGAAGCAGAACGACCTTTATTGCCTCTCCTGTCCTCGTCAGTTCAATACCTTTATTTATATCTTTCAACGGCAAAATATGTGTTATAAATTTATTAGCAGGAAATTGCGGTGAAATTGCAAGTTCAAAGGCCTTCTGCACTTGTATGCTGTTAGCTCCAAAATGTCCATAAATCCATAAATTATTGTAATGAATATAGTTTGTATCAATTTCAACCATACTGCCCTTTGGCACTCCACCAAAGAAAACTATAATACCACCTTTACGTGCCATGAAAATGCTCTGAGCCTGTGCACTTGGCGCCGGATTCGCTGATATAACCTTATCGGCACCACAGCCGTTTGTAAGCTTTCTTACCTTTTTAACTGCATCTTCCGACATACTATTTATCGTATAATCAGCTCCAAATTGTTTTATTAATTCCAAACGCTTATCATTTATTTCAACCACAATAACTTTATTTGCTCCACGCAATTTAGCGAGCTGTGCATGAAAGCATCCAATAGGACCGGCACCTATTATCACAACTGTATCACCCAATGTTATATTTATATTCTCCTGACACGCATATACGGATGAAAGCGGTTCACTCAAAGAAGCTGCTTCAAAAGACACACCTTCAGGTAATTTGAAAACAGAATCTCGTTGCAATTGCAAATTTGTCACCGGTACAAAATCGGCAAAACCACCTTGTCGATTAATATAATTTCCTGAATTCATGCAATTTTCACTATGCCCACTCCTGCAAGCCTTACATTTTAAACAATGATCCTCGGGATAAATATACAATCTATCGCCTAATTGATAAGCACCATCCGGCGCATCAGTTTCATCTACTGTTCCAACTATCTCATGTCCAAAGATATGTGGATACTTTCCCTGCAATGAATCCGTGGTCATATTCCTGATATCTGAACCACATAATCCCACTGCCATCACCTTTAAAATTAATCCCTTTGGAGGGCATTTAGGTTTTTCCCTTTCTTCCACTCGTATATCATTTGGTCCATACATCACAGCTGTTTGCATTTTACAACACCTCTCAAATTTTTTTATATCTATTACGCTTACTACCCGGATGTGTATTGCATAATTCTTCCCAATCTACATCCGAAATATTATGAACTTCTCCCACTGCTTTGGCTATTGAATATATTTTCATCACTTCTTCACCAGCTTCTAAAATTGCAACTGCTTTTTCCAGGCTGCCCGCTGCACAAACACAACCATGGTTTGCCAAAAGAACCAAATCATGGCCTTTCATCTTTTCTTCCAATCCATCGGCAATATGAATAGTTCCCGGTTTACCATATGGAATACAAGGAATGTCTTCATATAACAATCCGAATGTAGTTGAACAATGCAATTTTATTGCTTTATTGCAATATGCAAATGCTGTCAAATAAGGTGCATGTGTATGCACGACAGCATTGCAGTCCGGTCGTGCCCTCAAAGCCGCATTGTGAAGAATATATTCACTTGAATGTTTTAAAGTTCCTCCAATTTGTTTGTCACCTTCCATAATAGCAATTTTGTCTTCTGTCAAAAAAGCCTTCCTTGTTCCTGACGGTGTTATATACAACCTGCCTGTTTCTCTGTCTAAAATTGATATATTACCTTCCAGCGGATTTACCAAGCCTTTGGCATCCAGTAGCTTTGCATAGAGCACCACCTCATTTTTTATTGCCATCTCTTTGTTCATAATATTCCTCCTAAAAATTTTCAATAAATTGATGTAAAAATATATCAAAAGATTTTGTTTGTAACAAAATCTTTATACCATTATTATTTTTTATATATTCATAAAGTTTCAAAAATATTTCTTCCCATAATTGTGATTTTTCTTTTTCTATATTTAATAAAAATATTGCCTGGACTAAAAAATCATTCCATATAATTGGTTGTTTTAAAGTGCATATTGATATAAACGATGTATCCGCATCATTGTAAATTGGATGAGGTATTGCAATAAGCTCTCCAATAGATGTAGACGACAAACTTTCCCTCTCAAAAACAGATTTTTTGGTCTGTTCCGTCATTAATTGTTTTTTTATTGCCTCCTCAGTCAAAAAATCCAAACATTCATTTTTTTCTTTAAAATCTTTATCTACATAAAAATTTTCTTCAGAAAAAAAATCAACTATATCCTCTTTTTCTATAACTTTCTTATTCAAAATTCGCTGTTCGATTTTTTTAATGTCTGATTTTCCAAGCATATGATGTATTTCTATAACTTTATCTGAATTTATATTATCCAAAGGAACAGTAGAAAGTACAAAATCAACATCATCCAAAATGGATTTATCTACACTATAACCAGGAATAATTTTTTTTATATTAATTTGTTCTTTAAAATGTTCCTCGATTTTAGCTTTTAACAATACCGCCATTCCTAATCCAGCAGAACAGACAATGATAACATTTTTAACCTTGGCTTTATTATTTATCCCATTTCGACTTATAGCTGCACCAAAATGCAGTGCTATATAACCAATTTCATTTTCATTTACTTTTATTTGATCATTTTCTTCAACTACTTTCCCCGCTATAATTCCCATTTGAAACGCTAATGGATAATCATTTTTTATTGTTTTCAATAATTCATTACGAATGTTCATATTGAACTGAATTCGTGATAAAGTCACATTTAAATGCAGTATCAGTCCATCTATCAAATATTTATCTGATGTAAAGTCAATAGATAATGTTCTTTTTACTTCTTTTAATATTTTATTAACCATTTCCTTTACATGAATTTTATCTGCTGATTCTTTTCCTATATCCAATACCTTCTTGCTGGCCAATAGGCATTGAGTTATATAATATGCCTCCCCATAAGAAACATCTATTCCCATCTCACTATATATGGCACTTACTATTTCCTTTGCAACATTATATTCAAAAGTTTCTTCTATTTTTTGTGCCATACTTGCTGGATATGAAACCTGTTTATTTATTTTTGAACGTTTAATGGCAATAGCCGTATGAATACATAAATTTGATTTTGCTGCATCAGTTAATTGCAAATTTTTCTTATTTAAAATTATTTTTATTATCGTATCCAAATCTACAACATTTATATCATAAAAAATATTTTTCCAAAATTTATTTAATTTTGTTTCATTAATATATTCTGAAATACAATATCTTATATCTTTTTCATCTCCGGTTACCTGTATCCCACATGCTTTATATTGAATTATTTTTAAATTATATCTGTCTAATACTTTTTTTACTTGATTAAAATATACTTTCATCGTAGATAAACTTACAAACATCTCATCAGCCAAATCCGCTTGCGTCACCGCTTTATCCGAAAATGTATTCCCTAACAATCTTCCCAGAATATAGCTTATTCTCTGCTGAGATGTCTCAAACCCCTCATTATATTCACAAAATACTTTCCTATAAACATTATCAATATTTTCTAAAGAACTTAACCTATATCCCCAATTAGGCGCCGAAATAATTTTTACATCATGTATGGCTTCTTGTAAAATTTTTATATCCGACCGTATTGTCCTTGAAGAAACTCCTAATTGTTCAGCTATTTTCTTACCTGTTATTCCGTGAGAATGATCCCTCAATAATTCAAAAATCTTTTTACTCCTTTTATTAAGTTTCATCATTTATCCCGCTCCCTTAGCCTATATTTATTTTAACAAAAGCTTGTTTGCAAACATAGTTTGAAAGACTTCCTCCCTATATGGAAATATTTTGAAAACTTTTTGCAGTAGTTTTATTTGTTTTCCTAGCATGAAAACATTTCAGGAAATTTTCTTATTTTTTAAATTAAACTGTATATAAGGATAATTATCCTTATAACTATATCATTTTCTCTAAATATATATTTATTTAATATTTTTCTATCCTTTTTCGCATTTAATTAAATAAACTCTTCTTTTACCAAAAATTTAAACTACACTTTTTATTTATTAAAATATATCATCTGCAATAAACATAAAAAATAATCTTTAATCATAATCGCTCTTATAATTAAAGGTTATTTTTATGTTATACAAAATTATTTACTTTTTTCTGATACTAATGATATTACACTATCATANATCATAAAAACGGTATTATTTCTTTCACCGAGTCAAAAACCAGCTGCGGCTTGATCTTTGCTCTTGCTAGATCCTCTCTTTTTGTCTCACCGCTTAATACCAGCATACTGGATAGTCCATTATTCACTCCGGCCGCTATATCCGTATAAAGCCGGTCTCCCACCATCATCACTTCATCACCGGTCTTATCGATACGCGCCAGCAGATATTTTATTATTTCTTTGTTGGGCTTGCCGATAATATGGTCCGGTTCTCTTCCGGCGGACGCTTTTATAAAAGCATGTATAGCCCCGGCATCAGGTACAAAACCATTTTTGGTCGGGCAGTTATAATCCGGATGCGTTGCTATATAAGGCAGTCCGGCTCTCACAAAGTCACATACCCGGCACATTTTTTTATAGTTCAGTGATGTATCAAAAGCTGTGACCACCACATCCGGAGTTACATCATCAAGTATTATTCCTTTATGTTCAAATTCTGCTTTTAAAAAATCGTTACCTAATAAAAATACTCGTTTCCCCGGATAATTACGCTGTAGATAAAAGATCGTCGCCTGTCCTGATGTTATAATTTTTTCCTCACCGACATCCAGTCCCATCCGGTGCAGTTTTTTGACATAATTTTGCGGATTTTTTGATGAATTATTGGTCAAAAACACATAGCTGCGCCCTGATGCTTCTATTCTCTCCAAAAATTCTCTGGCACCATCTATCCATGACTCATCCAGATAAACAGTTCCATCCATATCCAGAGCAAAAACTTTTATATTGCGGATTATTCCTGCCTTGTCCTCGTTTATAAACATTCTGCCCATTCCCCACCTTGCTGCCATACGCATAATCACTATATCTGTGTGAAAACATTTATTTTAAGTTCGAAATTTCAGTACAGACTTCATCTGCTGTTTTTTTCAATTCACCGCAGTCGAACAGCATCTGCAATACGCCATAGCGATTACGCATTTCCTTGGCATATATTATTGCGTTATGCAGTAATTCCGATGTGATTTCTATCTGTTCCGGCAAATACGGTTCCTTTATTTTTTTCATGCGGGTTATCATGCTGTCTATATTCGGTAGAGTTTTCATCAATTCTATTATCTGCATTTTATTGGCCAAGACATTCTGCATTCTTGCAGCAGCTTTTTGGGTGTCATTTTTATGTACTTCATTTTCTAATTTGACAATGCTGTCACTGCATGCACCATAAACCTTGATTATCTGTTTTTCCCATTCTTCCTTGTCAAATGAAATTACCTTAAAGCTGCTGTTCGTTTCCAGAATCTTTATCGCTGCTTTATATACACAAAGTGCCACTATTGCCGCCACTCCCACAAAGGTCCCATGTTCTATATCATGGCGGTGGTAGTTCTGCAGGAACATCATTTCCCAAAAATGTCCCATCTGATGTTCGCAGCCGGAAGCCGGCCGTGAATTTCCACAATAGCTGATGCCTATTCCTGCCCATACCAAAGCTTCCATTACCGAAGCTATCGCTGCCGGGTCTCTTTCAGCGATGCCTTCGTCAGCTGCTTTTGCCACTGTATCAACTGCTTTTCGCATCAGTTTTTCAATTTCCGGACAATAGTATTCTCCATTTACTATATGTGATAACTTCCATTCCACCAGACAGATGTATTTGCCAAATATATCACCTACACCTGATGCTATCATATGCACCGGTGCATCTTTTAATATATCAACATCGCCGATTATCGCCCATGGGAATCCCAGTCCCTCGTAAGTTATCTTGAAACCATCTATGATAAGCGGCGATACGGCTGAAGCATATCCGTCCATGGAAGGAGCCGTCGCCACTATAGCGTAGGGCACCTGCATCTTTTTGGATACAAACCGCATTAAATCATTTATTACTCCTGAACCGACAGCTATGACAAAATCACATTCATTTGGTATGTGTGTGAAAATTCTTCCTATATTCAATTCATTGGGAATGAGCTCTTTATCGGTGAAAATAAATTCATCGTATGCGGCATTAGCTTTTTTCAATGCCGCATATACTTTTTCCCCTGCTACTTTTATTGTATGCACATCGGCCACAATACAAATATGCCTGAATCCTTC
>NZ_WIQU01000005.1 GCF_015732285.1 Pectinatus frisingensis
AAATATTTATTCCAATCAACCACTTTATTCTCTCCTTTACCTTAAATTAGCGGCTGCTCATTTTTATCTTTATAGCCAACAGCACAAATTAATTGTGCCAAATTTTGCTGCAATGGCTGTCCCTGCTTAAATAATCCCGAAGTCCCGCCTGTAAAAATTGCAGCCCCAGCCTCATATAATGTCTTTATTGTCCCACAATTTACATTACCGTCAGCCTGAATGCGAACCGGACTATGGTTATTTCTCAGTATTTCGGCCATCAGTCGTATATGTTCAATAGCTTCTGCTTGAATCTGCTGTCCTGAAAATCCTGGATTAACTGTAAGTTTCAATACCCATGCACATTGATTGGCTAATGTTAAAAAATCCCTGCCAGGCGGAGTTTCCGCCCGATAAGCCAGTACCGGCACAGCGCCGGTACTTCTTATCATTTGAAACACTCTTTTCGGATTGTCCATTGCCTCGTAATGCACAGCAATATAATCTACTCCATAACCGGAAAAGATATTAATGTATCTTTCTGGGTCCTCAACCGCCAAATGTAATTCAACGGGCAGTTTGCTATTTTTTTTTATATATCTATATACTGTATCTCCCAAAATATAACACTTGTTAAATTTCCCATCGACTACATCATAATGGAAAAAAGCTGCCGCTGAGCATTCTACTTCTTTTATAGCCGCAGCCAAGTTGCCAATATCCATGCAGGAAACAGACGCTGAAAACACTGGTTTTAGCATTGCCGCTGTCCGGTCCTTTCCACAGAATCATTTCCGTATTCTTTCATATTCAATAGTGCTTTCGACTCGCTTAGCATATTTTCCACCCAAAAATTCAGTTGTCAGCCAGATTTTTGTTATTTCCCATGCCATAGATTCCGCTATTACCCGTGCTCCCATACAAAGGATATTGGCATCATTATGTGCTCTGGTCATCTTAGCCGAGAACAAATCACTTACTAATGCCGCACGAATCCCATTAACCTTGTTGGCATTGATAGACATTCCAATACCTGTTCCACATATTAAAATGCCCTTTTTCCCGATTGGGTCAGAAGCCACGTCCTTACCCACGGCAATAGCATAAACGCCGGCATCGACAGATTTTTCATCATAAGTTCCTTTGTCGATGATCATATATCCGGCGCCATGCAGCTTTTCTTTAATAAATTCTTTCATATGCAGCCCGGCATGATCTGATCCAATAACAACGGTTACCATTAAATCATCTCTTTCACCTAACTATCAAATAGGTTTCATTACAACTTTTATTGCCTGACCACTTTTTATGAGATCATACGCTTTATCCCATTCATCAATGCGAACTTCATGTGTAATCATTTTATTTGCATCGATTTTCCTTTCACTCATCAACCGCAAAGTAGGTTCCCAATCGTATGTATTCTGGCTGCGGCTTCCAGAAACCACAAGTTCTTTTTGGATAATTTTAGAAAAATCAACCGATACTTCATCTTTGGCAAAAAGTCCTATTTGCACGTACTGTCCTTTTTTGCGTAAAAGATTCATGCCAAGATGCATTGAAGGGACTGCTCCGGTGCAATCGTAACAAATATCTGCTCCATAGCCATCCGTCAATTCGTCAATTAATTTTTTTGGATCATCTTTTTGGACATCAACTATATATTCGACGCCAAATTTTTCCTTAGCGACCTGCAAACGACCAGCATCCTGAGTTAACCCCGTCATGACAACTCGTCCGCCATGTGCCATAACCACCTGTGCTGTCAATAATCCTATAGGACCAGGCCCCAAAACCAGTACAATATCACCCTTTGTAATTTGAGCTTTATTAACTCCATGATGAGCACAAGCCGCGGCCTCAGCAATTGAAGCTTCACGCGTAGACAAATTCTGCGGCAGAATATGCACACTCTCCTTCCGCGCTATCACATATTCGGCTGCAGCACCATCCTGTTGTGTTCCAAGTCCCTTGCGATGCGGACAAAGATTATATTCTTGTGCCTGACAATATCTGCATATACCGCATACATAAAAAGTTGTTTCCGATGTCACTCGATCGCCGACTTTAACATTGGTAACATTTTTACCAATTTCCGCTACGATTCCAGCAAACTCATGTCCTATTGTCAGCCCAGCTGCATTAACATTATAGTGACCTTCATACGTATGAATATCACTGCCGCATACACCGATATACTCTACTTTAATTTTAACCTGATCATCATTAATCTTTGGTTCCGGTTTATCAATAACCTCCCAATTACCCGCACCAGCCTGCATTTTAACTAAAGCTTTCATCATAAAAGTTCCTTTCAGAATATATTAATGTGTTTTAACATAAACAGTGCTGCAGGGACCAGCCCCGCAGCCACCTGTTCATATCGTTATACATAAAATCAAATAAGTTGGAAAATCTTAATTACAATCCAGTTCAGGAAGTTACCACCAAGGTCAAGACTAGATATCATCGTAGTATTTTCCGGCATCTGGAAATGTGCCGCAATAGCCATTGAAGTATGGAATTGAGCTATATTTGTAGCCATTAATAGTGCCAATCCCATTACAACCATGCCTGCTAAAACAGAATGAACAATATTCCCTTTCGCAGCCCCTACAATAAATGCTACATAAAAGCAAATTGTTGCCAAGTCACCAAAGGGCAGCACGTTATTTCCTGGAATAACAACCGAAAGAAATAATGTGCATGGAACAAGTACAAGAGCCGTAGCTATGACTGCCGGATGTCCAACTGCCACTGCTGCATCCAAACCGATTGTAAGTTCTCTGTCCTTGCCAAAATTCTTTTTCTGCAAATAATCTTTAACTGATTCTGATATTGGTATAAGCCCTTCCATAAGTATTTTAACCATGCGCGGCATTAAGAACATGACCCCAGCCATAATAATACCGATTTGAAGAATTTTACCTATTGGATAGCCCGCTAAAATACCTAATAAGATACCAAGAATCAAACCCATCATAAGAGGTTCCCCAAAAATACCAAAACGTTTTTGAATTGCTTCCGGATCCGCGTGCAAATTTCTTATACCAGGTATCTTACTAATAACTTTTACAATCGGGATACCAATAAGCCCTTGTGCGCAAGTTGACCCTGTCGGGAAAGAAAGACCTTCCATCCCAAAATAATTCTTTACTATCGGTGAAGTCCAGTCAGCAATTTTTAGTACCGCTATTTCATAAATAATCCCAGCCAAAATAGCAAATATCCAATTTCCCTCAGTGAGTACAAAAACTGTCGCTGCCGCTGCCGCAAAATGCCAATAATTCCAAATATCAATATCAACAACATTTGTTGTCTTTGTGACTAACATTGCGATATTAACCACCATACAAATAGGTATCATAAATGCCGCAACTGGTGATGCCCACGTCATAGCTGCTGCCGCCGGCCAGCCTACATCAATAATATTCAACGCTAAACCATAGCGTGTCACCATTTGGTGAGTGGCGTCGCCAAGATTTGAAGTAAGTAATCCAATAACCAGATTAATGCCGACAAAACCGACCCCGATCGTAACCCCCGAACGAAATGCTTTTTTAAAGCCCTGCCCAAATGCCATACCAATGATCGTAATAACTATCGGCAACATTACTGTTGGCCCGAGTCCTAATATAAATTGCACTACATCTAAAACCATTAACGTCTCCTCCTAAAATATGAAATATTATAATTTATTTGGCGAATCAAGTTTTTTTTACTTCAATACATCAAGTATTTCTTTGTCGGTTTTCTCAGTATTCATGTTCGTTAGGTAATTTAATGCTTTGACAAGCGGCATCTTATATTCACGTGGTGGAATAGTGGTTGTCACCAGCAGTGTTGCTTGATCTTCATAACTGCCGACCTCAGAGATTTTACACTGAATTACTTTTGCTGAAACATGATTTTCTTTTAATAATTCTTCTACTCTTTTGCAAACAACTGTTGATGTGGCAATGCCTGTACCGCATGCCACTAATACTAATTTTTCTGCCATTTTATTTTATCCTTTCAAATCCAATTTTTCTTGTATGAATGTTTTGATTGATACACTGTTTTGTTCTGCAGCCAAAAAATTCAATGCATCTTCATTTTGTAAAACTGCCATCAATTTTTGCAGCATATCAAGCTGTGTGTGTTTTTCCTTCATAGCCAGCATAAATGCCAACTTCACTGGGACTGTGACATCTTTTTCCCCCATGATGGTAAATTCTACCGGTTCTTTAAATCGTGCTATGCTAATTGCCGGTGTATTTACATGTTCAATATCAGTATGAGGTATCGCTACACCGTATGGCTGTGTGGGCAATCCTGTTGGAAATATCTTTTCTCGTGCCAAAATAGCATCTTTATAAGTATTTTTTACAAATCCATTTTCACAAAGATTGTCTGCCATCTTTCCAAGTAAAGTTTCTCTGTCTTTTCCCATTAAATCCAATAGGATTAATTTTTCATTTACTGTAACCTGCATTGCCAATCAAGGCCTCCCTTAGTTCTTTTTCTGTTTCAGCTGTTTCCAATTGGTTAATAATATTTTCATCAAGAAACTTTTCATACAAATACTGCACACTATCCTTACCATCTATATCCAATCCCAACATGCAAATAAGTGTTGTTGATTGTTTGTTGCCCCAAAGTACCGGTTTTGCAAGTTTAGCAAATAATATAACCGAAGATTTTATATAAGAGCTGTCTGCATGCGGCAAGGCTACCTTATTATTGACCAAAAATGGACCTAATTTCTCACGTTTTAAAACAGCCTGCTCATAATCCGACTCAACATAATCATTTCCTATCAGATATTTGCACATTTCGTGAATTACTTGATTTTTAGTATTTTTCCCCTGCAATATTAAAATTTCCATTGATTTTACAGCTTCAGGAATTTCCCCTGCCTTGGTCTGCAAAGTGCCTGTAGTAACTGCCGAACTGCTGACTATTCTTGATAAGAGCGTGATTCCTTCTTGCGTCATGAGTTCACGTAAGGAAATATATGGTACATTTTCAACTTTAGGATTAACACTTCCCACAATCGCCAGTACTTCATATTGCTTCATAATATCAGCAAGCTGCTGATCAATATCATTTTCCCCGATTATCCCCATATGCAATAAAGAAATATCATTTATTTTTTGCCCAAAAGTTTTTCTAAGCCGCTGTGAACAATAAACAGCTGCTCCCTCTCCAGTAAAACATGTTGTAATAATAGCCCGCCGTTTTCTTCCTCTGGCGGTTTTCCCCACAGGGACCTTAGGAAATGTTTCCAGCATTCCCTCAATTGCTTTAACCAAATTACTCAAAGTAGCTTCCGGCAGTATACTGCGTCGCAAGGCTTCTATTACCATCATAGTATCTACACGGCAAATCGTTTCCACATGAATTTTGGTTCTGGCTTGGATAATCTCACCAAAGGTGAGAAGTGATCCCATGTCGACGAGCAAAAGCACGCCTTTGCCTTCATCGGCTTCATATATTATTTTCTGCAGATCTTCACAGGCCTCTGTCGGATCTTGTTCAAAACTCATATTAAAGGATTTTCCATGAGTCACATTTAATAATCTTGATGCCACATCCAGCAAAGCACTGGCAACACCACCATGCGCTGCCACAACAACACCGATCCGACCTTCTTCTTCTGTTTCTGTCTTATGCAGATAAAGCGCTATATAACCTACTTCATCATCGGGCAGTTCAATCTTATAGTGCTGCTCAATAGCCAGTGCCATTTTGCAAGCGGATGCATATTCATGTGAAAATTTTTCTTTTATCGCTGCAAGATTAGGATTAATAATTTTCTTTCCCTGCCCCAGCCTTGTAAATGCGGCATTAAGATGAACTGCCAGGCAATACACTAAAGACTGATCAAATACTCCTAGTTCTTTTTCTGCTATTTGAAGAATTTCCTGTGACAAGTCAATAACATCTTTGCCAATCACCTTAGCAACTTCATCCAAAGTTAACGGTGCCATACGTCTTTGACTATGTGCGATAATATTTTGCAGCTTCTTTTCAATTTCAGCACCTATCAGCTGATTGATTTTTTCTGAGGCCACTCCATGTTTCTCATAATTATCATATAATTGCTCAATATAAATATAAAATTCCTTAGGAAAACTATACACGTCTTCTGTAAGCATCTTAGACTCTGTGGTTTCAGCACCTGGTTCAAACCAACCGTCTTTCCAGACCAGACTGTCGATCTGCTTACGCCGGCCGGACAGTTTCAGCAATCCCTTCTTTACATAAAGAGGTAAATTAGATACATCAACATGCACAATTTCATTTTTATGTGTTACAAAATCTAAAAAAGATTTGGCACAAGCCACTTGAATGTCACTTTTAAGCTGCCCGATATTTCCCATGCAATCATACAAAAGATAGGCCTTCATAGCATCGAGTGCCACCTGCAGGGCAGCATTCATTCTAGTGGCTTCATCATTAAAAAATTTTTCAATAAGGTGTAATCTTTCGGTAAGCGGCCGCTCCGCAAGTGATGGTAAAGAAATCAACATGGGAATCCGTCTTTTAAACGTAGCTAAAAGACTGGTTTCAATATTTTCAGTAGTGGCCGCAATAAGCTGAACATTTGCCTTATGAATTGCATCTGTTTCTCCCAAGCGGCGAAAATGTCCTTTATCAATAAGCTGAAATAACATTTCCTGCCCTTCTGATGAAAGACGATGTACTTCATCAAGAAAAAGAATTCCTCCATCTGTCTGTTCAATCAATCCCTTACGATCAAATGTTGCTCCGGTATACGCTCCTTTGATACAGCCAAACAATTGAGTAATCAGCAATTGTGGATTTTCTGCATAATCAGCACAATTAAAAACATTGAACGGTGCATTAGTTGGAAGACTTGTAGATTCCAAAGCAAATCTATACATTGATTCTGCCAATTCAGATTTACCGACTCCGGTTTCACCGACTATTAAGCAATGCAAACCATGCGGTGGATAAAGCATTCCTGCTTTTGCCTGCTGTATTTGTGCATATAAACTGCCATGTGCACCAATAAGATTTTCAAACGCACGACTCCCTTTTTTTACATCCTTTTCTTGTTTTTCATCCTCCTCATCTGACAACATTTCCTTGCGAATATGCTGCCTGTCTATATTTTGCAGATATTTCCCCAACAAATAATCAGACATGGCATAACCTTTGCTTTTCAACAGTTTTTTCAATTCTTTTAAGTTAATTTCTGGTCTGATTTTCAAAATTTCTTGAATCTCATCTGTAATATATTTTTGTTTTCGTTCTCGTGAATCAGAAATCTGCAATTCCTTACGCAAAATCGTCACGTATTCTCTGCTAATTGAAAAATGCTTTGCCAAATCCGTATCCTTGTAAGGATTATTATGATCTTCCTGCATAATCAATCTCTGGATTTCATTTTTCATAGGTCCGTCCTCCTGTCTCTTTTATAAGCAAGCTTCATGCCAAAAAAAAGTAAATAAACTTTTTATACTTGTTTTTCCCTTTATTTACAGCGTTTTCATTGTTTAAATAAAGATTTACACGTTTCATTATTTTCTATATTTTACTATTTTTTACTTTTTTTATTACATTATTTTATATCTGTTACTATACAATAAATAATCCCTTAAAAGAAAGCATTATTATTTTAAGGGGCATTAATCAGCTTACAAGATATAACTATGCTCCATATAAATTAAACGGTCGACTTCACTTTTTCAAAAAAAAATAACCTTTAATCATAATTACTCTTATAATTAAAGGTTATTTTTATGCTGCACAAAATTATTTACTTTTTTTCTGATGCTAATGATATTACACTATCATA
>NZ_WIQU01000025.1 GCF_015732285.1 Pectinatus frisingensis
GGGTCTGTAAATAGTTTTGTGCTTTTTTCCTAATTAAGATAAAGCAGATTTTACTTTATCGGGGAAAAAAACGGATAATTGCAGCAGAATTTGTCCCCAATTTTGAACCCGGCCCGTCCATTTTCTTAGAACGTCCATAGTAGCTAGATAGAGCATCTTCTGCAGTGATTCGTCATTAGGGAAAATGCTTTTTCCCTTCGTTACTTTCCGAAGCTGCCGATGGTAGCTTTCAATCATATTAGTTGTATAAATAATTTTCCGAATCTCCGGTGGGTACTTGAAAAAGGTCGATAGTTCTGACCAGTTAGCTCGCCAAGAATTGACGATCAAGGGGTATTTATTGCCCCATATCGTTTCAAAGCTTTCCAAGAATTCTAGTGCCAGCGGCTCCGACGCCGCCGTATAGACCGGCTTTAAATCGGCCAGTACTTTCTTCACATCCTTGTAGGATACATAGCGAATGGAATTACGAATTTGATGAACAATGCATTTTTGAATTTCGGCCTCAGGGAAACAAGCTCCAATAGCTTCGTTAAATCCCTTCAGATTGTCAACGCAGCAAATGAGAACATCCTGTACGCCGCGGTTTTTCAACTCATTTAATACGACTAGCCAAAACTTTGAGGTTTCATGTTCGCCAATCCACATTCCCAAAACGTCTTTACGTCCGTCTAAATCAATGCCAATAACCATGTAGGAAGCCTTGTTTACAATGGCGCCTTCCTGACGCACTTTATAATGAATCGCATCCAAAAAAACGACAGCATAGGTCTTCTCCAGTGGCCGACTTTGCCATTCCTTGATCAAGGGCATGAGCTTATTGGTTACGTTGGAAATCAAAGTTGGCGATACGGTAATGCCATATAGTTGATTTAGGTGATCTTGAACATCTCTAACTGTCATTCCCTTGCTGTATAAGGCAATGATCTGTTCTTCAATGCCGGTCAAATTTTTCTGATGTTTTCTTACGATTAAAGGTTCATGTTCGCCTTCGCGATCGCGAGGAATAAGCAATTCGGTATCGCCATATTCACTAACCACAGTCTTCTTGCTATGACCGTTGCGGCGATTGTCGGTTTGTTTGGCAGAGTTTTCATTTTTACCATAGCCCAGAGTCGTATCCATTTCAGTTTCCAGCATTTCCTGCATCGTTTCACTAAATAAATCCTTGAGCATTGCCGAAATATCGCTAGTTGTCTTTATGTTTCGTTCTTTAATGAGTTCCCGAATTTGTTCTTTCGTTAATAGTCCCATGCTTTTGACCTCCATATCTTCATTCTACAGATTTTTTTCAAAAGCACAAACTATTTTACACTACC
>NZ_WIQU01000049.1 GCF_015732285.1 Pectinatus frisingensis
CTGATCGAATGCTTTAACAAGCAGTTCAAGGCATGGTATAAAACCAAACAGGGATTTTCTTCTTTCAATTCCGTCAACAATCTTATCGCGGTTTTTCTCTTTTTTTACAATTTTGTCCGTCCTCATTCCGCTCTTAACAGTTTGACTCCGGCACAAGTTGCAGGGCTCAATCTTTCTGCCAGAAGTAAACACAAGCTTTTGTTCGTTGCTTGAAGTAATTGGCTGTTCCCATTTGTTAATCTTTCATGTTTACTTTACAAAGCCATTAGTGTTATGCTTATTTGCAATCGCTATTACATATTGAGTTTACTCACTGAGATATAGGGTGGACTTATCTAAAGTTAATGTCAAGAGAACAGGAAACAATATTTCAAAGGTATATCTTCAAAGTCCATGTTCTCCAGCAGAATTGGATGATCCATAGTTATCTATAATACACATTTAACCAAGTTAATTGAGATAAGCACTAACCGGCAAGAAGGGGGTGTCGCACTAAGAAATTAGTGTGGCACTCCTTTTTCTCTGTGTAAAAGATAAACCCCGGACTTCGAAAAGTTCGAGGTTCGGGGTAGAATTTACCTATGTCATTAAACGAATTTACACAAAAAGATTATACAATGAATGGCGGCGCTTATCAATTAAAGTTTCCTCTAAATATTGAATATCTTATTCCAAAAGATGAATCTGTTCGGCTGCTGGGACAAATTGTTGAGAAGATAAATTTGCAAAAGCTGTATCAGCCCTATTCCCGTTACGGGAAAAATCAGGCAAACCCAAGACAGATGCTTAAAATCTTACTTTATGCTTACATGAACCATATTTACTCTGCCAGAAGCATTGAGCGGGCCTGCAGACGGGATATTAATTTCATGTATCTCATGGAAGGAAAACCAGCTCCTTACCATGCGAACATTGCCCGCTTCCGCAGTCTCCATGTTGCACAACTGGCAAAAGAAGTTTTCACTCAGTTTGATGGCATCTTGGCAGATTGTGGTGAGCTTTTTTTAGAGAATTTGTTCATTGATGGTACAAAGATAGAAGCTGCTGCTAATAAGTATACCTTCGTTTGGAAGAAGGCAACGACCTGGAATCAGCAGAAACTCATGGATAAGATCTCTGCATTCTTTGCACAAGCAGAGGATAATTTCGGCATCCACATTCCTCACGGAGGAGCTGTCCGTATGTATCATCTCAAAAAAACTCTGGCGGAAGTTAAAATACCTGCAGGGCCAATGCAAATTAGTATTTGTGATATAAAAATATCGCGGCCGATGCTGGGTATGAGAGCAAAGAAAATTATCTGTATCTGGAAAAGCAGGATTATATCGCCTACATCAAGCCTGCCAATTATGAAAAGAGTCAGACACAACCCTACAGTAAGGACATTGGACGGCGTGGAAATCTGGCCTATGATGCAGAAACCGATAGCTGCACCTGCTATAACGGAAAGAAGATCACAAAAATCGGAATTCGTAGAAGTAAGAGCAAGACGGGCTATCTTGCCGAAAAGACAATGTATGCTTGTGAAGATTGCATGGGTTGCCCCTATAAAACAAGTTGTCGATGGAAAGACGCACCAAGCATTTTGAGGGTTCAAAAGTCTTTCAGAAAAAACGTGCCGAAGCTTTTGAACGGATCTGTATCGTTAATGCTGGTGAGTGCATAGTATTCTCTTTGCTTAAAATATGTTATTATAATAAAATTATGCATTATAGCATACCAAAAACTGCAAAACAACCTCAGCTCTTAACTTTATGGGTAATATTATCAGGGAAAAATAGTGTTCCGCACAGGCAGTCTCGTACACCCTACTGCGAAATATAGCGAACCGTAGAGCAGATATATGGAGGAAATGATGGTTAATATTAATTTGGGAAATATTGAGTTTCAAATGAAAAAATGGCACGATTTTTCATGGCTCAATTCATTGGGCAAGATTTTCTGTGTATTTTCACAAAATGATTCTGGTAACATTAGTTTCGGTATTGATGACGGCAAAGAAAGATATTTTGTTAAAGTGGCAGGATTAAAAACCATTGAATCAGTCAGAACACCGGAAGAAGCTGTTGCTTCATTAAAAAAAGCAATGCTTATATACGAGAATATAAAACATCCAAACTTAATTGAACTGGTAAAGCACTATTCTCTTGGAGAAATTTATATTGCTGTATTCAAATGGACAGAGGGGGATTGTTTGTTTGATTATTGGAATTTTGAGAAATACCATAATAATCCTCAGATAGTGCCGCCTGCCAAACGATTCAAGCAGTTGCCACTTAAAAAAAGGATTAAGTCCGTGAAAGTGTTATTTTCCTTTTTATCTACTGTGGCAAAAAGAAACTATGTCGCTGTAGATTTTTATGACGGAAGCATACTGTACGATTTTTCAACCGATATCACAACCATATGCGACATTGATTTTTTTAGAAAAAAGCCGGCAATAAATGATATGGGTGAGGACTTTTTTGGCACAAAGAGATTGAAAGCCCCGGAAGAATATGTGAAGGGTGCTGTAATTGACGAAGCAACAAATGTATATACGCTCGGGGCGTTGCTATTTAGTTTCTTTGGCAATTTCACAGACGCAGATATACAGCGAAGATACGACGAAAATGCTTTCACCCCTTGCTCGCTTGAGAAATGGGAATTAAGCAAGTCGTGCTATGATACCGTGTTAAAAGCAGTTTCCGTTGATAGGGCTGCCCGATACGCTTCCATGGATGAATTTTTTATTGCGTGGGACAAGGCGGAGAACGATAGCCCGGGAAAGTACGGCACTTCGGGCCAACTTGGACAGAAGTGAGTTAGAATTGCGAAGCTAATGAAAATATCGAATTATAATACATATGAATTTGCTTGTATTATTTATATTAGCTGCAAGAAAGGTAGTAACGAAAAAATGAATATTAGACCTATTAAAAATAATGAGATTATCTTGCTTACTGATTTTTTATATGAAGCAATTTTTCAAAAAGGCGCAAACAATTGGCACCAAGAACTATTATCCAAGACCCATCTATTTTAGCATGGTCGTTTATTGTTTATGTTATACTAAAAACAATTTAGACATTTGAATTTCAGATTACTTATATTTTTATACAGAAAGGATATTTTATGGATGCGATAAAAATACTCAATTTGGAAAACGATGGTCTAAATATGGCTGCGGACGGGCAATTTCTATATATACGCTGTAAACGTACTTTTTGTAAGTGTGATTTCATTGACATGAGCCCGACGGCACAAAACATTATCTTCAAAAAGGACGGCAAAGCACGCGCTTTTTCAATTTGTGGAAAATATATTGTCCTCACTGATTTTTGCGACCTGTATGTCCTTGATAAAAATAATCTGCAAGTAATTGAAGTTATGCGGCTCGGTGAAAATCTGTCGTCTGATTTAGGCGTCGTCAGGTTCGATGAGAGAAGTGCGTATATAAATATAAGCAACGGAAAGATGGCTGTCATGGATCTTGAAACGCTATCTGTTAAAAAATTTGATATAAATGAGTCAAGTTCATGGGACCATTGTGTTATCGGGAACCGTGTATATACCGGCACTGTCATCGGCGATCTAATCGAAACAGATACGATAAGTATGCAACCGCTTCGTAAAATCAAGTTATGCAGAAAGAATATCTACAGCGTCGCACATCTGTCATTGTATGGGCGACCATAGCTTTGTTATGTTAATTAACTGATAGGTAGATTAGCAATATATACAAATAAAAAAGCGATTATCTTATTATAAGACGATTGCTTATAAATTATATTTTCTTGAAATCTAATATGGATTGAAATTGTTCTTTTGCTTTTTAATCTTCATCAAAGTAATCTTTCTTATAAACTCAGTCGATTTTATGTTCTGCTATTTGTGCCTGTAAAAAATCAAACAACAATATTAATTTTAATGAATTAACTTCTGTTCCAAAATTTGTATCTTCTCCATGTAAAATAGCATACCGACTAAGAACTGGAATTTCGTCACCATGCCGAAATTCTTGTAAAACAATTTTAAAATAAAATTTCTTTGTAGTTTGATTAAAATCCTTACTATCGACAACAGATACGACAACAGCATCTAAATCTTTCTTATAGATTTTTTTTACAGTCATTGGAATGATATCATGAATAACCCCTTCTATTTGTGGCAATATTGTACATACAGAAGCGTTAAAATGCTTTCCTAAATGTGCATCAATTCCCTCCCTTAAAACTGGTAATCTACTTTTTAAGAGAGTATTCTTTTCCCATCCAGCATATAATCTATTAATTTCATTTGCACCATATAGTTTAACAAACAAAAGGTCAATAACTGCCTTGGCCTTTTCTTTTCCTTCAGAATCGTACAGAGTTACGATGTTAATAACATCATCAAGCGATAATTGATTTCCTACTGCTGTCGGAAATCATTCCAAATCAATAGCAATATTATTAAAACGTTCCGCTTTATTAACTTTTTTTCTTAGAAGCTCTATATCAATTGATTTTGCGATACTAACCATCACATTCTTAAGTTCCGAAAATTTTAATGCTGCGGATTCTGCAATACTTGAAAGATATGCATTATAATCATCAAAGGCTTTTTTAGTTGGTTCAAACGCTTTTTTTAAGTATGTATTATAAGTTTTTTTAAATTCGTAAAAAAAATCATCCTGATGCATCAACTGATTATAATATTCCGATAGATTTTCTTCTTCGATAATTATTTTCCCAATCCGAATTAACTCTTCATCACTCAGAAATGCTATATTATTACTCTCAACCTCTATGGACTTTGATGAATTTACGTCTGAAGAGATTATCATTGATTCCAGCAAATCTAAATATGCTTCTTTATCAGTTTTTCTGTCTAAACTCTTAGTGTAAATAAGAAATGATTTAATTCCTATTCTCGTTGATATTTTCATAAGCTAATCGCCCCCCTATAATGAATTTCTCATCATTATACCACTCGAGTTGTTCACGAAGAAAAATAAAAGCGGCTATCTTGTAATAAGATAGCCGCTTACGTAAATCGTTGTTATTGTATTTTACCACCCTACCCCTATTTGGACATAAATTTTAAAAGTTTATGAACCAATAAGTGGCTGATATATAGGGCCTTATGCAACATCTGCCACCATCGAAAACTTTACGTCTCCATGGTGCAGCTGCATCCTTATAGGGATAACAGTAATCAGCTGTTATGTCAAATTATGGCAATATATCTGTTAATGGAAGAGCTAATTTATTTTCTTTTTTCTTTGTGTGCCGTAATTATCGTGAAACTATAACTATTGATGGTTAGCACTATGTCCTCGCTGTAAACATACCAATTTTTTCCTGTTTTGACTATGCTGCGCGCATCCTTTATTTGTGATCTGCACCATGCAATGACATCAGGTGTATCAAGGTTTAGATTTTTGGTTATACGTTTGATACCCAATTCGGTGGTATGTATTTTGTCGAGGTTAGTTAATAATCCATTCATTAGTATCTCCTTTTGAATCTTATTATAACACATGACATATGATAATATCAAAGTTATATTAATTTTTTGATAACAAAATATAAGATATAATACTAATGATATTATTTGAACTTGTGCGAGTGTTAATGTAGCGTATTTTTTGCTGAACGTAAGTAGACTATTACTGTTATCTGTCTGTTAAAAGTGTAAGTATAAAGTATAACGACAAAATAATTATAAAATTTACAATTATTTTTGCCAAATTATACAAAAGGCGTGTAATTGTGATATAATTTTATAAGACACTTACATTATAAGTTGGAGGTATTAGTAATGGCAAAAGTAACCACTACAGAAATGTTTCAAAAAGCTTATGAAGGCGGCTATGCTATTGGCGCATTTAACGTAAATAACATGGAAATCATCCAGGGAATCACTGAAGCAGCCAAAGAAGAAAATGCACCTTTGATTCTTCAGGTATCCGCTGGTGCACGCAAATATGCAAAACATGTCTACCTGACTAAACTGGTTGAAGCAGCAATCGAAGATACAGATCTGCCAATTGCATTGCACCTTGATCATGGCGCTGACTTCGATATTTGTAAAGCTTGCATCGACGGTGGTTTTACCTCCGTAATGATTGATGGTTCAAAACATAGTTTTAAGGATAATGTTGAACTTACTAAGCGCGTTGTTGATTATGCCCATGGAAAAGGCGTTGTTGTTGAAGGTGAATTAGGCAGACTGGCCGGCATAGAAGATGATGTTCATGTAACTGCAGAAGATTCTTCTTATACACAGCCTGAAGAAGTTGAAGAATTTGTAAAATCCACTGGAGTTGACTCTTTGGCTATTGCTATTGGGACAAGCCATGGGGCTTTTAAATTCACACCGGAACAGTGCACTAAAAATGCTGATGGTGTTTTAGTACCACCACCACTTCGTTTTGATATTTTAGAAGAAGTTGAAAAACGCTTGCCAAACTTCCCAATCGTATTGCACGGAGCGTCGTCAGTTATTCCCAAATATGTAAAAATAATTAATGACAATGGCGGTAAATTGGCTGATGCCGTTGGTATTCCGGAAGAACAATTGAGAAAAGCAGCTAAATCAGCTGTATGTAAAATAAATATTGATTCCGATTTGCGGTTGGCATTGACTGCGGGCATTCGTGAGTATATGGTAGCACATCCGGAACATTTTGATCCACGCCAGTACTTGTCACCAGCTAGAGCATATATAAAGGAACTTGTTAAACATAAAATAACCGATGTCCTTGGATGCGAAGGCAAGGCTTAATTTTATTTATAGAAATTATTCCTGCTCTCTTTACAGCAGACAGCATTACATAGTAAACTGTTGCTGTAGGGAGAGCATCTTTTTACCTTTTTTTATTATTAATTATGTTGTAAAAACTTATACTTATAGGAGGACTTACTTTGACTGATACCAATGAAATTGTACTTGTAATTGATTTTGGCGGCCAGTATAATCAATTAATTGCCCGTCGAGTCAGAGAATGCGGCGTGTACTGTGAAATAGTGCCATATGATTATTCACTTGAAAAAATAAAGGCCAAAAATCCTAAAGGAATAATTCTTACAGGAGGACCAGCCAGCGTATATGCAAAAGACACACCGCAAGCTGTAGATGGCTTATTTGATATAAATGTACCGGTTCTTGGTATCTGTTATGGGCATCAGATCATTGCCAACGAATTAGGCGGAACTGTTACACATGCTGAAACAGGTGAATATGGTAAAACAGTATTAACACTTGATAATACGGTAAAATTATTTAAGGATATCGAAAAAGAAAATACTTGTTGGATGAGTCATCGTGACTATGTAGCAAAAGCACCGAAAAATTTTACTGTTATTGCGCAGACACATACAGGACCGGTCACTGCAATGGCAAATGATCAACGCAGGATATATGGTGTACAGTTTCATCCGGAAGTAGAACATACACCTTTTGGTAAAAAAATGCTGGAAAATTTTTTATTTGATGTTTGTCAGGTAAAGGGAAACTGGAATATGGCAGCATTTGCCGAAAGTAAGATAAATCAGATAAAAAGAATTGTCGGAGATAAAAAGGTTTTGTGCGCTTTGTCTGGTGGTGTTGATTCCTCTGTTGCCGCTGTTATAACACACAAAGCAGTCGGTAGGCAGTTGGTCTGCATCTTTGTTGACCATGGGCTGCTTCGTAAAGATGAGGGAGACCAGGTTGAAAAGGTATTTAAAGATAAATTTGATATGAATTTCATTCGTGTCAATGCCCAGGCAAGATTTCTCGGTAAATTAAAGGGTGTTTCCGATCCGGAAAGAAAGCGTAAGATTATCGGTGAAGAATTTATTCGTGTTTTTGAAGAAGAAGCCAATAAACTTGGACAGATAGATTTTTTGGTGCAGGGAACTATTTATCCTGATGTGGTTGAAAGCGGCACAAAAACATCAGCTACTATCAAAAGTCATCATAATGTCGGTGGATTGCCGAAAGATATGCAGTTTTCTCTTGTTGAACCATTGCGTGAGTTATTTAAAGACGAAGTTCGCGCAGTGGGAGAAAAACTCGGTATACCGCATGATTTGGTATGGCGTCAGCCATTTCCAGGGCCTGGGCTTGCCATACGTGTCCTTGGTGAAGTAACTGAGGAAAAATTAGCGGTAACGCGGGAAGCAGATGCAATTTTTCGTGATGAAATTGCCAAAGCCGGTCTTTCAGAAAAAATCTGGCAGTACTTCGCCTGTTTGCCTAATATAAAATCAGTTGGCGTAATGGGTGACATGCGGACTTATTGTCACACTGTGGCACTGCGGGCTGTTACCAGTTCTGATGCCATGACCTCGGAATGGGCTCGTATTCCTTATGAAGTCATTGATAAAGTGTCCCGCCGTATAGTAAATGAGGTTCCGGGTGTAAATAGAGTAGTTTATGATGTGACATCTAAACCACCTGCTACTATTGAATGGGAATAAAGAAGTTGTCACGGCCGTGACGGTAAATAAGACTATTCCCGTTTTTACCGATTGGGGCCGACATAGACAAAAAGACCTTGCATAAAAGCTTTTAGCGAAGCTTATGCAGGGTCTTTTTTTATCCTCAACCCGCGAAAATACAGGGATTTCTGCTTGCTGAAAAAGAGCGTTCACCATGGAGTGGCGGGCATGTCTGGCAAAGCCAGAGAGAATAAAGAAAAATGCCCTTTACAGAATAAACGGCAGTGCCCCGCGACATGGTGATAGTTTCTTTTATGCTTTTTGGGAAAAAGCATATTGCTTTGATTTTCACGAGTATTAGCTTAAAACGCCCGTAATACGGGGCGGGAGAATATGGTCATGAATTTCTGTTTCCCAAAAACGGAATCTCCAATTCCCCAAAAACCGCCCCTTTTCATTTTTGGGAAGTACTTTTGGGAAAATGGAGTCAAGCAGCAGAGCGTTCCTAATATGGAGGTTTTGCAAAGGTGAGGAAGAAAAATTTTAAAGGTCGTTGTGAAAAACGTGTCATTGGAAAGTGCAATGAAGTATGTAGGACATACGATGCGATCCAATACGCCTATGCAGATATTCTGCAAACGAGTGATGAAGTAAAAGAGATACGGTGCAATGTCCCGCTTACTGGGCGGGACATTGACCAATATACTTCGGATTTTGTCTGCGTCAAGTCGGATAATGATTTGATGGTGCGAGAATGTGTATTTCGTAAGTTTCTACTGAAGCCGCTTATGGTCAAATTATTGGATGCTTCAAGGGAATACTGGTTACGGCATGGAGTTACAGATTGGGGGCTGGTCATCGATGAAGAAGCATGATTTGTTGAAGGATGGTAATAGCATTATCAGGGTTTTAGAGATAAAGCCGGATAAAATCCTCATGATCGACTGCATCAAACGGACTATGCCTGTATGGGTGGCATCTTCGACTTTGGATTCCTTTGCCCAATGCACTGGTGAAGGTTTGATTCAGACTACGAATTTTACCGTCACTGATATTGATGCTTTGGATGCTGAGCAGAGAAAAGTAATGTATGACCGCTATACGTTGATTGCACCGATTCTACCGTTTATAGCGGATGAAAGAATGCGTGCTAAAGTTATCAGTTCTACAGCTATAGAAAATAATATATCAAAGCAGACTATTCGGATCTATTTGTGCCTGTATTTAGCCTATATGAATATAACAGTTCTTGCCCCGCGGAAGCAGAGGGATGATACAGAACTGACACAGGATGAAAAAAATATACGATGGGCTTTGAATAAGTTCTTCTATACTACGAAAAAACAATCCCTTATGACTGCTTATACCATGATGCTCAAAGAGAAATATTGTGACAGTATGGGCGTTTTAGCAGATGCGTATCCTTCCTTTTATCAATTTCGTTATTTCTACCGTAAGACAAAGAAGATGCAGAACTTTTATATTTCTAGAAATGGATTAAAGAATTACCAGAGAAATAACAGACCGCTTATTGGCGATGGTGTACAATCATTTGCTCCTGCTATTGGCGTGGGAATGCTGGATTCTACCATATGCGATATTTACCTCGTTAATGATATTGGTAATATTGTAGGAAGGCCAATATTGACTGCTTGCATTGATGCTTACAGCGGTGTATGTTGCGGCTATGTCCTATCGTGGTCTGGTGGCGTATATAGCCTTCGGGGACTGATGCTGAATGTTATAGCGGATAAAGCTGCTTGGTGTAAGCAGTTTGGCATTTCTATAAATGCAGAAGGTTGGTCTTGCGATAAACTTCCTGCGACGTTGGTTACGGATATGGGAAGTGAATACAAATCGGAAAACTTTGAGCAAATTGCAGAATTGGGCGTTAAAATAGTCAATCTTCCATCCTATAGACCTGAGTTGAAAGGCATGGTGGAGAAATTCTTTGATGTGGTTCAGTCAACCTATAAAAAGCATCTGAAAGGCAAAGGGGTAATTGAAGTTGATTATCAAGAAAGGGGAGCGCATGACTACCGGAAAGATGCTTGCTTGACCATGGTGGATTTTGAGAAAATTATCCTTCATTGCATCATGTATTACAACTCTCAACGGACACTTGAGAAGTTTCCCTATACCGAATCCATGATTGCTGAAAATGTAAAACCTCATGCAAGCTGTATCTGGAACTGGGGTAAATCCCAAATCGGTGCCAATTTGATTGAAGTAAGTGCTGAAGAGCTTATACTTACGCTATTGCCGAGAACTATGGGTAAATTCAGCATATTTGGCTTAAAAGTAAACAAAATGCGCTATCACTGTGACGGGTATACAGAGCAGTATCTTAAAGGCGGTGAAGTTACCGTTGCCTATAATCCAGAGGATGTTACTTCTGTATGGCTATTGGAAAATGGAATATATGCTAAATTTACCATTATTGAATCTAGATTTGAGGGTAAAGATTTGATTGCCGTACAGGAGTTACAGACAGCGCAGAGATCGATTACCAAAGGAGCTAATCAGAATAATCTACAGGCTCAGATTCATCTTGCGCGGCACATTGAGATAATCGCTGGTAGTGCCAGGCGCAGTGGCGATGTGAGCGTAAAAAATATTCGAGATAACCGCAAATGTGAACAGCATAAACGCCATAGAAATTATATGGAAGGAGCTAAGTCATGATAAATCTTTCAGACATTATCAACGTCCTGCCTCACATGAAGTCAGGGGATTCATTAATAGCTGCATTGGAAATATTGCCGGAGTACAATCCTGAAAGCCGCAACACAGATACTTCCGTAAGGCTTATGATGCTATCCGACTTGTACAGGATATATATTCCTTCGCAGATGTCGCTGGAAATCTATAGTAAATTGTACTTGGCTCTTTTGCGATCCATGCAGAAAAAGGGAACAAAGCTGGCAGTACAGCAACAAAATCAAAACTATAGAGCTATCGTACAGCAAGAGTACAGTGGTATCATGGGTGGATCGGATAGTTTTACCATTATCGGCACATCTGGAATAGGTAAAAGCAGTGCGATTAGCAGGGCTATTAAGCTGATTACAGAGAATCGAGTGATAGAAGCTGAAAATCCGTATACACATATCATTCCATGTATAATCGTGCAATGCCCGTTTGATTCCTCAGTAAAGGGGTTATTATTGGAGGTTCTGCGCAAAGTTGATGAGGTTTTAGACAGCAAATATTATCAAAATGCTTTAAGGGCAAGGGCTACGACAGATATGCTCATTGGTTCTGTCAGTCAAGTTGCTCTTAATCATATTGGTATGCTGGTGGTAGATGAGATTCAGAATGTTGCTAACAGTAAAAATGGCAAAAGCTTAATTGGAGCTTTGACGCAGCTTATTAATAACAGCGGAATCAGCATCTGTATGGTCGGCACTCCTGAAAGCAGCAGATTCTTTGAATCGGCAATGCAGCTTGCACGGCGTTCCGTGGGATTACAGTATACGACTATGAGTAATGACAACTATTTTCAAAACTTTTGCAAGGTTATGTTTCAGTATCAATATGTGCAAAAGAGAACGGAAATCACAGATGGAATTATTGCGTGGCTTTATGAACATAGCGCAGGAATTACATCGGTTGTGGTAGCGTTGCTTCATGATGCACAGGAAATTGCTATTTTGAATGGCAAAGAAATCTTGAATCTGGACTCTTTAAATGAAGCCTATCAACAACGGTTATCTCTGCTTCATGGCTATATTCAGCCGTCTGTTTCAGTGGGCAAGCAGACAACTAAAATCAAGAAAAAAGCGATTGTCCATACTGCTGAAAATGAAACTTTAGATGATCGTGTTAGTATTGCTGATTTGGTTGCTAAAGCCAAGAATGAAAATATGGATATTGTGCAGCTTTTAAAGTCCAATATGCCTGTTGTGGAGGTAGCGGTATGATAGCGTATTTTCCTACTGCATATCCAGATGAACTGCTTTATAGTCAGCTGGCACGATATTATACGAAATCCGGATACATGGCCTATACTTTTGCGGCAGAAGAATTGTTTGCATCAAAGACTGTACGCCCGGATATGGATTTTATCAATAATTATACTCTTGCCGCAGTACAGGCTATAACAAGAAATATGCCTATGGAAGCGGTCGTTGAAAAACACACCATGTTTTCTAGTTATGGGCGTTTTTTGCCGAAAAAGCGCAGACAAAAAGCATTTCAATCCTTGGTATCTATGAAGGGGAATTACCATAACCTGCTACCGATACCTCAAAGCAAGAATGGCGAAGTTCGCTGTTTGCGCTACTGTCCAGCTTGTGCAGCTAATGATAGAGAACAATATGGAGAAGCATACTGGCATCGGATTCATCAGATAATAGGGATTCGTATGTGTCCGATTCATCGGTGTTACTTGATAGACAGTGATGTGATAATTAGTGGTCAAGCTACGCCCTCTTTAAAAACAGCTGAGGAAATGATACCGCAATCGGAATCATGCGTATTTGCGGATAACGAAATTGAAATCCACGTTGCCACATATATGGCAACGGTTTTTCAAGCTGATGTTGATATGGATTCAGGTGTTATGGTTGGTGAGTTCCTTCACTCTAAAATGGCTTATACAAAATATAGGTCTGTCCGTGGAGAGCAGAGAAATATTGCATTATTTCATGAGGAATTTAAAGAATATTATATGGCCTTATCCAAAAATAGGTTTACGGAGTTAGCGCAGATACAGAAGGTGTTGACGAATGATAGAGTGAACTTCTATGAAATTTGTCTCATGGCTATGTTTCTCGACATTAGCACAGATGAAATGGTGCATATGGAACTTCCAAAGAAATCACAGCAACAGCTTTTTGATGAAAAAGTTTATAAACTTCATGAACGGGGTTTGAAGTATCCTGAAATTGCAAAAATGCTTAGTGCTCCGTATGGAATTGTTAAGACCATTGGTGAAAGGCGGTATGGAACATATCACAAGCCAGCTAAAACGTCACTCAAAAGCGGCCCTAAGCCTCAAAACTGGCAGCAAATTGATGAAGATACACTACCGCTTGTAAAAGATGCTATCCGCCAGTTGCAGGGTGATGGAACAACCAGACCTAAAAAGGTTACTACTTTTGCTGTTGAGAGAATCCTGCAACTTTCCAGTAAAAAAATATCTTTGCATCTACCAAAATGCCTTGCTGAGATACAGCAGCATGAGGAATCACAAGAGCAATATTGGGCTAGAGAAGTAGTTTGGGCTGTACGTCAGATCAAAGATGGTAGTGTTACGTTGACATGGCGCAAGGTACGGGATTTAACGAATATGCGCCGTAGCGATTTTGAAGCTTGTCTGCCGTATATTTCTGAATATGTAGAGTGTGAGATTGATGAACGAATACTATGTTTGCTGTAAATTAGTCAATGATTGTATATGTGCAGTAAGCGTATCGAACATATTGTAAATTGTTGAAGTATAGCAAATATTAGTGTAAATTGAAAAATAGAATATTTACCATTGGTGCGTATGATATAACCGCCCAGTAAAATTTAGGTAGGCATTCCTCTAAAAATTTGTTTGGGAAAATATTACCAATCCAAAAGCTAATATTATGCAAATGTATGAATTTTTTCAAAGTGTAAAATAAGGTTGTGTAAGTCGGATGGTCTTTCATAAAAATGATTTGCTGTTTAAATTGTTTTACTTCGTCCCTATAGATATAGCCCTAACATGGATTGGATGAAAGCGTAGTTGGAACAAGGTCATTTTCTGATGGTGTACTTTTTCAGAGTGTGAATAAAAGCCAATCGATTTAGAAATGCTCCGACTGTCCGATTGACAGCTAGGATAACAAGTACCATTATGGTGGTATAGATTTTCATGATTTTTGATATTCCAACGTCAATCCATGGGATTTTAGCAAAAATAGGTTACATTTTTGGTTTTTTCAAAAATTTTTTCTTGTTACTATATAGAGATTGGGAGATAAAGGCGTCGCTTCTATACCGTTAGTTTCATCCATTAGTATTTGGTTGAACTGTTCGATTTTTAACCGAGATAGAATGTAGGTTTCATTTTCATCGATGTATAATTTATATCCAGCGTAAAAGAAAATCGGACATAATCTAAGCCAATCTGTTTGAAGAATTATAATTCCACATAGTAAGAAAATAATAATAAAAATTGCAGCCCCGGAGTAATCAAAATTGATGCTAAGAATAGAAAGAATATATGGAATAAAGAAGGCGGTCATTTCGCTAGTTGTATTTTTGGATAGTTTTCCATAAATACGTTCCGACGGACTAAATAAAAAAGATTTTCGATATACAATAATAAAGAAAACTGTAATAGAGAAAACTGTGAGAAAAATTAGTATAGAGAAAATAATTGGATGTAGATTCCAGGGATAAAGCAAGCATTCTATCGAAAATGTGCATTGTTTAAACGATAATAAACGGAATAAAAAAAATATATATATTGGCAAATACGATGCAGTATACAAAATCCATATAGAAACCGTTGTTAACATTTAGACTTCACCTTCTATCATTGCAACGCCTGTTCTATTTGCAAGAAGTGATTTGAAATAGGAATCTGATAGCAAATTGACAATATGAAATAGTTGGCAACGTTCACGGTATATCAGCTTTCCTTGCTCATTAAAATCAATATCAAGTCCAAGTTCAGATACGATTTCAGGGACTTTATCATAATTGTCAAAAAACATAGGTAATCGATCTTTGGTCATTATTGTTGTAAATCTCTTCATAATTCTTATATCGCTACAACAATCTTCCGTGAATTGCTCAATATTAACAAGAACATCTTTACTGAGAATTTCGCCAAGTGCTTCATTGGTTTTCCTAAGAAACTCATCTCGATAGTCAAAAATTCGTTCAAGTGAGATATGATTCAGTAAAAACAAATCATCTCCAAAGGCAATCATATCTGTAAATTCGTCAATACCTAAAAAGTCATTTTCAATTACATTGAGGGCATTGTTTGCAATTCTAGTTAAGATGCCACTTCTAAGTTTCTTTAGTTTTTGGAATTTCCTAAAAATATATAGGGGGGAGCCATCGACATTCACTTCGATACAATAGAATCCTATTTTATCAATTTTCAATGAATCCATTTCACGGTATAAATTTTGAGTATCAATACTATCAATAAACTCGGAAAACATTGGGATTTGTGTAATCGAGATTTTTTCAAGTTCTCCGTCTAATACACCGATGGGATTATAAGCAACGATCGAATCTTTTTCTAATTGAGCTTCAATATAAGGAAATACAGTATTAAGAATGACCAGTTGAACTTCATTGCTTACAGTCGGCTGATGTGTAACATATTTTGTATTTCCGTTTGATGAAACCTTTCTAGAAAAAAAAATGCGGGTACAGTTGTTGGGTGTATGACTCTTGACTGTTGCAATAAATTCTTTAAGTTGTTCCATGAAATGTTGATCCTTTCTATTAGTTATTTTACCGAGGGTGAATACAATGATAGGCTGGTTCAAATCTACGCCATCATAAAAGATTATATAATTGTGTTCTAAATAGTGACGTTTAGGTGTACCTTCAAATTCTATATTTTTATGGGTTATGATAGAAAGTTGAGTTGATGGAGGGGTGTTTGATATATAACTTTTTGGCAGCCTTTGTTGTGTTTTTCATTGTAGTAGTCATTATAAAACATTATAATTGTTTTTGAATCGTAATGCCATCTTATAAGAAAACTATACAATGAAATTATTCTTGAATATGAGTTAACAGCACCAATATTTCATAAATGGGTAAAGCAATTTAATAAGATAAGATCTTTTAAAGAGGTTAATAATCGAAGTCCAGAAGAAAAATAACTACATGTATTATGAAAGCAAAATAAGCAGTTATTTATGGGGGATGATATTCTAATCCCTATGGTAGTGTACATGGGAAAAGTTCTACATATAAAGATCTTGAAGAGCGGAATGCTAAGCTTGCTGTTGGAAAAAGCATAACTTTTGTTAGTTTTCTGTGGGATACTTATGAAAGAAGGACTAGTTAAAATTGTGAATTGGATTAGTGAAATAACAAAACGTGATATTTTCAACTTGTTTAAAAACGAAATTTTTAAGACGTACGTTTCCAATAGTTATCTGTTGATTTTTTGTTTAAGGTGGTTTTATAGTGAATGATTTAGATCTACAATTAATACATGATTTTCGCATAAAAGTTGAAGAGCATGATTTTGTCCATTTTAAATATCATGACGTACAAGGCAAAGACCAGTGGAGCTGTATCTGCTCTGCAATGGATTGGATAACCGTTGGTATGGAATACATTTCTGATATAAAAGATGGGACGAGAAATTATAAACATAGTATGGAAATGTTTGCATATATCGCAAGTATTGATGTGGTTTGGGAGGGAATCCAGCAGATACATAGAGTACTGTATAATATTACTGATATACCTTTTAAAAATGAGAATGAGTGTTTTGATGGAAAGATACTGGATGAAGATGACAATAACTATTTTAAGACATTAAGGGCATCTTTCGGAGCTCATCCTGTAAATCTCAATGGGAGAGAAAAGGGCGAGAAATACTTTGCAAGTTGGTCAGGAGATATCCTCGGTGAGTATAGTGTGATTCTTTACAGCAATAAAGTTGGAAATGGATCTCGCAGTATGTATTTAAAAGTAAATGAGCTGAATAAGTTTTTGGAGAAGCGGTATGGCTATTTAAATCAGCTTATGGATGAAATAGATAGGCAATATAAAGCATATAAGCAAGAAATGAACCATATTTTTATTAAGGAAAATGATGATATATGTAAGCAACTGGAGATATTACAAATCGAGTCTAGTAAAAGACTAGATTTGCATAAAATCCTTATAGGCAGGTTGATTATGTTTTTTACCACTCCAATTATTGATAAAGAAAATAAAAAAATGGTAGATGAATATAAAAAAGCCTTGAAGCCCGTAGTGAAGCAAATATATAATTCATTACAAGCCTTGGAATATGATGGAGTTGATTATGATGCCTTATATCCATCAACGAATAAATTACAAAATGGATATGCCTATTATATTGAAAAGCTATCTAGCTATATTTACGGAACAGGATACCATGCATCATTTTGGGAACCAAGATTACGAGGGATTTTTAAAGACCATTTTGTTATGGAATATAAGAGTTACGAAGAATTATATATTCTCATAAATTCATGTATATATAAACTAAACAAAAATTAACTAATAGGGAGATAGCGATGGATATAGCTGATTTTCTTACTCCTATGGGAGCCTATATAAGTATTATGGAACATCCTTTTACGAAAGATGCAATTGAAGTGGCTGTATTTCATGAACACAGAGTAGCCTTTTATTATTGGGCGTTATGGAGTACAGGGATAGAATATAGTACCCCTCCGATTTCACCGCCACCGACCTTGGTTTCGTTTGATTGGCACGAAGATACGGCGGCTCCCAATAAAGATGAGAAGGAGGAACTTAAAAACCTTGATTTAGAGAAAAAGGGTGATATCGCTTTCTTTTCTTGGGCAAAGTTGCATCCTCACAATGATGGACATATTCTTAGTGCCGCATATTTAAATTTAATATCTGATATTTTTTTAGTTCGTAAACAAGAGCCAGATTTACACAAACCATTTAAGGACATGTTTGGTAACATTCACAAAATATATAGTTTTGATAATGCTAAAGATATGTATAATTCTTTAAAAAAACATATAGGCGTTGATAAAGTATATCTTGATATTGATTTAGATTATTTCACGGAAAGTCTTGATCCTTGTGGAGGCGGGAGTGAATTATCTTTAGTTCCAACAGACGAAATAATAGCTACGCTGGACCCTCAAAGCGATTTAATGCAATTTATACTGCCACGGCTTTCGGGGATGACTATTGCAATAGAACCCGAATTTTGTGGGGGATATTCTAGTGCTATGAGTATATATCATAGTGTAGAAAAGACCATGTTTAATGGGCAATTGCTTTCAGAGAATAATAGTCCGAGCTTTAAAGTATAAAAATGGTCAGTTGGAGAATAAAATTAAACAAATAAACAAAATAAAAACCATAATGTTGTCGCCAATCAGCTGCCGATCGGCTTTGATACACCGGAGCTGAACACGCTGTATATGAACTGCACTTTGTAAAAGGCCGGACTGATTCAGTTGGATTTCCGGACGAATCGTATTGCGGATATGCAGGAAAACTCTGAGACCTATCTTGAATTAGTGCTTTGTAAAAGAAGAGCTGAGATTCATGAGTTATGCGATACATATGATTACAACAATCAAGCTTTAGACCATGCAGAGCGAACTACTGAAAGCTTTGATGTATTAGTGCTGTTGTGCGATACTTTGGTTGAATAAGGGTGACACATATGAAAGTTAAAGAAACCAATCTGTATGAATTATTGAAAACGAAGGAAATCATTGCTATTCTTAATGGTGATAAAAAATACAGCACATATGAATTCGGGGATGGTTCAACAGTACCTATTGCTATGCCGTATTTGAGCGGACCAGACCTTTGTGGTGTATCCACATTGTTCGGTTTGCCGATGTCCTATTCATGGGGCAAGGACGCCAAAAATCTCAGTCGTTGCCAATACCTTGATAATTTGATGAAATACTGCATGAAACATAACAGATGCTCTGATTTACTGGCATATCTTTTTGGAAAAGAACAATTTGCAAAAATGTTGTCCGGGCATGGAGTAGATGAAATTAATGCTGCCTATAGACATATCACCACTGAAATTATACAGGAAATCAATGGCATGCTATATTTTGGAGGAAATGAATTGACGGTTATAGGCAATCGATTTATTGTCAGAGCAATCGGCAGTAAAGTTGAAGTGCAGGTACCGCAGATAAAATCTATCGACCGGGAGTATATAAAAAGTATTTCCGGGCGTGCCATGCAGGATGTGGAACAGCAAAATTTTGATAGTGCCATCACGAAATCAAGAACACTACTTGAGGAAACATTTTGTTATCTCATAGAGAAAAAAGATGAAACACCCTCGGACAGTGGAGATATAGGAAAATTATACAAGCAGGTCAGAACACTTTATAATATGCACACCGATGGAAATACCGACAGAAGAATCAAGACATTACTTTCTGGCTTAAATAATATTGTTTCTGCAATTGCGGAAATGCGTAACAAAGACAGTGATGCCCACGGTGTGGGATCAAATAGAATTCACATTGACGAACATCACGCTCGCCTTTTTGTAAATTCAGCAATGACGATGGCAGATTTTATTTTGTCGGTTGAAATCAAAGCAAATAACACTCCATAAAATGTAATTTCGCCTATAATTCAGTCAAAGCATTAGGGGCGCTTATCTTTTTCGTTATTAATAAGCGGATTTCAATGATTTAATCGTATGACCCAATAAGATCTATCAAATGAGCTATATCCGAAATGATATATTATTTACATGACACCATAAGAATCCCTATGCCTTAACTGGCATGGGGATTCTTTTCATATGAAGGGGGCAAATAATCATGGTAAAACGACAGCAGGTGTAAACGGTACTAATATTAATCTTTTGCTAGATGATTTTCTGAGGTACTGTCAACGTTCTTTCGCAAATTCATAAATCTCATCCATGTAAAAATCAGTCGAGAATTGTATCCGCATTACATCCATAAAGATGCTTCATATCCATGTATTTTTTACAACCTCATTGAGAGTTAACAACATGGCGAAGTCTCGCACAGACCAGCATTAATGCACTTTCCCCATCGGGGAAAGTGCCAACAACACGCGTCCGGCGCCGTATCTCACGGTTAAGGCGCTCTATTGCATTGTTTGTACGGANAATATTTTTATAATAACAAGGGAGTGTGACCTAGCCATGATGGTAAACAATACAACAAATGCTATAAAAGCTACTAATCCAGTAGTAAGTCCTGCTAGTAATAAAACAAATACTACAAATGATAAAACAGAAACTTCTCCATCCTATCTATTAGATTTAACACCTAGAACATTATCTGATGACGAGATGCAAAAATTAAACGATGAGATTAAGAGCTTTCTAAAAACGCATAAGATTACAGAATCAAAATCAACAAAAGTTAATAAAGATACTGTTATAATGAATGGTATTACTTATAAAGCTGAATTTATGCGCACTCAAAACATTTTTGGTATTGGTGAGGGGAGCTCATATATATATGCTACATTAGCTTATCTTGGACATGAGGATCCTAAAACCAATTTAGCTTTAGATCCTAATGTTAATCCTCTTGATGGTACTGCTTATCAGGAAATTAAAGCATTGTTTGAGGGAACTAATACCGATAAAGAACATTATAATAAATTATTTGCACAATCTACTGAATGGAATTTCTATAGTGCAAAATCACGTTTCAATTATACGAATGACATGTATAAATTTTTAAAAGATATGGATAAGGTTACTGGTAAATCCGTAATAGGTAATGTTAACAGCAGTTATTATAAAATCAATGATATTAAAGAATCTGGTGATTACTCTGTGGCTTTTTCCTATAACAAAAATCTTGTAACACTTAGTAATCAGTTAGTTGATTTTATGAGTAATAATCGTCAAGATGATGATATATGGAAAAATGTTATTAATGGACAATATCATAATATGAATGAGGTCGTAAGTGCATTAGATAACAAAGGTGATAAAACTGCTGCACAAACTATGCAAAATAATTTGAATAATAATATTGATACAGAAATAGCAAACAGTGGTTTTCAAAATAATTATCTAGAAAATATCTGGAATCTTTTAAAAGCTGCCGGGTATAATAAATAAA
>NZ_WIQU01000064.1 GCF_015732285.1 Pectinatus frisingensis
ATGCAATATTTTAATATTTATTTTCAGCTGATCTTTTAACCCGAATCTCATTCGTTATTATCAACAGTCTTGAATATCCCCAGCATTCATATATTATATTTACTATTTAATTTTCCTCCTCATGATAGCAGCTGTTGTAATTCTGGTTATCTATTTAAAATTAAGTTATAATATTACTGTACCATCACCGTTAATTATTATCTTTAAGAAAGGGTTAATAAAAAAATGAAAAAAACTAACGCCGCCCGTATATTGGACAATTTAAAAATAACTTATGAAATAAAACCATATAAGGTCGACCTTAATGATTTAAGCGCAATTCATGTTGCCTCTGAAGTCGGAATGAATATAAAAATGATTTTTAAAACGCTTGTTGCCCGTGGTGATAAAAATGGTATATTGATGGCATGTATTCCTGGCGATGATGAATTGGATTTAAAAAAATTAGCTGTCATCAGCGGAAATAAACGTGTAGAAATGGTGCATATGAAAGAAATACAATCACTTACCGGTTACATCCGCGGCGGTTGTTCTCCGTTAGGTACTAAAAGAACTTATCCGGTATACCTTGACAGCAGTGCCCTTACTTTGCAACAAATAGCTGTAAGCGCTGGTACCAGGGGCGAACAATTACTACTTGCTCCTGCTGATTTAATAGCAGCAGTGAATGCAAAAACAGCCCGTCTTACAAAATAAACCTGATATGCCGGTCCATTTGAAGGGAGACTGTCTTTTTGAAAAAATTTATTATAGATGCTGTCCATATTTATTTATCGATGCAATATCGTCTCAATCGCAGACGATTCCTCATGGCTCACATATTTTTACTGGTCATTGGTTTCGTTTTATCAATTTTTTCTATACTATTTTCCTTGTTTTATCTACCTTCACCACTCATCCCTATTACTTCTGGCAATGCTGTTACTGATACTGCTTTAGCTGCACTTGTTCCTCTGCCAACACGATTATCCATCAGCCTGGGATTGATTCTATCCAGCTATTTCAGCAGTCTTATTTCCTGGAGCGTTGTTTTATCAGCATTTTCACTTATCCTGACTATAGGACGTCTATACGATCTCAATAAGTCATATAAATATCTATGCTTATATGCCGTGCCAGGTATCAACCTCTGTTTTTTTCTTTATTTATGCATTAAAAAAGGCAGCCCTGCTGATAATCATTATGGCCCGCCTACAGCTTCCTTAAGTAATAACGCCTTATACGCCGGTCCATGTTTTTATGTAGAAGAACCAATAAATACATCATATTCTGCATCACTATTCGAACAAGTATTTTCTTGGCGTGGCCGTTTAAACCGACAGCGTTATTTTTTTAGAAACATCGGTTTTATAAGTTTATACCTATTTAGTTTTCTGGTTTTAAGCATACTGACTGTATTTCTAATCGGTCTCGGTTTCGCTGCTACAGCGATTACTGCCATATCCGACTTATCTTTCAGCATAAGTTCATGCTTTTTTATATTACTGATAATTTCAATCATATCTTTTATCACAATACTCGCCGTAATAATTCCAGCCTTCTGGAAAATACGCCGCTGGCATGATCTTGACCGCAGCGGTTTTTATCTGCTTCTTACCGAGTTGCCCTATTATGCACTACTATGCGGCATACCTTCTTTTTCTGTAAATAATTCTATTATTGGCTCCAATGAATTAGAATTCATTTTCATTATTCTTACAATTTTATGGATTAGCGCCGTGAATCTTTATTTGCTTTTTATAAAAGGTTCACCTAATGATAATACCTATGGAAAAGATCCTATTGCACAAATAAGTCCGGAAATCAATAATTAAAAATATTTTAAGGTGTTTTCGGTAATAATAGTTTCTTTCTTTAAATAGTCTTTATCACTTATGTTCTTTATTTAAAGTATATAAGTTATCAACAGTTATGCACAACTTGTGTATAAAACTGTTGATAACTTATATCAATTTTATACATCCATGATATAAGCTTGCTGCTTCTGCATTACAATATAACATAGCTGCATTTTATTTTTCCTAAAATCCAAACATTTCAACTAACAGCATAACATTTAATATAGTTACTATTATACCTATAGACCAAAGCATTATCCGCTGTTTTACTGAATTGGCGTATTTCCCCATTATTTTATCTGAAGATGTCAAATATATCTGCAAAAATATCGTAAATGGTAATTGAATACTTAAAGCCATTTGTGAATAAATCAATCCATCAAAAGGCTGCTTAACAAAAAATAATATGAGCACTGCCAAACCATATGTTATCAAAACGCCATGCCACGAATGACGATCTTTTACATCATACGATTCCCTAAAAATTCCTGCATAAATGCTGCCGCCAGCCATTCCGGCAGTAGTTGTAGATGACAATCCGGAAAACAATAGCGCCACTGCAAATAATATTGCCGCATAAGGACCCAGCAGCGGATCTAAAATGTTAACAGCCTGTGCTAAATCATCAACTATAACATTATTAGTAAAAAATACACTTGCAGCTATTAATATCATGGCACTGTTTATCGCCCAGCCTATCCCCATAGAAAAAATAGTATCCAGAAATTCATATTTTAATTGTCGCTCAATAACTTTTTCATTTTCAAGATTCCATTGCCGACTTTGAATTATCTCCGAATGTAAAAAAAGATTATGCGGCATTACCACTGCCCCCAGCACACTCATTATAACGACTAGTGAGCCATGTGGAATTGCTGGATAAATCCAACCGACTGCCGCTTTGCCCCACTCAATCGGTACAATATACAGCTCTACCAGAAAAGACAATCCAATCAGTGAAACAAACCCAATAATTATCTTTTCCATCTTATTATACGAATTTGATTTCAACAAAAATCCACAAAATACTGCCATCAAAATTGAACCATACATTAAAGGTATATTAAACAATAGCTGTAAAGCTATAGCCCCTCCGAGTATCTCTGCCAATGCTGTCGACACAGCAGCCGCCATTGCTGACAGCAATAAAAACCCCGATACATATTTAGGCAGATAAAGTGCCGCCGCTTCCGATATGCACAATCCACTCGCTATCCCCAAGTGAGCCGCATTATGTTGTAATACTATCAGCATTATTGTCGATAAAGTGACCATCCATAATAAATCATAGCCATACTGCGAACCTGCCGCCAAATTTGAAGCCCAATTTCCCGGGTCAATAAAGCCAACCGTAATCAATATGCCCGGTCCTATATATCGCAAAAAATCACGGGCACTTTTACGTGTTATCTCTGTCTCAAAATATTTACGTATGTTCATTAATTTACCCCTTCTTAACCCATATATGGAATAATCCATCTTTAAAGTATACCAAATTAATCATTCAAATAAAAATCCTCACGAAGAAATGAAATATAATATAATTAAGGAGTTTACCATCATGCTATATAAAACATATCTTTTTGACTTTGATTATACTTTAGCCGACTCATCAAAAGGAATAGTGCTATGCTTTGAAAAATTATTAGCACAAAATGGCTATCCGGGGAAAAAACCTGCTGAAATAAAACGTACTATCGGCCTTTTTATGCCACAGGCTATATCTATTCTAACCGGGGAAACTGCTGCAAATACCATAAAATTATTGCAGAAGCGCTATAGCATTTTAGCTGATAAATACATGACTAAAAACACCTTTTTATATTCTGAAACTATCCCCGCCATGAAAAAACTAAAACAACAGCACTGTCTGATTGGCATTGTTTCCAATAAAACACGCCATCGTATTTTAGAAACACTGCACCAGGAAAAAATTACAGATACTATTGATGTTATAATTGGTACAGAAAATGCAAAAAAACCAAAACCGGCACCCGAACCAATCTGGCAGGCTATAGAAGCATTGCACACAGATTCATCCACCACTTTGTATATCGGTGACAGTCTTACTGATGCTCAGACCGCATTCAATGCCAAGGTTGATTTTTCTGCTGTTTTAACCGGTGAAACCCAAGCCGACGAATTTAATAAATATCCTCATAAAAATATTTTCCACTCATTAGCCGAGCTTTGTTGATAGGTTTAGAACAATGAATATTGTTTAATAACCATTTTCTCCTTGACATCAATCCGAAACATTGTAAAATATAATCTATGCTTGGCTATTTATTAATGAGCAGTTTACTCCAAGAATATTACCTACTCACTTAATGATTATTTCAGTCCAGTTTAATCCATACTCAATCTTTTATAGATATGAATAGAAGAGGTGTTATATTTTGCAAGAAAAAGATTTGATTATATCAGAAATAATGATGCCCAGCCAGGCTAATGTCGAGGGAAACATCCATGGCGGCGAAATAATGAAAATGATGGATTCATGCGCTTATGCTGTCACTCGCCGCTATGCCAGAACCAATGTAGTTACAGCCCGTGTTGACGAGCTGCAGTTTCACCAGCCAATAAAGGTCGGTGATTTGGTAATTTGTTCTGCCAGAATAGTTTTTACCGGCAAAACATCCATTGAAGTATATGTTGATGTCCAAGTTGAAGATTTACGTTCCCATATGCCTCCAGTCCCTGCATTGTCTGCATTTTTCACCATGGTTGCCCTGGACAGGAATTCAAAACCAGCGCAAATTCCGCCTTTAGAAATAAATACTGACGAAGAACAGCTCGCTTTTGAAGCTGGTAAGGCCCGTTATGAATCATATAAGGTAAAACGTAAAAATCAAAAACAAAATAATGATTGACAGATAAATAAATAAAAACTATCCGGTAAATAACTCCACCGGATAGTTTTTATTTGTCCATCAGTCCAACCGGAAATACTATATCAGCAACAGCTGTATCCGTATTGCTATAAACAAATGCCTTCACATTAAAAACCTGCTCCAACAATTCAGGAGAAAGTATCTGTTTCGGCTTTCCCTGGGCAAAAATACCACATTGTTTCATAACTACAACATTATCAGCATAAAGACGCGCATGATTGATATCATGCAGCACCATCACTACCGTCATGTTCTGTTTCTCATTAAGCATAGCTATTATCTGCATTATCTCTAATTGATGAGCAATATCAAGATATGTAGTCGGTTCATCCAGCAGCAATATCTCTGGTTGCTGACATAATGCCATAGCAATCCAGGCTCGCTGGCGTTCACCTCCTGACAAAGTTGTCAATTGGCGTCCTTTCAAATTAATTATATCAGCTTGTTCCATAGCCCATGCAATGACCATTTTGTCTTCCTGCCTATTACCGTGAAACACACTGCGGTAAGGAAATCTGCCATAGGCTACGACTTGTTCAACAGTCATATCGGCAGGCACACTTATAGATTGCGGTAAAACAGCTATTTTTCTGGCTATACTTTTAGATGAAAATTCAGTCAAATTCTTATTGTTTAATAGCACTTCCCCCTTATAATGATGCTGCAGGCCGGCTATTATCCGCAAAAGTGTTGATTTGCCGCAGCCATTAGGTCCCAAAATAGCTGTTATCTTATTTTCAGGAAATAACACATTTATATTATCCAATATTGTTTTATCCTGAAATTCAATATGAATATTTTGCGCAGCCAATATTGCCATTATAACTCCCTCCTCAACAGGAAAAGGAAAAACGGTGCCCCCAGCACCGCCATGAATATTCCTACCGGCAATTCCAATGGAGCGAATGCACATCTGGCAAATGTATCACTTAAGGTCACCACAGAACCTCCCAAAAGGATTGATCCCGGTAATAGGAATCTATAATCACTCCCGATCAGCAATCTTACCGTATGAGGAATAATCAAGCCGACAAATCCCAGCAACCCCGCTACCGAAACAGCACTGGCCGCCAGCAAAGCCGCAATAGCCGTCAATAATATTCTGATAAATTCAACATTCATTCCTAAACCCTTAGCTATTTCATCACCAAGCTGTAAAACATTTAAATGGCGTGTAAATAATAACCCCAGCAATAATCCGGCAATTGTATACGGCAATATCAATTCCACATGACTCCATGATCGGGCTGCAAATCCCCCTACCATCCACATTAAGGCTCCGTGGACTTTATCACTGTATAAAATAAGCAGTGCTGATATCCCTGCTCCAATAAAAGAGGATACCGCCACCCCGGCTAAAATCACCCGTAATGGTTTTATACCATTTTTCCAGGCTAATACATAAATACACAAGGCTGCCAGCATAGCTCCGATAAAGGCAGCCGGTGGTATTAAAAAACTATATTGTGGCAATATTATTATAATAAAAATCCCTGCAATCCCTGCCCCTGACGAAATGCCGATTATATGCGGATCTGCCAATGGGTTTCTCATTATCGCCTGCAAAATAGCTCCTGACACAGCAAGATTCATACCTACAAGCACCGTTAATATCGTCCGTGGTAACCTTATATTTAACATGATCTGACTATTTGCCCCGGTCCCGCCAGAAAAAATCTGCCATATTTCTTTTGGTGTTATATGTACTGCCCCTTGCGACAGGCTTATCCCAAAACTTGCAATGAGCAGAAATAATAATCCCAGCAAAATAACCATCCGCCATTTATTATTATGTGTGTTTTCCATATTGCACCTTATATTATATAAAATTGGGGGCTGTCGCATGAACAGCATTAACTTCACAAATATGCACCCCGCCACTGCTGCATGCCCCTGTCCCTCTAAAGACGGACAAAAAGAGTGATATATATTTATGAATGAAAATTGTCAGGTGCGACAACCCCGCGTTTTCCCAGATATTTATTGATCCGCTTTAGAAAACAGATTAGGATAAAGTTCCTTTGCCATTACTTCCACTGCTTGTGGATAATGGATCCCGGGATTTAATAAAAATAATTTCTGCGGCAGAAAATATACATGGTTTTCCCTTACCGCCCTTAATGTCTGCCATGCTGAATTATTTTCAACATTATCCTGCATAGATTTTTTTATTGTTGACATATCCCCCATGCTGGTGACAAATATAGCATCTGGATCTGATTTAACCAATACTTCTAAACTATACGGCGCTGAATCCGGATTATTTTCCAATGGCTTGGCATCAGCCGCTACATTAACAAAACCAAGCATTTTAGCCACCGATCCCGCTATGGAGTCATCTAGCTGCACAGTTACATCCTGAGCTGTACTATGCAATATTGCCACACGCCTGGTTTCTTTCGGTAGTTTATCCTTCACGGCAGCGATTTTTTTATCCATTTCATTAATAAGCGTCGTCCCTTTTTCTTGTTCACCCGTTATCTGAGAAAAAAGCTCCAAACAGTGTTTAACCTGATCATAGCTTTTCATATCAAGCACAATAACCGGAATATTATTACCTTCAAGCATAGGAACAAATTTGTCATTCATCCCTTTCATTGCTATTACTAAATCCGGTTTCAATGCGACCACTTTTTCTATATTGATATTATAAACAGCACCGACCTTATCTATATCCTTATAATAATCAGGTATCCCCATTTTCGAATCCGGACAGCCCACCACAGCGGCATCTACATCATGCAGCGGTTCCAGAAAAGAAGTCGATAATGCTACAATACGTTCCGGCTTATTAGCGAGTGTAACTGTCCTGCCGGCGTCGTCATTGATTGTCAAATAGGACGTCGTCTTTTGATCTGCTGACTGTCCACCGCATCCGGTAAATGCAGCCGCCAACAACAAACAAAACAACAGATAAAAACAAAAATTTCTTTTTATCATATAAAAAACTCCCTATTTATTTCGGCGTGTCAAAATTGTTGATAAATAATTGGGAACCTTCTTCACTTGTTCAATATCATCTATACATGCTTCATCCGGTAATCCGCAGCGACTTACCATAACAGCATTATCTACCAATCCATTATCTTTCAAAATTGATACTATTTGATCAAAATTTTTATAAACTTTCATAATTACAACATTATCTGACGCGGCCAGCGTTTTTGCAATTTTTTCTGGCTTTGCCGTAGCCGGAATGATACTTATTATATCATTTCCTTCTACCAATGGATATTCCAGCCTGCCGGCTATCGCACAAAAAGCCGGTACGCCGGGAATCGTTTCAATCACTATTTGCTCCGTTTTCAACAGTCGGTACACATAAATATATGTGCTGTAAAACATCGGATCCCCTAATGTCAAAAATGCTACATTCTTACCTTGGTTTAATAAAGCTAAAATTTCTTCCTTATTTTTTTGCCAACTCTGCGGTGATTCTTCAAAATGTGCTATCATTGGGAAAACCTGATATACAATATTGACAGTTGATTTTAAATACGGTTTAGCTATGGACAAGGCAACACTACCATCTTTTTTTTCTGTTTTAGGGGCAATAATCACATCTACTTTTTCCAATGTCTTAATTGCCTTCATCGTCAATAATTCAGGGTCACCCGGACCAACGCCTATACCATAAAAAATACCAGTCATTAAATATTCTCCTCAAAATCAATTAATTTTTCACATACAATTTTAGATTATACAATACCTTTACCACTAAAAGCAAAATTTTGATAGTCTTCCCGCATATTGTCAGCATGGTATTGAATAAATTATTGATAAATTAAAGAATCTTATCCAGCAGGCAAGTAGCCTGCCGGATAAGATTATATGCAAATAGTAAATTATTTTGCTTCCAAAGCATTCCATGCTTCGTTGGCACGTTCCACAAAGATATTACGAACAGCTGCATTTTCACCAAGGCCATGGATATATGTATCGACTTTAAAACCTGCTTTTTCAAGAATTGATTTATGTGACTGCGGTTCTGCGCCAGCCATATCATTATTAGCATGATCCCCTGCTACCATCATCATTGGCATCAATGTTACCTTTTTGATACCCTTTTGTTTCAGCTGAGGAATTATAGTTTCAAGATTTGGCCAGCCTTCCACTGTATAAAGATAAACATTTTTCAATTTCAGTGAATCAATGCGATCTTGTATTACCGCATAATAGGCATTACTTGGATCCGGTGTTCCATGAGCCATAACCAATATAGCTTCATCCTTGCCTACTTTAGGGAATTGCGTAGAAAAGGCCTTTAAAAATTCATTGATATCATCGCGCTGATTTTCCTGTCCCATCCAATACATAGCCGATGTGCCGAGCGTCATTTTTTTGAAATCTTTTTTATACAAATCAAATACTGCCGAATCATAAGCATATTCCATCCCCGGAATAACATCAAGTGATGCGATAGCCACACGAGTATACCCTTGTGCTTTCAAATCCTTTAGGGCATCTTCCGGCGTAGGAATTGTGATGCCTTCCTTAGCTTTTATTCTATCAATGATAATATGCGATGTAAATGACAGAATAACTTTCGTGTCAGGATGCGCTGCCTGGATTTCCTGGACAGTTTTTTCTATAGTTTTTTCACGTGAATCCTTAAAAGTAGTACCAAAACTCATAACTAAAATTGCATCTTTATTCTGTACATTGGCCATCTGTGGATTATTATAAGTACGAAGCCCAATTTCAGCTGCCTGTTTCAATGCCGGTGTCGCATCCATAACCTCAGGATTTAATTTATAACTGGCATAAGAAGTAGTCATAAAACCTGTTAATGTCGCACATGCCATTGAAGCGACCAACATTTTTTTCCAACTGATTTTCATTTGACAAAGCCCTCCTAAATTTTTGTTAATTACAATAAACCTATTCAGTGTTTGTCATCTATCCGGGCAAAATATAATTTTGCAAAATAAAACCCTTCAACAAGATGCAATGAAGGGTATCATCAGACAAGATCGTATCGAGTATGTCCGAAAATACCACCTTCCCATCGCTCGTGGGTAAAAACACAGTAAAACCATATAGGCAGCTTATCCTAAGTGCAAACAATAAGTCTGCCTTATGGATATAAATCATTACTGTGTTACGGTGATCGACAAACAGGCAGTTCTCCTGGCTTTGAATCATCACGTTTCTGTGCCTTCCCATGCAGCTTAAACTGTCACAGTGACATATTACAGAATTGCTCCTCATTACAGTGGCGGGACCGCGTTGGCTTAAACCAACTTCTCCATTAAGTCCGTATGGACACCTGTTTCACTGATATTAATTTTATCGTTACTTATAATACAATTAATCACGTCTATTGTCAATAATTATATCAGATATTTTTACTATTATATCTTCACATCAATCTGCGCTGAAACTCCAACTCCCTGTACACGGGAAACATTGCTGATACTTTTTGCATTTACGGGAATAAGTCCTTTTAGTCTAAATCGTTCGTCACTAAAACTGCCCTCAATCAGCAATACCGCCTGGGTCCTATCGATTGCCTCCTGCGGTCCGGTAACTTGCGCAGCTCCCACATAAGAACCGTTACCTATTGAAATTATCGGCACTACTTTTGTAGCATACGAGGTCCCCATTCCATGTTGTCCGAGCAAATTATTTATTGCTGAATTCAATGGTATAGAAAACTTGTCTACCAATATGGATATACCGCCAACTTTAAGCGCATCACCCAATATGCTGCCAAAATTAAATGCCTGTGTAGTCCTTACCGTTGCTGTTAATATCGTAAGGCAAACGACTGCGACTACTGCCATTTTTTTCAAATGCATAGCCAATCCTCCTATTTGTAAAATATTTACTAAATATTATACCACGGACGCAGTGGCTGTTAATATTTACACTTACAGTTATTATAAAATTTAAATGCATCTTAGCTGCTACTTTTTCTATATTTTAAATCCACCGCTAGAGGTAAAGCACAAAATATTGTATAATTGCTAATATAGATTTAAAATTAATTGAATTCTATTTGTGAAGTGATTTTTATTTTTTACTAATATTCAGCAGTGTCTGTAATCTTATTGTTTAAACAAAATCCCATAACTTAAACTAAAAGGAACTGTTAAAATGGAACAATACTCTGCCTTGTTTTTAGAATTTATTTCCACTTGGGGATATATTGCAATAGCTTTGCTCATGGCGTTAGAAAATGCCTGTATTCCTATTCCCAGCGAATTGATTTTAGGTTTTGCCGGCTACCTGATATCTATAGGTAAAATGGATTTCAGCGAAGCTGTTATCGCAGGTATAATCGGCGGCATGACCGGTTCTATACTGACATATTATATTGGTTTTTTAGGTGGACGCCCCTTTATCAATAAATATGGTAAATATTTTTTCATGAAAAAGCGTCATATTGATATCGCCCAAAATTGGTTCGATAAGTACGGAGTCAAAGCTGTTTTCTTCAGCAGGATGTTTCCTGTAGTACGTACTTTTATTTCACTGCCCGCCGGTTTTGCCGGTGTAAATATAAAAAAATTCATTATTTTTACTTTTGCTGGTTCTTTACCGTGGACCATCCTAATCGTCTATATTGGAAAAATGCTGGGTGACAATTGGCAGAAGATGCTGTCAGTCGGGCATGAATTCAGCATAGCAATATGTATAATCATTGCTTTAATTGTTATTGGCCTTTATATTCGCCATAAAAGAAGATAAATAATTTATTGCATGGAGTGATTCGATGAAAACGATATATCTTGATTGTTTTTCGGGCATAAGCGGCAATATGCTCATTGGTGCCTTTCTTGATGCCGGCTTACCTTATGATTATTTAAAAAATCAGTTGGAAAAAATTATTTCTCCTGATGAATATTCACTTATTATGAAACCGACCAATAAAAAGGGGATAACAGCTACCTATTTTAATGTAACATTAAATACACCACAGTTACATATACGTACCCTATCGGATATACAAACAATTTTTACCAATTCAGGTTTAAGCCAAGACATCCAACATACCAGTATGGAAATTTTTCACAATCTTGCTGAAGCTGAAGCTAAAATCCATGGAACATCAATAGAGGAAATCCATTTTCACGAAATTGGTGCTGTTGATGCCATAATTGATATTGCCGGAATTGCAATTTGTCTTGAATATTTTAATGTCAAAAATATTTTTGTCAGCAATATTTATACCGGTAAAGGTTTTGTCGACTGTGCCCATGGACAAATGCCAATACCGGCTCCGGCCACTGCCGAGCTATTAAAAAACTTCACGATAAAAAATGGTCTGGCAGAAAAGGAACTGGTTACACCAACCGGGGCCGCTGTTTTAAAAACACTGGCTCAGGAAAAATCTTCTTATGATGATTTTTCTTATGACAAAATAGCTTATGGCGCCGGCAGTTGGGATCTGTCACAGCCTAATGTACTGCGTTTGTACTTAAAAGAATTTGATAGTAATCCTGCTGTCGAAGATTTACTGCTCTTAGAAACTAATGTGGATGATATGAATCCGCAAGTTTTCAATTACATTTCGGAACGTCTATTTAAAGCCGGTGTTCTCGATGTTTGGATAACGCCGATTATCATGAAAAAGAATCGTCCCGGTCAGATGTTTTCCGTCTTAACCGCACAAAAAAATTATACGGCTGCCAGCGAAATCATTTTTCGTGAAAGCACGACATTGGGACTACGCATAAGTAAAATAAAACGAGCTGCTTTAAATCGAAAAATCAAACTTGTCTCCACGGCTTATGGTCAGATTCATTGCAAAATAGCTTACTATAACGGAAAAATAAGCAATATTTCCGCTGAATATGAGGATTGCCGCGCTTTAGCCAAAAAGAAAAATGTTCCCATCAGAGAAGTACAGCACGAAGCCTTGCGGATTGCTTACTATCTGGCCGACAATCGCAAATAAACTTATATTTGTATCATAATTAGAAATATGCCTCTTAAAGTCAGATTTTAAATCCGCTTTTAAGAGGCATAACTATTTATAGGCACTATATAAAGTTTTTACTTTATTTGATCACTATGATCAGCCGCATACGCAGCAACTGCCGCGTAACGTGTTCCCCCCATGGTTCCCGGCTGCACAGAATACCATACGAGATATGCCGGTGTCTCACTCCAGCGTTTTTCACCATTGCTTTTATAAAAAGTCTGCTTACCAAGCAGCAATGCCTGATTTACCAAATCTATTTTACAATCAGTAATACTGTAAAATCCCTCATCCAAAGTAGCGGAATTTCTATTCACCTTTTTTTCCCTATAATTGATTATATTTTTATTTACCTTACCATTTTTATCAACATCATAATGCAGCGATGTCTTATCAAAATAAAACACATCATCATTGCCCTTACCCAGTTCAATCGGTACCCAGTTATCCTGAGTATCTTCAATTTCTGCCTGCGCCAAAACAATCGTAGAAAATAATACACATAATACTAAGGTGAAAATCATTATCCGCTTAGTCATTCATCGTCTGCCCCTTTCCAATCAATGACGATGGCCCAGTCTATTTACCAAAAGCCCTTGCCACTAAATATATATTTCAATTATATCATATATCCATTATGTATGCTAAAATATATCCGGTGATAATTATGAATAAAAAAATTAATGGCGATCCAAAGGAAAAAAATTCTCTGCAAATATTTGGGCAGGTCGGCAGCTTGGGAATAACCTTTGTTATTATTATTGGCATATTTTCTTTTATCGGTTATAGAATTGATATATTATTTTCAACCAAGCCAATTTTCACCTGTTTAGGCACATTATTGGGTTTTATAATTGCTCTTATAAGTATTTACCAAATTATAAAGAAAGATAATTTATGATAAAATTTACTGTACCCAATGGACATGAACGACAAAAAGCCCGATATTTCCTTGCAGCGCATGGAAAAGTTTCTACTAATTTATGGAAAAAAATAAAATGGCAGGGACAGCTTTTTATAAATAGTCAACCGGTTCGAGCCGCTAGTGCAACAGTAACGGGCGGAGATATTATAAGTTATGAATTGGCAGCAAAATCCAAAATCATTCCTTGCGATAAACCTCTCGATATTGTTTACGAAGATGATTGGCTGCTCATCATCAATAAACCATGTCAACAAATAATTCACCCTACCCATAAAACTATTCACGACACACTAGTAAACATCGTCGCTAACTATTATATACACAGCGGTCAACAGGTCGGTTGTCATCCGGTATATCGTCTTGATCGCAATACCACTGGTCTGGTCATCATTGCCAAACAACCGCAAATACAGTACAGTCTCACTACTTCACATGACAAAATCCAACGTTTTTATCATGCCATAGTCACAGGCTGTCCCAGTCCCAAGGAAGCAATGATTGCCCTGTCAATTGGAAGAAAACCAACCAGTATAATCGAACGTATGGTCCGAAATGATGGACAGCCTGCCCTGACGCATTACCGGGTAATACGACAGGGCAGGCTGTATTCACATATACAATTAAAACTTTACACTGGCCGTACCCATCAAATACGCGTCCATATGGCAGCTATAGGCCATCCGCTTTTAGGTGATGATCTATACGGTGGCAGCCGCGAGCTTATAAAACGTCAGGCATTACACGCTTATAGAGTAATCTTCAAACATCCCATTGAAAACAAAAGAATTGATATATCAATACCTTTACCATCTGACATGGCTGCTTTATCATAACCAAATCTTAAAGCAGTGTTCACTTTAAAAAACTGCTCAC
>NZ_WIQU01000071.1 GCF_015732285.1 Pectinatus frisingensis
TCAACAGCTATAACCTGGCACTTAAAAAGAAATTCGACAAGCACCTGACTGCCAGAGTCACCTATGGCACCTACTATCGTCTGCCCAGCTGGTATGAAATCTTCGGTGACGGTATCAATCTGGTATCCAGATGGCAAAATTACCGCTCCAATTCGACATGGAGCCCGGATGTATTTGCCGAACATGGACAAAACTGGGATGCCTCACTCAACTGGACCGGCAGGCTGCTCGGCTCGGACAGCGACACAACCCTGACCTATTTCCGCCGCAACTCGGAAAATACGATGACGACTATGTTCAATCCTATATGGGGTGCCACATGGTATGCTAATTTTGGAACCGGTGAAGTGCATGGTGTGGAATTCAACAGCAAGCTGCACTGGCACCGCTATGATCTGTCACTGGCGGCCACCTGGCAGAATTCTTTGGTAAAGCAGGGTTATACGCCGGGAGCCAATATGAGCAATACGGCCTGGCAGGGACAGCCGCTGCCATGGACACCGGCCTGGACCGTCAATGCCCGGCTTGACTACCGTTTCCCGGGAGATAAGCTCAGTATCTTCGGCGAATACAACTGGACCGATAAACTGTCATGGTTTAATAATGGAGGTGTAGCTGCCTATTATGACCCATTGGGCTTATTCAATATCGGTATGAAGTATAATTTTGACAAGCAGCTGAGATTGATCGCCGGTGTCAATGATATCGGCAACAAAGGACCAAAACAAATGATGCACTCGGAGGGCGATCCAGGCCAGCTTATTACTGAATATACCGTTCCCTATCCGCAGCAGGGACGGACCTTCTATATGACACTGGAATATTCATTTTAAGATTTTATTGCATATTTAATTTGTACAGGAGGATGACGATGAATACTAAACAGAAATTATTGGTTTTAAAACTGGATGTTACTGATAGTATGAAAGAAGCCGACAGTCTTTGGCAGGCCGTTGGCAGTATGGTAAAAATGAATATGGTGGTCTGCCGGCAGTCGGCAGATATCCTGGCAGCTGTCAGCAGCTGTCAGCCGGACTGGATACATATCATCAGCCGCAGCGATTCGGAAAACTTATTTTTTACCGACGGTACAAAGCAGTCAGGCAGCTGTAAGCGAATCCATTTAATAAAGCAGCTGCTGGAATCCGATCAGGTGCTTGCTTTGCTCAGTCTTAACAGCATACTCGATAAAAGGGATGCTGAAAGCATTGGGCAGCTCAAAGCTTTGCTGGGTATGGAAAATGGTTACAATCCGCTTGCCTCCAGGTTGTTTATCCCCCGTTTTTATAGCAATATTTGTATGGGTATGGCGCTTGCCCCTGCGGCAAAAATAGCCATTAGCAGTATGCAGCCGGAAGTTATCAGTCACGGTGGAATACCGGCAATGTGCTTTAATAAAGCCATTGATCCCGAAACGTTCACTTTTGTGAAACAGCGCTATATACCGCAGCAGCCAATTCCTTTTATGATGCAATAAAATTTATTACTTGATGATGCTGAATAAATAACCGGATGTATTTTAACAAATACATCCGGTTATTTTATCTGTGCTTTTCGGTTTTTCCTATTAATTTAATAACACTATTTATTATAATTATAATTTTGATTCGGTAAGTATAGAACCATATACTGTATCTACCCATTTGGCCAGTTTAAGCTGAGTTACCTTTGTGGGTTTTCCAAGTGAATATCTATTCCAATTATCAAGCTGAGGATCGTTGGTTTTGACCATATAATCCTTAAGGGCTTTTTTGCCTGCTAAGCAGTTTTTTCTTGCAAATAAATAAATATCGGCATTGCTGTGGCAAAACATATACAAATGGGAAATAAATATGCCGGTGAAAAACGTGACATCTCAATTAAGAATATGGCTGCCATAATCGGCATTTCCTGAGCTAAACCAAGATATACAGTGGCACCGATAAAAGCAGCCATACCTACCGGTATTACTAAAAATATACCATTCCATATTGCGGCAAATGTTAATCCTATCATTCCACCGAGCATCATAGACGGAGTAATATGTCCGCCATATGCCCCAGCTGCCGTAGCTAATATAACAGCCAGCCACTTGGCTGCAAACAATGATAATCCGTATTGCCAGTCTATAGCATTTGTAAAGCTAAGCTGATTTCCAGCTTTGCCATTGCCTAAAATTTCAGGATGCCACATAGATAGAGTACCAATAATGGTAAAAGCCAGTACAGAAATTGAACCAGTTCCAAAGGCATACTGCTGGATTATATGCAGGAACCATATTAACACAATGCCCGTAATCCCGGCGATGATTCCTATTATATCCGTGTCCGCAGCTTCAGTGACGACATCACC
>NZ_WIQU01000004.1 GCF_015732285.1 Pectinatus frisingensis
GTGCCCGCTATGGCCGCTATATAACAAGAAACAACGGCTGGTTCCTGGAGCCGCAGATCGGGCTGTCTTATGGCGTTACACGGGCCTATGATTTCCGCACGGCCAATGACCTTGAATACATGCAGGATCAAAGCGGCATGCTGACCGGCCATGCCGCAATAACCCTGGGCAGAAAATACGGGCAGGGCAGCCACAGCGGTGAAGCCTACCTGAAATTGGCAGCCAACCATGACTTTAGCAGCAATGACGCCATGTTTTATGCCATGCAGCCTAAATCTATGAAACTGGAAGTCGGGGCAGATCCCGTTCTGGCTTCGCAGAAAGTCAATGATCTTGAAGGCCGGGATACATGGTATGATGTGTCGCTGGGCA
>NZ_WIQU01000026.1 GCF_015732285.1 Pectinatus frisingensis
GCGGCAGCTTCTATGTGACGGCACTGGGCGGGGCGCAGTGGAACCAGTATCCAATCAAATGGAACCCGGCTTCGCGCATTCAAAAGGTGTCCACCAGTTTGGTCGTTACCGATTTAGTTAAGGCCGCTGCCAGTGGAACTACTGCTGATAGTGATACTTTTGATATCCGTTCACTGGCCATTCTTGAAGATGGTACGGCTTATATCATAAATGGTTCTTACGACAATAATTTTGCTTTCAGCGGTAATTTATGGCATGCCAATATAGCCGATTTGACGGGTGATAAATTATTATCACAAACAGCCCAAATAATTAGCGGCGTCCTTGCATCACCTGTCAACGGTTATCTATGGGCATTACTGCCGGCCGACGAACTGAGCAAGGTCTGGGGCATGCTGGGTGATACACTGGGTGTCTATGATACCAATGGCATTTCCGGCAGCGCTATCGATGCCGCCACAGCCACCGGCTGGAGTGCATCCCAAAATCCGGCCTTTAATGCAATCTCCCTGGCGATGCCGACCATTACCCGCCGCGGCAGGCGTGCCATTAAGTCTGTCCGCGGTTTTGTCCATCCGGTGCTGGTATCCCGTGCCGGTATGAGCCAGGATGAATATGATGACTTTATGAGTTCCTACGCCGGCAAGTAATCGGACAGCCGACTGAACGCGGGGGCAAAAGGATATTGCCCCTGTTTATTTTTATAATAATAATAAGGAAGAAACATTTTGAAAAGGAATAATAAATATATAATATCATGTCCCCTGGCTTTTTTTTTGCTTACTTATACCGCACCATGTGAGGCGTGGAATCAGCTGGTAATAAATGGAGAAAATGCCAATTACATAAATTGGGGAATAACTGCCGACCCAAGCGGAACCCATGATATCACGAGTGGAGGTATTTATACTACCTATGCCAGAAATACACAGACCGGTGGACCGCCAGTTTCCGAATATAATGAACCTATTAGTATTTTAAATGGGGGAATATGGCGTCCGCTGGATGCTAAATCTGAAATTGATGCAGAAAATTTAACCATGTATTCCGGTTCCATGATAGACCTGGCATATAAATACAGTGCTGCCAACGGCTATACTCAGGAAAACGGCTATGATCCCTGGTCGGCAGCAACCTCTCTTAAGACAGCGCGATTTATGGAAATAGATAATGGTAAATTTGAAGGCAATATTGCTTTTCGGCTTAATATGGGAACAGCTGTTTTTAACCAAAGCACTTATGGCTCCAGGGGCGGTAAGGATTCTATATACCTGAATGCACCGCAGATAATTAATTCAGCTGAATATCCAACCGTAAATGTTACATTGCATTATATCATCGGTAATCATTTTGGTGAAGGAATGGCTGGATCTAATCTTTACTATCCATGGGATCACCAGACAACCGCCATGTTGAAGAACAAAATACCTGATATTTTTGGGATAACCAATTCAGATACTGCCACAATGGATAAATTTAATGTATCGGGCAGCGGCGAGTACCATCTTGACGGTGCCATCAATAAATATCTGCTGTGGACGCAGGTGCAGCAGGATGACCTTAATCCGCAACTTGACTATACTACAACTAGAATGTGGAGTCTGGTCTGGACAGCCAGGCGGCAGAATTATCTCTCCCAGAGTGCTTACTCGGCGGCCAATGCGG
>NZ_WIQU01000044.1 GCF_015732285.1 Pectinatus frisingensis
GAGTTTTTTTATTGTCCTTTTATATCACAAATTTTATTTATAGTGAGGTAAACCATGAAACAATCATCTTTAATTTCAACACTGACCGCTATGTTTTTCAGTCTTATTTTGCTGCTGCCGTCAACGGCAATGGCCGCCGATATTCAAAACATCGGTGTAATGAATCGACAGCAGGTTGTTGCCGCCTATCCCGGCATACAGGAAATATTCCAGCAGCTGCAGGATATGCGCACTGCCGCACAAAATGATTACAATACCAAGAGCAAAGGCTTGTCCGATGATGAGCGCAAGACACTCAACGACACTATTGCCCAGCAGGAAGCACAAAAAGAAGCTAAACTCATGAACCCGGTAGAAAATAAAATCAGCGCTGCCGTCAAAGCAGTCGCCGCTGACAAAGGGCTTACCATTATTCTGGATGCTGCCGATGTCGTCTATGGCGGTACCGATATTACCAATGATGTTATCGCCAAAATAAAATAAGCATATTAAAAGCCTGTTGTCTGCACGGACGACAATAACTAACCGCCGGTGCAGTTATTAATACAGTAATCCGGATAAAGGAGGTGCAGCGTCTTAAATGTCGCAGGGCAGTGAGGCTGTCCTGCCGGGGTATAAGAACCAATTTTGTTTAAGGAGGCTTTATTTATGAGTTTGTCTACAGTGGTGTCAACTTTTTATAATTTCGGTGCTTCTCCTGCGGCCGGTCGTCTTAAATTGATTTCTTCTTCGGGGTCAACGCCGACTGTTACGGGAGGACTCCCAAATGATATTCCTAATACCGATCCTATCGCTTTTTACTTTAACGGCGGCAGCGGCACCGGCATCAGGGTATTGCTGGTGGAAAGAGTATATCATTATGATTCGAGTGGAAATATGGTACAAGATCCTTGCTTTTTGACTGTATATGATCCGGTCAATTGGACGAAAACTGTTGATCGCAGCGCAGCTTATCAGTATAGTGACGGTAAAAAGCTGTTAAATGTCTACAGTATCAATTCACCGGGCG
>NZ_WIQU01000022.1 GCF_015732285.1 Pectinatus frisingensis
TAGCAACGGGCGGTACTAATGCCTCGGCAGACAAAGGCAGGATAGACTCCGATTACCAAAGCACCGCAGACCAGTCCGGAATCTATGCCGGAAAAGACGGCTTCGATATTACTGTTGGCAAAAATACCGACCTTGAGGGAGCAGTCATAGCCAGTGACGCATCACCGGACAAGAACAAGCTGAGCACCGATACCCTGACCTATTCGGATATAAACAATAAGGCAAGCTATGACTCTAAGAACACCGGAGTGAACTATAACACCGGAAAAGATGTCAAGACAAAAGACAAAGGCCTGACTCCGGATATAGGAGTAGAAGCAAAGGGCAATGCCGCTGGCACGACTAAATCAGCTGTAGCACCAGGAACTATAGATATAAGAAGCAACCCTGGGCAGGATATATCCGGCCTCAGCCGTGATACAAAAGACGCTTTAAACAAGCTGGGCAAAATCTTTGACAAAGAAAAAATTCTGGAAAAACAAGAAGCAGCGACACTATTTGGTGAAATCGGGTTTAAAGCAATTGGCGATATTGCTGAAAAATTGGGCTGGAAAGAAAAGGATGCCAGAAAAATAGCTTTGCATGGAATAATTGGTGGCATAATGTCCGACATAAATAGTGGTAAATTTGGAACAGGATTTACTGCGGCAGGAGTAAATGCACTGGTAATTTCCAAGCTTATGGAAATAAAGGGCAAAGATGGAATCATGCCGCTTATACCACCGGATGTAATGCAAACCATATCGGCCGCAACAGGTAAATTATCAGATGGTAATGAAGGCGCGGCAATAGCTCAAAGCGGAACTAAGAATAACATATACGAACACTATGATAAATATATTGTCAAAAAAGCCTTAGCTGAATTTAAAATGAAGGAAGCTCAGTGTTTAGGAGATGTTAAGCAGTTACTAAAACTAGGACAGGAGTATTTGCCATATATAATAAAAGCTGCTGACCTTAAGCCCACCGACGGATACAAGTTCATCCCAATAGTTGAGCAAGGTTCACTCATGATAGCTGAAGTAAAGCTTGATGTAAATGATCAAGGTAAACTTGATAAAGACAATATGGGCAGAATTTATGTTTTAAACAACGATGGAACTACAGCCCCAATGTTTATGACATGGGTGGATATTAATGATCGAAACTTTTTTGATGGATTAAATGATGGGTTGGCTGGAGAAAGTTCGCAGTTAATAGACGGAATCAAGGAGATGCTTGAGCATCCAATAGACACCGTAAAGAGCCTGTCCGGTCTGATAAGTGACATTTATAATGATCCTGCCTTGTTGAAGAGAATATCAAAAGAAAAACTATCTGAGTGGGAAGATCAACTGAAGATTTTTGATACAGGAAATGATTATCAACGAGGAAAAGCCAATGGAGAGCTTATTGTAGATGTTCTTGAAACTTTTTCATACGTTGGTCTTGACGGAAAACTTGCCTCTGAAGTACCTAAAATGGCTAAATTAGAAAAAATATTCAGCGCCGATGAAATCGTTGTTAGACCCACTAAGGTTATTGAGGGGTCGGGTAAAGCTACTACAGTTTTTCGGGATGAACTATCACAGTCTAAATCATCGCAAGTTTGGGGAGAACTAAGTGATGGCACTAATCAAGGCATCAAGCATTTTGCAGATTACTGGGAACTGTATCCAGAAAGAATTCCTTCTATAGCAGAACGTTTAGGAGTAGATCCTTCCAAATTTGCCAAAACCGCAGAGGGATTTGAAAACTTTACAAATGAGGCGCTACGAATTACGAGAACCGAAGGGGTGCAAATGAAGGAAATTGGAGGCAAGAAAATCTACTTCATGAATGGCGCAGAAAATGCAAAAAAAGGTGTTGTTGTAATCATGAAGGATGGGAAATTACAGTCAATGATGCCAAGTGAACTAAGATCATTCCTCAAGATGGAATAGAGAGGGGGCTACAAACAATGCGCGGTAAAATAATTCAAATAAATTCCGATGGCTATGAAAGATGTATCAACATAGAATGTTACGACTCCAAAGTTGGGGCAATCTGGTGTTACTTTTTAGATAAGGAATATCTAGAGCCTGGGCAAGAAATGGAGTTTATGCCGAAAGGGGCTGAAGTAGACATTGATGTGTCTGTAGTCTTCGTAAATAAATATGAGGTGGTGGATGATTCCGCAACGATGGAAATGAGGCAACCGATAGAGCAATCTTCACATGTTCAAGTTAAGGCACTGGTAGTACAAATCATTGACGAGTGGACAATGGTTTGTAACATAGGTGTTTTGGAAAATGTAGTAGTTGAGTTTGAAACGAAAGTATTGGGAGTAAATGTAGGTCAAAAGTTGAGTTTTGAAGGTGAATTACAAATGGTAATACAAGAATAAGAAATATCCCTGAAATGTGCTAAATGTGTGACTTGCTCTACAACACTTACTAGATAAACTAGCTGCAGAAGATAGGGAATCTCGCTGCAGAACGAACGCACTTTAGGAGCAAAGAGTCTACACAGCATATTAATAATGAAGTCCTTGTTTGGCAAATTGACTGCATAATCTAAATTCTGCAGTCAGTTGCCCAAAATGCTCCTAGTGTAGCGGCAGTACCGTCGGTAGCATCAATGACGTAATTGTCCCTACTGATCCTACTCGTGGGAAACAAACTAAATAGCATTAATAAGGCTAAACTATTCAGTGACATTGTATAATCCAGGGGTGAATTTCCGCAGGGAAATAGTATAATAAAAACCTTTGTCTATGATTCAAAAACCAGCGTGGTTAATAATGTTCACAAGGCACTGGATATAGCAGGTTTTATCCCGGGTATAGGATCATTTTCTGAAGGCGCCAATTCATTATTATATGCTTTTCAAGGAGAAAAAGGCGAAGCGGCACTGGCAGCATTATCGGCAATACCGGGCATCAAGGCAGTAAAAGTTTTAAAAGACGGCATACAATATCTTAAAATAATACCCGAATCAGGGGAAGCTGGTAAAGCATTAAAAGAATTATATGATGTTGAAAAAACAGCCGGAAATACCGGAGATGTTATTGAGGTAACTGCGGAGTCGGGTAAAGATGCGGGTAAAATACCTTGGAATAGTTGGACAGATTATGAAAAAGTAACTATTACTATTAATGGAGAAGTACAGACTTACGCCAAAGTCGGTGATCGATTGTATTCAAAACATGCAGTTGACAGAATGCAGCCCAGTGGAAATAGATATGGTTCTTCGATTACCCAGGCTGGTGGAGATTATGGAAGAAGTGTCGCTCCAGAATACATAGAACAAGTAATAAAAGAAGTAAAACCTGTTTTGCAGGAAAATGGTAATCTCTCTTATACATCAGGCTCTTTGCAGGTTATTACAAATCAACAAGGAGCAGTTGTTACCATAATAACGAAGTAGTTAGGAGTTGATAGAGATAGATACACTAGGGCAATTAGAGTTAATTTGTAAACGATATATAAATAAAGAATTCGAGCTAGAGGAGTTTCAGAGTCGGTTAGAAACACTAATAATTTCTGATGAGAAAAAAGCAGAAATAGAAAAGGTTCGGCTTGATGCGGTAAATAGATTGGAAAAAATTAGATTTTGTAATTTAGAAGCGAATTTTTATAAGTATGGAGTAGTCGTAGCTACATCTTTGGTTGAGTTTGTTAAAAGGATGAGGTGATTCTCAACATCATCAATGAAACCCGAAGTGACGGCAGGAGATACCCTGAAAACGAACTCGGGTGAGAGGATACCACCATCACCGGCGCCAAAGCCAGCGGTGGCAAAGTAGAGATGAATGTCGGCCGTGACCTTGCTATAAAATCACTGCAGGATACGGATGATTACAATGAACACAACAGCTCCTCAGGTATAGCTATAGCAACGGGCGGTACTAATGCTTCGGCAGACAAAGGCAAAATAGACTCCGATTACCAAAGCACTGCAGATCAGTCCGGTATCTATGCCGGAAAAGACGGCTTCGATATTACTGTTGGCAAGAATACCGACCTTAAGGGTGCGGTCATTGCCAGCACGGCTAGGCCAGATAAGAATAAAATCTCTACGGATACGCTGACACACTCGGATATTCAGAATAAGGCGGATTACAGCGCAAGCAGCGTTGGAGTTAATGTCAATACGAAGCCTGATGCTAAATATAATGAACAAGGAATAACTCCTAATATCGGAGTACCTGCATCAGGAAAAGCAGACAGTACAACTAAATCAGCAATTGCTAATGGAACGATTGAAGTACGGAGTAACCCAAATTCTGATTTGAGTAATCTGAGTAGGAATACTGATCAAGCAGTAAATGTATTAGGGAAAATTTTTGATAAGAAAACATTTGAAGAAAAGCAAGAGTTAGCAAGGGTATTTGGTGAAGAAGCATTCAAAGCAATTGGCGAATTATCTCGAAATCAACAAGACAAAGCGGATATTGCTGGTGCATTAGCTGATAAATATGATGAACAAGCTAAAAAAGATCGTGCTAATGGAAAGATAGAGAAGGTTGAGAAAGATGAAAAACTAGCACAACAATGCAGGGATATACAAGAACAACTTGCTCCATGGGGTGAAGGCGGAGCGAATATAACGGCATTACATGCTTTGGTTGGTGGACTTTCAGCCGAGTTAGGTGGAGGTAGTTTTGCTTCAGGTGCTGTCGGTGCAGGAAACGCTGAAGCAAGTAGAAATCTTCTTAAAAATTTATCGCCAGATTTACAACAATGGGGTAGTGCTATAATTGGTGCTGCGGCAGCAAAAGTTACAGGGAATAATGCTGGTACAGGAGCTACTACAGCTATATCAGGAACGGTAAATAATGACCTAGCGCATAGGGCGACAGGAATTGCGAAGGGGGTAGTAGATAGTTTAAAAAGCGATGTACAAGGTTTATGGAATATGTTTGCCAATCCGAAAGAAACAATAGATGCCATAAAAGATGCAGCAGGAGCAATATATGATTTAGGAAAAGAACAAGGTTTTGGTGCAGTGTTTAAACAGATAGCCAATGCAGTAGGTGGCGAGTGGGTATCTAAGTATAATAATATTCAAAGTGATTTTGCCAATGGAAATATTGATGAAAATACTTATGATTATCGTATGGGAACTTTATCAGGTGAGGCAGCGTATTTTATTGCTACTACCGTTCCAGAACCAGAAAAATTATCACTGAGTCCTAAGTTAGTAAGTGCACTTGGAAAAATTAGCAAGGCAAAAGATTTTGAAATGCCTGAAATGGTAGTGACAGCAGATAAATTAAAAAAAGTCGAATACGGTGACCAATATACAAAAGTAAATGGAAAGAAGAGTTTAAAACCCGATGTGGAATATACAACTTGGACTGATATAATAAAAGCGTACACCCAAAAGTGATAAAATAGTATCAATAGAGGTGTGCGAAAATGGTAAAAAAGTACAATGAAGAATTTAAGCATGACGCGCTGAAACTGGCTTCAGAGATTGGGGTTCGCCAAGCCGGCGAGAAGCTTAATGTATCTACGAAAACGCTATATGCCTGGCAACGGGCCGAGCGGCTGGCGCATGGCATTGCGCTGAAAGGCTTGCGTCCCGGAGAAAGCGTTGAAGAAGGCCTCCGGCGTCTAGAAAAAGAAATGGACGAACTACGGGAAGCCAATATGATATTGAAAAAAGCGTTGGGTTTTATGGCGGGTCGATAAGCGGATTAAAACCGCGGCAACTGTATACATGGATTGCCCAGAACCGTGGAACGGCCAGTGTCGCACTTTGCTGTATGGTGCTGTCCGTCCGTCGGGAAGGGTATTATGCCTGGCAAAAGCGGCTAAGCCATCCTGATCGGGATGGTGACCTAATATCGGCCCTGAAAGCCATTAGAGCAAAACATCCCTGCTATGGGGTCCGCAGTCTACGTGACGAACTGCCGGCAACAGTGGAAAAACCTAGTTATGGGAAATGTTACACGCTATGCCGCGACAACGGTCTGCTGCAACGGCGCAGGAAGTCGCATGGTATTACGCGGCGTAGCTTTAAAGACCAATTGAGTGAGGATTTAGTAAAGCGCGATTTTACAGCAGCCGAGGCGAACACCAAATGGTTGTCGGACATAACGGAAATGAAGTGCAAAGACGGAAGATTATATTTAGCCGCTATTCTGGACTGCTTTGATGGCGCTATTGTTGGCCTGTCGATGGCGGCGCACAAGCGGGCTGACTTATGTGTTTCCGCGCTGAACAGTGCCATAGGCCGTTACGGAGAGCGCCCGGACCTGATTATCCATTCAGATCGCGGCAGTGAATACACCAGCCATAAATATCGCCAAGCACTCCAAAAATATAAGCTACTGCAAAGCATGGGACATACGGGAAGCTGCTATGATAACGCTCGCATGGAAAGCTTTTTTGCCACATTGAAAAAAGAACTTATCTATAAATTGCCCTTGTACAAGCTGTCACGTCACCAGGTTCGGCAACAAATATTCGCCTGGATTGAGCTATATTACAATACCGAGCGACGGTATACGGCCAATGAGGGAAATCTGCCTCCCCTTAAAAAGCGAGCCATAAATCAGGCCCAAGCNCGCTTTTCTTGACTATTTCAACTACCGAAGGATACAAATATGTTACAGATAGTGATGGGCGAATATCATCTGTTGAGGCGAATTTAGAATCTGGTATCGCAGATAGAAATAAATATGCGCAAAGAACAGTCGGTGGGGATGACAGATTACCTAATGATGATGGTGGACATTTAATAGCAAGTATCTTCAAAGGTTCTGGAGAAATTGATAATTTAGTACCAATGAATTCTACGTTAAATCGAAGTGAATATAAATCACTGGAAAATACTTGGAAGAATGCTTTGGATGAAGGTAAAACCGTAAATGTTAAAATTGAGCCAACTTATAATAGTGGATCTGTAAGACCGGCTAAATTTGACATCGAGTATACTATTGATGGTAAAAAATATAAGAGGAGTTTAACTAACTATGAATGAGATGAGAAATATGGAAACTAAAAAAATGGAAGAATTGTATGGTCAAATTGCTGATTTATTAAATCAGATGATTCCAGAAGAATGGTCAAGAATTTTATTATACTCAGAAGTTCGGGAAGGAATGTCACAAGTGTATTTTTATTATTATCGTACATCACAGGATAAGCCAATATATAGTTTAGATATCGTAGATATCTACAATATCGATAAACAAAATTTCAAAAATTTCGACCACAAGTTATATGATTGTTTCGAAAGGCTTTGGGAGGAATTTAAGATACAAGGGCAAGAACCATGGACACATCTTACATTTTTCCTAGATAGTACAGGAAAAATGAAAATTGACTATAGCTATGAAGATGTTTCTGAAATCAGCCCTGTAGAGCAACAAGAGAAATGGGAGGCTAAATATTTAAGTTTGTAAAATTAATAAAATCCATTAGTAGATTCAAAGCAACTAAAATGAAAAGAGGATTACCCAATGTTCAATAAACAAATAAAAAATATCTTTCTAGTAGCCTTCATGCTTTTCAGCATAGTAGCCATTACTCAGCCAAATACTACCTATGCTGCTGACGCATCTACAGTCGGAGTGGTAAACTACCAGCAATTAATTAATCAGCATCCTGATATGGCGCAAGCGAATGAAACATACAAAGCAGCAGTTAAACAAGCACAAGATGATTTTAATGCTAAATCAGCTAACATGAAGGATCAGGATAAAAAGCCTTATTCAAACAGTTACAACAAGGAATCCAACAAAAACAACAGGAACTAATAAACGCTATTCGTGATAAAGTAAATGCTGCAATCAAAGCGGTAGCTGATGACAAAGGATTAACCGTTGTTGTGGATAAAAGCGTTATCGCTTGGTGTTGTTAGCACATGATTCATTGGCAGGGCTTATTAAAATGATTGACTTGAGCGAGACCTATCCTGACCAAAGTGAGTTATTTGAAGAATACTGGTCAATGAAAGCTGACATGCTTGAATCGTTGAAACAAGAGGAAATATCTCTGTGACTAAAACTTATTGCAAAATGACGGAATTTCGTGGCTACAATGCAAAAAATCATACACCACCATGCTTGCTGATAAACAGAAGGTGCAAAAACTGACTGCATAATCATAATTCTGCAGCCAGTCATCCCCAAAGCTCCTAGCGTAGCGTCAGTGCCGTGGTAGCATCAATGACGCAATTATCCCTACAGATCTACTCGTGTAAGACAAACTAAATAGCAGCAATACTGGATATAGCAGGTTTTATCCCGGGTATAGGATCATTTTCTGAAGGCGACAATTCATTACAATACAATATTTTGATAGGATACTGTGTTTAACGGAGCAATCCGTTGATAAATGTTCAAGAAAAGAGATAGGAGCGTTTTGCTATGAAAAAAATTTTACCAATTATATTTTTTACATGTATGTTTATATTTTCTCCAATAAGCAGTGCAGCAATATATGTAAATAACGAAAATGGATATTCTATTGATTTACCAAATGGATGGAGTTTAGAACAGGAATCTGAACAGATTACAAATTTTTCAAATGCCCAAAAAATGGATTTGAAAATTATTACCAAACCTTCAAATGTTAAAGCTCATTCGCCTGAATATGATTTAGCAAATTTATATTACAATACTAAACAAATTAATCAAATTTCTTGTGTTAATATCCGACCTGACCTAATAGCTAATCAGATCGCTGTATGCGCTGATTTTTCTCAGCAGGAAAATACTAAAACTTATTCAGATGGTATAATTGCACAATTTTATTATAATAATAAACTGTATATATTATTATTTAGTGGTAAACAGCAACAGAAAGAAGCAATGGAAAATGATGCAAATAAAATACTGAAATCAATGAAGTTTATGCAAAAATCATCATTTGAATTATATACAGACGGACAACAAGAAACTGCTCAAAAAAATTATGAGGCGGCATCTGTTGATTATAAAAAAGCCTTAGAATTAACTTCCAATTACACAGGGGCAATGCACCAACTGGCTTATAATTATTCTGAAACAGGTGAATATACTAAGGCAATTGATATTATGACTTCAGCGATTAATATACAGCCTAATGATCCTGAATATTATAGTGAACGGGGATATGCCTATTTTAATACTAATGATAGTATTGATGCCATCTCAGATTTTTCTAAAGCAATTGAATTGGACAATAAAGAGGCCCATTATTATGGTGGACTTGGCAATGCTTATGCACAGCAGAATAATTATCAAGCTGCAATAACCGCATTCGAAAAACAGTTTTCGTTAAGTGCTAAAAGTGGTAATTCAGCAGAAGCACAATTTAATTTGGCACAATGCTATGAAAAATTAGGGTATAGGGACAAAGCTTTGGAGCAATATAATGCTGTGCTGAAATCTCAAGATTTACCAGCAGAAATAAAAGCTAAGGCTGAGGTTAGAATTAATAATAATTGGTCAATTCTGCAAGAATGGCTATAATATACGCAATATAAAAGCTGTGCGAATATTATCATGGTTATTAAACTAATCAAAATCATTATGATGTATCCAATTATAGTAGTGCAAGATAAGTTTGTGTTTTTGATAAAAATCTATAGAGTGATATTTTAACAATGCTCAAAAAATTATTCAATGAAACGATGCAGGAAATGCTGGAAGTGGAAATGGATATGATTCTGGGTTACCGCGATTACTGGTATGCATATACGCTGGTGCTTGAATATGTAGAAATATTTTACGATACAGTACGGATTTACAGCAATTGTGATTATATATCGCTAGATGAATACAAAAAAATGTATCAGTAATGTCAGAAAAAAGATACATAATTGGTAAGATAAAGATAAAATACGTTTATCGTTTTATTTATACCAAAAATTGACACAGAACAACTGTAAGACAATAGCAATATTGTTTGTCTATTGAAGATGTTATTATATAAACTGTAGTTAATACATACTAAAAGGTGATAGTATTATGAAGAAATTATATATTGGTATTATGCTGACTTTAGGTCTTTTAACAATTGGATTTGTCTTTCAACCTTTATCAGCTTTAGCATCGGTAGAAAAATCACAGAAAGAATCAGTGGTCTTGGAAGGGAATAATGAAGAAAAATGTGCAGAACATATGAATCAAGGTAAAGTGTATGTGAGCCAAGGGCAATATGCTTCAGCACTAAATGAATATAGTTCGGCTATTGAATTAAATCCAACATTTGTACCCGCTTATTTTAATCGTGGATTGATGTATGAAATGCAGAAACAATATGATTTAGCATTGACCGACTATGACCATGCTGTTGAATTAGACCCGACAGATGCGCAAATATTTGATGCTAGAGGTAATATATATATATATCTGAAAAAACGTGATTTAGCATTGGCCGACTATAATCATGCTGTTGAATTAGACCCGACATATATACAAGTATTGTACGATAGAGGCATGTTTTATTTAAGACAGAAGAAATATGATTTGGCAATAGTAGACTTTAACCATGCTATTGAACTGGCACCGACAGACGCGGAAGCATTTTGGCATAGAGGTGATTTATATTGTTGGCAGAACAAGTATGATTTAGCGCTAGCAGACTATAATCATGCTATTGAGTTAGACCCGACAAATATACTCTATTATACTTCTCGTTTATTACTGTATAAACAAGAAGGAAAACGTGATTTGGAATTGGCTGATATACAGCATTGTTTAGAATTAGCACCATATGAAAGTAGTTATAGTCTTTTGGTCGATTCTTTATATAAACAAAAATCATTAGCAGATACACCAACAGAATTAACGAATCAAAAAGATAATATTGAATGATGTATAGAATATTGTAGTGAACCCAAAGTTAGACCTAACCGTAGTAGCATTTATAGTAAGCGATTACCATTCTGTTATTAGTCGCTTATCGTCGAAAGGTGTGCCGGAAACGGTGTACCGACGCTTTATCAATATTATCTGGCAAATAAGCCGGAGAATTCAGACTGAGTTGTGCTGCCTGTGACGAACTTCGACGCTTATTTAGGCACGACCATCTTTAGTCGGAATTGGCTCGCCAAGCTGCCGGAAAGTATTCTATAGCGTGAAAATGACTATGGTGTGTATAAGTAATATTTGTATAATACATTGGATATTCGTCGTAAAAAGTGTTATTTGTTTTCTTTATATCGTTGATATTTTCGATTTTATGCGCTATACTGTACTCACGTTATCATGTGGAGGTGAGTGTATGTACCGATTTGCTATTGAAAAACTCTATAAATGGAAGAAAAGCAAGCGCCGAAAGCCGCTGATCATCGAAGGGGCGCGTCAGGTCGGCAAGACCTGGCTGATGAAAGAATTCGGTTCCAAGGTGTATGCGAATACCGTATATATCAACTTCGACTCTAATTCTAGGATGGCGGAGCTGTTCGCGTCTGACCTGAACACTGATCGCCTTATCATGGGGTTGGAGCTTTACGCCGGTCACAAGATCGACGCCGAAAACACGCTGCTGATTTTTGACGAAGTGCAGGAAGTGCCAAGGGCACTTTCCTCTCTTAAATATTTTTATGAGAACGCACCGCAGTATCATATTATCTGCGCAGGTTCGCTGTTGGGTATTGCTCTCCACGGCGGAACCTCTTTCCCCGTTGGTAAGGTAGACTTTCTCAAGCTCTATCCGCTTTCTTTCCGGGAATTCCTGATGGCGACCGGCAACGAGCGATTCACTAAACTACTGGACAAGCAGGATTACGAGATGATCACCTCCTTTAAGCAGACCTACATCGACGCGCTTAAGTACTATTATTTCGTGGGCGGTATGCCAGAGGCCGTGCAGAGCTTCGCCGAGAACAAGGACTTTAATGAGGCTCGGGAGATACAAAAGCACATTTTGGCGGCGTATGAGCAGGATTTTTCCAAGCACGCGCCCTATGAGATCGTGCCGAAGATCCGTATGATATGGAACAGCATTCCCTCTCAGCTGGCAAGGGAAAACAAGAAATTTATTTACGGTCTTGTCCGCGAGGGTGGTCGTGCGAAGGAATACGAGACAGCGATCATGTGGCTCACCGATTGCGGGTTGGTGCACAAAGTCAGCCGGGTCAACGCCGCCGGAATCCCGCTGAAAGCCTACGAAGACCTGCGGGCGTTCAAGCTGTATATCGTGGACGTGGGGCTATTGGGTTGTATGACTGGACTTAGGCAGCGCACACTGCTGGACGGCAATAACCTGTTCACCGAATTCAAAGGTGCACTGACAGAGCAATATGTCTGTCAACAGCTCAAAACCATTGAGGATTTGGGCGTCTATTATTTCACCAACGACCGGGGTTCCTGTGAGGTGGATTTTGTCATCGACACCGGCGAAAAGGTCATTCCGGTGGAGGTCAAAGCCGAGGTCAATCTCAAAGCCAAAAGCCTGCGGGTGTATAAGGATAAATTTAATCCAGAAATCTCCGTCCGTACGTCCATGGCAGATTACAAAAAGGAAGATTGGCTGGTAAACTTGTCACTGTATGCGGTGGAAGAGATAGATCATGTTGTTTCATAGAAAATTATTGAATTCTGCAAGTCAGCCGGCATCCGGCAGAGTATGAGTAAGGCCGGTTATCCTTATGATAACGCGCCTATGGAACGTTATGACAATACATTGAAAACTGAGCTGATTTATCTGCATTATTACCATTCTGATCAGGAGTTGAATGCATCCATTGATGAATTTGCTTATGGTTGGTATAATCACGCAAGGCCACATTCATACAACGGTTATAAAACACCATATGAGGCGCGGTATAACTCATAAAGATTAGGTTGATGTGTTACAAAAATGATTGACTATTACAGTACACCTGCTGTGGGAATTTATGGATAACGGTGTAATGAGAGATTGATTTCTATAAATAAAAAAAAGAACTGCCGTATGCAGCCATTTTCATTCATAATGCAATATGCCACTTTCTTTATCCGTATTCAGAAAGGTGGGAGACAGTACAGCGGTAGTGATTTATATTTTTATGAATTCAATGAGTTGTTTCATGCGACAGTTCTTTTTTGTAAGTCAAATTTCTTTTTGCCTGCCGGCACCGGGGCCGTCATTGGCGACGGCAACTGCAGCTTCAGCAAAAGTTTTCATATCATTAAGCATGTGGAGGGCTCCCTCTATCAGTATAAGACCGATTCTTTCGGCAGCGTAGCTGTTGGTTACCGGCTTTTTCAGGCAGTGGCTGGTTTGGATGATATAGGGAAGCAGTTTATTTTTATTGACAATGATATCGGACAATAAAGGTCGTTCTTTTTGTAAGGCACCTGCCAGATATACAGCAATTTCCTCGAATTTTCCCAGGCAATGTATTGGTTTGGTCAGATTGTCGATGCGTTCCTGGCATTTGTGCATTATTGAATCATTCAGCTGCAGGGCAGTGTTGATTGGCAGTGTGGTAAGAGCTGTAGAAGCAGGTACGGAATTAGTTCGAACCATATCATATAATTCCACAGCTAATTCGATAAAACGACAGATAACGGCAGATCCGGCAGTTTCACTTAACTGTAAGTGCAGGTCTATATAAGGTGACAATCCTAATTTTTTCAGGGCGGCCTGATGTGCCGGCTCGCCGGCCAAATGGGAAGGCATGAGATGCGTCGCTGATGCGGGACAGATGGCCTGGGCAATAAGGGCAGCCGCCGCGGTGTTGAAACCGTCAAGGATTACCAGACAATTGTTGGCAGCAGCACCAAGAATAATTCCGGCAAGACAGCCAAATTCAAAACCGCCGATTTTTGTTAATACATCTATTCCGTCATTGGTACGGGGTGCATTAACGGCAAGAGCCTTTTTTACGACAGCAATTTTGGTTTGGAGTCTGCTGTCAGATATATTGGTGCCCCTGCCGGTTGCCTGTTCCGGGCTTAGTCCACAGATCGCTGCGGCAATAGCGGCACTGGAAGTGGTGTTGGCAATGCCCATTTCTCCGAGTAAAAAGCAGTTATATTTTTTTCGAACTAGTTCATTGGCAATATTTATTCCTGTAATTAAGGCTTTTTTGGCATTATTTTCGGACATGGCCGGTCCGTCAGTAAAATTATTTGTACCTAATGCGATTTTTTTATTGATCAGTCCGGGTAGATTATTAAGATTGGCAGCAATCCCCATGTCGACTACCAGCATGTCCGCACCGGAAAAGTTAGTCATGGCGTTGGCCACAGCGCCTTTATTGATCAGATAATTACGGGTCATATCGATAGTGGTTTTTTGTGGATAGGCACTGACCTTCATAGCACAAACACCGTGGTCGGCGCAGGCTATTACTGCAGCTTTTTTCGGTTTGCGCGGATTGATCTGCCCGGTTATGGCAGCATAGTTCAAAAATATATCATATAATCCGCCTAAACCGAAAATGTTGTGCAGTGCTGCGGCAGGTCCGGTTTTTACTGAAGCGATGAATGCATCATCTACGGGAGTTATTTTATTTACAGTTGCTGTGATTATTCCCATTAAGCTTTTAATTCCTTTGGTACTTGTTTTAGGCTGAGACCGATCCTGTTTCTGGCGGCATCGACGTTTATCACCATGACATCAAGGATATCACCAACTGAGACAACATCTAAAGGATGCTTGACTCGTTTATAGCTGAGTTCTGAGATGTGGATGAGTCCTGCTGTTTTAATGCCAATATCGACAAACACGCCAAAATCAGTAATGTTTCTTACTGTACCGCGCATGATCGTACCTACTTTGATATCATCAAGTTTGACAATAGCTTTTCTGGTGAGTGGAGCCGGTAAGTCTTCACGGGGATCACGACCGGGCTTTGCCAGGGCATCGATGATATCGCGCACAGTTGGAACACCGGCTTTGAGGGAAACGGCCATTTCGTCCGGGTTTACCAGTTTCAGCTTGGCTTTTAGTATTTCCAGCTGCTTTTTGTCATTGATATCATCTAGTGTGAACCCGAGTTTATTGAGCAGCTGCTCAGCAATTTTATATGATTCGGGGTGTACAGGTGTATTATCGAGCGGCATCGTTCCATCGTTGATGCGGAGAAAGCCGGCACATTGGGTATAGGCTGCCTGACCTAAGCGGGTCACTTTCAAAAGTTCTTTGCGATTTTCAAAGCTGCCATTGGCATCGCGGTATTTTACGATGTTTTTGGCAACGGCTGCATTTATGCCGGCAATGTGTTTCAATAAGGCGGCAGAAGCTGTGTTTAAGGCTACGCCAACATGGTTGACGGCTGATTCGATTACGGTATCCAGTGTAGAATTCAATTCTTTTTGGTTTACATCGTGTTGGTACTGTCCTACGCCAATAGCTTTGGGATCGATTTTTACCAGTTCAGCGAGTGGATCCTGGATACGGCGGGCGATGGAGACGGCACCTCTGATGGTTACATCATAGTCGGGCAGCTCTTCTACAGCAAGTTTGGAAGCTGAGTATACAGAAGCGCCGGCTTCACTCGTGATAAGATAATGTACATTCAGATTGTTGTCGGCAATCAAATTCGCAGTAAATTCTTCTGTTTCAAAGGAAGCAGTGCCGTTACCAATAGAAATTAGTGTTACATTATATTTTTTTATAAGCTGCAATACTTTTTGTGCAGATTTTTCTTTGGCGTCTTCGCTCATGGTTATATACAAAACACCGTGGGCAAGAATCTGCCCGGTGGCATCAACAATGGCCATTTTGCAGCCTGTACGATAGCCGGGATCAAGCCCCATTACGACATGTCCGGCCAGAGGAGCCTGCAATAACAGTTGTTTGAGGTTGGCACCAAAGATGTTTATAGCCTGTTTTTCGGCATTTTCAGTCAATAGCGAACGGATTTCACGTTCCAATGCAGGAAATAGCAATCTTTTATAACCATCGGATAAGGCAGTCTGCAGCGTTTGTGTGAAAATTGATGGACGGGTAATAAGTTTATCATAAAACCGTTGGATATTTTTGTCGTGGTCGGCGGTGAGCTTTACTTTAAGTGCACCTTTTTTTTCACCGCGGTTTATTGCCAGAATGCGGTGTGAAGGGAGAGTCCGTATTGGTTCACTATAGTCTTCATACATGAGGAAAGCCTGTTCCGGGTCTTTTTCGGTATCGCGGATTGTTTCAATCAGACCTTCCTGCCATAAAACTTTGCGCAGCCAGGCACGAATAACTGCAGTCTCAGTTGTGCTTTCAGCTATTATATCCATGGCACCGGCAACAGCATCATCAGCAGAAATCACTTCTTTTTCGGGATTGATGTATTTGACAGCCAGATCGTTTATCGTGCCGGCCGTAATTTTTTGCTCTAACATGAGCTGCGCTAGTGGTTCCAAGCCTTTTTCCCGGGCAATCATAGCACGGGTGCGTTTCTTTTGTTTATATGGAAGATAAATGTCTTCCAATTCCTGAAGCTTTGTGGTTTTACTGATGGCTGCTTTTAGTTCGTCAGTGAGCTTACCTTGTTCGTCAATATTGTTTAGTATTTCAGTTTGACGTTTTACCAGATTACGCAGATAAGTTAATCGTTCCGACAAATCACGCAGTTGTTCTTCCTTCAATTCACCTGTAGCTTCCTTGCGATAACGGGCAATGAAGGGAATAGTGTTTCCTTCGTCAATGAGTTTCACAGCAGCCGTAATTTGTTTGGGTGCTATATTCAATTCTTTAGCAATAGAAGCATTGATATTTTGTTCTAACAAAAAGTTCCCTCATTTCATTTAGTACTGATATGTTATTATAGCATGAAATATTGTGCTGATATATGAATTGAAACAGTTATCAGGAAAAGTCCAGCCGGAATTTTCTGCCGGGAGTTATATATCGCAGTAAAAATATTTCATTGGCAGGAATCTGACCGACAACGTTTGTTTTTTCATCGGCAGGCTGGGGATTTTTTATAATTTGCAGTTCGCCCTTGTAGCGTCCGTATAAATCATTATCTAACGTTATCATGCCAATCTGACGGTCTATGGAATTTGCTTGTGTGATAGAAAGATCATTGAATAATTGGCGGCTTTCTTGTGTTCTTATAACATCACGGGCTTCATCAAGACGAGCAGTGAAAGTGTTGTGCTGCAACAATTGTCCAACAGCAGGATTTTTATTGTAAAGACGGGCCTTTATAGTGACAATGTTTTCTTGTAGGTGGGCCAGAGTTTGGATTTCATCAATTGTAGGAAAGCTGTCACCAATGAAAATTGAATTGACACCGAGAGCACATAGGTGACGGGCTGCCAGGTCAAAGGGCAGACGACGGTGCTCTTCTAAGGTTGGCAGTCCTTTTTTCAAGGGAGGCCGGGGTCGATTATGGCTGGGTATAAAAGCGCCCACTTTTATACCGTTTTCCTGCAGCATTTGTGTCTTATCGGCCAGTAATTTTTCCGATATGCCGGTACCGGGATGCGGATAGAAATTATGCAAGGCATCAATGTGCGAAAAATCAGCGTTATACAGTGCCAGTTCATTGAGGATACGTCTGGTAACAGTGGATGCGTTAAGCTGAAGTTTTATATCGCAAGAATTATGGCTGAGCTCGCTGATCACCGCATTTTCATAACCATAATCGATACGAAGGCGTTTGATGCCTTTTAATTTAAATAAAGAAGCGTTGAATTTTTTGCTGCCGAGTAATGTCAAAGTGTCAGGGGAAATATCAGCAATGATTTCCATATTGTTTTGTGATGCCGCTTTCATAAGTTGGTCAAATTGGCTGCGAAAATTGGCAAAATTGGTTTCGGGGATGTGGAAGGAAGTAAATATTCGTTTGATATGGCAGTCAGCAGCAATATTTATCAGCTGCAGATTTTCTTCAAAAGAATTTTCCAGACCGGGATAAAGAGAAATGCCGTTGTTCATCAAGTCACCTCATTAAAATAAAATAGCTTAATTGATACATTCTGGGAAGGCGGTTTGTCCGCACAATAAGTAATTTTGTGATATCGAGCATACAGAATTATTCATCAGGATCTTCAAAACCGACAAGGTAGGTAACAATGAATCCTGTAAGATAGGCAGTAAAAAGACCAAATAGATAGGCAGGCATGTTGTCGGTAGCAGCTGTCAGGGGTAGACCTGATATACCTATAGCAGAAGCACCTACGTTGTTCATTGCCTGGATACCGCCGCCTAATGCACCACCAATGCAGGCTGTAAAGAATGGTTTTCCCAAGGGCAGGGTGACGCCGTAGATGAGTGGTTCACCAATGCCCATTATGCCGACAGGCAGTGCGGAAATAATGATTTTTTTTAGTCGTTGGTTTTTGGTTTTGCAATATACGGCAAAAGAAGCACCGACTTGTCCTGCTCCGGCCATTGCCAAAATAGGCAAAAGTACGGTTACACCGTATTTGGCTAATAATTGTGCGTGAATAGGCGTCAGACCTTGGTGCAGTCCGGTGATGACGAGAGGTAAGAATGTGCCGCCGAGGATAAATCCAGTCAGCATGCCACCGGAACTGATAGCGGTAGTTACTGTCTGTCCGATAAAGTCGGCAATTATACCGCCGACAGGCTGTAAGATGAATATTGCTGGGAAAGTAGCAAGTAAAATGACCAGCAGTGGTGTGAGAAATAGATCAAACATCTGAGGAATGATGTTGTGTAGTTTTTTTTCCAGCCAGGAAGAAAAAGCTACAACCAGTAAAACCGCTATGATACCGCCGCGCCCGGCAGAAAGTTTTTCATCAAACAGCATTATATCGGATAATGCCGGGTGAGTTATGATCACGGCCATTGTTCCACCCAGCATAGGGGAAGCACCAAATTCTTTTGCCGCGTTGATACCGACAAAGATGTTAATACCCCAAAAGACACTGGTGCCGGCTATTTTTAATATTTGGATTATTGGATTCAGGCTGAGTGAAGCATCTGTTTTCAAGATGATATTTAATAATCCGGTTATAAGGCCGCAGGCAATAAAAGCGGGAATCAATGGCAGAAAGATGCCACTGATTTTTTTTAACAGTAATTTAAATGGGGTAGCATTTTTTTTGCGGATGGCAGTGTGTAATTGCTCAGCTGCAGTAAAATCAGGATTTGAAATGGTTTTGTTATTTATAAATTGCTGCATGATTTCGGTAGCTGTCGTGGCTTTACCGGGACCTAAAATTATCTGCAGTTCATTGCCGTTCAGGACAACTCCCATTACACCATCGAGTTTTTTTATTTTATCAAGTGGCAGATTGTCGGTAATGGTCAATTGCAGCCGCAATCTGGTCATGCAGTTGTAAACTTTATTTATTTTATAATTGCGCAGTAGGAGATAAATTTGTTTTATTAATTGCTGCATTGTTTAACCTTTCCAATATCAGTTTGTATTTGTCTGATAGAATCGTTGCTGCAGGCAAGTAATTTTTGTGCCTGTGGCATGTCAGCACCAGTCAGGTGCATAACAATGGCCAATTTTACCCTGCCGTTGGTTTTTTTTAATAATTCGACAGCTGATTCATAAGAAACATCGGTGGCAGCCATGATTATGCGCACGGCCCTTTCCTGAAGTTTTAAGTTGGAGACATGCACATCAACCATTAGGTTTTGATATACTTTGCCGAGCTTTATCATGACTGCAGTGGAGAGCATGTTTAAAAGCATTTTTTGAGCAGTACCGGCTTTCATTCGGGTGCTGCCGGTTATGACCTCCGGTCCGGTTATCATTTCAAGTGGAAAGTCGGCATAGCGGGCAATGGCTGAATTGCTACAGCAGGCCGCGCTGATGGTTGTGGCACCAATTCCCTGGGCATATTTCAATCCACCAATAACATAAGGAGTACGGCCGCTGGCGGCAAGACCGACGAGTACATCATCGGATGAAAAGGCTTTGGCTTTTAAATCATCTTCAGCAGATTTTTTGTTGTCTTCAGCACCTTCTTGTGCTTTGAATACAGCTTCTTTTCCTCCGGCAATTATTCCTTGTACAAGCTGTGGAGAGATGCTGTAGGTCGGCGGACATTCAGCTGCATCTAAAATACCAAGACGTCCGGAAGTGCCGGCTCCAAGATAAAAAAGCCGCCCCCCTTTTTTTAATTTATCAACGATATTGTCAATGGCGGCAGCAATTGCTGGCAGGATTTTTTCAACGGCATCAGCGACTTTTTTGTCTTCGTTGTTAATAATACGGCATATAGTAAAGGTATCTTTTGTATCTATATTCATAGTAAAAGAATTGCGATTTTCTGTGTTAAGTTTTTTTAAATCAATCATAAATTATGTCACCTGTCTATAGTTAAATTATAGATATTATTATAGCAAATATAATTGCTAAAAACATGGATTCGCGGTCTTATTTTTTGTTTCCAAATGGATTTGAGACCATGAATAATAAAAACGACAGTATTTTTACTGTCGTTTTTATTATTCATGGTCTCAATGATGCTGATTAATTAATCAATGTTGAGTGGTTCGGCCTTTACAGCAAATGCTTGAGCCGGGTTGCTAAGAGCAACCGTGGCATACCATACCAGCACACAGTCACCATTTTGTACATTTTGCAACTCAACAGAGACGTTTTGAGGAATTGTCACATAAGTATTGGTGCTTTCATCGAGAAAACGAACACCATTCGCAGTTTTTTGCGGGTCAGATACGATAGCATACATTGCGCCGGTTTTGTTCTTGGGAGTCATGATCAGTGCATAGCCATGTGACTGCGGTGGCAGACTGCGAGTCATTATATGGCTATAATATGCCATAACATCATCACCAACATTGAGACGGTCAAGTGGCACATCTTTGCCGGATTCGCCGGATAAAATCAATGTGTCCCATCCAACCAATATCACTACACTGTTTTTATTATTATTATCAACAACGGTGATGTAATGATTATTGATGCCAGATATGTGTCCGCGCAAAATAAGTGGTGATTCGGGTTTAACAGGGGCAGCCAGAACTGTGGCATTGAACAAAAGGAGAGCAGCGAGCATGAAGAAAATCTTTTTCATTAAATCCTCCTAATAATGTATACTGTTAATATACATTATTATACGATAAAACAATAATGTGGTCAAATGTATGACTATAACGTTAACTATTTAAAAAAAATAGATACATTAATGCTGATTAAACGTATTAAAATTACTTTTCAGACAAAATATACAGCCGATTATAAAACCGATAACGGCTGGTAATATCCATCCCATGCCGATATTAAAGAAGGGCAGTAATGAATTATAGATATTTAAAATAGATTGAATAAACTCGGTATTTTTTATTAAGAGAGGCAGATTGTTGCAGGCATCGCCCAAAGCGGCAAATATAGTAAAAATTGTTGTTGTAACATATACGATCTGCTGATTGCCAAATAGTGGAGACAATAAGGCCAAGAGTATCAAGGTTATGGATAATGGATAGAGGAACATCAATACGGGAACGGCCAGATTAATTATTTGAGTTAAACCTACATTACTGATAATAAAGGAAATTATTGTAAAGACAAATACATAGTTTTTGTATGATAAGGAGTTGGGAAACATTTTATGAAAAATATCCGAGCAAGCGGTTATAAGGCCGATAGCCGTTTTTAAACAAGCCAGTGTGACTATGATGGCAAGCAGGACATCACCAATCATTCCTAAATAATAGTCGGCTATTTGGGCTAAAGCAATACCGCCATTACTGGATACGGTAAATTGGTTGACACTGAATACACCAATATAAGCTAAACAAGCGTAAATTATGCTCATCAGTATTAAGGTCACAATACCGGCTTTTATTGTACCAACGGCTATATCACTGGGCTGATTCAATCCTAAGCCGCGTAATGTATCAATTACGATAACTCCGAATACAAGTGATGCCAGAGCATCCATTGTGTTGTAACCTTCCGTAAAACCATGAAAAAATGGTGCGGTTTTAAAGGCATCGTGGGCAGGGGGAATAATACCGCCGCCCATCGGCTGATAAAAGGCGATGATGATGAGAATGGCCAAAAATAATAAAAATAGAGGATTTAGCACTTTTCCTACCCACAGCAATATTTTATTGGGCTTGAGAGAAAATATGAGAGCAATAAGAAAAAATAGTAAAGTAAAAATGAATAAGGACAATGTTTGATTTTGCGGGGCAATATACGGTGCCAGACCAATTTCATATGATACTGAACCAGTCCTTGGCAAGGCAAAAATTGGTCCAATGGTGAGATTAAGGGCAACTGTAAGAAAAACAGCATAATAAGGATGAATGCGGCTGGATAGATCATACAGACTGGAACTTCCGGATATGCCGATTGCTAAGACACCAAGAAATGGAAGTCCTACCCCGGTGAGGAGAAAACCCAAAATTGTCGGTATGATATTATTGCCGGCTTCCTGCCCCATATGCACTGGAAAAATCAGATTTCCCGCACCAAAAAACAGGCCGAACAGCATTGAACCGACAAATACATAAGATGACAAAGAAAGTTTCTTGTGAATCATGAAAATGGACACCTCTTTAGATTGTTTTATGACGATAAATTTAAACTTTGAAGATAAAAATTTAATATATACTAAATTCATAATAATTTATAAGTGCAAAATTTAAATTAGTATATATTTTAGCATATTGTAAAGGTAAGGGCAAAATTATTATACAGCAATCTTTTGGGTCAAATAAATAATTTTTGGATAATGAATCAGTAATGTATACTGTACACTTTTTAATAATATGGAAAATTTTTCAGATTTAGAGTATAATAACAAAATGTAATCATTCTTATGACAAAATGTAATTAACCGTTAGAGAGCAAGATTGAAAAAGATATTGCTGCTAGTGTATTACAAAGGGAGGTTGTACTATTTTGAGTATGAAATTTTTTAAATCATTGCATTTTCAGGTATTTGCATCAATAATAATTGGTATTGTATTTGGCTATTTATACCCTGCCCTTGGTACGGAAATGAAACCGTTGGGTGACGCATTTATAAAATTAATTAAGATGATTATAGGTCCGATTATATTTTGTACTATAGTATGCGGTATTGCCGGTATGGGTGATATGAAGAAAGTTGGCCGGGTCGGTGGTAAAGCCTTGCTGTATTTTGAAGCAGTAACTACGTTTTCCCTGTTTTTTGGCATATTGCTCGTAGAAGTTTTGAAACCCGGTCAGGGAATGAATATCGATCCATCGACACTTGATGCGTCGTCAGTGGCTGCATATGCACAGGCGGCACAGACACATACTGTCGGACAGTTTTTTATGAATATAATTCCCAATACAGTAATAGATGCTTTTGCAAAAGGGGAAATTTTGCAAATATTACTATTTTCAATTATATTTGGCTGGGCGTTATCGAAGATGGGAGAAAAAGGCAGGCCGCTTTTGCAGATTATCAATGATGTTTCACAGACATTTTTCAAGATTGTTGATATAATTATGAAATTGGCACCGGTGGGGACCTTTGGTGCAATGGCATTTACCATTGGTGCTTACGGGATTGGATCATTAAGCAATTTACTGAAATTACTCGGAACTTTTTATCTGGCATGCTTTTTGTTCTTGATGATCATTATTGGACCTATTGCCAAGTGGGCCGGGATAAATTTTTTTCATTACCTCAATTATTTTAAGGAAGAACTTTTGGTTGTATTTGGTACGGCATCATCAGAAAGTGTTTTACCGCGTATGATGGAGAAACTGGAAAAATTGGGCTGCTCTAAATCTATTGTTGGATTGGTCATACCTACAGGGTATTCTTTTAATCTTGATGGGACGTCGATTTATTTGACGATTGCAGCTATATTTTTGGCACAGGCAACAAATACTGATCTGACTTTTACGCAGGAAGCAACGATAATTGCAGTGCTGCTGCTGACTTCTAAGGGAGCATCCGGAGTTACCGGCAGCGGTTTTATTGTGCTTGCCGCTACACTATCAAGCATGCCGTCAATACCAGTAGGGGCGTTGGCACTTATTTTCGGTGTAGATCGTTTTATGACACAAGGCCGGGCTTTAACAAATCTGGTTGGTAATGGTATTGCAACTTTTGTTGTAGCACGTTGGGAAAATGAGCTGGACTATGATAAAATGCAGGTAATTGCCAGTAATGGTAAAAGAAGTACTAAACACGAATTAGTCTGAATGAAATTATAAAAAGAGGCTGTCGTACCGATGGCATTGACATCATAGAAATGTAATTCACCGTGTTATCCTCCTGCTTTTTTGAGGGCGGATAAGAAAACTGGGATATTGCATGTTTATGAATGAAAATGCACACGTACAGCAGCCTTTTTTATTGTTCTGTTATAGTGACGTTGCGTCCGGAATTTTTACCGTTATAAAGAGCCAGGTCGGCTCTTTTTATAATATCTTCTTCGACGGCATCGTCAATATGAATTGTTGAAACTCCCAGGGTAATAGTAACATGTAATACGTTGTCATTGTGTATCCAGATTTTTTTATCAATTAACTGCCGGATATTTTCAAGTTTATTTTTAGCTTGTTCCAAGTTGGTTTTTGGCATCAGTAAAATAAATTCTTCCCCTCCCCAGCGTGATGCTATATCGATTCCGGATAAGTTTTTTTTCATGATTTTAGATACTTCGATTAAAATGAAATCACCGGCGTCATGTCCATACTTATCATTTACTTTTTTGAAAAAATCTATATCAGCCATGCCTAAAGACCAAATTTCTTCGCTGATTTTAAATTTTTGAATCATTTCTTTAATTTTTTTTGCTGTGTAGCGGCGATTATTTAATCCGGTCAATTCATCTGTTATTGAAATTTCATGTAATTTTTTATTTAAGGTAGTAAGATAATTATTTGTATTTTCTTGCAAGATTTTTGTACTTGTCAGTTCAGCTATAGTTTTTTCCAATTCCGAAGTTCTTTCACGGATGATTTTTTCAAGATTAATGTTTAGCTGGGTTACTTTATTTTCAGCTTTTTTTCTTTTTCTGTATGTTATGAACAAAAAAATAGTCAGTGATGTTTCAAGCAAAATAACAATGCTGCCGTAAATTATCCAGTTTTTATAGTGTGTCCATAGAGAAGGCGGTTTATTTTCTATTTGCGTATTTTCCGGTAGTAAGTTTTCATTTATTCCCCAGCGGGTAAGTTCGTACCAATCAAAAATATATTGATTTACGCAGTTAGGTGTATTGATGACAGGAGAAAGCTTTTTTTTCGCTAAAATATCAATACAGGCTTTTGCTGCATATTGGCCGACTTGTTTCCAGTTATGCATATAGCCTCCTGTTGCCCCTTTACCTATATAATAAGAATTTATCGTATATATGGGTACTTTGGCTGAATGGTATATTTTTTGGAAAATTTGCAGAGGAAGGAGTTTTTTGTTATCATCATATCTATTCCAAAATAAATATAATATTGCTGTATCATTTTTAAAAGTATTTATATTATTGTATATTTCTTCATAATCCATTTTATTGGAAAATACGAATTGAATATTTGGATATTTATCTTTATTGGCGAGAATAGATTTTATTGCGCTGTGCCCAAGTGGTGAGTCATTGACGATTATGAAGATTTTCTGTGTATTTGGCCGGGTGGTAAGGATCAACTGAATAATCTTTTCTTTGTCATCGTTGTCACTGGAAATAATTGTGAGATTGTCAAATAATTGTCTGTTTATCGGTACGGGATCATTGACTTGAATGGCTGCAATAGGGACGTTGGGGAATATTTTTTGCGAATAAGTTTGCAAAAATGGCAGCATGAAACTATCGCAGATGATAAGATCCGGCGGCGCGTTTTTAAATTTTGCTGCGAGGTGGCGGGCCATTTCCGGCAGGTAATCATCTTGTGATGCAAAATGGATTAAGTCGAAGTAACTATAAGAATATGTAAAGTTATAAGTATCGTCTTTATTAAATTGTTCTTTTATTCCATCTATCCAAGCATTAACGGAAGGATAATCCGGGTTATACCCGCTGATAAAAAGAATATGTTTATCATTTTCTACTGTCTGGCATTCAGCTGTTTCGCTCAAAGCTGTTATCATAATAATTATCATAAATATGAAAAAGTAATGTTTAAAATAAAATCGTTGCATGAAAAATATATACCCTTTGTAAAAAATTAAATTTTATAATCTGATTAAACAATAATATATATTCATTATACACAATTATTTAGATAAGTACATGAAAATGTACTTTTTATGATGGAAAATGGCAGAAGTTATTACTTAAAGGGTATTTCTGATAAACAGAAATATATAATAAAGGAAAATTTATTAGTAAAGGCGAATTATTGTTTACGATGATAAATGTATAGAGGGATATAATGAAGATTTTGGTGACAGGTTGTTCGGGGCAATTGGGGTTTGATGTATGTCGAGAGTTGACGAAAAGAAGAATTGATTATTATGGAGCGGTAAGAAAAGATTTTGATTTAATTGATGGTAAAGCTGCTGCAGCTTTTGTCGCGGCCTATGCTCCTGATGCAGTAATACATTGTGCAGCTTACACAGATGTTGATAGTGCGGAAGATGAAGTAAATGTTTGCCGGAAAATCAATGTTGATGCAGCGCGGGTAATGGCTCGGGGTTGCAAAACTATAGGGGCCAAGATGATATATGTCAGTACGGACTATGTATTTGATGGAATCGGTGGGGAATTTTATCCGGTGAATGGATTAAAAGCGCCGTTGAATGTTTATGGACAGTCTAAATCAGACGGAGAAGAGGCTGTCCGCGGTTCGCTTAACGAGTGTTTTATTGTGAGAACATCGTGGGTGTTCGGAATAAATGGTAATAATTTCGTCAGAACAATGCTGCGCCTTGCTGAGTCGCATGATGTACTCAAGGTAGTTGATGATCAAGTCGGTTCGCCGACATATACAGTAGATTTGGCAGTATTGCTATGTGATATGGTGATGAGTGATAAATATGGTATCTATCATGCAACAAATGAAGGAATCTGCTCGTGGGCAGAATATGCCAGGGAGATATTCCGGCAGACCAAAATATCTGTACAAGTAATTGGGCAGCCTGCGGTGTCATATCCAACAAAAGCCAAAAGGCCGCTGAATTCTCGTTTGAGTAAGAAGTCGTTGGAGGATGCCGGCTTTACCAGATTACCGGATTGGCATGATGCATTACAGCGGTATATCCAGGAGCTGCGGGATAAAGGATCAGTGTAAGTTGTTTAGAAAAAGGAGGCAGTGTTTTGAAAGTTATAATTTTGGCAGGCGGTGGCGGTACGAGATTATTCCCGCTTTCACGTAAAAGAAGGCCTAAGCAGTTTTTACATATAAATAAAAATAAATCACTTCTGGCTGAAACAGTAGAAAGATTTCGTCAGTTGGTAAAGGCAGAGGATATCGTTATTGTTACCGGCAGGGACTATCTGTTTTCGGTACAAAGTGAGCTGGCTGAATGCGATGCATCAGCTGTTCATATAGTATTGGAAAGCGCGGCCAGAAATACGGCACCGGCAATAGCTCTGGCTGCGCAGTACTGCTGTGATGTATTGGGCGGCAGTGAAGATGAAGCATTGTTTGTAGCGCCATCAGATCATATTGTGCGGCCAATAAGTGTATATGGCGATATGGTACAGAAAGCGGCTGGGAAAGCCCGGGAGGGACAGTTTGTCGTGTTTGGGGCTGAGGCGGTGCGTCCTGAAACAGGGTTTGGTTATATCGAGGCAGGAGAAAAGCAGTCAGATAAAACATATAAAATAAAAGCCTTTAAGGAAAAACCCGATAAGGCAACAGCCGTTGAGTATATAAAAAAGGGAAATTATTTTTGGAATGCAGGTATGTTTTGTTTTACATGGCACACATATCGTGAGGAACTACGCAAATATGCAGAACCGGTGTATCGCTGTATATTGGAAACTTATGCGCAGACAGCAGCAGCCTTTTCCAAGATGCCGGGTATTTCCATTGATTATGCTGTAGCTGAAAAAACGCAGCGCGGAGTGATGGTGCCGCTGGATTTATATTGGAATGATGTTGGGTCATGGGATGCTCTTTATGAAGTATTGGATAAAGATTCCTCCGGAAATGCTATCAAGGGTGACTGCATCAGTGTAAATTGTTCGGATAGTCTGCTTTGGGGTCAAAGCAGACTGATAGCGGGAATTGGACTTAAAGATATAATGGTGGTGGAAACGGATGATGTGATTTTAGTTGCGCAAAAAGGTGAATCCCAGCATGTCCGTGAGATTGTAAACAGACTCAAGGCTCGCGGCAGACGTGAAGTAGATGAACATACAACTATCTATTATAAATGGGGTTATGCGACGCTGTTAAATGAAGGAACGGGTTATCGTATGAAAAAACTGACGATAAATCCAGGCGGTGTGTTGCCGGAAAAGATGCATTATCATCGTGCAGTACATTGGATAGTGACACGTGGTGCCGCATTGGTCGGTATAAATGGGCAAGTACGCATGATGCATAGCAATGAAAGTGTATTTATCCCGATGACTACGCCATATAAAATAGAAAACCCCGGTAAGGTGCCATTGATAATAATCGAAGTGTCCAGTGGTGAGTATTTGGGGGAAGATGATGAGAAGTTTATCAGTTCGGAAAAGGATGTTATAAAGGGATAGCAGATGAAAGAAGGTGGAAAAATGGCAAAAATGCCTGTTTTATTTATTGGACATGGTTCACCAATGAACGCTGTGGAGAACAATGCTTTTTCGGCAAAATGGATTTCTTTGGCCGATATATTGCCGCGGCCGCGGGCAATATTGGCAATATCAGCACATTGGTATACTGACGGAACAAGAATAGCAACGTCTATATCACCCAATATGATTTATGACATGTATGGTTTTCCCCAGGAGCTTTATGCAGTGCGGTATCCAGTAAAAGGATCACCTCAATTAGCTGAATGTACACAAGCAATGATAACAAAAAACGTCAGTATTGATAATACTTGGGGTATTGACCATGGGACATGGTCTGTGTTGTGCAGAATGTATCCAAAGGCAGATATCCCGGTATATCAGCTCAGTATTGACAAAAATGCCAGTGGGGCAGAACAGTTGCAAATAGGCAGGGATATTGCCGGATTGCGCAGCCGCGGTGTATTAATCTTTGCCAGTGGCAACGTCGTGCATAATTTGGGAATGGTGAATTGGAACATGTCTGATGGTTATGCTTGGGCTGATGAATTTGATGGTTATATTAAGGAAAAAACTGCTGCAAAAGATTATGCGGCAGTCGTTGATTATAAAAAAGCCGGCCAATGCGCTGAGAATGCGTTTTTGACACCGGATCATTTTTATCCGTTATTGGTAGCCATTGGGGCTGTGGAAAAGACGGACAGCCTTACTGTATTTAATAATGCGTGCACTCTGGGATCATTGTCAATGACCAGTTATTTGTGGGAAGATGCTATTGGATAAACAGTAAAAGCTGACCTTATTTTTAGTATTTTAGATATTTTGTCACCAAAAATCGCAGATTTTCCTGCAGAGCCATTTCCGTGTCGGCCAATGCACCGGCTGAAGGAGCCAGTTTGTTGTAATGAAAGACTTGTTCCTTGTTTTCAATATAATCAGCAGGATAGGCAGTTACGGTCACACCTTCTTGTTCGAAATTTAAAACGGCTCTTTTCATATGGAATGCAGAAGTCACTAAAATTGGCTCATAAAGTTCATGATCACGTAATATTTGCGCAGAAAAACGGGCATTTTGTTTAGTGTTAAGACTTTTATCCTCTACTAGTATTTTAGATTCCGGGACTCCTAAATCGAGTAATATACGTTTGGCAATGACAGCTTCTTTCCCGCTGTCTTCATATACCTGGCCACCGGAAACGAGAATGGGGACATTGAGAAGTTTTTGCAGACGTACCGCCGTTAAAAGACGATTTGCCGGAATGCTGCGTAATTCACCTGTTCCGCTTACATCAGGAGTATCTAAAGTAGCTCCGCCACCCAGCATTATTATGGCATCACCTGTCGGAAACACTGGTGGGTTATATTCATTTTCCAGATTGCTGACAAGTTTTTGCGACATCCAGCTTGTTGACAGTAAATATAAACTCATCGTTAGAATTAATATTATAATGGCAACGTATTTTTTTGTATATTTCCAGCAATATATAGCTAACAGTAAAAATAATACAAAAAAAATGCCGGGGGGTAAAATAAGACTGGCACCAAATTTCAATAGGTAAATCATTAACTGGAATCCTCCCAATGTGTATTATGGCATATATAAATATCATATTATATAGTAACATAAAATTAATAGATATGGTGATTTTATTGTTTGAATGACTTGTTTAAGAAGAATATTAGAAAAGAGAGCTGTATTTACAAAAAGGATATTTTTTCACTACAGCGAACTGATTAATATAATAAATTTTTTGATAAGAGGAGCGTTTTATTATGTTGATGGAAAAACAAAAAGTTATACGGACTGAAAAAAAAGCCGGCGGTAAGGGACATGTCTTAATAGAACATCTTATAACTGCCGCTGAAATGAAGGATAAGTGCCAGATGTTTGCTAAAGTGACCTTGGAACCGGGATGTTCACTGGGATTTCATAAGCACGAAGGTAATAATGAAACATATCATATAATTACCGGAACAGGTTTATATAATGATAATGGCAATGAAATTACTGTGAAAAAAGGTGATACGACTTTTTGTCCTGTCGGTGAAAGTCATGGCATTGAAAATAGATCTGCTGAAAATCTTGTTTTTATGGCATTGATCATGAATGAATAAACTATATATTTTAGAGATTATGTGTTATCGGCTGTTACACCGATGGGCTTATAGATGTAAGATCCAATTAAAAAGGGCTTTGCCTTTGGCAGAGTCCTTTTTAATTGGATCTTTTAGGGTGGTATATCATCACACGGCACCATACGGCATTAAGCAATAATAAAAGCGCTGTTATAAAAAAAACATTTTTGATACCAATAAGTGCCGCAAGATGCCCACCAAGGAACGAACCGGCAAACATCCCCAAAAACTGTGCGGATTGATTAAATCCGTAGATGCGTCCCAGACAGGCTGAAGGGGTATATTGGCGGATAAGATTGTTTACTGAAGGGAGAAGGCCGGCTGTTGCGATACCGAGGATAAAACGAAGTGCGCCGAGTTCAGCAGGAGTTCGCACGAACCCCTGCAGGATAAAAGAGCAGCCACTTAATAACAGTGAGATAAAAAGTATTTTTTGTGAACCAATGGTATCGGCCAGCCGTCCAATGCGTGATGCCGAAAGCATGCTGGCAAAACCGGCACAGGAAAAAACAATTCCGGCTATGAGTGCCAGATGTTCGGGTGAGGCAGCTAATTGCGCTATATATACGGTAATGATTGGTTGAATGGACATTAGTGCGAACTGCATAATAAGTGTCGTGACAAAAAGGCCGATAATTAATTTTTTATCTGGAAGTGCATTAAAGGTGCGGCTTAATGTCAAGGCAGCGATTTGTGGCTGTGGATGGAAATTTTCTTTGAGAAGAAAAAGCAGCAAAAAACCGACAAAACAACAGGCACCGATTATAAAAAAATTTTCCCGATAACCGACTGTTTCAGATAATAGACCGCCAAATAACGGTCCCAGCAGTGCACCACTTACCTGTGATGTAAAAAATATACCCAAAGCCCAGCCAGAATGTTCTTTCGGAGTGGATTGAGCAATAAGGGGGATTATTGCTGCCTGAAAACCACTCATAGCTCCCTGGGCGAGACGCAGCCCGGCAAGCTGGTATACATTTTGGGCGAGCCCCATTCCCACCATAATAATGCCAAGCCATAAACTGGCACGCAGGGTCATGGGTTTGCGTCCGTATTTATCTGATAAGCGTCCCCATATGGGAGAAAAAATTGCCAGGCTGATGAAATTGCAGCTGAAAATGATTCCTGACCAGCGTTCTATTTCCTGAAAATTGTTAATACCTAGTGATTCAATATAAAGTGGTAAAATAGGTGCCATTTGGCTCATGCCAACAGATACAATAAAACTTGCACAACAGCAAATCGCAAGATTTCGTTTCCAGATTTCCATTATAATACGCCTGCCATTTTTAAATTGGTTCAATAATAACTCATATCGTGCAGGTTTATTACATTACGGCTGTATTTGAGGAATAATACATTGCTTGAAATGAGCTTTAAATTTATGTTATGATTGCGATAGTAAATATATATTTACTATATAATATGCAGGGGAAAAAGTAAATATATATAAATTAATTTAGAACTGGGGAATTTTAATGACTAAAGATTTAACATCAGGCGGGCCGGCAGGCTTGATATTTTCTTTTGCTGTGCCACTTATTGCCGGCAATGTTTTTCAACAGATGTACCTGTTAGTAGACACGCTTATTGTCGGCCGGTTTTTAGGCGTCAGCGCTTTAGCGGCAGTGGGTTGCTGTGGTTGTCTGATGTTTTTACTGGTGGGGTTTGTTATGGGGTTTACGAGTGGGTTATCCATTTATACCGGACAGTGTTTCGGGGCAGGTAATTTTACCGGAGTGAGACAAAGTGCGGCAGCTTGTTTATTGATAAGTTTAGCTGCCACGCTTATATTAACATTGCTGGGAATATTATCGGCCAGACCGATGCTGGTTTTTATTCAGACACCACCGGATGTAATTGATATGGCATATTCATTTATCAGTATTATTTATGCCGGGGCTGGTGCATTAATAATGGTTAATATGATGATGAATTTTATCAGGGCATTGGGTGACAGTAAAACGCCTTTATATTTTTTAATTTTTGGCACGGTGGCTAATATAGTTTTGGAGATAATATTTATTCCGATGTTGGGGCTGGGAGTTGCTGGGGCCGCAGAAGCAACAGTGATCTGTCAAGTAATTTCGGTTGCTCTATGTTTTTGGTACATTGCTAAAAAAATGCCATTGTTATGGATAAGACGTGAAGACTGGCATCTGTCATGGAATTTTATTTGGCAGCATTTGCGGATAGGGCTGCCAATGGGGTTTCAAGCTTCGGTAATAGCATTGGGGGCAATAATATTACAGATATCTTTAAATAATCTGGGTGAAACAGCGATTGCTGCTTATGCCGCTGCACAAAAGATCGACTCTATAGCAGTCATGCCGATGATGTCTTTCGGTATGGCAATGGCCGCTTATACAGCGCAAAATTACGGCGCTAAAAAAATTTCCCGTATTGATGAGGGCGTACGAAAATGCATGCTGATGTCGGGCGGATTTGCTGTTGGTATTGCGATTATATTGATAACACTCAGCCCATTGATGCTGGAGCAGTTTGTCGGACCGGGTCAGACAAAAGTTATTGAGTATGGGCATTTATATTTAATAATTGATGGGATAAATTATATTATTTTGTCATTGCTGTTTATTTATCGATTTACATTGCAGGGGCTGGGCCAAAGTATTGTTCCCACTATTGCCGGTATTATGGAGCTGGTCATGCGTGGCATAGCAGCGGTGTTCCTTGTCAATGCATGGGGTTATATCGGAGCCTGCCTGGCTAATCCGTTAGCATGGATAGGATCATGTCTGCCGCTGGCAATGATGTATTATTATACGCGCCGCAGTCTGGGCAGATCTTATAAAGCAGCTCATTGAATAATGATTTTAATAATATATAATTTAGCTTTGTTTTTTAAAGGGAAAATTTATCTTTATAACGAATAAATAATAGCAGCATAAATGATGGTTTTATTTGACAGTTGCTCAAAATGGCTTGTGAGATAATAATGTGACAATGGTAAAATACAATGTTCCGGTAACTGCCAGATATAGTATAGTCAGGCATAATTGGTAGAAGGGAATGATAAAGCATGGAATTAAAACGTACAGCATTTAAGGCTTATGATATTCGCGGAAAATATCCAAGTGAGGTAAATGAGGAACTAGCTTATCGAATAGGTCGGGTGTTTGTTGATATTTTTAATAGCAAAAGGGTAGTAGTGGGCAATGACATCAGATTGTCAGGACCTAAAATCAAAGCAGCATTGATACGCGGTCTGACGGAAATGGGGTGTGATGTTGTTGACATCGGAGAATGTGGCACGGAAATGATTTATTTTGCCACATATTTTTTGCAGCTCGATGGTGGAATAATGATTACTGCCAGCCATAATCCAAAAGATTATAATGGAATGAAGCTGGTCAGACAAGGTGCCCGCCCAATAAGTTCTGATACGGGACTTAAAAGAATAGAAGAAAAAGTTATCAATGGTGAGCTGGGTCGTCTGGCACTCAGACACGGCCTTGTAAGTCAGAAAAATATTATGAATGAATATGTTGAACATATTTTAGGCTATGTCGATAAAAAGGTATTGAAACCGTTGACGGTAGTTGTTAATGCCGGTAATGGCGCCGCCGGTCCGGTACTTGATGTCATGGAAAAATTTTTACCGTTTAAGTTTATAAAAATTTATAATGAACCGGATGGCAATTTTCCCAATGGGGTTCCCAATCCGCTGCTTCCGGAAAATCGCGCGGCTACAGCACAGGCTGTACGCGAAAATAAAGCTGATATTGGTGTGGCTTGGGATGGAGATTTTGACAGGTGCTTTATTTTTGATGAAAAAGGCAGTATGATCGAAGGGTACTATATTGTTGGTTTTTTGGCAAAAGCATTTTTGGAAAAGACACCGGGAGCGAAGATAATATATGATCCGCGTCTGATTTGGAATACGATCGAAATTGTTAAGGAAGCCGGTGGTATACCCGTTATGTGCAAGAGTGGACATGCGTTTATCAAAGAAAAAATGCGTCGGGAAAATGCGATTTATGGCGGCGAGATGTCAGCACATAATTATTTTCGGGAGTTTACATTTTGCGACAGTGGTATGATAACGTGGCTTTTAGTGGCAGAATTATTGTCAAAAGCAGACAGACCGCTTTCGGCGTTGCTGACTGAACGTATGCAGCGATATCCGATAAGCGGTGAAATTAACAGTACGGTAAAAGATGCCGAAGCTGTAATGAAAAAAATTGAGGAATTATACGGCAGGACTGGTAAGGTTGATAAAACAGATGGACTGAGCGTAGCTTATGATAATTGGCGCTTTAATCTGCGTATTTCGAATACTGAACCGGTGATTCGCCTTAATGTAGAATCGCGTGGTGACAAGAAATTGCTCGAAGTTAAAACTAATGAACTGCTTAATATTATAAGAGCATAAATACAGATACTTGGATAAAATAAAATGATGGCAGGTAATTTTTGTGCAGAAAAAAATAAGAAAAGCAATAATTCCGGCAGCCGGTCTGGGAACGAGGTTCCTTCCGGCGACAAAGGCCCAGCCTAAGGAAATGCTGCCAATAGTTGATAAACCGGCAATACAATTTATTATCGAGGAAGCTATTGCATCGGGTATTGAAGAAATCCTGGTAATAACCGGGCGTAATAAACGCTCGATTGAAGATCATTTTGATCGATCTTTGGAATTAGAAATGCAGCTTAAGGCCAAGGGAAAATATGAAATGCTCAAGATGATCGAAGAAATTTCAAGTATATCGCTGCATTTTATTAGGCAAAAAGAGGCACGGGGGTTGGGACATGCTGTTTTGTGTGCCAAACAATTTGTCGGGAATGAACCATTTGCTGTATTATTGGGCGATGATTTGGTGGATTCTGAGGTACCGTGTCTGTTGCAATTGATAAAGGCTTATGATGATTTGGGTGGCAGTATTCTGGGAGTCCAGGAAGTTCCTCATTCGCAGGTCTGTAACTATGGTATTGTTGATCCTGTGCGGGTGAAGGATAATGTATGGCAGGCAAAAACCCTGGTGGAAAAACCGGCAATAGATAGGGCTCCGTCAAATCTGGCTGTTTTGGGACGTTATATTTTGCAACCGCAGATTTTTGAAATATTGGAGCATACGGTACCGGGTAGTGGTAATGAGATACAGTTAACAGATGCTATTCGTGAACTGGGCAGTAAACAAAAAGTATTTGCCCTCAATTTTTCCGGACGACGCTATGACATTGGTGATAAAGAGGGTTTTTTAGAGGCAACTGTGGAGTATGCATTAAAACGTCCGGAATTACGGGATAGATTTATGGCTTATATGATGCATACTATTGGGCCATTATTGTTAAAAGAAGAACAGTGAAAGGGTGTTGGTAAATGAGCTTAAAATTGAAATCGGGTTTTGAATTTGATTATGAAAATCTTGTTGGTGAGGGACGTGTGACCAGGGATGATGTAGAGCAACTGGCACCACAATTAGGTAAGGCTCATAAGGCAATGGACACTATGCGTAAAACTGGTGTAATCAAAGCACATTTATCAAAAGATGGTACACCGGAAAAGGTATTGTTCAGTCAGCTGCCATATGTTGAAAAAGGAAACCTTAATTCCCCGGAATCGATTGATCGTCTTAAAAAATTTGGACAGTCAATGCGAAATCGTATTGATACGGTTATTTCATTGGGAATAGGCGGTTCTTTTTTAGGTAATAAGGTTTTGTTTGATGTGCAATGTGGCAGCTTTTGGAATATGAAAACACGGGAAGAACGCGATGGTTATCCTCGGGTATTTTTTAGTGGTAATAACATTGATCCGCGCAGCACAAAGGATTTAATTGACTATATAAACCATGCTGCTGATATGGCAATGCATCACGATAAAAAAAATCCGCATAAATATAAGGTTATGCTGATTTGTATTTCTAAATCAGGTGGCACACTTGATACGATGTCTAATTTTATGGTTATTTATGATGCATTAATGAATAATCCAAATGTTGAGGTCGAAGTAACTGCTGTTACTGATCCCAATACAGAAAAACCAACATTGCTAAAAAAAATGGCCATGGAAAATAAGTGGGAAAGTTTCGCTGTACCGGATGGTGTTGGCGGACGTTTTACTATTTTTTGTGAAGTAGGATTGGTTTTGGGAGCAGCAGTAGGTTTTGATATTGAGGCTTTTCTGGCTGGTGCGAAACAGATGGATATTGATTGTCAAAATGATGATATATGGCAGAATCCGGCTATGCTTAATGCTGCACTGAAATTTATCGCATCGGAAAAATATGGACGTAGTGAAGAAGTTATGATGCCATATGGGGATTATCTTGAATCCGTTTCGATGTGGTATATTCAGCTGCTGGCTGAATCACTTGGGAAACAATTCAATAAAGAAGGAAAAGAAGTCTGCTACGGACGGACTCCGATTGTGGCCTTGGGAACACGTGATATGCATTCACAAACGCAGCAGCATCAAGAAGGTCGTCTTAATAAGATAGTACAGTTTATCCGTATTGAAAAATGGACAAATGATTTAACCATTCCCAATGTCTTTCCGCAGGCCCATAAACTTGCCGATATAGCAGGAGTGACTATGGGACAGGCATTGGAAGTGGCACGACAGTCAAATGCTGATGCACTTGCGTCAAATGGCCGTTTTAATGCATTGTTTAGTCTGCCGGAATTGAATGCTTATTATCTTGGTCAGCTTTTGTATATGTTGGCTTTATCTGTTGCGTATGAAGGGGAATTGGCCGATGTCGATGCATTTAATCAGCCGGGTGTTGAAGCCTATAAACGTATTATGGGTCCGAAGCTTCAACAGGTAAAAAGCAGGGGATAATTATAAAACATTTGTTTTAAGATGAAACTAATGCAGTAAGTTTTTTTGTCAGCTGTCCTGGCAGTTTTATTTGATGGTATTTGTGTATAGAAGAAATTCGAAAAATAACCCCACATTATCCGGCTATATTATGGAAAGAATAATGTGGGGTATTTTAGTTATTATTATACAAAAACAGCGGTAAGATGAAATATCTTGTTAATTAAATGCTTGGCCCCATGCTGAGAATGTCTTCATCAATTTCACCTTTAAATTTTTTAACATTTTTATTGAATAGGCCGACTAACTTAGCAGCCTGGCGTTTATAAGCTGCCTTGTCAGCCCAGGTATTGGCTGGTTTCAGAATGTCACTGGGTACATCCGGACAATAGTCCGGTACTTCTATCTTGAAGATAGGGTCTGGTATCCAGCCTACACTGTCAAGTTTACCGTCTAGTGCTGCTGAAAGCATTGCCCTGGTGAATTTTAATTTCATTCTTGACCCTATTCCGTAAGGACCACCTGTCCAGCCGGTATTGACCAGGTAAACCTTAGTATTATGTTCCTTTATTTTTTGTTCAAGCAGACGGGCGTACTTTAATGGTGGCAGCGGTAAAAATGGTTCACCAAAACCGATAGAGAAAGTTGCCTGCGGTTCAACAATACCGCGTTCAGTACCGGCTACCTTACTGGTGTAACCGGATAGAAAATGATACATGGCCTGCTTAGGATTGAGTCTTGAAATCGGCGGTAATACACCAAAAGCATCTGCTGTTAAGAAAATGACAGCTGTCGGATGTCCGGACATACTTGGATGGATTGCATTGGGAATATATTCCAAGGGATAAGCCACACGGGTATTTTCCGTATATTTGGCATCATCATAGTCTTCCTGGCGGGTACGGGGATTAAGAACGACATTTTCCAATACAGAACCATATTTAATTGCCCTGTATATTTCCGGTTCGCTGTCTTCTGTCAAATGAATACATTTGGCATAGCAGCCACCTTCAATATTAAAGATACCATGTTCACTCCAGCCATGTTCATCATCACCAATCAGACTGCGGTGCGGATCTGCCGATAGTGTAGTTTTACCGGTGCCGCTTAAGCCAAAGAAGATAGCTGTTTTACCGTCTTTACCTACATTAGCCGAGCAATGCATTGATAAAATACCTTTTTGCGGCAGGAGATAGTTCATTACTGAAAAGATAGATTTTTTCATTTCACCGCAATATTTGGTTCCACCGATTAAAACCATTCTGTAATCAAAGTTTATTATTACAAATGCTTCGGAATGTACTGAATCTTCCATCGGATTTGCCTTTACGCTGGGAAAACATACAAGGGTGAAACCTTCCGGCGTAGTTGGCGGAGTTTCTGGTTTTATGAACAGTTCCTTTAGAAAAAGATGCTGTGCCGCGGTTTCTGTTATACATTTTACCTGTAGACGGTGGTCCGGATCGGCACCAACATAATTATCACTGACGTAAAGCCGATGATTTTTAGCAAAGTTTTTCATTTTTGCGTACAATCGTTCAAAAGTTCGTTCTGTACATGGGGCGTTATTAGTCCAGCTTATGATATTGTGTACGGCAGGAGTATCAACGATAAATTTATCCTTGGGGGAGCGGCCGGTATATTTGCCGGTGTATATGCAGATCGCTCCACGTTTGGAAAGTACGGCCTCTTTGTTTATTATAGCTTCTTCAAATAATTCCGATACGCTTAAATCACGTGATACCATACGTGCAACAGATAAAATATCAGCAGCTGAAAACTTTTTATTTTCCATCTTGATCAACTTCCTTCACTAAAGATATCAGATATCATTTTTACTTCGTCTGATTTGATATACTATACTTCTATTTTTTTAATACAAATCCTTCTAAATTTTTCAATAATTAAGATTAATTTATATAAACTATTATAAAATAATCTTAAACTATTTATAATAACGGTTTGCATTTATGCGATAAATGATACTTTCTTATAATACACTGTTTATGCAAAATCATGAATAATTGACTTTATAGGGGGATTTTTATATAATTAGATATATTTGTAACCTTGGAGGTAGAAAATTTTGAAATATATGAGTGGCAATGAACTGCGGGAAAAGTTTCTGCAATACTTTGCACAAAGAGGTCATTTGCGTCTGCCAAGTTTTTCTTTGATACCGGAAAATGATCCGTCTTTATTGATGATCGGTGCGGGGATGGCACCTTTTAAACCTTTTTTTACTGGGAAAATGAAACCACCATGCACACGCATAACCACTAGTCAGCGTTGTGTTCGTACCGGTGATATTGAAAATGTTGGCAGGACAGCTCGTCATCAAACATATTTCGAAATGCTGGGTAATTTTTCTTTTGGTGATTATTTTAAAGAGGAAGTAATACCTTGGGCTTGGGATTTTCTGACAAAAGAATTAGAGCTTCCTGCGGATAAACTGTGGGTAAGCATTTATCCTAAGGACGATGAGGCTTATAAAATATGGACGGAAAAAACAACGGTTAATCCACAGCAGATTATTAAACTGGAGGATAATTTCTGGGAAATAGGTACGGGCCCGTGCGGACCTGATTCAGAAATATACATTGATCTTGGTGAGGAACGCGGCTGTGGCAAACCAGATTGTGCACCGGGCTGCGATTGTGATCGTTATTTGGAAATATGGAATCTTGTATTCACTCAATATGATCATACCGAAACTGGTGATTATGTTCCTCTGGCTAAGAAAAATATCGACACTGGTGCCGGTTTAGAACGGTTGGCATCAGTGGTTCAAGGCAAACCAACTAATTTTGAAACCGATTTATTGTATCCGATTATAGAGTATGCTTCCCTTGTTTCCGGTGTAGCTTATAATGCAGGTGAACAATCAGATATTTCTTTAAAAGTCATTGCTGATCATGCCCGTAGTATAGCAATAATGGTAATGGACGGAATTTTGCCTTCTAATGAGGGCCGGGGATATGTATTACGCCGTATTTTGCGCCGGGCAGTACGACATGGGCGTATGCTGGGAATCGAAAAGGCATTTTTGGCAGATGCAGTTGATGTTGTAGCTGATATTTACAAGGATGTTTATGATGAACTTATTGTGCGCAAAGATTATATTAAAAAAGTTATCAGCGTTGAGGAAGAACGTTTTCATCTTACCTTATCACAAGGGATATCGCTATTAAATGAGGAAATAGAAGAACTTACTGCACAGGGAAAAACTATTCTTAATGGGGAAATAGGCTTTAAATTATATGATACTTACGGGTTTCCTTGTGAATTGACCAGTGAGATACTTCATGAAAATCAATTAGTGCTTGATATGGATGGATTCAATAAAGCTATGCAGGCACAAAGGGAACGTGCCAGAAAAGCCCGTCAGGAAAATAAACGCATTGATATTCCGGATTTACGCAATCTTGATGTTGATAAACTCAGCAGTAATGCCGCAGCTAAGTCAGCAAAGATAGTTTGTATATGGAAAGATGCACAGATTACAGACGCATTGCATGACGGTGATGAAGCAGGAATAATACTCGATGTAACACCCTTTTATGCTGAAGGCGGCGGACAGGTCGGTGATTGCGGTCAATTGATCGGAGAAATGGGACGTGTTGCTATTTCTAATACTAAAAAGTTGCCTAATGGGACGGTTTATCATATCGGTTATGTCACAGAAGGTGTTATTCATACCGGAGATGATATGAAAATTGAGATAGATGTTGAAAAGAAACTGGCTTCAGCGCGTAATCATACTGCTACGCATTTATTGCAGGCTGCTTTGAAGAAAGTTGTCGGTGTTCATGTAAATCAAGCCGGTTCGTCAGTAACACCTGAACATTTGCGGTTTGACTTTTCTAATTTTGAACCGATGACGAAAGAACAATTATCACAAACAGAGCAGATGGTAAATGATGAAATTATTAAGGCCCTGCCGGTAAAAATAAGTCATATGCCTCAGGATGAGGCTAAAAAACAAGGCGCAATGGCATTGTTTGGCGAGAAATATGGCGATATTGTAAGAGTTGTTACTGTACCGGGATTCAGTATGGAATTATGCGGCGGCAGCCATGTTGAAAATATCGGGCAGATAGGTTTATTTAAAATAATCAGTGAAAGTGGTGTCGCGGCCGGAGTTCGTCGAATCGAAGCATTGACCGGCAAGGCTGCTTATGAATATACTAAAAAGCAGGAGGCAGTTATTACCGGAGCGGCGGAATCATTGAAAACAGATGTTTTTGATTTAAATGCGAAAATAGTTGGATTGTTGCAGGAAAATAGGGAATTCAAACATCGTTTGAATGATGTAAGGGAAACGGTTGCTAAGGCTAATTCGCAAAAATTATTGTCTGATGCAAAACAATATGGTGATTTGAACGTAGTGTCTGGTAAAGTCGATGCTGCGGATATGGATGAACTGCGCAGTATTGCTGATACAATCTGTAGTCAGTTGAAAAATGGTGTTGTAATATTAGCAGCTGCAGTTGCAGCGGATAAAGTTAATTTAGTGGTAAAGGTTTCGACAGATGCTGTTAAGAAGGGTGTTCATGCCGGCAAAATAATTAAGGTTGCCGCTCAGGTGACCGGCGGCAACGGTGGTGGCCGTCCTAATATGGCTCAGGCCGGTGGTAAAATGCCTGGTAAGATACCTGAGGCTTTTGAAAAGGCAATAGAAATTTTGAAATCACAGATAGATAATTAGATATTTTTTCCGTGAAAGGAATGTGATTTATATGTCCAATATGGAAGAAACAATGATGTTTAAGTTTGGTGCCGATAAAAAACGGGCTGAAACGGTAATTAAGGAAGTATGTGCGGCGATGCAGGAAAAAGGATATAATCCGATAAACCAGTTGGTAGGTTATTTGTTATCAGGTGATCCTGCATATATAACCAGTTATAAAGATGCCCGCAGCAAAATTCGCAGTATGGATCGTGATGAATTGCTGGTAGAATTGGTGCAATTTTATTTGAATCAAAATAAGCTGTAAGAGCAGGAGAATGTAATGCGTGTCATAGGCCTTGATGTAGGAGATAAAACAATAGGTGTGGCGGTTAGCGATGCCCTTATGCTTACAGCTCAGGGAATCGAGACAATAAGGCGCACAGTATGGGAGAATGATTTACGTCGTCTGAAAGAACTGTTTGATGAATATGATGTTGATAAGATAGTTGTTGGACTACCACGAAACATGAATGGCACTGAGGGCGAGCGCTGTGACATTGTCAGAGATTTTGCCAAACGGCTGCAAACCGTTGTTGATAGTGAAATAATTTTTTGGGATGAACGATTGTCTACAGTAGCAGCGGAGAAATATTTGGTGGCTGCGGATGTCAGCAGGGCAAAACGGCGTAAGGTGATAGATAAAATGGCGGCAGTTTTTATTCTGCAAGGATATCTTGACAGCAGTCCACGACTTTAATCGAAAAACTCAGTCCTTTTCAGGGGACTGAGTTTTTTAGTTAAAATATTAATCAGTTTGCGGCAATTATTTTTTGGCAGTCACGACAATAGCCATATAATTCCAAACGATGATTAACGATGGAAAAATCGGTCTGCTTTTCTACTGTTTTTTCAAATTCTTTTAAAGGACAGCCACCAATTAAAATGACTTTTTTACAGCGCAGACAGATTAATTGATGTTGATGAGTGGTGGGAAATAATGAATATACACACTTTTCGTCCATAAAAGAAGTCCGCAGGGTTATTTTTTTTTCGGTGAATTTTTCTAATATTCGATAGACCGTTGATAGATTTACTAATGCATCGCTTTTTCTGGCCTTGAGATAAATTTGTTCAGCTGTGTGCGGTATTTTGATATTCTTCAATATATTAAGCAGTAAATTGCGTTGTTTTGTACTTTTCATGCCATATTTATTGAGATATTCTTTATAATTTAATTCTTCCATCTTCATCCTTCCTCGTCTATAGGATTTATGCTGCAAAAATATTATTGTAGCAGTTTAGCTTTTATTTTATATTTATAAAATAGTACACATAACAATAATAACACTGAATTCAATGCTATTATACCACCAGGAGCCGCATTGACCCAATAGGAAATGATAATGCCGGAAAAAATATCAATATAACTAAACAAGATACCATAGCAAAGTGTTTTTTTAAAACTCATTTCTAATTGTAAGGCAGCCGCAATCGGTAAAGCTATTAGTGCACTGATAACTAAAATACCGACGATACGTATTGATATTGATATGGTAGCAGCTACTAGAATAGCAAATAGATAATTGATTAATTTTACATCCAGTCCGGCTATTGTAGCACCTTCCTCATCAAAGACAATAAAGACCAATGCTGAATAAAAGCGATAGACGAGAAAAAGAGAAATGGCACTGAAAAATAGGACCCAATAAAAATCTGCCCGGGTGACAGTTAAAATACTGCCGAACATCAGTGAATCGATATTAGCATGCACCAGACCGGAACTGAGTAAAGTGATTGCTATACCGATAGACAATGATAGTATGATAACCAGAATTAATTCGGCATAGGTGCGAAAGTGTTTTCTCAGCCATTCTATGATGACACTAAAAACCGACACAGCTAAAAAAGCGCTTAATACCGGATTTTCTTGAAAAAGCATGCCTAATGCTATACCAGCCAGTGACGCATGTGATAATGTGTCGCCAATCATGGAATAACGCCTGAGCACGAGAAAAATGCCGATGACAGGACATAATACGGCGATAAATATAGAAATTAAAAAAGCATTCTGCATAAAACTATAAGTAAGCATTAATAATTTTCTCCTATGTCATTTTTCAGATGTTCTTTGATATATTGCTGCGGCAGACAAATATGGCCGTGACCCTTTTCAATATGGTAAAGGGCTGTAGAATTTTTTACAGCAGCCTGAAGATTGTGTTCTACACAAATGATCGTTGTTTTGTCCTGTCGGTTGAGAGTACGCAAAAAACCGTATATTTCAATTTGGCTTTGCCGGTCAATACCGTTAGAAGGTTCATCGAGTATCAACAGTTTGGGATTTCCCAGAAGTGCTCTGGCAATGAATAATTTTTGGCATTGTCCACCGGACAGCTGGCCAATGAGAGTATTTTCCTTTCCGTTTAAGTGTAATAATTTAAGGACGTCGGGTATTTTTACGGTGAGAGATTTTTTTTGGACTTTTTTGTAGCAATTAAGAACCTCATTAACTGTTATAGGGAAATGAGTGTTTAACTGATTGAAACGTTGCGGTACATATGCCGTGGTAGGATAAGTGTTTTCTATTGTTCCGGAATCAGGTGTAAGCAGACCTAAAATCAGACGTATTAAAGTGCTTTTGCCTGAACCGTTGGAACCGATTATTGATATGTAATCGCCATGGTTGACGGTGAGGTTTATATTAATAAGCAAATTACGCTGATTGTTATATGAAAAATACAGATTATTAATTTTTAACATGAAAATCCTTTCTGATTAATCTTGACTTTTTTCTTTTTATATTATATCTTTATATTATTGCAAATGCAAATTATTTGCAATAATATAAAGATATAATATATACTGGGAAAGGTGGAATTATTTTAATGAAAAAGAATCTAATTATTGGTTTTTTACTTGTAATGTTCTTAATTGTTGTTTCGGGATGCGGGAAAACAAATCCTTCTTCATCGCAGGAGCAAAATAATGATAAGTTGCCTGTAGCAGTGTCCTTTCAGGCCATGAAAGAGATAACAGAGGCTGTGGGAAAGGATCATGTTGAAGTAAATTGTGTCATACCAGACGGTACAGAACCGCATGATTTTCAACCGACAGCTAAAGATCTGACGATAATCAGTAAATCAAAAATGTTTATTTATAACGGTTTGGGATTGGAAAAATCGTGGCTGGATAAAGTTACGGCAGCTGATGATAATAAGGGTCTTACATTGGTTGAAGCGTCAAAGGAGGCTACGCCAATGATGGTGGCGGAAGATAACAGTGACAGTAAAGTAACTGATCCACATTTTTGGCTGAGTGTTGAAGGAGCTAAACTCGAGGCTAAGAATATAAGGGATGCCCTGATTGCGGCAGATGGTAAAAATAAAGCCGATTATGAAAAAAATTATCAGGAATTTGCTGGTAAATTAGATGACTTGAAGAAGGAATATACCGAGAAGTTTCAAAACTCAAAACGTCATGATTTTGTGACAGGACATGCCGCATTTGGTTATTTGGCCAGAGATTTTAATTTGAAACAAAATAGTGTATCAGATGCTTTGCTTTCCGGTGAACCAAGTGCCAAAAAATTAAAAGAATTGACGGATTACTGTCGTCAAAATAATGTCACAACTATTTTTGTGGAAGATATGGTAAATCCGAAAATTTCTGAAACACTGGCTACGGAAGTCAATGCCAAGACTGTTAAAATCTATACATTGGAAAGTAGTCCGGACAATTTGGATTATATCAGTGCGTTGCGCTATGATTTAGATAAAATTTATGAAAGCTTGAATTCGTAAAAAATCTATACGTTTAATAAAAAATTAATCCCTCCGTATTGTGGAGGGATTAATTTTTGCCTAATTGCTAAATGAAAGTGGCATGAAAATTATTGGGCTTTATTTTCAACTGTTTTTTCCGGTTCATCCAAGTCTTTTATTTGGATATTGCGATAACGGCTCATGCCGGTACCAGCAGGAATTAGTTTACCAATTATGACATTTTCTTTTAGGCCAATAAGTGGATCAACCTTACCCTTTATTGCAGCATCAGTAAGTACCCGGGTCGTTTCCTGGAATGAAGCTGCAGATAAGAATGAATCTGTTGCCAATGATGCTTTGGTAATACCCAGCAGGATTGGATGGGCAACTGCCGGCATTCCGTCGGCTTCAATGATTTTTGCGTTGGCAGATTCGAAGGTATTGATATCAATATATTCTCCCGGTAAGAATTCCGTGTCACCGGAGTCTTCGATTTTCACTTTATGAAGCATTTGGCGGACCATCACTTCAATATGCTTATCATTTATTTCAACACCTTGGGATTTATATACTTTTTGTACTTCATAGACAAGGTATTTTTGTGTTTCTTTCAGACCGCAGACGCGCAGGATGTCATGTGGATTGATAGAGCCTTCAGTGATTTTATCACCGGGTTTAACAGTCAATTTATCGCGGACCAGCATTCTTGCGCCATAAGGTATTGGATATTCACGGGCATCACCTTCTGGTGGAGTTACCACGACCACACGCATACCTTTTTCTTCAGTAATGCTTACTTCACCAGCAATTTCAGAAATGATGGCATGGTGTTTTGGTTTGCGTGCTTCAAATAGTTCTTCGACACGCGGCAGGCCCTGGGTGATATCTTCTCCGGCTACACCACCGGTATGGAAGGTACGCATAGTCAGCTGCGTGCCCGGTTCTCCGATCGATTGTGCGGCAATGATACCGACAGCTTCACCAATATCAACTTCGGTGGCATTAGCTAGATCACGACCATAGCATTTTATGCATACACCAAATTGCGATTTACATGTCAATACACTTCTTATCGTTACTTTTTCGCGTACACTACATATTTTATCAGCAAGTTCATCAGTAATACTGTCATTAATAGAAGCAATTTTTTCATTTGTTGAAGGATCAAGGATATCTTCTGCCAGAACACGTCCGACGATTCTTTCCTTCAATGATTCAATTACACCGTTACCTTCTTTTATTGCTTCAACTTCAATACCACGGATACTGTTGTTGCGGACCTTGACTTCTTTGGCGTCACTATTTAATATATTTTCAATGCTTTTTTCTGTCAGTGGTTCACCACCGGCAATTAAAATATCACCGGCACAATCACGAACATCTTCGGTAACTTTTTTGCCCAGCATTTCATGCATCATTGCTTTTTTGATGGAATGGCGCACATTTTCTTCCGGGGCGCCAAGTGCTATTGTTTCTGTAGATACGGTACTGCCAGTGCAAATATCGGCATTTGACAGACCTTTTAGAGTAATTTCAGCAACACCGTGTTCGCCGATAGATTTTAATGATGTTTCATCAAGAGCTGTATCCGCCGAGAATAGGATATCAGCCGTCTTAGGATCAGTTACATTCTGAGCCAGTATACGGCCAATTAAGGTCGGAGCCAGCATGGAAACGGCGCTGGATGCTGAGGTAGCTAGTTTTGCCCGTTCACGAACGAGGTTGATACCTACAATATCACAGTCTTCTTCACGCACTATTACATCTTGGGCAACGTCGACGAGGCGGCGGGTAAGATAACCGGAATCTGCTGTACGCAGGGCAGTATCGGCAAGACCTTTACGGGCACCATGCGATGATATAAAGTAATCGGATACAGTCAAGCCTTCACGGAAGTTGGCTTTGATAGGCAGTTCAATAATATTTCCGGATGGATCAGCCATTAAGCCGCGCATGCCGGCAAGCTGGCGCATTTGCTGTTTATTACCGCGGGCACCGGAATCGGCCATCATGAATATTGGATTAAAAGGATCCATATTATTCATCATTGCATCGGTTATATCATCGGTGGCCTTGGTCCAAAGATCGCAAACCATTTTATGGCGTTCTTCTTCGGTTATCAGACCACGATTGAATTTTTGTTCAACCTTATTGACTTTTTCTTCTGAAGCGGCTAAGATTTCTTTCTTTTCCGGCGGAACGATGATATCGGAAATAGCAACGGTCATACCAGCGATACAAGCGTAATGATAGCCTAAGTTTTTAACACTGTCAATTACAACAGAAGTCTGGCTGCCGCCTAGTTTTTCATAGCATTTAGCAACAAGTTTGCCAAGTTCTTTTTTATCCATGCGGATACCTAAACACCATTCGCCGGTTTTTTTATCTTTATAGTAGTAACGTATTGGTTCCGGTAAAATTTCATTGAAGATCATGCGACCTAATGAAGTGTTGACTAAACCATATTTACCGATACGTACCTTAATTTTTGCCTGCAAATCCAATTCTTTATGCTGATGAGCCAGGATGGCTTCATTTATTCCTGTAAATATTTTGTTTTCACCATGTGCACCGGGTCTTAATATTGTCAAATAATAAGAACCCAAAACCATATCCTGGGTAGGTACAATAATCGGACGGCCATCCTTAGGTGCCAGTATATGATTGGCTGCCAGCATCAATATGCGGGCTTCAGCCTGAGCTTCAGTTGAAAGTGGCAAATGGATAGCCATTTGGTCACCATCAAAATCGGCATTGTAAGCAGTGCAGGCAAGTGGATGGAGTTTTAATGCTCTGCCTTCAGTCAATACAGGTTCAAATGCCTGAATACCTAAACGATGCAGTGTCGGTGCACGGTTAAGCAGGACAGGATGTTCTTTGATAACTTCTTCAAGAACATCCCATACTTCGGGACGCACACGTTCAACCATACGTTTAGCTGATTTTATGTTGTGAGCTATTCCTGCATTGACTAATTTTTTCATTACAAATGGTTTGAATAATTCCAAAGCCATTTCTTTTGGCAGGCCGCATTGATGCAATTTTAATTCAGGTCCTACAACAATAACGGAACGGCCGGAATAGTCAACACGTTTACCAAGCAGATTTTGGCGGAAACGGCCTTGTTTGCCCTTTAACATGTCACTTAATGATTTCAGTGGGCGATTTCCCGGACCAGTTACCGGACGACCGCGACGACCATTATCAATCAATGAATCCACGGCTTCTTGAAGCATACGCTTTTCATTCCTGACAATAATGTCTGGTGCACCTAGATCGAGCAAGCGTTTTAAACGATTATTGCGGTTTATTACACGGCGATATAAATCATTTAAATCAGAAGTAGCAAATCTGCCACCATCCAATTGTACCATCGGACGAAGTTCCGGTGGGATGACCGGAACCACATCCAATATCATCCATGATGGTTTATTACCTGATTTGCGAAAAGCTTCGACCACTTCCAGACGACGTATGGCACGAACCTTTCTTTGTCCGCTGGAGGAAGTGAGCTCAGCTCGTAAACTGGTACTCATTTTGTCCAGATCTATTTCTTCTAATAACTGTTTTACCGCTTCAGCGCCCATACCAACTTTGAAGCTATTGCCATATTTTGCATTGTATTCGCGATACTCATTTTCTGTGAGTAATTGTTTTTTCATCAATGGTGTATCGCCCGCATCTAATACTATATATGATGCGAAATACAGGACTTTTTCCAAAGAACGTGGTGATACGTCGAGTATAAGTCCCATGCGGCTGGGAATACCTTTAAAATACCAAATATGTGAAACCGGTGCTGCAAGCTCAATGTGTCCCATGCGTTCACGTCGAACCTTTGCCCGGGTTACTTCGACACCGCAGCGATCACATATTACACCCTTATAACGAATGCGTTTGTATTTACCACAATGGCATTCCCAGTCACGTGTCGGACCAAATATCCGTTCACAAAACAACCCGTCACGTTCAGGTTTTAATGTACGATAATTTATAGTTTCCGGTTTTTTGACTTCACCATAAGACCATTCTCTGATTTTTTCTGGTGAAGCAATCCCTATACGCATGGAATCGAAATTATTCACATCCAGCAAAGGGTAATCACTCCCCTCTTATTCATCATAATCGTCATCATCGGCAGGCTTGCCGTCTGACGAAGTATTTCTTCCATCAGTGGTATCTTCTTCATTGGTCATATTGCCTAATTCAGCAATGATATCATCATCGCTGATGGAGTCTTTTTCTGCGGTATCGGGCTTGTCGGCAGGAGCATCAACGGGATCGTTTTGAGAATTTTCCCGCGGTGCAGATTTTATATTATCAGCATGTGGTTCAACAATATCGTCATCTGGATCGTGAATCATTATTTCCTGAGCATCTTCCGAAAGAACTTTGATATCCAGTCCGATGCTTTGTAATTCCTTAATAAGAACTTTAAATGATTCAGGAACACCCGGTTCAGGAATGTTTTCTCCCTTGACAATGGCTTCATAGGTTTTTACACGACCTACAACATCATCGGATTTTACTGTTAAGATTTCTTGTAAAGTATACGCTGCGCCATAAGCTTCCAGTGCCCATACTTCCATTTCTCCGAAACGCTGTCCGCCAAACTGGGCTTTACCACCTAATGGCTGTTGTGTAACAAGCGAATACGGTCCTGTGGAACGGGCATGGATTTTATCATCAACAAGATGATGTAATTTCAGCATGTAAACACAGCCGACAGTAACGGGATTTTCAAATGGTTCACCGGTACGGCCGTCATAAAGTATGGTTTTGCCGTCATCGGAGAATTGTGACGCATGTAAGGTCTGGAATACTTCATTTTCCTTGGCACCGTCAAATACCGGAGTAGCTATGTGGATGCCTGCAACATCAGGTTTCGGCATACCATATTTATCATAATCGTAGCCGATATCCCGCAGCCGTTTTTCAACAGTAAGATCACCTGCTTTGATCTGCATACCCAGCTCGCGTACTGCCATGCCAAGATGTGTTTCCAGTACCTGTCCAATATTCATACGTGAAGGAACACCTAATGGATTTAAAACAATTTGTACTGGGGTCCCATCCGGTAAAAATGGCATATCTTCTTCACGCATTACACGAGAGACAACGCCTTTGTTCCCATGACGACCGGCCATCTTATCACCCACAGCAATTTTACGCTTCTGAGCAATGTAAACACGTACCAGCTGGTTCACGCCTGGTGGCAGTTCATCATTATTTTCACGGCTGAATATCTTAACATCTACAATCTTACCTGATTCACCATGCGGGACACGCAGTGATGTATCACGCACTTCCCGGGCTTTTTCGCCAAAGATGGCTCTCAATAATCTTTCTTCGGCGGTAAGTTCGGTTTCACCCTTAGGGGTAACCTTGCCGACCAGTATATCTCCTGGACGAACTTCAGCACCGATGCGGATGATACCTTTTTCATCAAGATCTTTTAGAGCATCTTCTGCAACATTTGGCATATCACGGGTTATTTCTTCAGCACCCAATTTTGTATCACGGGCGTCACATTCGTATTCTTCAATATGAATAGAGGTATATATATCTTCTTTTACTAATTTTTCGCTTAATAAGACGGCATCTTCATAGTTATAGCCTTCCCATGGCATAAATGCAACGATTATGTTATAGCCAAGCGCTAATTCACCGTGATCTGTGGCCGGACCGTCCGCAATTGGCTGACCTTTATAAATATTGTCGCCTTTGTAGACTATCGGAACCTGATTTATACAGGTCCCTTGATTAGAACGCAGGTATTTTTGTAATTTATAGTTGTCATAGTCGCCGTTTTCCTTGCGGATTATAATCCGATCAGCGGTGACCTTACTTATTGTTCCGGCATTTTTGGCTAAAATCATTACGCCGGAATCACAGGCAGCCTTATATTCCATACCGGTACCGACAAGTGGTGCCTGCGTACGTAATAAAGGAACAGCTTGTCGCTGCATGTTTGCCCCCATCAGAGCACGGTTGGCATCATCGTTTTCCAAAAATGGAATCATTGCTGTTGCAATAGAAACTACTTGTTTTGGTGATACATCCATGTAATCTACAGAGTCAGCGGGCATTAAGCTGGTTTCTTCGTGGAAACGTGCTGTTACACGATTGTTGGCAAACCAATCATTATCATTTAATTTTTCGTTAGCCTGAGCGATTACGATATCTTCTTCTTCATCGGCAGTCAGATAGAAAACGTCACTGGTGACTTTTTTATGGATACGGTCAACTTTGCGATAGGGAGTTTCGATGAAACCAAAACGGTTGACCCGGGCGTAAGTGGACAGTGAACCAATGAGACCGATATTAGGACCTTCCGGAGTTTCAATAGGGCACATGCGTCCATAATGAGAATTATGGACATCGCGTACTTCGAAACCGGCCCGTTCACGTGATAACCCACCGGGACCAAGGGCGCTCAGACGACGCTTATGAGTAAGTTCACTCAATGGATTATGCTGATCCATAAACTGGGACAATTGGCTTGAACCAAAAAATTCTTTTATTGACGCAACTACCGGACGGATATTAATAAGCGCTTGTGGCGTAATGGCTTCATTATCCTGAATTGTCATGCGTTCTCTAACGACACGTTCCATGCGCGATAATCCAATGCGAAACTGGTTTTGCAGTAATTCACCAACGGAGCGCACACGGCGATTGCCTAAATGGTCAATGTCATCTGTAGAACCTATGCCATCCATCAAGTTCAAAAGATAATTAATTGCGGCCATTATGTCTTCGATGGTTATTGTACGATGATGATATTCCAGAGTGGATGAACAAATCATCTTCATTGGTTTATCTTTTTTATTTTTGACATAGAAGGAAATTATTTCCCCGTCACCAAAAATATTTTTTTCCTGTTCGACTGTAATGGGATTAAGCATTGTCATATTAATCGGGGTATTTGCAGGAATTACTATTTCACCCGTGGTGTGGTCAACTAACGGTTCAATCAGTTCATGACCTGATAAACGTCTTTTCCAGCCGAGTTTTTTTGTTATTTTATAGCGGCCTACTGTAGCTAAATCATAACGTTTCGGATCAAAAAACAATCCGTCCAGGAGGGCTTGTGAATTTTCAACTGTAGGTGGTTCACCGGGACGCAGACGTTTGTAAATTTCAACTAATGCTTCCTCTTTAGAGGTGGCACTGTCACGTTCCATTGTATTGACAATACGTGGGTCATTATCAAATAATTCGGCGATTGCCTGATTGGAACTTACTCCTAAGGCACGAATGAGAATTGTAACCGGTAGTTTGCGTGTACGATCTATTCGGACTGAAACAACATCATTAGCATCATTTTCTAATTCTATCCACGCACCACGGTTTGGAATAAGTGTAGAATTATACAATTGTTTACCAGTGGCATCAGTGGCAACACCATAATATGCACCTGGTGAACGCACTAACTGACTGACGATGACACGTTCGGCTCCATTTATAATAAATGTACCTGTTTCTGTCATCAACGGGAAGTCACCCATAAAGACTTCCTGCTCTTTTATTTCTCCAGTTTCATTGTTTATAAGACGAACATTGACTCTTAATGGTGCTGCGTAAGTAGTATCTCGTTCTTTGCATTCATCTATGGAATATTTCGGATCACCTAAAGAAAAATTTTCAAAGGATAAAACGAGATTCCCCGTAAAATCCTGAATAGGTGAGATATCATGGAAAATTTCTTTGAGGCCATCTTTCATGAACCATTCGTATGAACTTCTTTGGATATCCAGCAAATGCGGCATATCCATAACTTCTTTAATTTTGGCGTAGCTATACCTTGTTCTTTTTCCTACCGGAACAGGTTTAAACAAAATTTTCACCCCTCAGCACATTTACACAATAATAAAGTAATGAACATTAAAAAGGCAAGGCCATTATTGCTGTTCACACCTTGCTTTTTTAATTTCGTGATATTTCATTGTACACCCCGCCTGATATATTTTATCCGTAGGCAATGCACTTCCTTTTACGGATAATTAGCCATTCTGTAATAACCAATTATAGCACAACATAGCTCAAAGGTCAACCAAAACATGAAATAATTTTAGTTGACCTTTGAGTTATGTTATACCAGATATTATGATAAGAGTCAAATATTGTTTGTTCAGCAGCTAGTGTACGATCATAGATTGGCACGGGCCGTTTGAGTATTATTCATTATGTCGCTGGCGATAAGACCGATCATGCCGTGCTGAGCTGCTATATCGCCGGCTTTACCATGTAAGTAAACAGCAGCTATGGCAGCTTTTTTTGCATCTGTTTCCGCACGTATTGCCGCAGTTATTCCAGCCAGAACATCTCCACAGCCTGCAGTTGCCATTCCCTGGTTACCGACTGTTGTCAGGAATATATTACCATCAGGACAGGCGACAATAGTTTTTTCACTTTTTAGGATAAAGATACTGTTGTATTTTATAGATGCTCTGCGGGCATATGACCATAAATCTGCCTTGAGTTCTTTTACTTTGATTTGCAATAAATTGGCCATTTCACCGAGATGCGGAGTCAATATCGGCGGGGTGAAGCATTTAGCCAACTCATCGATGTGCCCGGAAAATGCAAAGATAGCATCAGCGTCTAATATAACTGGTTTTTTTATTTTATTGACCAGTTCACGTACGAATTGTAAAGTAGCAGTATCTCTGCCTAAACCGGGACCGATTAATATGCTGTCATAGCTTTCTTCTCGTGGCAATATTAAATTAATGGCTGAGATTCCCAGTATTCCGGGTTTTTCTTCTGGCAGAGGTTTTACGATCACTTCTGTCATTTTGCCAGCGAATATAGGGTATAAACTCTCAGCAGTTCCCAAAGTTACGAGTCCTGCGCCTGCACGCAAAGCTGCCTGAGAGCATAATGACGCGGCACCTGTGTAACCGGTTGAACCTGCAATGACCAGTATTCTGCCGCAACTGCCTTTGTAAGCATTCATCGGACGAGGCAGCAGAAATTTTTTTGTCAAATTTTTATCAATAAATCTTTGTTTAATAGTTGTATCATTGAGGACATTGAGAGGAATGCCAATGCTGTCTGTCAATAATTTACCAGTATAGATTACACCTGGATAAAGCAGGTTTCCTATTTTAGGAATACCTAAAGTAATTGTCGTTGTGGCTTTTACTGCCTGTCCATCGCTTACGGTGCCATTGTCGGCGTTTACACCGCTGGGAATATCAATGGCAACGACTGATTTTCCAGCATTGTTTATGTAAGCAATCATTTTTTTGTAGTCATCTTTTAATGGCAAGCGAACACCAGTGCCGCAGAGTCCGTCAATGACGATATCAGATAAATTTAGGCCTAATCTGACTTTATCCCAGTCGTGAGGTGTTTTTATAAAGTAAAGCTCTGCACCCATATGTAGTAATATTGCATAATTCGAACGGGCTGACCCGGTAAAATGTTCAATATTGCCTAAAAGAAAAATTTTTACTTTAAGATTAAAATTCAATAAATGCCTTGCTGCAACTAAGGCATCACCGCCGTTATTACCCATTCCGGCAGCCACAAAAACAGTTTTATCAGAATTGTTTTCCAACAAATTGAATGCAGCCCGGGCAACAGCACGTCCGGCATTTTCCATTAAGACGATTTCTTTGATACCGTATTCTTCAATAGCTGTTTTGTCAATATTTTTTATTTGTTCAACTGTTGCTATTCGCAATTGAAAAACCTCCCCTGCCAAGTGTTGCTGCAGGCCAGAGACTAATTTTTGACCTGGTTATAACACTATTTGATGTTTTGGATGCCATCAGGTGAGTAGCTGCGCGCAATCAACACTTCTACCCGACGATTCTGGGCACGATGCTCCGGTGTATCATTGGGCACTATCGGATGGTACTCACTGTTTCCTGTAGCTTGAAAGCGTGCAGGGTTAAGATTGGGATTTTTTTGCAAAATTTCTTTCATGAAATTAAGCGCCCGCTGACTGCTCAAGTCCCAGTTAGAAGGAAAGCGGCTGTTGGAGATGGGGACATTGTCAGTATGTCCGGAAATTATGACACTCTGGCTGATTTCTCCTAATAAAGATGCCACGATAGATGTTACTTTGTTGGAGTCATTTGTCAAATCGGCACTGCCAGAAGCAAACAGGGCTTTTTCCTTGATCCGTATCATCAAACCCGGTTCAGTCATCTGTGTACTGACTTCATTTTCCAAATGATTTTTTTTAATGTATGCTTCAAGCTTTTGCTGTTCTTGTTCTAATTTATCATTTTCTGCCACATAATCGTTCATGGACTTTTGTCTGGTTTGATCTTCGGTAAGATAGGCAGAGTAACCGCTTTGTGTTCCCATTTTGTTGAAAAAAGAAATACCGCCTGCATTGAAACCACGCCGAAATGAAGCTGTAGCATCATCAGTGTTTTTGCTGGAAGCGGCACTGACTGCAAAAAGAACGATAAACAGTGCTAATAGAAGTGTCAACAAATCTGAATAAGGTAGAAGCCATGCTTCGCTGGCATGTTCTTCCTTGGGCTTAGGTCTTTTTTTTCGTGCCACATCATTCACCCGCTTTTTCAGATTTTATTTTGTCTCTTTCCGACTGAGGAATAAATGTCATTAGCTTTGCTTCAATTGCCATTGGTGAATCACCGGCCTGCAAAGATAAAATACCTTCAATGATCATTCGTTTCTGGGCGATTTCCATTTGAGACAGAATTTTTAGCTTATTGGCTATTGGCAGCCATAATACATAACCGGTGAATATACCTAGTAAAGTAGCAACGAATGCAGCCGAAATAGCATGACCGAGTGCCTCAATATCCGATAGATTTCCCAGCGCTGCAATAAGTCCTACAACGGCACCTAATACACCGAGTGTAGGTGCGTAAGTACCGGCTTGGACAAATATCGACATACCCTCAGAATGACGGTGTTCCATGACCTGCAGTTCTGCTTCCAATACATCACTAACAAATTCAGGATCCATCCCGTCAATTACCATTGATAAACCTGAACGAAAAAACGGGTCTTCAATTTCATTTACTCTGTCTTCCAACGCTAAGATGCCTTCACGTCGGGCAACTTGAGATAAATCAACAAAAAGCTGGAGCATTTCAGTTTTGGGTTTGTTGTCAGGCGGCTGTAGCGTTTTTTTGATTAACTTTGGAAAATTCTTCATCTGCTCTGATGTAAATCCGGTAAACAGACAGGATATAGTACCTCCGATAATAATCAAAAATGCAGCCGGGTTGATCATTACCGTAGGATCTGCTCCTTTTAACACATATCCTATACTCACTGATAAAAAACCAACGGCTAAACCGATAATTGTCGATTTTTCCAAGCTTAAATCCCTCCCTGGATTGCTAAATACATTTATTTAGAATCGAATTCTAAGTTTAATTGTATATTATTCCATATGGTACAGTAAAAATCCTATTAAAAAATTATTTTATTTCATTTTTATCAAAAATTATTATATTTGTATAGTAAAACGGCGAAGAATTCCTTCGCCGCTTCATTATTTGTAGATTATATTTTAATATCGGCCGCCTGTTTGAGCGTTAATTTCGCTTCTGCGATTATCGAAGTGATTATAGTTTTTGCCGGTTCCACTTTATTTAGCAACGTCAATGTTTGCCCGGCCTGAACCATACCATTTTCGATATCACCGTCAACAGCAGCTAATTTATTGGTGCCGGTAGCCATTTTAATGAGTTGTTCCTTGGTTGTGGTACCCAAATTCTCTTTGGTGACAAAATCCTGGGAAAATTTATTTTTTAGACCACGGACAGCAGCCCCAAGTGTATAACCAGTTACAATAGTATCAGTATCAATAGCTTGTAATAGTTTTTCCTTGACATTTTTATGAACCTGGCATTCCTCAGCTACTAAAAAACGTGTTCCCATTTGAATGCCTGCAGCCCCCATCAATAATGCTGCGGCTAATCCCCGGCCATCGGCAAAGCCGCCGGCCATGATGACAGGAATATTTACGGCTGGTATGACCTGTTCCATCAAAGCCATAGTTGATAATACCCCGATATGACCGCCGGCTTCCATCCCTTCAGCAACCATGGCATCAGCACCTGCGTCTGCTACACGTTTTGCCAACTTAACATTGGGAATGACGGGAATTACTTTTATGCCGGCTGAATGCAGAGCTTTGAAATAAGGCACAGGATTACCCGCACCTAAAGTTACAAATGCCGGTTTTTCTTCGCAGAGTACTTTAAGAATTTCGTCTTTATTTGGCGCCATAAGCATCATGTTTACACCGAATGGTTTATCGGTTAATGTTTTGGTGAGCCTTATTTGATCACGGACGAAGTCGGTCGTTCTGCCGCCGCTGGAAATAATACCGGCCCCACCGGCATTTGATACGGCCGCTGTTAATTTTGCTTCAGATACCCAGGCCATGCCGCCTTGTACTATCGGATATTGCACACCAAGGACTTCCGTTATCATTTTTGGCATTAATAATGCCTCCTTTTTTATTATCTGATGAACTGCAATTAATTTCATGGTATCATTTTTTATCGTTTTTGTCATTACTATTAGCTAATAAAGTCATTTTTGCGGCATGTGTCAATTGTTTTATTTCATATTCTCGCTTCATAGCTTCCGATTTAGTGGCAAAAATTTCATAATAAGCAATTGTAACCGGCAGACGTGCCCGTGTATATTTACTGCCAGCCCCGCTGTTATGCGCTGCCAGACGCATAGTAAGGTTATTGGTCCAGCCGGTGTAAAGGCTGCCGTCACTGCAGCGAAGAATGTAAGTGTAAGCGGTCATTTGTTAATTTTCACTGATGGATATTTGCTCAATGATGACATCTTCACAAGGACGATCTTGAAAATCGGTTTTTACCCGACCAATATTTTTGACGATATCCATACCGTCGGTTACTTTGCCAAAAACAGTATGATGTCCATCAAGCCAAGGTGTAGCCGCTAAGGTAATAAAAAATTGAGAACCACCGGTATTCGGTCCGGCATTGGCCATCGATAAAATTCCTTCTGTGTCATGTTTCAAATTATCATCGAACTCATCAGGAATTGTATAACCGGGGCCGCCTGTGCCGTTACCGTCGGGATCACCGCCTTGAATCATAAATCCGTCGATTACCCGATGAAAAATTAAACCGTTATAAAACTTTTTATTGATAAGGTCTAAAAAATTTTTTGTCGTTTTAGGTACTTTATCTTCAAATAGTTCTATTGCAAAATCACCTAATGTAGTTTTAAATTGTATTGTATGATTTATCATTTTATCGCGCTCCAGTTTAGTTTTTTTATATAAAATGCGTCAGTCGGTTTCGGTTATTGTCGTGTTTTGTCCCGGTTGAGCTGGTGACCATATATTTATCGGTCTGTTGTTCCCGGCAAAATTATTTGGAAGCGGCCAGGGACTGCGGCCAGCGTTATGCATAGCAATCAGATTTTTTACATCGGTATTGCGGCAGAATTCTTTGACACCCCAGTCACAGCAGTCTTCAAGCCGGGTATCAATTGGGAAAAAGGTAATATCCGTTTGTAAACCGATCAATTTTTTCATTTGTTTAGCAAATCCGTTTCTGGCGAAAGCATTGTTTTGGGCGGTATCGGCTTTCCAGTGCCACCAGTTAAAATCACCGGCATGAAATATTTTCCAACCGTTTGTTTCAACGAAAAAAGATATTCCGGCATCGGTTGAGCTGTAAGAAATCACTTTGATTTGATTATCGGTGTAATTGTCATATTCATTTAATACCACAGTTTTGTCAATTGGCAGTGTTTTTCTGTCGTGAATATCATAGCTGATAAAGTATTTTGTAACTTTTGCAGAAAATTCTCCTATATCCGGATTCCAGTGATCAAAGTGACTGTGCGAAACAAAAAAATAAATTTTTTGATATTTTGCCAAAATACTTGGCAAACAATTTTTTTTGTCTATATAGTAATCAAAAATCAGCGCACAATCTTTCAATTCAACGATAAAGCCGCTATTATATAAATATGTTATTTTAGCTGTTCTGACCATAATTGTAATGCCTCTTTTCATATCCTGATATAGTAATATTTTATTAATAATGATATGCTGATGTCAACTATAATATTATATATTTATTTTGTTTATTGACGTTTCACATTATGTTACTATAAGATAATATAGAGAATTTAACAGGTTGCTATTGCGGTAATATTATCCGTGAACAACCAGATTTTAGATATAGAATTGTTGGTTTTGCCAATTAATTTTCGCTAAATTATAGGATATACAAGGATTTTTATTATAAAAATAGAATAAATTTATTATACCTTTTTACTAAGGAGAATTCTAATGTTACTAGAAATAAAAGGATTATTATCAACTATCGACATACTTGATATCTGCGATATCATTATTGTCGCCGTCATTTTATATAAATTATATGAACTGCTTAACAATACCAGGGCTATCACATTGGTCAAGGGTATTATGGTATTGCTTGTATTGACTATGGTGAGTGATTGGCTCGGACTGCATGTTATATATTGGCTGCTGCAAAAAACGGTTACACTTTTATTTGTAGCGTTGCCGATAGTATTTCAGCCTGAGCTGCGTCGTGCGCTTGAACATATTGGGCAGGGGCGGTTGTTTGTACGGACATCATTGCTTAATATCCAGGAAGCCCGCAGTTTGGTGAGCGAAATTGAATCAGCGGTTACCCGTATGTCACAAAAAAAGATTGGCGCATTAATTGTTATTGAACGTGAAATGGGATTGGATGATATATCTTCTAATGGTATTTTTATTGACGGCATTGTTTCATCCGAACTGTTAATGAATATTTTTATACCCAATACACCACTGCACGATGGGGCTACAATAATCCGTGGCAAAAAGATTATTGCTTCAGCCTGCCTTCTTCCTTTAACAGATGATCGTACGCTGAGTACTGAGCTTGGTACACGTCATCGTGCTGCCATTGGCTTGTCAGAGCAATGCGACGCCGTTGTTGTGGTGGTCAGCGAGGAAACGGGTACTATATCTGTAGCTGAACATGGTCGCATATACCGCCATCTTGACTCGGAGCAGCTTAAGCAGTATTTAATTCCGTTATTTGCGCAAAAATCATCGGCAGTCAGAGATTTTATCAGGAACTGGAGGCAGGGAACAAAATGATGAAAATGCTTAGGCAGAATTTGATTTTAAAATGTCTTTGTCTGTTGCTTGCCCTGGGGTTATGGTTATATGTGATGAATGAACAAAATCCCTCAATAACTAATACTGTGACGGTATCATTGAGTGTTATAAATGCTCCGGACGGATATCAGATTCATCATGATGAGGATACTGTTAAATTGAAGGTTAAGGCACCAAGGACTTTGTTTGCATCTATTGATAATTCGGATTTTAAAGCTTATGTCGATTTGAAGAATGTTGAAGAAGGTACACAGACATTGCCGGTTCATATTCAGATGCCGTCAGGGTTTGAACTTTTGTCTACTACACCGGAAAAAATAAATTTTACTATTGACAAAATCATTCAAAAGCAGATTCCTGTTGATTTATTGCTATCGGGTAAACCGGCTGATGATATGGTTGTATCAAATGTAAAGCAGTCAGCTGATACAATAGTTGTAAGGGGGCCGCGTTCTCAGGTTGATACCGTTCGCCGCGCTGTTGGTTATATTGGGCTGGATGGCAATAAGGAAGACTTTACCGTAATTGTTCCTTTGCGTGCTGTAAATGATAATAATAAGGAAGTGGCCGATGTGACACTTCTAAGTCCCACGGTGAACGCCAATATTGCTTTAGCACGCGGTTTAACTAAAAAAGTGGTTTCAATAAAGCCAATTACTGATTCTGATCTGCCTGCCGATTATGTACTTGACTCAGTGAAAACAACTCCTGATAAGATACTGATAACAGGTGATCCGCAGGTTATCAGTACAGTTAATTTCCTTGACACGGAAAAAATAGCTTTAGCTAAAATGACTTCTTCAGGGCAAAAGACGGTTAAATTAGTTATTCCTGATGGAATTACAGTCTCGAAGGATACAGTTGATGTTACTATTACTGTTTCTGCTAAAAAACTTGATAAAAATTGAGAGGTTTGTGTAATTGATTTGCCTGACAAATTTAAATGTAGCCATTGGTGACGTTTTATCGCTGGAAAGTGCAGCGGCTAAGCGGTTGAAAATTTCTTCCGACAGCATAAAGAAAATTAGTATTGCCAGAAAAACATTGGATGCCCGGCGTTATAAAAATGCACCGATTCGTTATGTATATACGTTAAATATCACTTTGGAAAACAGCCTGGAAAAAAAATTATTGCATCGTTTTTTTAAAGATAAGAATGTCAATCAGGTTGTTGAAGTTCCCATGAAAGTATCACGGCCTATTGTCGATAAGGCAGCAGTTCAACCATTAGTGGTCGGTTTTGGACCGGCGGGAATGTTTTGTGCACTTACCTTGTGCCGTTTTGGTTACAGACCAATTATTTTAGAGCGTGGCCGTGATGTCGACCAGCGGCATCGTGATATTGAAAAATTTTGGAAATCAGGTATACTTGACACAGTCTCAAATGTTCAATTTGGCGAGGGTGGTGCAGGAACTTTTTCTGATGGTAAATTAACGACCAGGATTCATGATACAAAAATAAACCAGGTACTGGAAGATTTTATCAGCGCCGGTGCTCCTGCTGAAATACGTTATTTGCATAAACCGCATATAGGTACGGATATTTTGCGTGTTGTCGTGAAAAATATCCGCAAAAAAATTATCAGCATGGGAGGGACGGTTAAGTTTTCCCATCAATTGACAAATTTAGAGGTTATTGATAAAAGGGTGCAGTCTGTTATCGTCAATGGTAAGGATCGTGTGCTGTGCAGTGCATTATTTTTAGGTATAGGTCACAGTGCCCGGGATACATACGAAATGTTGTATAAAAATGGCATAAGTATGGCAGTAAAGTCCTTTGCAATAGGTGTGCGTATTGAACATCCGCAGACGTTGATCGATATGGCACAATATGGGGAGGATGCTGGAAATCCTCAGTTGCCTGTGGCAGATTATGTACTTACGTTTCATGATAAAGCCAGACAATTAACTTGTTATTCATTTTGTATGTGTCCGGGTGGCAGTGTAATTGCCGCGGCTTCGGAAGAAAATCGCCTGACAACTAATGGCATGAGTAATTATGCCAGAAATTCCGGCATTGCCAATAGTGCATTATTGACACCGGTGACACCGGCAGATTTTGGTAATGATGTTTTGTCCGGCATCGAATTTCAACGCCATTATGAAAATCTGGCATTTATGGTTGGTGGTGGAAATTATTCAGCACCGGTTCAAACGGTAGGAGATTTTTTGGAACATAATAGTGGTGACGATAAATTTTTGACTGTTCCAACATATAAGCCGGGAGTTTGCCCAGCAGATCTGCATAATTGTCTACCAGGCAAAGTGGCGGCAGCATTGGAAGCGGCATTGCCGTATTTTGATAAAAAAATACATGGCTTTGCCAACAGGAGAGTTGTAATGACCGGATTAGAAATGCGTTCATCAGCTCCCTGCAAGATTAACCGGTTTAAGGATTCATATCTTTCACTTAATACTAAAGGGTTATATCCGATCGGTGAGGGGGCCGGTTATGCCGGTGGTATAATGAGCGCCGCTGTTGACGGTATTAACGCAGCTCTCAGCTATATAACGGTTGATAAAAATATGACTCAATCTGCTAAAATATAAATTTCAAGGAGAGATTTTTTTAATGACTAGACTTTTTGGAACAGATGGTGTCCGTGGTGAGGCTAATAAGGGATTAACTGCTGAATTGGCTTATAAATTGGGTCGGGCAGCGGCAATTTATTTTGGTAAAAAGGCTGACACTTTTAGGATCCTTATTGGCCGGGATACACGAATATCGGGAGCCATGTTTGAATCGGCGCTGGCAGCAGGTATCTGTTCGGCCGGTGGGGACGTTATAATAACTGGGATTATTCCAACACCGGCAGTAGCTTACCTGAGTAAAAAGTATCAGGCTAAAGCCGGGATAGTTATTTCGGCCTCGCATAATCCGTTTCATGATAATGGTATAAAATTTTTTGGCGGTGACGGCTATAAGTTACCGGATGAAGTGGAAGACGAACTGGAAGATATCGTCCGCAAAATTACTGAGCAGGATACTTATACCAGAGCAGTCGGGGCTGATATTGGAACGATAGCTTATCGTCATGATTTGATACATGACTATATTGATTATGTGACGGCAACGTGCAAGGTAAGGTTAGACGGATTGAAAATAGTGCTTGATTGTGCTAACGGTGCCGCCTATGAGGCGATGCCTGCTGTTTTGCGAAATCTTGGTGCTGAGCTGATTGTCATAAATGATAGCCCGGATGGTGTAAATATAAATGCTGATTGTGGTTCTACGCATTTGGCTGATTTACAACAGGAGGTTTTGTCACATAATGCTGCCATTGGCATAGCTCATGATGGTGATGCGGACCGCTGCCTTTGTGTTGATGAAAAAGGGCGGATTATTGATGGTGATCATATAATTGTAGCTTGTGCTCTGGCAATGCAAAAAGCAGGAACATTAAAAAATGATACTGTTGTTTCTACGGTTATGGCTAATATTGGTTTTCATAAAGCATTGGAAGGACATGGCTGTAAAGTTGAAATAACAGCTGTCGGTGATCGGTATGTGTTGGAAAATATGTTGAAAAATGGCTACAATCTTGGTGGTGAACAATCAGGACATGTTATATTCAGTAATTTTGCCACTACAGGTGATGGTTTGATAACAGCTCTGCAGGTACTATCTTATATAGTTGATAATAAATTTAAGGCGTCGTCTATTGTGGATGGGATGATAAGTTATCCGCAACTTTTGGTTAATGTAAGAGTTGCAAGTAAGGATGGCTGGCAGGATAATGCGGCTATAAAGGCTGCCATTGATAAAGGTGAATGGCAGCTTGGCTGCGATGGGCGTATATTGGTGCGGCCATCGGGAACTGAACCGCTTATTCGTGTGATGGCTGAAGGGCCTGATCAAAATCAGCTTGAGATAATTTGTCAGGCGATTGCTGCAGTAATAAAAGAACAACAAGGATAAAAAATAAAAAGATAAAAAAATAAAAAAAGTATCAAAGCTAAAATGCCTTGATACTTTTTTTATTACTGTTAATTCCTGCCACGAGCTGGTTCTACGTTTATTTTATAGCCTTTTAAAGTATTCCTATGCATTACTGATATAACTCTTTCAGCAACACTGCCGGGAACTTCAACGAAGGTAAATTTATCATATATGTTTATGACACCGATTATATTACCGGGGATATCAGCTTCTGTGGCAATGAAACGAACAATGTCTTCTGGTCTGATTTTTTGATTCCGGCCAATATTTACAAAAAGCCTGACCATACCGGGAGCACCGCCGCTGTTGCTGAACTTTTCTTGAGTACTATTGTCATTGTTAGATTGCTCATGTTCTTTTAAGCCTTCTACCGACAATTTAACAGCAGCCGCTGCAATATCTAATGAATCATATTTGTCTGCAACCAGATCAGCGACAATCATATGATAATCGGAATAATTGTTGGCTTGTAATACTTTTATCAATTTTTTCTTTATAGATTCTTTTTGCAGTTCCAGTACATCAGCTGAAGTGGGAAGTTGTCCGCGAATCATACGGTGTTTTATGAGTTTTTCAATAAGTCGGAGCTGGCTGTATTCCCGTGGTTCTATAAAGGTTATGGCAATGCCGCTTCTGCCGGCACGACCAGTTCTGCCGATACGGTGTACATAAGATTCAGGATCCTGCGGTATATCATAGTTTATGACATGTGTTATATCATCGATATCAATACCTCTGGCAGCTACATCAGTGGCAATAAGAATATCAAGTTTGCCGTCACGGAATTTTTTCATTACACGCTGCCGCTGAGCCTGATTCATATCGCCATGTAAGCCACCGGCCATGTATCCTCTTGCTTCTAATGAAGCGATAAGATCATCTACGCCACGTTTGGTTCGGCAAAAAATAATGAATTTGCCTGTGCCTTCTACATCCAGAATACGGCTAAGTCCGTCAAATTTATCACGGGTTTCGTAATATATTTGATCAATAAGCGGTACAGTAAGATGTCCTTTGCTGATCAATACTTTTTTGGGGCTGTTCATATATCCCTGAGCCAGTTTTTCAATTGGTGCAGGCATTGTAGCTGAAAATAGCAGAGTTTGCCTGTTTTCTTTAGGGATATGTGACATAATTGATTGAATATCATCAATAAATCCCATGTCGAGCATTTCATCAGCTTCATCAAGTATAAGGGTTTTGATGTGGTCCAGTTTAATTGTTTTGCGATTGATATGATCAAGAAGCCGCCCTGGTGTGCCCACAATTATCTTTATACCATTTTTTAAAGCGCGGATTTGTCGTTCAATCATCTGTCCGCCGTAAATTGGCAGAGTCTTTATACGTTTGTATTTGCCTATCTTGTTTAATTCTTCTGCGACTTGTATTGCTAATTCCCGTGTGGGAGCTATGACCAATGCCTGAATATGGCGGTTGGTTTCATCTATTTTTTCCACTGTCGGAATACCAAAGGCGGCGGTTTTACCAGTACCTGTCTGTGCCTGGCCCAGCACATCGTCACCTTCCATAACTAGTGGAATAGTTTTACTTTGAATGGGAGACGGTTCTTCAAAGCCCATATCGTTTAAAGCATCAATAACTTTTTTGCTTAAGGTGATATCACCAAAGGTCATTGTTTCATTTTTCAAAAATATATCCTCCTGCTTTCTAATTTTCACTTTAAAAAAATAAATCGAGTTATAATAGTTTATCTGACAGATTTATTTTCTAAGTATAATCGTACCATATTTAATGCTTTTTGCGTAGCACGATATTTGATTTCATTTCTTTTACCGGACAGTAAATTTTTGGTGGTGAAAGTGCCCCTTTTTCCTGTGACACTGATATACACAAGTCCGACCGGCTTCTTGTCGGTGCCGCCGCCGGGACCGGCTATTCCGGTAATGCCCACACCAATATCAGCAGATAAAACTTTAGCAGCACCTTCTGCCATATATTGTGCCGTTTCTTCGCTGACAGCGCCCTTAGCGGCTAATACAGCAGAAGGTACGCCTAAATGGTTAATTTTAACGGCATTGGAATAAGAGACAATGCTTCCTAATAAATATTCAGAGCTGCCGGCAATATCAGTTAGACGACTTGTTAAAAGACCACCAGTGCATGATTCCGCACAACTGATAGTTTGATGACTTGTTTGCAGAAGCTTGCCGACCACATGTTCCATGTTGTCGTCATTTTCAGCATAAATATATTCACCGATGCGGGAATATATTGCCTGACGAAGTGGCGTAATCAAAGCCTCAGCATCTGATAAATTATCTGACTTGGCTGTAATGCGGATTATTACACCGCTTGGACGAACTAAAAGTGCTAATGTAGGATTTTTTTGTTTTAGAATTAAGTCCCGGATTTTTGTTTCTAAAAGTGATTCACCAATATCAAAGGTGTTTAAAACTAATGAATGGATTACATTTTTTAAGCCAAATTTTTCTTTTAGAAAAGGACGCAAAGAGCGATCAAACATATCCTTCATTTCACGAGGCGGGCCGGGCAAATTTATAATGTATTTTCCCTGATATACTTGCACTATTCCTGGTGCAATACCATTGTAATTAAGAAAGACGCGAGAGTTTTCCGGAACTAAAACCTGACGAAGATTATTTTGTGTCATTTTGATATTTTTGAGTGTAAAATGACTGTTCATCCGGTTTAGACTTTCTTCATCAGTGATCATAGGACTGCCGGTTATTTCTGCACAAACATATTTTGTTATATCGCCCTGGGTAGGACCCAGTCCGCCGGTTGTTATTATTATGTCGGCCCTTGTTAGAGCAGTTTCTATGACTGCCTTCATCCGGTCGTGATTATCACCTACGGTAGTTTGATAAAATACATCAAATCCTATATCGTTGAGATGGGCTGCCATATAAGCACTATTTGTATTTACTATCTGACCCAGTAAAAGCTCACTGCCGGTAGTAATAAGTTCAACACGCATTTGTATACCCCTTTTAGATTTTTTGACCTACTAAATCGTAGGCAAAACCCTGCATTATTTTGACCTTGATAATGTCACCAGGTTCACTGGTTTCATCGTTTTCTACATATATTTGTCCGTCTACTTCAGGGGCTTCACGATATGAACGACCGTAAACAACAGATCTTTGCTCTTCATCACGTCCCTCCACCAGAACGTCCATCACCCTGTTTTCTAAGTTTTTATTTAGCTCTTCTGAAATTTTACTTTGGACACTCATCAGATCATGATACCTTTCCTGCATTATATCTTCTGATATTTGATTGGGCAAATTGTAAGCCGGGGTGTCTTCTTCTCTGGAATAAGTGAATACTCCTACCTTATCAAACCGATATTTTTCTACAAAATTTCGCAAAGTTTGATATTGAGCATCTGTCTCACCGGGAAAACCAACAATAAATGTCGTGCGTAATGAAACATTGGGAATACGCTGCCGTATTTTTCCAATTATTTCTTCGATATATTCAGTAGTATCGCTGCGGCGCATATTTTTCAGAACAGCATTATGTGCATGTTGCAGGGGGATGTCAACATAGTTGCAAATTTTTTCTTCTGAAGCAATGGTTTCAATGAGTTCATCGGTAAAAGAGTGAGGATAAGTATACTGTATCCTAAGCCAATTTAAATCTTTTATTTTTACCAATTCATGTAATAGTCCTGCCAGGTTGGTACCCTTGGATAAATCAGCACCATAGTTAGTTGTATCCTGAGCGATGAGATTTATTTCCTTTACACCATTTTTTACCATTTGTAAGGCTTCTTGTTTTATATCATCGACACTGCGGCTTCGGTAATTGCCGCGAACTAACGGTATCGAACAAAATGCACAGCGATGATTGCAGCCATCGGCTATTTTTATATAGGTGCTGAAAGAAGGCGTTGTTATGATACGAGGCATATCTTTATTGTAAATTGTCTGCATATCATCGATAAATAAAACCCTTTTGCCGTTTAAAACGGCTGTAACAGCGTCCATTATGCGATTCCAGGCACCTGTCCCGATGACGGCATCAGCCTCCGGTATTTCATCAAGTAAAGTTTGTCCATATCGCTGTCCCAGACAGCCGGCGATAATCAGAGCCTTGCATTTGCCATTGTTTTTGTACTCAACCATATCTAATATGGTTGTTACAGATTCTTCCCGTGCCGATTCAATAAAACTGCAAGTATTAACAATCAATATATCTGCTTTTGTGGGATCGGATGTTATTTCAACATTATTTTTATTTAAAATACCCAGCATAATTTCTGTGTCAACACGATTCTTAGAACATCCAAGACTTACAAATCCGGCTTTTAGCATTTAATTCCTCCAAGTGATGTTAATTTTGATTTAATTCATGTTATTGCAAACGAATATTTTTTACCCATTCATCTAATAAAGATTTCTTTTGGGCATCTGTGAGCGTTGTTGCAAAAGTGTCAAATAATTTTATGTTTTTTCCGGCATATGTTTTATATGCTAAAGTAGAATAATTAGTCGGTATAAAAAAGAAGCCATTACGTTGTAAACATAGTTGAAGATCGTCACCTAAAAGCCATTGGATAAAATAATCGGCCTGCAGTTTATTAGGGGCATTTTTTAATAGAGCAGTTCCGGTAATTTCAGCATATGTACCATCTTCAGGATAAATTATTGTCAGCGGATAATTATTATTCAGGTATTTGAGGGCCTCACTTTGCACAGCTATTGATATATTAACTTCTCCCATTCCTGCCATTCTAACTGGAGTTGATAAGTATTTTGAGTATTGAAGTACTTTGGGATGTATTTTTTGCAAAAAAGAGAAAGTGTTTTCAGAGCCATAATGTTCAACGAGCGCGTAGAATAATCCAGATGAGACATCAGATGCCAAAAAATCTGTCAAACCTATGGTTAAATCTTTATCAGCAGTTAAATCTTCCCAAGTCCGGGGAATAAAAGCTGCCGACTGCAGATAATCTTTGTTGGCACAAAAAATAATCGGATCATACCATACTCCTACCCATAAATTGTTGGTGTCTTTGAATGATTTTGTTACAACATCTTCTTGTTCTGAAGTAGAAGCTGCCAATATACCAGCCGCAGCTGCCTGACGTAAGATGTCATCACTGGCCAGTATAATATCCCCTTGTCCGTTTAGAGGCATTGTTTTATTTTTTATTTTATCTAATAGTTCCTGTTTGGAAAGCGGAACAAAATTTACTTTTACTTTGTTGAGTTTTTCATAATCGGCAGCAATTGGCGCCGCCATTTGTGTTGGTAAAGTAGTGTAAATTGTTAATTTATTTTTGTTTCCAGTGTTTTGTGAGCCGGTTGACGTTTGATAAATCCAATATACGTTTATCGATAGTAAAATCAACAAAATACTGCACGCAATAAAAACTAACGGTATATAGCGCCGCATAAACAGACCCCTTAATAAATAGTCTTTTTAGGTATTTGCAATAATGTAATGATTAATTGATTGAACTTCATATTAGAAGTATAACATTTTATAAAAAATAAGCAACCGTTGGGATTTCAGCGGTTGCTTATTTTTATTTGCTGTTTTTTCTCATCCAAATAGGAATATCCGGTATCTCTTTATCCATTTTAAAATCACTTATTTTATGTGTGACTGTATTTACGTCCATTTTTTTACCATCAAGCTCCACTGTTACAGTGCTGTCATCAAAACCGGTAGCGATAACCGTAACACGCACACTGTCACCAATATTTTCATCTATTGCTGCCCCAAAAATAATGTTGGCATCTTCATGAGCTGCCTCTGAGATAATTGCTGATGCCTCATTGACCTGGAACAGACTCAAATCTGAGCCACCGGTTATATTAAGAAGGACACCTCGTGCACCTTGAATAGATGTTTCTAATAAAGGACTATTGACTGCTGCTCTTGCAGCATCGACAGCTGCATTTTCACCGGATGACTCACCGATTCCCATGAGGGCAGACCCGGCGTTGTTCATTACTGATTTTACATCGGCAAAATCTAAATTGATAAGTCCCGGAATGGCAATTAAATCCGATATTCCCTGAACACCTTGCCGCAAAACATCATCAGCAATGCGAAAAGCATCCATCATAGAAGTTTTTTTGTCCACTACATCAAGCAGCCGGTCATTAGGAATTGTGATTAAAGTATCAACATTTGTCTTTAAATTGACAATGCCTGATTCTGCTTGTTTAAAACGTTTGCGTCCTTCAAAAGTAAATGGCTTGGTTACGACACCTACGGTCAAAGCACCAATCTCCCGGGCACATTCGGCAACTATCGGAGCCGCTCCAGTACCAGTACCGCCGCCCATACCGGCAGTCACGAATATCATATCGGCACCACGCAGTGCCCCAAGTAATTCTTCGCGGCTCTCTTCTGCTGCTTTTTCGCCTATTTCGGGTTTAGCACCTGCCCCTAAGCCTCGTGTAAGCTTTTCACCTATTTGGATGCGATTTTGTGCTTTGGCGTTTAGTAATGCCTGTGCGTCAGTGTTAACAGCTATAAAGTCGACGCCCTTAAGTCCCGATTCAATCATACGATTTACAGCATTATTGCCGCCACCGCCAACACCGATAACTTTTATTTTGGCAAATTGATCAACGTCCATATCTAATTCAAACACTAGAAGCCCTCCATATATCCCGTATAGAATGTCCCTTAAGACATACAACTCGTCAAATTAATAGTTATATTATATAACATCTGCATTAAATAATCCATCTTAATTTTTATATCAGCATACTATTTTTTTATTAAACAGTGTCGCAGATAAGATAAGTTTTTAAAGATTCTGAGACCGAAAACAAACAGTGCTACATAGTATAAGTCAATGGATAAGTTATCACCGAGATAAACTAAAAGTGCTGCCAGTAATGTATTAGAAAAAAAACCGGTCAAAAAATTCAGGTTGTCAAATGTTTTGAGAAAAATGGCTTTTAGGGCACCGAATACAGCATCAAAACCAGCTAATAAAGCAACTGAAAATAATTTGCTGTATTCTACAGGAATAGTTATATTGCAAAAATAACCCACTAGTGCACCGATAACTAAACTGGCAATAGCATAAATCATTTTTCTTCGCCTTTCTCCACTGATTTTGCATATTTGAAATCATTGGCATGATTGTAAGCCGGAATTGTTAACTGTTCTTTGGTAGAAACATCAATTTTGATTCCCCATACACCCAGGGTTTCAATCACACCGCCGCGCATCTTTAATGAGTTTTCCAATGCCTTGGGGTCACCGATAGCTTTGATTTCAAACGGCGGTGCCGAACGTTCATTATTGACCGATACTGTCGGTCCGGCGCATCTTATTTCAGTGGTAGCTACTACCCGCTGACCATTTATAGAGATAGCCTCCGCACCGGCAGCACGTAGTTCATTGATGATGCGCAGCATATCCTCATCATGGACGACATATAAATTGACATTATCATCACCCATTGTTTTTTTACTGCTGTCAGCGACTGTCACTATTATGCCGGGGCCTTCCACAGCTGATATGCCCGCTTCAACAATTGCTGAGTCAGTCAGATTAGTTGTCTGAACAGCTGTGCCGTTTTTTATCTGTTCTTTTAATGCGTCACGTTCCCTCTCTGTTTGCAGCAGACGTTGTGACAACTCTTCGGTACGTTGATACTGAGTCAAATATTTTAAACTATTTTGTGTGGAGTGAAACTGAACGGCGATCATGAAACCTAGTATAAAACAAGCTAAAACAATGGATAGGCGGGTGTGTTTTAATGACAACATAATATTCTCCTAATATCAAGGCTTGAATTTTAACACAGGAGCTCCATAACTAAAATCGACATAGTCAACAGGTCTGTTCATTCCATTTAAATCATGCAGGAATACGGTTGTTTCTTTAATTTCCTGTTCCAGGAGAGACAAATCTCCCAATTTTATTTTTACACCACCGGAAGTGTAGGCTATGATGTTTTGCGGGTCTGCTATATTGAGTTCGGCTATCTGTGCTAAAGTATCATTATCCAAGCCTGATAAATAATGTACGGTTTTGGTGATGGTTTCATCAGTAACAATATCACCAATGTAAACATCGGGCAGGACTGTACCGGTCAGCAGCGGAATCTTTACAGTGTGTAGATTTTTATAAGCATGTATTATAATATCATTTTGGGCTATATCTACATAGCCATAACTGCATTGTAGTGTAGCCACCGGGTGACGTTCTCGAATTTCTATGGATAAGGCAATATTGGGGAAATTTCTTCGCACAGTGGCTTTTTCAATGCGTAGATCATTTTCCAGACGGTTTTGCAGATTATCCGTACTGATTGCAAATATGTTTACCGGATCTTTTATCCCGGCGATAGAGCAGATTTCGTCTTTATTCAAAGTTTCGTTGCCGCTGACGGATATATGTCCCACGGTTAACAATGGTGAACGAAGCAATATAATGATAACAGTAATGCATAAAAGTAATAAAATACTTTTTCCAATATAACGTTTAAAAATATTTTTCTTCATGCTCGACTTAAAGGCATCTGCCAGCTCCTTCCGCCCTAAATTAATGATTTATTCAATCATATCCAGCATCATTTCACATAAATCAGGAAATTCTATTCCGGCATGACGGGCTGTATCAGGGACAAGCGAAGTCTCCGTCAATCCCGGTACTGTGTTTATTTCTAATACATATGGTATGTTATCTTCGCTTAGAATCAAATCTACCCTGGCTACACCGCTGCAGTCGGTTATATTGCAGGCCTCAATGGAAATGTCGTTAATTTTTTCTGTCAGTTCTTTTGAAATAGGGGCCGGTATGATATGTTTTGAGCAGCCTTTGGTATATTTATTATGATAATCATAAATGCCATTTTGTGCAACTATTTCGATTATCGGCATGGCTTTTTTTTGTTTGTTGCCGTATACGGCTACAGTAAGTTCCCGTCCTCTTATGAATTCTTCAACGATTATTTCATGGCTGTATTTGAACGCTTCATTTAATCCTTTTGTCAGTTCATTTTTATCCTTTACAGTAAAAACACCAATACTGGATCCCTGATCCACGGCTTTTACTACCATAGGAAAATCAAATTCATCCATAATATGGGTTTTTATATCGATATCATCTGCGATGGCATCTTTAAAAAATAAAGTTCGCGGTGTATTTATTCCTGCTGATAAGAAGATTCTTTTACTGGCTGCCTTATTCATTGTCAAAGCGCTTGCTAAGACGCCTGAACCGGTGCAGGGCATGTCAATCATCTGCATGGCTGCATATAGCAGACCATCTTCACCGTACTTGCCATGTACGGCATTAAATACGACATCACAACCACTGGATTTTACATCATTTACCAAGGTATGCGGACATAATTCTAATGCAGTTACCTCATAACCTTTACTGCGCAAAGCTTCTGTAACAGCCTGGCCCGTAAGACGGGATATTTGTGCTTCTGAAGATGGGCCGCCCATGACAACGGCAATTTTATTATATTTCACTTTATATTCTCCTTGCATTCGGCATTATTGTAAATTACGGGCCAAAGTTTCACCGCATTTGAAGATATTTCCTGCACCCATGGTTATTATAAGGTCACCAGACTGCATTATGTTTTGTACATAGGGAGCTATTTTGTCCATATCCGGGATATAAACTGCTTTTTTTCCGGTCTTTTCTACTTCAGTGACTATTGTTTTACCACTGATGCCGGGTATTGGCGATTCACCCGCAGAGTAAATATCAGTAAAGATTAAAATGTCTGCAGGTGAAAAACAATGGCCAAATTCCGCTGCTAAAAGCTTAGTACGGCTGTAACGGTGTGGTTGAAATATACAGATAAGCCGTTTGGGCTGAGTCTGCCTGGCAGCTTCCAATGTAGTTTTTATTTCTGTCGGATGATGGGCGTAGTCATCAACAATCCAATAAGAAGCCGTTCTTTTTTTAGTTTGAAAACGACGCTTGGCACCGTGAAATAATTTGAAGCCATCGGCTATTTTTTCAACTGGTATGTCCAAAAATCTGCACACGGCTATCGCGGCCAAAGCATTTAATATATTGTGGCGTCCTGGAATATTAAGCTCAATATGGCCAATTAAATTTTCTTTGTAAGTTACATCAAATGAAGTTGTCGTTTTGGACATTTTTATATTGGCGGCTCTATAATCGGCGGGGGTATCTATGGCATACGAAATATATGGTTTTGTGGTATCACTAATTATTTTGCGGACATTTTTATGATCCAGGCAAAGAACGGCTGTGCCCTTTTCACTTATATTGCCAATAAATTGTTTGAAGGCATTTATAATGTTTTCCATGTTGCCATAATGGTCCATATGGTCATCTTCAATGTTTGTTACGACTGCAATATAGGGATCAAATTTGAGGAAAGAACCGTCGCTTTCATCGGCTTCGGCAATTACATAGTCACTTTTGCCAAGACGGGCGTTGCCATGAAAATAGTCTACCACACCACCAATTAAAACGGTAGGATCTATTCCAGCATTGTCCAGGATAACACTAAGCATTGATGAAGTGGTAGTTTTACCATGCGAACCGGCCACTGCAATACCTTTTGCTGAATTCAGCAAGGCTGCCAATACATCTGAGCGATGGTACACCGTTATATTTTTTTGCCGCGCCGCCAACAATTCCGGGTTGTCTTTTGCTATTGCCGACGATATAACCACAGCATCACAATCTTTTATATTATCGGCACAATGATTATGGTATATTTGTGCGCCCTTTTGTTTTAAATTAACTATTATATCAGAATTATTTAAATCGGAACCGGTTATTTTATAGCCTTTTTCAAGCAATATTTCTGCAATTGCACTCATTCCTACTCCACCGATACCGATAAAATGAAATTTTTTCATTTTTTTAAGCAACGAAATAGCCCCCTGAAATTCTCATTTTTTATTTTTTATAATTGAAAATATTATGTCCACAATAGTTTTAGCTGCTTCGGGATGTCCCATGGCCTTACTGTTCACCGACATTGCAGTAAGGTGTTTTGGTGATGCCAGAAGTTTTTGCAGTTCATTAAGCAGCCGTTTTCCGGTCAATTCAGAATTAAGTATCATTACGGCAGCATCATGCTTTACCAATGCCCGTGCATTAAATTCCTGATGATTTTCAGCTGCATAAGGATAGGGAATTAATATAGATGGAATGCCACAGGCTGTTATTTCTGACAAGCCGATTGCACCGGCGCGAGAAACTGCTATGTCGGCTGCAGCCAATGCTTTGGGCATATTATATAGATATGGTTTTATAAAAATATTATTTGCCGTTTTTATGTCAATATTATTTTTCTTTAAATTTTGGATGACTCTGTCATATTCAGTTTTACCAGTTATATGAAGAAATTGTACAGACGGATCATTAATAAAGTATTTGTACACAGATACCATGGCCTCGTTGATACGCCGGGCTCCTCTGCTGCCGCCTGTGACTAAAATGGTTTTTTTATTTTCGTCGAGTTGCAGAGCTTTTGCTGCTGCGCAGCGGGAATATTCAAGAACAGAGTGTCTGATAGGATTGCCGGTCAAAACGGTTTTAGCAGTGGGAAAATGCTGGCAGGCCGATTCATAACCACAAGCTATTTTGGTAACAAATTTGGCTAATATTTTGTTGGTAATACCAGGAATAGCATTTTGGTCCTGTACTAATGTAGGAATTTTAAGTAAAGCTGCAGTCAGTAAAATCGGACCGCTGACATAACCGCCGGTGCCAATAACGGCATCCGGGTTAAATTTTTTTATGATGCGGTAAGCTTTGCATAAACTCCATAATGCTTTGGCAGCAACTGCCAAATTTTTGATTGTGGCTCTGCGGGCAAAACCTTCTATGTTTATTGTAACAAAGGGAATGTCTTCTTTGGGAATAATATCTGCTTCCAGTCCATTTTTAGTGCCAACATATAGAATTTGGGCAGACGGATGCCGTTGCTTGATGTTGTCAATCAAAGTTATAGCCGGGTAAATATGTCCGCCGGTACCACCACCGGAAAAAATAAATCTCATAATTATACTACCTGCTTTTAATTATTACAGTGCTTTTACAATTTTTTTAAAATCTTTGCCGCGCGCCTCATAGCCGTCATACATATCAAAACTTGCGCAGGCCGGAGAGAACAATACTGTCTGGGGAATGCGGGCAAGGCTGTGGGCTGTTTTAACCGCCTCAGACATAGAATAACCAACCATTGAGATGTTTTCTGCAGCAAATCCATTGGCTATAGCCGCTGCTTTGAAACGATCGGCGGCATCTCCCAACAGTATTAACTTATCCACACGTTCTGCTACTAATTTCATAAAGTCAGTTAAATCAGTTTGCTTATCACGTCCGCCGGCAATCAATATTATGTGATTGGGAAAAGATTCCAAGGCTTTTACAGCAGCGTCTGTATTAGTCGCTTTGGAATCATTATAATAATGAATCCCATTAAGAATTCTAACAGGTTCGATACGATGCTCAACACCAGGAAAGGTTTTCAGCACTTGTGCAATTTGTTCAATGCCGACACCCGCCAAAAAAGCCATTGCAGTGGCGGCCAACGCATTTTCAATATTATGGCTGCCTTTTATTTTTATTTCATCAAGCTGACATACATCATACACTTTATTTTGCCATTTTACTACTAAGCTGCCATTTATAGCAACAGCTCCTTCGGATAAATTGGTTTTGCGACTGAAAAACATAACAGTGCTGTCAGCTCGTTCAGCCATGTCCCGGGTACGTAAATCATCAAAATTAAGTACGAGAAAATCATTTTTTGTCTGGTCTGCAAAAATTTTTTCCTTGGTTTTTTGATAGGTTTCCATGGAACCATGGCGAACTATGTGATCAGGTGTGACATTGAGGACAGCTGCTATATGTGGATGAAAAACACTTGTACTTTCCAGCTGATAGCTTGATATTTCAGCTATTGTGCAGCCATCGGCGCCAACACGTAATACTTCATCACATAGCGGTACGCCAATATTGCCGCCGACACCGACATTATGGCAATGTTTTTTCATCAGAAGCCCTAATAGAGTAGTTGTCGTGGTTTTACCATTTGTTCCCGTTATTGCATAAATTGGTGCTTTAGCCAAATGCCATGCAAATTCAATCTCACTCATTATTTTTATACCCATATCCATTGCCTGCTTAAATAAAGGTGTATATAACGGTACGGCTGGTGATAAAAGTACATAATCGGCTGATTTTAGCAGATCTATAGTCTGTTTCCCCAGCACGACACGGATATCGAGATTTTTTAGTTCAGATAAATCATATCTTATTTTATCAGCAGTGTTGGTGTCACTTATGATTACAAATGCACCTGACTTTTTTGCTATCTTAGCTGCGGCAATTCCGCTTATACCGGCGCCTATTATAACAATTTTTTTATCTTTTAAGTCCATATAATTATCTTCTTTCTCAACTTAGTAACAATATGATCAAACCTGAAAAACCACACAGTGCGCTGATCAGCCAAAAGTTTCTTACCACTTTGACTTCCGGCCAACCTTTTAATTCAAAGTGGTGATGCAATGGACTCATTAAAAAGACTCTTTTTCCATGACGGCAGTGGAAGGAAACAACCTGGATTATAACTGATAATGCCTCAATGACAAATAAACCGCCAATTAATATTAATAGGATTTCTGTATGTGTCAGGATAGCGACTGATGAGATAACTCCACCGAGGGCGAGTGAACCGGTATCACCCATAAAAATTTGGGCAGGGTGCTTATTAAATTTTAGAAATGCGACTAAGGCTCCGGTACAGGATAAACAAAGTATGGCTAAATCAAATTTTACAAAATATAGACAAATAAGTGCATAGACAAACGAGGTTATTGCTACTGAACCGGCAGCCAGACCATCCAAACCATCGGTCAAATTTACGGCATTAGTGGTTCCGACTAATACAAGCCATATTAGGATATAGTAGAAGAAACCCAGATTTATATTAATATTCAGTAATGGCAGCCATAGTTTCATATCCAGCACACCGTAATGGATGCCAAGATATGTTGCCAATAGAGCAATTATCAGTTGACCAAGAAATTTTTGCCGTGCCGTCAGGCCTAAATTTCGTTTTAATACGACTTTTATATAATCGTCAATAAAACCGATTATAAAATACCCTAAAGTTATCAATAAGGCTAATAAAATTTCCACAGTCAAGTGGGCAAAAGTCAATGTACCAACCAGTATGCCGAGGACAATTATAATTCCGCCCATAGTGGGTGTGCCTGATTTTATCTGATGGCTTTTAGGCCCTTCCTGCCGGATACTTTGACCAAATTTTAATTTATGCAGTTCAGGGATCAATTTTGGTCCGCATAAAAGAACTACTGCAGCTGATAATATTGCTGCCCAAACAGGATAAATCATTACCATCATTTATTACGTCTCCAATAAATTTATTATTTTTTCCATTTGCATGCTGTGTGAACCTTTAAATAAAACTACATCACCGGCAGTTAGTATAGCTTTCAATTTTGTTGCTGCATCGGCATGCGAACTGCAGTTATAGACCGCTTTAAGGCCATAGTGCGCAGCTGTTTCAGCAGTATAGCGGGCTAATGGACCCAAAGTTAATAGGATATTAACTTTCTTTTGGACACATAAAAGTCCGATTTGTTCATGGGCGGTACGTTCAATTTCACCAAGTTCCTTCATATCGCCAAAAACCACTATATGTCTTTGTGCAGTCATTGACATTAAACTATCTAAAGCGGCAGCCATCGATGCCGGACTGGCATTATACGCATCATTGACAACAGTATAACCATGCATGGCTATTATTTCGAAACGCATCCCTGATGGTCGAAATTTTTGCAGACCTGCCTTTATTTCCAGTGGTGTCATTCCCATGGCGCAGCCAGCCGCAATTGCGGCCAATGAATCATAGACATTATGTTCCCCAATAAGCGGTATTGTTAACTGGAGATTTTCATTAAGCAGCTTACAAGTGAAAGTCGTTTTATTATTGGAATGAACGGTTATATTTTCTGCCATAATATCAGCTGAATTTTTTATACCAAATGTTATTATATGCGCGGTTGTCATAGAGGTCATTGCTGCGGTGTATGTATTATCAACATTTAAAATTACGGTACCCTGTGGTTTTATTGCCTCGACTAATTCTCCCTTTGCCCGGGCAATATTTTCCTGTGAACCTAATAGTTCAAGATGGGTATTACCAACGTTAAGTATAATTCCTATATCCGGCTTGGCAGTTTTTGCCAAACGTCTTATTTGACCGAGACCACGCATGCCCATTTCAACCACTGCCATATCATAAGAAGGTGTAATGGAAAGCAGTGTCAAAGCTATGCCTACTTCAGAATTGAAATTTTTAAATGTTTTTAAGACAGAATATTTTTCGGATAAAACAGCCGCTGTCAAATCTTTAGTGGTTGTTTTGCCGTTCGAACCGGTTATGGCGATTACAGGTAGAGAGAACTGGTCGCGCCAGCCTCCGGCTATGTCTAAATAAGCGTCAAGTGTGTTATTAACAAGTAAAATAGTAGACTTTTTGGTAACATTGGCAGGCAATTTGGTTTTATCTGAAATGATAAGACCGATGGCTCCTTTTTCACAAGCCTGGGCAAGAAAATCATGACCGTCAAAATTTTCTCCCTTTAGTGCCAAAAACAGCATACCGGGAGTGATGCTGCGTGTATCAGTACTTATATCGGTAAATTCGGTGCAGGTTTGTTGCAAGATTTTACAGTCAGTGTATTTTTTTAGTTGTGCTAATGTAAATGCCGGCAATTATAATTCCCCCGCAAGCTTTGATTTTATGGCTGTTATGGCGATTTCTTTGTCATCGAAATGAATCGTTTTATCTTTTAAGATTTGGTAGTTTTCATGGCCTTTACCGGCTATCATAACGATGTCACCTGCTTTGGCAAGTTCTATAGCCCGATATATAGCTTTTTTACGATCAGTTATTTTTTCATGAAAATTACCGTGTAAAGCGGGTATAACGCCATTTTCAACTTCTGATAAAATGAATTCCGGATCTTCACTGCGCGGATTGTCGGATGTTGCAATTACAATGTCGGATTTTTCAGCGGCAATCTTTCCCATAATGGGTCTTTTAGTACGGTCACGATCACCACCGCAGCCAAATACTGTTATCAAACGTTTGGTGGTAATTTGTCGGGCTGTATTTAAAACATTTTCCAAACCATCCGGAGTATGTGCATAATCGACAATGACAGAGAAATCTTGTCCTGCCCTAATCAATTCAAACCGTCCCGGAACGCTGTGAAATTCTTCAAGAGCTGCAGTGATGAACCGCAGCTCAATATTTTCAGCTAAAGCGGCACCTATTGCACCCATTACATTGTATACATTGAACATACCGGTTATATTTGAGTGCAAAGTTATATCTGTCAGGCTGCCCCGCAGAGAAAATTCCATTCCATTAGCGTGGATATTAATATTACAAGCTTTTAATGAGGCGTCCTTATGTATGGCATAAGTGAATAAACGGCATTTGGTATGCTCACACATGATGTTGCTGGAGGGGTCATCAATATTTATTATGGCTGTTTTATTTTGTTTTATGTTGCTTTTTGCTGTCAAAGAAGAAAAAAGTTTAGCTTTTGCCAAGGCATAATTTTCAAATGTTTTATGAAAATCCAAGTGATCGCGTGTCAGATTAGTAAATACAGCCGTGTCATATTCGCAGCCAGCCACACGATTTAGAGCCAGCGCATGGGAGGAAACTTCCATAACTACATAATCCATGCCGGCTTTTTGCATGTGATATAAAACATGCTGCAGATCGATGATATCCGGTGTTGTATTGTGTATCGGCAATATTTCATCTTCAACCATTATTTTTATTGTACCGATAAGGCCTGTTTTGTAACCGGCTTTACGCAAAATAGAGCGTATTATATAAGTGATGGTTGTTTTTCCATTTGTTCCGGTCACACCAATCAGACGCATTTTTTTACTGGGATAATCATAAAAGTATGGTACTATTTCTTCCATGGACTTATGTGTGTCAGGAACGATGATTTTTACTATGCTGTCTGGTACAGCAACATCATGTTCAGCTATTATGGCTGATGCGCCGTTTTTTATGGCCTGTCCGACAAAGTCATGACCGTCTACGGTTGCCCCTTTTATACAGAAAAAAAGTGAATCTTTTTGTACCTTACGGGAGTCACATTCCAGTGAGCTTATATCTATGCCTGTTATGTCTGTGGTATTTATAGTTGTAGCGTTGCTGAGTTTTTTTATTAAGTCAGTTACAGCCTTATGCATGGTAATACCTCCTATTTTTACAAAACAAATATATTATAGCAGATTATCAAAGAACTAAAAAGGAGCTGTAAAAAAACAGCTCCACAAATTTATAAATCAGCGCTTTTTGTCGGCAAAATATACCTGCGGCGGCAGGATCATTCCTAACTTGCCAACAGCTATCGACCTTATTCGTTCCGGTGATTTTAAACTGGCAATATCTAAATGCAAACGGGCATTTTCTTTTTCCAATGTGGCAACGGATTGTTTTGCTTTGACAAGGTCATAGCCTTGCCGTGCAGCCAGACCGTTACGGAAAGTGATGAACATGCCCATGGCTGAAATCAAAATGACTAAAAACAAGCAGCGCGCCCGCCATTTTGTGTTCAGTTGAATTTTTTCTTTTTTGCGTCGGCGGCTGTGAAAGGCAGAATCTGTTGGTGAGGAATGTTTTGCCTCAGATGATTTTTCTGCCAAATTGCCGTAAGTATATTTTACCATTGTCCGTGCCCCCAAATAATTTATTGGACAGTGTGAAAGAACATTGTTAGGATGCTGAGTGCCTTATTGATGTTAGTTTTAAGTAATGTTTTATAATTTCTCTGCGATGCGTAGTTTTGCACTTTTGGAGCGTGGATTATCGATCAATTCCGTTTCGGAAGGTGTCAGGGCTTTACCGCATAAACGTATCTGCCTTTTATGTCCACAGATACAAATTGGTAAATCCGGTGGACAGATGCAGCCTGTTGCCATGAGTTTCAGGGTCTGTTTGGTAATGCGGTCTTCCAATGAATGGAAGGTAATTACAGTTAACCGGCCATGCTGAGTTAAATGTTCAACGGCACATTCAAACGATTTTTTCAGTATACCAAGCTCATTATTGACTTCAATGCGAATGGCCTGGAATATTCTTTTTGCCGGGTGACCGGGATTGTTTCTGCGGACTGCTGCCGGAATGGCCCGACAGATTATATCAACTAATTGGGCAGTCGTTTTTATAGGTGTTTCCTGCCGATATAGTATAATAAATTTGGCAATTCTTTTAGACCATCGTTCCTCACCATATTTTTTGAAAATATCAGTAAGATGCAGTTCACTGTAATTGTTTACTACATCGTATGCCGTGAGCGATTCATGCTGATCCATGCGCATATCGAGCGGAGCATCATGCATATAGGAAAATCCCCGTTCAGCATCATCAATTTGTGGAGAGGATACGCCCAGATCAAATAAAAAACCATCGACTCCGGTTATATTTTCCCGAGCTAATATGGCAGTCAGATTTTTGAAATTGTCATGTACTACTATTGTATGACAGATACAGCAGGCTAATTTTTCTTTAGCTGCCGCCACGGCTGTCTCATCTTGGTCAATTCCCAGTAAAGTTCCATTTTTGCCCAGAAGCGATGCAATGCGTGAAGCATGACCAGCACCGCCAAGTGTGCAATCTACGTAAATTCCGTCTGACTTTATATTCAATCCCCTAATGACTTCATCAGCCATGACACTTATATGATGAAATTCCACTAAGTGAATTCCTCCGTTCGTTTGTAATACAATAATGAAATTTGGTGCATCTTGATTTATATTCTATGACAGATAATAATAATCCTGTATGAATAAAAAAAATCCCATAAATAATTGTTTTTTTTATTTATATGACTATAAGATAGCAATACTCAGGATAAATCAGGCAAAATGAGATTATCTCTTATGCTGGATATATCCGGGGAAATATTCAAATTAACCGGAGATTTTAATATGCGGATGTTGTCAAGCTGCTTGTACTGGATATCGCGTGGTTGATTTAAAAATTCGGGCGACTGAAGCAGTTGCACAGATGCGGTTATAGTTTCACTTTGTGCTGCTAAATATGATCTGGTTTTTTCCAAAACATCATAACTGAGTTTATAATTTGTATCGGATAATTCCTGAGGTGGCAGTGCTGTTGCAAGCTTTTTTTGCAAACTGATGATATCAGCCTGATTTTTAATCAAGTTTTCTGTTAAAACCCTCAATGATACATCATCTTGGGAGAATCTGTTGAGGTTGTTGTTGTATCGGCTCCAAACACGGTCAATGTCATCAATATTCTGCTTATATGATTCATACCATGTCACAAAAAAAGGCTGTTCACTTAAAATCTGCATCTTTTGAGAATCGGTTACTTTGCTTTGCTGTGGATATCGGCTGCTGAACCAAATAATGGAAGATACACAAACTAATACAATAGCTGCAAATATACAAAATATGCGCTTTTGTGGTAAATAGCGGTAACCGGCATACAAAAGGACTATAATCAATAAGAAAGTCACTGCAAGTAAAAAAATGTAGTTCATCGATATATCTACCCCTGTTTTTACTGATGATAACACGTTGCAATAAGTTTATTTTTTTATTATACTTTTAACCATATTTTATTTCAAGCCATCGGAGGCTATACTGTGAAAATATATGATAAATATGGTATAAAAAAATCAGCCTGGATTTTTTATTTTTTGTTCAAAGATTATTGGCAGTCAAAGGAAAAATGGAAGGCTCGTGGTTTATTGAGTGCAGTAATCGTAATGAATCTGGTTTCAGTTTATATTTTATTACTGTTGACCAGCTGGTATAATGAATTTTATACTATATTACAAAATTATTCTTACCAAAACTTTTGGCAGTCTATAGGTAAATTTAGCTTTTTAGCATTCCTGTTCATATTATTGGCAGTATATGCACTTTATCTGCAGCAAATGCTTCAGATAAAATGGCGTACATGGATGACTGCGCATTATTTGGATGCGTGGCTGGAGAACCAGACCTATTATCGTTTGCAATCTGCAATAAAGGATACAGATAATCCAGACCAGCGTATACAAGAAGATATTAATCTTTTTGTCAATTTGACACTGAATTTGGGAATAGGATTGTTTAAACAATTAGTGACGTTAATTGCATTTATTGCAATGCTTTGGCAGTTGTCAGGATCATTTTCATTTTCTTTTAATGGACAAACGGTGCAGATATACGGCTTTATGGTATGGGTAACAATTATTTATTCAATAATTGGCACTTTATTGACTCATAAGGTGGGGCATCAATTGATTGGCTTGAATTTTAATCAGCAAAAATATGAAGCCGATTTTCGTTTTTCTTTGATGCGTATCAGGGAAAACAGCGAATGTGTTGCTTTTTATAAGGGGGAACAACCAGAAAAAGTTAATTTTAAAAATCGATTTATTTTTGTGATTAATAATTTTCGGCAGATAATGAATCGGCAAAAAATATTGACCGGTATGACGGTGAGTTATTCACAACTGGCTATTATTTTACCAATATTAATTGCCGCACCGCGCTATTTTGGTGAAATGATGCCAATCGGCTGGCTTATTCAGACGCTGACTGCTTTTGGTAAGGTTCAGGATGCATTGTCCTATTTAGTGAATTCTTATACTGATATTGCACAATGGTCTTCAGTTATTCGTCGGTTGGGTAGCTTTACTGAGCATATGTGTGAAATTAAAAAAATTGAATCACCCGTGGAAAAAAGCATAGCGGCCAATTTGGAGATAAGTGGGTTGACAGTTAATTTGCCGCAAGGGAAATCTCTTATTAGTGATTTGAATATAAGACTGCCGGCAGGAGAAAGCTTGATAATAACCGGAGCTTCCGGCTGCGGTAAGAGTACTTTGCTGCGCACTTTAGCCGGAATCTGGCCGTTTGCTGCCGGTAAGATAGGCCTGCCGCAGCAAAACAAGATATTGTTTTTACCGCAGAAACCTTATTTACCGCTTGGCACACTGCGGCAGGCTCTTTATTATCCGCAAACGCAGTCGGCTGCGTCAGCAGTTTATGAAGAGCATGTGCTAAGTTTGTGTGAACTTGAGAAATTTATCAGTCAGTTAGATAAGTCTGATGATTGGAGTTGTATTTTATCGCTGGGTGAACAGCAGCGCTTGGCTTTTGCCCGGATACTTTTGAAAAAACCGGAGTGGGTATTTTTAGATGAGGCAACATCAGCTTTGGATGAAATTACAGAAGCCCGTCTGTATAAAATGTTGAAAACTGAGTTGCCAAATATTACAATTATAAGTGTTGGGCATCATTCTACACTTTTGCAATATCACAGATACCAGCTTAAACTGACCGGTTCGGGCCGTTATGAATTATTTTGTTTATAAAATGAGGCATGATGATGATTTATAAAAAAATTACACAAAAAGATTTTGATGAAGCAGAAAAAGCATATAATGATTGTGATCGGGCAGAGCGGACGTGTAAAATCAAACAGGTCGGACCTGAGAGAAAACATTTTACCAAGGGACAGTCAACAGCTTCATTGCTGGCGATACTATTGCTTTTATATAGTATCTTATTTACTGATATCCCCGCTTTTTTCCTTAGTGCATCTTTTCTGGTCTGGATAATACAATATTTTATCTGTCCACTGGCAAAAAATAATGCTGAAACTATACGTTCAGCCCTTAAATCATTAAGTTTAACATTGTTTGTCGGTTCAATTATTCTCATATTTCTATAAGAAAGTTTTTAAACATCAGGCTAAAACGTTTTATATATTTACAATAAAGCGATTTAGCCTGATAAATTTTATACAAGGGTGAAGAAAATAATATGAAAAACGCCAAAAAGAATGAGGAAATAGAAATAAAACTGCAAATTCAAGATAAGTATGAAATTGATGAGCTCAATAAATTTACGGCAGGGCTTTACCGACCAGGGAAAATATTTAATTTTCATATGTCAGCGTATTATTATGATACTGATAACCTGATGCTAACCAGAAATAAGATTGTTTACCGAGTGAGAAAAGAAAATAATTTATGTGTTGCTACCATAAAAGGAACAGACACAGGTAGTGAAATGCTGCACCGCCGCTTTGAAATCAATCGGGTGGTGCAAACTATACAACCCAATCTAAATACATTTGCCGATACGGCAATATTTCACAATATTATTCCTGATATAAAAAATATTACACTTTCGCCTATTGTCACCAATAATTTTTTACGGCACCAATCAATTATATTTTATAATACATCAAAAATAGAATTGGTAATAGATCAGGGATTTATTTATGCCGGTGTAAAAAATACACCTATTTGTGAAATGGAATTGGAATTGAAATATGGTCGGGAATCAGATGCTGTTGAATTGGCTGAAAAATTTATTAATAAATTTCGTTTATCATCAAATGTGTCAAGTAAATTTTCCCGTGGGTTGAAATTGATTAAATTTCAATAAAAACATTTTTTATCAGGCAGGATTTATCAGCTTAATCCAGAATTGTATAAATATACTAACAGAAGTGATTGATATAATAATAATGAAGGGAAATGGTCGTTTCTGTTATTGTTGTGAACGGTGCCGATTGACTTATTATGTAATATGCAGCTATAAATATTATTTATGTAAATTTTTGGCTTAAATATTTACATAAATTTTACAATTATAATGTTTTTTCTCATAAATCACAATTACCATACTTAATTAAACAATGCAATTAAAAGAGAATTATTATCTACTGAGGAGGAATTATTATGAAAAGAGTCGAATGTCTAGCAATGATTTTGGCAGGTGGACAAGGCAGCCGTCTGGGAGAATTGACGAAAAAAATTGCCAAACCTGCCGTACCATTTGGTGGGAAATATCGTATTATTGACTTTCCGCTCAGTAACTGTTCCAACTCCGGTATAGAAACAGTGGGAGTATTGACACAATATAAACCACTCGAGCTGCATACATATCTGGGTACAGGCGAAGCTTGGAATTTAGATAGAAAAAATGGCGGAGTATATATATTACCACCGTACACAAGAGAAAAAGGGGCGGATTGGTACAAGGGCACGGCAGATGCCATCTATCAGAATATAAATTTTATTGAAACCTGCGATCCGCAATATGTATTGGTTTTGTCGGGTGATCACATTTATACAATGGATTACTCATGGATGCTGGAAGAACATAAGATGAATAAAGCTGATGCAACAATTGGTGTAATTAAAGTCCCGCTGAAGGAAGCTACGCGTTTTGGCATAATGAGTACGGACAAAACAGGACGAATAACAGCCTTTGAAGAAAAACCTAAAAAACCACAAAGTAATCTGGCATCAATGGGTATATACATTTTTAGCTGGAAAATATTAAAAGAGTACTTGGAAAAGGATTCTGCCGATAATTTGTCGGAGCATGATTTCGGTAAAAATATTATTCCAAAAATGTTGGCAGACAATGCCCGCTTATTCTCTTATGCCTTTGATGGATATTGGAAAGATGTGGGTACTATTGAAAGTTTGTGGCAAGCCAATATGGATCTTTTGAAAGAAAAACCATCTCTTGATTTGGGTGGAACATGGCGCATTTATTCGGCTAATCCGTCGCTGCCGCCGCATTTTGTTGCTCCCGGAGCTAAAATAAAAAATTCACTGATAAGCGGCGGAGCCTTTGTCGAAGGAAATGTTGAAAATTCGGTTATTTTTCCTGGAGTACATGTTGGCAAGGGAACTAAAATAATAAATTCGATAATAATGCCGTTTAGCAGTATAGGTGAAAATTCTGTGGTGGAAAAGGCTATCATCGCTCAGAATTGTGAAATAACCGATAATTGTCATATTTGTTCTGAGGATGGTTCTATTGTAGTTATTGCAGAAGGAAAGCTTGTCATGGCACCGGATGAAGAAAATAAACAAGTTGGTTGATTTACTGGAGGAATTATAAATGAATCATGTTACGGGGTTGATAAATTTGCATGAAGATAATGACCTCATAAAAGAAGTTACTAAAATACGTCCCATAGCCACGATACCTTTTGCCGGCAGGTACAGAATTATTGATTTCATTTTATCCAGTATGGTGAATTCAGGAATAGTATCGGTAGGGATAATTTTACCCAATAAATCAGCATCGGTTCTCGACCATTTACGCTCGGGAAAGGATTGGGACTTGGCTCGTCGACATGAAGGACTTTATTATATGACACCACTCGATACAAATAGCAGGACGCATCCATCTGAACTGCGTACACTTTATCAGAATTTGGATGCTATGCATCGTAATGTTTATGATTATGTACTATTATCAGGCAGCCGGAGTGTATTTAATATGGATTTTAATAATGCGCTGCGTTTTCATCAAAATACCAAGGCTGATATAACAATGCTTTATTATAAAAATTTACAGAAAAAATTTTCCCCATGTACTGTTTTGCAGACACAAGAAACAGGATTGGTGACTGATATAGCTAATCAACCAGTGGCCGATGATAATGCAAGTGTATTTATGGATATATATTTAATGTCACAAAAAATTTTTATGGATATAGTTAAATATACTTATGAACGCGGTGGTTCAGACTTTTTGCTTGATGGCATAATGCGGACTCAAAAAAAATATAATATTTACGGCTATTGTCATAATGGTTATGTGTCTATCGTTAATTCTACGCTCAATTATTATCACACTAGCATGGATTTACTTGATCCGCAGATTTGGCATGAATTATTTCTCAACAAATTTCCTATTTACACACGAATAAAAGATGATGTACCGGCCCGTTACAAGGCAGATGCACATGTGAGCAATTCTTTGATATCAAACGGGTGCGTGTTGAAAGGTCAAGTTGAAAACAGTATTCTTTTTCGTAATGTAAAAGTGGACGCGGGTGCCCGAATAAGGAATAGTATTATCATGCAGGGTTGCCGGATCAAAGAAAATGCGTTTATTGAAAATGTCATCTGTGATAAAAATGTTATGGTAGATGTGAAAAAAGTGCTTAAGGGGGCAGATGACTATCCATTCATAATAGAAAAAAACACAGTGATTTGATCTGGAAATTTATTCTTATACGTTGCAGTGCTGGCGGATAATAATAATAATCCTATACGAGAGGTGTTAATGATATGTTGCCAAATAAGGCATTAGAAGAAAAAAATCAATTTGAGCATTTGTTTTTACAAACGGCCACAATATTGTTCGGACGTGATATAAAAGAGCTGCCTAAGGTTAATTTATATCAGGCATTAGTAAATACTATCCGTCAGTATATAAGTGAAAATTGGATAAAAAGCAATAGATATTATACAGAACATCAGGAAAAACAAGTATACTATTTTTCTATTGAATTTCTTTTAGGACGTTTGCTGAATTGTAATATAATGAATCTTGACATCGGTGATATATGCTATTCAGCGATGAAGGACCTTGGGATTGATCTCAATGAATTGTTTGAAGAAGAACCGGACGCCGGATTAGGCAATGGTGGTCTCGGTCGTTTAGCGGCATGTTTTATTGACTCCATGGCATCTTTGGGAATAGCAGGTCACGGCTGCAGTATCCGTTATCAGTATGGTTTGTTTGAACAACGGATAATCAATAGAAATCAGGTTGAAATTCCTGATAATTGGCTAAAAAACGGTTTTGCCTGGGAATATCGTAAGGCGGAAAAAGAAATAGATATCCATTTTGGCGGCAATGCATATATGAAGAATATGCCGGACGGCAGTTTAAAGCTGGTTCATGAAAAATATACTGTAGTATCAGCAGTACCTTATGATGTTCCGATTGTCGGCTATCATAATGATGTTGTCAATGCGCTGCGTTTATGGAACGCGGAATTCAGTCAAAACTTTTCGGAAAGCGGTGCTCTTACACATGAACAGCTGCAGGAAAAATTAAAATTCCAGTATCAGCTTAAAGCAATAGCCAGCTGTCTGTATCCTGATGACAGTTCTAACGAAGGCAAATTGCTGCGGCTTACTCAAGAGTATTTTTTGGTTTCTGCGGGAGTGCAGAGCATTATTCGTTCCTATAAAAAATTACATTTGCCTATAACCATGTTCTCGCAGAAAGTTGCCATACATATAAATGATACTCATCCGGCTATGGCTATTGCTGAATTGATGCGTATACTGGTTGATGATGAAAATATACCATGGGAAAGTGCCTGGGATATAACGGTCAGGACAATGTCATATACAAATCACACAATTATGCCGGAAGCGTTGGAAACGTGGTCAATTGATATGTTCAGACCATTGCTGCCACGTATTTATATGATTATTGAAGAGATCAACCGACGGTTTTTGCAGGATGTCCGCCAGCGTTATCCTAATATAGATAACATGCTGTTTAAGTACTCTATTTTACAAGATGGATTGGTTCATATGGCCCGATTGGCAATAGTTGGCAGCCATAGTGTGAATGGCGTGGCCAAGATTCATTCTGATATATTAAAAAATTACAGTATGAAACAATTTAGCGATTATTATCCGCATAAATTTAATAATAAGACTAATGGCATTACACATCGCCGTTGGCTTATGGCAGCTAATCCGGAATTGACAGCGTTGATTGATGAATTAATAACACCGGAATGGAAGACTCATCCCAGCCAGTTGATTAAGTTACTCGAGTTTAAAAATGATATGGCAGCACTGGATAAATTACAGCAGATTAAACAGTTGCATAAAAGCAGGCTGGCTGCCTTCATAAAAAATAAGTATGACATTGCTATAGATCCTTTTTCTATATATGACATTCAAATAAAAAGGATTCATTCTTATAAACGGCAGATAATGAATATTTTTCATTTAATGTACATATATAATCAATTATGTGATAATCCGAAGATGGATGTATTTCCTCATACGTTCATTTTTGGCGGGAAGGCAGCTCCCGGTTACCATATAGCTAAGGAGACAATCAGACTTATTAATACCGTTGCTGAAATAGTCAATGCGGATGAACGAACTAACCAAAAGCTGAAAATAATTTTTTTGGAAAACTATGGCATATCTTTAGCTGAAAAATTATTTCCGGCAGCTGATGTAAGCGAACAAATTTCTACAGCCGGTAAGGAGGCATCTGGTACAAGCAATATGAAGTTTATGATGAATGGTGCAATTACCTTAGGAACACTTGATGGAGCTAATGTAGAGATACTCGATGCCGTTGGTGCTGATAATTGTGTTATTTTTGGCCTTAATGCGGATGAAATACTGTCTTATTATAAAAATGGCCGCTATTCGGCTTGGGAGGAATATAACCATACTCCGGCTATACGTACAGTAATTGATCAATTATTGGCGGGAAAATTTACTGATAATGGCAGTTTTCGTGACATTTATAATTATCTATTTAACAGTAATGATGAATATTTTGTGTTTAAGGATTTTCCGGCATATTGCAATGCCCATAAAACAATTGATGAAAAATACCGTGATACGAAAGGGTGGCTTGAGTCCAGTTTAATGAATATCGCCCATTCAGGTATTTTTTCCAGTGATAGAACAATAATGGAATATGCCAGGGACATTTGGGATGTACAGCCTATAAAGTTGCCTGCACAATAAATCTTATTAACAAGGAGGCAGGAATAGAATATGATAATTTCAGAATTAAAACCATATGACATTTATTTATATCATCAAGGGGCAAATTATTATTCATATGGATTATTTGGAGCTCATTTTACGCAGCAAAATAATATTCCCGGTGTCCGATTTGCGGTGTGGGCTCCGCATGCGGCAACAGTTAGTGTCATCGGTGATTTTAATAATTGGGATAAGTCAGCTAATCCCATGGAAAAATTAGAAGACGGTGAAATTTGGTATACGTTTATTCCTGACCTGCCGGATGATAGTATATATAAATATGCTATTGTGCCTGATACCGAAGCCGAAGTATTGTATAAAGCTGATCCCTATGCCTTTTATGCCGAAAAATCACCTCACACGGCTTCACGCTTATATGATATGGACAAATACCAATGGCAGGATGCAAAGTGGGAGAAAGATAAGCCGGTGAACCCTTCTTATGATGCTCCAATGCTTATTTATGAAGTACACCTGGGTTCATGGCGGCGGACGTTGGATGGCAATTACATTTCCTATCGTGATGCAGCGATTAGTTTGATTGATTACGTAAAAAACATGCATTACACACATATTGAATTTTTACCATTATATGAACATCCTTTTGATGGGTCATGGGGATATCAGGCAACTGGTTATTATGCGGCTACCAGCCGCTTCGGAACACCTGATGATCTGAGATTCCTAATAGATACGGCACATCAAAATGGCATTGGCATAATAATGGATTGGGCACCGGGTCATTTTTGCAATGATGCACATGGCCTTAAAAATTTTGATGGACGTAATCTATATGAATCTGATAATACACAGCGCAGTGAAAATCGTCAGTGGGGTACTACTAATTTCGATTATGGACGAACTGAAGTGCAGAGTTTTTTAATTTCTAATGCATTGTTTTGGTTTACTGAATATCATATTGACGGACTTAGGATAGACGCTGTCGCTAATATGCTGTATCTTGATTATGAGCGACAGGATGGGGAATGGTTCCCTAATAAATATGGCAGTAATGGTAACCTTGAGGCAATAGATTTTGTTAAAAAACTTAATCAAACAGTTTTTAAATATTATCCTGATGCTTTAATGATCGCTGAAGAATCTACTTCGTGGCCGCTGGTTAGTAAACCTGTCTATATGGGAGGAATGGGATTTAATTATAAGTGGAATATGGGGTGGATGAATGATATTCTCGCTTATGTCAGTCTCGACCCTTTATATCGAAAGTGGCATCATTCTAAAATTACATTTTCTTTGATGTACGCTTTTTCGGAAAATTTTGTTCTACCGTTGTCGCATGATGAGGTAGTGCATGGAAAATGTTCCTTGATAGAGAAAATGCCGGGAGATTATTGGCAGAAATTTGCCGGATTGCGTGTGTTTTTTGCTTATTGGATTGCCCATCCCGGGAAAAAATTGTTGTTCATGGGCGGTGAATTTGGTCAGTTCATTGAATGGAATTATAATGACAGTCTCGATTGGCATCTGACTGAAAAATATCCAATGCATAAAAAAATGTTGCATTATTCACAGAGTTTGAATAAACTTTACACACAATCACCGGCATTATGGCAGGTCGATTTTGATTGGAATGGTTTTTTATGGCTTAATTGTGATGACAGTAAAAACAGTATTGTTGCATTCATGCGGAAGTCACGGGATTGCAACGATTTTATATTTGTCATTTGTAATTTTACGCCAGAAGTCAGATATAATTATCGTGTCGGTGTGCCTGTCGCAGGAGTCTATGAAGAGATATTCAACAGTGATTGTGTTGATTTCGGCGGATCGGGAATAATGAACAGCCAGAAAATCGTGACTGATAATACAGCATGGAACGGTTTTGATAAATCACTTGTTTTGACAATTCCTCCTTTAGCAGCTGTTTATCTTCATTTGAATGAAATTGACTATGAAGAATTCATAAGCCGGAAAAATCTGACGATGAGATATGAGACAGGTGATAAACCGCAGCGGGAAAAAGTAAAAAAACCGCATGGCGTTCCTAAACGGAAAATAGCTAAATTAAAGGCTCGGTTATATAAAATGCACCAACCTAATATTAAAGGAGGCTCTTTATCATGCTGAAACTTCTTTATGTTGCATCGGAGGCAGCACCGTTTGTAAAAACAGGTGGATTGGGTGACGTGGCTGGTTCGCTTCCGAAAGAATTAAAAAAGCAGAACATTGATGTTCGTGTTATACTGCCTAAATATGATATAATTCCTGATCAATACAGCAGTAAGATGAAACATATATACGATGGCAGTATCAATGTTGCATGGCGGGAAAAATACCTTGGTATAGAAAAGCTAAAGCATAATGGTATTACTTTCTATTTTATTGATAATGAGTATTATTTTAAGCGCGGGCAGTGTTATGGTTATGATGATGATGCTGAACGGTTCACTTTTTTTTGCCGGGCTGTGTTGGCAGTATTGCCCGTTATTGATTTTTGGCCGGATGTAATACATTTGAATGACTGGCAGACAGGCCTCATCAGTGTATTTTTAAAATTAAATTATATAAATGATGAGCTATATAAAAATATAAGGACTGTTTTTACGATTCATAATTTGAAATATCAGGGGATTTTTCCGGCGTATATGCTAGAAGACGTCCTGGGATTAGACTACAAATATTTTTCCAATGGTGATTTGGAATTTTACGATGCTATTAATTTTATGAAGGGAGGATTGATTTATTCTGATGAGTTGACAACAGTGAGCAAATCATATGCAAAGGAGATACAAAATGCCTATTTCGGTGAACAAATGGACGGTATTTTGCGCAGCCGCAGCGATACGCTCACCGGTATTGTCAATGGAATAGATTACGAGGAATATAATCCGGTAACTGATGAATATATATATGCACCGTACAATATCAATAATGTGCTGGAAAGAAAGATGGCCAACAGAGTATTACTGCAAAAAAGGTTAGGTCTGCCGATAAACCGGCGGACACCGATTATCGCTTTTGTTTCCCGTTTGGTTGAGGCAAAGGGAATGGACCTACTAATGCGGATAATGGATGAGTTGCTGCAGTATGAAAATGTTCAGTTTATTTTATTGGGAACCGGTGATTATAAATATGAAGAGTGGTTTCATGGACTGCAATGGAGATTTCCCAAAAAGGTATCTATCACTACTACTTTTGATAATCAACTGGCGCATCAAATATATGCTGCTTCTTCGTTTTTTTTAATGCCGTCACGCTATGAACCCTGCGGCATTGGGCAGATGATTGCCTTGCGGTATGGCAGTATACCAATTGTACATTCAGTGGGGGGGCTGCGTGATACAGTTATCCCTTATAATAGCTATAAAAACACCGGTAATGGATTTGTCTTCAAAAATTATAATGCCCATGAACTTTTGTTTTCTATAAAACGGGCGCTGGAAAAATATGGTGATATCACTTTACGGCGCCGCATAATAGCTAACGGGATGACAGCCGATTTCAGTTGGGCAAATTCTGCTAAGCAGTATGTAAGAATATATCAGGCACTGTCAGTTGAAAATTCTTAACGGTTCCTGTCAGCTGATATAGTATGAAAATCAGTTCATTAAAATCGTTCCGCAACATTGTTGGTCAATAATGTATATAAGATGGTGATTACTTGTCAGAAAAAAATTTAGTATGGCATGATTCGCACAGCCCCTATTATCGCCTGCCTCTGGGAGCCTGTCCGACAGACAAGACTATTTATCTGGCGGTAGATGTTGTAACGGAAGAACCACCCGTCAGCGTTGTTTTAAGATTATGGCGGAATAAAGAGGGGGAACAGCTGATTCCTCTTAAGCAAACACCACGGGACAGTAATCATTATTTTGTGGAAATTACCGCGCCTGACAGGGGATGTCTCATCTGGTATTATTTTGTGATAACGACACAAGATAAAATACTGTATTATGGTAATAATCAAGAAAATATGGGCGGCATTGGGCAGCTTTACAGGCAACAGCCGCCTTCTTTTCAGGTAACTGTATATCAGTGTGATGCAGGAACACCGGCATGGTTTAGGCATTCGATAATTTATCAAATTTTTCCCGACAGATTTTATCGGCACGGCAATACACTTATTGCCAGAAAAAATGCAGTATATCATGCTGACTGGCATGATGTACCATGTTATTATAAAGACGCTGACAATGGGAAAATTATTTCCTATGATTTTTTTGGCGGGAACTTGAAGGGAATAATAGACAAACTCCCTTATTTGCAAAAATTGGGTATTTCAGTAATATATTTGAATCCTGTTTTTGAATCTTCCAGCAATCATCATTATGACACGGGTAATTACCATAAAATTGATCCTACATTGGGAACAAATGAGGATTTTAAGGTTTTATGTGCAGCGGCACAGGATAATAATATAAAAATAATACTTGATGGAGTATTCAGCCATACGGGCAGCGATAGTATTTACTTTAATCGTGAGGGTAATTATCATTCACTTGGTGCTTTTCAATCAAAATACTCACCTTATTATGGGTGGTATAGATTTACTGATTATCCAGATAAATATGATAGTTGGTGGGGTTTTGAAACACTTCCAAATGTCACGGAAACCACACCGTCATATATGGATTTTATATTGAATGAAAAAAACGGCGTAATAAGACATTGGATGGAAAATGGAGCCAGTGGCTGGCGTCTTGATGTAATTGATGAGCTGCCGCAGCAGTTTTCCCGTAGTTTATATGCTACAGTAAAAAAAATTGATGCAGATGCCGTAGTTATTGGCGAGGTCTGGGAAGATGCTTCCAATAAAATCAGTTATGACGTATCCAGAGAATATCTTTGCGGTTATGATATGGATGCAGCAATGAATTATCCATTTCGTACGATTGTTATTGAATTTTTGCTCAACCGTATTTCAGTGCAAAAGACAGAAACACTTTTAAACAGTCAAAAAGAAAATTATCCCATACAAAATTATTATGCTATGATGAATTTGCTTGGCAGCCATGATGTAGAACGTATTATAACTATTTTGGGGGAAGCACCATCAGCAGATAATATGACTGCTATGGCGCAGGCACATTATAGATTGGATGCCGAACATTATAAACTGGGACAGCAAAGAAGTATGCTGGCTGCTTTGTGGCAATTTACTTTTCCTGGTGTACCGTCAATTTATTACGGTGATGAAATAGGCATGCAGGGATTTCGTGATCCGCATAACCGGGCTCCGTATGATTGGGATAACCCGGATCGTATTATGCAAAAATGGTTGGAACAATTGATTAAATTACGCAATAATTACCCTGCGCTGCAGGCCGGTGAACTGCTGTTTTTACATGTTTCAGAGGATATATTGGCCTATGCTCGCCGTATTCGAGATAAGCAGGATGTTTTTGGGCAGCCATGTGCTGATGATATTTTTGTTATTATAATAAACCGCAGTAATGAAATTGTTCCTATACAATTGGATTTAAATGGACTGTGTTACGATAGACTGGAAAATATGCTGGAACCCGAAAATAAAGTTGTGCTGAATAATAATGTTCTTTCAATGGATGTGGGAAAATTGTCAGGAAATGTATTGCGGCAAATACATATCACTGATAAATACCGGCATTCCTGTGGTATCTTATTACATCCTACTTCACTGTACACACCCTATGGTATAGGTGATTTTGGACAGTCGGCATATGAGTTTGTTGACTGGTTGCAGTCTGCCGGGCAAGAATATTGGCAGATTCTGCCGCTTAACCCGACTGGGTATGGTGAATCACCATACCAAACATCTTCTGTTTTTGCCGGCAATCCACTGTTGATCTCACTTGATAAATTGGTTGTTGAGGGGTTATTGACTAATTTTGATATCAATGCGGTATTTACTGTAGAAAACAGGGATATCAGTATCACTAAAATGGCGAAAGAAAAGTTATTGCGGCAGGCTTTTAAAAACTTTTCACCAACTCCTGCATATGAGCAATTTTGTGATGAACAAAAATATTGGCTGGATGATTATGCATTATACAGTGCTTTAAAAAAATATTATAAAAATACCGCATGGATAAAGTGGCCGGATGATATAAAGCAATATAATACAATTGCCGTACAGCAAGCATTTGAAGTACATATCAGTGAGATAAATTACATTAAATTTATTCAATATTTATTTTTTAAGCAATGGCTTCAATTAAAACATTATGCTAATGTACGGGGCATAAAAATAATTGGTGACCTGCCGATATTTCCTTCACATGATTGCGCAGATGTCTGGGCACATCAGGATTTGTTTAATCTTAATATTGATGGAACGGCGGCAACAATTGCTGGTGTACCTCCGGATTACTTCAGCATAAATGGGCAGTTATGGGGTAATCCGCATTATCGTTGGGATATAATGGCAGATGACGGTTATGCATGGTGGGGACAGCGTTTTTATACATTAGAACAACTAGTCGATGCCGTGAGAATAGATCACTTTCGCGGGTTTGCAGCTTATTGGGCAATTGATGGTAAAGCTGTTACAGCAAAGACCGGTAAATGGATAAAGGGGCCTGGCAGGTCGTTTTTTGAGGCGATAAAAAAGCGATTAGGTAATATCCCGATTATTGCCGAAGATCTTGGTATTATAACTACTGATGTAGAAAAATTAAAAAATGAATGTGGCTTTCCTGGCATGAAAGTGCTGCAATTTGAGTTATGTCCTGATGGTCGGAAAAATATAGGCTTTAGCTGCAGTGAAAATACAGTTATCTATACAGGTACGCATGATAATGATACGACACTGGGCTGGCTGAAAAACACTCTTTCACCAGAGCAAAAAGCGGTTTTAGCGGAATATTTAAAACTTTATCGACCAGATGATAAAAAAATATGCTGCAAATTAATGGAATATGCCTATGCAAGTGCGGCCCGGCTTGCTATATTACCACTTCAAGATGTACTTGGTCTTGATTCGTCGGCCAGAATGAATACACCAGGTACATTGAATAAAAATTGGGCATGGCAGCTGGAAAAAAATCAGCTTACAGTTGAAAGAGCTTCATTTTTAGCACAGCTTTGTCATAAATATGATCGCTGAATATGGGAATGTAAAGACAGAGCTGGCAAATATAGTTGCAGCATTGACAAATTTATGTAATGATATATAATATTCATTGATAATTGTTTTCCACATTTATTAAAATTTTATGACAGGAGAGATTTAAATGGAATTAAAAGGATCACAAACAGAAAAAAATTTACTGGCTGCATTTGCAGGTGAATCACAGGCTCGCAATAAATATACTTTCTATGCTTCTAAAGCCCAAAAAGATGGATATCATCAAATATCTCAGATTTTTACAGAAACAGCTGACAATGAAAAAGCACATGCTAAAATCTGGTTCAAACTTGTCCATGGTATTGGTGATACGGCAGAAAATCTGAAGGATGCGGCTGCCGGAGAAAATTATGAATGGACAAGCATGTATCCTGGATTTGCTAAGACAGCCCATGAAGAAGGATTTGAAAAGATTGCCAAATTATTCGAATTCGTTGCCAGTATCGAAAAGACACATGATGAAAGATATCAACTTCTTTTAAGTAATGTAAAGGAAGATAAGGTTTTCAAAAAGAATGAAAAAGTAATTTGGATGTGTGCAAATTGTGGTTATATTTGTGAAGCAAAAAACGCTCCGCAGGTTTGTCCTGTATGTGATCATCCACAGTCTTTTTTTCAGGTTCGTGCTAATAATTATAAATAATTTTCGGACAATCAAAACAAGCCGGTTATACTGAGTCAGCTCAGTATAACCGGCTTGTTTTGATTAGTGCACCGGGCAAGGATACAGCCTAATTTTAAAATCTGAAACTACCAGTATTGAATAAAGACAAAACATGGAAATAAATCAATACAAGATCGAAATATTGGCATATTGACAGATAAATATCTTTAATCTTGTTAGTCATGCAAATACAGCCAGGAAATATGAGACCTTTTATTCATGTTAAATTATTAAACCACCGTATACCCAATGGCACATATGGTGGTTTAATAATTTAAGTTTTATTTTGATATTTGTCCGGCAATAATAGTGTTGTCAACGGTGCTTTTTGCGTCTTTTTTAGCAAAATAATCGGCTAATAAAGTGCCTGATATTGAATGCCATACACAAGCTACAGCGGCGACTAATGCGGCTTCGGGGATAGCAGCAAAATGTGCCATAGCCAGACCGGTGGCAAGACCGGCATTTTGCATTCCCACTTCCAATGTGATTGTACGTTTTTTGGCGGTGTTCATATGTACGGCATGTCCAACAATATATCCCAAGGCATAGCCACCGCAGTTGTGAAGTATAACGGCACCAAGAATTATAAGTCCGGATACGAAAAAATTTGAACCTTGTAGTGCGACTACACCACCTACAATAAATGCAAAACCAATAACAGAAATACCAGGCATCATTTTTTGCACAGCATGAAATTTAGAATTGTGCTGATAAAAATAATTAATTATCAGGCCTAATATAACGGGGAAAATGACGGTTTCAATAATTGTAATGAACATTGCTTGAGCAGGGATATTTACAATGGCTCCGGCCAAATATAGTACAAGTATAGGTGTCAAAAACGGAGAAAATAAGGTGGAAATTGTTGTCGTACCTACAGCAAATGGTACATCACCATGACAAAGAAAGGCCATTATGTCTGAAGCCAGTCCGCTGGGACAGCAGCCAACAAGAATCAATCCTAATGCAATGGGGTCAGGTAAATGAAAAATTTTAGTCACAGAAAATGCCAGCAGCGGCATGATTGTATAGTGAGCAACAGCTCCTATGCATACATCAGTTGGATTTTTGGCCAGTTTTTTAAATTCTTGGATAGTCATTGTCAATCCCATAGTAAACATTATCATGAATAGAATGAATAATTGCGTATTTCCTCTGACCCATTTAAATGTGCTGGGGAAAAAGAAAGTGAAAATAGCAATACATATAATTATAATTGAAGTATTACCTGAGAGAAATAAACTGATTTTTTTACATTTTTCCATAAGAATGCCTCCTAAATATAATAAAAAAAACTCCATCCCTACAAAGGGACGGAGTTTTCCGCGATACCACCCAAAATTATTTATCATTACTGGTAAATACACTCACAACGTACTAACATACGCGTTTCTTATAACGCAGAACTAACGTCTTCACTTACTTAATTCGGTGTCGCTTCTCAGAGATGATTTTCTGTATACCATTATTTACCGAATTTCAGCCCTGCTTCGGTTCTCTGTAAAATAATTCAATACATACTCTTTCTCGTCATCAAATGTATTAACATATATTATATTATAATCGTCTAAAAATTTATTTTAAATCAGCTGATAGTGTTTGTCAAGTTGTAAATAATAAATAGTTTAATTAGAAGTAATAAAAGGAGGAGGAGAAGATTTGGTCAAATTTTTTGCTGCATACATTCTTTTATCAGCTGAACGAAGTATTTCCTCAGCAGTAAGTGATGAATGTGATGTTGTTTGTATGCCATAAGAAATAGCAACGTGATTATTTTGTACAGGAATGTTTAATTCCAGAATATTTTTGCGAATTTTCTCAGCAGTTTGCCGGGCTTTTTTATTATCGGTATTGGTAAGACAAATAACAAATTCATCACCACCATAACGGGCAACCCAATCCAAATCTTCACGAATAGATTTTTTCATTATATCGGCCACACTCTTTAAGGTCATATCTCCTGCTAAATGGCCATATGTATCGTTTATAAGTTTCATATTGTTTATGTCGATAAAAATAATTGATATAAGCTGATGCTGTGCAGCAGCTTTGACAATGTCGACAGGTAAGCGATCATCAACAAAACGACGGTTATATACTTTAGTTAAGTGGTCCATTATTATCATATTTGTCAGATTATGAACAATTAGTCCCATTTTTTGTCCGATATTATAATCGCCATGCCCCAGCAGCATACTGTCAGTGGCATTTTTTAATAGTTCTAAAATTATCGGTCCATCTTCACTGTCAATAGGCAAGGCCGTAACCAACATTATTATACTGGTGCTTTGTTCAAGTTTTATATAGGTGCGGTTTTCATGAAAAGCCCTAACAGAAATGCAGTTATCACAGATTTTTCCATTTTGCCAATAGGCATAACAAATCTTGTTGCTCTCGTTTACTTTGTGACCGCTGTATTCAAGGACGCGTTTTTTTACTGGATCGACCAGGCGTACGATATCATACATTTTATGAAAAAATGGTAAATTCTTTTCCAAAGTATCAAAATTTATTGGCTTAGGCATATTATTCACCTCAAATTGACTGTAAACATAAAGGGTTGAATCATTTTATTAAAAAAAATGCCGAAATTAAAGTTATTTATTAGTTTTATCCAAATGTTTATTTCTGAGCTGACCACAGGCGGCATCAATGTCTGTGCCCATTTCTTTACGTAAAGTAACATTTATATGATGATTTTGCAAAAAGTCAGTAAAAGTCTTAATGCGCTTTGAGGATGGACGTCTAAAGCCGCGTTCCACAACGGAATTTAATGGTATAAGGTTAACGTTAGCCAGCTTATGTGATAATAAATTGACCAATTGTTTGGCTTGTAATAAGTTGTCATTAATATGATCGATCAATATGTATTCATAAGTAATCCGTCGTTTTGTTTTTTCAGCATAAAAATCAGCGGCCTGTATGACTGACTGTAGTGGATATTGATTGTTTATTGGCATTAAGTGCGAACGCAGGACATCATCCGGAGCGTGCAAGGATATTGATAATGTCAGCGGTAAATTTTCTTCAGCTAATTTTTTTATCATGGGAACTATACCTGATGTGGATATAGTAATATTGCGGTAACCGATATTCATGCAATATTTTTCATGTACCAGATGAATGAACTGGATAACATTATTATAGTTAAGAAGTGGTTCACCGCTGCCCATAATTACAATATTATTTATATGCTGCCCTTCTTTGGTAACAATGGCCTGGCTTTTCATAGCTTGTGCCAGCATTTCACCGCTTGTTAAATCACGCTGAAAACCATGCAGCGTCGAGGCGCAAAAACCACAGCCTAATTTACAGCCGGCCTGTGAAGAAATGCAAATGCTATTACCGTAGCTTTGCCGCATTAATACAGTTTCCACTGCTGTTTTATCGGCGAATTCAACTAAAAATTTGCTGGTTTGTTTATCAATAGAATTCTTTTGAATAATTATTTTACCACAATCAATAGAGAATATTTTTGGTAATTCTTCTCGCAGCTTTAATGACAGATTAGTCATCAAAGAAAAATCGTAGATATTTTTCTGATACAGCCATTCTAAGATTTGTCCGGCACGAAAGGCCGGCATACCAAGTTGTTTTACTTCGTCCTGCAAACTTGTTAAATCAAGGCCAAAGATATTTTTTGTCAATTTTATCCTGCTTTCTTTTTATTGTGCAGCTTATCAATAAATAATAAGTAATTATTTTATTCGTTTTAATCTGGCGATAAAAAAGCCATCAGTATCGTCGTATGGTGGAAGTAGCTGTAGCATATTACCGCGTCCGCGCAGCTGCTGTGGTAAAAACGCATCTATTGGATCAATGCTGAAATCATCATGGGCAGTTAAAAAGCGTTCGATAACAGCTGTATTTTCCCGTTTCAGTATGGTACAAGTACTGTATATAAGTATGCCGCCGTGTTTAACTGCCTTAGCGGCACTTTCTAATATTTCATACTGCAATTGCGGTAGTTTTTCTATATCGGCGGCTGTTTTATTCCAACGGGCATCAGCTTTACGGCGCAATACGCCCAGTCCTGAGCAGGGAACATCCGCCAGCACTTTGTCAGCTGTATATTTGTAATCATTGCCCAGCAGCCGGGCGTCGGCAATATTGGTTTTGATATTGTGCAGATTAAGCCGTGAGGCATTGTCTGTAATTAACTTTATTTTGTGTTCATATATATCATTTGCCAGAACTGTGCCGGTATTTTCTAATAATGTTGCTATATGAGTGGTTTTTCCACCCGGTGCACTGCACATATCAATGATAAAATCATCTTTCTGTGGATCGAGAACATGTGCCACCAGCATGGAACTTACATCTTGTATTATAGCCTGGCCTGTTTGAAGTTCCATTAAATTTACCAAAGAAGGATGTTTTGTGCAGATAATCCCTTCCTGACATAACGCAGACTGATGACAAGTAAAACCTTTCTGCGTAAGCTGTTCCAGCAATTCAGCCGGATTATTTTTTAAAGTATTGCATCTGAAAGAAAGCGGTGGATCGGTATTATTAAATTGACAAAAGTTTTCAGTTTGTTCTATACCAAATTCATTTATGAGAAGTTTTACCAGCCAGCGCGGGTGCCAGTATTTTAAAGCCAGATAGGAGATTTTGTCATTGGATACTTTATTAAAATCACATTTATCGCTGTTGCGTGTGATAGCACGTAAAATAGCATTTACAAATTTAACTGTTCCTGGGTGGCCATATTTTTTTGCCAGTTTTACCGATTCATTACAGGCGGCCGATGCAGGAATTTTATCCATGAAAACAAGCTGATAAATTCCCATGCGTAATATTGACCTGATAATTGGATGTATTTTTTTGATGGGTATTTTACTGTATTGCTGCAGTATCCATAAAAGTGTGTCACCAGCCTTGATTGTTCCATATACCAATTCGGTGATAAATCGTCTGTCGGTTTCTTTTAGTTCGTGCCGGACAAGATATTTATTTAGAGCAATATTGGCATATGCACCATCATCATATACGGCACATAAAATTTGCAAGGCTGTTTGTCTGGCATTCATTGTGTGGTATCCTCATTTTTTATTATAAATTTTTTAATCATTGTACGTACTTGTGTAAGATCAACAGTAGTGTTGAAACAAGGTCCGTTAGGTCGTATGTTTAAAACTCCCACTGCCGGCAGCGGATATACATCTTGTATGCCGCTTGTCAGATCTCGCTCACAGGCAATTGCCAAAACAAGCTTGGGATGCATTTCTCTAACTAATTTTCTTGCTAAAGTACCACCAGTCACAACTTCAAAATTAAATCCGATTTCGCGTGCCATTTTCAACATAGCACCTATTGTGCAGCGTCCGCATTGATGACAATTATTGATATCATAGGTTATCTTGTATTGACATGCTGCCAGTTGGAGGCAATGGGGTGATATGACAAGTAGTTCATTAGGATGTACACGTAAGGAACGATATTTCATCAAAGTATTATTGAGGGTTATAAAAGATTTTTCTATATTGCGTCGTGAAATTTTTAAAATACGTCCCCATAAAAGTATAAAAGGAAATAATAAGTTAATAGACTGATAAATATACTTATGTCCAAAACTAAATTTGGCTAAGGGAGATACAATTAAAATAAGATCCAGCAATATGATTATTAATATGGTGAAAATTATTATGCAGATGCCTAAAAAGAATGTCGGCAGTCCGACAGATAGTTCACGTAAACCTAAATAACTTATTTTTCCGATGCCTGCTATGATGATAATCAGGGATAATATACTCAGAAACATCAATAGAGGTAATAAAAAATTTGTATTTTTTTTCATGATGTGCTCCAAGCTGAATAATATTTGTCTAAATGAATTCTACCATATTATAGTCATATAACACAAATTATTATCGGTAAGCAGATAATACAGGTTTATTTCATTTCGTGAAGATTCTTATGAAACTGCATACGATAATATCGTGCATATAGTCCGTTGCGATTCATCAAATCGTTGTGATTACCGCGCTCTGAAATCTGATGATCACGAATGACAAGAATCTCATCGGCGTTTTGAATTGTGCTTAAACGGTGAGCAACAACAATTGTAGTACGGTTTTTGGCTAAAAGATCTAATGATTTTTGAATATAGCGCTCGCTTTCATTATCAAGAGCACTGGTTGCTTCGTCTAATACCAAAATTTGCGGATTCTTTAAAAAGACTCTTGCGATTGATAAGCGTTGTTTTTGTCCACCAGATAATCGTGTACCACGTTCACCGACTAAGCTGTTATAGTTATCCGGCAGACCCATGATGAAATCATGTATATTAGCACGTTTTGCCGCTTCGACTATTTCATCATCGGAAGCCTCGGGTTTTCCGTAAGCAATATTGGTTTTTATTGTGCCATTAAACATATAGACATCTTGCTGGACAATACCAATATTATTGCGCAGAGATGTTAATGATACATCGCGTATGTCATATCCGTCAATATAAATGGCTCCACCTGTTACATCATAAAAGCGAGGCAGAAGTGAGCATATTGTCGTTTTCCCGCCACCGGACGGACCGACAAGAGCAATTGTTTTACCAGCAGTTACCTTAAAATTAATATGCTCTAAAATTTTTTGTTTTTTTTCGTAATAAAACGATACATCATCGTAAACAATATCACCTTTAACACGGCTTAAATCCTTGGCATCAAGTTTATCTTTTATGGTAATCGGGGCATCCATTATTTCAATGAAACGACAAAAACCAGTGTATCCTTTTTGAAATTGTTCTGTAAAATTAATCAGCATGTTTATAGGGGTGAGAAAGATACCGATATACAGGGCAAAAACAGCTAAATCGGCCGGCTGTAAGGATCCAACGGCAATTAAATAACCACCTACAGTGAGAACTGCCATATAACTTAATCCAACAAAAATTCCGCCGCCGGCAACAAAGCGCCCCATTGCCATATAACTGGCTGTTTTAGAGCGTAGAAATTCATTATTGCTATGTTGGAATTTGTCATGTTCAATTTTTTCGTTGCCAAATGATTTTACTACCCGGATTCCAGCTAAACTGTCTTGTAGAGCTGAGTTGACATCAGCAATTTTTTTTCGGTTATCCAAAAAGATAGTTTTCATTTTACGATTTTGTTTTATGCCAAAAAATAGCATCAATATCATTATAATAAATAAGATTCCGGCAAGCTGGAAATTTATTATAGCCATAAGTATAAATGCTCCAGTTATTTCTAATAATGCTAAAAATATATTTTCCGGACCATGATGAGCCAGTTCTGATATATCAAATAGATCGGAAACTAATTTGCTCATCATAACTCCTGTATTATTTTTATCATAGTACGAAAATGATAATTCCTGGTATTTTTTAAATAATAAGCGGCGCATCTCACTTTCCATCCGGGCTCCCATTATATGTCCCCAGGTAGTAATATAATGCTGGCAAAAATATCTGATTATATATAAAATAAGCATTGTAACAGCTATTAATAGACAGCTTTCCAGTATTCTACCCTGATTGTTCACAAATAAAACATGTGTTGATAAATAGAGCAGCTGTGGAAATGATAAATCCACAGCTGCAACTAAAGTGGCACAAATCAAATCATAAAAAAATAACCGCTTATGCGGTTTGTAAAACTCGATAAAGCGTTGAAAAATCTCCATAATTACCTCTGATATAAATTTATTCTACTTTTAAACCTTTGAGCTTATCACCAAATAAATCACCCAATGAGTAGGTCATTGGCTGACTGGGTTGTAGTACATCGAGGACAGGCTTCATAATCTGTTTGAATTTAGTTTCATTGCGTGATAATACAAAGATTCGTGCTGTGTTTTCTGCATCCCATAATGCGTCATGCATTCGCCCAACGAATGCTTCTCCCATGGCACCAACGGCAGCATGCAATGTTATCATGCGTTGTAGTCCAAGCATTGAGCAATATTCTTTTTGCAAGTCATACCATGAACACTGCAGGACAGAATACTTTTCCTTAGGTAATTGTTTGAGCTGCATTTCCTGATCAAGCTGCCGGCGGTCATTTTCACTCCATGCATATACAGCTATGGGTTCGGCCAAGTTACAGCAATTTTCCTGCCAATGGCAGAAATTCTGCATGGCTTCTTTAAAAGCTGGAGCATTTTGAACTAATTTATTAGTTACACCCGTCAGTTCCTCATATCGCCGGCCGATAGCATTATATTCAGGTTTTACGTACTGCTGGTATCGGGCTACTTTATTATATTTTTCATCAATGAGAACAGCGCCTATTTCAACGATTTCATTTTTGCAGATACGACGTTCTTTTTTAAACTTGTTTATTATTGGATTCATTTCTAAATCTATGACAATGTATTTCATAACATGACCCTTTCGGTACATTTGATGTTAGAATAATGAGTTTGTCTGATGCAAATGATTACTTTATATTTTACATCATCTTGTAAAATATGTATATAAATATATGTTTTGCTTGGTTAATTACAGTCATATATGAAAAATAAAAAGCTTCGGTTTGGCTGTATATATATATTATTTGACAGCCGAATCGAAGCTTAGAATAGATATTTTTTATAATTTAATGACCTAATAATGCCAGCATGATACCACCAGAAATGGCTGTACCGAATACACCGGCAAGATTTGGCCCCATCGCATGCATAATCAGGAAATTATTTCTGTTTTCTTCTTGACCAACTTTATGTGATACTCGTGCAGCAATAGGTACGGATGCTATTCCAGCCGAACCTATTAATGGATTTATCTTTCCCCCGCTGATTTTATTCATGATGCGGGCGCAGATGACACCGGAAGCCGTACCAAAGACAAAGGCTACCAACCCTAATACTATTATAATTAATGTTTGGGCTGTAAGAAAGTTGTCAGCCTTCATTGTGGAGCCTATTGCTATGGTTAAAGTTAAGGTTATGACGTTAAGCAAAGAGTTGGATACTGTTTCCGCCATACGATCCAATAATAAACATTCACGTATTAAATTCCCCAGCATTAACATGGTGATAAGCGGTGCAACCGGTGGCAAGAATAAATTAACAATGATAATGATTACTACAGGGAACACTATTTTTTCTAAACGGGAAACATAACGCGGTTGTTTCATGATTATACGGCGTTCTGATTTTGTAGTTAAAAGGCGCATGACTGGTGGTTGAATGAGTGGCATTAAGGCCATATATGAATAAGCCGCCACTGATATCTGCGGCAATAAATGGGGCGCCAGTTGTACGGTGGTATAAATAGCCATTGGCCCATCAGCTCCACCGATTATACCGATAGAACAAGCTTCGGCCAGTGAAAAACCTAATATTTTAGCACCAATTAATGCAACAAAGATACCAAGATGAGCGGCCGCACCCAAGATGACTAGTGATGGATTGGCAATCATCGGACCAAAATCGGTCATTGCACCAATACCCAAGAAAATCAATGGCGGCAGAATTAATAATTCTACACCTTTATAAGCGTAATAAAACAACCCGCCGGGCTCAGCTAATCCCGAACCAGGTATATTTGTTACTATGCAGGCCAGACCGATTCCCACCAGTAAAAACGGTTCATATTTTTTGCCAATGCCAAGATATAGCATAACGGCACCAATGAGTATCATTACTATATTCCCCAGTGATATCGATATCAGTCCTGTCTGGGACAGCAGGGCGTTCATAAGCGCACCAAAATCAATCATAAAATCACTTCCTCATATAAGTCAGTACTTGTTTTCTTTTACTTCACCTAATTTATTTATGTATGGGAACAAGTACAATATCCCACCTATTCCGGCAATGAATACAAAACTTAATATAAAATCTATTATGCTTAGTGATAATGCTCCTGTTATATCATCAGACAACATCATATTAATCACCCCTGTTTAGATTCTTCTATGCGTTGATTTGCCAGAAAACGAGTCCGGCGATCTGCATGGTCATATAAATGTTGTTTACTTACGATGCTTCTTTTATGGGTTCCGTAGCCAATTTCTCCTTGTTCATCCCATACATCTATATGAAGATCAATTTCATGGCCTTCAATAGCCACTATACTGGCTTTGACAGTTACTGTCATACCAAGACTGGTAGCGGCTGTATGAGTAAACTTTATATCGAATCCGATGCTGATAAAATTATCCGGCAGATATTTATCGATCGTCTCCATTGATGCCCGGATTGCCATATCAATTACTGCCGTCGTTGACAAAAATCTGTTAAGATCTTTTGAATAACTGGCAGCTGTGTCGGAACGTTGGACTACTTTTCTCATTATCGAATTTTGTCCAACGGTCAGTAAAGTTTTAGCATCAAACATTTTACTTCCTCCCCTGAAAATACAGTAACATTCCTCTTATACCATGGTTTGTGAGGTTTATTCAGTGCACTTGTTTGGATAATTACCTTTAACTGTAGGTTTATAATAGCATCACTGTCCGATACTGTCGAATACCATAATGTTATGTTGGATATTACTTTTACGCATGACAAAAGCCTGATTTTAAAAGTGTATACAGAACACGTAGATTAATTATTCCTATTATTCTTAAAAATACAATTAATCATAGCAGCTATAACAATTAATCATAATGAATATTTTATATTAGCAGAATGAAAATGCTGCAGTTTTGTAATATAACGAAAACTACAGCATTATGACAGTGAAATATTTGACCAGGTTTACATTTTATGCAGTAATTGTCTTATTGGCAGTACGCGAATAATTAGCAGGCATATGATCAACTCTGGTAATAAATATGAAGCATTAAAAATCAGTGAATACCAGTATGGTGACATACCGGCCGGAGCATAGCTGCCAAAAAAGGCAACTCCAGATATAAAATGACATAAGAAACGGGCAGTGATACCAATCAACACACCTAAGTATATCCTATTTTTAAAATAACCCGCCAGACCAAGTGCCATATAAGGAAGTGGGTAATCAAACAATACTTGTACTGGTTGTAAGATGAAAGGATCTTGTAATAGATTGATCATGCCATAGGCAAAGCCGGCTAAATATCCTCCTCCCGGTCCATAGCGAAATGCTATCAGTAAAAGCGGTATCATACCACCCAAAGTTACACTGCCGCCTTGCGGCATGTGATAAAGACGCAATAGATGTAATATAAAGGCCAAGGCAAGCATTAGTGCAATATTAATCAGCATTTTTAAATCTATTTTAAGTTTTTTGATATACAAGAATGCCAAGATTAACAGCAATAATCCCAATAAGGAGAAGACACTGGATGGTGAGGCTGCAATAACTGTCAATTTTCCCGATATTTCCATCATATAAAAATCTCCATTCATAAAATAAAGCAGCGCTTCCTATTCATGGAAAACGCTGCTTGGATACGCTTCCCTCCGCTGGTATTATCCAGATCAGGTAAAGGGTTGCAATATTGCTCTCAGCCGCTGGGCACCCCTAGCATTACATTTATTTTTTAAGACTATTTTACTGCAAAAAGGAAACTTTTTCCAGTGCCGGATTATTGAGATGATTATATTGAAAATTTATTTATAGTTTCACTTAATGATACGGCCATCTGTGCCAGTGAGTTAGATGCAGTTTTTATTTCCTGCATAGAGTTTGCCTGGGAGGTTCCGGAAGCTGCCAGGCTTTCCAAATTTTTCATATTATCTTCAAAGAAATGTCCCAGTTCCTGTATAGAATCATTGACCTTTTTGCTGCTGTTTTTTTGTTCTTCCGATATAGTCAGTATTTTTTGTAATTGAGTGTTTAATTCTTCAATTACTTCATATATCTTTTTAAATACAGTTACTGTTTTTTGCACTGATTCTACACCGGTCTGGACTGTATGGCGGTTTTTCTCCATGGTGCTGACAGCATTGGCTGTATCGGATTTTACTTCACTGACAATACCGGCTATTTCTTTTGCTGCTTCTTCTGATTGTGAGGCTAATTTAGAAACTTCTTCGGCTACCACGGAAAAACCTCTGCCGTGTTCACCGGCTCTGGCGGCTTCTATGGCAGCATTTAATGCCAGGAGATTGGTTTGTCCTGCAATTCCGGTTATTGTGTCAACAATTTGTTCAATTTGTTGTGATTTTTCACCTAACACGGTTATTACCTCGGTAGTTTTGTCCACATCTGCCTGTATGTCGGTAATTTTTCGCACAACATCATCTGACTGTTTGGAGCCGGTATCAATGATGGTTTTACTATTTTCTACTGATTTAGCTATAGTATCGGCAAATTGAGCTGTTTTTTCAACATTTTCTACCATATTGGTTACCATGTTGATGGAGTTTTTTGACACAGCCATCTTATCTTTTGTACTGTTGACAGTATTATCCACAGTATTTCTGATATTATTGGTTAAAGTTCCCACGGAATCTATTGAAGATGATAATTCTTCTGATGCGGCGGAAACGGTTTCACTGGCAGTAGCCGTTTCGGTGATAACTTGTTTCAGACTGGACAACATTGTATTAAAATGATGGCCTAATTCTTTTATTTCTGAAGTTCCTTCGATCTGTATCTGCTGTCGTAAATCTCCCTGAGCAGTCTTTTGTGCTGCGGTCATCAATTTTTTTAATGGTTTGATGATACTGTCGGCTATTTTGAAAGCTATAATTATACTTATGGCTGTAAAAATCAGAATTAAGATTATCGTAATTATTATATTGTAAAAAAGTGTGTGATAAAAGTCGGATACAGGTTGATAAGTAATGACTCCCCAGTTGTAACCTTTTACAGGAGCATAGGTGATCAGACTGTTTTGCTGATCGGAGGATAAGGCAGTGGTGCTGCCGGAATTTCCTTTGAGTAAATCAGCTACATATGATATTTTAGATAAATTTATTTTTTGTTCTATGGCACTTTTATCAGGATGAGCCAGTATGTTGCCTGTTTCATCAACAATATCTACATATCCGGAGGTACCAAAATGAATATTGTCTGCAATGTCCCATAAAGCTTTCAGGGAAATATCCGATGATACCACGCCTACAATATCGCCGGCTGTATTTTTTATCGGTGTGGAAATAGTTACACAAAGTGATTTTGTTGTTGCTGAGGTGTAGACCGGGGTTATAAAAGTTTTTCCCAACATTGCATTTTTAAAATAGTCACGGTCGGCTCTATTGCCAACTTTGCCGCTGGAACGGGCAATTTGTTGTCCGCTGGTATCTAAAACGGCAATTAATTCTATCTGTGGGTGTTTTTTATTAATATCTATTAAAGCTTGCTGCATATTTGCCGGGTTCATGGACTGCAGCGCTGGTATTACGGCGAAACTTTCGTTAATACCCTTATTTACATCAAGAATACGTTGTATTTCGGAAGCCACTTCGGTATTTAACTGTGTATCTGACAGCAGTGCATTCTTTTTCATGGTATTTATTGCGGTAATGTTGTTTATTATAGATAATACTATTAAAGGTATACACGCAAATAAGGCCATTAAAACAATCAATTTTTTCTTCAAACTACTTTCCATGAAAATGTCTCCCTTATAATTTTTTATCAGATTAAATTTTTAAATTTATCTAATCAACATAAACGATAACAATTAATGAATATATACTGTATACATCATTGATGTTAGATAAATAATTAATATTAATAGTAACGGATTCATTGATTATCATTTTACTACGCAAACCCCTTCTTTACCAGTATGTAAGAGCAATAATAGATGACAATGAAATGTTTGCTCTGCAATAATACATAGTCATTGATATAAATGTATTTTATATTAGAAAATTTATTAAATACTTATGAATTTACGATATATTAAATCTCTTAAGATAAAATTGAATATATTTATGACTTTTAAGAAAAGAAAAGTAATATGAATATATTTTTGTGATATTTTTAATATTTGCAGCCAATTCTTGTTTTATTTAGAATGTTTTCCTAAAAATTGTTGACAAGTCCATTTAAAGTATATATAATAATATACGTTCCAGCGGCGACATAGCCAAGTGGTAAGGCAGAGGTCTGCAAAACCTTTATTCCCCAGTTCAAGTCTGGGTGTCGCCTCCATAAAGAATTCGGAGAGAGAAGTTTTACTTCTCTCTTTTTTTTGAAATATTTTTAGCAGTATGGACAGAAAGTGGTTGTTAATTATGATGTTTATTGCAGATACTGATAAAATTTTTACTGATGAAACATTTAAGCAAAAAATATTAACTGTAAAATTTTTTTATAATGCTTTTTCTATATTAAAAATATTAATTTATTAATATTTTTAATATAGATTAACATGTTGACAAAATTTATTTAATGCTTTATACTTAACTCATTCATAAGCAATGGCGCTGTGACCTTTTGTCGGTCTGGGCGCTTTTTTTATACTTAAAAAGGAGGCGGTAGAATATGATACACCTAAGTGGTGTAAATAAGTACTTTGGTGATAATCATGTGCTCAAGGATATAAATCTGCACGTAAATGCCGGCGAAAAAGTTGTAATTATCGGACCCAGCGGGTCCGGAAAAAGCACGATGATTCGCTGTATAAATCAATTGGAAAAACCGGATAGCGGTGAAGTGGTCGTTGACGGTATCAATTTGACAAAATCTAAAGGACAGCTGAAAAAAATCCGGCAGGAAGCTGCTATGGTTTTTCAACAGTTTAATTTATATCCTCATAAAACTGTCTTGGAAAATTTAACGATAGCTCCCATTCTGGTGCAGGGTAAAAAAAGAACTGAAGCAGAAAAAACCGGATTGGAATTTTTAGAAAGAGTGGGTTTAAAGGATAAGGCTTATGCATATCCGACACAGCTTTCCGGTGGTCAGCAGCAGCGTGTGGCGATAGCCAGGGCGCTGAATATGCATCCTAAAATAATGTTATTTGATGAGCCTACATCGGCATTAGATCCTGAGATGATTAAAGAAGTACTTGATGTAATGGTGGATTTAGCGCACAGTGGCATTACTATGGTATGTGTTACACATGAAATGGGATTCGCCCGTGAAGTGGCCGATCATGTTATTTTTATGGCTGACGGACAGATATTGGAAACGGGAACGCCGAAGGCTTTTTTTGAAAATCCTCAGAATGAACGGACTCAGCAATTTTTGAGCAAAATTCTTTAATTTAATTAGTTTATAATATAAATCAGGAGGTTACAGCTATGTTATTATCAAAGAAAAAATTAACTGTATTGGCATTAACTGCAATGACTACATTCTCCTTATTAGCCGCTGGATGCGGCGGAGAAAGCGCGTCTAATTCGAGTTCTTCTTCCTCAGCTTCAGGCGATATAATGCAGACGATTAAGGATCGCGGTTACATTAAAATTGGGACTAAAGTTGATGTGCCGTTGTTTGGTTATAAAAATCCTGATACTGGTGAATTGGAAGGATTTGAAGTTGACCTGGCTCATGCCGTAGCCAAAAAGATTTTTAACGATCCGTCAAAAGTTGAGTTTACTCCCGTAGTTGCCAAAACCCGTGGCCCATTGCTTGACAGCGGTGAATTGGATGCGGTTATCGCAACATATACGATTAATGATGAACGGAAGAAACAGTATAATTTCAGTGATCCATATTATACTGATCCTGTGGGTTTGTTAGTTAAGCAATCTGACAATATAAATTCTTTAAAGGATTTAAATGGCAAGACTATTGCAGTTCCACAGGGGGCTACAACAAGGAAGGCTGTTGAAGATGCAGCAAAGGCTGCCGGTATTGAAGTGAAATTTGCTGAATTTCCCACTTATCCTGAATGCAAGGCTGCTTTAATGTCGGGCCGGGCAGCAGCATATGCTATGGATACGTCTAATTTGGCAGGTTATGTTGATGATCAAACGAAAATTCTGCCGGATAAGTTTGCTCCGCAGGAATATGGTGCGGCGACTAAAAAAGGTAATGAAGCCTTAGCTAAGATAATAAATGACACTTTTCAAGAAATGAAAGACTCCGGCGAAATGGATAAACTTTTGGCGAAATGGAAGCTTAACAAGTAATGGATGTCAATAATCCGTTTGCAATTTATAAATGGCAGGCGTTGTTTGACGCACGTGATATATTTATTGACGGATTGACTACTACATTGGAAGTAGTAATTGGTGCGCTTATTCTATCAATTATATTAGGAATAATTTTTGGTGTTGCCGGTGTCTTTCCTAATAAGATAGTCAAAGTAATAAATCGCGTATACGTTGAATTTTTTCAAAATACACCACTAGTAATACAAGTAATATTTATTTATAACGCATTGCCGCATATTCATGTGATGATGCCGGTTTTACTTATTGGCATCATCGGTGTGGGACTTTATACCGGTGCCTACATGGCCGAAGCTGTGCGCGGGGCGATCTTGTCGGTTCCCAGAGGGCAGGTTGAGGCAGCTGTGTCACAGGGATTTAATTACTGGCAGGCTATGTGGTATATAGTGTTACCGCAATCAAAAAAAATAATGCTTCCCGCTATGGCGAACCAGGCAATAAATCTTGTAAAAAATACATCTGTACTGGCAATGATCGCTGGTGGAGATTTGATGTATCAGGCTGACTCGTGGTCCGGCAGCAATATGTATTATGGTCCGGCATACGTTGTAACAGGTGCCTGTTATTGGATAATCTGTTTCGCTCTCAGCAAATATATAGGTAAACTTGAAAAGGAAGCTGAGGTGTAACGAATGGCAGATTTATTCGAAATGAACAACTTTCTATTTTTAATGGGCGGATTCAAGGTTACCTTGGAAATAGGTTTTTTCTCAATAATATTCAGTGTTGTTCTGGGAACTCTGATTGGCATAGTACGTTATCTAAAACTGCCATTGCTGGCACAATTAGGCGGCTTGTATGTGGATATAGTGCGTAATATACCGTGTCTGCTGTGCGTATTGATAGCACGGTTTATGACACCTCTGCCGCCAACTATGTCGGGGATACTGGCAATGTCTGTTTTTACCGGAGCTATCATGGCTGAGATTGTTCGTGGCGGAATTAACTCTGTTCCTAAGGGGCAATTTGAAGCTGCACTTTCTCAGGGGATGAATAAGTGGCAAATCGTATACCATATAATTTTGCCGCAGGCATATCGTAATATTATTCCACCTATGGTATCACAATTCACTACTGTAATAAAAGATTCTTCTTTTGTTTGGGCAGTGGGTACTGAAGAACTTACAGGCCGCAGTATGATCTTGATCGGGCGTTATAGTGATACCAGTCATTTGTTTGTTATAATGGGATGTGTGGCTTTGATATATTTCATGTTAAACTATAGCTTATCACTTATCGCCAGATGGGAACACCGCCGGTTGATTGCTAAAAGTTATTAAAAAAGTAATATATTTTTGTTGTATATAAAAATAAGGTTGTTGCATTATGTCACCACCCCCTTATAGGATACTGAAATATAACAGGCCTATAAGGGGGTATTTCTATATCTGAAAAAAGCAGTGTAAATATTCAATAGAAAAATAAATTATCAATATACAAAACCCCAATTTTATACCTGTTAGATTATCATATGAATAAATATATGCCCACTGCATCAACAATGGACTAATGAAATAATTTTTGAAAATTTTGAAGCATGAAATATATCATAACAATCACATTCTACTACTAGAAATAATTTAATGGATATTATAGCTGATTATATAAATTACTACAATAATCGACATCTGCAATGCAGGTCAAATATAATAACACCAATGGTACACCATGATCATTATAGATTGGCATCATAAAAAATATCGCCAACCGATGTCAGGCTGGCGATAGAAAAAATCATTGTTTTTAATTGTTCTCTTAATGGGGAGCATGTCAAAAATTGTAATAATTCTATTTTACATAATATGTCATTAGATGTTAATATTTTTGTCTTTCTCTCAAAGCCCGGTCAATTTCACGTTTAGCTGTTTTTTCGGCAATTACCCGGCGTTTGTCATAGTTCTTTTTACCAGATGCCAGTGCTATTTCTACTTTGGCGCGGCCTTTGGTAAAATATATTTTTAAGGGTACTAAAGTTAATCCTTTTTCTTGTGTTTTGCTGAACAATCTGGTTATTTCAGTTTTGTGCAATAAAAGTTTCCTGGCTCGCAGGGGATCATGATTAAAAATATTACCATGTTCGTAAGGACTGATATGAACATTTTCCAAAATTGCCTCGCCGTTTTTTATTATGACAAAACTATCCTTTAAATTAGCTTTCCCTTCACGCAGTGATTTTACTTCTGTACCGACAAGAGCAATTCCTGCTTCATATTTTTCCAGGATAAAATAATCATGCCATGCTTTTCTATTTTCGCAGACTATTTTCAACTTGCCATTTTTTGTTCCCATTATTCAGTGTCCTCCATTATGTCATTTGCCTGAGACTTTGTCAGATATTTTATTGTATGCAGCCTCAATTGCCAGAAAGAACTGAAATTAATGTTTGCCAACCTGTTTTTTGGCAACGGCCGGATTTTTTCGTTTATCTTTTTTCCGCCTGTTCCTTTTGGCGTGCTGTAACGGTGTATTGTGTGAATGTTTTGATGATGGATTTGCAATCGTTGGCTGCTGTTTTTTATTTTTAGTGGTATTTTTCTTTGGATTTTTTTGATGGTTTTTCTGTTTGATATTAAGTTGATTGTATATGCCGTTATCTTTTAAAATAAAATCTATTATGCGTTCTTTTATATCAGCCCGCATTAGTATTACCGTAACCTGATCACCAATGCGGTAGACTTTGTTAGTGCGCTGTCCAATCAAGGCGTATTGGTTTTCCGCGTATTCATAATAATCATTGGCCATGCTTGATACATGAACGAGTCCTTCTACGCCATTATCGAGCTCGACGAATAAACCGAAAGCAGTGACACCGCTTATGACGCCGGTAAATTCAGCATTAACGAATTGAGCCATATATTCAATTTTTTTCATGTCTACTGTGTCTCGTTCCGCATCAGCAGCGACACGTTCCCGTGTCGATGCGTTTAAGGCAATTTCTGGCAATACCTTTTTTAATTGTTCGGTTCGTGCAGTGCTTATTTTTCCTGTTGGTAAGAGTTCAGATAACAGACGATGCACGATAAGATCAGGATAGCGACGAATCGGTGACGTGAAATGAGTATAGAATTTTGCGGCTAAGCCAAAATGACCGGCATTATCAGCCGAATAGCGGGCTTGCTGCATTGTTCTCAGTGCTATTGCTGAGATTATCCGTTCTTCTGGTTTACCGGCAACTTCATTTAGGACATGCTGGATCGACTTGGGTTCAATCAGTCCCGTTTTGCTGTTTTTGTTTATATAAAGGTTAAAGGTGCTGAGTAACTCATTTAAGGTCTTTATCTTTTCACTATCTGGCTGTTCGTGGATACGGTAAATAAAGGGAGTTTTTTTCATTGTCATGTGTTCGGCAACAGTTTCATTGGCGACAAGCATGCATTCTTCAATTATTGACTCCCCTAATGAGCCGCTGCGTTTTAATAAGGAGATTGGAAGGCCTTTTTTGTTAAGGACTACTTTTATTTCAGGAATATTAAAATCAATTGATCCGCGTTTGACGCGTCGCTGGCGTAAAATACCGCGCAATTCCCGCAAAGTATGCAGCAAAGGCAGAATGTCGCCATTGTCGGCAATGAAATGGTCATCTTTATCGACAAGGATTTTGTTGACAATATTATATGTCAGACGTCTGGCTACATGGATTACAGTGGGAAAAATTTCATATGAGATTACTGTGCCCTCGGTGTTTATTTCCATTTCGGCGGCCATCGATAAGCGATCTTCGCCGGCATTAAGACTGCATATACCATTAGATAGACGTGTCGGCAGCATCGGAATAACACGGTCAACAAGGTAAACACTGGTGCCGCGTCTACGTGCTTCCAGATCCAGCGGAGAATTTTCTTGTACATAATGACTTACATCGGCAATATATACACCCAACAAAAAATTACCGTTTGTTTTTTTTGTTGCATATACGCCGTCATCCAAGTCTTTGGCATCGTCACCATCAATGGTGACGATTGGGAAATTACGACGATCGCGACGGTTTTTGCAGTCACTTTCTTTGATCGTCAGTGGAATTTTTGCCGAAGCTGTTTTGACAGTTTCAGGAAAATCGAGCGGCAGGTCATATTGATAAATCACTGACAATATATCTATGCCGGGATCATCTGTTTTACCTAATACTTTTATTATTTTACCTTCGGGATTATGGCCTTTGTGAGCCCATTTAGTTATTTCCACTATAACTTTTGTACCCACTGCGGCACCATTAAAATTACGTCTGTGGACAAATATGTCTTGTTTTAATTTACTGTCATCAGGAGTGACGAAACCAAATGAAACACTTTTTTCAAAAGTTCCGACGATTTGTCTGTTGGCATGCTCGAGAATGCGGACAATTTCACCTTCACGGGAACGTCCGTCGGCAGCCGTATCGTTTAACCGGGCGATGACCCGGTCGTTATTCATAGCTGAATTTAGTTGTGGTGCGGGAACAAATACATCACCTTGTTCTTGTTCAGCGGCGTCACTTGGGATGATAAAGCCAAATCCCTTGCTGTTCATTGCCAAACGACCAATTACTAAATTCATGAGTCTGGGCAGCCCATATAAATCATTGCGATTGCGCACAATGCAGCCTTCCTGTTCCAATTCATCCAGAATAGTAAATAGCTGGATTAGGTCTTCATTATTAAGCTGTAATCCTTCAGCAATATCTTCTTCACTTACCGGTCGGGAAGCCTTGTTTTCCATATAATCTAAAATGCGTTTGCGTAGTTCCATGTTTACCCCTCATCTTCAGCAATGCTAAAGATTTATTAAATTTATTTTGCCAGAAATTGTTTTATCCGTTCAAAAACAATTTTTCTTTCCGTATCCAATATAACCAAGTGCCCTGATTTGCTTAATTGCAAAAATTGTTTATCCTGACTTTCTATTTTGTTATATATATATCGACCGCTTTTGTTGTCAACAGTGTGATCATTACTGCTTTGAACTACTAAAACGGGTATCTTCACGCGTTTTAGGTTTTTTTTCAGATATTGGATGCAATCAAGCAGTTCGTGTACGCATATCAGCGGCATTTTTTTGTAGCCGACGTTACATATAGCCGGTATATTGTTTGGCAGATGCCGTATCTTGGGGATATAAATATCATTGGATAAATGTCGTGGCGGCAGCATATCAAGACCACGTTGTGCGGCGATGAAAATAGGAGTGCTCAAAGATGCTGCTTTCTTTACAGGAAAATCAATGCTTAAAAGAAGTGACAACGCTCCTCCCATAGATAAACCTATAATATAAATATCTTTACAGTAGTTTTTAAGTAAATGATAACCATCACAGACAGAAGCATACCAATCGCGCCATTTCATGCGAGCCATATCCTCAGGGTTTGTACCGTGTCCGCAAAGTCGGACAGCCATTACAGTGTAACCAATGTAATTGAGATATTTTCCCAATAAAAGCATTTCTGAAGGTGAACCTGTAAAACCGTGCACTAAAAGGATTCCTTTTTTGCTGCCGGCTAAAAAAAACGGCTCCGCTCCATGCAGGATCATTGTCGACACCTCTTCAAAAATATGATAGTTGAATTTGATTACAGCAAATTTTGCTATTTATTATTGATAGTGCATTGCTTAAATGGTAAAAAACTTATCAGGCAGTGATACTATCATATTAAAAAAATATTCTCTATCATATGATAGAGAATATTTTCAGGCAGTCATTTTTGCTATCACTAAAGTAATGACTCCAAATAAAATGGCGAAGAAGACAGTTGCCTTTGCTAATAAGGCATCAAGACCGCGGGCTTTTCTGCTGAATACTGTATCTGTTTCACCGGAAAGTCCACCAAGACCGGCACTTTTGCCTTCCTGCATCAAAACTGAAGCGATCAGACAGACAGCAATAATGGCATCTATTATCATTAAAATAGCTAATTTCAAGCAATAACCCTCCTAATGAACAATATTTAATCTATCATATATATGCTATATTTTAGCATGACACAGCTTATTTGTCTATGAAATGTGCTAAGAATATCTGTTGTTCCGCACACATGAATTTAAATATGTGCTAAAATAAATATCATACTATCGATAATGTGGGGAGAGTTTATGAAAAGGAAATCACAAGCTACAATTGTGTTGATAATTATGGCGATCGGTGCATTGGTTACGATGAATGAAAGCAGTTTTATCCTTAGTCTGCTGCATAACGGTTTTTTAGCGGCAACAATCGGTGGTCTTGCCGATTGGTTTGCAGTCACGGCTATTTTTAAAAAGCCTTTGGGTATTTCATGGCGTACAGCTATTTTACCACGCAACAGGCAGCGGATAATGGATGAAATAATCAGTTTTATCGGGTTGGATCTTTTAAGCATAGATAATATAATGAAGGATATTGTACGCTATAATATGGCAAAAATGGTTATAGAATATTTTGATAAATTAGGCGGTAAAAAACGCTTGGAAGATACAATAAATGCTTTGGTTAATGAGATTATCCAAAATACCGGTTATGATGTATGGACTGATAAGTTTGCCTGTATTTTATCCAAATATAAGAATACTCAATTATTTAAACCGGCGCTTGTGGAATTAATAAAAATTTCCGCCAATGATGGACAAATAAATAGATTTATTGCTGTACTGGATATATTTGCCAGAAAATTGACAAGCGACACGGAAGTTAAAAGTATTTTGCAGCCGATATTGCATGATATTATTGAAAATTATAAACAAGGATCGACATTACGTGAAATGGCCATTGCCATGTTTGATATAAATGATGTTACATTAATGCAAAATATTGATAGAAAATTTCTTTCGAACTGTGCCGAATTGAAAAATGAAAAAAGTCCGCAGCGGCAAAAATTACAGCAGTGGCTGAAAATCACACTGCCTCAAAATATATCATCCGGTAAATATGATAAAATTTTATCTGAAATGGAAAAAAAATTAGTGCAAAAATCGGCTGTAGAAGTTATTTTAAAAAAATTGCAGCATTATTGTCGCCAAAGTGGAAATGTCGGCAAGGACGTTGCCAGGGAAATTACTGAGTATGCTGATGCTGTACTGACGGGTTTTAGTGCAGATTATAAGGCACAAAAACATTTTGATACTTGGCTGAAGGAAAGATTAAGCAATTTTATCAAAGCCCATTCATCTGTTATTTTACAAATGATAAAAGACAAGCTTAATAGTTATTCAACAGAAAGTTTTATTATATTGGTGGAAAACCATGTTGGCAATGACTTGCAGATGATTCGCATAAATGGATCGTTGGTTGGTGGTATTGCCGGGATGGTTTTATATATGGCGGCTTATTTGGCAGAAAGGATTTACAGTTAATGAAGAAATTTAATCGTGCCGATAAGACTTTAATTACAGTTGCCGGTATGTTTATTATTGTCTTAGTGATAAAGACCCATTATGAAAATGTATTTACACGTGGATTGCTTTTTTGCCTGGAAGCGGCTTTAGTCGGTGGCATTGCTGACTGGTTTGCGGTTACGGCACTTTTCAGAAAACCGCTTGGTATTCCCTGGCATACGGCTATATTGCCGAGACGGCGGGAGGCTTTTACCAAGGCAACCATTCAGTTAGCGCAGGAACAGTTTTTTTCCCGCAAAAATATTTTTAATCATTTGAAACAATTTAATGCCTCAGAGCAGCTGATCTTATTTATGAATGATGAACGTTGTAATATGGCGGCTGTGAGGGGAGCAGACTGGTTACAACAAAAATTACTGTTGCTTGATGCAAATCAAACGGCAGAAAAGCTGACTGTTTTTATTCATAAAAATAAGGATTTTGTTAAAATAATAGATATTGACAGTCTGGGTAGAAAATATCTGAGACAGGATATGTGGAAAAATATATTGTTGGAAAAACTTTCCGCATTGGTTTATGATAAGTTGTCCGGAGAGGATGGGCTGGTTTATTTGGAAGCCCAACTGAAAAAACTTGCCGATAAAAAATTTAAATCTGGGATGTCATCGTTTTTGTTTTCGCTGGGAGGCGTATTGGATGTTATTAATAATAGAGAATGCGCTGCTTTAATACAAAACAAAATATTGCCGCTTATTGGGCAGATTCCAGATAACGGCAGCAGCATTCACAAAAGACTGTTGTCAATCATGAATGCTACAGTAGATGACGTTTTAGTGCAGAACATTTGGTCGGATGCAGCTGCCGAAGTGAAAGCAGCTGCATTGTCTCCAATGGTTTTGAATTCTTTAATCACAGCCGGCATAAAAAACATTCAAGGACAGTTCAGTCAGATGGACAGCCCGCTAAAAAAAGACGTAGTAGAGTTGTTGTCACAGGCAGTCAATTTGTTTTTGCGTGACCTGCATGATAATTTTCTGGTAAAAAAACTCATTAATAATTTTATTAATGACATTGTTGGTCGTTCTGCACTTCAGGCTCAAGGAATGATCGGTAATATCGTTCGCCGCGCAATTGCCAATATGAGTGATGCACAGCTCAATGAGTTGGTATATGCCAAAACAAAGACAGACCTTATCTGGATTCGCATGAATGGTTCAATTGTTGGTGGGGGAATAGGATTACTGCTGTTTATTGGGATAACAGTATTTAACAAATAATATAATATCTGTGTGGTAATGTAAATATTATCAGCACATACATACAAGCAAAGTTTTTTTTGTTATACTATATAGCATATGACGAAGTAATAAGAAAAAGGAGGTCCTTTTCGTGGGAAAAGCAATGATTATCGGTTGTGGCGGAGTAGCCAATGTAGCCATTCATAAATGTTGTCAAAATAGTGCTGCTTTTGATGAAATTATGATTGCCAGTCGGACAAAAAGTAAATGTGATGCGTTGCAGCAAAAACTTTCCGGTGGAAAGACTAAGATTTTAACCGCGCAGGTGAATGCTGATTCGACTGAGCAGTTAATAAATTTAATAACTGAATATAAACCTGATGTGGTTTTGAATCTGGCACTTCCATATCAGGATTTAACGATAATGGATGCATGTTTGGCGACAAAGACACATTATGTTGATACGGCAAACTATGAACCGCTGGAAACGGCTAAGTTTGAATATAAATGGCAATGGGCATATCGTGATAAATTTAAAAATGCTGGAATAACGGCTTTACTGGGCAGTGGTTTCGACCCTGGAGTTACCGGCGTATTCAGCGCTTATGCGCTGAAACATCAATTTGATGAAATAAATTATATTGATATATTGGATTGCAATGGTGGTGACCACGGGTATCCGTTTGCGACCAATTTTAATCCGGAAATAAACATCCGTGAAGTAACAGCCAATGGCAGTTATTGGGAAGATGGTAAATGGATTGAAACAAAACCGATGCAGATAAAAAAAGTATATAATTTTACTGAAATCGGTGATAAGGATATGTACTTGCTGCATCATGAAGAACTGGAATCATTAGGACAAAATATTAAGGGAATAAAGCGAATACGTTTTTTTATGACCTTTGGAAAAAGTTATTTGACACACTTGCAATGTTTGCAGGATGTAGGCATGACTTCGATTGAACCCATTGATTTTGAAGGCAGACAGATTGTGCCATTACAATTTTTAAAAGCAGTATTACCTGATCCGGCAAGTCTCGGTCCACGTACAGTGGGAAAAACTAACATAGGTTGTATTTTTACTGGTAAAAAAGCCGGCAAAGAAAAGCATTATTATTTATATAATATTTGTGATCATCAGGAATGTTATAGAGAGGTCGGATCACAGGCAGTATCATATACAACGGGTGTGCCAGCGATGATAGGCACTATGCTGGTAATGAATGGTACTTGGCAGCGTCCCGGTGTCTATAATGTTGAGGAATTTGATCCGGATCCCTTTATGGCGGCACTTAACAAATGGGGACTGCCGTGGAGGGAAGATTTTAATCCGGTTCTTGTAGATTAAGTATATAGTCAGATATGTGATGGTATCGCTGTCGCAGATTTGACAGTGGTACACCTTACAGTTTATAAAATAATTAAAGAATACAATAATGGGTGATTATTTTGAATGAACAAGTATTGGCAAAAATTCAACAGCTGCCTTCACCCTGCTATGTAGTTTGCGAAGATTTATTGGAAAAAAATTTGAAATTACTGGCAAAATTACAACAGAAGGCCGATTGTAAGATTCTTTTAGCACAAAAGGCATTTTCCATGTTCTATTGTTATCCACTTATTGATAGATATTTGGCGGGTTCTACTTCCAGCGGCCTTTATGAAGCTAAGCTGGCACATGAATATCTAACAGGGGAAAACCATATTTTTTCTCCTGCATATAATGAAAAAGATTTTCCTGAAATAGCAGCCATCTGCGGTCATATTGTTTTTAATTCTTTTTCTCAGTGGGATAAATTTAAGCAGATTGCTTTGGCAGCTGGTTGTGAGTGTGGTTTGCGCATTAATCCCGAATATTCAACACAGAAACATGCCATCTATGATCCTTGTGCTGAAGGTTCACGATTGGGGATAACACTGGATAATTTTGCAGCCGATGACATCGATGGTATCAGTGGATTACACTTTCATACGTTATGCGAACAAGGCTCAGAAGATTTAGCTGCAACCTTATCAGTGGTAGAAGAAAAATTCGGTGCTTATTTACACAAGATGAAATGGCTTAATTTAGGCGGCGGACAATTACTTACCCGCAGGGGGTATGATATGGATTTGTTGGTAAAATTGATTCGTCATTTGCAGCAAAAATATAATTTGTCAATTTATCTCGAACCGGGCGAGGCTGTGGCATTGAATACCGGTTTTCTGACTGCCGAAGTGTTGGAACTAATCCATAATAAACGTGATATTGCCATCCTTGATGCATCAGCAGCCTGCCATATGCCGGATGTAATTGAAATGCCATATCGGCCGGATGTAGTTGGTGCGGCATTGCCGAATAAAAAAGCTTATACTTACACATTAGGAGGAGCTACCTGTCTTGCCGGGGATATTATCGGTTCATATTCCTTCGATAAACCATTATCGGTCGGAGATAAAGTTGTCTTTTGTGACATGGCTATTTATTCAATGGTAAAAAATAATACTTTTAATGGCATTCCCTTACCGACGATAGCTGTGCTAAAAAAGGATGGACAAATAAAAATTGTGAAGCGTTTTGGCTATGATGATTTTAAAAACCGTCTTTCGTGAAAAAAATATAGTTGGTTTTGTGGAAAAAATAATTTGGTATGGGAGTGTTTTATTGGTCGGCGCCATATTATCAAATAGTGCTCAGGCAGAAGTGCGCTTGCCTGAAATGAATCCACCCGATATTCAGATTCCACAGCCTCCTGCCGTTCCGGCACCACAGCTGCCGGAAATAAAGGGTATTGATACAGATAAAATATCAGCTGAAATTAATGATCATGCAAGATCAGCAAAAGACAATGACAAAAAATCCGCTGATAATGCGGCATCGGCAGATAAGAATAATTCTTCAGATGATAAAACTGGTTCTGACAAAATAAAAAATAATAAATATATTAAACATGATGATACTGACAAACAGACGGATAATGACGCAACGGCAGAAGCAGAAGAAACTGGAAAGGACCAGGCTTCTGATCAGGCAAATAAAAATATTGATGCGAAGACACTTTTGTCCACTGATTTTATCGGAACGATGTTTTATATTTTTGAAAAAACAGCGTTTATCGCTGTTGTAATGTGGCTGTTGCTTTTATTTATCTTTAGAAATTTGCCAATATGGAGTGAACTTTTTCTTTTTACAGCACTCAATATTATCGCCGGTGCCATATATTTTCCTTTAGTAGAAGGTTTGGATAATGGACAGTTGAATTTTTATGGGAAGATTATAACCGATAAAGATTTTTTCATTATTATAGGAACATTTGCAGCCTGCAGTCTGCTGATAACCGCTGTAATTGGACTTCTTATTGTAATGTGGGAAAAATTTTTGAAAAGGGATGATTGAAATGACAAAAATACCTAAGGGGTTATCAGACACTGATATGCTTAGAGATTGTAAAGAGCATAAGTCAACCAGATCATTATTTGATTTAGCTGATGAATTTGATGATAATAATATTCAAAAAAGAAAACGAGTGACAGAAACTAAAGCTACTTATATTGATGACGAGCTTACAACTGCGTTGAATAAAGAACTTTTAAAACTAAAAATTGATTTTTACAAAAAGGGAATTATTGAATATCAAATTAAATTGAAACGTGATGGTGATAATATAATACTTTATCCACAGCAGAAAAAACATAAAAATTAGTAGATCAGGCTGATTTTATCTTATACCAGTCCACATGTATCTTTGTATCTTTTATGTAGGGTTTGATGCAGGCAGCAATTGCTGCATAGCGTGCCAATACCCGTAAATCTTTTGCTTTGATGATACGGCTGTAACCTAGATGTTTCATTACAAAATCCTCCTCGTTATATTGACGTTTAGTTTTGTTAAATAAAATGTTCGGAAATCTTTATAGACAATAATACAATATAAGGTAAATTTTGGCAAGTCTTTTTTCATCTTTATGAATTTTTTATTGCTGTTTATTGTTGATTTTTCCGAACATATTAAGTATACTAAATAAAAACTGGAGGTTTAAACTATGACTGATTTTTCCGAAAAACTGCATGAGTATATGATTGCTGCAGGAATAAACCAAACTAAATTATCACGTGTTACAGGGATAAACAAATCTTCAATATGTGAATACTTGTCAGGCAGTTATGAACCTAAACAAAAAAATGTCTTAAAAATCGCTGCTGCTTTGAATATTCCACCGGAACATTTTTGGGGAATGCAGTTATCATCACAGGTTAAGAATGCTGATAATGACTCAGTGAGAAAAATTCCGTTGATAGGGCGTATAGCTGCCGGGAGGCCTATTTTAGCGGTGCAGGACTTTGATGAATATATTCCGTGCTGTGATAATATAAAGGCTGATTTTTGTCTGCGTATTTCAGGTGACAGTATGATAAACGCCAGAATATATGATGGAGATATTGTTTTTATTCGCGAACAGGCAGAAGTGAATGACGGAGAGATTGCTGCCGTACTGATAGATGACAGCACTACTTTGAAGCGGGTGTATAAATATGGCAGCATGATTCAACTACGTTCAGAGAATCCTAAGTATAAGCCAATGGAGTTTAACAGAAATAATTGCAGCGATATACGTATTCTTGGCAAGGCTGTTGCTTTGCTGGGAAGTGTAATATAAGTAATATAATATGGAGATAGCAATAACTATTAAAAATTTATTTGCAGTAAAAATAAAAGGGCAACTGTTTTGTTAAACTGGTTATACAATTTAGTATGCCGGAGGACGAAGTGGCAATAAGGTTAGCTGCCGGGATTTTATAAGAGGTATTAGTTAGATGGATAAATCATTAATAAAAGATCAAGTTAAATTATTTAGGAAATTTACTAATTCATGTGTCTGCAATGTCAAAGCTGCCATGAATATATACGGAATTAAAAATGAACCGGCTGATTCTTTGGTTTTAGCATATATTTGTCAGGCGCATGCTTGCGCAAAGCAGATTCAATTGATGGCGGCAATATTGGACACTAAAGAATATGATGTATTCTATAATGCGTTTATTGTGTTTAATACGACTTTTATGCGAGTGGCGGTAACTGGACAAGACGCAGATAAAATAGATAACAAATATAATCTTTTTTTGGAAGCTTTTAGTAAGTTGACGTTCATTGATGATTGACGGCGAATATTTGATATAAAGTGCATTATTAAAGAGAGTATTTATCTGGTGAGAATAAATGAGGAATAAAAATGCAGGAAAAATTGACTAAACGGGAAAGCAAAAAAATTCAATCTAAAAAGACCATAATTGAGTCAGCAACGCGATTATTTGCTGAAAATGGACTGGCTGAAACATCTATTGCAGATATAATGAAAGAAGCCAAACTTGGGTTGGGGACTTTTTATAATTATTTTGACTCCAAGGAAAGCTTGCTGAAAGATTTATTAAACCAGTTGGCAGAAGATATTCGCAGTTCATTTTCTTCGATTTCCCGCACACAAAAAACCTATGCCGGTATTCTTGAGACTGTTGTCACGGAAACGGCAGCATTGCTTGATAAAAATCGTTTTGTTCTGCCATTATTTATGAAAGCGGCCGATAAAAGTGCACTGCCGCGTGATTTTGAACACGAAAGCGGTGCAGCGCCATTGTTTAAATACATATTTGACGGTATTATAAAAAAGGGACAGGAAACCGGTGAATTCCGCAGGGATATTCCGGCTGAAGTAATTACGGAAATGTTTCATTCTATATTCCAGGCAGCATCGTTTAGCAGTCTGCCAGTTCCATTTTGTGAGAATGTCCATTATAAAGTACTGATAATACTTGATGGTTTAAAAATAAAGCAGGAGAAATGAGTAATTCTCATTTCTCCTGCTTTATTTTTAAATTGAGTGCGCCCAGCATAGGCGCATTAATGGGTGAAAGTTCCGAGTGCAGGTTAATAGTGCTAAGCATATAACTGTCTATTGCAAGGCGGAATTTAAAATAAACCAAGGGCAAATCTCCGGTCCGATAAACAAAGCCTACATATAAGGCAGGAAGAATAGGGCAGGTTGTCCATCAAACCAAATTGATATTGCATAGTACCTAGACCCGGTAAATATTGATTTATTGAAAAAAAAGTATAATAAACATTTATTTTTTGCTGTCTGAATTGTGATAAGTTCAGTTTTTAAGAGGTTTTTTTAATGCGGCTAAAATTGCCATTCCAACTATAGAACCAATTAATATAGATAAAATATACATTAGTGGATTACCGATAGTGGGTACTACGAAGATTCCTCCATGCGGTGCGCGCAGAGTGCAGGAAAAAGCCATTGATAAAGCGCCGGCTGTTGCTGAACCGATTATACAAGATGGCAGTACGCGCAGCGGATCACTGGCGGCAAAAGGAATAGCTCCTTCGGTGATAAAGGACAGGCCCATTACATAATTACTGACAGCGGATTTACGTTCGTTTTCCGTAAAACGATTTTTAAAGAATGTGCTGCACAGAGCAATGGCTAAGGGCGGTACCATTCCACCGGCCATGACTGAAGCCATTATACCGTATTCACCGCTGGCCAGCATGCCGGTGCCGATAACATAAGCGGCTTTATTGACAGGACCTCCCATATCAACAGACATCATGCCGCCTAATATGGCACCAATCAATATGCGACTGCTCATGTCCATGTTTTTTAATGTGTCGATGAGCCAGGCATTTAAAGCACTTACAGGTGGATTAATAATAAATTGAATGAGAATGCCCATTAATAATACACCGAATAATGGATAAATAAGAATAGTTTTTATACCTTCTAATGAATCAGGTAATACCGTGCAAATTCTTTTTAGGCCGATAATGATATATCCGGCAGCAAAACCAGCCAATAAAGCACCTAGAAAACCTGAACCGCCTGAGTTGGCCATCGCTCCACCAACAAATCCGGCAACAAGCCCGGGTCTGTCGGCAATGCTCATAGCAATAAATCCAGATAAAACCGGCAGCATAAAACCGAAAGATACGCCGCCAATTCCTTTGAAAAAGGCTGCTAGTGGAGTGTTCGAGCCAAAATTAGCCGGATTGGCCGGATCAAAAGGATCAACTAAAAATGCCAAAGCAATCAAAATACCACCGCCTACGACAAATGGCAGCATGTGTGAAACACCATTCATCAAATGCTTATATATCTGGCGGCCGACTGATTCTGATTCGGAAGAAGGTGCTTCATAGGTGTCTTCGTCATGGCGATAAATTGGTACTTTACCGCTTAATGCTGTATCCAAAAGTTCATCAGCTTTGTTAATTCCATCAGATACTTTGGTTATTAGTACGGGACGACCATTGAATCTCGCCATAGGGACATTTTTATCAGCAGCTATAATGATACATTTAGCTGTCTTTATTTCAGCAGGGCTTAATGTGTCTTTTGTACCGCCAGAGCCTTCTGTTTCCACTTTTATTTTTATATTACGTTTTTGGGCATGTTGTTCGAGGCTTTCTGCTGCCATATAAGTATGGGCAATTCCAGTAGGACATGCCGTTACTGCCAGCACATCGTATGATCCCTTACTGGGTACTGCCAGTTTTACAGCAGTTTTTTGCGATTCTTTTTCATCAATTAGTCTGAGAAATTCATCTGCTGTTTCTGCATGGATCAAAGCTTCTTTAAAATCATTGTCCATAAGCATGGCAGCAAGCATACTGAGCATTTTCAAGTGTTCATCATCAGCTGATTTTGGTGCGGCGATAAGGAAAAAAAGCCGTGCCGGGCGATTATCCAATGAAGCAAAATCAACACCGCCTTTTACGACCATTGCAGTCAGTCCGGCTGTTTTTACTGCATTACTCTTAGCATGTGGTGTTGCAATCCCGTCACCAAGACCGGTGGTGCCGGAAGCTTCTCTGTCTAATACGGCTTTTTTATAAGCAGCTTTGTCTGTTAATATACCTGTTTTGTCCATGAGTTCGACCAAGATGTCTATTGCTTCATTTTTATTAGATGGTTGGGCATTAAGCAGGATGCCGTCTTTTTTTAATAGATCTGTGATTCTCATTGATGTACCCCCTAAAAATTAAATAATTATATTTTGCATTAAAGCGTTTACTTCAGCTTTTGTAGCTAGATTGTCAGAAAAAGCAGATGCTGAACCAGCAGCTATTCCCATGCGAAAAGCTGTTTTGTAATCACCGGAGTAAATATAACCGGCAAGAAATCCAGCGACCATCGAATCACCGGCACCAACAGAATTGACAAGTTTGCCGATTGGAGCCGGTGCTGTCAGACAATCCCCGTCCTGTGTTAATAAAATTGCTCCCTTGCTGCCGCGGGAGATGAGTATATTACGGGCACCGCGTTGCTGCAGTATAGATGCATGTTTAATTAGTTCATCGGTGGAAGTTAATTCTTTATTAAATATACCGCTCAATTCATGGTTATTAGGCTTAATTAAAAACGGTTTATATTCGAGGACATTGAGCAGTAATTTCCCTTCGGCATCTACAACAAAATTTATTTGCTTATCTGTCAGACGCTGTAGAATTTTTTCGTAAATATTATTAGGTAAAAAGCTGGGGATGCTGCCGGCAAGAACAAGATAATCATTAGACTGTAGGGAATCCAATTTATCAAATAATGCATCGATAGCCTGTGGTGGAATATTTGGACCTTGTCCGTTTATTTCTGTTTCCATATCAGCTTTTATTTTTACGTTTATACGAGAATTACCATGAGTTAAATTTATAAAATCGCAAGTGCAGTGAAAATCGTTTTTTAATTGTCGTTCAATTTCTCTACCGGTAAAACCGGCGGTGAAACCGGAAGTTATACTGGCAACTCCCAGATTTTTTAAAACGATGGATACATTTATTCCCTTACCGCCGCAAAGTATTTTTTCGTATTTTAAACGATTTATTCGACCGGTATTGAAAGAATCAAGGCGGACTATATAGTCAAGGGAAGGATTAAAAGTAACAGTATATATCATGATGACTCCTTTCGATTGGGGAAGCGTAACTGTGGTTACGGGGAATTCGGACAATAATTATCCGGCAACAACAATGTCATAATGCGCATATGTTTCATCAGGTTGTTTATTAGTGATTACCGTGACTTTATCCAGTGAAGAAAAACTAAAAGGAGTAATTTTACCGAATTTGGAATTATCAGCTAATATATAAGCTTTTTTGCAATGGTTTATTGCGGTTTCCTTCATCATAGCTTCTTCGTCAGTAGGAGTGGTGAGACCGGCTTTGATACTTACGCCGTTCGTACCGAAGAAACCGATAGTAAAGTTATAACGGCGGAGATTTTCTACGGCGGAGGCGCCAACTGTCGCATAAGTCACAAGTTTCATAGTGCCACCGATTATTGTAGTGGTAAAACCATGACTGATCAGTTGTACGGCATGTGAAGCATCATTAGTTATGTAAACGGCATCTTTTTCCTGAAGATATTTCAATAATAGTTCCGTGGTAGTTCCTGCATCAATGTAAACGATATCTTTTGCTTTTATAAGTTTGGCAGCGGTAATGGCAATTAATTCTTTTTCACTGACATGGACAGTTTTCCTAATTTCAACTTTATCTTCAGTGGTAGTGTAATCTTCGGCAGACATTGCTCCACCGTATACTTTTATCAGTGAACCTTTGGTATGCAAAACGTTTATATCACGTCGTACAGTTGCCTCTGATGCCTGTAAAAGTTTAGATAATTCTGCAACGCTTACTGACTGCTTATGATTTAATAATTGAATGATTTTGGCGTACCGTTGTGCTGCTAACATTTTTATCCCTCATTTCAAGTAAATTATACAATCAAAGTAACTCATAGTCAATCAAAATAAATCAAATAGTGAAATGATTTATTTTATTAAACTAATTTTTACAATTTACAGCTGTACAATTTTTTAGAAATACTATATAATAAATAATGTAATTTGTTTAGTTATGGCGATTAATATTTCATTTAAAGATAATTGTCATGCTAAAAACCGTGGGACACACGGAGTTAGCTCGTTTCGGCTGACGGCATTAGCTGTATCGAACGAGAAGCCCTGCTTTAATGAACAGTGAGAAGCAGGAGCATGTCACCAGCCTATACCTGCATAACATTAATGGGGTGATTTGATGGCGATAAGGCAAGTTGTAGTAGACCGAAGAGATAGTACAATCTATCGTAATACTTTGAAAAGGGGAGGGTTTATTTCGGCTAGTTATCTATCAATCAATGGATTTGATGCCATGCGGCTAAAGAAATTAGCACTGCAGGGAAAACTTGATGCCATACGATGCGCCATTGGTAAATCGGTGCGGTGGTATTATCAGGAGAATCAGGCTGAATTGGCTCACTTAAAAGGAGAAGTATAAGAGGTTTCATTCTTATTGTATTTATAGATCGGTGTATACCGGTCTTTTTTTTGTTTGTTTCACCATCTGCACAATTATGATATAATAAATGTACCTTTAATCATAAGAGGAGATATTTAAAATTGTCGAATAAAAATCAGCAATTATCCAATGAACAATGGCAGGAAATGCTTAATTGGATGAAAAATTACATGAAATCATTTTACAGTGCTGATCAAAGTATACAAGAGGGAATATTAATTAAAGAAAAGCATACTATGCAGGTAGTAAAGATAGCTGAGCAACTGGCAGACCATTTAAAACTTAACCAACATGATACACTTTTGGCTAAAATTATTGCATTATTTCATGATGTAGGCCGATTTCATCAGTTCGCAGTGTATAGGACTTTTAATGATGCTGCGTCGGAAAATCACGCACTGCTGGGAATTCAGGTCATGCAGAATCTTGCTTGTATTCAGGCGTTGAGTGAGCAGGAGCGCCGGTTGATAAAATTTGCTGTAAAAAATCATAATGCCAAACAGATCGAGATAACTGATGATAAAAAAGCGCTGTATTTTGCTAAATTTATTCGTGATGCTGACAAGCTTGATATTTTTCGTGTTTTGCGTCCATATTTGACCCAAAATGATCTGGAACCGTGCAGTGATGAGTTTATCAGACAATTTCAAACAGGCGGGCAATGTGATTACCGTAAAATGCGTACGCAAAATGATCGTAAGCTGGTTCGGTTATTATGGTTATATGATATAAACTTCACTTGGACGCTGCAAAAAATAGTCAATCATGGATATGTTGATGAAATTATCAATAGTCTGCCGCAGACTGATGATATGCAAAAGGGATTTACCGTTTTACATAATTATATAGAAACAAAGCTAATGCAAAGCGATAGTTCACTTGCAGATTATTGCGTTTTTGCGGTTCATGATAATCAATACAATAGCCAGCTCATTTAATGCGGCAATTGCCGTGCCTTAATGTTCTGCTGAGGAAGATAATGAGAAAAAGTACAATGTAGTATGACAGTTATTGCTTTAAATAAATTTGTAATGAGGGATATTTAATGCCGGAAAATGTAAATTTTTTGCCAAATTTTATTCATAATATTATTGATGAAGATTTAAAGGATGGTAAATATGCTGATGGGATACACACAAGGTTTCCACCGGAACCGAACGGATATCTGCATATTGGTCATGCTAAATCGATCTGTATAAATTTTGGAACAGCGCAAAAATATAAGGGACTGTGTAATCTGCGGTTTGATGATACTAATCCGACTAAAGAAGATATTGAGTATGTGGATTCTATACAGGAAGATGTAAAGTGGCTCGGATTTTCCTGGGATGACAGGATGTTTTATGCTTCAAATTATTTTGACAAATTATATGATTTTGCTGTTGAGTTGATAAAGCGCGGCAAGGCTTATGTCTGTGATTTGAACGCTGAGCAAATCAAAGAATATCGCGGTACATTAACTGAACCTGGTATAAAAAGTCCTTACCGTGATCGCAGTGTCGAAGAGAATATTGATTTATTCGGGCGAATGAAGAATGGTGAATTTGCTGATGGGGCGAAAGTGCTGCGCGCTAAAATCAATATGGCTTCTCCCAATATTACTATGAGAGATCCAATCATTTATCGGATATCACATACACCTCATCATCGTACAGGCGAAAAATGGTGTATTTATCCAATGTATGATTTTGCGCATCCACTTTCTGATGCTATTGAGGGGATAACCCATTCTATATGCACTTTAGAATTTGAAGAACATCGTCCGTTATACAATTGGTTATTGGAAAGCTTGGGGTTTGACATCAACTCCAGGCCGAAACAGATTGAATTTGCCCGTTTAAATTTAACCAATACTGTTATGAGTAAGCGTAAGCTGCGTCAGTTAGTGGAGGGAAATTATGTTTCGGGATGGGATGATCCACGCATGCCGACAATTTCAGGATTTAGGCGCAGAGGCTATACAGCAGCATCCATACGTGATTTTTGTGAGCAGATTGGTGTGGCTAAAAGCAACAGTTTGGTTGATATTGCCATGCTGGAACATTGTGTACGGGAAGACTTGAATAAGAAAGCAAATCGGGTGATGGCAGTGCTTCATCCGTTAAAAGTAGTAATAACAAATTTTCCTGCGGATAAACGAGAGGATTTATTGGCGGAAAATAGACCGGATAGTGATGGAACGCGTTATGTTCCATTCACCAGGGAAATTTATATTGAACAAGCTGATTTTATGGAAAATGCACCCAAAAAGTTTTTCCGTTTAAAACCGGAAGGTGAGGTTCGGTTGAAATATGCTTATATTATAAAATGTAATGAAGTTATAAAAGACACTGATGGCAATGTCGTTGAGCTGCATTGCACCTATGATCCTGAATCAAAACGCGGCGGAGCAACTGCCAGCAGAAAAATAAAGGGGACGCTGCACTGGGTGTCGGTGAAAGAATCGCTGCCGGTGGAGGTTCGCTTGTATGATTATTTATTGAAAGCGGATGCTGATAATCAAAAGGATTTTATTACGGCATTAAACCCGAATTCCTTGACAGTTTTGTCGGAGTGTCGTATTGAACCTTCAGTGGCCTGGGTATCGCAGGGGACTAAATATCAATTTTTGCGAGAAGGTTATTTTTGCGTAGACAAAGATTCACGAAAAGAGCATCTTGTTTTTAATCGGGTGGTCGGATTGCGTGACAGCTGGGCAAAGGCTAAAAGAAAATAGAAATTTTATGAAAAAACGGGGCAAGTTTTATTAAAACTTGCCCCGTTTTTGCAATGATATTTTTTTATCAAACAAATAAAGCTATTTGATCGGTTTCATTCATACCAGTTAAACAGCCGTGCTCACGCAAAATGTCAATGGAAGGTGTCGGCACTCCGGCTCGTTTTTTTAAATCATCAATCGAAGAAAATTCGCCATTCTTCCTGGCTTCTACAATATTATGCGCCGCTGTGTTTCCAACACCGGGGAGAGCCGATAGTGGTGGCAACAGAGATTTTTCATGCATGACAAATTTATCAGCTAAAGACTCATATAGGTTTACTTTTTCTACACTGAAGCCGCGCAGGTACATTTCCCATGCTAATTCTAACACGACCTGCAGACCTTTTTCCTTGACTGATAATTTTTTCATTTTTTCTTCTTGGGCTAATTCATCGAGTCGGGCTTTAATAGCGGTTTTACCCTGTGCTATTAAATGTGCGTCAAATTCATCAGCGCGGATAGAGAAATACGCAGCATAAAATGCCAGTGGGTAATGTACTTTGCAGAAGGCAATACGATAAGCCATCATGACATAAGCAGTGGCATGGGCCCGTGGGAAAAGATACTTTATTTTTTGACAAGAAGTAATAAACCAGTCAGGAATGCCGCCTGATTTCAATTCAGCAACGACATCATCTTTTATACCGCGTCCCTTGCGGACGTTTTCCATTGTTTTGAAAGCCAGTAATGGTTTGATGCCTTTATGCATAAGATACATCATAATATCATCACGTGCCGAAATGGCATCTGAAAGTGTGCATATGCCGTTTTTTATTAAATCCTGAGCATTATTGAGCCAAACATCAGTACCATGGGAAAAACCGCTTATTCGTACAAGGTCACTGAATTTTGTTGGATGGGTGTCATCAATCATCTGTCGTGTGAAAGGAGTGCGAAATTCGGGGATGCCAAAAGTTCCCGAGGTAGCACCCAGTTCTTCTGGTGTTACACCCAGAGCCTCAGTAGAAGAAAACAGGCTCATAGTTGCCGGATCATCGAAGGGAATTGTTTTAGGATCACGATGGGTGACATTTTCCAGCATTTTTATGACAGTCGGATCATCATGACCTAAAATGTCAAGCTTTACCAAACGACTGCTTATCGAATGATAATCAAAATGAGTGGTTATTGTCGCGGTATCCTTATCATCGGCCGGATGTTGGATCGGTGTGAAATGGTGGACATCCATATTGCGTGGTATTACCATGATCCCACCGGGATGCTGTCCGGTGGTGCGTTTTACTCCTGTACATCCGGCAACCAGACTGTTTATATATGCGTCGCGCTTTTTTAGTCCCTTATCATTAAAGTAACCACGTACGTATCCATATGCAGTTTTATCTGCTACAGTTGCTATTGTTCCTGCCCGGTAGACATTATCCTTGCCAAATAATTCTTCTGTATATTTATGGGCAATTGGTTGGTAATCACCGGAAAAATTTAAATCTATATCCGGTACCTTGTCACCATCAAAGCCCATAAATACGGCAAATGGTATATCGTGTCCGTCTTTGATCATTGCGGTACCGCAATATGGGCAGGTTTTGTCAGGCAGGTCAAAACCACAGCCATAGGAACCGTCAGTTATAAATTCACTGCTGCGGCATTTAGGACAACGCCAATGTGGTGGCAGCGGATTGACTTCGGTAATGTCGGTCATTGTGGCTACAAATGATGAACCGACAGATCCTCTTGAACCTACCAAGTAACCATCATCTAAGGATTTTTTAACGAGTTTATGTGCGATTAGATATAATACAGCGAAACCGTGCCCAATAATTGATTTTAGTTCAAGTTTCAAACGTTCGGCAACTATTGGCGGTAAATTTTCACCATAAAGCATTTTGGCGCGGGCATAGCTCATGTCATGTATTTGTTCGTCAGCCCCTGGAATCATTGGTGAATAAAGATCGTCAGGAATTGGTTTTATAACATCAATCATTGCAGCAATTTTACGAGGATTTTCCACAACTGCCCTATAGGCAAGTTCTTTACCAAGATAGTCAAATTCATGCAGCATTTCTTCTGTTGTCCGTAAAAATAGCGGTGGCTGGAGGTCAGCGTCTTTGAAACCTTTTCCGCTCATTAATATTGCCCGGTAGATACTGTCCTGTGGATTGAGAAAATGAACATCGCAGGTTGCAACCAGCATTTTGTTCAGGCGTTTGGCCAATTCGGCAACCTTTAAATTTATTTTTTGCAGATCAGAGTCGGTCTTGATATCAGGAAAATTTTCGCTGCGTACTAAAAATTCATTATTGCCGATTGGTTGTATTTCCAGATAATCATAATAAGAGGCTATTTGCAGTAATTCATCATCGCTTTGTCCGGCAACGATGGCTCGGATCAATTCGCCGGCTTCACAGGCCGAACCGACAATAACACCCTCACGGTATTCTGTTAAGATTTTTTTAGGGATGCGGGGACGTTTTTGCAGGTATTTAAGATGTGATAGCGATACAAGACGATATATATTGCGTAGTCCAATGGCATTTTGAGCTAGAAGGATGATATGGTTTGCTCGTTTTTGCTGTTCATCGTAGATCAAGTATCCTTCCAGACCGTAGATTATTTTTATATTAAGTTTTTTATCAGCAATGGTTTTGGCGGCTTCAGGAAAAGCCTGTACAACACCATGATCGGTAATAGCAATCGCCGGCCAGCCCCATTTGGCTGCCGTACAGATTAAATCCTTGGCGGAGACAACGGCATCCATATTGCTCATATGGGTATGGGCGTGTAATTCCACACGTTTTTGCGCAGCGCTATCCATACGGTTTTTCATTTCTCCCTGGTAAATGCTGTTAGGCATCATAACAAAGTCATTATTAAAACTGTCAAAACGAATACTGCCTGAAAGTTTTATAATTAATCCGTTTGATAATGCTGTATTGACTCGTTCAAATTCAGCTTTATCCTTGAAAAAAATTTTACAGTCAATACCATTACTTTTATCTGCCAATTCAAAAGTGAGCAGATTATTGCCGGTTTTAAATTCACGATTATTTATGTTGTTTATTTTACCCAGAAGTACAACATTTTTCATTTCCCCATCAATATCGTCGATTGGAATGGCTTCTGCAGTGATTCGTTTGCCAAAAATCCAGCCACGGTCAGTGTTGTTGGTAGGTAAGCCCTGTTTTTTATTGTAATGGCTTCCATAGGAAGCAGCAGTATGCGATTTTTCAGATGTTGATTTATCAATACTTTGATTGATTATTGGTGGCGTATAATCGACCATAACATAATCATTTTCTAATGTTGGCAGGGTATCGTTGTCATCGATGGCGTTAAAAGATATCCGACATTCCAAGTCGAGTATGTCATGAATGCTGTCCTTCAATCGTTTACCGATACTGTGAGCATGTAATATTTCACCGGCCAGTTCACCGTGCAGTTCCAAGGTAAGTATATTTCCGTCGATACTGTAGCGGGCCATGCGCAGCAGCGTTTTTATAGTAGGATTATCACCGGCAGCAGCCATGATTATTTTAGACCAATTTTTATCTATTTGAGCGGCAAAGTCAATAATATCTTGATAAAAGACAACTTGTGATACGCTGCAGTTATCGGCAATATAATCAGCTGCCTGTGCGAGCATATCTTCCGGCAGATATCGATATGTGTTTAGTAAAATTTCCCAGGTATTATTCCTGATATCTATTTCGACATGTTTAATTGTGCTGGCTTTTAAAAGAACCATAAATTCATCGGCCAGCGGAATGGAGTCAATCAGCTGGCGAAATTTATCACCTGATTGTGGAACTATACGATATTTACGCATAAATTACCTAATACCTCTTTCAAATTACACTTATATCCGATTACTGACTGTACCATAAATATTATTAATTAATATGTATACGGGTCCATTACATTAAATGAGATGTATTATTTATCGTATGAATGTAGAACTTTTTATATTCATCGTCATATGACAAGATATTATAAGCGGTGTTGCTTTGTCCTACAGACCATATATATTCGAAAGGAATATGTGTCACACAGGAAAGGATTGCTCTGTTTATTGCACCGTGGGCAACGATGGCAACATTGCGGCCTGAATTTTCCTGGATTATTTTACGCAGGACGCGCATGCCACGATTTTGCACCTGCTGAAAGTTTTCTCCATCAGGGATTTTTATTGAGTCAGGATTGTCAAAAAAATGTTTGATAGCACCGGGCCAACGTTCGTTTATTTTATTAAATAAAATCCCTTCCCATTGACCAAAGTTCATTTCCCGTAAGTCTTCAGTCAATTGTAATGACAAGTTAAATTTATCAGCAATCAGCTCAGCGGTGCATTTGGCGCGCTGCAAATCACTGCTGTAAAGAGCATCTAAATTATTTAATGGAAATTTTTCTGCCAGAAGCTTTGCTTGTGCCACTCCTTCTGTTAAAAGTTTTGTGTCAGACTGGCCTTGAAAACGACCTTCGATATTCCAAGCTGTTCGTCCATGACGAATAAGCACGATTTTAGTAACCATAAATTTACTCCCTTTAGTATAATTGATTATTGTAAATATCGCTATATTATTGCAAACGTAATCAACACCAATAATTCGACCAATTCTGTAACTGCACCGTAAACATCACCGGTCAGTCCGCCGATTTTACTGGTAACATGTCGGCAAAAAGCGACTGAAAAAATAATTGTAAGTAACAAGGCCCATAAACTTTGGTATAAATTATAATAATTTATTATGAGAACAATGATGAATATAAAACTAGCTGTCAGAAGTGATCTCTTGCTGGAATGAGCTGAAAAAGCTTTTCCTAAACCTTCCTTACGGGCATAAGGGAACATTGTTATACCTATGACCATAGCCAAACGTCCCAGTGCCGGCATTAAAAATAAAGCACTGTATAGCAAATATAATGCGTTTGTATTTTGCAGACTTAATGGATATAGGCAAAGCAATGCGGAATATTTACCCAGCAACAATAAAAACAATGCCGTTACACCGTGGGCACCGACATGACTGTCCTTCATTATTATGAGCATTCTATTTTTGTCACGACCGGATAAAAGGCCATCCATCGTATCAGTATAACCATCGCAATGCAGTGCTCCAGTCAATATGATACTTATGAGTAACAGAAAAAATGCTCCCAGGTACCCAGGTATATAGATATGCAGCAGGGGCAGTAAGACAATAAAAAAATAAGCGGCAGCAACATTTACTGCGCCTAAGACAGCACCAATGAGAGTAAAATATTTTACACTGTCACCGCAGGCTTTTGGAGTCCAATCAGCATTATAATGAACAGGAATACGTGTTAAAAAAAGCAGGCCGGTAAAAAAAGAATTCAAAGATCATCCACACATCCTTTAATAAAATCATTTTAATTGTACGGGTATTCCCGCTACAGCCAAATATACTTCATCAGCCTGTCTGGCCGTGTATTGGTTGCACATGCCGGCGGCATCGCGATATTGTCGGGCTAATTCATTTTCCGGTACAATGCCCGAACCGACTTCATTGGTAACAAAGACCGTAGTTTGTTCATGTTTTTTTGCTGCTTTGATTAATTTATGCAAGGCAGTAAAAATTTCTTGTTCGCGATTTTGATTGCTGGCTTTTTCTAAATGAGGCTGGCAAATAATATTACTGAGATAGACTGTAAGACAATCAAATAAAATAGTGTCATAGTCATGGCACGCATCGATGGCTTTTTCTGCAGCAAATGGTGCTTCAATAGTATGCCAGCTGGCTGGACGGCGTTCCCTATGCTTGTTTATTCGCTGGCGCATTTCGTCGTCGAGAGCCTGCGCTGTGGCAATATAAGCAATTTTCTTGCCGCAGCGGGCTACGTATTTTTCCGCAAAACTGCTTTTTCCGGAACGTGCCCCACCGGTAATCAGAATGATTTTTCCCATGAATACCTCCAATACTTACTGTTTACCTTTTATTAAATTTATGATACAGTAAATACGATTTAATATGATTCTGTTTGGTTAGGAGAACACAACTATGCTGGTCTATTCACATATCGTTGATTTGACATCAAAATTTCAAAATAATGTTGTAGTTTTAGGAACTTTTGATGGAGTGCATATCGGTCATCAAAAAATTATTCGGAGAGCTGTGGAACTTGCTCATAAAATTCATGGGAAAAGTATTGTATTTACCTTTTCCAACCATCCTTTAGAGATAGTTGCACCGCAGCGGGTGCCGCAGCGTATAAGTACTAATGAGCGCAAGGGGAATGAATTGAGTAAATTAGGCATTGATATATTAATGAATATTCCGTTTACGCATGAATTCGCTAACATAACGGCAGATGGTTTTTTAAGACTGCTGAAAAATAATTTGGCACCCAGATATGTTGTAGTCGGGCCAAATTGCACTTTTGGCTATAAGGGCGAAGGTACACCGCAGATATTGCGTGATAAAGCGGTTCAGTTTGGGTATAATGTGGAAATTCCGGCGGCGGCCTATTTTGGTAATAAAATTGTCAGTAGTTCGCGTGTGCGTCATGCTTTGCGCGATGGTGAACTGCATTTAGCCAATGAATTGCTGGGACATCCCTTCACAATAGAAGGTAAAATTGAACACGGTGAAAATCGTGGTCATTTATTGGGTGTACCAACAGCAAATATTTATATATCGGATAAATATATATTACCACCTGATGGTGTATATGTGGCAGCAATAGAATTAAAAGGTGATAAATATCATGGTATTGCCAATGTGGGAACTAATCCGACGTTTAATGTGAAACGACGGGTTGAGGTCAATATATTCGACTTCAATCAAGATATTTATGGCAGTTGGATAAAAATATCATTTTTGGAAAAATTGCGCTCTGAAAAAAAATTTTCCTCCGTGGAAGAATTGCTGGCAAAAATCAATAATGATATCACAGAGGCTAAAGACTATTTTAAACGAAAAAGTTCAATTAGTAAAATTTGATAAATAGTGATCTTTATTTATCTGAAGTCAAATAATACCAGTTTTAAAAGTAGACTTCACCAATCGGCGAATGTACAACTGTTGTTTTTTAGTTACCAGGAACGTTTGTAATTGAATCCTAATTTTATATTATGGGCTGTTTTGTCAGCAGCGGTTATGGCACTGGTGTCGATATTGCTTTCTTTGGGGTCAGTACCGGGTTCATCGGAATATGAGTCAGCATCTTCATCATCAAGCGGCAGACTGGTGATACGTATGCCAATCAGATAATCTTCCATTGGGTCAAGTTGCAGTAAAAGACGTTTTCTTTCATTGGCAATGTCGGTATATATATAATATTGATTACCATTTAACAGGCTTTTTTTATTCTTTCCAAAAACAGATTGTATTTTATATGGTGTTGCTCCTATTTTGACATCTTGTGATAAGCTGTATTTTCTGTCGGCAATGATAATATCGACAATTTTTCCTGATCTATGGTCAATTCCTATACATGTTTTGTCACGATACATATAGTAATCAACGGCTATGCCATAAGTAAACCGATTATCGCTATACCATGGTTTTCCAAGAATTTTTTCCATTGCAGTGTAATCATCGCCGATTTTTAAACCGCTGCACGAAAAATCCGCCTGTGTTGGAACAGCTTTCATGCCCATGGTGATGATGGCAGCTCCAATTAGCATTATAATAAACATTAAACGTATTTTCATGATGATCTCCTTGTAGTATAACATTATGGATGAATTCAGTATAATGAAATTTCTCTATATGGTCAATATTGATTGCAATAATGAAAAGGAATGATAATATGGCTGATTCACTAAAAGTGTCTGTAATAACGGCAATGCATAATGCCGATGAATATATAATCCGCGCTGTCGACAGTATTTTGGCACAAAGTCTTGAGGACATAGAAATTATTATAATTGATGATTATTCCACAGACGGTTGCGCTGAAAAAGTAGCCAAGTATTATCAAGGTATTACTAATATACATTTATTCAGCAATACTGGTATCAGTGGGCCAGGATTCTGCCGCAATATCGGACTATCCCATGCCCACGGAGAATATATTGCATTTGTTGATAGTGACGATTTTATTGACAGGGATTTTTTAAAAAAACTTTATGAAATGGCAAATTATCATGCGGCTGATATTGCTGTATGCGGTTATGACAAAATAACTGAAAAATCGCTTATACGTTCTTATCAACCGTCGTGCGGATTGCATAAGGGCGGCATTGGGCTGGCAGATGATTTGTCGAAGATAGAATTTGTCATCTGGAATAAATTATATCGCCGTTCACTCATTGAAAATAATGCAATCAGATTTCAACTGTCTTGCTATGGAGAAGATTGGTTGTTTTGTTTTAAGGCAATGTTTGCAGCTGATTATTATGTTTGCAATGATGAATCTTTATATTTTTATTATCAACACTATGATTCAGTAAGCCATAAAAAAATCAATCAGGATGCTTTCCGGCAATTTTATGATTTTTTTATTTATCTGGATGAGTACCTGCAGGAACAACCTGATATGCCGGTAAATTTACAGCAGCAGATAGAGCAGACGTTCTTTTTTGCTGTTATTTCCTGCTATATTGTACCATTTTATCGCAGCAGTACAGCTGCTGACCGTTCGTCCATGAAAATAATGCTTTTTCAGCAGTTTGGGCAGGGTGGGCTGCATTTTCAGATAGTGCTGGATGCATTTTTATATTTATATGATTATGTTGTAAAAAATGAAAGAAGTGAAAATTGGCAAAAACACAACTGATGGTATTTATGGTACAATGTCTACATGTACTGTCATAGTGTAAACATTTTGGGAGGCGTGGACATGCAATTCAGTTTAAATGGTTTTTTGTTGTCGATATCTTTTGCCTTGGACTGTATTGAAAGGGATATTCTGGGTGTAAAGTTAAATCACGGTAAACGTGTGGCTTATAACGCATTATTGATTGGGCAGCAGATGGGGATGACTCAGGACGATCTGGTTGACATGGTAGCATTTTCCATTTTACACGATAACGGAATCAGCGGCTGCTTAACAGAACACAAATTAATGGATAGAAAAAAAGTATTTTTATTTGAAAATATAAAAAAACATTGCACCATCGGTGAAAAGAATATCGAAGATTATCCATTGTTGAAGAAAGAGCGAAATATTATTTTATATCATCATGAAAGATTAGATGGCAGTGGTTATTTTCATATGAAGGGTGATGCAATTCCTCTAAAGGCACAAATACTGGGACTGGCTGATTATGTGGATACGCATTTTAAAGTTAATATGATGTATGGTGACTATGAAGAGCGGGTAATTGATCATATAAAAAAACTGCGTAATGTCAAATTTTCGGAAAAAATTTGTGATAGTTTTTTTAAAGTTATTGAACCGGTTTATTATCGGTTAGATCAGGAAGATGCAAATATTGAAGCAGCATTGGATAAACGTGCACCATATAAATTTTTGGATCTTGATTATTTTCAGATTCACGAAATAACCGCAGTTTTTTCCCGTATAATTGACACAAAATCAAAATTTACATGGCGTCATTCAAAGGGACTATCAGAAAAAGCAGGTATTATGGCAGAATTTTATGACTATAGTGCTGAAGAGACTGTCAAACTGCGTATTGCTGCTGATTTACATGATATTGGCAAATTATTGATATCTAATGATATTTTAGAAGCGGAAAGACGGCTTACGGCCGAAGAATTTGCTAAAATCCAATGCCATACCTATTATACACGCAAAGCTTTGAATAAAATCAGCGGATTCGAAGACATAACACAATGGGCTGCCAATCATCATGAAAAATTGAATGGCAAGGGGTATCCTTATTGTAAAACGGCTAAAGAACTGGATTTTAATTCACGGTTATTAGGCTGCCTCGATATTTATCAGGCTCTTACAGAAGACCGGCCTTATCGTGCCGGTATGGAACATAGTCATGTAGTGCATATTATGCGTGACATGGCAGATGGGGGATTTGTTGACCGAACGATTGTAGATGATATTACACAGGTGTTTGGTTGATATCAATAAAGTTTATAGGGTATAATGATGGCTGATATGGAAGAAATAATAAATTTAAATGGCAAGCAGTTGTCAGTGGTAAAGGATCTCGTGGATAATATTTTACTTAGTGCTTCGGCTGGTACCGGTAAGACCAATACACTTATTTACCGTATAGCAGAAATTGTAAAAACTCAAAGGGCGCAGCCTGATGAGATACTTTGCCTGACATTTACTAATAAAGCCTGCAATGAAATAAAAGAACGTATTAGTAAACTTATGGGGAAAACCGGCAGACAGGTAAATATTGCTACATTTCATAGCTTTTGTTATTACATAATAAAAGCGGAAGCAAAAAAAAATACAGATGTGTTTGTCGATTTTATTGTATTTGATGAGGATGATTGCAAAGATATTGTGAAACAGCTTAATAAACAGGGTTTTTTTACTAAATCATTACAGAATTTTATCAATTTGGTGAAGATAAATCGAGCGGTATATGATATTTATTCAAATGATATAGTGAAGGATTATAGCAGCGTTGTTGAACAATTATTTGCAAAAGACCAGGACAAAATAAATGCGGTCTGTGTTAATATTCATTATGGAACAGATGATAAATTAAAAAGATTTCTGCGCGCTAACGGAGCCGGTTTAGTGGCAGAATATGATAAACAGCTTAAAATGATGCATGGCCTGGACTTTACTGATTTAATAACTATGGTCTATGTATTTTTTAAAGATGTACAGATAAGAACATTTTGGCAAAAAAGGTATAAGTATATAAATATTGATGAAATGCAGGATACCAGTGAGTTAGAATATAAAATAGTGTCACAGTTATTCGTAAAAAACCATATTTTATTATGTGGCGATTATTTTCAGACTATTTATGAATGGCGCGGTTCAAAACCAAACTCAGTCTTAGCATGCTACAAACGGGATTATAGGCCTAAAATTATAGTTTTTGATGAAAATTATCGTGCTACCAGGGTATTGCTGAATGCTTCTTATGACTGTTTGAATAAGCTGTTCGGTAGTAAAGTTCAGGAAATATACCAAAACAAAATAAAAGCGGCGAGCAGTGACGAGGGTGAGCAGATAACTGTAAAAAGGGCTGCTGATGCGGTAGAAGAAGCGGCATGGATATTTGCTCAAATACAAAATCTATCTACAGCTGTCGTTGCCAATATAGGTATACTTACAAGAAGTAATAAATATAATCAGCGGTTGAGCCGACAGTTTGAATTATATAATAAAAAATTGCCGGATGAGGAGAAAATAAAATTTATCCTGGTGGATGAATTTAAATTTTTCCGTCGAAGGGAAATAAAAGACGTACTGGCATTTTTGAAATTACTGATAAATCATTACGATTTAAATAGTTTAAAGCGTATTTTAAAGAAATTTGCTGTCGGAATAGGGGAGAGAACGATTGCAGCGGTGACAGCAAATGAATTTAAAAAGTATGGGATTAGTCTGTCCGATTTTATTGATAAAAAAACGTATGAATTTGCCGGAGAGCCTTTTGAGTTATTGAAGCAGGCAGCAGTCAATGAAAATATTGTGATTTTTGATGTCGAAAGCACAGGTATAGATATCAGCAGCGATGAAATAGTGCAGATAGCGGCAGTAAGGCTGGATAAAGACGGCAAAATAAAAAATAAATTTATGAGAATGTTAAAACCTGACAGACGGGTTGGTGATTCGTATCATGTGCATGGTTTTTCTGACGAGTTTTTACAACAAAACGGTGAGAATCCAGTAACGGTATTAACTGATTTTATAAAATTTTCGGCAGATGCAGTGATTGTTGGGCATAATGTGGAATATGATTTGAGTATTTTATACAGCCAGATAAGGCGTTTAGGTCTTAAAATCCAACATTTTTCTGCCTATTACGATACATTGGAAATTTTCAGAAGATTTTATCCCGGTTTGAGTAATTATAAGTTAGGATTTTTAAGTGATTATTTCGCGATAAAGGCAAAACCTACTCATGATGCTTTTGATGATGTCATGGCCACAGCAGGCTTGTTGAATTATGCTATAGAAAAAAATATACGTCCGACATCAGCAGAACGAAAATTATTGGTAAGTAAATATCTTGACCAATTTCGGTGGTTTTCTGTGCAGATGAATGAATTGATCGATAATAGCTATATATTGCGGCCCTATGAAATTATCGCCAAAGTAATGAGTGTAACCCGACTAAAAGCTTTTTATGAAAAACAGCCGGAATGTATCAACCGCATCAGAGAGCTATATTTAATTGCTAGACAGATGGATGATGGACATGCTGATCCGAGGGATGCATTGACAGAGTTATTAAAAGTCAGTGCGCTGTCTAATAGTGATTTAGACAGAATATTGCTGCAGCTGCCGCGGATTCCGATAATTACTATCCACCAGGCTAAAGGAACAGAATTTGATGATGTTTTTTTGGCAGGTATGCAGGAAGGGTGTTTTCCTGCGTACCTGGCGCTTAAAGAAGGTCGCATTGAAGAGGAAAAAAGATTGTTTTATGTGGCGGTTACCAGGGCTAAGAAACGTTTATACCTGAGTTGGAGCCAGATGAGTGATCATGGGCGGGAAAATACTGTTAGCAGATTTATCGCAGCTATTCCGGATAAGTTTATTAGTAATAATTAACAATTGCATAAAATTACTTTATATAGCATAATAGATAAATCAAGTATTTTGATAATTGTGTTTTTGGGGAGGTCTATTTTGAAAAAAATTATTTTAGCTTTTGCGATGTTTTTAGCAATGGGAAATGCCGGTGTAATGGCTGCACCAGTTAATACATTGGCAAATAATGAAACAGCTGTTGGTATAGGTTCTAAAGAAAGTTATATTGAACATAAATTTACACCTAAATTGACTGTTGGATATCAATATGCCGATCGTGATGAATATGATCATCAAAATGATTTATATGCACAATATGATTTAATTGGATCCAATTTTAAGGCTGTGGCAGGTTTTCGCAATCATCTGCCAAATGATAAATCCAATGGATATGGCGGAGTAGCTGTAGTGTCACCGAGCTTTTTGGGTTCTCAGCTTTATGCCTCGTATGTTAAGGGGAATGATTTTGGTGAAACACAAGTCGGACTTAATGTAAATGTTGTAGCTAATGTGGACTTGAATATAAATTATCATAATTTTGATCCGGACTCTGGACACCATGAAAATGGTGTAGGTGTGGGCGCGACGATAAAGTTTTAACAAATGATTGTTGTTCTACATTATGAAGCGGTGTCCATCCGGGCACCGCTTCATAACGTAATGAATAAAGCAATTCTTGCTAAAAGAAAGAGCATGCAGTATTATATTAGACAAAGCTGGTAAAAAATAACAACTAATAAGTTGAAATTATGCTAGTAAAGTAAACTTTATGTATCAACGCGGAGGGATAATGTTGAAGGTCCTGTCGAACATGAAAAATTATGGTAAGAAGACCTTTATGTATATAAAAAATAATGAAATATATGGCCTCCCGCTGCGTTACGTGGCAGGAATAGTATTGTTGTTTTTGGCAGCAGTAATCATTGGATTTTGTTCTACGAAGGATGAATCGGCCCAAGGATTTGTGACTATTGAGGTAAAACCGGGCATGCAGACAGTACAGATAGCGGATCTGTTAAAAGATAAAGATGTTATAAACCATGAGGTATATTTCCGTGTTATTGCTAAATTACGTGGACTTGATAAGCAGTTGAAGATAGGACAGTATACTTTTCGTAAAAACATGAATGACAATGAGGTATTGGAAGAACTTATGGATGGACCCCGAACAGAAATTATAAAGGTAACTGTCCCAGAGGGGTATACCGTAGAGCAGATAGCTGATCTTTTATCAAAAAACGGCATAGTGGATAAGGCCATTTTTTTGCAGACAGTCAAGACTTATATACCATATGATTACATGAAAAGTGATAATCCAGCAGTCAAGTACAAATTAGAAGGCTATCTTTTTCCTGATACATATGAATTCAGAATCAATACGCCGGCTAAAATGGTAATAGATACTATGACCGGGCAATTTGACAAAAAAGTCGACAGTAAAATGAGGGAGCGGGCCCAAAATATGAATTTATCAATGCATGAATTGGTGGTTTTAGCCTCCCTGGTTGAAGCTGAGGCTAAATTTGATGCGGATAGACCAATTATCGCCCAAGTATTTTTTAACAGGCTGAAAATAAATATGCCATTGCAGTCAGATACGACAATCCAATATGCCATGCTTGAACGTAAGGAAAATATTTCGATAAAGGATACTAAAATAGACTCACCGTACAATACTTATAAAAACTATGGATTGCCACCGGGAGCCGTTGATAATCCGGGTATTTCGTCTATAAAAGCTGTGCTTTATCCACAGCAAAATGATTATTTATATTTTGTTGCAGACAGTCAGGGCCATAATCATTATAGTAAAACATATGGAGAACACCTTCAGGAAGTTAATAATGCAGAATAGTCAGCAGGGAAAGAACAATCAAATAAAAGAATTATTGGCTGAAATGGAAGAATATGCTTATTTTAACCATGTACCGATAATAAAAAAACCGGCAGCTATGATTTTAAGTGATATTACCTTGTCGCTTCAGCCGCAAAATGTATTGGAAATTGGAACAGCAATAGGTTATTCAACGCTGTTACTAGCATCAAACAGTAAACCTGATACCAGGATTATTACTTTGGAAATAGATGAAGAACGTGCACGGACAGCAGATATATTTATCAGCAAATCACCCTATCGGGATAATATCAAAATAATAACGGGAGATGCAGCGTCTATATTGGATAAAGTTGGAAAAAATTTTGACTTGGTTTTTATTGATGCGGCAAAAGGGCAATATGTAAAATATTTGAAATTAGTGCAGCCATTGCTCAACAGCAGGGGAATAATTGCGGCCGACAATGTATTATTTCGTGGTTATGTAGAAAGTGCAGAAAAGCCGCCGCGCCGCTACAAAACAATAGTCAGGCGCTTGCGGGAATATATCAGGCTGATAAATGATGAGACACAATTTGTTAGTAAAATTTATTATGAAGGGGATGGATTGGCTGTTTCACAAAAACAGATATAATGATGAAAACTAAAACGGAATTATTAGCACCGGCCGGAAATCTGGAAAAATTGAAAATAGCTATTTTATATGGGGCCGATGCTGTTTATCTGGGGGGCAAACGATTTGGACTGCGTTCCTATGGCGGTAATTTTTCTTTTAAGGATATGCAGACGGGTGTTGAATTTGCCCATGCACGTGGGAGAAAAGTATATGTGACAGTTAATATATTTGCCCATAATGATGATTTGATTGGATTGCCGGAATATTTGCGGCAATTGGATAATTTAAAGGTGGATGGAATATTAGTGTCCGACTTGGGAGTATTTTCAGTGGTCAGACAGACAGTACCAAATATACCGGTGCATATCAGTACACAGGCTAATACGACAAATTGGGCGGCAGTAAGGGCTTGGACAGACATAGGAGCTGCACGGGTGGTTCTGGCAAGAGAACTGTCCAGGCATGAGATCAAAAAAATTCGCGATAATTGTTCAGTGGAATTAGAAATGTTTGTCCATGGAGCTATGTGCATTTCTTATTCAGGACGTTGTGTTATGAGTAATTACATGACAGGACGTGATTCTAACCGTGGTGCCTGTGCACAAGCCTGTCGCTGGAAATATTCGCTTATGGAGGAGAAGCGTCCAGGTGAATATTTTCCTATCAAGGAAGATGCGCAGGGAACTTATATTTTTAATTCTAAGGATCTGTGTTTGCTGCCATATATAGGTGAAATCATAGAAAACGGTGTAAATAGTTTGAAGATCGAAGGAAGAATGAAGAGCATCTATTATGTTGCCGGGGTGATAAAGGTTTATCGGGAAGCTATTGATGCTTATTACAATGGAGTTGATAATTGGGCAGAATTATTGGTAAAGTGGCAGATTGATCTGGCGAAGATATCACATCGCCAATATACCAGTGGCTTTTTCCTTGGGAAACCGGATGAGGAAGGACAGGTTTACAATAGTTCGAAATGTACACAAACTGCAGATTTTGTTGGGTTGGTACGGGAATATGATGCCGCAACCGGATATGCGGTCATTGAACAGCGTAACAATATAAAAGTCGGGCAGAAAGTGGAGATATTTCAGCCTACTAAAGCGTCATATTATCAAGTTATAGAAGATATGCAAGATGAGTGCGGCAACAAGATCACTGCAGCACCGCATCCGCAACAGCTTATAAAAATGAAACTTGAAAATCCGGTGGAACGATATGCGATGCTGCGGCGGGATGTAAGATAGATTTATTTAGGCTATGCAATTGAAAGAAGGGATTTTTATGAAACGCTATTTTGGTCAAGCTTATGGACGGGTCCAGGGTGTGGGGTTTCGTTATTTTGTACAGTCTGCGGCAAAAAAACTGGGTCTGACCGGATGGGTGAAAAATATGGATGATGGTAGTGTGACAATGCAAGTGCAGGGTGAGGAAAAAAACATAAATGGGCTTTTTATTAAAATAAAACAGGGTAATATGTTTATAAAAGCCAGTAAATTTACCACTAAAGAAATAAATTGCATAGATGCGGAACAAGATTTTGATATAAAATATTGATGGATGGTAAAATAAAAATGGATAGTGAGAATATTGAAAAAAATTTTAGTTTTGCATGGGCCAAATTTGAATTTGCTGGGAACGCGTGAGCCGGAAATATATGGATCAACTACTTTACAGGACATAAATATGATTTTACGGCAGCAGGCCGAAGCAGCAAATGTCATCATTAATTTTAAACAAAGTAATTTTGAGGGAGAAATTGTCGAGGCTATTCAACATGCTGCTGATTATGATTATGTTATATTAAATGCAGCGGCATTTACTCATTATAGTATAGCTATTCGTGATGCTATTGCGGCCGTGAGAACACCGGTCATTGAAGTGCATTTGTCCAACGTGGATAAACGGGAAGAGTTTCGCCATAAATCAGTGATCGCACCGGTAGTCGTTGGACGGATATGTGGTTTCGGTGTGGATAGCTACAAAGCAGCATTGTATTGTGCAATAAATAAATTATCCGGAGTTGACAGTGATGCAGATTGACAGATTGGGAAAATTAAGGAAATTTTTGACTAATAAAAATGCTGAGGCTGTAATAATCAATAAGAATGAAAATGTCCATTATTTCAGTGGCTTCTATGGTGATGATTCGGCATTGGTAATAACTATGGATAAAGAATATTTGCTGACAGATTCCCGGTATATGGAACAGGCCAGTCAGCAAAGTGATTTTACACTGATTGAACAAAAAAAAGGGTTACTCAGTAAGATAGCTGAAGTGGTTTGCAATAATAATATAGTTAAGCTGGCTTTTGAAGAAAATGCACTTTTGTATGCTTCTTATGCAGCTTTGCAAAAAATGCTGCCACAAGCTGTTTTATCTGTTCCGTTGAATCTGGATTGTCTGCGCGCAAAAAAAGATGAAACTGAGCTGGATTTAGTAAAAAAAGCTGTAGCAATAAGTGATGCAGCTTTTTCACATATTATTAAATTTATAAAACCAGGTATATCAGAAATTGCAGTAGCTGCGGAACTGGAGAACCGCATGCGGCAATTAGGCAGTGAACGGCCGGCATTTACTACAATTGTGGCCTCTGGCAAGCGGGGCAGTCTGCCGCATGGTATTGCCACAGAAAAGTTGATTGTTGACGGAGAATTTGTTACAATGGATTTTGGCGCAGTTTATAAGGGGTATCATTCTGATATTACACGTACGGTTTGTGTCGGTAAGGCATCGAAACGGCAAAGGGATTTATATGAAACAGTGGTTAAAGCGCATTTGATGGGTATTGATAGCGTAAGGCCGGATACTGACGGAAAGACCATTGATGCACCATCACGGCAGTTTATAAAAAGTATGGGATATGGTGATTATGGGCACGGACTGGGACACGGTGTGGGATTGGAAATACATGAACTGCCGCGCCTTTCACCGATGGCAGATAATGTGATACTTCGTACTAACATGCTTGTAACGATAGAACCGGGAATATATGTTCCCGGCTTTGGCGGAGTGAGAATAGAAGATACGGTATTAGTTGGCCAAAGCGGCGCAATTCCTTTAACTAAAAGCCGTAAAGATTTACTTGAATTATAACGTTTTGTAACTAAAGCAGTTATCCAAGAGAATATAATTGTTATTGGATAAGATAAATGTAAATTTATTAATTGGGGGTTTATTTTTAATGATTTCAAGCAGCGATTTTCGCACAGGCCTTACTCTGGAGATTGATAACGGCGTATGGCAGATAATTGATTTCCAGCATGTAAAACCGGGTAAAGGTGCAGCTTTTGTACGCACGAAGATAAAAAATATACAAACAGGTGCTGTTGTTGAACGTACATTCAATCCTAATGAAAAATTACCGGCTGCACACCTTGAAACCAGTCAGAAACAATATTTATATGAAAGTGACGGAATGTACACTTTTATGGACAATGAAACGTATGAACAAGTTGAACTCAGCAAGGAACAGCTTGGTGATGCACTTAACTTTTTGAAGGAAAATATGGATATCAGCATACAAACCTTCAAGGGAAAAATAATCGGAATATCACTTCCTAATTCTGTGGTGCTGGCTGTCGTTGAATGTGAACCGAGTGTTAAAGGTGACACGGCTACAGGGGCAACGAAAATGGCAAAAGTTGAAACGGGTTACGAAGTGCGTGTGCCTTTGTTTGTGAATGAAGGCGATAAACTTCGTATTGATACACGTACTGGAAATTATATCGAACGTGCTTAAGTACGATAAAAAGACACTATGCTTTTTTGGCAATAGTGTCTTTTTATTAAAACATGGATATATAGGAGATATTATATATAATGCTGATTTATCAAAAGAACTGCAACAAAAATTAAAAAGAGTCTACATATGAAATATATTGATAGTAAATGTAATGTTGTAATTTTTTTCTTGCGTTTGAAATTTGAGAGGTGTATAATGTATTCATTCCACAATGATAGGAGATAATTATATATGAGTACTGTTAAATTTGTAAAGGCTGCAAAACTCAAGGAAAAGCCTGACGTAGCTAAAATTGGCTTTGGTACGCATTTTACAGACTACATGTTTGAAATGACTTATACGGAGGGAAAAGGCTGGCATAATGCACAAATTATTCCGTATGATAATATATCTGTAAGCCCGGCAAATGCTACCATTCATTATGGACAGGCTATTTTTGAAGGAATGAAGGCTTTCCGCCAGGGAAACAAAGTGGTCATTTTTCGACCTATGGATCATATCAAGCGCCTGAACAATTCAGCACGGATTTTAGACATTCCGCAGGTTGATACAGCTTTTGTCCATGATGCGTTAAAGCAGCTTATAACAATTGAAAAAGATTGGGTACCAGCGCAGCGGGGTCAAAGCCTTTACATCAGGCCGTTTATTTTTGCTGATGATGGTTTTCTCGGTGTAAGTGTTGGTAAAACTTATAAAATGTACATAATATTGTCACCGGTGGCGGCTTATTATGCGCACGGTTTTGCTCCTGTCAAAATAATGGTGGAAGATACATATGTAAGAGCTACTAAAGGAGGATTAGGTGAGGCTAAAACTCCGGCTAACTATGCAGCAAGTCTGCATGCAGGGCTTGTAGCTCATCAAAAGGGTTACGATCAAACATTGTGGCTTGACGGTGTAGAACGTAAGTACATTGAGGAAGTTGGCTCAATGAACATATTATTTAAAATTGATGGTGAAATAGTAACACCGGAACTTGATGGCAGCATTTTAAGCGGGATAACACGCCGTACAGTTTTACAGGTTGCCAAAGAATGGGGATATCCGGTGGCAGAACGTCGCATATCAATTGACGAAATCAAAGATGCTTATAAGAAGGGGCATTTGGAAGAAGTGTTTGGCTCGGGTACAGCAGCTGTAATATCACCGGTTGGTGTTTTGGGATATAAGGGTGAAGATATGATTATAAATAATGGTCAAATAGGTCCGTTTGCTCAAAAAATGTTTAATTATGTAACCGGTGTACAATGTGGTGCAGAAAAAGATATCCATGGGTTTACTGAAATTGTAGCAGAAGTTTGAATAAGGTATAATAATATTATAGGTTTCATAATAGAGTAAATTGCATTGTTATGGGGCAATAAAAAAGATGGGGAATTTTTCTTCCCCATCTTTTTTATTTATTCAGCGGCATATACGCTGATTTGTCTTTTATAACGTCCGTTGCGTTCAAAGGCAACTTTACCGTTGACCTTAGCAAACAAAGTATCATCTTTACCGATGCCAACATTTTGACCGGGATGGAAATGAGTACCTCTTTGACGGACTAAGATGCTGCCAGCACTGACAAGAGTACCAGCTTGTTCTTTGACACCGAGGCGCTTAGCTTCACTATCACGGCCATTACGAGTACTGCTGACACCTTTTTTATGAGCAAAAAGCTGTAAATCAAAATTAAACATTCAGTTCACCCCCTGGTGGTTGAAATAGCGACGTTGTCAGGATTCTTTTGGGATATCTCCATAAAACCTAACACAGCTACCGAAAATATCGCTTCAGTAAGCTCAGTAGGTGCATCTTGTAAATTTACCCGCAGATATCCCGCTCTAACATCATAGTTGATTTTAAAATGTAAATGTTTCGTCAAGCTTAAAATGACCGATTGCGCCAGTGCCGATACAGCGGCACAAACTATATCCATCCCATATTCACCAGCATTGGCATGGCCTTTTATTAACAGTCCGTTAATTTTGCTGCCAGAGTAATGGATAGTTATGTCAATCATTATGCTTCAATGTTTTCAATGGTAATTTTTGTATATGGCTGACGATGCCCCTGACGACGACGATAATTAGATTTAGCCTTATACTTGAAAATCAGGATCTTTTTGGCCTTATCCTGTTTGTCGACTTTAGCGGTAATCTTTGCACCATTAACAACAGGAGTGCCGATTTTTACATCATCATCGTTAACTACTGTTAAAATTTCATCAAATGTAACGGTAGTACCTTCTGCTGCATCAAGTTTTTCAACAGTAATAGTATCTCCCTCAGAAACACGATACTGTTTGCCGCCTGTTTTAAAAATAGCGTACATTATACTTACACCTGCCTCTTAATATACTCGCCAGTTTATGGTTAGCATGAAGCTATTGAACCTCACTGAGCGGTTGATAAGAATGTTTGCAACAAACTTATACTTAAGCAGTTTAGCATAAATTTGTCATATCTGTCAATCCTTATCTTCATCTTCATCATAATAATTCTGCTTTGCCAGTTCAGCAGGATTAATATTTTTAATGGTAAAACCACGTCCGGCAACTTCTGAAGCATCTGATATTATCATGAAGGCCGTCGGATCCAGAGCGTATACGATAGACTTTATTTTACTGATTTGAGTTAAACTGGCTACTACCAGCATTATATTTTTTTGTTGACGGGTAAATGCACCTTCACCATGGAAGAATGTAACGCCGCGGTTCAGGTACTGCATGATCAAGGGAGCAATTTGCTCGGCCTTAGGTGATACGATCATTATGGATTTTTTTCTATTAAAACCGGCTACTACCTTGTTAGTCATTTCTGCTGATATATACATGCCGATTAATGTGTAAAGACCGGTATTGACATTAAAAATAAAAATACCAATGACTATTATTACAAGATTAAGTACAAAAATTGCTGTTCCTACATCGAAGGAGTAAAATTTTTTAATTACTGCACCGACCACATCAAGACCGCCTGTATTTGAATCGGCCCGAAAAATTATTCCAAAACCGATACCAGATAAGACACCGCCAAAAATGGAATTCAACATTCGATTATCAATAGCATTATAGCTGGCAAGAAAGCTGGTAGTATCGATACAAACAGAAAATAATGTCATACCAATGATGGTATCGACAGCATATAATTTGCCGAATACACGATAGGACAGATAAACTATAGGCAAATTGTAAATTATTAGCTGTATACCTATAGGTAAATTGAACAAATAGTATAGAATAATTGCAATACCACTGATACCTCCGGACAGAAGCTGTGCCGGAACCAAGAATATATTCATGGCAGCGCCACTGATCAGGCAGCCGATAAATATTTGAGTGTAACGTCTAAGATGAAACGCAAACATGCTTATTCCTCCGTAAATTTTCTTGTATGTATAAGAATATAACACATTTAAATGACTTTTACATTAATTACCAAGGAATATAATAAATTATGCTGAAAAAGTTGTTGCCGCAAAATGGGTTGTGTTTAGCATGGGTTAATATGAAAAAATTAAACGACTGCTTTGTACAGCCGGCGGCGTATTGTCAGTATTATGCCAAGTGTGCAGATCACAGCTATAACAATACAGGCTGACTTCATTCCAAATAAAAAAGCAATGTTGTGTCCATTAGTAAAAGTTGTTATATGGTGCCCAAGAATAATGCTCATACCAGTGTACAGCAGTGTATTGGCAACGGCAATACCGGCAGCATTGCCAATATAGCGTATCAAGGCATTGACACTACCGGCAATACCTATTTTATTTGATGGGACAGACGACATAACAATGTAATTATTAGGTGGCTGAAAAGCACCGTTACCGATTCCCATCAGGGCAATTAATAAAGCAATGCTTGATAATGATGTATTAACCGTGACAAAACCGACCAGGAAAAGTCCGCACGCCGTTAATGACAAGCCAATTATGGTGAGACGTTCAGCCCCCCCAATATGATCAGACAAAGCTCCGCACAACGGTGAAACAACGATAAGCAGCAGCGGATATAAAGACATATACAGACCGGCTGATGCTGAATCCAATTGACGAATGTATTCTAAGTAAAAAGGCATAATGAAAGAAAAAGCTGAAATAGCCATATACGATGTAAAGGCGCAAAAAATACTTATTGAAAACAAATTATTTTCAAAAATATGTAAATCGAGTACCGGATATGTAATTTGTCGTTCTAATTTAATAAATAATAAAAAACTAATGACGGATATGCAGCTGCATATTAAAATAAATGGGGTAAAAAAACCATGTATTTGGCTTTCCTGCAAAATATAAAACAAGTTGGACATTGATAAAGCAAATAATAAGGCACCCTTGAAGTCAAGCGGGATATGTTGTTGCCTTTCATGAGGAAAAATTAATAAACCGCCAATAAAAACCAATAGGCCGAATGGGATGTTGATCAAAAACATGCAGGGCCAGCCAGCAAGGGCAATTATAAATCCACCAAGTGATGGTCCGGTAACGAAACCCAGGGCAACAAATGCACCATTTATTCCCAATGCTTTGCCCCTGCCGGCACCGGGAAAAGCACGAACTATAATGGCTTGGCTATTAGCCATGGTTGCACCGCCACCAATTGCCTGGATAATTCGTGCGGCTATCAAAAGCGGTAATGTTGGGGCAAGACTGCATAATAAAGAACCAATTGTAAAAATTAATATACCAAGTTGGAAAATTTTTGCTTGTCCATATATATCTCCCAGTTTCCCAAAGAGAATTATATCGGCTATCAATGTTATAAAGTAAGCATTTGCTACCCAGGCAACTGCTGCGGAGCTGACATGCAGGGCATTAGCCATAACAGGTAATGCTATGTTGGTCACACTGGTGTCAATTGTTGCCATAAAAGGAGCCAGTACGGTGATAAAAAGAATCAACCGGTTATTGCCGCGTAATTTACTAAACAAAAATATACATCTCCAATTATCAGATTAACTCAAAATTGCCAGGATAATCAGCTTCTATAATGCTCATCGGCAATTCGGACGCTGCCCCAGTTGCTTTGTTGTAAAACTTGGAATGCTTTTTCAACTGTATTCGGTAAATCAATATGTACTAAAAAATTTTTACCCTTGGGACCATAGCCGTTTTTATCATCTCGCAAACGTGAAATTTCTCCCATGAGAAGAGTGATATAATATTTTATATCCCATAGGCCCCAATATATTTGCCGAAAAACCGGTTTCCCGGCATGAACGGTAATTTCGGGAAGATAAGGTGCATAATTGATAAGTGTTACCGTTTCTGGCGGCAGTACTTTTTTAAAAGTTGCATCCATACGCTTTTGCATAGATGCATCCTGCATGATTAGTATTGTTTTAGGTTTATGGCAGCTGTATTCACGAAGTTTTGCTAATGCATAGGTTACATTATTTCCGCAATTTGTCGATTTGTTTTCGATCAGGCAGTCATGAATCCCATAATTATGTGACAGATAATCAGCCATAATATCAGCTTCGGCACGTCCTTTTGTCATCATAGCAGGAAATCGTGCGGCAAATGTCTGTTGCAGAAGATGTGTTGTATGGCCGATACCACCAACTAGTAAAAGCTTTTTGACCAGGCTTTTTTGGTATGCCTGTGCTGCAACATCACAGCCAAAGGGGATGCTTCCACCAAATAAAATTAATACATCCACAGCAGCAATACCATATTTAATCTGCAAGGCTGTTGACGTAAGCACAGGAATATCCCGTACGGCAAGGTAAGATGTCAATGTATTTGCTGCAGTTGTTGTTTCTAAAATATTCATAATTAACCTTTCTGTCGAGCAGTATCATCAAAATATTTTTTATAAACAAAATATCTCCTTATTTTAGAAAGAAAAATGGATTTTGTACGTTTGAAAATATATCCTATTCATAGGATATATTTTTTTACAAATTAAGTCAATATTGCCGGCAATATAGGAAAGCAGAGTGTCAGCACGGTGTGATATATTAGATTTTCAAATTATAAATTTTTGTATTTTTATAGTTTAATGCATATTGGTCTGTTGCATTTATTTTTATTGACATATTATTGATAAATGTTCATTTGGTGAAAAAAACAACAATATTTAGTTAAAAAAATAAATAAGGTACTTGACAAAAAAATGTATAAAATATATAATCAATGACATCATATATAAAGGCAACGCAGCCTGTATAGCAGATTATCTGCTGACAGGCTGCGTTTTTTTATGATGAAGATAAATGCATGTAGGCGCAGTGATGTCATTGTGAAACATAGATATCATAATTACAAATTTTAATATGTACACTGGTGCTGCATGTATAAAAAAGGAAGGAAAGATTTATATGAAAAAACTCTGGTCTGTGTTTTTATCAACATTTATGTTGATGGTGGTAACTACTCCGATAGCTTTTGCCGCGACTGATGCACCAAAGATCGACAGTGGTGACACTGCGTGGGTACTTGTAAGTGCCGCACTGGTTTTTATTATGACACCGGGACTTGGTTTCTTTTATGGCGGCATGGTCAGAAGTAAAAATGTATTGACAACCATTATGCATAGCTTTTTTATTGTAGGCATGATATCGGTAGAATGGTTTATCTTAGGTTATACGATGGCATTTGGTGATGACGCGACTGGAGTTATTCCTGGTATTATAGGTTCTCTGGATAAAATTGGCTTAGCTGGAACAGCCGGCCAGATCTGGACGGGAACATCAATTCCGGAACTCGCTTTTGTAGCTTTTCAATGTATGTTTGCAGTGATTACACCGGCACTTATAACAGGGGCCTTTGCTGAACGTGTCAGATTTAAAGCATACGCATTATTTGTACTATTATGGGCTATTTTCATTTATAATCCGATGGCTCATATGGTATGGGGCGGCGGTAAGTTATTTGAATTAGGTGCATTGGATTTTGCCGGAGGACTAGTAATACATATTCTTTCCGGGGTGTCAGGTTTGGTGATTTGTATTTTGGTAGGTAAAAGAAAAGGTTATGGGAAACTGCCAATATTACCGCATCATTTACCAATGACTGTCTTGGGAGCAACTCTTTTATGGTTTGGTTGGTTTGGATTTAATGCCGGCAGCGCATTGGGAGCTAATGAATTGGCTGCCAATGCACTTATTACAACGCAAGCTGCGGCGGCTATGGCAACAGTCTCCTGGGTTGTGTGTGAATGGCTGCATAATGGAAAACCAACTATTTTGGGAGCTGCTTCGGGCTGTATTGCCGGATTGGTAGCTATAACACCTGCCGCTGGATTTGTTGCACCGATGCCGGCCGTTATAATTGGTATTATAGGTGGGGCAGTATGTTATTTTGCCGTAGCAATTATGAAAGCAAAGCTTGGTTATGATGATGCATTGGATGCTTTTGGTGTACATGGTATAGGTGGAACATGGGGCGCTATAGCTACTGGTTTATGGGCTTCTACTGCTGTAAATTCAGCCGGAGCCAATGGTTTGTTTTATGGTGACAGTACACTTTTAGTTGCTCAGATAATATCGATTATTGTGGCGTATCTCTTGGGAGGAATAGGTTCATTTGTTCTTTTCAAAGTGGTAAATGCAATTACACCATTTAGAGCAGATGAAGCAGAAGAAATTTCCGGCCTTGATATAGTTGAACATGGTGAACGTGGGTATTCTCAATCAATAATGACGGGTGAATCTCTTGGTATTCAAGAAGATATTACAAAAATAAATTAAGATACGATTTTTGTGAAAAAATTCTAAATTTGTTTTATAATAATAAGCAAATAAGAAGTTATAATTTGGGAGGGAAACCATATGGCCAAAATGACAAAGATAGAAATTATTACCCGCACTAATAAGCTGGAGGAATTGAAAACGGCCCTCAACAGCATTGGCGTTGAGGGAATGACTGTCAGCCAGGTATACGGTTGTGGCTTGCAAAAAGGACATAAGGAAGTATATCGTGGACGTGAATATTCAATAAATCTTGTGCCTAAGATAAAATTGGAAACAGTGGTTTGTGATGTACCTGTTGAACAGCTTCTGTCGGTAGCGCAGAAAGTCTTATGCACCGGACAGGTCGGCGATGGAAAGATTTTTGTTTATGATGTAGAAAATGCAATGCGCATACGTACGGGAACACAAGGAACAAAAGCTATAACAGATGATGAGGCTTAATCTTAATATTTAAAATAAGGAACTTTCCAGGGAAATTTCTGGAGAGTTCCTTATTATTTTACATAAATTAGAGAAAATATTAACACTTAGTTAAGAAAATTCAGAGGAATTTTTAAATGAATATAGAATCTTATTAACATTCTATATTGTGATTATTTCAAGGAGGGAATAAAAATGTTTTTTTCAAAAAAAAGTAAATTGGAAGTACCTGTTGGAAATTATGAGGTTACTGATACCGTGATCAAAGAACTTTTGACAATGAGCAATACTAATATAGGGTATTTAAAAGGGCTGGAAGGAGTAATTAAAGATAATTTAGATGAAATAACTGAAAAGTTTTATTTGAAAATAACATCAGTAAATGATATGAAAAAGTTTATCGAACAGATATCTTCGTTAGATGCATTGAAAAAAACATTTAAAGTATTTTTAAGTTTATTATATGAAACCAATGTGAATTCCCAATGCATGGACAGAATTTATAAAATTGGCAAAATACATCATAAAATAAAATTACCACTGGAATGGTTTCTAATGTCTGTTGCAGCGTTAGAAGAAAGTATTTATCCATACATATTTCAAAAATATAAAAATAATACAGAAGATTTATGTAATGTATGTGCAGCTCTTTCCTGGCACATTCAGTTTATTCAAACAATAGTAATACATACTTTTACCGAGGAGTCTGTTTTAGAGTTAAAAAATAAGGCAGAAGAAGAGGCAGAAAAATTAAAGCATGATGCTGAATTATTAGGAATAATAAAAGAATCGGCAGAATCTTTGGCTGCCTTATCGGAAGAAATGTCAGCATCATCAGAAAGCATGGCAGATAATGTAATGAAAATCCAAAAATCGGCGGATACTGTGAAAGTGCAGTCGACTTCGACTAATGATCTGGCGGAAACAGGTAAACAACAGATAGGAGGAGTCATTGATAAAATAAATAATTTGACAGGACAAGTCAAACAAATGAAGAATAATTTGGCAGAGCTGAATCAAAGCACAGCATCGGTAAATAATATAACGCAAACGATTACTGAAATTTCTTCGCAGACAAATTTGTTGGCACTTAATGCTGCAATAGAAGCTGCACGAGCTGGTGCAGCTGGTAAAGGGTTTGCTGTAGTGGCTGATGAGGTCCGTAAACTAGCTGAACAAAGTAGTCAGGCTGCCAATAAAATACATGAATTGATTAGTCATAATGCTGTATCGACTAATAATGTCGTAGCTAATATGGAAGAACAAAATGAATTGTTGTTTAAAGTAGTAAATAATGTAAAAGAAAGTGTTGAAGTCATAGAGAAAATAGCCGCAGCTACAAATGAAAATCATACTCAGGTGGAATCTATTGATGTATCCTTGAATACATTGACCACAACGTCCCAAGATATAAAACAAGTTTCACATGATGTTGCCAATTCAGCTACATTATTATTCAACAGGATTGAAGAAAATAAAATTTAAATTGTATGAATATAGTTATGTAACTTTTTATCAGGCAAAAAGTTTTTATAGTTCGGCATGTAATGGTCACATGTCGAACAAGGCGGCAGCAAAATCTTTAGCAATAAAAGGTTGTAAATCATCTTCACCTTCACCGACACCAATTAATTTTACAGGCATTGATAATTGGGCTTTTATGCCGATGACCACACCGCCTTTGGCAGTACCATCCAGCTTAGTCAGTACGACACCTGAAATAGGGGCTGCCTTAGTAAATAATTCTGCCTGGTGGATGGCATTTTGTCCGGTAGTAGCATCTAATACTAATAATGTTTCATGTGGTGCGGCGGGAATTTCTCGTTTTATTACACGATAGATTTTATTAAGTTCATCCATCAAATTCGATTTCGTATGTAACCGGCCGGCCGTGTCAATGAGCAATATGTCGGTATTACGTGCTATGGCAGCTTTTACAGCGTCAAAGACAACTGCTGCCGGGTCGGAACCTTCTTCGTGGGCGATAACATCTACGGCAGCACGTTTGCCCCATATTTGCAGCTGATCAATAGCAGCTGCACGGAAGGTATCGGCAGCTGCTAATAATACAGATTTCCCATTGGCTCTATAATATTTTGCCAACTTACCGATAGTAGTAGTTTTACCGACACCATTTACACCGATTACTAAAAATACAGTTGGACCGGATGGAGCGATAGTGATGTGATCTTCACCACTTTCTAATATTTGGCTGATTTTCTTTATTAAGAAGGGTTGTAAATCTTGTGGTGAATTTATTTCTTTTTGACGGATACCCAAACGAACATCATCCATTAATTTCATGGTAGTGGACACGCCTACATCTGCTGAAATAAGGATTTCCTCTAATTCGTCAAGACATGATTCGTTTATGTTGGCATAACCAATTATGAGACGTTCAATTTTTTCGGTAAATGAATTCCTTGTTTTGTTTAAGCCGTTCTTTAGTTTGCTGAAAAATTCCATTATTATTCCTCCGCTTCAGTCATTTTTACAGATATTATTTTTGAAATTCCCGCATCAGCCATGGTAATACCATACATTACATCAGCAGCTTCCATGGTTCCTTTACGGTGAGTGACAATTATGAATTGTGTTTTTTGGGCGTAGTCTTTTAGAAAAATACTAAAACGTTTTATGTTTGCTTCATCAAGTGGGGCATCAATTTCGTCGAGAACAGAAAAAGGAGCCGGACGGTATTGTAAAAAAGCGAATAACAACGCAATAACTGTCAAGGTTCTTTCTCCACCTGACAGTAAAGTCATATTTTGGTTTTTTTTACCAGGTGCCTGTACTATTATTTCGACACCGGAAGATAAGATGTTTTCTTGATCTGTTAATATTAACCTAGCCTTGCCGCCGCCAAATAAATGTTTAAATATTTCATTAAAATAATTTTCGATACCACTGAAAGCCTCTTTAAACTGCTTGGTCATAGATAAATTTATTTGTTCGATGATTTGCTGCAAATTATCTTTGGCAGTCAGTAAATCTTGTATTTGCGTTTTTAAAAATTGGCAGCGTTTATTTAAAGTGTCATATTCTATGACAGCATTTGGGTTTACAGAACCAATCGCAGTAAGTTCGGCACGTATCCTTTTTATGTTTTCTAACAAGTTGTCTTCATTAAGGTCTTCTTTATAATTGAGAGCGGCTTGCGGTGAAAGATTATATTGTTCCTGTAGATTTTTTTCGTGTTGTGCTATATCAAAGGAAATTTTTGTGGCTTTTATATTGATTTGATGCAGATCTTCTTGAAGCTCGCTGATATTTTCGGTGAGTTTTTTACGGTCAGCTGCATAGTTTTTGCTTTTGATACGTTTATCCATCAAGGAGCTATGAGCTGTATCATAATCGCGCCGGCCATTAGTATAGAGCTGCTGCAAATTTTGGCTGGAGGACTGCAGATCCTTCAATTCACTTATACTATCATTTATTGAGGTTTGAGCACGGGCTTGTTGATTTTGATTATTGCTGAGGAAAGATTCACAGCGCTCATATTCTGTTTGGATTAAGGTTATTTTTTCGTTTATGCCTGTAATATTTTGCGTTATACCGGCAAAAGCGGAAGATTGCTGTAATAATTGCTGTTGTAATGATTTTTGTTCAGTTTTATAATGAGTAATAGATTTTTCTATATCGCTGTGCTGAGTTACATTACTGGTGTTCGTTGATTTAGTCAGCTGTATTTGCCGGGTATATTTTATCTGTGCTGCTTTTAACGCGCTAAGTTCAGTGTTTATGGCAGTCACGGCATTAAAATCTGCTGATATATCGTTTTTGCGCTTACTGTTTTCTTCTGTTAAATGGATATGCCGGGCATTTTTTTCCGTATAAGAAATGGAATAACGCTGACACGTTGATTCGTTGCTGCTTATAGCTGCCTCCAATTCAGAAATATCGGATAGTAATTGTCCCTGTTGGGTTTTTGCGGCAAGAAGACGGCCAATAGTTTGTTGATTTTTTGCTGAGATTTGTTTTATTTCATTTTCGCGATTAAGAAAATTAAGATTATGTTTCAGGCTGCCCCCAGATACGGCTCCGCCCGGATATAGTATTTCACCGCTTAAGGTTACAATACGTAGTGAATAATTGGCCTTTTTAGCAAGATGCAAAGCATTGTCTATGGTATCAATGACGATGGTACGTCCCAAAAGTGCTTCGATGATTGCTTGATATTTGGCGTCACTGCTAACTAATTTATCGGCGTAATTAATAAACCCGTGCCAGGTGCTGTCAAATGGCTGATTTATTGATTTTGGTTTGACAGCAGTAAGTGGCAGGAATGTAACGCGTCCTAAATTTTTCTCTTTTAAAAATTCAATGGCCTGTTTGGCTGTGTCGGTATCAGCAGTGATGATATTTTGCAGGCTGCTGCCCAGAGCAACTTCTATTGCTGTAAGATATTGTTTTGGTACATTTATGATTTCTGCCACAGAACCGCAGATGTTCTGGTGCCAAAAATATTGTGAAGCGGTAAGAACTTTTTTCACTCCATTACCAAAACCTTCGTATGATTTTTGCATATTAGTCAAAATAGTTATTCGTTCTTTTGCCCTGTTGGTTTCCAAAGATAATGAATTACAGGTGTTTTCTATTTCATAGAGCTTTCTTTTTAGTGTGGCTTTTTTTTCCCGAAGATTGATTGTTTCTGTTTGCAAAAGTTTGTTATCAGAAACAATGGTTTGTAGTTCAGCAGCAATCTTGGCAATGTCAGCAGTAATCTTGTCATATTCTCGTTGCCGGATCAGCCGATTGTTTTCTTTTTCCTTGAGTAATCGTTCTTTTTCGATAATATCATGCTGTAAAAGTAAAATTTGGCGTTGTTTAATTTCTTCGGTCCGGCGGTGTTGTTCCGTTTCAGCATTTAATTGCTGCAGAAGAGTTTCCTGAACAATAATTTTTTTTTCGTTGGTTTTAATAGCGGTTTTTGTACTTGAAAGATTATCTGCCAAGGTATTTTTTTCTTTTTCAGTATTAAGAATCGTCTGCTGTAATGAAGCCAGATTTTCTTCAGCAGTTTTCTTTTGTGCCAAGGTTGAGGTATGGGCAGTTTTTAAATTATTAATTGTGTGACTGTTTTGTTTGATGCGTTCTTCTAAGACTGTACAATTACTGCGGATACGATTTATTTCTTCTATGATTTTTCGATTGTTTTCGTCTCTGTCGCTTAGATCTTTTTCTGATACAGCTATGCTTTCCTCTGTTGCTGCAATGAGGTTGTCAATAGTGGTCAGAGCAATATTTTGATTAGTGGATTTTTGTTCCAGCTGATTAATTTGATCGGTGTATTTTTTTTGTTCTGCAGAAAGTTTTTCATAATCACATAATATATAAGACAGATTGTACTTATCATATTTATTTTTTAATTCGTTATAGCGGCTGGTTTTTTCAGCTTCTTGCGATAAAGGTAAAAGCTGTTTTTCTATTTCAGCAATGATATCATTAATGCGTAAGATATTTTGTTTGGTGTTTTCCAGTTTTTTTTCGGCTTCTTTTTTTCGATCACGATATTTAGTAATACCGGCACATTCTTCAAATAAAAGACGACGATCTTCCGGCTTTGCGTTGAGAACCTCATCAACTTTATTTTGACTGATGACGCTCATTGAATTTTTACCTAGTCCGGTGTCGGCAAACAATTCATAAATATCTTTTAATCGACAATGTGTTTTGTTAATATAACATTCACTTTCACCAGAGCGGAAAAGACGTCGTGTTATAGTGACTTCCTGATACTCTATAGGCAGCTGCCCATCGGTATTATCAAAAGTCAATGAAACTTCAGCTATACCAAATTGTTTTCTGGTCGAACTGCCGGTAAATATTATATCTTCTGCTTTATTGCCTCGCAGACTGCGAATGTTTTGTTCACCCAATACCCAGCGTATAGCATCTGTTATATTGCTTTTGCCACTGCCGTTGGGACCGACAATTGCAGTAATGCCTTTATTAAATTCTACCTCTATTCTGTCGGCAAAAGATTTAAAACCATATGCTTCCAGTCGTTTTAATAGCAACTAATTCACCTGCTGTCATTATTAATTGGAAAATCATAAATCAAATAACTATTTTCCAATCGATATTTTGGCTGTGGCAATCATATTGGGTTTTATACCGTTCATTTTGTCAGATGGAATGAAAATTTTAACAGTATAATTTTTCTCGTCTGATGCCGGATCAATTATTTGTACAACGGTACCGCCGATAATTTTGCCATTTACCTTGCATTCCGCATAGGCACCTTCTTTTAATTTTACGGCTTGTTCTTCAGGTGCCTTGGCTTCTAGCCAGATATAGTTTGATGTGGCGATATCAAGAATATTTTGACCGGCAGAAAGGTTATCACCCTCTTTTACGCCAGTGTAATAAACAGTTCCGTCAGTAGAAGCATAAAGTTCGGTCGTATCAGTATTTTTTTGTGCATCTTCTAAAGCCAGTTTAGTTTGGTTGAGCCTTGTAAGTGCCGTTTGTATATCTTCTTGGGTGACACCGCTGGGGACAGCAACGACACTGGTTGTTGCTGAAGGTGTACCTGAACTTGAACTGGGATTCAAAGTGGCCTTGGCCGATTCTACGGCAGCTGCGGCTTGTTCATATTCAGAGCGGCTGACAGCACCAATATCATACAATTGTTTCATTTTACTTTCTTGGGCTAAGGCATTTTGGTACTGACTGTCATCAACTGCGGCGGGCGCTGACGCCTGTGGTGTTGATATTGTTTTTGTGGAGGTTTGTTTGCTTAAAGATACCATATTATCATATTGCTGCTGAGCCTGGTCAACCGCTTGCTGCAAATTATCTATATCTTTTTGGGTAATATTGGGATGTATTTGTGCCAAAGGCTGGCCGGCGGTGACAGACTGGCCGTCTGCTACCAGTAATTTTTCCAAAGTTCCATCTGTCAATGTTTTGGTTTGTAAAAAAGAGCCAGTAACTCGTACATCGTAAAACGTGATATAGGCATGATATTGTCCATAAAGCCAAATACAAATGTTTAGAATGACAGCAATCAGGACTATAATGGGCAGCGTAAATTTTATAATAGGAATAACTTTATGACTAATATCGACTTCCAAAATGAGACCTCCTGGTATGACTTATTTTAAGTGTAGTTAAAAAAAACATGAATTTCCGATAAATTCTCGTAAAATGGAATTATTAGGGATAATATCTTCATTATTTATTGTTTCAAAGTAATTTAGGAAATCCAGTAATTGTCGGGATATACTGTATTCTGGAACTTCATTGCTTATTTTTTCCAATAGTGGATAAGCATATTTTTTTAATACAGCCAGTTCATAAATAAGTGCGGAATTGAACATGATATCGGCATGTTCCTGATAGGGGAAAATATTATTTTCCTCACCGGTACGAACATCGGGCCATTGTTTTATTGTTTTTAGTGCAGAAGAACCGCGAAACTGGTAATCGCGGACTATGCGCCGGATAAGTCGGGCGACAGTGGTCGGAATATTATTGTGTTTATCAATGCCAAGCTGGGTCAAAGCGCTTATATAGATTTTATATATTCTATCCTTAGGCAGTGATTTAGTCAAATTTGGATTAAGTCCGTGTATACCTTCGACAATTATCGGATGATTGGCTGGAAGGTGTATTTTATTGCCGGTCCATTCTTTTTGTCCGGAGAAAAAGTTATAAGTAGGAATTTCAACTTCTTCTCCAGATAAAAGTGATAAAATTTGATCGATCAAAAGTGTTTTATCAATGGCAGTGAAAGATTCAAAATCATATTCACCTTTTTCATTGAGCGGTGTCTGATCACGATCGAGAAAATAATTATCCATTGATAGGGAAACGGGCTGCATGCCGTTTACTAAAAGCTGCACACGAAGACGTTGAGCAAAGGTTGTTTTACCGGAAGATGATGGCCCTGCTATAAAGATAACTCGTGGATGATTTGGACTGTTGACAATAGTATCGGCAATCTGAGCAATTTTCTTTTCATGCAGTGCCTCGGATATTCTGATAAGGTCGCCGGATTTTCCCGTAGTAATATATTGATTTAAGTTGCTGACATAGTCACAGCGGAGAATATTAGCCCAATCATCGGCTTCAGATAAAAGTGAAGCCAGTTTGTTCTGGTTTTCCTGCGGTGGAACAGCAAGTGGATTTGATAGTGACGGTGTACGTATTATTATCCCAGGTGGATAATGGTCAATTGCAAACAGTCCAAGAGATTTGGTTTCCGGCAGCATCGGTCCGTAAAGATAATCATAGTATTCATCACAAAAATAAATGCTTACGATATCTTGTTTTAATGATTCTATTAAGGCAACTTTAGCATATTGCCCATTTTTTTTAAAAAGATTAATAACGTCTTTTTTACACCAGAATTTTTTAATTATAGGAATATTTTCTTTAATAAGTGATTGCATTTGCAAAGTTATTTTTTTTATGTTTTCCGGCGTGACTAATTTTACTGGCAAGATCTTACAATACATACCATTATTGACGGAATGTTCAACAATGACACTGGCATCAGGAAAAAGCTTTTTTACAGAGGTCATCAGAAGAAAAAGTACGCTGCGCCGATATATTTTAACACCATCTGAACTATTCATGTCAATTAATTCCAGTTTTGGATCTCCATCAAAAGGTGTTTGGAGATCTTTTAAATTATTGTTTATTTTTACTGCGGTTATAGGAGCTGTATGACGATCTTTTTCCAAATTAATCAGGTCAACTAATTTAGCGTTAATATTTGCAGTTGTCATTGTTGTCAAATCCTCCTTAATAATAAATAAAAGCCTAAATCAGCCAAAGGCTGTTTTTTTAGACTTTTACGATGAAACTATGCTGATTTAAAAAAATAATTTTAAAAATTTATAAATAATTGCTGCGGCCAGAGCCGTCGATGGAATTGTGAGGATCCAGGCAATCATCATCTGTTCAGCTACTCCCCAATGAACTGCCCGCACACGTTTTGCAGTACCAACTCCCATTATTGAACCGGATACTACATGGGTGGTACTTACCGGCAGCGATAATAAGGTTGCCGAAAAAATAATAAGCGATGAATTTAAATCGGATGCAAAACCACTTATTGGTTCAAGTTTAAAAATCTTGCCGCCGACAGTACGAATTATACGCCAGCCACCGATACCAGTACCGCAGGCCATAGCAATAGCAGCCATGATCTTTACAAAGGTAGGAACTTCAAATACCTGTATGTACCCTGCACTGAGCAATGCCAAAGTAATTATTCCCATAGATTTTTGGGCATCGTTGGAGCCGTGGGAAAAAGCCATCATTGCTGCTGATAAAATCTGCATTTTTTTGAATTTATTATTAATGGAAGACGGATTGAATCGGCCAAAGGTTATAAACAGCAAAGTCATAATTATGCAGCCTGTGATTCCTGCAATAACTGGTGAAAGAATTAAGGAAAGGATGATTTTGCCGATACCATAAAAGTTAAGACCAATCGCTCCGGTAGATACTAGTACGGAACCAATTATACCGCCAACTAATGCATGTGAGGAACTACTTGGCAAAGCCAGCCACCAAGTTAATACATTCCAAAAAATGGCACTGGCCAGTGCTGCGACAATTATCAGTTCATTGACATGACCAGCTGATTTTACAATATCACCGCCGATAGTGTGAGCTACGCCGGTGCTGTACATAGCACCGCAAAAATTTAATACGGCAGCCATTACTATCGCTGCCCGGGGACTTATTGCCCGAGTTGATACAGAAGTGGCAATCGCATTTGCTGTGTCATGAAAACCATTTATAAAATCAAATACCAGTGCAAGTGCTATTATTAAAATAATTAATATTTGGAATTCATGCATATTTCATTACCACGCCTCTTATCATGTCAGCTATAGATTCGCAGTGGTCCAATGTATTTTCCAGATACTCAAGAATGTCTTTCCATTTTATGATTTCAATAGGATCTTTAACCGTCGTGAATAATTGTGCTACTTCCTCACGATATAATTTGTCACCGGCACTTTCTATTTTGCAGATACGTGCAGTGTAATTTAATATTTTTTTCTCATTTTGATGTAATTTATGTAAGAGTTTAAAAATTTCAGTGATGTCAGCAGTAGCCTCAATCAATAATTGTGACATCTCTAATGCAGTGGGACGAATTTCACTGATGTGATACATTATAGCACGTTGTAAAGTACCTTGTAAAAAGTCGACACCGTCATCAAGACCGTTTGCAATAGCATAAATATCTTCCCGGTCTATTGGTGTGATAAAAGTGTGATTGAGTTTGTCAATTATTTTATCATTGATGTTATCGGCAGCATGTTCTAAATCAGTAATTGCTTTCATTTTTTCTTCAGCACCGCGATAATCACTCATCACTTCATTGATTACTAAAGCGCCTTTGTGAAAATAATTGGCACTTTGTGCAAACAGATCATAAAAGTCCGTATTCTTTTTTACAAGAAACATAAGCTTCCTCCCAAATTATATCTGTGAATATATTTATTCCCCATAAAATGATTTTAATTTATAATTATTTTACAAGGTGCTAATAATTATTTTACAATATATAAATAGAAATATACAATATATTAATCAGGATATCCTTTAAATTTTTAAATAATTTTTTATTTCTGCTGACATTTTTTCAGTTTTGCAGATATTTTTATGCAGTATTGGAGCAGTCTTCAGGGAGGTCAGACCGATCGGAATGGGAGCTGTATTATATTTTTTTAACACATCAAGCAGTTGAAAATCATTGTTTGATGTGTTTTTTACATTCAAAGCAGAAAGTACACTGTCATTGAACTTATACGGGCTAGCTGTTGATAATATCAGCATTGGTGTAGTATCAGCAGTTTTTTCCCGGTAGTTTTGGGCAGTTTGCCAAGCCACGGCTGTATGGGGATCGGCAACATAATGACAGGTGGTATATAGATTTTTTATGGCAGATGCTGTAGCCGTTTCATCAATCCAATCAGCAGCAAATGATTGCTGCAGCTTGGTGAGGAGAAATTTATCAATTTGATAATGGCCGGATAGGTTGAGTTCATTCATCCAGTTGGTTATTTTGGCGGCATTTTTTGTTACATGATACAATAGTCGTTCCAAATTACTGGAAATAAGAATGTCCATTGAAGGGGAAATAGTTTTTATGAAAGGACGATTTTTGTCATAAATTCCCGTTTGGAAAAATTCAGTCAATACATTATTGGAATTTGATGCACAAATTAATTTATTAATAGGCAGTCCCATTCTTTTTGCATAATAACCGGCAAGGATATCACCAAAATTTCCTGTCGGTACGGTGCAGTTAATCTTGTCACCGCAAACTATAGCTTTATTATTCACCATGTCGCAGTAAGCGCTGAAATAATATACTATTTGCGGCAGCAGCCTACCCCAGTTTATTGAATTGGCCGATGATAATTCATAACCATTGTTATTTAAGGTAGTATTAAAATTTTTATCATTAAAAATATTTTTTACACCTGATTGCGCATCATCAAAGTTGCCATCAATGGCGATTACGTCTACATTGGATCCTTTTTGTGTAATCATTTGCCGACGTTGGATGGCACTGACGCCGCTGCCGGGGTAAAAGACAATTATTTTTGTATGGGGAATATCACGAAAACCTTCCAGAGCAGCTTTACCGGTATCTCCGGAAGTAGCAACCAAAATGACGATATCTTTTTTTTCGCTGCTTTTTTTTCGAGCTGTTATTAATAACCGAGGTAAAAGCTGCAAGGCCATATCCTTGAAAGCACTAGTCGGGCCGTGCCATAATTCAAGTAAATATTGACTGTCGCTAATTTTTACAATGGGAGCGATTGCATTGTGGTCGAATTGTTTACCGTAAGCGTTACTTACACAGTTTTTGATTTCTTCGGGAGAGTAGTCGGTAAGATACAAGGAAAGAATCTTACAGGCACGTTCCTGATAGGAAAGCGGCTGCAATCCGCATAAAAAAGCATCATTGATTTGAGGAATATTTTTTGGAACGAACAATCCTCCGTCATCGGCAATCCCCTTTATTATTGTCTGGGCAGCAGTCAAATTTATTTTGTCATTTCTGGTGCTGATATATTGCATAATTTCAATTCCTTTTACATAATTTGACGAAATATTAAGATAAGTGCTTTAGACTGACTAATAGTCTATAAAGCACTTATCCGGGATAGAGCATGGATAAAATTAATTTTGTGGAAAGAATTCATCATGTATTATGTTGACAGCTTCTTTTAATTCGGAACTTTTTATCAAGCAGGAAATACTTATTTCCGATGTACTTATGACATCAATATTTACACCGCCGGTCGCTAATGCTTTAAACATTCTGGCGGCGATTCCCGGATTGCCAAGCATGCCGACACCAACAATAGAGACTTTTGCAACATCTTTTTCAATTAATACACCGATGGCGTTAAGATCACTAGCGGTTTTATCAACGACTTTTTTTGCAATTGATAAATCACCAAGCGCTACTGTGAAAACCATGTCTGTGACATTTTTTTCAACGTTGCGTATACTTTGTACTATCATGTCGACATCAATATTTTTTTCAGCTAAAGCTGAAAAAATAGAATAGGCGATACCGGGATTGTTGGGAACGCCAAGAACCGCAATTTTGGCTACTTTATCATCGTGACTGACGCCTCTTATAACAAAATTTTTATCTTCCATTGTATATTCCTCTCTGATTATTGTACCGGGTTTATTAGTAAAAGTAGATCTGACGTGAATGGGTATATGCAGTGCCTGTCCCACTTCCACGGAGCGCGGCTGCATAACACCGGAGCCTAAGCGCGCCATTTCCAACATTTCACAATAGGTTATTTCCTTCATCTTATGTGCATTTTTGACAATACGCGGATCAGCAGAATATATGCCATCAACATCAGTATATATTTCACAGGTATCAGCATGCAGGGCACCGGCTAGAGCAACGGCCGATGTATCAGAGCCGCCGCGCCCCAGCGTTACGGGATCCCCTAATTGATCGGAACCTTGAAAACCCGCGACGATGACAATGTTTCCGTTTTCCAATTCATTTAACACGCGTTGGGGGTTAATGTCTAATATCTTTCCCTTTGTATGTATGCCATTGGTTTTTATACCGGCCAGGTAACCGGTCAGGGAGACCGCTTTTTGACCCAGGGTTTTAAATGCCATAGTTAAAAGTGAAATGGAAATTTGTTCGCCGGTTGACAACAACATATCCATTTCACGGGTGTACTTATAGGGATCCTTATCTATCTGAGTTGCCAGATTTATCAATTCATCGGTTGTATCTCCCATAGCTGATACGACAACCACAATTTTGTCGTTGTTTTTTCTTTCTTCTATAATGCGTTTAGCAACATTTATAATTCTTTCAGGATTGCTGACGGAACTTCCGCCAAATTTTTTTACAATCAAGGCCATTTTTATCCCCCTAAACTTATCTGGTAAGAGATATTTCTTTATGTATTTTTATTGCTTGGTGCAATAGCTGTTACATTATACAACAAAATGATATATTGTGTACAGCCGTTATAACAAAAAATATTACTATTTGCCCAATTGATGTGGATTGTTTAATAAGGCGAAAAAATATCTTATTGTTATTTTAACATAATATCGTTCATAATTAAAAAAAAAAGTAAAAATATTGGTAAGGTATTATATTGTATTGAAGTTTGTTATGCATTTTGCTATTATTGAGAGGTACAAATATTAATTTTATATTAATTTAGGAGGAGATTTCATGAAAGTGGCTGTTGTAATGGGCAGCGATTCAGATTTACCGGTATTAAAACCGGCGATTGGATTATTACATGATTTTGGTGTTGAAACAGAAGTTATAGTTGCTTCGGCACATCGTACCCCGCTGAGAGTACGGGAAATCGTATCCTCGGCGCAGGAGCGCGGCATTGGTGCTTTTATTTCAGCAGCAGGTGCGGCAGCTCATTTAGGGGGAGTTATTGCTTCTTATACTACACTTCCTGTAATAGGCGTACCCATCAATGCAACTGCATTAAACGGAATGGATGCTCTTTTAAGTACAGTACAAATGCCTTCGGGTATTCCCGTAGCCACCATGGCTATAAACGGCGCAAAGAACGCTGCAATTTTTGCAGTGGAAATTTTTGCGGTCAGCGATCCGACATTACAAAAAAAATTGTGTGAATATCGTGCGAAAATGGTCAAAGAAGTGGAAGCTAAAGCTGCAAAAGTAGCTGAAGAACTGAAATAAAATGTTTGTTTACAGGAGGAGTTATTATTATGAGTAAAGAAAAGTTGTATGAAGGCAAGGCTAAAATTATTTATGCGACAGAAAATCCCGAAGAACTTTTGGTTTATTACAAAGATGATGCTACTGCCGGCAATGGTGCTAAAAAAGGTACTATAATGGGAAAAGGCATTTTTAATAACAAAATTTCAGCGTTCTTTTTTAATATGCTGGCGAAAAATGGAATTGAACATCATTATGTAAATATGCCTAGTGATAGGGAAATGATCGTAAAAAAACTTGATATGATTCCTTTGGAAGTTGTTTTGCGCAATGTAGCAGCAGGAAGTTTAGCTAAACGTCTTGGTGTTGAAGAAGGTACAAAATTGTCTTCTCCTGTTCTTGAATATTATTATAAGAGTGATGAATTAGGCGATCCAATGATCAATCAGTTCCATATAAGGGCAATGAAATGGGCTACAGATGAAGAACTGATGCAGATCGAAAAAATGGGATTTAAAATAAATTCAATAATGACAGAATATCTTAAGACTAAAAATATCGATTTGATTGATTTTAAACTAGAATTTGGTCGTTTTAAGGGCAACGTGTTATTGGGCGACGAAATTTCTCCTGATAATTGTCGTTTCTGGGATAGTACTACGCACGAAAAACTTGATAAAGACAGATTCCGCAGAGATTTGGGACATGTAGAAGATGCCTACAAGGAAATTTTGCATCGTTTGACAGGTGAACAAGCATAATAATAGGAGAGAAAATAATAGATGGCTGATATTTCCACATCAAGTGAATGGCATGAAGAATGCGGCGTATTCGGCGCTTATTCTCATACTGAAGATGTTTCTTTAATGACTTATCTGGGCCTTTATGCATTGCAGCATCGCGGTCAGGAAAGTGCCGGTATAGCTGTGACTGATGGTGCGTGGATGGACGTTTCCCGGGGGATGGGATTGGTGAATGAAGTATTTCGTCATCAAATCCCCCATATGGATAATCAATATATTGCTATCGGGCATGTGCGCTATTCAACTACCGGTTCAAGTCTGTTGGCTAATACTCAGCCGCTGATAGTGAATTATGCCGGCGGTAAAATAAGCTTGGCACACAATGGCAATCTTACCAATGCTGCTCAGATACGTCACGAAATGGAACAGGAAGGGAATGTGTTTCAAACATCTATCGATACGGAAGTCTTTGTTAATCTTATTGCTAAATCCAAAAAGACTTCTATTGAAGATAAAATAATGGAAAGCCTGAAAAAGATTAAGGGTGCCTATTGTTTGACAATCATGACCGAAGATAAATTGATTGGTGTGCGCGATCCGCATGGCTTTAGGCCATTATGTATTGGAAAGTCCAATGATGCATGGGTCTTATCGTCAGAATCATGCGCACTGCCCGTTGCCGGAGTAAAATATATGCGTGATGTTGAACCGGGTGAACTGGTAGTAATTGATAAAAATGGACTCAAATCATATAAGTTTGCTAAGGTAGAAAAAAAAGCCGCCTGCGTTTTTGAGTATATTTATTTTGCTAGACCTGATAGTGTTATTGACGGACAAAGTGTTCATGATGCCCGGTTTATGATGGGACGTATTTTGGCCAAAGAATCGGGGTTTAAGGGTGATGTGGTCATTTCTGTGCCGGATTCAGGTACTACTGCGGCAACCGGATTTGCCTATGAATCAGGTATTCCTTTTGTTGAAGGATTAATCAAAAATCGTTATATTGGCCGTACTTTTATACAACCGACACAAAAAAAACGTGATACTGCTGTCAAGCTAAAACTTAATCCGATAGTTTCGGCTGTAAGGGGAAAAAATGTAATAATGGTCGATGACTCTATTGTGCGGGGTACTACCAGCGGCAAGATCGTTCATATGTTGCGCAAGGCTGGAGCCAAATCGATACACATGTGTGTCAGTTCACCGCCAATAGGGTATCCTTGTTATTACGGAATAGACACTTCAATACGTAAGGAACTTATTGCGGCAACTAAAACAGTAGATGAAATACGTAAATATATAGGTGCTGATTCATTGCATTTTCTTTCGTTGGAAGGATTGAAAAAAAGCATTAAGGATGCTGACAGCAATGATATGTGTTATGCTTGCTTCAATAATTATTATCCGGTGGAAGGACCTAAGGGTGATACTGTCGGCAATGATAAATATGTTTTTGAACATGCCAAAAATAGATGAGGTATAATATCTTATTTGATGGGAGATAAAATGTCTGACGTGAAAAGTACAGGATTGACATATCGCGATGCTGGTGTGGATATTGATGCCGGAAATTATTCAGTTTCGCTGATAAAAGATAGTGTAAGAGCAACCTATCGTCCGGAAGTATTGGGAGATTTAGGAGGATTTGGCGGTTTATTCGCATTAGGCGGTAAGTATAAAGAACCGGTATTGGTATCAGGAACTGACGGTGTCGGTACTAAGCTTAAATTGGCATTTATGTTTGATAAACATGACACGATTGGTCAGGATGCCGTTGCTATGTGTGTTAATGATGTCTTGGTCCAGGGGGCTGAGCCATTGTTTTTTCTTGATTATTTAGCAGTTGGCAAATTAGAACCTGCTAAAGTAGCGGCTATTGTAAAAGGGGTTGCAGCTGCCTGCAAGGAATCAGGCTGTGCACTTATCGGCGGAGAGACAGCAGAAATGGCGGGATTTTATTCTGATGGAGAATATGATATCGCCGGTTTTACTGTCGGTGCAGTGGAAAAATCGAAAATAATAACCGGTGACAAGGTGGCGAATGGAGATGTCCTGTTAGGATTGCCTTCAACAGGCATTCATTCCAATGGCTATTCTTTGGTGCGAAAAATTTGTTTTGAACATAAGAAATTTACCGGTAAGGAATATTTTAATGAACTGGGTACTACTTTAGCGGAAGAATTATTAAAACCGACAAGGCTTTATCCTAAGGTATGTCTGCCATTGATTGAAAAATTTGATATTCATGCATTGGTGCATATAACCGGCGGCGGTTTCTATGATAATATACCCCGCATTCTGCCATCAGGCTGTGATGCGCTGATAGATGCTGCCGCTTGGCAGATGCCGTCTATTTTTAGGCTGTTGCAAAAATGGGGAAATGTGGACTGGCACGAAATGTACAGGACTTTTAATATGGGGATCGGTATGATCATGGTTGCTGCTCCGGAAGATGTACAGGCGATCACTGAACAACTCCAGGTACAGCAAGAAAAAGTGCATATCATTGGTAAAATAGTTTCCGGCGCCAGGGGTGTAACTATTAAAGGCGGGATATTTGATGAATAAACCCGTTTTAGGAATTTTGGCATCAGGGCGCGGTACTAATCTGCAGTCAATTATAGATGCTGTTGATGAGGGGAAAATTTCAGCCGAGATTGGTTTGGTGATAACTGACAAACCGGCAGTAATGGCATTGCAGCGCGCTGAAAAAAATAATATACCAAATATATGCATAGACAGAAAAAAATATGCCATGCGTGAGGATTTTGAAGCAAAATTGCTGGAGAAACTGAGAGAATATGAGGTTGAACATATTATTTTGGCAGGATTTATGCGGATTTTAAGTGCTGCATTTATCAGAAATTATAAAAATCATATTTTAAACATTCATCCGGCGTTACTACCTTCCTTTGTGGGAGCACATGCTCATCGTGATGCTTTGGCCTATGGTGTTAAGGTATCGGGCTGTACAGTACATTTTGTTGATGAGGGTATGGATAGTGGTCCGATTATCGCTCAGGCGGCTGTGCCGGTGTTTGATACTGATACAGAAGAAACATTGGCTGCACGTGTGTTGGGACAGGAGCATATTATATATCCAAAAGCAATTGAATTGTATTTGACCGGTAAACTTCATATTGAAGGGCGCAAGGTATTGATAAAAAATAATACAAGTGGGGGATTATCTTGAAAATAAGGCGGGCGCTGCTTAGTGTTTCTGATAAATCGGGTATTGTTGAATTAGCACGTAAACTTCATGCGGCCGGGATAGAAATTGTATCTACCGGTGGAACGATGCGGGCAATAAAAGAAGCCGGTATACCTGTACTTTATGTAAGTGATGTTACAGGTTTTCCGGAAATTATGGATGGCAGGGTAAAAACACTTAATCCGTATATACATGGTGGAATTTTGGCAGTTCGTGACAATCCCAATCATTTGCAGGCTATGCATGATCATAAAATTACTGCTATTGATTTGGTTGTAGTCAATCTTTATCCGTTTCGTCAGACAATTGCCAAACCTAATGTAACCTTGGCTGAAGCTATTGAAAATATTGATATTGGCGGTCCGGCAATGATCAGGGCGGCTGCCAAGAATTTTAAATATGTAACGGTGATTGTAAATCCGTCAAACTATGGAAAAGTTGCTGATATGATTTTAAAAAATGGTGAGGTTTCTGCAGATTTTCGCATGCAGTTGGCACAGGAGGCGTTTAGACATACGGCACAGTATGATGAATGCATCCAAAAATATTTAGCCGGGCAGTTAAATAAATAGTTTATAAATTAAAGGGGCTGTCGCATGAACAGCATTGACTTCATAAAGATGCAATCCACTACCGCTATACGGTATCCCATCTTTTTCGGGGCGGATAAAAAGAGTGGAATATTGTATATTTATGAACGAAAATGGGCACGTGCGACAACCCCGTTTTAGGAGAGGAGAAAAATTTGGATATTTTAGTAATTGGTTCCGGCGGCCGCGAACACGCGTTAGTATGGAAATTGGCACAAGGATCGAATGTGGACAAAATATATGCTATACCGGGTAATCCGGGAATAAAAAATAACGCTGAATGTATTTCAGACATTGCTATAGATGATAATAAAAAAATTGTTGATTTTGCCAGACGGAAAAATATTGGATTGACGGTTATCGGTCCGGAAGTCCCTTTGATTAATGGATTGGTTGACGATTTACAGGCAGCTGATATAGCGGTGTTTGGTCCGACGAAAGCAGCTGCCCGGTTGGAAGGGTCGAAATCATTTTCAAAAGATATAATGCGAAAATATAAGATACCTACTGCAGCTTATGAGAGTTTTACTGATGCAGCAGCAGCTAAAGAATATATAAAAAAAATGGGTGCACCAATTGTTGTAAAGGCTGACGGACTGGCTGCCGGTAAGGGTGTAATAGTGGCACAAACCGTGGAACAGGCAAATGAAGCAGTCGATGAAATAATGTGTGATAAAGCGTTTGGCAGCGCTGGTGACAGTATTGTAATAGAGGAATGTTTGATTGGTGAAGAAGCCTCAGTATTGGCTTTTACTGATGGGGAAACGATCGTTCCGATGATTCCTTCGCAGGATCACAAATGTATTTTTGATGGAGATAAAGGACCAAATACCGGAGGAATGGGAACATATGCACCAGCTCCAATAGTTGATGGAAAAATGCTGGAGCAAATTCAAGCAGAAATATTGGAACCGATAATTGCTGCAATGAACAATGAAGGGAAAAAATATCGAGGCTGCTTATATGCCGGGCTCATGATAACCAGTGACGGACCTAAAGTAATTGAGTTTAATGCCCGTTTTGGTGATCCGGAAACACAGGTCATTTTGCCATTGCTTGAAAGTGATTTAATGGAAATAATGCTGTCATGTGTCAATGGTACTTTGAAGCAGATGTCAATTAAATGGTCTGATGATGCGGCAGTTTGTGTGGTATTGGCAGCAGGAGGTTATCCGCGTAAATATAATAAAGGGGATATCATTGATGGCCTTGCTGAGGCACAGCAGACCGGTGCACTTGTCTTTCATGCCGGAACAAGAGAAAATAATGGAAAGCTTGTTACGGATGGCGGCAGGGTGTTAGGTGTGACAGCTGTTGGAGCAGATATGAAAGCGGCAATAGATAAGGCGTATCAAGACGTAAATTTGATAAAATTCAATAATATGTATTTTCGCAAAGATATAGCGCAAAAAGCTTTTAGACATATAAAAACTAAATGATTTCAGATAAAAAAATTAGTGCAGTACGTTTTTTATTACGTTACTGCACTAATTTTTTACAGGGCTTATATCAATCCAAGAACATGTTGAACAACGAGAGAGACTGCAGCAACTGCAAACCAGCAACACAATCCAAGTAAAATAGGACGAAAGCCATTTTTGACCAATGAATGAAGATTTGTATTTAACCCGATTGCACTCATCGCTAAAATTATGCAAAATTTGCCTGCCGATCCAAGCAAATGAGTTATACTTTCCGGAATAATACCGATGGTATTAATAATTGAAGCAACGATAAACCATAAAATAAACCAGGGAAATATTTTATAAAAATTAAAATTACTGCTTTTTTTGTTACAGCGGGCGGTAAGAACAGCGAAAAACACACAGGCGGGAACAATCATCAATGCCCGGGTCAATTTTACAATAGTGGCATAACTACCAGCAGCAGTACTATAAGAATAACCGGCAGCTACAACAGAGGAAGTATCGTTGATAGCTGTACCGGCCCACATACCGAAACCGGTGTCTGACATACCTATTAAGTGCCCTAGAAAAGGAAAAAGAAATACGGCAATAACATTAAAAAGGAAAATTGTGGAAATCGAAAAAGCAATATCTTTGTCTTCGGCGTTAATGACCGGGGCTAAGGCGGCTATTGCCGAACCGCCGCAGATAGCAGTTCCTGCTCCGATCAATGTGGTGGTGCAGCGATCAAGTGCGAGCAATTTGCCAATTGACCAGGCAACGACGAAAGACGTAAGTAATGTAAAAATCATTACATAAAAAGAATGAGAACCTATTTTAAGGACATTAAATAAATTCATTTCAAAGCCAAGCAGTATTATGGAATATTGCAGTATTTTTTTCCCCGTGAACTTTATACCCGGTTCAAAAGTTGCAGGCCGTTTAAATCCGGCGGCTAGTATGCCTAATAATATTGCAAAGACAGGTCCGCCGATGATGGGAAATAAATTGCCTAAAAAATAAGCCGGAATGGCAAAAATGAATGTGTAAAGGATTCCTCTGATATTATTATGCATAAAAGTAATCACTCCTAAATTGTTATAGGCAATATTCTATCAGCTGAATATATAGATGTAAAATAGTATAATTATATAAAAACATAGTATTTTTACTATATATATTATTAATTTTTAAAATGCTTTTGCCATAATCAATAAATTATAATTATTATATACTAAAAAAAAATTATAAAAAATAAGAATTTGAGGAGGATATAGTTTATAACTGTCGAAAATAGTAAAATATAAGCTATCATGAAAGGATGTGTAATTATGGCTAAGCAGACTTTTATTAATGAAAAACCATTTTGTCTGAATTTACAAAAAAACGTGAATGTAGTGCGTTATTACCAAAAAAACAGCGCTCAGAAAATGGTTTGTTACAAACAAGAATGTGAACATCGTTTTGATTGCAAGGAATCCACTAATTGCAAGCATGCATTTCATTCTGTTGGATCCGAGTATCTGCAAGGGTAGTGCAGCACGAATTGGTGGATGAGAAGAAGTTTTGACTTAGGCACCGTTAAGTAGGGGGAATATGCCATCGATATTATGATTGGGATAAATTTATCGATGTTGAATAAAAGTTAGAGTAAGAATAAGAGGCAGCAGTAAAAATTTTAATTTTTACTGCTGCCTCTTATTCTTTAAAAAACGGTCATTAAAATCAAAGATGTCTTATAAATAAATTATTTTAATGTATCCTGACAAAATTCAATAAAAGATTGGGCTGCTTTTGATATGTAACGGTCTTTTTTCCATGCCAGGCCAACATCAACGAATATCGGGTTTTCAAATGGAAGGACTTTTATGTTTTTAGCATCTTTTACAACAAAATCCAGTAAAAATGCCATACCCACATTACTGGCCACTAATCCTTTTATTGTTTCTATTTGGTTTGATTCTAAAACAACATTGGCTTTTATATTTTCGCTGGACATTTTCTGCAGCAATAGATTACGCAGATAAGAACCGTCTTTAAGCATAATGATGTTTTGATTTTCAATATCACTTATAGCAATTGATTCTTTTTGAGCTAAGGGGTGGTTTAAAGGCAGACAGGCAACGGACTGGTTACGTGACATGGGTAAAAGCTCTAAACTGGACGAAGCACCGGATAAAATAACTATGCCGAAATCCAGTTCGTCACGGTCTATTTGTTCGCGGATGGTCATTGACCCTTCTTCGTATAAATAAATATCCAGGTTAGAATACTTTTTTTGAAAACTGGAAAAAATCTTAGGAAATAAAAATGCACCAATCATTGAAGGAATGCCAATTTTTATAGTACCTTTTTGCAATTGCTTATAATCATTTACTTCCAGCACTGCATCTTGGATATTACGCAATGCCAAAGATATCCTGTTAAGGAAAACTGCGCCTTCCGGGGTCAGTGATAATTGTTTTTGGCTTCGATCAAAAAGCTGTATACCCAGTTCTGCTTCTAATTTTTTTATGGCCACCGTAATATTGGGCTGAGATACGCGCAGCCGTTTAGCGGCCCGGGTAATGTTTTTTAATCTACTGGTCATTTGAAAATATTCCAGTTGTTTGAGTTCCATTTTGCTCCTCCTAAATCGGTCGCATGATATAAATTTCAAGGTGATTTCTAATTGTATCTAACTGTTATTTAGCGCAGACAGTCTGCTTGGTACTATAAAATAATCCCTTGTCATGGACGTGATAAATATGGTATAGTTTTATAAGTTAAGTATATTTATGTCATTTATTATAGCATAAGTAGATGTTTAAAAACTATAATTATTTTAAATATAGTGTAAATTAGTGAAAAAATTATGAAGGAATTTTATATTATTCGAATATAATTTGACAGTGCATCAGGTATATGATATACTACTATCGTTGTTTAAGCAGGAGCCACCGCTTCTCACCTGATGATGTATAGTCAGTCAGGTTGATATTGACGGATAGAAGGGTGGTTGTGTGCCGCCCTTTTTTTGGTATATATTTTTATAAAGAGGTGATTTGATATTAGTAAAGATAGCTTGAGGATAAATGAAGAAATCCGCGTACGCGAAGTACGTGTAACAGACGTTAGTGGTAATCAGCTGGGGATAATGCCTATAAGAGAGGCGTTAGCACGTGCAGAAGAAGCTCATCTGGATTTGGTAGAGGTGGCTCCTAAGGGAAAGCCACCGGTGTGCCGAATTATGGATTTTGGTAAATATCGTTATGAGCAGCAGAAACGTGAAAAAGAAGCACGTAAAAAACAGAAAATCATAACGATGAAAGAAGTAAAGCTGCGCCCTAACATTGAACAGCATGATTTTGATGTCAAGACGAAAAATGCTTTACGTTTTATAAATGATGGTAATAAGGTAAAAGTCACAATTATGTTTCGTGGCAGGGAACTTTCTCACCCGGAATTAGGCCGTGAACTCTTGCTTAAAGTTGCCGATGCATTGTCGGAGTCCGTTGTTGTTGAGCGTGCTCCTAAGCTGGAAGGCAAAAATATGATAATGATTTTGGTTCCAAAACAGATTAAGGGAGGAAATTAATAATGCCAAAAATGAAAACACGCCGTGCGGCAGCTAAACGTTTTACTGCTACCGGTACAGGTGAATACAAACGCAATAAATCTTTTAAAAGCCATATTTTGGAAAAGAAATCACCCAAACGTAAACGTAATTTGAGAAAAGCTACTATCATTACAGCTGCTGATCATAATCGCGTCCGCAGAATGCTTCCGTACGCTTAATATAAAATTTCAGGAGGAAAGATAAATGCCAAGAGTTAAAACAGGCGTTACTGCACATGCGCGCCATAAAAAAATATTAAAGCTAGCTAAAGGTTATAAAGGTTCTAAGAGTAAACAGTTTAAAAAAGCCAATGAAACAGTAATGAAGGCGTTGTATTATGCCCGCAGAGATCGCCGCGCTAAAAAAGGTGATTTTCGTAAATTATGGATTGCCCGCATTAATGCAGCAGCCCGTATCAATGGAATGTCTTATAGCCGTTTGATTTATGGATTGACCAAGGCAAATGTTGAAGTAAACCGCAAGATGCTGGCTGATTTGGCAATTAATGATGCTGTTGCTTTTACAAAATTAGTTGCAGTGGCAAAGGAAAATCAGTAAAATAATATTAGATGCAAAGAAGCTGTACATAATTTGGATTATGGACAGCTTTTTTTGCATATTGATAAATTTAAAATAAGGAAGTGCAGGCTGATGACAGTAGTTAATGAAAATTATTTGAAATTGCCGGGCAGTTATTTATTTGCCGAAATAGCTCGTCGTGTAAAAGCTTTTAAAGACAAGAATCCTTCAGCTGATATTATAAGTTTAGGTATCGGCGATGTTACACAACCGCTGGCACCCGTGGTAATTAAAGCCTTACATAAAGCAGTCGATGAAATGGCTGATGCCAGTACATTTCGTGGTTATGGACCGGAACAGGGATATGATTTTTTACGGGAAAAGATTGTTAAAACAGTATATCACGCTCACGGAGCTGATATAGCACCTGATGAAATTTTCGTTAGTGACGGGGCAAAAAGTGACTGCGGCAATATTCAGGAAATATTTGGCACTGATAATATTATTGCGATAACAGATCCGGTTTATCCGGTATATCTTGATACTAATGTTATGGCTGGACGTACGGGCGGCTATGATGAAACTAAAGGGATTTTTTCCAATGTGGTATATATGCCATGCACGGCGGATAATAATTTTGTTCCTAAAATACCGAAACAGCATGTTGATATGATATATATATGTTGCCCTAATAATCCTACAGGGACAACTTTGACCAGAGAACAGCTTGCAAAATGGATAGAATATGCCAGACAAAATGATGCTGTTATTTTATATGATGCTGCTTATGCCTATTATATAACAGAAGCTGATATTCCCAGGACTATTTATGAAATACCTGGAGCCAGAGATGTAGCTATAGAATTCAGATCATTTTCTAAGACCGCTGGTTTTACGGGAATGCGCTGTGGTTATACAGTTATACCGAAAACAGTTTTTGCCCGTACTAAAGCAGGGGAAAAGCAGGCTTTAAATCCATTGTGGAATCGTCGCCATACGACTAAATTCAATGGTACGGCGTATATTGTTCAGCGGGCTGCGGAAGCTGTTGTGACTGAACAAGGGCAAAAGGAAATAATGCAGACCATAAATTATTATATGGATAACGCCAGGATAATTAGAGAGGGATTAGACGGGGCCGGTATAGAATATTTTGGCGGGATCAATGCTCCGTATATCTGGCTTAAGACACCTAATGATATGAAGTCATGGGACTTCTTTGATAAATTATTGTCTGAGGCAAATATTGTCGGGACGCCAGGAGCCGGTTTTGGCCCTTCAGGGGAAGGTTATTTCCGGCTTACAGCATTCGGTGATAAGGAAAATACAAAAAGGGCTGTAAAACGTATTAAAACAAAGCTGACTTTATGAACGGAGTAATATAAATTAAACCGCTGTTGATTTTTGCAGCGGTTTTTGCCAGCCATAATAAAATACGTTAAATTTGTGTAAATAGTGAAAAATACATTGCATTTTATTATTCATAGTGCTAAGATAAGCCAGTGGAAAATTAATATAGTTTTGTTAGGTGAGGTTCCTGCAATAAACATAGGCTATTGCCCGGAAACATCGAGAGATGCCAAGGGGTAGGACAGGTGTTATCGAAATAAGGTATTACCCGAGATAGCTGAGTATTTACTCTACGTTATGCAGTGCTAAAGCTTGGACGATTGAAATCTGCAGCGGATGTTTTGGAACCTTCTCATGATTTTTGAGAGGGTTTTTGTATTTAGTTACAAAAATTTATTTTGATAAGGGTGGTGGTAAATATGGACGATGGCTCTGGTGGCGGTAAAAAAATATTTACAATTATCGTAGGAGGTACCTTATGGAAATATTTACCAAATCCCTGTCAAGAAGAAAATTTTCTTTAATGGATGTAGGGATACTTTGCATTATTTTTATTATTTTATATGCTATATTGAAATTAGGAATGGGGATGAATGCCCCTTTTTCTCAGGGAGAGCATCTTGAAATAAGTCTTTCACCGGCGATGCTGCCCTATTATGCCGGTAGATCTTTACTGCGAATGTTCATTGCTTTTATTTTTTCTTTGATTTTTACATTGGTTTATGGTTATATAGCTGCAAAAATTAAATCTGCAGGGGCAATAATGATACCAATTCTTGATATTTTGCAGTCAATACCTGTTTTGGGTTTTTTATCGGTTACGATAGCAGCGCTTATGGCAGGGGTTCCTCATAGTCTGTTCGGGGTGGAATGTGCATCTNGTTTTGGGTTTTTTATCGGTTACGATAGCAGCGCTTATGGCAGCGTTTCCTCATAGTCTGTTCGGTGTGGAATGTGCATCTATTTTAGCAATTTTTACAGGACAGGCATGGAATATGACTTTTAGTTTTTATCATTCGCTGATTACTATACCCAAGGATCTGACAGAAGCGTCGCAAATGTTGCATTTCAACGCTTGGCGGAGATTTATTAATCTTGAATTGCCTATTTCGGCAATAGGATTGATTTGGAATGGCATGATGTCTTTTGGCGGCGGCTGGTTTTTTTTGGCAGCCAGCGAGGCAATAAGTGTATTGGGTGAAGATATTCATCTGCCGGGAATAGGTTCATATTTGGCTGTCGCAGTTGATTCTGGTAATATTCAGGCCATGCTGTATGCGATGGTAACGATGCTGGTCATGATTTTATTAGTGGATCAGTTCTTTTGGCGGCCTTTGGTAGTGTGGGGGCAGCGTTTTAAGTTGGAATTATCTGAGTCTGATATTCAACCTACATCGTTCGTTTATAATATTTTGTATAAATCTTTTATTGTACAGTGGCTTTATCATAGATTATTCGTCCCATTGGGCCGGTCGGTTAATAAAATTGCCATGCGGTCGGTAGACAAAATAGATGATGTTTCTGAAATGTACAGAAAAACTCCCGAAGCATTAACCGGGCAAAGGATAGCCAAAGTAATTGTAATTATATTTTTTATTTGGTTATTATACAAGCCCGCGATGGAAGCAACTGCTATGCTGTATAATATAGGCATGTCTGAAATAAGCGGGGCTTTTATGCTGGGATTATGTACAGCAGGACGCGTTTTTACGGCTTTACTGCTTGGTGCGCTGTGGACAATTCCTGTAGGAGTTAAAATAGGGCTCAATCCTAAATTATCACAAAAAATGCAGCCAATAGTACAAATGGCCGCATCTTTTCCGGCAAACATGCTTTTTCCATTCATTACTATTCTATTTGTCCAGTACAATGTAGATTTTGAATATGGGTCAATTTTGCTGATGATGCTTGGCACTCAGTGGTATATATTATTTAATGTAATTGCCGGAGCAATGAGTATACCAAATGATTTATTGGAAGCAGCTGATGTTTTTGAATTAGCAGGCTGGAAAAAATGGCGCTCATTTATCCTTCCTAGTATATTTCCCAATCTGGTAACTGGTCTTATAACCGCGTCCGGTGGAGCATGGAACGCTAGTATTGTGTCAGAACTGGTCAGCTGGAAGGATATTACTCTGACGGCATCAGGAATCGGTGCTTATATAAACTCATCGACTTCATCGGGCAATTGGAATGAAATTTTGGTGGGACTCACTGTTATGTGTGTGATAGTAGTATTCATAAATCATTTTCTTTGGCATAAATTATATTATTTAGCACAGACCAAATATCATTTAGATTGAATAGGAGAAGTTAAGAATGGATAATTTACTGGAATTAAAAGGAATAAATAAAACGTTTAAAATAAAAGGCAGCGATGATTCTGTTGTTTTGGAAGATATAAATCTCCAAGTGAAAGAGGGAGAATTTTTAGCAGTGCTTGGTCCGTCAGGATCAGGCAAATCAACATTGCTGCGTATAATTGCAGGACTTATTCCCAGTACGAGCGGTACAGTGTCGTATCTTGGCAGGCAGATTCATGGGGTTAATCCCGGTGTGGCAATGGTTTTTCAGTCTTTTGCATTATTCCCCTGGCTTACTGTCGTAGAAAATGTAATGCTTGGCTTGGAACGAAAAAAAATGAGTACGGAAATGAAAAAGGAAAAGTCAATGCAGGTGCTTGACATAGTTGGGTTGGATGGTTTTGAAAATGCCTATCCTAAAGAACTTTCCGGCGGTATGCGGCAGCGTGTAGGTATTGGCCGGGCATTGGTCAGTGAACCGGATATATTGTTGATGGATGAAGCTTTTTCAGCACTTGATGTACTTACGGCAGAAAATCTGCGTCGTGATTTATTGGAATTGTGGCTGGAAAAAAAGATACCTACAAAATCTATTGTATTAATTACGCATGGAATTGAGGAAGCCGTGTATATGGCAGATAGAGCGGTAATTTTATCATCAGGACCGGCGACGATAATTAAAAATATAAATATTGATTTACCGCGTTGGCGGGATAGAAAGTCAGCAGAATTTCTTGCTTATGTGGATGAAATATATTCAATAATGACAAAAAAGAAGGATAGAACTACACCGCTTCAGGTATTGTCAAAAAAAGATATAATTCCTGCCGTTTCGGCTGGTGCTTTAACCGGTTTCCTGGAGTTGCTGGAAGATTTGAATGAAAAAACGGATCTGTATAAATTGGCAGATCGATTTGTAATGGATATGGAAGATTTTCTGCCTTTGATAGAAGCGTCAACCTTATTGCATTTTACTAAGGTTACGGAAGGTGATATTGAGCTGACTGATTATGGAACGGAATTTGCCCGAGCCAGTGTACTGGACAGAAAAAAACTTTTCCGCCGGCAGCTTTTGAAACATGTACCATTTGTAAAAAAAATGTTGACTATTTTGCAGTCTAAATCAAATAAGCAGATGAATATAGAGTTTTTTGAAGAGTTATTAACGCGTACATTTGGTGAAACCGTAGCCCATCAACAATTAGAATGGCTGATTGGTTGGGAACGATATGCTGAACTCATTGAATATGATGATAATCGAGAAATAATTTATTTGGAAGAAAATGTATAATATTATGAAATAAAATCTTGCCGGAAAAAATCATTCGGAACGGGCCCATGTTACAGCAATAGAAAATATTCAAACAAGAAGGTAATTATGGTGAAAAAAGTTATAGCTATTACGACGGGTGGTACCATTGCAATGAAATATGATAAAGCAGCCGGTGGATTAATTCCGGCGGTGAGCGGGGAAGATCTTTTGGAAGCAGTGCCGCCGCTTAAAGATATGGTACAAATTGAGGTGGTGGAATATTCAAATGTGCCTAGTGGACATATTACACCAAGGATGATGCTTGAGCTGGCAAAATTAATAGATATAAAAGCCAGTGACAGGGATGTTGCGGGAATTATTGTTACACATGGTACTGATACTATAGAAGAAACGGCTTATATGCTGGATTTGTCTGCACATACAAAAAAACCGATTTGTCTGACGGGAGCAATGAGGGGAGCATCGGATATGAGCTGGGATGGTCCGGGGAATATTTTGGCGGCAGTTAGGACGGTAATCAGCCCGGCTATGATTGGACAAGGGGTAACAGTGGTATTAAATAATCAAATACACGCGGCAAGTGAAGTTACAAAAACTCACTCAGTTAATACCGATACTTTTGCTTCACCATGGTGGGGACCGCTTGGTTACGTTTATGATGATTGTGTTGTAGTGAAACGACATCGGGCAAAACAGCAGAAAATTTATACGGATTCTCTGGAAGAAGATGTATATTTATTGAAGGTAACTGCCGGTATGGATGGTTTTTTGTTTGATTGCCTGGTCAAAAAAGGTGTAAAAGGAATAGTGGTAGAGGGGTTTGGCTGTGGTAATGTACCACCGGCAGTGAAAAGAGGAATTGAATTGGCACGTCGACATGATATTCCGGTGGTCATGGCAACCCGTGTAACTGCAGGACGAGTTGCACCGGTATACAGCTATGAGGGCAGTGCGGGGTCACTGATTCCTGCCGGTGTTATTCTGGCTGGTGAAAGCAGTGGGCAAAAAGCGCGCCTTAAATTAATGCTGGCTTTGAAAGCGGCTGAAAATGATACTGAACTGCGGGCTTATTTTGAAGAAAGATAAACAATATAGCCAGTTAATAACAATATTAAGAGAAAGAAGCTGACAAAAATAAGTGGCGACGTCAGGTTAATTGAAGAATTATTGCTTAATTCTGTTCCGGCATCAAAAACAGTGCTGTTGGATGGCTGGGTAATGCGATTGAACAATAATTATACTTATCGTGCTAATTGCGTTTGTCCTATTCGATATGCAAAAGAAGCAAAAATTGATGATAGGATAAAAATTTGTGAAAAACTTTTTGCTGATAATAAATTACCATCAGTTTTTAAGGTCACACCTGCGTTGCAAGAGGGTTTTGATGATATTTTATTATCACATGATTATCATAATGTAAAGACAGTGCAGGTCATGTATCGTAAGCTGGAATATGAAAAATCAAACAGCTGTGCAGGATTAAGCTGTATGCATCGACCTGATCGTGAATGGTTAAACGCATCGGTCAGACTTTCAGGTATAAATTTGCCAGAATTAATAACTGTTCATTGTCAAAATCTGAAAAATATTGCTATTGAATCTATTTTTGTAAAAGTAACTGTCAATGGGAAAATAATAGGCTGTGGTTATGGGACAGTTGAACGTGGGTATGTTGGTATATACGATTTGCATGTGGACAATGATTATCGTTGCAGGGGAATAGGCAGTGCTATTTGCAAAGCTGTTTTCAGCTATGGCATGACACAAAATGCCAAATCAGCTTATTTGATTGTTCATAGTAAAAATGAAAATGCAATTTCATTATATTCACATATGGGATTTGCTGCACTTTATGAATATAATTTTTATTGCAGGGATTGGTCAAATTATAAAATTATTGACTGAAAAATTCGGTTAAATACAAATGGACTCCTCATCGTCGTTGAATAGATGGGAGTCCATTGTTGTTAAAGTATAAAAAAATTATTTTACAACTATATTTACAAGTTTTTTAGGAATACAGATGGCTTTGATGATAGTTTTACCTTTAGTAAGTTCGTGAATTCGCGGCAGCTGAATAGCAAGCTCCTTGAGTTCATCTGCTCCGGCCTGCGCAGCAACAGTAATTTTGTCACGCACTTTGCCGTTTATCTGGATAACTATTTCCACCTTGTCAGCAAGTGTAGCTTTGATATCGCAGTTTGGCCAGGCAGCTTTATGGATACTGCCCGATTTGCCGATCCTGTGCCATAATTCTTCGGTAATATGCGGGGCAAAAGGTGCCAATAAAAGTAATAGTGAGGTGCCTGTTTCATTTATCAGCCCGGCCTGGACAGGTTTATCCTTTATGGCATAAAAAGCATTAACCAGTTCCATGATAGAGCTGATTGCCGTATTGAAATTGGATCGTTCAGCGATATCTTCAGTGACCTTTTGTATTGTAATATGAAGAATACGGCGCAGTTCTTTTTCATCGTTGTTAAGCGCTGGTATATCAATGAGTTTGTTTTCTTTGACTATATCAGCATAATGTAAGATAATACGCCAAACGCGGTTTAAGAAACGCCAGGCACCATCGACACCCTGATCGCTCCACTCCAGATCACGTTCCGGTGGTGCGGCAAACAATATAAATAGGCGGGCAGTATCAGCACCATATTTACCGATTATTTCTTCTGGGGAGACAACATTGCCAATCGATTTGCTCATTTTTGCACCATCTTTTATTACCATGCCCTGAGTAAGTAAATTGGTAAATGGTTCATCAAAATTTACCATTCCGGCATCTTTTAATACTTTGGTAAAAAAACGAGAATACAAAAGATGTAAGATAGCATGTTCAATGCCGCCGATATATTGATCGACAGGCAGCCATTTATTGACAAGTTCTTTAGAAAAAGGAGCTTGATTGTTCCTGGCATCGGCATAACGCATGTAATACCATGAAGAACAGATAAACGTATCCATGGTATCGGTTTCCCGTTTAGCTGGCCCACCGCAGTGTGGACAGATACAATTTACGAATTTTTCACTGTGGGCCAGTGGAGAGACTACTCCCGGAGCAAATTTTACATCTTCCGGTAATTTTACCGGAAGATCTTTTTCAGGAACAAGTACTGTGCCGCATTTTTTGCAGTAGATTACAGGAATTGGAGCGCCCCAATAACGCTGCCGTGATATCAGCCAATCACGCAGGCGATAATTTATCCGTCGTTTGCCGCAATGATTTTTTTCCAGCCAGTCAATCATGGCTGGGATGGCTTTGCGGTTATTCATTCCGGTAAATTCACCCGAATTTATCAATATACCGTCATCGGTATAGGCATCAGTCATATTGTCAATTGCTAAAGTATTGTCATTGTCAGTTATAACAATCTTTTTGCCAAGATTATATTTTCCGGCAAACATCCAGTCACGGCTGTCATGGGTAGGAACGCCCATGACAGCACCAGTCCCGTATTCAAATAGTACATAATTGGCAACCCAGATGGGTACTTTTTCACCATTGAATGGATTAATAGCATAAGCTCCGGTAAATATACCTTCTTTTTCTGATTTATCGGAAGTACGTTCAAGTTCACTTTGGTTGTGGACACGATCGATAAAATTGCGGATTTCAGCTTCATTTTTACGGCCTTTTATGAGTTTACCGACCAATGGGTGTTCTACAGCCAGCACCATATAACTTATGCCGAAAGCTGTATCAGGTCTTGTGGTATAGACCGTCACTTGTTCATCAAAGTCAGGAATAGCAAAATTTATTTCGGCACCTTCACTGCGGCCGATCCAATTATCCTGCATTGTTTTGACCCGATTAGGCCAGCCAGGCAGTTTTTTTAAATCTTTAAGCAGCGTATCGGCATAATCGGTTATTTTGAAAAACCATTGTTCCAGATCCTTTTTTATTACCGGAGAATCACAGCGCCAGCAGCGTCCGTCGATAACCTGTTCATTGGCAAGAACGGTTTTACAGGAATCACACCAGTTAGCAGTGGCTTTTTTCTTGTAGGCAAGGCCTTGTTTATAAAATACTTCGAATAAGTATTGTGTCCAGTGGTAATAGTCGGGAGAACAGGTTTGTACGAGCCGACTCCAATCATAAGAAAGTCCCATACGCTTTTGCTGACAAATCATATTGTCCATATTGGAGTATGTCCAATCAGCAGGTTTAACGCCATGTTTTATAGCGGCATTTTCGGCCGGCATACCGAATGCATCAAATCCCATGGGATGAAGGACATTAAATCCCTGCATTGTTTTAAAACGAGCGATAACATCACCAATTGAATAATTTCTCACATGTCCCATATGGAGATTGCCGGATGGATAAGGAAACATTTCCAATACATAATATTTTTCTTTGGTATTATTATCTTCTGTTTTATAGATGCCCCTTTTTTCCCATTGATCCTGCCATTTTTTTTCTATTTCCTGTGGGCAATATTTGTCCATTTGATTTCCTCCTTAAAATAAAAAAATCCCTGGCAAAAGCCAAGGACGACAATGTCGCGGTACCACCCTGATTGACAGTAAACTGTCCACTTTGTATATTAACGCTATCAACGCCGGTTTTCCGGAAGCCTCAGCAGTGAGTTCAAACTGGATAAATGCCGGTTTGCAGCGTCCAACGGCTCTCTGAAAGATATCGCAGCTTTACTATTCTGTGTCATAAGCAGATTTGTTTGTTAAGTTATAAACTTTTTTTATTATAAAGGCACTGATGCGGAAAGTCAACATAGCAGAAATCTTACCCGCCATTTCCTAAAAATTGGCTATATGATAAAATACTAAATATAAGCTCAGAAATAACAGCAGATAAAATCAGAGGTAAATAAATATATGCAGGAAATTAATAATCAAGAACAGTTTGTACATTTGCATGTGCATACTGAGTACAGCTTGCTTGACGGGGCAAGCCGGATAAAAAAATTAGCGGCGGCTGCCAAACGTATGGGGATGCCGGCTATTGCCATAACAGATCACGGCAATATGTATGGCGTTGTTGAGTTTTATAAAGCAGCCAAATCTGAAGGAATAAAGCCCATTATTGGCTGTGAAGTTTATGTAGCACCAAAAAAGCGTCAGGAAAATTTTGAAGTTAACGGAGTACGCTATTATCATCTTATACTGTTGGCTGAGAATGCAGTAGGTTACAAAAATCTGGTAAAATTGGTTTCTTTGGCTAATATTGAAGGCATGTATTATAAACCGCGTGTCGATAAGGAACTTTTGCGCAGATATCATGAAGGTATAATTGCATTAAGTGCCTGTATAGCCGGTGAAATTCCTCAGGCTATCCTGAATGGTGACAGCATACGGGTGAAAGATGTTTTGAAAGAATACGTAGATATTTTTGGCAGGGATAATTTTTTTCTGGAAGTACAAGACCATGGTCTGCCGGAAGAAGCCAAAGTTGACGCTGCTCTAGCCGAATTGGCGGAAGAATACGGACTGAATTTGGTCGCAACTAACGATATTCATTATTTAAATAAGTCTGACAGTGAGTTTCATGACGTGTTATTGTGTATCCAGACTGGTAAAACCTTAGCTGATACAGATAGAATGAGATTTTTTAGTGATGAATATTATTTAAAGTCGCCGCAGGAGATGCAGAAACTTTTTGCTGCTTATCCGTCAGCTATCAGTAATTCATTGAAAATAGCCGAGCGCTGTAATGTTGAATTTGAATTTGGACATTTGCATTTGCCACAGTTTCCCTTACCGGACGGGATGACGGACAAACAATATTTGCGCGATTTGTGTGAAAAAAATCTGCCGGGGTGTTATGCGAAAATAACAGATACTGTAAAAAAAAGGCTTGAGTATGAGCTGGGCATAATAAATCATATGGGTTATGACAGTTATTTTTTGATCGTCTGGGATTTTATCAATTTTGCTCGCAAAAATGGCATTGCTGTGGGCCCGGGCCGCGGCTCGGCCGCCGGCAGTATCGTAGCTTATTTATTGGGGATAACTGATATTGATCCATTAAAATATGATTTGTTGTTTGAAAGGTTTTTGAATCCGGAACGGGTGACAATGCCGGATATTGATATTGATTTTTGTTATATCAGGCGCGAAGAGGTTATTGAGTATGTTAAACAGCGTTATGGTGAAGATCATGTTGCTCAGATAATAACATTCGGAACGATGGCGGCTCGGGGTGCTATTCGCGATGTCGGCAGAGTTATGGATATTCCGTATAATGATGTTGATAAAGTGGCTAAAATGATTCCTGCTGAACTGGGAATGACACTTGATAAAGCACTAAAAGAATCGAAAGATTTGAATAGAATTTATGAGGAAAATACACAAATTCATCGCTTGATCGATTTTGCTAAAGATATTGAAGGAATGCCGCGCCATTCATCGACACATGCTGCCGGTATAGTGATCGCGCGTAATCCGCTTACGGATTATGTACCGGTTCAGATGTCGGAAGGAACGCTGGTAACGCAGTATGATAAAGATTATGTGGAAGAACTCGGACTTTTAAAAATGGACTTTTTGGGACTCAGGACACTTACGGTAATCGGCGATACCATAAAAAACATCAAAATTACTAAAAATATTGATATTGATTTGCACAATATCCCTTTGGATGATAAAAAAACTTCGGAAATGCTTTGCAGGGGCGATACATGCGGTGTGTTTCAAATGGAATCATCTGGTATGACGGCGCTGGTAAAGGATTTACAGCCGGAAGATTTTTCTGACCTGATACCTTTGGTAGCTTTGTATCGTCCAGGACCGCTGGGCAGTGGAATGGTAACAGATTTTATCAATGGGCGGCACGGCAAAAAAAAGGTGACGTATATGCATCCGTTGCTTGAACCTATACTGAAAGAAACATTCGGCGTGGTATTATATCAAGAACAGGTAATGCAAATAGTGCAGGTCCTGGCAGGTTTTACCCTGGGGCAGGCTGATATCCTGCGTCGGGCTATGGGTAAAAAAAAGCATGATGTGCTAATGGCACAAAAAGAAAATTTTTTGTCAGGAACTGCCAAAAAAAATATCAATAAAAATTTGGCGGAAAAAATTTTTGATTTATTGGTAAACTTTGCTGATTATGGATTCAATAAGTCGCACAGTGCCGCTTATGCATTGGTGGCATATCAAACGGCTTATTTGAAAGCACATTTTCCATATGAATTTATGGCGGCAATGTTGACTAGTTTTATGGCAAATGCTGATAAAATTAAGAATTATATTGAGCAATGTCAGCATATGGGGATAAAGATTTTGCCGCCAGATATAAATTTAAGCGGTGCGTCATTTACAGCTGATGTTGAAATAGGTGGTATCAGATTTGGTTTGGCAGCTATTAAGAATGTTGGTGAAACCGCAATGCATGACATAATTACCATTCGTGAGAAAGATGGCTTGTTTAAATCCGTAATGGATTTTTGCTGTCGTGTCGACAGCAGAGTCGTCAATAAACGTACTTTGGAATATTTAATACGATGCGGAGCTTTTGATTCCTTTGGAAATAAACGTTCACAGCTTTTGACAGTTCTTGATCAATTGGTTGATACGGCTTTAATAAAACGCAAAGACGCTGATAGCGGACAATTATCATTATTTGGAGAGACACCGATTGAACAGGAAAAGATAGAACTGCCGGATATGGATGAACTGCCATTGCTGGAAAGGCTGAATTGGGAAAAAGAAATAACGGGATTTTATATTACGGGCCATCCGCTCGACTTATATCGCTCTAAATTAAAGCATATAAAATCAGCAGCTCAGCTGATTGAAGAAAAAGTTTCGGAAAATGCTCATGTGCGTATTGCCGGTATTATAACCGGTATTAAAAAAATGACTACGCGTAAGGGTGATACTATGTGTATAATGCAGGTGGAAGATTTTTCTCAAACTGTTGAAATTGTGGTTTTTCCCAACGTATTTTACGATTCAGTCAATTCAATAATTCAAGAGGAACCTGTAATTGTATCGGGCCGGGTAAATTTATTGGATGAAGGGTTTAAAGTAATTGCCGCTAAAATTATGTCTTTGGAAAAATATGAAGAAACATTTTGGATACAAATAAATGCCATGCAGGAAAATCATGAATCATTACAGAAATTAAAAGATATATTAATGAATCATCATGGAAATCATGTGGTATGTTTTTATTTTTCTTCAAATAATAGGAAGATAAAGACACAGCAACAGTACTGGATTGATGGAAATATTGAAACTATCAGCACTATAGAAGAGCTGCTGGGAAAGGGAACGGTGCGAATAGGCTGAAAAAGTAAATCTTTAACAACATCTGATGATGTATGTTTATAATGCGTCGTCAGTTATATGGGGGAATATTGAATGAAATTACAGTTTCTTGGGGCGGCACATGTTGTCACAGGCTCGTGTTATTTGTTGGAGGTGGACGGGAAAAAAATCTTGATAGACTGTGGTATGTTTCAAGGCGGTCGGCAGCTGCGGGAACTTAATTATCGGCCCTTTCTTTTTTCACCGGCAGAAATTGATGCTGTACTGCTGACACATGCGCATATAGATCACTGCGGTCTTATTCCGAAACTTTGCCGGGATGGGTTCAAGGGAAATATATATGCAACTAAGGCCACTTGTGATCTGGCAGGAATAATGCTGCCGGATAGCGCACATATTCAGGAAAGTGATACGGAAATAATTAATCGTAAAGGCCTGCGGGTAGGACGGATACCGATAGCACCGCTTTATACGATTGAAGATGCCCAAAAATCATTATTGCAGTTTAAGCCTGTTGAATATCGGGAAAAATTTGCCTTAACTGATGGAATTACTGTAATATTTCGTGATGCCGGGCATATTCTCGGTTCGTCAATTGTTGAGGTATATATTGCGGGAAAAACAAAAAAACCGGTTAAATTAGTATTTTCGGGTGATTTAGGGCAGCCGGACCAGCCAATTATAAAAGATCCTGAACTGATAAGCGATGCTGATTATCTTATTGTCGAATCCACTTATGGTGACAGGCGGCACCAAGTATATGATAAGGAATCCGCTTTAGCAGAAATAATTAATGATACTATGGACCGCGGGGGTAATCTTATCATACCGGCTTTTGCGGTAGGACGTACTCAGACGCTTTTATATTATTTATATCGGCTGTGGAAGGAAAAACGTATCGATGAAATGCCGATTGTTGTTGACAGTCCGCTGGCAATTGTGGCTACTAAAGTTTTTGTAGACAATATGAAAGTATTTGATGAAAAAACTGCTGAGCTGCTACAAAAAAACGGTGAATTGCCTGAGATGCCTCAGGTGAAAATTTGTCGTACGGCTGAAGAATCAAAGGCTTTAAACAGCAGTGAAAGTTCTTCAATTATAATATCGGCCAGTGGTATGTGTGATGCCGGTCGAATCCTGCATCATCTGAAACATAATCTTTGGCGGCCGGAGTCGACAGTATTATTTGTGGGATATCAGGCTGAAGGTTCATTGGGCAGACGTCTTATCGACGGTATTAAACGAGTAAAAATATTGGGTGAGGAAGTAGCGGTACGGGCTCGTATTGCACAATTGGATGGTTTTTCTGCACATGGTGATTATCAGCAGATATTGGATTGGCTGGGACATATTAAGATGAATGCACCACAGCAAATATTTCTGGTACATGGGGAATCATTTTCGATACAATCACTGGCGGAAAAGATAAAAGATGAATATAAATATAATGTTTATGCTCCGTTTTATGCCGATACAGCTCAGATAGAGGGTGCTCAATGCAATATAGTTCCGGCAAATATTCCGGAAGTATCGGTTCAAAAGGAAATGGAAGAATTCTTACAGTTGCTTGATGCTGAGTATCGCAACTGGCGTAAAAAATTATTGCTGACCGTGGTGAAGAATCCGCAGATAATGGAAAGTACAATTCGACAGGCAGAAAAAGCCTGGCGCTATGTAAAAAGGATGTTTAAAGATTTCGGAGTAAATTAATAGGAGTGCGAAATGAACGATAAATATATAAATCCATTGGCAGGGCAAATTGATGATGATGTCGATGACAATATAATTGAAATGCTTGATGAGACAGGCAGAAAGCATTATTTTTATGAAGAAATGCAATTTTTTGCAGATGGGAATAGATATGCTTTACTGCGTTTCATAAAAACAGATGATGAATTTGAAATAGATGATGATGAAAATATCACTATTGCCAAGATAGTAGTAAATCCGGCAGGCGAGGATGAATATTTTTCACCAAGTGATGAGGAATTTGATATTGCGGTTAAAGCATATGAAGAAATAGCTGTTGAAGATGAGTGAATGGTATGGGTAATAATAAAAGACTGTGTTTCCTTGGCAGATTATTTGGAAATACAGTCTTTTTGTTAGGGAATATATATAGGCGAAGTGAAAAAATCACTGCCTGAGGGATGGATATGAGCATAGCTGAGTGCATGAATGTCACAGGATAATATATCATAGGCAAGCATTTTTTGCATAGGTGTCAGCTTAGAACGCTGCCAAAATTGTTTTTGTGAGATAGAATTAGTCGTTTTTAGAATAATTGGAATGGAAGAGGTGTTTTTTAGGTGTCGTAAAATTACGCGGCCGTTGTTGTTAAAAGCTAATATGCGTGCATAAGTCGGTCCGGTTTGGTCAAATTCATATAAATCATTTTTGGTAATATTAAGCAGTATGTGTAGCAACGTGCGCTGCAGACGGCTGCGATGAAAATTTTTGCTCTTTATATTATCAATAAGTGTATTCAGATTGTCGGAATGACTGGCGGCTTGTAATATTTTAAAGTCCAGACCATTATTTACACCACTGAATTGGCGAAGTTCATTTAATGATTCAGAACGAAGTTTACCGATGATGATACGTGACAATTTATCAGTAGAAGAAATACTGTCTGATTGATTGATATTTCTTAGATAATGATAACAGGCAGCCGGTATGGACTGTTTGATTTTACTGAAATGGTCTTTATCATTTTTTAGCAGTTTGCGTAAGGCGGAGGCACTTGAAAATTCACCGGCAAATACAGTATCATTATGATGTGTATGTGTTCTTTTAATTATGACCGTATTTAAATTAGCATTTAATTTTTTTATGGCTCGCAGATATTCTATTGTCAAAATCATGTTGGGTTCTTTTAATGAAAAGGTTTTCTGGGGTAATTGTTCAGTGAGTATCTCATCAACGGCAGCTGCATAATTGAGGCCTTTTTTTATTTTTTCCCGCAGTACGGATGTTGTTAATGTATTGTTTAAAATATTGGCGGCCGTTGTCAATATTTCGGTATCATTATTTTCACTGCCACAGCAGAGCATATCTGCACAACCAAGCTTATCAAACAAACTGATGGCTCCGTTAGCAAATCCTTCGGCACTGCGCAGAGCGAAAACTGCAGGCAATTCGATAATCAGGTCGACTCCGCCTAAGACAGCCAGTTTTGCCCGCTGCCACTTGTTAAAAATAGCAGTTTCACCGCGCTGCGTGAAACTGCCGCTCATTACTGCGACAAATACGGCGTCGGGGTAGAGCATTCTTACTTTATCCAGTAAATATTTATGACCATTATGAAATGGATTAAATTCAGCGACGACGGCAAATATTTTCATTTATACAGCTCCTTTTGAGTTTATAATTGATGGATGTGATTTTTTTATGTATATCTATTATAATATAGGCTTAAAGTTGTTAAAATACGCAGTATAAAATTTTTTTAAAAGCAATTTGACAAAATATATAGTGCCAGCTATAATGAGTTGAGGTTATTGTCTTATGATGAAAATAAAATTATCCGATGTAAACAATGCTAATGGGAAAAGATACAAATTTGCTTTTTCTGCAGCTGCTGACAAATTTGATTTTCCTATTGAAGATTATCGTATCAATGGCACATTAAAAGTGAGTGGTACAGTTGAAAACACTGGTATATCCTATTGCTTTAAAGGCACGATAGAATGTGACAAGCATTTTATCTGTGATCGTTGTTTAGAAGAGGTCACAGAAAAACAAGTCCATGCTTTTAAAGAGGTTTATAAGGAAAAGATGTCTGTAAATGAACCGGATGTGAATATTTTTTCGGGAGATTTTATTGACATTACAAAGTTGGTGCGTGATATTGTAGTTGCAGAGCAACCGATAAATAACCTTTGTAAACCGGATTGTAAAGGCTTGTGTCTCAAATGTGGAACGAATCTGAATAAGAGCGAGTGCAACTGTGATGATGCAGCTGCAGATACTCGTTTAACGGTATTGGGAAAACTATTGGAAAAGAAAATCCATTGATTTGGGATTTTTAAGGAGGTGTTTTTAATGGCAGTACCAAAGCGTAAAATGTCTAAAGCCCGCCGTGATAAGCGCCGTGCTAATTGGAAGTTAGAAGCTCCAACTTTAGTATCATGCCCGCAGTGCCATGAACCTAAAATGCCGCATCATGTTTGTACAGAATGCGGTTATTATGATGGCAAGGAAGTCATTTCTGCGGAATAATAATCTTCATGAGCAAGGTATAACTTTATATCTTGCTCATTATTTTATTTAAGGAATATTTTGTTGTCTTACAGATTTTAGCTTGTATACTCGATATCATACAGATGCTGTTTATTAAGTATATATTTATATACAATAAAAAACAGTAATACTGCATAAACTTATTATTATCACTGTCGTGCAGATTTTGCCCGAAGGCTTTGTCTATAAGGAATAAAGGGATATTATCAATCTTTTTATTAAGTTTCTACTTGCTATTTTATTTTAAAGCCAGTATAATAACAAAACGAATGAATAAGAATCATTTATATTATACTTTAGCAAGCCATAGGGAGGCTAAACATGAAAATAGCGCTGGACGCAATGGGCGGAGATTATGCCCCGGAACAAATAATCGCTGGCGCGATTGATGCTGCCCGGAGTTTTGATTGTGAAATAGTGCTTGTCGGAGATCAAAAACAAATATATGAACAATTAAATAAAGTTTCTGATTGGAATCAATTAAAAATTTCAGTACATCATGCTACTGAAGTAATAGAGATGGGTGAACATCCGGTCGCTGCCGTACGCAAAAAGAAAGATTCGTCTTTGGTGGTAACGGCACAATTGGTAAAAAGCGGTGAGTGTGATGCGGCAATTTCTGCCGGCAGTACAGGAGCTGCTGTTACGTCGGCACTTTTTGTATTGGGCCGCATAGTTGGAATTGACAGACCGACAATAGCTACACCAATTCCTACCGGGCACAGTGTGACACTGCTTATGGATTCTGGTGCCAATGTCGACTGCAAACCCAAGCATCTTGTACAGGGTGCAATCATGGGATCAATTTATTCTGAATGTGTTTTTGGGATAAAAAAACCGCGGGTTGGACTTTTAAATATTGGTGAAGAGTCGACTAAGGGAAATGAACAGGTTCAAGGCACATACCCATTGCTGCAGAATATGAAGACTATTAATTTTAGGGGTAATGCTGAGGGCCGTGATATTACTAATGGCCGATTTGATGTTGTAGTTTGTGACGGTTTTGTCGGTAATGTGGTTCTTAAGTTTGCTGAGGGATTGGCCAAGACATTATTGAGATTAATGCGTGAAACAATTATAAAGGGCGGAATTATGGCGAAAATAGGGGCATTATTGCTTTCACCAACGCTGAAAAAGTTCGCTCGTAAAATAGATTATGCCGAATACGGTGGGGCTCCTTTATTGGGAGTCGATGGATGTTATATAATAGCGCATGGCAGTTCCAATGCAAAGGCAATTAAAAGTGCGATTGGTGTGGCATGTGAATATGTTAAGCAGGATGTCGTAAACCGCATACGGGAAAACATACAAAAAGAGGAAATGCCGATTGATGATAAAGAAAAATAGAGCTGGTATATTCGGCACAGGATTTTATTTGCCAGATGAAAAGCTGACAAATTTTGATTTGGAAAAAATGGTCGACACAAGTGATGAATGGATAGTTGAAAGAACTGGGATACATGAACGGCGAATAGCTGGGAAAACGATGGCTACGTCCGATATGGCATTTAATGCAGCAAAGATGGCTCTGGAGGATGCCGGGATTACTCCGGATGAGCTTGATTTGATAATAGTAGCGACCATCTCATCAGATCGGATAATTCCTTCAACGGCTTGTATGCTGCAAAATATGCTTGGTGCTGCACATGCGGCAGCTTTTGATTTGACAGCGGCTTGTTCCGGATTTATTTATGCCTCATCTGTAGCTGCCCAATTTATTGAAAGCGGCGTATATAAGAAAATATTGGTAATAGGAGCGGAAACATTATCACGTTTCATAAATTGGCAGGACAGGAACACTTGTGTTATATTTGGTGACGGAGCTGGTGCTGCTGTCTATGGCGCTGTGGATGGAGAATACGGTATTTTAGGATTTGATCTCGGTGCAGACGGTGCCGGCGGTGATTATCTGGACATACCTGCCGGTGGCAGCCGCTGCCCGGCTTCTATTGAGACAGTTGAGAATAAACTTCATTATTTAAGAATGAACGGCAGGGAAGTATTCCGCTTTTCAGTAAAGATTTTCGGCGAAACTATTTTGAAGTCTTTGGAAAAGGCGGATTTGCAAAAAAAGGATATAGATTGGCTTGTTCCCCACCAGGCTAATATACGCATTATAAAAACCGGGGCTAAACGTCTGGCAGTACCAATGGAAAAAATCATTGTAAACATAGATAAATATGGCAATACTTCAGCGGCTTCTGTACCGATAGCATTAGCTGAGGCTGCGCATAGTAAACTATTAAAAAAAGGCGATGTATTGGCTTTGGTCGGGTTTGGCGCTGGTCTCACGTGGGCATCATGCATCATGAAATGGTCTAGGGAGGAATAGTATGTTTGAAAGTAACCGTTTGTGTAAATTGCTTAATATAAAGTATCCGATATTTCAAGGCGGCATGGCATGGATTGGTACAGCAGAGCTGGCTTCTGCTGTTTCTAATGCGGGAGGATTGGGCATAATCGGTGCAGGTCACATGCCGCCGGATCTGCTGAGAATTGAAATTCAGAAAACAAAAAAATGGACACAAAAACCGTTTGGTGTCAATATCATGCTGATGTCGCCCTTTGTCAAAGAAGTAATGCAGGTAGTATTGGACGAAAAAGTACCTGTTATCACGACAGGAGCGGGTAATCCTGGAGAATACATACCGGCGTTGAAAGAAATTGGCAGTAAGGTCATTCCGGTCGTGGCATCTGTGGCATTAGCCAAAAGGCTTGTCAGGACAGGCGTGGATGCTGTAGTGGCAGAGGGACTTGAAAGTGGCGGACATATCGGTGAGATAACTACAATGTCGCTGGTTCCGCAGATTGTTGATGCTGTTGACGTACCGGTAATTGCTGCCGGCGGTATAGGAGATGCACGCGGCATGATAGCTGCTTTTGCACTTGGTGCAGTTGGTGTACAGATGGGAACGCGTTTTGTGCTTTCTACTGAATGTATTGCCCATGAAAATTACAAAAAAATGGTTTTAAAGGCAAGAGATAGATCTACAGTAGTAACTGGCAGAAGTACGGGCCATCCGGTACGTGTCTTATCCAATAGGCTTACACGTAAATTCCAAGAATTGGAAAAAGGTGGCGCAAGTGTAGCCGAACTTGAAGAATTAGGTGCTGGTAAATTGAATCTGGCTACACATAAGGGCGATGTCGAAAATGGCTCCGTAATGATTGGACAAATCAGTGGTATGCTTACTGAGATAAAACCAGTAAAGCAGATACTTGAAGATATAGTTTCACAAGTGGATGCAACGGTAAATCATGTAAAGATAAATTATAAATAAGGATCTTATTATATTTTGAGTAAGATTTAAGTTTGGTAAGGGAGATAATTTGTTATGAGTAAACTTGCGTTTATTTTTCCTGGTCAGGGTTCTCAGACAGTTGGAATGGGAAAAGAATTTTTTGATAACTATGCTATTGCTAAAAAAATGTTTAAGGAAGCCGATGATGCATTAGGTTATTCGATCATGGATATGTGTTTTAATGGGCCGGCGGAAGATTTGAAACTGACGGCTAATACACAACCGGCGATACTCACTATCAGCGTTATTGCTGCAGCTATTTTAAAGGAACATGGTATTATACCGGAAATTACGGGCGGTCATAGTCTGGGAGAGTATTCAGCTTTAGTTGTCGCCGGTGCCATGAAATTTTCTGATGCCGTATATTTGGTAAACAGACGCGGAACTTATATGCAGGAAGCTGTCCCTGTCGGAGAGGGCGGTATGGCTGCGGTTATCGGGTTGGATCGGGATAAAATAATTGCTGTTTGTGATCAAGTTACTAAGAATACATCTTTGGTTCAGGCGGTCAATTTTAATTGCCCAGGGCAGGTGGTAATTGCAGGAACTACTGCAGGTGTTAACACAGCTGTTGAGACACTTAAGCAGACAGGTGCGAAAAAATGTGTAAACTTACCGGTAAGCGCGCCTTTTCATAGCAAGCTTATGGAACCGGCCGCCAAAAAATTAGCGGTGGAATTGGATAAAATAATGATAAAAGACGCTCAGATACCGGTAGTAACCAACGTCACAGGGAAAGCTTTGATAAAAGCGGACGATATAAAAGAAAGCCTTATTAAGCAGGCAGCCAGTCCGGTAAAATGGGAAGATTGTATCCAGACGATGCAAAAGGCCGGTATACAGACTTTTGTTGAAGCAGGTCCGGGAAAAGTTTTATGTGGTTTTAACCGCCGGATTGATAAAACTATAACATCACTTAATGTAGAAAATATGGACTCTCTGCAAAAAACGCTTGATTATTTACAGGAGGTTCGCTAAAATGCTCTTAGATGGCAAGGTGGCATTGATCACAGGCGCATCACGAGGTATTGGTCGTGCAATAGCTTTATCATTGTCGGCTGCAGGGGCAGCTGTAGCTGTTAATTATGCGGGAAATGCTGCGGCGGCAGAAGCCGTGCACTCTGAAATAATTAAAAATGGCGGCAGGGCGATTATAATTAAAGCTGATGTTTCAGATGCAGCTGCTGTAGATGCGATGATTAAAAAAGTAATTGCTGAGTATGGTACAATTGACATCTTGATAAATAATGCCGGTATTACTAAAGATACAATAGTGGCGCGTATGAAGCAGCAAGATTGGACAGCGGTTATAAATACTAATCTGTCAGGTGTGTTTAACTGCTGTAAACCGGCAGCTAAACTGATGATGAAAAAACGTGCCGGGAAGATTGTAAATATGGCTTCTGTCGTTGGTTTGACCGGCAATATTGGACAAGCTAATTATGCGGCAGCAAAGGCAGGTGTTATTGGTTTTACAAAGTCATTGGCACGTGAACTGGCTGCACGCGGTATTACAGTGAATGCAGTAGCACCCGGTTTTATTTCTACAGATATGACAGCGGTGCTTTCTGATAAGGCAAGAGAAAATATACTCAATGGAATTCCATTAAAGAAAATGGGTTCGCCTGAGGATGTTGCCGATGCTGTGCTGTTTCTGGTTTCCGGCAGGGCCGATTACATAACAGGACAGGTCATAAATGTTGATGGCGGAATGGTGATGTGAAACTGTGAAAAGGCATAAGTATTGATTTTATGGAGGGAGGTGAACAACACATGTCGACATTTGAAAAAGTTAAAGATATTGTCGTAGAACAATTAGGCGTTGAAGCAAATGATGTTAAAATCGACTCCACGTTCATTGACGATTTAGGCGCTGATTCACTTGATATTGTTGAATTAATCATGGCTTTTGAAGAAGAATTCGGTATCGAAATTCCTGATGAAGCTGCTGAAAAGATTAAAACCGTTCAAGATGTTGTAACCTATATAGATCAGGCTAAATAAGATCATCAGTATGAGTTTAGGAAGCTTTTTAAGCTTCCTAAACTTATATAGGCGAAAATTGATGGGAGGAGTTATTTTGAAGCTTCCGGAATTAAAGATTGGCGATAAGATCGCAAGAGTACCGGTTATTCAAGGCGGTATGGCAATAAGATTGTCTACTGCACGTCTTGCTGCTGCAGTAGCAAATGAAGGCGGTATTGGCTTAATCGCTGCGTCCGGTATGACAAATGACGAATTACGGTATGAAATTCGCTTGGCCCGTTCCTTAACATCGGGTATTATTGGTGTCAATATAATGGTTGCTGCTAAAAAGTTTAGTGAATTAATGAAGACTGCTATTAAGGAAGGTATTGATCTGGTTGTGGCCGGAGCAGGTTTTTCCCGTGATATGTTTGGGATAGGTAAGGAATCGGGCACGCCGATAGTTCCAATTGTATCTTCCGCTAAATTGGCGAAAATTTCTCAAAATCTTGGTGCATCTGCTATTGTGGTAGAAGGTAAAGAAGCCGGTGGGCATTTAGGGACGACAATTTCAATCAAGAAATTGATTCCAGAGATTCGCCAGGCAGTCAGTTTACCTATAGTTGCAGCCGGTGGAGTGCTTACAGGACAAGATATTGTTAATTTTATAAAGATGGGCGCAAATGGAGTCCAAATGGGGTCTCGGTTTGCTGCAAGTGAAGAGTCAAATGCAGCACCGGCTTTGAAAGAATTTTATTTAAAATCCGAGCCTGATGATATTGTAGTAATTCACAGCCCGGTTGGATTACCAGGCCGTGCTGTACGCAATCCCTTTTCTGAAAGAATAATGCAGGGACCTGTCCCGATAAGAACTTGTGATAATTGCCTAAAAAATTGCCGGCATAATTTTTGTATTATAAAGGCATTGGAAAGAGCTCAACAAGGAGATGTTGAGACAGGATTGGTTTTTGCAGGTGAATATATCCATAAAATACAGGAGATATTACCAGTAAGGGAAATATTTGCGCGGCTGAAACACGAGGCTGCTATGGTAAATTAAAGGTGAGGTGTACTATTATTTTGACGAACAGAGTAGTTGTTACCGGCTTAGGTGCAGTCACACCTATAGGTATCGGCAAAGATGAATTTTGGAAGGGACTTCTGGCCGGCAAATCGGGTATTGGTAAAATTACCCATTTTGATGCCAGTGATTTTAAAACACAGATTGCTGCAGAAATAGATGATTTTACAGCATCTGATTTTATCGATAAAAAAGAATCAAGACGTATGGATAGATATACACAATTTGCTATTACTGCCACTAAACTGGCGTTTGAAGATGCACAAGTCGATCTGACAAAAGAGGATCGGGAACGTATTGGCGTATTTATTGGAACCGGTATTGGCGGCATTGAAACTATGGATGAACAATACAGGGTCATTTTGGCTAAGGGACCAAACAGGGTAAGTCCTTTCTGCGTGCCAATGATGATTGCCAATATGGCTACAGGCCAGACGTCTATTAATTTTGGACTTAAAGGACCGAGTTCCTGTCCAATTACGGCTTGTGCTACGGGAACCAATGCAATTGGTGATGCAATGCGCACAATACAGCGTGGTGAAGCTGATGTGATGGTTGCCGGTGGCACAGAAGCGTGTATATCACCTTTACCTGTAGCCGGATTTGCCTCGATGAAGGCATTATGCACCGATATGAACGATAATCCTGCAAAAGCGTCACGGCCTTTTGACAAAAATCGCAGTGGTTTTGTAATGGGTGAAGGTGCGGGCGTTGTTATTTTGGAAAGTTTGGAACATGCAAAAAAACGCGGGGCGTCTATTTATGCTGAAATTGCCGGATACGCATCAACATCTGATGCATATCATATAACCAGTCCGGATCCTGATGCAGTACAACCGGCCAGATGTTTTTCTATGGCTGTAAAAGATGCCGGGCTTAATTTGGAAGATGTGGATTATATAAATGCACATGGTACATCGACACAGCTTAATGAAAAGACAGAAACAAAAGCAATTAAAAAAGCTTTTGGAAAACATGCCTATGAATTGTCTATAAGTTCAATAAAATCGATGATAGGACATCTTTTAGGCGCTGCTGGTGGCATAGAGTGCATTGCTACTGTTTTGACAGTTAAAAACGACATTATGCCGCCGACGATTAATTTAGATACACCCGATGAGGAATTGGATCTGGATTATGTGCCTAATGTGGCCAGAAAAAGAGTAATTAATGCTGCTATTTCAGATTCTTTAGGATTTGGCGGACATAATGCAGCGATTCTTGTAAAGAAATTTAAGTAAGTCAGGGTTTATAATGAATTTTTCCAAAGAACGTGAAGCTGAATTATTAAAATTGGCAAATGAACTGGGTGTTAAATTTACTGATTTAGGATTGCTTAATACCGCATTGACGCATACTTCCTATGCCAATGAAACCAGATCCGGTATTAAACATAACGAACGTCTGGAGTTTTTAGGAGATGCAGTACTTGAGCTGGCATCAAGCACATATCTATTTAAAAGATTTCCTCAAATGGCTGAAGGTGAAATGACCAAAGCCCGTGCTTCGGTTGTTTGTGAGGCTACCTTGTCAAATTTATCGGCACAATTGAATGTAGGTTCTTTTCTTTTATTGGGTAAGGGAGAACGTTTGACTGGCGGTGATAAGCGGCCATCGATTTTGGCTGATGCTTTTGAGTCAATAATCGGTGCCATATATTTGGATCAAGGCTGGCAGATTGCATATGATTATATTATTGATAAATTACACGATGATTTTATAGCTGTTGAACAAGGATATAATCTTAAGGATTATAAAACAATCTTACAAGAAGTTGTTCAAAGTAAGGGAAAGCATATTGAATATAGATTGGTTTCGGAAGATGGGCCGGATCATGCCAAACAATTTTGTTTTGTTGCCATCATAGATGGAAAACAAGAAGAAATTGGCAGAGGCAGCAGTAAAAAGGAAGCTGAACAGCATGCGGCACTGTCGACGTTGAAAAGATATGATTTACTTTAACACTTTAATAGAACAAGATGATCTCACATGATGAACTGCCACCCATAAGTTAATTGTAATTTAACTTATGGGTGGCAGTTTTTATGATAAAATGCAGCTGTAGATAATTGTTTTGCCGGCAGGTATCAAATTAAAAATATGTCGGACTTGATTAAATGTGATTTATTATTGATTTAAAAATTCTGTTAAATAAAAAAGGGGGTGTCACACATAGCCATTTTCATTCATAAATATGCAATATTTGTTCTTTTGGTCCGCCTTTAGGAGGGTAGGGGACCGCGTAGTGATAGTGGATTGCATCTTTATGAGGTCAATGCTGTTCATGCGACAGCCCCTCAATCAAATTGATATTTCGTATTTTTTATTAATTATATTGTAAAAAATCGGCTGTCGCAGAGGTTGAATCAATTTCTGCAACAGCCGATTGAAAATTATATTCTAAACAAAAATAGATTTGCTGGAAAAAAGTTATTTTCCTGCTAATTTTTTATATATTGCCAAGCGTTCCTTTGCGTCTTTTTCCGTTTTTTCAAATAACAAGTCAGCTGTTTCAGGGAAAGCACGTTTTAAGGAATTGTAACGAACTTCACCCATAAGAAAATCGCGGAAGTTGGCAGTAGGTTCCTTAGAATCTAAACTGAACGGATTTTTTTCAGTATCCCGCATGTTAGGATTGTAACGGTAATTAGCCCAGTAACCTGCTTCAGTTGCACGTTTGGCTTCAATCTGACTCTTACCCATGCCAATTTTGATACCATGGTTTATACATGGTGCATAGGCGATTATAAGAGATGGTCCTTTATAACTTTCAGCTTCAACAATAGCTTTTAGTGTTTGATTTTTGTCGGCGCCCATATTAATTTGAGCCACATAAACATAACCATAGGACATAGCCATCATGCCGAGATCTTTTTTCTTTGTCTTTTTCCCAGTTGCGGCAAATTCTGCAACTGCAGCTGTCGGTGTAGCCTTGGAAGATTGTCCGCCGGTGTTTGAGTATACTTCAGTATCCATGACCAGTACGTTGACATCTTCACCGGAAGCCAATACATGGTCAAGTCCGCCATAACCGATATCATAAGCCCAGCCGTCACCGCCAAAAATCCATTGTGAACGTTTGACCAGAAAATCTTTTTGATCAAAGATTTTATTCAAAAGAGCGTCATTGTCCTTTTCATTTTCCAATACACTGATAAGAGAGTCAGCACGATCTCTGCTGCCTTCACCTTCATCAAGTTTGTCAAGCCATGTTTCCATGACTGATTTTAATTCAGTGCTCACACCTTGTTCTATGGCAGACTTAACATCAGACGCTAAAGTGTTTCTTACAGCTTTGGCACCGAGGTACATGCCAAAACCATATTCAGCATTATCTTCAAATAAAGAATTAGCCCAAGCAGGACCGTGGCCTTTTTGATTGGTTGTGTATGGCATAGAAGGAGCAGCAGAACCCCAAATCGAGGAACAGCCAGTAGCATTGGCAATCATCATGCGATCACCATACAGCTGTGTAATGAGTTTTACATATGGTGTTTCACCGCAGCCAGCGCAGGCACCGGAGAACTCAAGTAATGGCTTTTCAAATTGGCTTCCTTTAAGAGTATTCTTATTCATTGGATTCTTTTTCGGTGCGACTTTTTTCGGATCGAATGCGTAATCGAAGATTGGTTGTTTAGGTGCCTGAGTATCGAAAGGTTTCATTTCCAAAGCCTTGGCTTTAGGTGCCGGACAAATCTGTGAACAATTACCACAGCCACTGCAATCATAAGGCGAAATAACAATGCTGAAATACATATCCTTAGCACCGATGGCTGGTTTGAACTGCATTCCTGTCGGAGCATTGTTTTTTTCTTCTTCAGTTAATAAGACAGGACGAATGACTGCATGCGGACAGACAAAAGAGCATTGATTACATTGAATACAGTTATCAGCAATCCATTCAGGAACATTTATGGCAATACCGCGTTTTTCGTAAGCAGCAGTTCCAACAGGGAAAGTACCATCCTGCATACCTTTAGTAAATGCGCTTACAGGGAGTTTATCACCTTCCTGACGATTCATAGGAACGAGTATATCCTTAATGAAAGCCGGTACTGATTTTTCTTCTTTGACTTCATCAGGAATATTAGCCCAATTAGCGGGAACATTTATTTTGACAACGGCTTCGATACCCTTATCGACGGCACCGTTGTTCATATCGACAATATTCTGGCCTTTCTTACCATATGATTTTACAATGGAATCTTTTAAATACCCTACGGCTTTTTCGATAGGAATAATGTTGGTAAGTTTAAAGAAAGCTGATTGCATTACCATATTGAAACGACCGCCTAACCCTAATTCCTGGGCAATTTTTACGGCATTGACAACATAAAAATTGATTTTATTTTTTGCTAAATAGCGTTTCATATAAGCCGGTAGATTTTTGGACAGTTCTTCTTCCGTCCAGTGAGTATTCAATAAGAACGTGCCACCTGGTTTTAAACCTGCAAGAAGGTCATACTTATGCACATAGGATTCTTGTGAGCAGGAAATAAAGTTGGCTTTATTGATTAAATAAGGAGAACGAATAGGCAGTTTGCCAAAGCGCAAATGGGACATCGTGACACCGCCGGATTTTTTGGAATCATAAGCAAAATAAGCCTGTGCATACATGTCGGTATTGTCACCGATAATTTTTACAGCACTTTTATTGGCACCGACAGTACCATCTGAGCCTAATCCCCAGAATTTACAAGCAGTAGTTCCTTCTGGTGTAAAGTCAAGATCCTGCGGATATTTTGTTAAGGATGTATGGGTTACATCATCATCAATACTTAAAGTAAATCCATTTTTCGGAGAATCTTTTTTCAGTTCTTCGTACACAGAAAGAATATGATCGGGTGTTACGTCTTTACCGCCGAGACCATAACGTCCGCCGACAATTAACGGAGAGATATCACTGTCATAAAGTGCTGTCTTGACATCAAGATATAATGGTTCACCATATGAACCAGGTTCTTTAGTACGATCAATTACAGCAATTTTCTTTACTGTTTTAGGAAGAGCCGACAGAAAATGCTTTATTGAGAAAGGACGATAAAGATGAACGGTAAGTACGCCGGTTTTTTCGCCCAGTGAATTCAAATAATCAACGGCTTCAGAAGCAGTTTCGCATACTGAACCCATAGCAATTATGATGCGTTCTGCATCGGGAGCACCATGATAATTGAATAAATGATAGTCCCGACCAGTTATTTTGGAGAGCTGCTGCATACTTTCTTCAACTAATTCAGGAATAGCTTCATAATATTTATTTACAGCTTCTCTTTCCTGGAAATATACATCAGGGTTTTGATTAGTGCCGCGAACTACGGGATGATCCGGATTTAAAGCATGATGACGAAATGCTGCTACTGCATCCCAATCAAGTAATTTCCCTAAATCATTATAATCTATTGTTTCAATTTTTTGAATTTCGTGAGAAGTGCGGAATCCGTCAAAGAAGTTTACGAAAGGTACATGTCCCTTTATAGCCACCAAATGGGCAACAGCACTCAAATCCATAACTTGCTGGACACTGCTTTCAGCGAGCATAGCACAACCCGTTTGGCGTACTGCCATAACGTCCTGATGATCGCCAAATATATTGAGAGATGAAGTGGCTAGTGAACGGGCACTCACATGAAAAACTCCAGGTAAAAGCTCACCGGCAATTTTGTACATATTAGGAATCATCAGCAAAAGCCCCTGTGATGCAGTATATGTTGTTGTTAAAGCCCCTGCCTGTAAGGAACCATGGACAGTTCCTGCAGCACCTGCTTCAGATTGCATTTCGATTACATTAACTTTTTGACCAAAAAGATTCTTAGCACCCTTAGCAGCCATGGCATCAACAGCTTCTGCCATTGGGGATGATGGTGTGATCGGATAGATTGCAGCAACATCAGTAAATGCATATGAGATATATGCAGCAGCTGTATTACCATCCATTGTCTTCATTTTTTTGTTCATTTCATTCTCTCCTTTACAATTGCGATTTTCATATTGTACTAATTATAATACGAATAATAATATACGCTTATAATACACCCTTTTATAATTATTATCAATTATAAGCAATAAATTTTTTTAAAGCCTGTCCGTTGAGATAGTTGTAATGCAAGCCTTGTTGTAAATTTTTATTTTCCATTTCGGCAATTATTTCATCACGAATTTTCCACCAACCGGTATGCCAATTTGAAAATAATGTATTTTCAGCCGGAGCTCGTCCAATTAAGCGTTGTAATACAATATCCGGAGACAGATATTCTAAAAAGGTGATAACACGTTGTTTATATTCACTGAGTGAAATAAGTTTTATTTCATTGTTAAGGTATTGTTCGGCCATTACTGTGTTTTTAATTATATAAAGTGCATGCAGCTTCACTTGATCAAGTCGTAAGGCTGACATTATTTTAGCGGTTTCTATTACGTCTGTCATGTCATCCCAGGGAAGATTCAATATAATATGAGCACAAGTCTGTATATTATATTGTTTTATCCGCAGTACGGCATCAATAAATTCTGCCAGTGTATGTCCACGGTTTATTTTGATCAGCGATTTGTAGTTGACTGTCTGCAATCCTAACTCTATACAAATATCGATATGGCGATGCTCTTTTAAATCATTGAGGCGGGCAAGGTAATATTCATTGATACAGTCAGGCCGTGTAGCAATATATAGTGCTACTATATTTTCATCGTGTGTCGCCTCTTCAGCATAACGAATCAAATCGTTTATAGGCAGATAAGTGTTGCTGAAATTTTGTAGATAGGCAATAAATTTTTTAGCCTTATATTTAGGAATGATGTGGGCTTTGTTGGCTGTAATTTGCTGAGTGACCGACATTGAAGATGGCAGGTTTTCATAGCCGGTACCGATAGAGCCGCAAAAAGTACAGCCATTTACCCCACATGTCCCATCTCTGTTGGGGCATGTGAGCGGTAAAGCGATAGGCAGCTTATAGACCTTTTCACCATACCGTTGTTTTAGATAATCAGAAAAAGTATAGTATACCATACTATAAGTCACCTGGATCTATAGAAATTTTTTTTACGGCAGGTCTGGTATAAAGAAACAATACGGGAGACGTTTTGCTCTTGATATCACCTGTCTGCTCAAATTGTAAAACGTCGACTGTAAAATATTCTACATGATATTTTGTTTTTATATCACGCCAATTAATGAATTTATAATCAGGAATATATTTTTTGACGGCAACAGAGTTTTTCCAGAAATTTTCCAACGTTTTGTGTAGTTTTTTTTCACTCCAAGGCAAAAATTCGGCCTTGAATCGTCCCCCGTCGGAACATAAAGCGTCAAAGCGCAATAATTCATTGACTGTTTTTCGTTGAACCGGCTGCCAGATATTGACAAAATCAGCCAGATAGTCATACAGCAATTTAGGTGAGTGCGGTGTCTTATCCAATTGCCGTTTGTGCCAAAATCGTGTTAGTGCGGTGAAGAATATAAATGCATCATTTTGTGTAAATTTGCAAAGATACCTTACTGTATATCTAAAACGTCCGGAATTATAAAAAAGATCAAATACCTCAACAAATGTACGTAGAAATCGCATTTCATCAGCAGACAGATAATTGTTTGATAATACCTGATAAGGCGCTGTGGGCATAAATTCATAGTTATGTTCAGTGATCAGGGATTCCATGGCAGAGCCTTTAAGCAACTTTAAGAAACCTACCTGGAGCATATCAGGCTGCAGAGCATAGGCTTCATTAAATGAATTATGCAGTGAGACCATGTTTTCATATGGCAGCCCGATTATCAGATCTGTATGGATGTGTATATTTTTTTGGGAAAGGATAGTGTGAATGTTAGCTGTTATTTTACTCCAATTATTAACGCGGCTGACTTGTTTTAAAGTGTTGGTATTAGTCGATTGAATACCAGCTTCCAATTGTATGCGGCCGGTTGGCATTTGTTTCAGTAAAGCTAATGCATCTTCATCCAGATGATCAATAGCTACTTCAAAATGAAAATTGGTGCGGCAGTTTTGTTTAGATAAAAACTCCCAGATTGGCATAAAATGCTTTTTATCGGCATTAAAAGTCCTGTCAACAAATTTAACCTGTTTTACGTCGTGGGCAATGAAAAAGGAAAGTTCAGCCAATACTTTATCGATTGCGCGGTAGCGTACACCTTTGGTAGCACAGGATAAACAATATTTGCAGGAATATGGACAGCCGCGTGAGCTTTCATAATAGATTATACGTTCACCAAGTTCAGCAATGTCCTTTTCACAGTAGGGAAAAGGCAATTTGTTAAGGTCAGGAAAGACAACAGGAAAACCAATTTTTTCATCAGTTTGGCTGCAGCGATAGGCAAGTCCCGGAATAGTATCGGGAAGCTTATCTTCCAACAGGCTGGACAGTAATGAATGCAATGGCTGTTCACCTTCACCGCGGATAACAAAATCGACCATTGGAAAATTACGCATAAAACTTTTAGTATCATAAGACACTTCCGGACCACCGCAAATTATTTTGGTATCAGGTAAAAGTTTATTGAGTAATAAAAGCAATTTTTTTATCAGCTCAATATTCCAAATATAGCAATCAAAACCGATTATATCAGGCTTTTTGTCAAAAATCTGGTCAGCTATTTCCAATAAGTGATTATTTATTGTAAATTCACTGATTTCAATACTGCAGGGAAGATCACGGCAATAGTTTCTTAAATAACGTACAGCTAAAGACGAATGGATATATTTGGCATTTACAGCGATAAGCAGCAGTTTCACATAAATCCTCCTGATGATGTCGCCATGAAATAATAAAATCGACATCTCGCTTGCATTATACATAATTGAATTTATATGTCAAGTCAGCATATTATTATTTAATAGGTAAATACCGTGTTAAATATAGGAAATAACGTTATTATTATTTTTATGTTGTATCATGGATATATTTATTTTTATGACATTTTATGATATTCTAATACATTAGAGAATTTAACGTTGAGGTGGATTTTTTGAATATATTTTTGTCAGTGTTGAATCGGTTGGATTGGAAGAAGATACTGGCAGCCATTATGATTGGCTTTTTTTCGGCTAACATACAGGCAGCCACTGTGTCAGCAAAAAAACCAAAGGAGAAAGTCATACTATACGTACCGCATGATAATCGTCCTATTTCTGATAAACAAACAGTGGAGGTAGCCCAAAAGGCTAATGTCATTATTAAAGTACCGCCTGAACAATTGCTGGGAAATCGTACTGAACCGGGAGATCCTGATGGCCTGTTTAAATGGGTAATGGATAATGCTGAAGATGCAGATGCTGCAGTTGTCTCATCTGATTCATTCCTCTATGGCAGCCTGGTGGCATCGCGTAAGCATGACTTTGCCAAAAATACAATTTTACAAAGGACCAATAATTTTATTGAAATACATAAGAAATATCCTAAACTGCCACTATATGTATTTTCTTCAATAATGCGTACTCCTAAAAATGCCGCGGCATCAGGAACTGAAGAACCGGAATATTATCAAACTTATGGGGCGGATATTTTTCAGTATACAGCATTGCTGGATAAAGATATTTCAACAGGACTTTCCGGTGATGAATTAAATAAAATGATGGACCTGCGGCAGCGCATTCCAAGCAGTGTTATTGGTGATTGGCTTGACCGACGGCAAAAAAACTTTCAGGCTAATAGGGTATTGATCGAGCTGGCCCGCAACGATATAGTTTCCTATCTGGCACTAGGGTGTGATGATAACGCACCATATTCCCAAACACATAATGAAAGAGTAATGCTGGAAAAATCTGCCCAGGGTTTGTCAACAGATAGATTTAGCATCGTGGAAGGTGTTGATGAATTAGGGTTATTATTGATTACAAGGGCAATAAATAAGTTTAATAATTATCAGCCGTTGATAGCTATAAGCTATGCCAATGGGTATGGTGGGGCTACAATACCTTCTTATTCTGATGAACCTATTGATAATTCGGTTCGTTCCGAAATATGTCTGGTAGGAGGAATACCAACTGCTTCGATAGAAAAAGCAGCAATGATAGTATTGGTAAATACAAATGTCAGCGGTTGGACTTACGAAGCCGGAGAAGCAGCAAATTCACCGTATCCGCGTGCCAATACAGAATCATTTGTGGATAAGATAGATCAGTATATAAATATGGATATCCCTGTGGCAGTCGGCGATATAGCATATGCCAATGGAGCTGACAACGCTCTTATGCGCTTGTTGGCTAAACGGCATCTGTTGTTTAAATTAAATTCATATGCTGGTTGGAATACAGCAACCAATAGTACTGGCTGGTCCATCGGTCAGGGAATTTTATCATTGCACATGAAACCGGAGGATAAAAATAAACTGTTGCTGATGCGTTATGTCGATGATTGGTTATATCAGGCTAATGTACGTCAGACAGTAGCCAGAGCACTTAATATTTTCCCTGGTCAGGGAACAAAATTACTATTGGGAGATAAAATAGAACCGGCACAAATAGATGCCCAGCAGATGGCACAAGAGTTTTTTAATGAACAACTGCCATTTTTACAAATACGGGCCGTAAAGGTGGATTTCCCTTGGGATCGCTTGTTTGAGGCCAATATTCAAATATCGCGCAACCCCGATGAATATGAAAAAAGATTTTTTAATAGTTACAAAAAATGAATGTGCAAAGGGGTTGTCACATGCAACCATTTTCATTCATAAATATGCAATATCCCGCATGCTTTATCTCGCTTTTAAAAGAGCGGGGAACCGTGCAGAGGTTGTAGTTGCATTCTTATGAGGTCAATGATGTTTATGTGACAGCCCCTTTGTTTTTTATAAAGAGTCATTAGCTTAAAGAGTCATTAGCAAGTCACCCTTAAGTTCATCATAGTGCCAGGTGATAAGACTGAATTTACCGGCAGTATGTCTGTTGATGCGGTTAATCCATTCGATTTCATTTTCGGCTTTTGCCGTAAGCATAGGATTGGATGTATTTAAACCTTGCAGGGATTTATTAATGATCCACCATTTTGTCGGAATTCCAGCCCGGTTTAAGTCATCTTCCAGCCGCAGTGCCTCATAGACAGGGGTTACTTCAGGCAGTGTTACGATAAGAACTGCCGTTTCACTTGATTTAAGCCGCGGTAACAGTTGCTTTATTGACTCAGAGGTTTCACCTTTTGTACGTTTGATTTCGTGATCATAATTTTGCGTCGATTGTAATAAAAGTAATGTATGACCACTGGGCGCTGTATCAATGACTATGATTTCGTCGTCGGCTTTTGCTACAATTTCGGCAAAAGCGCGGAACACTGCAATTTCTTGTGTGCAGGGTGATTGTAAATCTTCTTTAATATAAGCCATATCAGCATCGCTTATCCCTGCGGTGTGGGCTTTGTCGATGACTTCGGATTGATATTTTTGTAATTCTCTGATTTCGTCAATATGACTCATGGTAATACCACAAGTCTCATTTAGGACAAATTTTAAATGTGCGGCTGGATCAGTGGTTGTAAGGTGAACTTTTTTACCACGGTTGGCAAGGTTTAAGGCGACAGCGGCGGCAATTGTGGTTTTTCCTACACCACCCTTTCCCATTGTGAAAATAACACGTTTATCAGTTGCGGATAATTCATTAACTATATCATTTAAATTGGGAATTTGTGATATAGTTAATTTTTCTGTGCATTTTGTTATATGGTCACTGTGCAGCATTGCGCGCACATTTTCAATACCAGTGACATTATAAGCTCGTAATGGTACTTCGTAGCAAGGTAAAATTTGTAATTCTTTCGGCATAGAGTTAAGTGCTGTTTGCTGTTTTCTATATAAACTGGCAGAAAGTTTATCGTGGTGTTCAGGTAAAATACCGTTAATAACTAGAAGCTGATTACTGATGCCCAGAGAAAAAAGATCAGCATGAGCTCGTGCTGCTTCTGCAAGTGGAGTTATTTCCGGACGTGTGACAAGAATGATAGTGGTCATTTCCCTATTGGATAAGGTTGTAACAGCCTGCCGATATATTGTTTTTTTATTTTCCAGACCAGAAAGCTGACCGAGACAGGAAGCACCGTGGGTGCTTTCACTAATGAAACTGGTCCATGCAGATGGAAGCTGCAGCATCCGTAAGGTATGACCGGTAGGGGCAGTATCAAAAATAATATAGTCATATGTTTTTTGTATCGTATCATCCGTAAGAAAATTGGAAAATTTATTAAAAGCTGCAATTTCTATAGTACACGAACCGGAAAGTTGTTCTTCCATGTTTACCAAAGCTGCCTGGGGCAGTTTACCGCGGTAAGGGGCGATGACGTTTTCCCGATACTCTGCGGCAGCCTGTACAGGGTCAAGATTTGCTATAAATAAATTTGGAATAGTCGGGACAGATGATACTTCATTTGTAAGTGGTATTGAAAAAACATCCTGTAAGTTTGAAGCAGGATCAGTACTGATCAGTAATACCCGCTTTCCGCTGTCAGCAAGGGATACAGCAGTCGCACAAGCAATGCTGGTTTTTCCTACACCACCCTTGCCGGTATAAAAAAGATATTTTGTAAGCTTAACGTGGTGAGGATCAAAAATGTTCATTTTAACAGCAGCCTCCTGTACAACAATCATTGTTTTGCGGTTTTTCGGTGATTTTATTTAGTAGATCAGCAGGAAGATCCAGCCATTTTATAAATTCTGCATTGGCAGGATATCTGCCGGTAAGAATTATTTTGTCATCCAGTAGGACGACTGGCAGACTATCAGGACCCTTATCAAAGAGAAATTTACTAATTATTTTATTGTTTATAAATGCCATTGGTGTACTGGCAAGGTTATAACGTTCAACTGATATGGTATGTTTTTTTAATATATCAAGTACGGTTGAAATACGAAGCAGTTCAGGATCAACTGTGGCACCACATAATCCGGTAGAACAACACATGGCAGGTTCAAATATTTGCATAGTTTTCATAAATGTTACCTCTTTTTATTGAATAAATTTTTAATTTAAACACTCTGGGAGTGCAAAGATTTTTCAGAGTGTAGAGTGTTTATTGGAAATTTTTGTGTGACAAATGCATTCGGCTGAAGAAGAAAATATCTCACCAAGATTTTTATAAAAAATTTGTAGATTTTTTTTGTTAAGTGAATAGTTTGTCCATTTCCCTTCCTGTCGGGCATTCACTATACCGGCATCTATTAATACTTTCATATCATGGGAAAGTGTCGGCTGGGTGATCTCAAACTCTTCCAATAATTTGCAGGCACAATACTCGCCGCATGAGAGAATGTCAATGATGCGCAGTCGTTTTGGGTCGGCAAGGGCTTTAATAATTTTTGTGTTTTCAATATACTTTTGTTCCATTACAAACCTCACAGTAATTAATTATATATAGAAAAAATTCTATATATAGAATATACTTCATATAGAAAAAAGTCAATATGTTTTAATTTATTTTTATAACACTAACTACAAAACAGCTGGTATACTTGCAAATAAATACAGTTACAATTATAATATAAAATATAGATTTATAGACAATTATGCAAATTTTAATGAGAGTTTGGATGATTTTATAGAAAAATTTAATAATATGATATGAAGGCTGTCGTTGTTATTAAAACGGCAGCCGTCTTTTTAACAGAGGATTGATTGCTGTGCTTTGGCAGTACTTTGGATGGGAGAGCGTTTGATTTGCGGTTATATATTGCGGAAAAACCTAGTATGGGAAATGAAATAGCAAAATGTCTCAACGGTCCAATAAAAAGACATGATGGTTATTTACAGACAACGGACGGAGTGGTTACGTGGGCTTTTGGGCATATACTCCGTCAGGCAGAGCCCAATGAATACGATATTAAATATAAAGTATGGCGGGCGCAGGCCCTGCCAATAATACCTGATAAGTGGAAGATGCTTATTGAGGATTCATGTAAAAAACAATTTAATATAATTGAATCATTGATTGCAAAGGCTGATGAAATAGTTAATGCCGGTGATCCGGATCGTGAGGGCCAGTTATTAATTGATGAAATTTTAGATTATGTTAAAAACACGAAACCAGTCAAGAGAATTTTATTAAATGCTTTGGATGAAAAAAGTATAAAAAAAGCTAATTCTGTTTTACAGGACAATAAAAATTTTTTGCCGTTGAAATTGTCGGCTTTAGCTCGTGCACGGGCAGATTGGTTAATTGGAATGAATCTTTCAAGAGCGTATACTCTGGCGGCCAGAAGAGCCGGACATAATAAATTAGTATTGCCGGTAGGCAGGGTAAAAACACCGACATTAGCACTTGTTGTACGGCGTGAAAGAGAATTGAAGGATTTTAAACCGGTAGATTATTATATAATAAAAGCGGATTTTAAAACCGTGGACAGTACTTTCGGAACCACTTGGAAAGCGCATTCTGCACAATCCGGGCTTGATTCCGAAGGCAGGCTTGTCGATAAATCAATTGCAGATGAATTACTGGCAAAATTTGCGGCAGAAAAAAATCAGGCGACGGTATTAAATTATAGTAAAACGGGAAAGAAAGAATCGCAGTGTCTGCCATTTTCTCTATCCTCATTGCAGGTTTTGGCGGGGCGGCATTTCGGTTATGAACCGCAGCAAGTGCTGGATACGGCTCAACATTTATACGAAAGGAAACTCACGACTTATCCGCGGTCTGATTGTGAATATTTACCTGTCAATCAATTGGGAGATGCAAGGGGAATTTTAAATAATTTACAGGCATGCGGCGAAACTGATTTGCAAAGATGGGCAGCGGATGCAGACAGCAAAATAAAAAGCCGGGCTTGGAATGATAAAAAAATCTCGGCCCATCATGCAATTATTCCCACTTCAGTACGGATAAAAACAGCTTCACTTAATGCTGTGGAAAGAAATATTTATTTTCTTATTGCCAGGAGTTATATTGCTCAATTTTATCCGCTGCATATTTTTGATCAAATTAAATTGTCATTAAAATTTGCCGGAGAAAATTTTCAGGCAACAGGACGGACAGAAAGGCAGCTAGGTTGGAAATCACTGTATATGTCGGAAAAACATCCGTCGGAAAATGAAGAAGATGATACTAAAAACGCAATTCTTCCGGTAATTAACAAGGGTGATTTACTCGAATTCGCTGCAGCAGCTGCCGACAAGCGGGCTACCAAGCCGCCGTCACGTTTTACGCCGGCGACTTTACTGGCGGGTATGAAGGAAATACATAAATATGTGAAGGATGAAGCGACTAAAAAGAAACTGAGGGCCATATATGGAATTGGCACGGAAGCTACCAGAGCTTCGATTATTGATGATTTGCTGCGACGTAAGCTGCTAAAGACGGAAGGACGGAAAAAAAGTCTTGTGCCGACGCAAACCGCTTATATGCTGGTTGATGCTTTGCCGGATGAACTGCTTTATCCAGATGTCACAGCTGTATGGGAAGATTATCTAAATGAATTAGCAAAAGGGACAGGAACTGTAGAAGACTTTTTGGCAGAACAAATACAATTTACTAAATTACTTTGTAAAAAAGCTTTTGACAGTGCCATGCCCGTATTGGGCGAACATATTTGTCCTCTCTGCAAAAAAGGCATAATGGTAAGGCGGACTGGGAAAAAAGGCGTATTTTGGGGTTGTTCCAATTATCCGCGATGTCATATGACGTGCAATGATAAAAATGGTGAACCGGATATGGAAATGGCACTGTCACGTGTGGTGATGAAAAAGGAACAGCCAATTGGTGCAGCTTTTTCGGTGGGAATGGTATCAGCTTTGGACATGGTCAGACAGGCAAGAGAAAAAGATTCTGTACAGCAAAAAGTGAAGCCGGCAGATAAAAAATATTTGTGTCCGCATTGTAAAGAAGGTCTGCTGAAACGGCAAAAGGGGAAAAATGGTTATTTTTGGGCATGCTCCAATTATCCGCATTGTACGGCAAATTTTGATGATGATAATAGTAAACCGGAATTGTAACTATTTGGTAAAATGTTGCTATGGGAATATAATCTACTTTATCGGGAAGGAATTTTTTATCTGATTTTGAATTATAATATACAATGATATAATATATAAAGACGCGATAAATTTTGGAGGTGAATACCTGCTTGCGCAGGTAATTATTGGATATTTTTTCTGTTCTGCTCAAATTTTTGCTGGTTTTGTTCCTGGTATTCATGAATGGTTTTTTTGTTGCAGCCGAATTTGCTGTTGTAAAAATTAGGACAACACGATTGGATATATTGATTGAACAAGGCAATAAAAGGGCTAAGTATGCTAAAATGCTTACAGAGCACATGGATGCATCACTTTCTGTTACACAGCTTGGTATAACGCTGGCTTCTTTGGGTTTAGGCTGGGTCGGTGAACCGGCGGTCTCTGAAGTTATTGAGCCAATTTTAAAAATATTGCAGGTGGATCCGTCGCTAAGCTATTCTATATCTTTGGTGATGGGGTTTTGTATAATTACAGCACTACATATTGTATTGGGGGAACTGGCACCTAAATCGATGGCTATCCAAAAAGTAGAACCGGTGGCATTGGGAATTGCTCTGCCGATGATTATTTTTCATCGCATTATGTATCCGGCGGTGTGGTTTTTGAATCATGTTGCCAATTGGGTAGTAAATAAATTGGGGTTTCGTCCTGCCGGTGAGGAGGAAGCGGCACACACCGAAGATGAGATCCGCATTTTAATGGAAGAAAGTCACAGACATGGCTATATTGATAAGACGGAACTGACCTTTGTCGACAATGTATTTGATTTTTCAGATCGTAACGTCCGTGAAATAATGATACCGCGCACTGATATGGTATGTTTATATTTGGAGGATTCTCCTGATGAAAATATCAAGACGGCCTTGGAAAAACATTTGACCCGTTACCCCATTTGTCGGGAAGATAAGGATAATATCGTGGGCTTTTTGCATATCAAAGATTTACTGCGTTCTTTATACATTGGCAAGAGACCTGATCTGCTGTCATTTATCCGACCAGTACCGTTTGTACCTGAAACAATGCCAATAAGTAATTTACTGCGTACTATGCAGCAGCACCGTGTACAGTTAGCTATAGTGGTAGATGAATATGGCGGTACAGCCGGTATGGTGACTATTGAAGATATCATTGAAGAGATAGTCGGTGAAATACAGGACGAATTTGATGAAGAACGGCCTCTTATTGAAAAGAGGGGCAGGCAGTTGTATTCAGTGGATGGACGAATGCTGCTTAATGAACTGGATGATATACTGCATATTGAAATTTCGGCAGAAAATGTTGATACTGTCGGTGGCTGGCTGGCAACAAAAGTTGATACACCACCGCGTATAGGGCAAATGACGGTATATGACACAAATAAATTTTTTGTTGAAGAGGTGGAAAATATTCGTATAAAACGAATATTGATCAGGCTGGGCACAGGATTGAGCGAAGAACCCGATGAGATAAAATTTCAGGAGAAAAAATATAAATAAAGGTGATCTTTGGGGGCCTTTTTATAAAAAGACTTTACTTTTAGACTGTAATTATCTAAAATAAAAATAATTATAGTTCATTAGGATTATATAAAGCCTGATTTAGAACTTAGTGAAAACAGGGGAGAGTGGCAAAATGTTAAAATCCATTGCAGTGTTGACTAGCGGCGGTGATAGCCCAGGAATGAATGCAGCTACACGCGCAGTTGTTCGTACCGCAATTTTTGAGGGAGTCAAGGTCTGGGGCATTTATAACGGTTACCAGGGAATGATTGAAGACGATATACATGAGTTGACTTCCCGCAGTGTAAGTGACATTATTCAACGTGGCGGCACTTTTCTGGGAACAGCGCGCAGTGAAGAATTCAAGACGGAAGCAGGTCGTAAAAAAGCACTGGCCAATCTAAAAAAACATGAAATAGAAGGGCTGGTCATTATTGGCGGTGATGGAAGTCTTACCGGTGGGTCACTTCTAAGTAAACTCGGTAACGGTATGCCGATAGTAGGCCTACCAGGAACTATTGACAATGACGTATGGGGAACAGATTATACTATCGGTGCCGATACAGCTGTCAATACAATTTTGGATGCGATAAACAAACTGCGCGATACGGCATCATCACACCGGCGGATAATTGTCATTGAAGTAATGGGAAGAAAATCAGGCTGGCTTGCCATGATGTCGGGCATCGCTGGTGGTGCTGAATATATTTTAGTACCGGAGGCAAAATTTGATTTAGACCAAATATGTCGGGAATTGAAGGATTCTTACACCAGTGGGCGGCGCTATAGTATTATAGTCGTTGCTGAAGGAGCTGGCAGCGGCATTGAAATCAGCAAACAAATAGGGGCAAAAACCGGTATTGATACGAGAGTATCAGTTTTAGGACATATACAAAGAGGCGGCTCTCCTAGTGTGGAAGATCGTTTGAAAGCAAGTATATTGGGAGAACGGGCAGCTTTGGCTGTCATTTCAGGTGTTTCCAATGTGGTTTTTGGGTTTAATGCCGGTAAAGTCGTAAGTATCGATTTATTTGATTCAGTTAACAATACAAAGACGCTTGATCCAGAATTAGTGCGTCTGGCACGCGTTTTAACCTGATTGATATTTTTTGTTTACCTGCGGACACATTATAATTATTGGAAAAGCCGATATGACTTTGTCGTATCGGCTTTTCCAATAATTACTTTATTTTTCATTAGCAATGTGTTATATTTGAATAAGTCTGTTATTTTGCTATTGTAGTGGGTTGGCGGCAATCAATGCGGAATTGTTGAAATAATATGGTGGGAGGCATAGCGATGGTCACAATGATAAATTATCGTGTCCATTTTTTTGATACTGATGCAATGGCTGTTGTGCATCATGCTAATTATATAAGATGGTTCGAAATAGCGCGGGTAGATTTTTTGCGTAAAGCGGGTATAATACTCACGGAAATGATGGATGATGGTTATGTATTCCCGATAACTGATGTAAGGGTAAAATACCTGTCGTCAGGATATTATGATGATATTCTGACAATAAAAACCATACCCACCGCATTGACACGCGCAAAAATGGAATTTTCCTATGAAGTATATCGGGAAAAGGATAATACACTTTTGGTGAAAGGTTTTACGCAAAATGTGTTTACTAATAAAAATACGGGTAAAATTGTACGTCTGCCGGCCAAATATTATGATAAAATGCGGCAGGCCTTAAAATAAAATCATACGCTGATTAGGAGAGAATGCAGATGCAGGCTTGTGCACCAATTGGAGTTTTTGATTCTGGATCGGGAGGGCTTACTGTTGCTTATCAATTACATAAAATTTTACCATCGGAAAATATAATCTATGTCGGTGATTTGCAAAGAATGCCTTATGGACCACGTAATCCGGGGGAAATAATAAAATTTATGCAGCAGTTTTTGAATTTTTTTAAGCTAAAAAAAGTAAAAATGGCTGTTTTTGCTTGTAATACAATGACCTCATGGGGATTCGATGCGGCTGCCGGCAGAGAACCGTATTATCTTGTACCAATGAATACGGCTGTAGCGGAAGCTGTTGCAGTTTCGCCACATAAAAAAATAGGGGTAATTGCCACTGAGGCAACGGTAAGAAAAAATTTCCATAGTGATGTAGCTGCGGAGCTTGATAAGGATATTCAAGTTATAGCGCGGGCTTGTCCTGAATTTGTGCCGCTTATTGAGGGCGGGCATATCGATGATATGGCGATTGAAACGGTGGTCAGGCGCTATATGGCAATGTTTTCTGCTGATAAAATCGAAGCGCTCATTTTGGGATGTACACATTATCCAATAATTAAAGATTTGTTGAAAAAATATCTGCCGTCTTATGTTACATTGGTAGATCCGGCATTATCCACAGCTGAAGCGGCAAGGAATATTTTAGAGCAAAACAAACTTATAAATGATGACAGGCAAAAAGGCAGTCTGGAATTCTTTTTTTCGGCAATGCCTGAACATGCCGGAGAAATGGTGAAGATTGTGATGGGAATTGATAATCCGGTTATCAGCGGTATAGATCTGAGTAAGTTTAATTGATTTAGGGGGTAAATCAATGGAAGTATTGATTATAATAGTCATAGGGATAATATATCTGATTTGGCACAATATCGGTGATGCTGATATTAATTTTAAAATAAAGGAACATACGCCTTTTGTACTTGATGAATTAAAAGAAGATAAGGCCGTTTTTTCTACTGAGATTGAAATTAGTAATGATGGAAAGCAATGTGCGACAATAATGGATTGCTTCATACGTTCCCAGCTGCCTTATGAACAATTTGCCGGTGTGAAAGTATATGGTAAAGCTGAACTAAAAAATGTACCGCGTGAAGATGACTATTTTGAAGCGGTACTGATTCAAAAACATGAAAAAATAAATATTGTAATAAAAATAACATTACTTGACCGCAATAAACAAAGCATTAAGGAAATATTACGGCATGTTGTCGATATACCAGTAGATGTGGTTTATCAGCATACTGCGCGCCATAAGGCGGCATTGGACAAGAAGCGGCTTGTGCTGCCGGCGGCAGAAATTGCAGCTTTACTCAATATAGAGCTTGTAGATTGATATTTTGGGGGTAGAATGTTGATGAATGATGTCGAAATAGTTTCAGTGCCGACTAGAATAATTACAGAAAAAGATAATATTGTAGACATTATAGAACGGTATACTAAAGACAAGGTCACTGAAAATGATATCATATCGGTGGCTGAAAGCGTGGTTGCAATAACACAAGGGAGATTTGTGCGGCCGGAAGACTTAAAAATATCCAAAACAGCACTTTTTTGTTGCCGTTTTATTCCGGACTATGGCAGTCTGGCCAGCCCGCACGGTATGCAGTCATTAATGGATGTGGAAGGCAAATGGCGGGTTGCGGCGGCCTTGTTTTTAGGATTTGCAGCTAAATTAATTGGTAAAAACGGATATTTTTATAAATGGGGCGGCGAGCAGGCAGCACTTATTGATGATGTGACCGGGACAATGCCGCCTTTTGATAAGTGCATTGTTTATGGACCTGATAAACCAAATGAAGTCGTAAAACAAATAAAAGATCGTTTGGGTTGCTTTGGTGCAGTCATTGCAGATGTAAATGATTTGAAACGGTCTCGTATTGTTGGAGTGACTGATGCGGTGGATGGGAATAAGGTTGCTAAACTTTTATTGGATAATCCTTTTGGCAATGCATCGCAAAAAACACCAATTGTTATAATAAAGAATTTTAAGCAGTATCAAGAAGAAAATTAAAAAATGATGCCGGCAGATTCATTCTGCCCGGCATATTTTTTACTTCATATCAGTCAAGTGTCATATAGGTTATTTAAATGTTTGGGTGGGATAAGTTATGTTCGGTATTTTTATAACATCGGTAGCTTTGACCTTTGTGGTATTCTCATTATTATTTGCTTATGCACTGCATGATACCTTTCCCCGCATCGACAGCAAATATATTTACTTGAAAGTGCTTTTATGTAATGCAGCACTATTGGCATGTCTGTATATTAGTAAGATAATACCGACTTTTGTGCCTTTAATATGGCTTTTACAGCAAGTAATAATAGCAGTATTTGTTGGGGAAATTTTTGCAGCATTATTGAAGGCAGTTTGTTGGGCAGCAGTGAAACTATACGGAAAAGTGATTGGCAGTACAAAATCTGTCGCTGTTAACAAATCACGGCGGATGTTTTTGTATAAGGCAGCTCTTTTACCATTGAGCGGAGCTGTTTTATATGGCAGTTTTATAGAAAAAAATAATATTATTTTAAATCAATATGATATCCCGGTAAAAAATTTCGATGTACTACGCGGTTTTAAAATAGCCCATTTGACAGATGCTCACATGGGCAGCTTTTTCTCTTTAGAAAAGTTGCGATATATACTTGATCGTCTGGTAAAATTATCACCAGATATTTTAGCTGTGACCGGTGATATTTTTGACGATGACCGTATTAACAAAGCGGCTGTGGCATTACTTGGCAGCTATTGCTATCAGTTTAAGTATGGTATATATTTTTGTTGGGGTAATCACGAATATATGCGTGACATGCAGTTAATAAAGGACAGTATAAAAAATACACCAATTAAAGTTTTAACAAATGAAAACGATACATTAAAAATCGCCGATAAAAAATTATCAATAATTGGTGTTGATTATCCGCATAATCGCAGTCATTTTGCTGAATTAAGCGATGAATATATGAAGCAGGCAATGTGTGGCATACCAATCGATTCTTGCAAAGTATTACTGGCGCATCATTCGGATTTTATTGATAATGGTTTTTCCAATGGTATTGATTTGACTCTGACCGGACACACACATGGCGGACAGTTGGGAGTGTTTGGACATCCGCTGTTTCCGGGATTCAAATATACACGTGGTATGTATATGCTTGGCAGCATGTATGGCTATGTCAGTACCGGAGCCGGCAGCTGGTTTCCTTTTCGGCTGGGTTGTCCGCCGGAAATAACGTTATTTACATTGGTATGATTAAAATTGTTTTATTATAAAGTTATGGGGGATTTTATGATTAGAAAAGATGGGCGCAGTGATACACAGCTGCGCCAGATCAAAATAACCCGGCATTATTTAAAGAATCCGGCCGGGTCGGTTTTGATTGAGCTTGGTGATACAAAAGTAATTTGTACGGCTACTATTCAATCAACAGTTCCAAAATTTTTACGCGGAACAGGAACAGGCTGGTTGTCGGCCGAATATTCATTATTACCGGGATCCACGCAGACCAGGGTGACAAGAGATGCCGTACGTGGCAGAATCAATGGACGCACACAGGAGATACAGCGTCTCATTGGCAGAAGTCTGCGTAGTGTAATGGATTTAAAAGCCTTGGGGGAACGTAATATAATTATCGATTGTGATGTCATCCAAGCTGATGGAGGAACGAGAACGGCCTCGATAACTGGTTCTTTTGTGGCTCTTATTGATGCAATGGAAACAATTTATGATCCGCAGAAAGTTTTTCCTGTAAAAGATTTTCTGGCGGCAATTAGTGTTGGCGTAATAAATGAAAAAGACGTAGTATTGGATTTAAATTATGAAGAAGATAGCGCAGCAGTGGTCGATATGAACGTTGTGATGGCTGGAATTGGTGATTTTGTGGAAATTCAGGGAACGGGAGAAGGTCATCCCTTTTCTCATCGGCAGCTTAATGATTTGCTGGAAAAAGCTGAAGCGGGAATAAATAAAATAATTTCATATCAAAAAGATATTTTGGGAAATTATCTCGGCTGGCGAATAGGAAGGGAGCCTTGAAATGATGAGAACAGTTGTTATAGCTACAAAAAATAAGGGAAAGATAAAAGAATTGCTGGAAGAATTTACAGGACTGCCAATTAAGGTCAGATCATTAGACGAATTTTCCGATTTACCAACGGCAAAAGAAAATGGAGATAGTTTTGCAGAAAATGCCCTGATAAAAGCAAAATTTTATTCTCAACAGACAGGGATGGCCTGTATTGCGGATGACTCCGGACTGGAAATCGATGCTTTAAATAAGCGCCCGGGAATATATTCGGCGCGTTTTGCGGGAGAACCAAGTGATGATCAGGCCAATAATCATAAAATGATTGATGAATTAAACAACGTACATTGTGTTGAATCAAGTGCCCGATATAAATGCGCCCTGGTGTTTTATGATGTTAATGGTAAAATTTTTCAGACTGAAGGCATATGCGAGGGCACGATAAAAATAGTTCCCAGTGGTGTCAATGGATTTGGTTATGATCCGTATTTTTATTTATCCGATAAAAAAAGTATGGCTCAGTTGTCTATAAGAGAAAAACAAATAATAAGCCATAGGGGTGAAGCCGTATATAAAATGAAAAAACTATTGACAGGTTATTTATTATGAAAATAGGAATTATTAGTGACAGTCATGGAAATACACAGACTGTCGATAAGGCAGTTAAAAAAGCTGCTGATGTACAAATGTGGCTGCATGCCGGTGATTATATCCAAGATGCCGAATATTTATCTGAAATTGTGGCTGTACCAGTAGTAAAAGTGGCCGGCAATGGGGATTGGAATAATATTGATGTCCCTGAAGATGAGTTTATAAATATAGGAAATAAAAAAATCTGGCTTACACACGGACATAAATATCAGATTAAATGGGGAATCGATTGTTTGAGACAAGAAGCAGAAAAAAATAACGCCGATGTAATTATTTTTGGACATAATCATGTTTATTCCAAGCAGTACATTGATAACCGATTATTTATTAATCCAGGAAGTATAGCACTGCCGCGCGATGGAGAAAAAGGTAGTTTTGCAGTTATGAATTTTTTAGAAAACAAAACTGCAATTGACGTCCAAAGGTATACAATATAATATTATTTGACATTTTATTATGATCAAAAATATTCATATAGATTATAAAATAAAAATGAATCGATTTCACCTTTTTTAATCTGAAAATACTTGTTATTAAAGGCTTGAAAGCCTTTTAAAAATGTGATAACATTTATTGCATTGGGATGATTATATTCTTAGGAGGGTTTATATGCGTACTATACAGGTAGAAAAAATAACAGACGCAGTTGCACAGATGTGTAAAGAAGCGGCGTATTACTTGCCTGAAGATGTTTATCAAGCATTGAAAAAAGGGAAAGAAACTGAAGAATCTCCAGTCGGCCGTGATGTTCTTGACCAGATAATAAAGAATGCTGAAATAGCCAAGGCGGAAGACAGACCAATTTGTCAGGATACCGGTATGACAATTATTTTTCTTGAAGTAGGTCAGGATCTTCACATTGAAGGCGGTAGTTTAAATGATGCGGTCAACGCCGGCGTGGCAAAAGGCTATACGGAAGGTTATTTAAGAAAATCAGTGGTTGCTGAACCACTGTTTGATAGAAAAAATACACAAAACAATACTCCCGCTATTATTTATACGGAAATGGTGCCCGGTAATAAGTTAAAAATTGAACTTGAACCAAAAGGTTTTGGCAGTGAAAATAAATCAGGCATAAGAATGCTGGTGCCGGCTGATGGTGTTGAAGGAGTAAAGAAGGCTGTAATGGAAATAATTTTACATGCCAGCTGCAATCCATGTCCGCCTATGGTCGTCGGTGTTGGCATTGGCGGAACTATGGATAAGGCAGCGTATTATTCCAAACGCGCGTTGCTGCGCCCTTTGACCGAACGTAATGCTCATCCGAAGTATGCAAAACTGGAAGGTGAACTTTTAGAATTGATAAATAAGACTGGTATCGGGCCTCAGCTCGGCGGCACAACGTCGGCACTGGCAGTGAATATTGAATGGGGTCCGACACATATTGCCGGTCTGCCTGTTGCAGTGACTATTTGTTGTCATGCTACGCGTCATAGTAAACGTGTATTATAATTTTGAGGAGGAATGTTGATAATGGCTGAAAAAATTCGAATTACGACGCCTTTGACTGAAGAACAATCCCGCAAACTTAGAGCAGGTGACAGTGTTTTGATAAGTGGGGTGATTTATAGTGCCCGTGATGCTGCTCATAAGGTGATGACAGAAGCTTTGGCAAGAGGTGAAAAGCTTCCTATTGACTGGCACAACCAGATTGTCTATTATCTGGGACCTACACCGGCAAAACCAGGTGATCCGATTGGTTCATGCGGACCGACTACTGCCGGACGCATGGATGCATATACCCCGACGATGCTGGAACAAGGCATTAAGGGCATGATCGGCAAAGGATCGCGCTCACCGGAAGTAATTGAATCAATGAAAAAAAATGGTGTCACATACTTTGCTGCTGTAGGTGGCGCGGCTGCTTTTATAGCTAAATCAGTGAAAAAATATGAAGTGATTGCTTATCCTGAATTAGGACCTGAAGCACTTGCTGCACTTACCGTCGAAGATTTCCCTGCTATTGTTGTAATCGACTCGAAGGGAAATAATTTTTATGAAATAGGACAAAAACCCTATCGTAAACTTTAATTTTTAGAAATTCGGAAGGCTCAGACAATTGAGGTATCCTTATTTTAAATTTTCCCAAAGGGGATTAATAATAGGAGGTTCATAATGTTCCATGTAACATTTTACATTCGTCGTCTGCATTCTATTTGCGGGATTGTGCCAATGGGATTATTCCTGTTAGAACATGTATTGACTAACGCAGAGGCTATGGGCGGACCGGCAGCTTTTAATGAAGCTATTGCAAGAATTGCATTAATACCGCATAATATCATGCTTGTGATTGAAATTTTTGGCCTTGCTATTCCGTTTTTGTTTCATATGATTTACGGGCTTTATATTGCCCTGCAGGCAAATAATAATCCTGCTCAATATGGTTATACCCGTAATTGGCAGTTTGCTTTACAGAGATGGACGGCTATATTCCTGTTTGTCTTTTTGATTATCCATGTAGTTGATCTGCGTATTTTCACCAAGGGCGGCGGAACACCTATTTCTTATGCTTTATTGGATGAAATGTTCAATAATATGGGTTGGTTTGTTCTTTATCTTTTGGGGATGCTTGCTGCTATCTTCCATTTCTGCAATGGTATGACTACATTATGCATGACTTGGGGCATTGCTAAGGGACCTCGTGCCCAGTCAGTGGTCGGCAAGTTGATGATGCTTGTCTGTGCAGTGTTGTGTATTGTTACTATTGCATTTATGGCATCATATAAAATGCATTGATTAGTTTTTTATTAAGAATAAGGAGAGAAGCTACGTGAGTAAAAAGAATATAATTGTTGTCGGCGGCGGTTTATCCGGTCTTATGGCAACTATTAAAATTTGCGAAGCAGGCGGCGAAGTAAAATTATTCTCGTATTGCCCTGTAAAACGTTCACACTCGTTGTGCGCACAAGGCGGTATCAATGCGTGCATGAACACCAAAGGACAAAATGATACAACTTGGGAACATTTTGATGATACTGTATACGGCGGTGACTTTTTAGCAGATCAGACGGCTGTCAAAGGGATGTGCGAAGCTGCACCAAAGTTGATAAAAATGTTTGATAGAATGGGAGTTCCTTTTACACGTACGGCAGAAGGTGTATTGGATCTTCGTAATTTTGGCGGACAGAAAAATAAACGTACCGTATTTGCAGGTTCTACAACAGGGCAGCAGCTTTTATATGCTCTCGATGAACAAGTGCGCAAATGGGAAGTAAAGGGCAATGTCAAAAAATATGAATTCTGGGAATTTATTAGGATAATAAAAAATGATAACGGTATTTGCCGCGGCATTGTGGCCCAGAATATGAACTCTATGGAGATTGAAGCATTTCGTGCTGATGCTGTTATTTTGGCTACGGGTGGCCCAGGTGTTATTTTTGGTCGCTGCACGGCATCGACTATTTGCAATGGTTCTGCTGTATCGGCAGTTTACCAGCAAGGTGCTGAAATCGGCAACAGTGAATTTATTCAGATTCATCCGACGGCTATTCCGGGTTCCGATAAAAACCGTCTTATGTCAGAAGCCTGCCGCGGTGAAGGCGGGCGTGTATGGACTTATAAAGATGGTAAACCATGGTATTTTCTGGAAGAAATGTATCCGGCTTATGGGAATCTTGTGCCGCGTGACATTGCTTCCCGGGCAATTTATGATGTCTGCGTAAACCAAAAACTTGGTATAAATGGTGAAAACCGTGTATATTTGGATTTATCACATATCCCGGCTGAGTATTTGGAACGCAAACTCGGCGGTATATTGGAAATGTATTCAGAATTTGTCGGTGATGATCCGCGTAAAGTTCCAATGCAGATTTATCCTTCTGTACATTATTCCATGGGTGGTATCTGGGTAGATACTAAACATAACACTAATATTCCAGCATTGCTGGCTTCCGGTGAATGTGATTACCAGTATCATGGGGCAAATCGTTTAGGTGCAAATTCATTGCTTTCGGCAGCTTATTCAGGAACTATTTCGGGTCCTGAAGCTATCCGGTGGTCTGAAAGTGATGATATCGGAGAAGAACTGACTGATGAACAATTAGCTGCGGCTAAACAAACCTGTGTGGATGAATTTGAAAATATTATTAATATGAATGGCAAGGAAAATGCACATGAACTTCATCACGAACTGGGTGATTTGATGAACAGATATTGTACAATAGTTCGTGTCAATAAAGAACTTGACCTTTGTATGGATGAATTGAAAAAAATCCTCGTTCGGTGGAATGATATCGGTGTAAACGATAAGGGACATTGGGCAAATCAGGAAGCAATGTTTGTTCGTCAGCTGCATAACATGATCATTTATGCTATGGTTATTTGCAAAGCCGCCCGTATGCGTGATGAAAGCCGCGGTGCTCATTATAAACCAGAGTTCCCTAATCGTGATGATGAACATTTTCTTAAAACAACTATTGCTTCATATAATGCTGAAACACATGAACCAAATATTACCTATAGAGAATATGATCACTCCTTGATTAAACCACGTCCACGTCGTTACGATGTTGCTAAGGGAGGTAAATAATAACAATGTCAGAACAAAAAACAGTACATTTTATTATAGAACGTCAGGATGGGCCTGACAGCAAACCGTATACAGAAGAGTTTTTGGTTCCGTACCGCCCGGCACTTAACGTTGTCGCTGCTTTGATGGAAATACAAAAAAAACCTGTTACAAAAGATGGTAAAAAGACAACTCCGGTCGTATGGGAATGTAATTGTTTGGAAAAAGTCTGTGGTGCTTGCATGATGGTAATCAATGGGAAGGCACGTCAGGCTTGTGCTACACTTGTTGACCAAATACCACAGCCGATACGTCTTGCTCCGGCGCGTACTTTTCCTGTGATCCGCGATTTACAGATTGATCGTTCAGTGATGTTTGAAAGTCTTAAGCGCATTCGTGGATGGATTGATGTTGATGGCAGCTGGGAAGTAAACACTGCTCCTATCCAAAACCCGTACACAGCTGCTACTGCCTATGAAATAGCACATTGCATGACTTGCGGCTGCTGTCTGGAAGCGTGCCCTAATGTCGGGCCGCAATCTGATTTTATAGGACCGGCACCTACTGTTCAGGCTTATCTGTTTAACCTTAATCCACTTGGCAGCTTTAATAAGGATAAACGGCTTAATGCATTGATGGAAAAGGGCGGTATCACAAGCTGCGGCAACAGTCAAAACTGTGTGCAGGTATGTCCGAAAAATATTAAGTTAACAACTTATTTGGCTCAATTGAATCGTGATGTCAATAAACAAGCATTGAAAAATATTTTCAATAAGTAAGTTTAAAGCGATGCCCGCCTTTGTAAATGAAGGCGGGCATTTTTGCGGTTAAGTTTCTTTGTTTTATCATAATATAAGTTCTTGCTTTTACTGATAAATTCTTTTATAATAGAGCTTACAGTAATAATTAGTATAAAGTCCAGTGTGAGCAGAAATTGTTGACTGCTTTATAAATAAGGCAACACAACGGACAGGGCAACTGCCCTTTTTATTGATTCTGCTATTGCATCATTATAGCAGATAAAACTAGGATTTCAATATCACAGTTTGAAATCGGGGTTCATTTTATAAGAATATTTTGCGTATTGGCGCGTTGCTTGTGAAATGGTCAATAAGAGTATTAAAAGTAATTTTCTGCTATATAGACTCTGGCTCATATAAAGGTATCAGCGACGATATCTTCATAACTCAGGTAAACGGCAGTATGTGCAGTTTTATCTGAGTTTTATTTTGCGGAAAAGAGGTCATTGTATGAATGAAAAATTGAAATTATATGGCTTTAATAATCTTACTAAGGCATTGAGTTTTAATATCTATGATGTTTGTTATGCCAAGACACCGAGGGAACAAAAAGATTATATAAAATATATTGGCGAGGAATATAATTCAGAACGATTGACCAAAATACTAACACATGTGACGGAGATGATCGGAGCAAAAGTGCTGCACATCGCTAAACAGGATTATGATCCGCAGGGAGCCAGCGTAGCGATGCTGATAGGCAATAAAAATATGTCCAGGTCGGCTTATGCTGATGTGGAAGATGAAACTGTGTCGGGCAATACAATTCTTGCCCATTTGGATAAAAGCCATGTAACTGTGCATACTTATCCCGAATATCATCCTGATAATTGTATAGCTACTTTTCGTGTTGATATTGATGTATCAACTTGCGGAGAGATAACGCCGCTGAATACGCTTAATTATTTGATAGGCAATTTTGATTCCGACATAATAACCATGGACTATCGTGTGCGTGGTTTCACAAGAGATGTCAGCGGCAAAAAGTTATTTATGGATCATCGCATAGCTTCAATTCAGGATTTTATTGATCCTAAAACTTTAGAAGAATATGATGCTATTGATATAAATATGTATCAGGCTAATCTTTTTCATACGAAAATGCTGATAAAGGAATGTGATCTGAGCAATTACCTGTTTAAAACTGATATTTATGAAATACCACCCAAAACACGTTTATCAATAATGAATGGTCTGCGTCGGGAAATGATCGAAATTTTTAGTGGTACAAATATCTTTTAAAAAAGGGGAATTGAGTTTAAAGGTGAAAAAACTTACACAGGAAAATGCACCGATATTGGAAGCTTTGGAAAAAATGAAACAAAGACGTATTGTACCATTTGATGTACCGGGACATAAACGGGGCCGCGGTAATAAAGTCCTGACTGATTTTTTAGGGGAAAAATGTATGGCAGTCGATGTGAATTCAATGAAACCTCTGGATAATTTGTGTCATCCTGTTTCCGTTATAAAAGATGCCGAACATTTGGCGGCCGCGGCTTTTGGTGCGGCTCATGCTTTTTTCATGGTGGGAGGAACTACTTCGTCAGTACAGGCTATGATACTCACTGTGTGTAAGCGGGGAGATAAGATAATTTTACCGCGCAACGTACACAGAAGTGTCATTAATGCGATGATTTTATGTGGGGCAGTACCAATATACATAAATCCGCAAATGGATAAAACACTAGGGATTTCTCTTGGAATGAGCATTGCTGATGTTACCGCCGCAATTGAAAATAACCCTGATGCCAAAGCGGTGCTGGTCAATAATCCTACGTATTATGGTATTTGTTCTGATATAAAAACGATAGTTCGGACAGCTCATGCCAATAATATGTTTGTTCTGGCTGATGAAGCACATGGTACCCATTTCTATTTTAGTGACCGGCTGCCGCTTGCTGCAATGCATGCAGGTGCCGATATGGCAGCGGTGAGTCTTCATAAATCAGGAGGCTCTTTGACCCAAAGCTCGATGCTGTTTATAAACGATAAAATTTCCGAGGGTTATGTTCGGCAGATAATCAATCTTACACAAACGACCAGTGGCTCTTATCTTTTAATGTCAAGCCTTGATATTTCCCGGCGGAATTTGGCTCTCTGTGGAAAACAAATTATTGATTCGGTGATAGACTTAGTAGAGTATGCCCGTAGTGAAATAAATAATATTGGCGATTATTATGCTTATTCCCAGGAAAAAATAGACGGTGATGCAATTTATGATTTTGACATAACGAAACTGTCTATATATACGAGGTCTATTGGATTAGCCGGCATTGAAGTGTATGACATACTGCGTGATGAATATGATATTCAAACGGAGTTTGGTGATTTGGCAAATTTATTGGCTTACGTATCCATTGGTGATCGTCCGCGCGACATGGAGCGGCTGGTAAGTGCACTATCAGAAATACGACGCATTTATAAAAAAGATTCTACAGGAATGCTGGAAGCGGAGTATATAAATCCGCAGGTGATTTTACCACCCCAGGATGCTTTTTACACTGATAATGAAAAATCATTGCCTTTGGATGAAGCAGTGGGAAAAGTTTGTACGGAATTTGTTATGTGTTATCCGCCAGGAATACCAATATTGGCGCCGGGGGAATTGGTCACCGGACAGGTATTGGAATACATTCATTATGCTAAAGAAAAAGGCTGTCAGATGACTGGCCCTGAAGATATGGAATTAAAACATTTAAATGTAATGGGGTGATGTATTATGGAATTATGGTTCACTGAAAAACATACACCATATGTACGGTTTTCTATAAAAGTAGATAAACAGCTTTATTCGGGGAAAAGTGAATTTCAGCGTATTGATGTTTTTGAATCAAAAGAATTCGGCCGCATTTTAACATTAGATGGTTATTTGATGTTGACAGAAAAAGATGAATTTATTTACCATGAAATGATTACGCACGTACCGATGTCAGTCATGCCGCAGGCACAGAAAATTCTTATCATCGGCGGTGGTGACGGAGGAACTGCCAGGGAAATACTGCGTTATAAAACAGTTAAAAGAATTGACCTCGTCGATATTGATGCAACCGTGGCTGATGTTTGCCGAAAATATATACCTCAGACGGGTGCCAGTCTTGATGATCCGCGTGTACATTGCCACTTTGAAGACGGATTGAAATATATTCGTCATTATGAGAACGATTATGATATTATTATAGTTGATTCCACCGATCCGTTTGGTCCGGGAGAAGGGCTGTTTACAAAAGAATTTTATGGAAATTGCTATAAAGCATTGAAAGACGATGGAATAATGGTTAATCAGCATGAAAGCCCGTTTTATACTGAGGATGCCTATGCTATGCAACGAGCCCATAAAAGGATTTTTGCGTCTTTTCCTATCAGCCGGATATACCAGGCACATATTCCAACATATCCTTCAGGTCATTGGTTGTTTGGTTTTGCCTCTAAAAAATATCATCCTATTGAAGATGCTGATTGGGACAAATGGGAGAAGTTGGGAATAAAGACACGGTATTATAATCCTAAATTACACGCAGGTGCATTTGCCCTGCCCAATTATGTGGAGGAAATAGTTCGTGAGGTTGAATAAAAATATTGAAACAATTATTGGTTGCGAAAAGGAATATGATGCAGCCAATGTAGTTATATTCGGGGCCCCGTTTGATTCGACTGCTTCTTATCGTCCCGGAGCCCGTTTTGCGTCAAAAACGATGCGAACAGAATCATATAATATGGAAACATACAGCCCGTATCTTGACCTTGATTTGGAAAGTGACACCAAGATATTTGATGGAGGAGAACTGTCGGTCTCACTCGGAGATACACAAAAGACACTTGACATCATTTATGAATTCAGTAAGAACTTATTGATGGACCATAAATTACCATTTATGATCGGTGGAGAGCATTTGGTAACTTTAGGCGCATTCAGGGCTGTCGCTGAAAAATATCCTGACGTTCATATTATTCATTTTGATGCTCATGCTGATTTGCGTGATGAATTTCTGGAAACGCCATTTTCTCATGCCACTGTCTTACGGCGCTGTTATGATAAAATCGGTGATGGCCGTATCTTTCAGTTTGGAATCAGAAGTGGAGAAAAAACAGAAATGCTCTGGGGCAAAAAACATGTTCAGATGCATTTATTTGACTTTGCAGGATTAGACAAAGTTCTTGATAAATTACATGACAAACCAATTTATTTTACTGTTGATCTTGACGTACTGGATCCGGCTGTTTTTCCAGGGACAGGGACGCCTGAAGCCGGTGGTGTCACTTTTGATGAATTACGCCTCGCCATGCAGGCAGTTGCGAAACTGAATATTGTTGGTACTGATATGGTGGAACTGAGTCCGCCATGCGACTTAAGCGGAGTATCAACTACCGTGGCATTAAAATTATTAAGGGAGTTTTTGCTGGCTTTAGTGGGCAATGATCATTTAAATAAATAATAAAGGCAGTTATGATGAATTATAAGTGAAAGAGCTGTCGTATGTGAAATTTTCATTCATAATATGCAAATTTTGTTTCCTTTGTCTATTTCAGGAGGGAAAAATTGCACTTTATGAGGTCAATGATATTCATACGACAGCTCTTTTGTTATTACAAGTATGATTTTAATTATTTTCAACAAGATTGGCAGCCAGTAAATAAATACCATGGAAACAAAGACGGCGAAAACTGATGGTATTAAAAATGACATGAGCTTCTTTCATTGCTGTCTTTTGTTTTTTGCTCAGATGAGTAAACGGATAAATACCAAAAACATAAATAAAGAATTCTGAGCGGAAAGTTTTTTTTGCTTTTTCAGGTGTGGCAGAAAAAAATTTGTCTATCCCCTGTGAAAGTATATCAAATACTACGGCAGAATTTTTTTTAAAAGCAGACAGTTTTTCTGTACGGCAATTATTTTCTATGGCGGTGAGATGAATAGATAGGAGCCTTAGCATTTTTTCTCGTCTGACTAAAGAGTCAGTGAGAAAATGACAAAATTCTTCTTTGCCCATAGTATTGCAGACATGAAATTTTGCTGCAACATCGGCATACCAATCCATATATTCTCTTTGCATGAGATCAAGGAAGATTTCTTCTTTTGTTTTGTAATAATTATAAATAGAAGGCCGAGTGAAAGAAGTAAGTTCGGATATGGCTTTTATTGTAACACTGTTGAAGCTAGAATTGCCATAAAGTGTATCGCAAGCATCGATGATTTCCTTTTGACGACGGGTAATTTGTTCTTCAGTGCGGGCTCTTTGAAAATTCATGTCATTCTCCTTAACATATAAATCTATATTATATTATACCGTACTATTAGTTTTTTTTCTAATTTCTGCTGTGATAATAGTTGACGCATTGTCAATTATTTGTTATATTATAAATAAATAACACAGTGTCAGCAATATAAGGAGGAGATTTAATGGATAAAGTTATTGATGGGAAATATGGTCTGTGGATTGGCGGTAAATGGACAACTGCCGAAGCTGATAAAACATATGAAACAATATGTCCGGCCACTGGTGAAGTATTGGCCAGCTGTGCCGAAGCCTCTAAAAAAGATGTGGACACAGCTGTTCAGGCTGCATGGCAGGCTTTTAATGAATGGAAGAAGACTAGTGTGGGACAGCGTTCAGCGATATTATTGAAAATTGCTGATGTTATTGATACTAATAAAGAGAATTTGGCTAAAATTGAAAGTATGGATAATGGCAAGCCGATTCGTGAAACATTAAATATAGATATACCGGCAGCCAGTGATCATTTTCGTTATTTTGCCGGCGTTTTACGGGCTGAAGAAGGAACAGCATCTTTTATTGATGACAATACGTTAAGTATCGTAACCGATGAACCGATTGGCGTTGTCGGGCAGATAGTTCCCTGGAACTTTCCGTTTTTGATGGCAGCATGGAAACTGGCACCTGCATTGGCAGCAGGAAATTGCATAGTATTTAAACCATCTAGTGAAACATCATTAAGTGTGCTGACTTTAGCTAAACTTATCGATGCAGCTGATATTTTACCGGCCGGGGTGCTTAATGTAGTGACTGGTAAAGGGTCAACAACAGGAAATTATATTCTGGAACATCCCAATATCAAAAAGCTGGCATTTACCGGTTCTACAGAAGTCGGGTATGACGTAGCTAAAGCTGCCGCTGCCAAATTAATTCCGGCGACCTTGGAATTGGGTGGTAAATCAGCCAACATATTCTTTGATGATATGCCTTGGGATAAAGCGGTTGAAGGTGTCTGCCTGGGAATATTGTTTAACCAAGGACAGGTTTGCTGCGCCGGTTCGCGCGTTTTTGTGCAGGATACAGTTTATGATAAATTTTTAGCTGCTGTTAAGGAAAAATTTGAAGCGGTTAAAATCGGTTTACCACTGGATAAAGCTACAATGCTGGGGAGTCAGATAAGCCAGCGACAGTTAAAGAAAATTTTATCATATATAGATATAGGACAAAAAGAAGGCGCTGTTGTCGTGACCGGCGGTAAAAAGGCTGTTTTATCGGGTTTGGAAAACGGTGCCTATATGCAGCCGACAATATTGGGAAATGTTACTAATGACATGCGTGTGGCTCGTGAAGAAATTTTTGGACCGGTAGTATGCTTCATTAAATTTCACACTGAAGAAGAAGCGGTGCGCATGGCTAATGATAGTGAATATGGTCTTGGCGGAGCAGTCTGGACAAAAGATATCAACAGGGCTTTTCGTGTAGCACGTGCCGTAGAAACAGGACGGATGTGGGTGAATGATTATAATAATTTACCGGCACATGCACCATTTGGCGGTTATAAAAAATCTGGTATTGGCAGAGAAACGCATAAAATGATTTTGAAAAATTATACTCAGACAAAAAATATTTTCATCAGTTTGAAGGAAGCCCCTGCTGGTTTATATTGACTTAGCAGGTGAGCATGGAATTAAAGATATAAAAACAGCACGCCGGCTGGGTTAACTGCCCAGCCGGCGTGCTGTTTTAGCTTATTATTGCATTTTTACCACTTGTTTTAGCCTGGTACAAATTTTTGTCAGCCAGTCGTATGGCAGCCTTCAAAATATCGTAAGCACTGTCAGTTGCTGCAGGAGAAATAATTTTCAACCCAAAACTGCTGGTAATATTGAAGATATGATTGTCAGAAGTTTCAATATGGAGCTCTTCTATACCTGCGCGTATCTGCTCAGCAGTCATTTTTAATTCCCGCAAAGAGGTATTGGGCAGACAGATTATGAATTCATCACCGCCGTATCGTCCGACAAAATCGTATTTACGACAATTCCTGGTAATTGTGTCAGCTAGATTTTTTAAAACAATATCACCGACGATATGTCCGTATTTATCATTTATTCCCTTGAAATTATCCACATCGGATAAGATGATGCCGATGTATGTACCTTGAATTTGTGCTTTTTGAAATTCTTCGGCAAAGCGAGTAAAAAAAATCTGTCGGTTATATACTTGAGTAAGATTATCATAATAAGCTAAAGCCTCAAGATCTTTCCTATGTGTTTCTGCTTCGATAAGTCTTCGTACACGATGCCGGAGAATAGTTTTGTTTACCGGTTTAGTTATAAAATCATCAGCACCGGCTAAAAATACATCATCAATATGTTTATCACCATCCAAAGCCGTTATCATTATTATAGGGGTATACTCTGAACGATGTGAATGACGCAATTCACGGCAGGTAGTAATACCGTCCTTTATCGGCATGACTACATCCAATAAGATCAAATCGGGCAGTACCAAGGGGAAAAGGTCTGTTACCTGTTTTCCGTTGGGAACATCAATAACATTGTAATGCTCATTTATTAAGAAATCAGTTATTATTTTTCGCACCAGTTTATCATCATCAGCAATCATTATTATTGGTTTATGTTCAATATAATCTGATACTTTATTGACCGTTTTGGACATGTTCCAGATCTCCGCTCTAAGTTTTAAGATAAATAACCACAATTAATAATATAACAGTTGTAAGGTAAATAGTAAATGATAAAATGATTGAATTTTTTTAAAGATAGATATAATATTTCTTGATAACAAGTGAAATTGCGGTTTATTGGTTAAAATGTTATAATTAACATATTGCTGATGGTTTGGCAGTCAGATTATTTTACCAGGTGAGGGGAAGAAGAAAAATGGCTAATCCTGTTATTCGGATAATGGAAAAAGAAAATGAAACTGCGGCAGTAAACTTTGGTCAGACGGCAACGTTAGCTGGTTCTATACGAAAAAGTATTGGATTAGTGTTATTGACAATAGTAGCAGCGGTTGTTGCAGCCCACTATTTAGCTGATACCGGACTCGCTGCAGCGGGAATTGGGGCAGGTTTCATTGGAGGTTTTATTTTAGCAATGATAACGTGCTTTAAACCGGGAATCGCTGAATATACTGCACCGGGGTATGCTGTCTTTGAGGGAATGGCTTTAGGTGTTATCTCGATGCAGTTTGAACAGATGTATTATGGTGTGTCGGCTATAGCTGTTGGAATTACTTTTGCTATTATGATTTCAATGCTGCTGCTTTGGAAAACGGGGATAATAGCTGTTACGGATAAGACTCGTTCAACTATAATAAGCATGACCGTCGCTGTAGCGTTATTTTATTTTGTCGGATTGGTAGCCTCTTTTTTGGGTGTTGATTTTATGCCGCATTCAGGTATTATGGGAATTGCTGTTTCAGTTATTATTTCAGCAATAGCAGCATTCAATTTATTACTTGACTTTGACAATATAGAAAAATCAGTAGCAAATGGTATGCCCCGATATATGGAATATTTTACGGCATTTGGATTATTGTTGACCTTAGTATGGATATATGTGGAAATTTTGCGTTTGGTTACAATGGTAATGTCATTATTTGAGGATAACTGATAGTATTAATAAAGCATTTTATCAGCGGTAATATATTGCAAATGTCGTGATAAATAAAACCGCCCATCATAGTTTTTGTTTGATGGGCGGTTTTATTTATTGAAGTTTAGCAGGTAGGTGCAGTTTATGCCCGTTAATATAAGCGGCGGCCGTCATACGTTTTTTGTTGGGAGCCTGCAGTTCAAGAATTTTAATACTGCCATTTCCGGTTGCAATTATAAAGCCGTCATGGGTGATTTTTATTATTTCACCAGGTGATGAATCTTTGATGCCAGTTGAAGATAAGGCTGTACGCCAAATTTTTATTTTCTGTCCGTTAAAAAATGTAAATGCCACTGGCCAGGAATTAAGACCACGAACAAGATTATGAATTTCCTGGGCAGATTTTTGCCAGTCAATTTTACAATTCGCATCATTGAGCATCGGTGAATATGAAGATAAAGAATCATTTTGTTTTTTTCGCGGCACATTATCTTGTTCAACCAACTTTATGGTTTTGGCAAGTAAATCAGCGCCTATTGCCATAAGTTTGTCATGCAGCTGATTTGTTGTCATTTCGCTTGATATCCCGATAGATTGTTTTAATATTATATCACCAGTATCAAGACCGGCATCCATATACATCGTGGTGACACCGGTGAGCGTTTCACCGCGGATAATTGACCAATGTATCGGTGCTGCCCCGCGATAAGCCGGCAGAAGGGAAGCATGGACATTTATGCAGCCTTTGGGCGGTATATCGAGTATTGCCTGAGAGAGAAGTTGGCCAAAAGCCACGACGATAATTATATCGGGATTTAATTCTCTTAGTTTTTCAACAAAATTTGTGTCTTTGACCTTAGCCGGCTGCAAGACAGGAAGGCTGTGTTCTAAAGCAAATGTTTTTACCGGCGAGGGTGTAAATTTTTGTCCACGGCCGCGTTTTTTGTCAGGTTGGGTTATAACAGCGATGATAGTACTTAGCTTATTTAATTCAGCAAGACAGGGAACGGCAAAATCCGGAGTGCCCATGAAAATTGCACGCAGTTTAGTCATCATTATCCTCCTGCTTAGTTATACTTTTGGCCTTGTCGATAAATAGGATACCTTCTAAATGGTCGAATTCATGCTGGATACAGCGGGACAATAAATCACCTTTTGCCGTTATACGCTGTTGTTTACCGCGGCGGTTGAGAAATTTCACTGATACATTGGCGAAACGTTCTACTTCACCGCTCATGCCGGGAATGCTCAGGCATCCTTCAAATCCGAGCATATTGCCTTCGGTACGTACTATTTCAGGATTTATTAATTCAATTAATCCATCACCAACATCAATTACAATAATACGCTGCGAAACACCGACTTGTGGGGCTGCAAGTCCTACACCTTCAGCATTGTACAAGGTTTCAGCCATGTCATCAAGTAGCCTTCTCGTGCTGCTGTCGATTTTTTCTACGACAGCAGCTTTCTTTTTTAATATAGGGTCACCAATTGTTTTAATATTCAATAGAGACATAAGTATATCAACTCCAGTGCATTTTAGTGTAATATATATTTAATAATTCAGCTTGTATTCTTTTAATAATTTTAGCATTGTCTGTAATAAAATTCAAATTACATGGTATTCAGCGGGTTTATATCAATTTTTACTTCACTGTCAGTGGACAGATTATTTTGTTGTAAAAAGGTATGCATGATAGTTAGATCAACGGTTTTTATCAACAGATTGAAGCGGTAAACACCGCGAAAATTAGCGATTATTGAAGGCGCCGGGCCGATGATCTGATGATTGGCTGAATTGGAAAAAGTTTTACGAAAAGCAGTACGTAGTTGTAAAGCCTTGTCCATTGCATGATCTTTATTCTCATTTTGTATGGTGAGTTTGATGAGTTTGGCATAAGGCGGATAAAATAATTCCCGGCGCTGAATTAGTTCCTGATCGTAAAACTCGCGGTAGTTTTGTCGGATACCGGATAAGACGGCATAATGCTCCGGATTATATGTCTGGATGATTACCTGTCCCTTGACATTGCCACGGCCAGCTCGCCCGGCCGTTTGTGTGATCAGATCAAAACACCGTTCAGCAGCACGGAAATCAGGCATGTTTAAACTGGCGTCAGCGCTTATTATTCCAACGGCAGTCACATTGGGAATATCGTGGCCTTTAGCAACCATCTGTGTTCCAAGCAGAATATCGTAATTACCGGCGCGAAATTGTTGCAAAATATTTTGGTGAGCCATTTTTTTACCGGTAGTGTCACGATCCAAACGGATAGTCCGCGCTGTTGGAAAAGTTTCATGCAGTTCTTGTTCAAGTTTTTCGGTACCGGAACCAAAAAATTTTATATAACGGCTGTTGCAGGCCGGGCAGACTGTGGGAACCGGTTCTTTTATATCGCAATGGTGACACTGCAGGTAATTTTGCCGATGGTAGACAAGCGGTAAACCGCATTGCGGACATTTTATCACCAGACCGCAGGAGCGACACATAACAAAAGTAGAGTAGCCGCGGCGGTTCAGCATGATAATTATTTGTTGTTTTTTTTGTAAAGTATCATTTATAAGTTTAACCAGCTGACGTGACATAATATGCCTGTTGCCTAAATGTAACTCTTCACGCATATCTACACAATTTATTTGTGGCAAGGGTTTATTGTCGATGCGATGCGGCATAGTCAGTAATTTATATGTACCGTTGCAGGCTGAAAAATAGCTTTCCATTGATGGAGTGGCACTTCCTAAAATAAGAACGGCATTATATAATTGTGACATTTTACGGGCAATATCGCGCGTGTGATAACGTGGTGATTCATCCTGTTTATATGAAGCGTCATGTTCCTCATCCATGACGATAAGTCCCAGATCGAGAAATGGTGCAAATATAGCTGAACGGGCACCAATTATAATTTTTGCACTATTAGTGCGTATTCGCACAAATGCATCGTTACGTTCATTTACTGTAAGCCGGCTGTGGATTACAACGACAGAGGAAGAAAAATATTTTTTAAGGGAAATAACTAATTGACCTGTTAGTACGATTTCAGGTACAAGAATTAAGGCCTGTCTATTTTGCAGCAAAACTTTTCGGGCAGTTTCAATGTAGATTTGTGTTTTACCGCTGCCGGTAACTCCATGCAGCAAGAAAGTATGCGGTTGATTTTTATCTATATATGGTATTATTTCTGCCATTGCAGCGTTTTGCCCGGCTGTCAGATGTACAAAAGGATTGTTGGCAGGATTGACATGGTCATAGCTGTCACGAAAAGTACGCTGTTTGGTAATGGTAATATAGTTATTGTCGCTCAGAGTCTTTATAATACTGCGTGAGAAACCCTGCTTGTTAAGTTCATTGATACTGTAAAGATGATCATCAGATAAAAATTCTAACAATTTTTTTTGAGATTTTTTTCGTGTCATATTGTCCAATAAAGTTTGGTTGACTATATTTTTATTTATTCGGACATAAGAGGTATAAATTTTATTTGAGCGGTTTTTGTAAATATAATTTTTGAATATGATTTTATTATCCAATAGTTCTTTTAATAGTGCGATGCTGTCGAATTTACAAAAATCCTGGATCTGTTTTAAGCTGCAGTTTGGATTTTTCAATATAAAATTATAAATAGATTGCCCACTTGCCGATAAAGAGGCTGTTGTGGGTATTGCCTGATAACTACTGTTGATTTTTATACTATTTTTCCCAGGAATAAAAAGACGGAGTGCTTCCCCTAATGAACAAAGATAAAAGTCAGCGATAAAATGGGCCGTTGACATGATTTTATCAGTAAAATATGGTTCAATATCAATAGAATCGATTATTTCTTTTAAAGTGTGGTCAGTTTGGTCAACAGTTGTTATACGGACAATGAATCCTTCCATTTTTCTCGCACCAAATGGTACTATGACACGGCATCCGGTTTTTAGAAAATTTAAGTTTTCCGGAATGATATAAGTATAACTGGTAGCGATGGTTTTTACTGGTATATTTATAAATACATCTGCTAATAATTTCATAAAATCACCACTTTAATTATATCATATAAGCAAAAGAAATTTTACTTCTCAATAAAATATGGAGCTGCCGCGCGAATTACATTGACATTACAAAAATATATTCCGCTGCCGCTGCGCAATCAACCATCTTTTTGAGGACGGATAAGACGGCACGTTGTATATTTATGAATGAAAATATTTACGTGTGACAACCCCATGAATAGAATTTACAATGATTTTAAATAATAAAAAAATCGGATTTATATACCGGCTTCTTGCTTTAAAAGAGCTGCTTTATCGATGTGTTCCCAAGGTAAATCGATATCAGTGCGGCCAAAATGACCATATGCTGCGGTTTGGGCATAGATTGGGCGGCATAGATCAAGCATTTTTATTATGCCGGCAGGCCGCAAGTCAAAATGTTTTTTGATCAATTGAATGATTTTTTCTTCATCGATCTTACCCGTTCCAAAGGTGTCGACCATTATTGATACCGGGTGGGCAACACCGATAGCATAAGCTAGTTGTATTTCGCATTTGTCAGCAAGACCGGCAGCCACAATATTCTTGGCTACATAACGGGCTGCATAGGATGCGGAACGATCAACTTTTGTTGGATCTTTACCTGAAAATGCACCGCCGCCGTGTCGTGCCATACCACCATAAGTGTCAACAATAATTTTCCGGCCGGTTAGTCCGCAGTCTCCCTGCGGCCCGCCGATGACAAATTTTCCGGTGGGATTTATATAATATTTGGTGTTTTCATCGACCATATCAGCAGGAATAATGGGAGTAATAACTTTTTCCCTGATATCTTTCTCGATAGTTGACAGTGAGACATTGGCATCATGCTGAGTAGATACTACAATAGCTTCTATATGAACTGGTTTACCGTTTTCATAGGCCACAGTTACTTGAGTCTTTCCGTCAGGCCGTAAATAAGGTATTTCATTATTTTTGCGTACTTCGGTCAGACGACGAGACAAACGATGCGCCATAGCAATAGGAAACGGCATATATTCCGGTGTTTCATTACTGGCATAACCAAACATCATACCTTGGTCACCGGCACCGATGGCATCTTCTTCGGACATATCACCATTTTTGGCTTCAAGTGCTTTGTCAACACCTAAAGCAATATCGGGAGATTGTTCATCAATGGACACAGAAATACCGCAGGTAGAAGCATCAAAACCGAACTTAGCTCTGGTATAACCGATACTTTTGATTTTTTCGCGAACGATTTTAGGAATATCGACATAACAATTAGTGGATATTTCACCGGCTACATGAACCTGACCGGTCGTTATTAATGTTTCGCAGGCTACGCGGCCATGTGGATCCTGGGCTAAAATAGCATCCAGAATACTATCGGAAATTTGGTCGGCAATTTTATCCGGGTGGCCTTCGGTGACCGATTCTGAAGTAAAAAGTACACGTTTTTGAGCCATATTTTTCCTCCACATATTAAAAATTAGCAAATAAAAAAGCTCTCAATCGTGAGAGCTGAAAATACATACTCTCATCTCATAGGTAAAACCTAAAGGAATTAGCACCGTTTGATAAAATCAATGGTTGCCGCAGCTTCACAGGGCCAGTCCCTCCACTGCTCTCGATGAGTTCGATATTTATTTGTTAAACTAATAATACATTACCTGATAATAAATGTCAACTGAATTTATTTCCTTAAATTCCGGATCTTGTCGATGATTATTGCGGCCAATGCTTTTTTTGACATAAGTGGAATATCTTCGACAGCAGCATTACGAGTTATTATTTTTACCATATTAGTATCATAATTAAATCCGACATTTTTTTGACTTACATCATTCGCAATAATCATGTCAAGATTTTTACGCTGTAATTTTTCTTTGGCAAAAGTCAGCAGGTTTTGTGTTTCGGCAGCAAAACCCACTAAAATCTGTTCGGTGGATTTTCTTTTGCCCAGCGCGGATAAAATATCAGGATTTTTTACCAGATCAAGAGTAAACGCTTCCGTGGTCTTTTTTATTTTTTGGCCGGCAATTTTTTTTACACGGTAATCAGACACAGCTGCAGCCATGATTACAACGTCACTGGCCGCAAAAATGGTATCGACATATTCTTGCATTTGACATGCTGTTTCTACTTTTATAAACTTGATTCCCGCAGGCGCGTTAAGAGATGTCGGACCACTGACAAGTGTAACTGACGCACCGCGTCTGGCTGCTTCTTCAGCCAGCGCGTAACCCATTTTTCCGCTGGAACGATTGCCAATATAACGCACGGGATCAATTGCTTCCCTGGTTCCGCCGGCAGTAATTAAGATACGTTTTCCTTTTAGATCCTGTACCTGTGCAGTATAATTTGTAATTTCTTCAACGAGTACAGCAGGATCGGGTAATCGCCCAATGCCATTGGTACCGCAGGCCAGATGACCAGTATCCGGAGTTATTATATGATAACCGCTTAACTGCTGCAGTGTCTGCAGATTACGCTGCAAAATGGGATTAATATACATGTTGCTGTTCATTGCCGGAGCTATGAATACCGGTGCCGTTGTTGCCATAATTGTCGTAGAAAGCATATCATCAGCAATGCCGGATGCCAGTTTGCCGATAATGTCAGCCGTTGCCGGAGCGAGCAATACGACATCAGCTTTTTTGGCTAAAGCAATATGTTCTACATTCCAATTATGCACTTTTTCCCACATATCACTGCTGACAGGATTACCGGTTATTTCTTGAAAAGTCAGCGGTGTGATGAATTTTGTTGCTGCCTGTGTCATGATAACATCAACATTTGCATCGAGTTTACGCAGCCGGCTTGCGATTTCTACTGCCTTATAGGCTGCTATTCCGCCGCAAACACCCAACAAAATATTTTTATTTGCCAACATCATTTTATTCCGTTTTTCGTTCGCTGAAAGGTAATCTTGTTTTCAGCGACTTCTTCAAGTGCATTAGTTACATTTTTGGTTGAAACCTTGGCAGCTCTTACTTTGGAACCATCCAATATTTGACGGGCCCGTTTTGACGCCAGCACAACAAGCGTATATTTGCTGTCGACTTTAGGCATCAATTCATCAAGTGACGGATTTACTATATCCATTATTATATCTCCCTGTTTTTAATTTTATTAATGATTTCCAGATTACGTCCAGTACGGCATCGTTCGGCAACGACTATGGCGTTGAGTTGATTGACAGCCCGACTGAGGTTTCTGTTAACAATAACATAATTATAGTGGGTACCCAAAGCTATTTCTTGTGCAGCGGCATCAAGTCGTCTTTTTATTACCGCTTCAGTTTCAGTGCCGCGCCGACGGATTCGTTTTTCCAATTCATCAAGTGACGGTGGTAATAAAAAGATATATATGCCGTCGGCGACCTGTTTCATGACGTTGAGTGCCCCCTGTGTATCTATTTCCAGCAACACATCTTTTCCTTGTAAGCGCAGCTCGTCAATTTTTTCAGACGGAGTTCCATAATAATTACCATATACATTAGCCCATTCCAGAAGTTCATTTTCTTCTATCATTTTTTCAAAATCAACTTTTGATAAAAACCAGTATTCCCGTCCGTTGATCTCGTGTGGACGTGGCCTGCGGGTCGTTGCCGATACAGAATAAAATATATTTTTGTTCATCGTTAAAAGTTTTTTACAGACAGTGCCCTTTCCCGTACCGGACGGTCCCGATATAACTATTAAATTTCCTCTGTTGGGCATCTTATTTATCTTTATCCTTTGCTATTTCATCATTATCATCAATTATGCGATTGGCGACTGTTTCCGGTTGAATAGCCGATAAAATAACATGGTCACTATCAACTATTATAACAGCCCGTGTACGCCGTCCATATGTAGCATCAATTAACTGACCATTTTCCCGTGCTTCTTGGATAATGCGCTTGATTGGAGCTGATTCGGGACTGACAATGGCAATGACTCGATTAGCGGATACAATATTGCCGAACCCGATATTAATTAATTTAATATTCATATAAAACGCAGCCTTTCTGTAAAATAAGCTGTTGTGCAACGATGCCGGCTTATTCTATATTCTGTATTTGTTCGCGGATTTTTTCGATTTCACCTTTTACGTCTACGACAAGTTGTCCCGCTTGAGCGGAATTGGCTTTTGATGCTATTGTATTTATTTCCCGATTCATTTCCTGGACGATGAAGTCCAGTTTTCTGCCGATGCTGCCGCCAGTGCTTAATGTTTGCTCAAACTGCTGCAAATGGCTTTGTAATCTGGTTGTCTCTTCGGTGTAATTTGTTTTTTCAGCATAAATAGCGGTTTCCTGAATAATACGTGTCTGATCGATATCGTTGGCGTTTAAATATTCACCTAAAGTTGTGACCAGATTTTGCCGGTACTTTTCAATTATTGAAGGAGCCAAATCACACAGCAGTGTAACTTTATCGCGGATGATGGCAAGTCGGTACAATATATCACTGCAAAGGTTTTTTCCTTCGGTAGTTTTCATTTCGATGAATAAAGTCAATGCTTTGCCAAGTGTATTGATAAAGTCATCTTTAATTTCAGCAACAGTCGGTAATATATCCTCCTTTGTTAAAATACCGGGATAAACTGACAATGCAATAAGATCATTAGAAGAAAAATTGTACTGCGTCGGTTGACACAATGTACGGGCAATTTCATCAAGGGCTTTTTTGTAAGCAAGCAGTAAGTTTTTGTCTACTTTTATTATGCTGTTAGTGCCGCTGGTATCGGTGAAATTAACATATACATCAATTTTACCCCGCAGTGAATATTTATTCAGATAATCGTTGATAATTACTTCTAAAGCCCGCAGGCCGGGGGGCAAATGAGCGGCAACATCCTTATATCGATTATTAACAGATTTTATTTCTACACTTATCGTGTAATTATTTTTATTGCACACAGCTGTACCAAAGCCGGTCATACTTCGTACCGCTGAATTTTTGGCTGTTAGTTTATCCACTGTAATATATACCTTCAAATACTTTTTTTGTCGGACCGGTCATATAGATATTATTATCATCTTTATTCCACTCGATGGAAAGCAGACCGCCATCGAGTTTAATAGCGGCTTTTCTGTCAGTCAGATCGTTTAATACCGCTGCTGTCAGACTGGCACAGGCGCCGGTGCCACACGCTAAAGTGATGGCAGCGCCGCGTTCCCAAACGCGCATGCGCATGTGTGACCGATCAATGACCTGAACAAATTCTACATTGGTCTTATTGGGAAAAATTTTATACTTTTCCAGTATCGGTCCCCATTTGCTTATGTTTATCGAACTCATGTCATTGACAAAGATAACACAATGAGGATTGCCCATGGATACACAGGTCATTTTGAACTGATGGTCTTGTATCTTTAATGGCTGCGCGATAACGGCAAAGCCGTCGAAACCATGCACAGGAATTTTTTCACCTTCTAAAACTGGCTGTCCCATATTGACACAGACAGAGTTTTCGTTTTTTTCATCAATGACCAGGCGTGGTTTTATTGTACCGGCTTTAGTTTCTACGGTAAATTCCTCTTTATTGGTAAGGCCTGTTTCGTAAACGTAACGGGCAAAACATCTGATACCGTTACCGCACATTTCAGCTTCCGAACCGTCAGAATTAAAAATACGCATACAAAAATCACATTTATCGGAAGGAAGAATAAAAATGACACCGTCTGCACCAATGCCAAAATTTCTGTCACAGATTGCAATAGCGGCAGAACGAATAGTCTGCCAGTCTTCTGTAAAACCATTGACAAGAACAAAGTCATTACCGCAGCCGTGCCATTTAGAAAATTTAAATTGCATAGTAGATCCTCCTACACCTATAGCTATATAAATTAATTGTAATATTTATTTTGACTTAATGCAACCTATACGGAATAAAAGAAAATATAATATGAGTTATTTTAGTCTTATGGCTACGGATTCCTTATGGGCAGCAAGTCCCTCGGTTTCTGCAAGGTTCATGCAAGCTTCTGCAAGATTTTCACAGCCTTGGTGTGTTATATGCTGGTAGAAGGAAGTTTTTATAAAAGTCCCAACGTAGACGCCATTTGAATAACGGGCTGTCCCCATAGTAGGCAGGGTATGATTAGTTCCGGAACAATAATCACCAAAGGCTACCGGTGTATATTCACCAATAAACAGTGAGCCGTAGTTTTTAAGTCGTTCACTGATTTTCAGGCTGTCTCTGGTCTGTACTTCAAGATGTTCCGGGGCAGCCTTATTTGCAGCCGTGACCATTTCCATTTCATCAGTGGCTAATAAAATAGTTCCATTATCCTGCCATGCTTTATAAGCCAGACTGCCTGTAGGTAATTTTTGTGAAAAATCAAGTATTTTTTGAGATACAATAGCTGCGTAATTACGATCAGTGGTTATTAAAGCAGCCTTGGCCCGTGGGTCATGTTCACACTGTGCCAGAATATCCATTGCCGTATAATCCGGATTGGTTGTTCCATCGGAAATTATCAGCACTTCACTGGGCCCAGCTAAACTATCGATGCCGACGTCACCCAAAACCTGCCGTTTAGCCTCGGTGACGTATTGGTTACCAGGACCCACAATCATATCGACGGGGGGAATACTTTGCGTACCATAGGCTAATGCTGCTATGGCCTGGGCTCCGCCGGCACAATAAATTTCATCGACCCCGGCTATATCCATCGCAACTAATACGGCAGGATGAATTGTTCCGTATTTTTTTGCTGCCGGACTGACAGCGGCGATTCTTTTAACTCCTGCTGTTTTAGCGGGAATGGCTAGCATTAGTGCTGTGCTGGGCAGTGGATAACGGCCGCCCGGTACATATGTACCGCAGGATTCTACGGGTATAAGTCTGTGACCCAGGGTGACGCCTTCAATTTTGCTGGAAACCCTTAATTCCTGCATGCATGACAGTTGCTTTTCAGCATAAAAACGTATTTGTTCAGCTGCAAATTTCAGATACTTTACTGTAGAAGGTGAAACTTTATCATAGGCAGCTTTTATTTGACCGGGAACAATCTTAATGCTTTCTGGTTTTATTCCGTCAAATTTATAGCTCAAATCCTTAAGCGCCGCATCACCGGATAGTTTCACTGATTTTATTATGCTGCCGACATTATTGATAAGTTCTGCTGAGCGTTCATGTGTGTCTTGTTCGGCTGATTTTAATATTTCCATTTTTATCATTCCTCTTTTATATACTTACCTTAGTATTGTAACGTTGACAAGGGATTATTGCAATATCACCTGCAGTAATATAATATTCAATTGGATATGTTTGACCGTGGGACCGGTAGATGATATACTCAGTCTATTATTTTAGCGGTCATTGTTAGAAATGGGGTAATATGACATGGGACTTGATGGTTTTTCCCTTTATGCCGTAATAAATGAATTAAATAATATATTATCAGGAGGGCGTATTGACAAAATTTGCCAGCCGCGCAGATCCGATGTTTATATGACCGTACGTTTGCCTGGTACAACATATATACTGCATATTTCTATTGATCCGCGCCTGGCTTCAATGGCAATTTCGGTTAGGCAGCCAGAAAATCCTTTAGAACCGCCAACGTTCTGTATGCTGCTGCGCAAACAACTTGAGGGTGGCCGTATTGCTAAAATATATCAGCTGGGATTAGATCGCGTGGCAGTGATTGAAGTGGATATTTTAGGCGCAGGTGCACGATTGATAACTAAAAAACTTTATATAGAGCTGATGGGGAAATATAGCAATATAGTCTTAGTAGAGAATCAACGAATTATCGATTCATTGAAAAGAGTAGGCAGTAACAGCAGTCGGGTACGCACTGTCCTGCCGCAGCAGGAATATATGCCGCCGCCACCACAGGATAGTATTGATATATTGACAGCAGCGGATAATTTTATAAACAAATTAAAGCTGTCAGCGGGGCAAAGTGTGTATAAAGCGGTATTGAAAACAGGTGCGGGATTTGGTCCGGTGACAGCATCAGAAATATTATTTTTAGCAGGGCTGCCGGATGATATGGCAATAGAAAAACTCGATGTTGAGGATTTCATCTCTTTGCGGCAGGCCATCGACGAAATTATCACTGTTTATGATACAAAGATGTTTGTGCCGACATTAATAAAAGATGATAATAATAAAATAATGGCAATGGCGGCTTTTCCTCTGCATAAATTTACCGCATATAATACGGTGAATTTTACTTCGCTGAGCTGTCTGCTGGAAACGGCTCATCAACTGGCGGATGATTACGTTTCTCCAGAAAAAAGCCAATTGTTAAAAATAGTAACAAATGAATTAGAAAAACAAAAAAATAAAAATAGGAAACTTGCTGAACAGTTGCAGCAGGCTGAAAATGCTGAAATAGAAAAAATTAAGGCAGACAATATAATGACGTATCAGTACCAGTTTGCAGATCATAAAGACAGCGCGATAACTGTTCCCAATATATATGAGGCAGATAATGCCAAGCTTACAATAAGCATGGACAGGCGGCTTACTATAGTTCAGAATATGCAAAAGTATTATAACAAATATGACAAGCTGCGCCGTGGGCAAAAGATATTAGCAGAGCAGCTGCAAGAATGCAGGGAAAATACTGTCTATCTGGAAACAATTGAAATATCACTGGAATCTTCCGATACTTTATCTGAACTGGCTGATATAAAAGCCGAATTGGTAAAAAGCGGTTATCTGCATATTGAAAAACGCAAACGTACTGCAGTTCCCGAGTCAAAACCATTTAAATTTATCTCTTCGGATGGGATGCCAATATTAGTTGGTAAAAATAATGTACAAAATGACAAGCTGACATTTAAGATAGCCGATAATGACGATATTTGGCTTCATGTTAAAAATATACCGGGTTCGCATGTAATAATACGTACAGCGGGAAGTGTCCCGGCTGAAACGACAATAGAGCAGGCAGCGCTGTTGGCTGCTCATTATTCCAAGGGGAAAGATTCATCTAATGTTCCGGTCGATTATACTTTTTGCCGTTTTGTAAAAAAACCTTCCGGTGCGAAACCGGGTTTTGTTATTTTCACCAATAACAAAACATTATATGTGACACCTGATGAAACAAAACTGAAAACTTTATTTGCTAATTTTTCATAAAAGCATCATATTTTCTCTTTAATTGCTGACGACTGGGCACTGTCGGCCATAATTCACCGACAGCACTTTCCCGCATAGCTGCGGCCAGGTGTTCATAAAAAAGAGGATAGTGGGCAGTCAGCTTTTTAATCAGTTCTTTGGTATCCTGGCGCATTGTAGTTCCATCTATAGGACAAGGAGATGCCACGGGAGCAACACCGTGATATTTAACAGCAGTCCTGGTTTCAGTCTCGCGAAAATAAATTAACGGGCGGATAACCGTGAGTTTCATTCTATCAAGATAAGTAGACGGAGTGAAAGTCTTAAATTGTCCTGAGTACAGCAGATTCATAAAAAGGGTTTCAACGGCATCATCTTGATGATGGGCATAGGCAACTTTGTTGCAGCCTTTTTCCTTGGCAATACGGTTTATTGCTCCGCGGCGAAAATAAGCACAAGTAAAGCAGGGATTTTTGCCGCTTGATTTTATGGCATTGTTTATATCGACCCGATGGACAAAATAGTCGATCGATAATTCATGACAAAATTTTTTTACGGAATCTGTAGAGAAATTTTTAGTGAACAGCGGATCGATGGTAACAGCCTTTAAAGTAAATGATTTTTTCAAACGACTGCGTAAAACAGCCAGCATATAGGTTAAAAACAGGCTATCCTTTCCTCCTGATAACCCGATTAAAATACTGTCGCTATCTTGAATCAGGTCAAATTCGACAACGGCACGCATGAGTTTGCTAAAATATAACTGTGGTATATTTATATTCATTTTATTCCCTTCAAGATAAATTTTTGATTATTTGATGATTATAGCACACAAACGGGCTTAACGGCTGTTTGTGTAAATTTTATTGTATAAATCTTTTGCGAATGGGTTATTTGTTGTATAATATTACCCAATGGCATATCGTTTTGCGTGTTGCGAATACTGCATCGCAAATGGTATTATTTTATCATGATAGTATTTTTTGCTGGTATCTGGTATATTTAAAAATTAATTTGCCGCAGGCGGAAAAGTTTTTATCATGATTTAAAATATTTTGGAGGTTAAGATTTTATGCGTGAAAAAAAACCGATATATGTTATAGGTCATAGAAACCCGGACACTGATTCGATTTGTGCGGCTATCAGTTATGCAAATTTGAAAAAATCTTTAGGGGAAGAAGTAATTGCCGCTCGCGCTGGTAAAGTTAATAAAGAAACGCAGTTTGCTTTGAATTATTTTGGGACGGACAGTCCGCAGCTGTTGGTTGATGTTTACCCGCGGGTTAGTGATATAATGGAGCAATGTCACACTATGCTCGGTGAGCATGATAATCTGCGTAAATTGGGCAAAGTAATGCGTGAAACGGGATTGAAATCAATACCGGTAGTGAGGAATGAACGTGACTTAGCCGGTATTGTAACAGTAAGTGATTTGGCTAAACGTTATTTTGATGATTTAGGTATGCAGAGTTTTTCCAATACAAAAATAACAGTTCGCGATATTTTGTCTGTCATTGACGGAGATGTTATAGTTGACGGAGATGAGGACAAATTAGTCAATGGGGATGTTCGGATAGCAGCCGGCAGCCTGCGGATGATCGAATCGATTATTCAGAAAAATGATGTTGTATTAGTCGGCGATCGGGTTTCACCAACGTTGCGGGCCTGCCTGGAAAGAAAAATTGCCTGTCTTATTGTCACTGGTAATGGACATATACCCACGGAAATAATCGAGGAAGCACAAAATCATAAAACGATGATACTGGTAACGCCTTATGATACTTACACAGGAGCCAGGCTTATTAACCAATGTGTACCGGTATCACGTATTATGCAAAAAGATGTCGCTTCTTTTAAACCGACGGATATGCTGAGTGATATAAAAGGGATAATGGAAAAGAAAAAATTTCGCAGTTATCCGGTAGTAGAAAATAGCAAAGTTGTCGGCATGATAAGCAGCGATAAGCTGATGGTACCGGAAAGGACACGGCTCATTCTGGTTGATCATAATGAACGGACGCAGGCAGTGGAAGGAATAGAAGAGGCACGTATCCTGGAAATAATAGATCATCATCGTCTAGGTGGTCTGCAGACAGGTGAACCGATATTTACCCGTCAGGATCGGGTGGGATGCACTAATACGATTGTGGCTGATTTATACTTTCAGCATAATGTGGCAATTCCGCCCAAGATAGCGGGACTTATGCTGTCGGCAATAATATCGGATACAGTATTGTTCAAATCGCCTACCTGCACATCACATGATAGGGAGATTGCTGACAGCCTGGCCCGGATAGCCGGGGTAGAAATAAATACATATGGCATGGAACTGTTGAAAGCCGGATCTGATGTAGGCAATATGTCAGCCATGGAAATAGTAAAAAATGACATGAAGGAATTCCAAATTGGTGACCGTAAAGTTATTGTGAGTCAGACTTCTGTGATGGACAGCAGTGATGTATTGAAGAGAAAAGACGAGTTGCTGGAAAATATGAGGGAAGTATGCAGCAGGGAAAAATATGACATGTGTCTGGTAATGATCACAGATATTTTAGAAGAGGCAACATCACTTTTATTTGTTGGTGAGCCTAAAACACTTATTGGTGAAGCGTTTAAAAAAACAGCAGCTGATAACATCCTTTATCTGCCGGGTGTAATGTCACGTAAGAAACAGATAATACCGCAGCTCACGGAGGCGGCTAAAAAATATACGGCCAATTGATCCATTAAAGTAATAAAGCTGCTGTGTTATCGATAATACAGCAGCTTTTGCATACTAACTGAGTAAACAAAAACGGAGGACACTTTGGATATATTTGACAGACTTAATCCTGCCCAAAAAAAAGCGGTAGAACACGTTGACGGACCATTGCTCATAATGGCAGGAGCAGGTTCAGGCAAGACGCGGGTATTGACTTGTAAAATAGCGTATTTATTGCAGCAGGGAATTTCACCTTACAATATCCTGGCAATAACCTTTACTAACAAAGCCGCTACGGAAATGCGTGACCGCGCTGATAACATGATAGGAACAGCTGCTAAAAATGTCTGGCTGAGTACATTTCATTCTTTTTGCGCGCGGCTGTTGCGCTATGAAATTGATAACATTAGCAGATACAAAAAAAATTTTACGATATACGACACTGCTGATTCTCATACGTTAATAAAAAATTGTCTCAAAGACTTGAATCTCGATGAAAAGCAATATCCACCATATAATATTCAGTCGGCGATATCCAATGCCAAGAATATAATGCTGACACCAGATGCATTTGCCAAACAGGCAGGGGATTTTTTTGAACAAAAAACGGCTGAAATATATACGGCATATCAGAAGCATTTAGTTGATAATAATGCTTTGGATTTTGATGATTTATTGATGATTTCAGTGGAACTTTTGTCGCAAAGTAAATCTGTCCGGGAAAAGTATCAGGATCGGTTTCATTATATACTGGTCGACGAATATCAAGATACGAATGGCGCTCAATACCAACTGACTAAACTGTTGGCCGCAAAGCACCACAATATCTGTGTGGTCGGTGATGCCGACCAATCCATATATGGCTGGCGTGGTGCCGATATAAGAAATATAATGGATTTTGAAAAAGATTATCCGGAAGCATCAGTGATTAAATTAGAGCAAAATTATCGTTCTACCCAAAATATTTTGGCGGCAGCAAATGCCGTAATTGAAAATAATTTGAACCGTAAGCCAAAGAAACTTTGGACAGAAAATCCGCAAGGCGATAAAATATCATTATATGAAGCGTTTAATGAACGCGATGAAGCTCGTTATATTGCAGATAATATTGTTAAACAGAATACTTTGTTTAATATTTCCTATAATGATATTGCAGTGCTTTACCGTACCAATGCCCAATCGCGTTCATTTGAAGAAGGACTCATGCGTGCAGGAATACCATATACTATGGTGGGTGGGTTGAAATTTTACGACAGAAAAGAAATTAAGGACATACTGGCTTATTTAAAGGTGATTTTTAATCCTGCTGATGCGGTAAGTCTGCTGCGCATCATCAATGTACCCAAAAGAGGTCTGGGAGCAACGACTATAAATAAACTGAGTGAGTTTGCTGCGGCAGGAAATATAAGCATATTTGATGCTGTTTCAAGCACTGATGAAATCCCAGGATTGACGGCTAAAGCGCGGGGAGCCTTATCAGAATTTGTACAATTTATTTTTAAGATGATGACGGCACAGACAGAGCAGTCTGTTCATGAATTTATTCAACGGGTTATGGATGAGTCGGGTTATATGATGGAGCTGGAAGCCGATAAAAAGGTAGAAAATGAAACACGGATTGAAAATCTAAAAGAACTACTTACAGTAGTAAAAAATTTTGAAAAAGAAAATGAAGATAATCCTACCCTGGAAAATTTCTTAAATTCAGTTTCATTGGTAGCTGATATCGACAATGCCGATTTTACTGATGATAAAGTTACATTAATGACATTGCATGCGGCAAAAGGATTGGAATTCCCTGTTGTATTTATGGCCGGTATGGAAGAAGGGCTGTTCCCGCATTCCCGTACATTGATGAATGAAGCTGAAATTGAAGAAGAACGGCGTACTTGTTACGTTGGAATAACCAGGGCACAGCGAAAGTTATATCTGACAAATGCAAAAAGCCGTACTATATATGGACGTACTGTGATGTATCCACCATCGCGGTTTTTACAGGAAATTCCATCAGAATATGTGGAAACTGAACATTCCAAAATAACTTTACATCCGTTCAGTGTACCGAAGATTAATAATGAACGAATAAGAAGCATTAAAGATTATGTAAGACACACAGATGCGCAAAATAAAGGGGCGGTAAAGACAGGCGTCCGTCCTGATATGGGAATAAAATGGCGGAGCGGAGATAAGGCTAAACATAGTAAGTGGGGAATTGGAACTGTTGTCGCGGTCAAAGGACACGGAGAAGAAACTGAATTGACAATTGCTTTTCCCAATATGGGAATAAAAAAATTAATGCAAAAATATGCCCCTTTAGAAAAAGTATAGATTATATCTATACCGTAATGTGGAGAGAGTAAAATGGCAGACAGTGCAAAACAGCAAATCGAAAAATTGCGCATAGAAATAAATTATCACAATAATTCATATTATAATGATGACGCCCCGGAGATAACTGATTACGAATATGATCAATTGATGTTAAAGTTAAAGGCATTGGAAAAGCAATATCCGGAATTAGTAACGCCGGATTCTCCAACGCAGAAGGTAGGCGGTACAGCTAAACGCATAGCTGGTGTGTTAATAAAGCACGATGTACCGATGCTAAGTCTGCAGGATGTTTTTTCGAAGACAGAGATAGATGCTTTTGTTGAATCAATGCAGTCAGAATTGACTGATTGCCGATTTACCGTTGAGGAGAAAATTGATGGATTATCGTTGGCACTGCGTTATTATGACGGTGTATTGAAAATGGCTGTCACGCGCGGTGACGGCATTGTAGAAGGAGAAGATGTCACTGCCAATGCACTTAATCTTACCGGAATAAAAAGGGAACTTGCCGATAAACTGCCGTATCTCGAAGTGCGTGGTGAGGTTTATATGCCGAGGAAAGCTTTTGATGCCGTTAATAAAGCACAGGCGGAACAGGGAAAGAAAATTTTTGCCAATCCGCGTAATTGTGCGGCGGGAACGTTGCGTCAATTGGATAGTCGCATCGTAAAAAGACGTCAATTAGCGATTTTTTTGTTTAATTTGCAAAAAATAGAAGGCCGCAAATTTCTAAGTCATGCAGCCAGTTTGGAGTATTTTAAACAGCAGGGACTACCAATTGTACATGATTATATAATCTGTACAACGAAAGAAGAAGTATGGCAGGCAATAACTGAAATTGGGGCCAGAAGAGGGAAACTGCCTTATGATATAGATGGCGCTGTAGTTAAGGTCGATGACTTGGAACAAAGACAAGCATTGGGAAATACAGCCAAAGTACCGCGCTGGGCTGTCGCTTATAAATATCCACCGGAAGAAAGAGAAACAAAATTGCTGGCAATAAATTTATCGGTGGGACGGACGGGGCGCATCACACCCACAGCGGTCTTTGAGCCAATTCAGTTGTGTGGTACGACAGTGGAACGGGCTACTTTGCATAACCAAGACTTTATTGATAGTCTTGACATACGTATTGGGGATATCATCAGGGTATACAAATCGGGAGAAATTATTCCTAAAATAAGGTGTGTTGAAAAAGAAAAACGTCAGGCAGATTTGCCCAAATTTGTAATAGGTGACAAATGTCCGGTTTGTGGCGCTTTAGCTATACGTGAGGAAAATACGGCCGATATAAAATGCACTAACATAAATTGTCCCGCCCAGTTAGACGGTCGAATAATTAATTTTGTTGGTCGCGGTGCAATGGATATTAAAGGATTCGGTGAAAAATATATTAAATCATTGATTGCGTCAAAATATATAGTTGACATAGCTGATATCTATTATTTAAAACAATATCGCAGGGAGCTTATTGAAAAGGGGATAATTGGTAAGGAAAAAAATACTGATAAATTGTTGGAAAGAATTGAGGCAAGTCGTATCAATGAACCATGGCGTCTGCTGTCCGGCATGGGAATCCCAAATATTGGCAAGGCTGCGGCACAATCTTTATTGGATTATTTTCATTCAATCGACAGATTGGCTGATGCTTCTGTCGAAGAAATTGAAACAGTGAAAGATATTGGCAATATAAGTGCTGAGACATTATACAGATTTTTCCGCAGTGCTAAGACAAGACAAATGCTCGATAAACTGCGATCTGCCGGTGTCAATATGACCGAACGGGAAAAAGGACAGGCGGCAAGCAGTATTACTGGTAAGACATTTGTATTAACGGGGACGTTGTCAATGAGCAGAACATCAGCTGCCGATAAAATAATTCAATTGGGTGGCAAAGTATCCGGTTCAGTATCTGGTAAAACCGATTATGTGGTAGCCGGCGAAAATGCCGGCAGTAAATTATTTAAGGCACAGCAGCTAAATGTCACTGTGTTGAATGAAACTGAGTTTACAGAACTCATCAATAAATAATAATGCGGGATTAGTATCTGCACGCATTATTCTATGCTATAATTAGCAGTATCTGCAAAATAAGAACAGGATGGTGAAAATAATGAAAATAACAAAACAGACTGTTGAAAATGTGGCAATGCTGTCTCGTTTAAATATTGCCGATAATAAGATGGATAAATATATTGAAGAATTTAGTAATTTTTTGGAATATGTAGATGTTTTACAACAGGTGAATACCGAGAATATAAAACCGACAGCACATGTACTGCCATTGCAGAATGTTTTTCGTGAAGATATAGTAAAATCGTCATTGAGTAGAGAGGCAGCATTAGCTAATGCTCCGGAACAAGAAGATGGCTATTTCAAAGTACCGCGGATCATTGAATGATTTATTACAGCATGAGGAGGATTTAAGTGGAATTATATAAACAGCCGGCACATACTCTGCATGATATGCTGGTAAAAAGGGAAATAACTTCAACAGAACTTACAAGGGCTTTTTTAAATCGTATTGAGCAAACTGATGCTGATATACATTCATACATAACTACAACTGCTGAGAAAGCTTTAAATATGGCTAAATCAGCCGACGAAAAAATATCATCTGGTGAATCAGTCAGCTTTTTGACAGGTTTACCAGGGGCGATAAAGGATAATATATGCACTTTGGGGGTGAAAACTACCTGTGCTTCGAAGATGCTGGAAAATTTCATTCCTCCGTATAATGCTGCTGTCATGGAAAAAATTAATCATATGGACGCGGTGATTTTGGGAAAGACCAATATGGATGAATTTGCTATGGGAGGATCAACAGAAAATTCAGCTTTTTTTCCTACACATAATCCATATGATACGGATTGCGTTCCCGGAGGATCCAGCGGAGGATCAGCTGCCGCAGTAGCCGGTGGTTTAGCCGCATGGGCAATTGGTTCAGATACGGGTGGTTCAATTCGTCAGCCGGCGTCTTTTTGCGGTATAGTAGGATTGAAGCCGACTTATGGCAGGGTATCACGTTACGGCCTTGTTGCCTATGCATCATCACTTGACCAAGTCGGTCCACTGACGCGTGATGTAACGGATTGTGCCAATATACTCAATGTTATTGCCGGTTATGATTCCATGGATTCGACTTCAATAAATGAACCCGTTCCGGATTATACTAAGGCGTTGATTAAAGATGTAAGAGGCTTAAAGATAGGCTTGCCCGCTGAATATTTTGTCGATGGGATGGATGAAGAAGTAATAAGAGCGATTCATGCTGCTGTTGCTGATTTTAAAGCAATGGGTGCCCAGGTTGTTGAGATTTCACTGCCATACACTAAATATGCCATTGCAGCTTATTATCTTGTGGCGTCAGCGGAAGCTGCAACTAATTTGTCTCGTTATGATGGTGTAAGTTATGGCAGCCGTGTGTCAGGAGAGGATATTGTGGCAATGATGACCAATACCCGTACGGAGAAATTTGGCAATGAAGTAAAACGCCGTATAATGATTGGTAATTATGCGCTGAGTGCCGGATATTACGATGCTTATTATTTAAAAGCATTGAAACTACGCACATTAGTCAAAGAAGATTATGACAAAGCTTTTGAAAAAGTTGATGTTATTTTGGCACCTACGGCACCGACACCTGCTTTTAAAATCGGTTCGATAATCAATGATCCGTTACAGATGTATTTGCAGGATGCCTGTACAGTTCCCCTGAATTTAGCAGGGCTGCCGGGAATATCACTGCCGTGTGGCTTTAGTAAAGCCGGCCTGCCGATCGGGATGCAGATAATTGGCAAACCGTTGGCGGAAGAAACAATAATAAAAACAGCTTTTACTTACGAGCAAAGCAAGGATTTTCATAAAATGTTTGCGGGAGTGATTGAATAATGTCATATGAAGCAGTGATCGGTCTGGAAATACATAGCGAACTTAAAACAAAAACCAAGATTTTCTGCGGCTGTGCTACTACTTTTGGCGCTGAACAAAATACGCACGTTTGTCCTGTATGTCTCGGTCTGCCCGGCGTGTTGCCGGTAGTTAACAAGAAAGTAGTTGAATTTGCCTTGAAAGCGGGGCTGGCACTCAATTGCACAATAAATAAATTCAGTAAATTCGACAGGAAAAATTATTATTATCCTGATTTGCCCAAAAATTTCCAGACATCACAATTTGATTTACCTATTGCGGAACATGGTTATGTTGATATTGAAGTGAATGATACTACGAAACGCATCAGAATAACACGTATTCATATGGAAGAGGATGCCGGTAAGCTCGTTCATGCCGGTGATACTATTAAAGATTCTGCCAGCTCTAATGTTGATTATAACCGTACTGGTGTACCCTTGATTGAAATCGTTTCCGAACCGGATATGCGCACAGCGGAAGAAGCCCGTGCATATATGGAAAAAGTAAAATCAATATTAGAGTATATTGATGTATCCAATTGCAAAATGGAAGAAGGAAATCTTCGTGCTGATGTAAATGTTTCCTTGCGGCCGACAGGCAGCGAAATGCTGGGAACAAAAGCTGAAATGAAGAATCTTAATTCTTTTAAAATGGTTGAAAATGCCCTCGAATATGAGATCGAACGCCAGGAAGAAATACTCGAAGACGGTGGTCATGTCATACAGGAAACACGGACCTGGGATGATAACAAGGGAATCACATTATCCATGCGCACTAAAGAAAAAGCCCAGGATTATCGTTATATGCCGGAACCGGATCTGGTACCAATAATTACAACGGATGAACAAATTGCTGCGGTAAAGAAGACATTACCGGAATTGCCGGATGCCCGCCGAGACCGCTTGATAGATGATTGCGGCCTTTCATCATATGATGCGGGAGTTATTACTAATTCACGGGAAATGGCAGAGTACTTTGATGCAGTTATCAAACAAAATGTGGATGCAAAGCTTGCTGCCAATTGGATTATGGGAGATTTGGCTAAAAATCTTAATGCTGCCGGTAAGACTATTGCGGAATCACCTGTGTCAGCTAAAAATCTGGCAAAAATGATTAAGCTTATTCAAAATAATACTATTTCATCTAAAATAGCAAAAAAAGTTTTTGATGAAATGTGGCAGTCCGATAATGATCCTGAATTAATAGTAAAAGAAAAAGGTCTTGTACAGATAACTGACACTGATGCCATTGAAAAAATAGTTGATGAAGTGTTACTGGGCAACCCTAAACCAGTGGCGGATTATAAGGGCGGAAATACAAAGTCAATTGGTTTTTTAGTGGGACAGGTAATGAAGGCCAGCCGGGGAAAAGCCAATCCGGCTATGGTGAATAAGCTCTTAAAAGAAAAATTGTCTCAATAATTTATTATATATATTAATGAAAGAAACCAGTAAAAAAATCAATTTTTAATCAGATTTTTCTGCTGGTTTTTCTTGTGGATGTAGGATTTTTAGCTTATTGAAAGCCAAATTGTTATTGACGGCAGGAAAAAACTTAACTATAATCATAAGAAGTTTATTTAATTTTCAAAGTTTACTATAGGTGGAACTATATGGAAAAATATTATTTGGCTGCATTACAAATGGTATCAGGTATGGGAATTACAAATATCAGACGATTGCTTGCCTGCTTCAGCTGTGCAAAAAATATCTGGGATGCATCTGAAGATGAAATAACAGCAAGTAAATGCTTGTCAGAAAAATTATCTAGGAGATTATTCAGGCACCGACAACAGTTTGATGTTGATACTGCAGCGTCTGACTGGGATAAAAGAGGAATAAGGTTGATAAGTATTCTGGAAGATGATTATCCAAAACTGCTGACTAATATTTATAATCCGCCGGCAGTACTGTTTTGCCGTGGAAATTCGATCACTGATAAATGTCTGGCCGTGGTGGGAGCACGAAAATTTTCAGTATATGGCAAAAGTATTGCCTATACCATTGCGGCCGATTTAGCAAAGCAAGGATATGCTGTTGTCAGTGGTGCGGCACATGGTATAGATACTTTTGCCCATTGCGGTGCCTTGACTAAAGGACAGACAATTGCTGTGCTCGGATGTGGTGTAGATATGGTATATCCGCGTGAGAATAAAAGGCTTTTGGATGAAATTGCTGAAAAAGGTACGATTATTTCTGAGTATGCACCGAAAACGCAACCCTTGGCAGCATTTTTTCCGGCACGTAACCGGATAATAAGCGGACTGTCAATTGGGACGGTTGTAATAGAAGCTGCAGAGCGCAGCGGATCGCTGATCACAGCTGAAATGGCGTTGAGTGAAGGTCGTGATGTTTTTGCCGTACCAGGTAGTATTTATTCTGAGCAAAGCCGTGGCTGCAATCATCTGATTCAGCAGGGGGCTAAATTGATTACTTGTGCACAAGATATTTATGAGGAATATGATGCAGTGAGGAATGTTGCTGTATCAAAAGAACAAACGCCTTCCATGACAGATGGTGAAGCTAAAATTTATAATCTTTTGTCATATGATCAGGCAATCAGCATCGATGAGATAATTTATAAGCTGCGTGCTAACGTTACTAATATAAGTTTTGTGTTATTGCAAATGAAACTTAAAAAAATTATTGATGAAGCGTCACCGGGAATGTATGTACGTTCAGCTAAGGGGAGAATTTAGTGGAAAAAAAGTTAGAAGGATCCAAAAAAACATTAAAAGCAAAACCTAAAAAAAAGAAAACTGCTTCCAAAAAAACGTTGGTGATAGTTGAATCACCTGCTAAGGCCAAGACTATAGAAAAATATCTGGGACATAGAAAATATGAAGTACTGGCCTCCATGGGGCATTTACGGGATTTGCCAAAAAGTCAGTTTGGAATTGACATAGAAAATGATTTTGCCCCCAAATATATAAATATAAGAGGTAAGGGCGATTTAATAAAATCTTTGAAAAAAGAAGCTAAAAACGCTGAAAAAATTTATCTTGCATCTGACCCGGACCGTGAAGGAGAGGCTATTGCATGGCATTTGGCATATTTATTGGGAATTGATGACAAGAAAAAATGCCGCATTGTATTTAATGAAATAACCAAACCGGCAATCAATGAAGCAGTGAAGGCACCGCGGACGATCAATCTTAACCTGGTAGATGCCCAGCAGGCCAGACGTATGCTGGATAGAATTGTCGGTTACAAACTTAGTCCGCTGCTCTGGCGCAAAATAAAAAAAGGATTGAGTGCCGGGCGTGTGCAATCTGTCACCGTTAAAATAATTTGCGATCGAGAGCGGGAAATCCGTGCTTTTATCCCTGAAGAATACTGGACTATTGATCTCAATTTTAAGTGTGAGGCAAGAAAGTGCACACTTGCTACGGAACTGGCAATGGTTGACGGCAAGAAAATTGCTGTGACATCGGAAGAAAGTGCCGCACGGATCAAAAAAGATTTACAGCACCAGCAGTTTGTAGTTGAAGAAGTGAAAAAAAGTGAACGTCGTCGAAAACCACCGGCTCCGTTTACCACTAGTTCCCTGCAACAGGATGCTGCAAGAAAATTGGGATTTACTTCGCGGCGTACAATGATGATTGCTCAGCAGTTATATGAAGGAGTAAATGTCGGGAAAAAAGGTCCGGTCGGTTTAATTACTTATATGCGTACCGACTCTACACGTATAGCTGAATTGGCGCAAAATGAAGCGAGAAACTATATAACGGAAAAATTTGGTCCTGCTTATATGCCTGGAAAACCACCTGTGTATACTGCCAAAAAAGATGCTCAAGATGCTCATGAAGCCGTGCGTCCGACTGATATAACGTTGACACCGCCGCTGATAGAAGGATTTTTATCGAAAGAACAATTTAAATTATATCGGCTTATTTGGCAGCGCTTTTTGGCCAGCCAAATGACAGCGGCTGTTTATGACACAATGGGAATTATAATCAAAGGTGGTATTTATACAGCTAAAACAGCCGGTTCTGTATTAAGATTTGCCGGATTCACTGCTGTATATGACGATGCAGATAAAAAGAAGGAAAAGGATATTATTTTACCGGAAGTATTTGTCGGTGACGTCATGAAACTGCAAAAAGTATTACCTGAACAACATTTTACTGAACCACCACCGCGTTATAATGATGCCTCAATAGTAAAAACTCTGGAGGAAAAGGGTATCGGACGGCCTAGTACCTACGCACCGATAATCGAAACGATTCTGGGGCGAGGTTATGTTGTCAGACGCGATAAAAAATTTGAACCTACTGAACTGGGTTTTATTGTTCTTGACATGCTCGAGCAGTATTTTAAAAATATTGTTGATGCCAAATTTACCGCTGAGTTAGAAAACAGCCTCGATAAAATTGCTGACGGTATGATGGATAAAAATAATTTATTAGCAGAATTTTATAGTCCCTTCGCAACCACTCTGGAAAAAGCGGAAGAAGAAATCGGACATGTTGATATACCGGAAGAAGTTTCTGATGTACGTTGTGAAAAATGCGGAAGACTTATGGTTGTCAAACAAGGTCGTTTCAGTAAATTTCTGGCTTGCCCAGGATTTCCGGAATGTCGTAATACAAAGCCAATTTTAAAGGATACTGGAGCCAAATGCCCTAAATGCGGTGGACGTGTCGTTGAGCGTCACACTAAGCGCGGCAGAATTTTTTACGGCTGCGAAAACTATCCGAAATGTGATTTTGTGAGCTGGGATGCACCGTTAGCTGATAAAGTCTGTGATGAATGTGGAACCAATATGTTTCAGCACCGTTATAAAAATGGCAAAGTAGTGCTGTACTGCGGCAATGAAAACTGCAAGACACGCAAAGATCATCCAATCAATGAAGAAATAAAAAAAATGAAGGTAAAATCGGCGGATAAGTCTGTAAAAAAGGCTTGAGATATGTATAATAATATATAAACGGAGCGATTCAGCTATGCAGCAAAAAAAGATAATTGTTATTGGAGCAGGATTAGCTGGCAGTGAAGCTGTATGGCAGATTGCCAAAAGAGGGTTAAAGGTAACTCTTTATGAGATGCGTCCGCAAAAATTTACACCGGCTCATAAAACTGCCGAATTTGCCGAATTGGTTTGCAGTAATTCACTGCGTGCTGCAGGACTTGAAAATGCGGTGGGGATATTGAAAGAAGAAATGCGGTGCATGGATTCACTGATAATGGCATCTGCCGACAGCAATTGTGTGCCGGCAGGGGGGGCACTGGCAGTTGACAGACATGGCTTTTCCCGCTATATAACGGAAAAAATAAAAGGACATCCTAATGTTGATATAATTAATACAGAAATTTCGACTATTCCCAGGGATGATGATACAATAGTAATTGTGGCTTCCGGTCCGCTGACGGCAGATGGATTGGCACAAGATACAGCCGGGTTGACAGGTGAAGATTATTTTTACTTTTATGATGCGGCGGCACCGTTGATAACCAGGGAATCAATCGATATGAAAAAAGCTTACCGGGCTTCACGTTATGGTAAGGGAACAGCTGATTATATTAATTGTCCAATGAACGAACAAGAATACAAAACTTTTTGGCAAGAATTGGTCAGTGCAGAAAAAACACCAATCAAAAAATTTGAAAAAGAGATTTTTTTTGAAGGATGTATGCCGGTCGAAGTGATGGCTGAGCGGGGAATCGATACTTTATTATTCGGACCTTTAAAACCGGTTGGACTGGAAAATCCTAAAACGGGGCAAAAACCTTATGCCGTTGTGCAGTTGCGGCAGGATAACAGTGCCGACAGTTTGTATAACATGGTGGGGTTTCAAACACATCTTAAATGGCCGGAGCAAAAAAAAGTATTTTCACTGATACCCGGCTTGCAAAATGCTGAATTTGCCAGATACGGCGTTATGCACAGAAATACTTTCATAAACTCACCGGTGGTATTGCAGGAAACTTTGCAGATGAAGAAGTGCGGCAATATTTTGTTTGCCGGACAGATGACCGGAGTTGAAGGTTATGTTGAGTCGGCTTCATCAGGATTGATCGCCGGAATAAATGCGGTTTTTTTAGCAACGAACCGCTCCCCTGTGATTTTTCCTGAAGAAACAGCTCACGGGGCACTTTGCAAATATATAACAACGGCACCGGCGAAACATTTTCAGCCGATGAATATTAATTTTGGCCTTATGCCGCATCTTTCTGAAAAAATTCGCGATAAAAAAGTAAAAAAACAAATGATAGCTCAGCGGGCATTAAGCAGCATGAATACGTTCAAACAGACTATTTGTGATAGGAGTGAAATAAATGTTTAAAGCTACAACTATTGTGGCAGTACGTAAAAATGGAACTGTAGCCATTGCCGGTGACGGACAGGTCACTTTTGGGCAAAATACGATAATGAAAGGAAATGCACGTAAAGTACGACGCATTTATCATGATAAAGTATTAGCCGGTTTTGCAGGGTCAGTGGCTGATGCGTTTACTCTATTTGAAAAATTTGAAGCCAAACTGGAAGAATATAATGGCAGTCTGACACGTGCTGCTGTAGAGTTAGCTAAGGAATGGCGCACCGATCGGGTGCTTAGAAAACTGGAAGCGTTATTATTGGTGGCTGACAAAGATACAATGCTGCTTTTATCGGGTAATGGTGAGGTTATTGAACCGGATGGCGCTGTTGCTGCTATTGGTTCAGGTGGATTTTATGCTTTGTCAGCAGCCCGGGCGATGCTGGAACACACGGAAATGCCGGCAGCGCAAATTGTCAGGGAAGCGTTATCTATAGCTGCAGATATTTGTGTATATACAAATCATAATATAATAGTTGAAGAATTAAAGTAGGGGGATTTTATCTTGAGTGAGCAAACACCTCGTCAGATAGTAGATGAACTGGATAAATATATAGTCGGACAAAATAATGCCAAACGTGCTGTAGCCGTTGCCCTGCGCAACAGATGGCGGGCACACCGCCTGCCGGCAGTGATGAAGGATGAAGTTATACCTAAGAATATTTTGATGATTGGGGCTACCGGTGTCGGTAAAACAGAGATAGCCCGCCGGCTGGCAAAATTGGTTAACGCACCTTTTATTAAAGTGGAAGCTACTAAGTTTACTGAAGTCGGCTATGTTGGCAGAGACGTTGAATCAATGGTACGTGACTTGGTTGAAGTGGCTGTCAGAATGGTTAAGCAAAGAGAAATGGCAGCAGTCGTTGATAAGGCTAAAAAGATGGCTGAGGAACGAATTTTGGATTTATTGGTACCCAATCAGCAGAAAGTTAATTCTGTTAACCCTATCGGGGCTATATTTACAGCCGATAATGAAAGTGAAGCAAGCCAGACAACAAAGGAAGAAAAACCTAAGTATGGAGCAGGCCGCGAATTTTGTCGCAAACGCTTGCTGGCCGGTGAACTGGAAAAAAATTTAGTCGAAATAGACACGGAAGATACCCGTACGCCGATGATTGGCATGCTGGCTGGTGCAGGGATGGAAGATATAACCAATAATCTGCAGGATATGCTGGGCAGCATGTTTCCGAAAAAACGCAAAAAAACTAAAGTGACCATTCAAACTGCACGTAAAATATTCGAGCAGGAAGAAGCACAAAAACTTGTTGATATGGAGGAAGTGGCTAAAGAAGGCGTGAAAAACGCTGAAAATGACGGTATAATATTCCTCGACGAAATAGATAAGATTGCTGTAAAGGGTGCGGCGGCCGGGCCTGATGTTTCACGCGAAGGGGTACAAAGAGACATTTTACCAATAGTGGAAGGTTCAACTGTGGTTACTAAATACGGTCCGGTAAAAACAGAACATGTTTTATTTATAGCTGCCGGCGCTTTTCATATGGCAAAACCGTCTGACCTGATTCCTGAGCTGCAGGGCAGGTTTCCTATAAGAGTAGAACTAACTTCTTTGACACACGAAGACTTTAAAAGAATATTGACCGAACCGGCCAATGCATTGATAAAACAATATGCAGCTTTGCTGAAAACTGAGGGTATTGATATTCATTTTACTGATGAGGCCATTGATCATTTAGCTAAAATTGCCTGTGATGTTAATGCTCAGACAGAAAATATCGGAGCACGCCGGCTGCATACAATTATGGAAAAGCTGTTGGAAGATCTTTCTTTTGACGCACCCGAAATGGTTGCTGGAACAGTGAATATAGATAAAGCTTATATTGATGACAAACTGGGTAATATAATTGCAAATCGTGATTTGAGCAGATTTATTTTGTGATTTACGATGGGAGAATTTAAATTTCAGATGAAATTTATATATTTTATCTGAAATTTAAATTATTTTTTCTGTATTATATTAAATTCACCTAAAGTTCCTAAAACCAGATGGATATTGAATGATGAATTATGTATAATTTAGTTGAAAAATATATTAATTTATAAAATTGAAAAAAAACTGTATTTTTATAGTCATATATGCTACAATAAAAAAGTAATACAATTACGAAAGAAAGGGATTTAATAATGCCAACACTATTAGAAAAAACAAGAAAAATCAATCGTTTATTGCAAAAATCAGATAATGTAGAATATGATGGTATTTCGTGCGTTTTAAGTAATGTCCTTAATGCAAACGTATATATAGTTTCTACAACTGGAAAAATTTATGGTTATGCTTTTATAGATGACTTTGAATGTGATATTATGCTTGATAAAGTAGTAAGTCAGGGTCAATTTCCTAAACACTATGTAAATTGGCTGTTAAAAATGGATGAAACATCAGCAAATATTAAGTCCAAAAGCGGCATGTGTGCATTCACGGAAAAAACAAAATGTCTGTTTGATGGGAAAAATACCACTATTGTTCCGATATACGGTATTGGAGAACGCAAAGGAACATTGATCATTGCAAAGTTTGACGATGAGTTTACTGACGATGACCTGTTATTGGCAGAATATGGTGCTACGGTGGTGGGAATGGAGATAATCCATGATCACACGGAAAAGATGGAAGAGGACATGAGAAAGCAGGCCACAGTAAAAATTGCCTTGTCAACATTGTCATTTTCCGAACAAGAGGCTGCTGTCAATATTTTAGGTGAGCTGAACGGCATGGAGGGACTGCTGGTAGCTTCGAAAATTGCCGATCGTGTGGGAATAACTCGCTCAGTGATAGTCAACGCGCTACGCAAATTTGAATCGGCTGGTTTGATCGAGTCGAAGTCACTGGGAATGAAGGGAACATACATACGGGTATTGAACGAACATTTGCTCGATGAGGTTCAGAAGCTGAAAAGATGAGCGTTTAGCGCTCTACACTAATTTTTATAAGTCTAAAGTTTCGGTATAATATATATTGAAATTTTAGACTTATTTTATATATAATATAAAGTAAAGTTAATTACATAAGTTTTCCGGATTGTATATACGGTTTACCGTAAAACAAACCAGGTATTATTGATGTAAAAATGAAATTGATTGTTAAAAAATAAAAGGATAATTTTTATATATAGAGAAATTATAATAATTGTATATAATTATATAAGACTTTGATTGGATTTTGATATTACAATTAAAAGAATTATTTTTATAAAAGAGGGACATTATAATGTTTGATAATGTAGTTAATACACCGGCAATCAATGTTTTAGAGATGGCAATGCAGGCGGCTGATATGCGGCAGCAGGTCATCAGTAACAATATAGCTAATGTAAACACGCCAAATTTTAAGAGAAAGGAACTTGTTTTTGAAAGTATACTGGCAAAGGAACTTTACCCGAAGCAGGACAGTGGTAATTTACAATTGGCTGTGACTAATCCCGGACATATATCGAATGATGACAGTACTGCAGGTTTTACCGGACCGGTCATAAGAAATGATACATCTACTACAATGCGTACTGACGGTAATAATGTTGATCCGGATATTGAAATGGCTGCTTTGGCAAAAAATACGCTGTATTATGATGCTTTGGCACGAGAAATGAATATGAATGTGACTAATCTTAATAATGTAATTAAGGGATAATAGGGAGGAATGGGCTTGAGTATGTTTGGCTCTATTGATACATCGGCGTCGGGAATGACGGCAGAACGTCTGCGTATGGATGTAATCAGCAATAATATTGCAAATGTAAATACGACAAGAACCGCAGAAGGAACGGCATATCGCCGTAAATATGTTGTTTTTGAGCCGCGCAGTGATGCCGGTCAAAATTCTTTTGATAATGTTTTTAGCAGTGAACTTGATGGAGACGCAGGAAATGGCGTACGCGCAGTGAAAATACAAGAAGACGATACTCCGTTTAAACTGAAGTACGATCCGGGTAATCCTGACGCTAACGCGCAAGGTTATGTACAGATGCCTAATGTCAATATCGTTGCAGAAATGACAGACATGATAACTGCTTCACGGGCCTATGAAGCCAATGTTACAGCGATTAATTCAGCTAAAAGCATGGCTATGAAAACACTGGATATTGGAAAATAAATGAGGTGATTCGTAATGGATGTTGGAATGCTGCAGATGACACCGGTGAAAGCTGTTGGTCAGATTGCCAATGTACAAGAAAAGACTTCTGATGAATTAAAAGCGCAAAAACCCTTTAGTGAATTTTTAGTTGATTCTTTAAAAGAAACTAATGAATTGCAGAAAAATGCGGAAAAGATGGATTTGGATTTGGCTGCCGGAAAAGTAAACGATATATCACAGGTAGTTATGGCCTCGGAAAAAGCTCAGATCGCGCTTAATTTAACAATGAGCATTCGCAATAAAGCTGTTGAAGCATATCAGGAAATAATGCGGATGCAGGTATGATGATTTACTACTAAATATCGTTTAAAATGATCAATTGGTGAAGGGATTGAGATAATGGCAGGCTGGAAGGAACGATATCTGCAATTTTGGCAAAAGATGACTAAACGGCAAAAATACATTCTGGCCGGTATCGGAGCGCTTCTGATTTTTGCTGTAATAGGCATCAGCGTCCTATATGCCAGTAAACCTGATATGCAGCCTTTGTTTACTAATATGGAGACGAAAGATGCCGGTGAAGTTGCAGCAAAACTCAAAGAATCAAAAGTAGACTACAAAGTAGAGGAAAATAAAAAGGGAACTACTATCTTGGTCCCGGCTAAAGACGTTCATAAGCTGCGCTTGGATTTAGCAGCACAGGGCTTGCCGCGTGGTACTAAAGGTTTTGAAATATTTGATGACAGTAAATTAGGTGTCACGGATTTTCAAAATAAGATTAATTATTTGCAGGCATTGCAGGGCGAACTGACCAGAACAATTGAGCAGATTGACGCCGTTGAAAGTGCCAGAGTACATATAGTTCTTCCTGAAGACAGCTTATATAAGAAAAACGAAAAACCCGCCACAGCTTCAATATTACTGAAACTGAAACCGGATAAAGAACTGAATAAAAAAGAGATAAAGGGAATCGTAAATTTAACAGCACACAGTGTACAGGGACTTCAGGCAGAAAACGTCACAATTATCGACAGTGACGGGAAAATTTTAAACGATCCCGACAGTCAGGACGATGACAATAAAAATAATCTTGGCAATGTGACACTCACTCAGATTAAAATGACACAAAAGGTCCGTCAGCAGATGCAGGCAGAAGTGCAAACGCTGCTGGATAATGCCTTAGGAGAAGGAAATGCGTTTGCCCGGCTCAATGTGGAATTAGATTTTGACCAAAAACAGACCGATAAACAGACTTTTTCACCGGTCGTCGATGATGCAGGAATATTACGCAGTTCACAAGAATCACAAGAATCATATAACGGGACCTCAACTACACCGGGTGGACCGGCTGGTATTACTTCAAATACGCCGGGATATGTGGCTGCGAACAACACCAATGCCCAGTATTCCAAACAGCAGGCAACTAAAAATTACGAGATCAATGAAGAAAACCAGAAAACTATTGCAGCTCCAGGTACGATAAAACGGCTTAATATAGCTGTTTTAGTAAGTGATAAAATGAGCCGTCAGCAACAAGATGCTATAGCGAGAGCTGTTGCATCAGCTGCAGGAGTGGACCCTGATCGGGGAGACACTGTTTCTGTTGAACCGGTTCCGTTCAGTACAGAAATTTCTGACCGGAAAGCCCGTGAGGAACAGGCAGCCCGTGATGCGGCAAACAGAATGCTTTTATTAGAGATTGCAGCTGTTGTCATACCGTTGCTTTTGCTGGGGTTGGCTTATTATTTATACAGACGGAAAAAACGTCTCGAAGAACAGGCGGCAGAGGAAGAAATGCAGCGTCAGGCAGATATGGAAGGGCAGCGTTTGGCGGCACAACAGACAGATGCGGTACCGGCTGAGAAAGAAGAAATTTCAGAAGAAGAACAGACTCATATGACTGAAAAGCAAACTGTCGAAAAACTGATAGATGATAATCCGGAACAAGTAGCAGAATTGATTAGGACATGGCTTGCTGAAGAGTAAAATACAATAGTAGGTGGAAAAAGATGTATGAACCCAGTGTACACGAATTGACAGGACAACAAAAAGCGGCCGTTTTGCTGATCGCATTAGGACCGGAATATTCGGCTAAGCTATTTAAACATCTCAATGATGATGATATTGAAAAACTGACATTAGAAATAGCCAGTCAGCAGCAAGTGACACAGGAACAAAAACAGGAAGTTATCAGTGAATTTTACCAGATAGCAATGGCAAAATCATACATTTCGCATGGCGGCCTTGACTATGCGCAGAAAATCCTGGAAAAAGCACTTGGCTCTGATAAGGCAGCAACTATCATTAATCGTTTAACAGCCAGCCTGCAGGTTCGGCCATTTGATTTTCTGCGCAAAACGGACCCGTCGCAATTGCTTAATTTTATACAAAATGAACATCCACAAACCATTGCAATGATTTTGGCTTATCTGAATCCCGATCAGGCAGCCAGTGTACTTTCGGCACTGCCGGCGGAAAGTCAGGCAGATGTTGCCCAGCGTGTCGCTGTCATGGACAGAACTTCACCTGATGTGCTGCGTGAGGTAGAACGTGTTCTGGAGAAAAAGCTTTCGTCAATGTCTTCCCAAGACTTTACAGCCGCCGGCGGTATTCATGTTGTCGTGGAAATGCTTAACCGTGTTGATCGTGGAACAGAACGGACGATACTGGATAATCTGGAAGTTGAAAATCCGGAACTCACTGAAGAAATTAAACGACTTATGTTTGTCTTTGAGGATATTGTCATGCTTGATGACAGATCATTGCAAATGGTGCTGCGTGAAGTCGATTCCAAGGACTTGTCATTAGCGATGAAGGGAACCTCTGATGAAGTGGCAGCCAAAATATATAAAAACATGTCCAAGCGTGCCGCTACTACCCTTAAGGAAGAACTTGAGTATATGGGTCCCGTACGTATACGTGATGTTGAAGAATCACAACAGAAAGTTGTTAATATAATCAGGAAGCTTGAAGAAAAGGGTGACATAGTTGTGTCACGCGGAAAGGGCGATGAAATGATTGTATAAGGTTATTAAATCTGCTGTAATGAAAACTGAACCGTATGTAGTCAAAACATCTGAATTGATTGCGGCGGCATCACCGGACAATAATGTCGTTGATGTAAATGACAAATCTGCCATCACTGAAAAACCTGATATTACAGATAATGTACAGACAGATATTGACAAATTGCGACAAAAGAAAATAACGCTGCAGACTGAATTAAAGCGGCTCACTGATGCTATAGCTGATAAGCAGACGAGTTTAGCTGATTTGCAAAAAAAAGCTGATTTAATAGTAAAAAACGCACAGGAAAAAAGTGATTCTATATTACAAAAAGCAGAAGCTGATTGTACTGAAAAATTGCAGGCTGCCGATAATGAAGTTGAAAAAATAAAACAAACGGCCCGACAATCAGGACATGATGAGGGATATCAAAAGGGGCTGGATGATTCTAAAGTGCAGGCGCAGCAGACGGTAAAAACGGCTGATGATAAAGCAATAAGGGTTGTAAGCAACGCTGAACAGCAGGTTCAGGAGTACTTTGGAACTGTAGAAAATGATTTGGTTGATTTGGTAATGGAAGTAGCCGGGAAGATTATTCCGCAGCAATTCACTGATATGCCACAGCTTATTTTGCCGATTGTGCAAAGTGCATTGGCTAAAGTGAAAAATCAAACAACAATAGAGATACGTGTATCGGCTAATTCTTATGAATTTGCATCAGCAGCGAAATCAGAGCTGCAAAATGTGCTCAGCGGCAACGTTCGGCTCAGTATCAAAACAGATGAAAGTTTGTCAGATGGGGACTGCTGGATAGAAACACCCGATGGGAGTATCGATGCCAGGCTTCTGTCACAGCTGAATGAAATCAAGAAATCTTTAAAGGAAGTTTTAGGCAAACATGAAACTGGCAATAGATGAATTTAGGAAGGCTATACATGATTGTGATCCGATAAAGATGACAGGGAAAGTCACGCAGGTAATAGGTCTTGTTATTGAATCCATCGGACCTAATGTCAGTATGGGAGAACTATGCTATGTGTGTTCAAGGTTTTCCCGGACAAAGCCAATTCCGGCTGAGGTAGTCGGTTTTCGCGGCGGACATATATTATTGATGCCTATAGGGGAAATGCAGGGAATTGGTCCTGGCTGCGAAGTGCTGGCCGCACAAAAGACTCTTAAGGCAAAGGTTGGCAATGAACTGCTGGGGCGCATATTGAACGGACTGGGGGTTCCTATTGATAATAAAGGACCACTGTCGCCGGATATGGAAGAATATCCGCTGCAGGCAGCCCCCCCGCCGCCTTTATCACGGCCGAGAATACATGATTCCCTATATGTTGGAGTACGGGCTATCGACGGATTGATTACGATTGGTTCCGGACAGCGTATCGGTATAATGGCCGGCAGCGGCGTCGGTAAATCAACACTGCTGAGTATGATTGCACGCAATACCGAAGCAGATATAAATGTCATAGCCCTGATCGGTGAACGAGGCAGAGAGGTTCGCGAATTCATTGAACGGGATCTTGGCGAGGACGGACTGAAAAAATCCATTGTAGTGGTGGCAACATCAGATCAACCGGCACTTGTGAGAATAAAAGGTGCAATGACTGCAACGGCAATTGCCGAATATTTTCGCAATCAGGGCAACAAAGTCGTTTTGATGATGGATTCTGTTACACGTTTTGCAATGGCACAGCGTGAAGTAGGGCTGACAGTCGGAGAACCACCGGCAACACGCGGTTATACACCATCGGTATTTGCACTTTTACCGCGGCTTTTAGAACGGGCCGGTACAAGCGCCGAAGGCAGCATTACCGGTATATACACCGTTTTAGTGGATGGAGATGATATGAATGAACCGATTGCTGACGCTGTCCGCAGTATTTTAGACGGACATATTGTATTATCCCGCAAAATTGCAGCGCAAAATCATTTTCCGGCCATTGATGTATTGGGCAGTGTCAGCCGTGTAATGATCGATGTAGTATCCAAGGAACATTTTAAAGCAGGCCAGCTGTTGCGTTCTTATCTTGCCACTTATAATGATGCAGCTGATCTTATACATATCGGAGCATATGTCAATGGCTCTGACCCTAATATAGATATGGCAATAGAAAAAATCGATGCGATAAATAAATTTCTTTGTCAGGATATTTTTGAGGTAACCGGCTATGATGAAACAGTTGCCCGCCTGATAAAAATAATAACTGCCAATAATCAGAAAAAGTGATGAGGAAGCTGCCGTGAAAAAATTTGTATTTCAGCTGGAGACTTTTTTAAAAATTTCTATTATCGAAAGAGAAAAAACTGAAGTAGCGCTTGCAGCAGCTGTTCAAAACCTGATCAGACAAAAGTCTGTCCAACAGCTTTTGCAGCAGGAACTGGCTGACAACCTGCAGGAATATAATACATTGTTAAAAGGAAAGACAGTCAATGTTGGTATAATGCAGATATATAACAATTTTTTTACTTGGAAACGCAGCCAGATAGATCTCCAGATCACGGCTGTCCATCAGGCTGACAAGAAAAAACAAGACTGTTTCCGGGCTTTGCTAAGGCAGCAAAAACGCGTAAAGAGTCTGGAGCAGCTTCGTCAGAAACGATTTGATGAATATAAATATGAAATGCTTGCCGAAGAGCAAAAACAAATAGATGAAATAGGTCTGCAGGTTCATATGCGCAGGGCTTGAAGGGGGAAAGATTTTTATGCAGATAGACAATATCTCTGCAGTGGGGAGCAATGATAATTTATTATCAGACATGAATAAAGTACAGCAGCGGATAACGCAGATCGAAGACAGATTCAACATCAAACATTTTGCGCCGCAGAATGTCGTCGATTTTCAGCAGACACTTACCAAACAGTTGAAAAATGAAACTGATGGAAATGAAAATGCCGGTGTAAAAAAAAGCGGCAAGTCGGCAAACACAATAGATGCCGCAAGTACACAGGGAAGCCCGGCACCTCAGCAAATAGCTGATTTGATACGAAAATCAGCAGCCAAGTATGGTATAGATGCCAAATTATTGTCTGCGGTGGCTGAAGCCGAATCCAATTATCATCCCGATGCCGTTTCTTCTGCAGGCGCAGTCGGTGTCATGCAGCTTATGCCCGATACGGCAGCAGGGCTAGGCGTTACCGATCCTTATGATGCGCAGCAGAATATCGACGGCGGGGCGAAATATCTTAAGGAACTGCTCAATGATTTTGGCGGCAATGTCCGTGATGCCGTAGCTGCTTATAATGCCGGACCGCAGGCTGTAAAAGAATACAACGGCGTACCGCCATATAGTGAGACACAAAATTATGTCAACCATGTTTTAGATCTGTACCAATAAAAAATATCTTGCTAACTTACGAAATAGATTGCAATTATTTTTATTATAGTATATTATTTTTTCAGCAAGGCGGGTGAGTCGATGGCAGGGAATTCAGCAAACTTAACTGCCGGACGATTGGCAAAAGATGCAGCAGCAAAAGATGCTGTTCAGCAAGAAAATACACCGGAAAGTAAACCCCATAAGACTAAAAAGGCTTTGAAACGGTTTTTGATAGTACTTTTGATCGTTATAATATTATTGGGGGGATTCTTACTCGGTATATACCTGCGGGTTCTGAATACCGATAAACTGAATGACTCGCTGCATCTTTATGATTGGCCGATAATTGGCAAGAGTTTCGTAAAACCGACCGGTGAATCGTCCGGACAGACCGGCAAAAAGGAAAAAGTAGATGTTGCCGGCAATGATAATCCATCTGGTGCCGAACCGGCAAATGCTCAACTGCAGTCAGGACAGCAGTCAAAGCCGGTGGTCCTGACTAAAAAACAGCTGGAACAGCAAAAAAAAGCGCGTGAAGCGGCAATAAACAGTAAAATAGGTAAAGTAGCCCATATATATGAGCAGATGGATCCTGTAAAAGCTGCTAATATCCTTAATACTTTGAGCAGCAATGTAACAGCATCTGTTTTACAGAAAATGGATCCGGCTCGTTCGGCCAAGATACTGGAAAATATGGATTCCAATCAGGCAGCGCAGATAACCCAGGACATTTATAACGGCGTTGCCCCGCCGACCGGAACTCAAATTGACAGTGCAGTGAACGCCGCACAGCAGTAAACGATTTTCATTATCATTAATATATGATACAATTAATGCGAAAGGAGGTGATAATATGGTAACAACGACAGCAGACTTATTTGTTAAATCACCTGCCGTTTCTGAATCAGGCAGCAGTCAAAAAACTGCCGTGTCGACACAAGACAGTAATAAATCAACTGGATTCAGCAGTGTCTTGGATAGTTCTTCGGCTAAAGCGGATAATAATACTGCATCTGTTGGTAAAAATACAGTTCCGATTGTCAGTAAAGCCACATCGGGCGGCAGCAAAAAGACGGTTGTGTCTGCCAATACGACCGATAGCAGGAAAACTGCCGGTGACAAGGGGAAAGATGAAAGTACGACAACTACTGATAAGCAGGGAAAATTAAATATAGCAAATGTACTTGATATAAATGTCCTGGCGACGCTTCTGGCGCAGACCGAAACTAAAAATACTGCCGCGACAGGAAACCTCGATCAGCTGACTGCAGCGGTACTATGGAAAAAAACCAGCAACACAGCTGCAACAACTGCAGCTGTAATACCGGCTGAAACCGGGCAGACGGCAGCAGTGCCCAATAAGGGACAGATTACTGATTTTCCGACTAGTGTGCTGGAAAATAAACAAACTGTTGTATCGGCGGCAAATCAAGAGACTGTCATGCAGGCTCCTGTGACTAAACAGCAGCAGGCGGCAGCTGGCAATTCGCAGCAAAAAACCGGCAGCATTTTGACACTACAGGATTTAACAGCATTATTAAAAAGCATGCCTGAGGCTGATTCATCCAAAACAGCTGGACAGACAGCAACAGCGGCAACAGCAGCAAATGTTTTAACAAAAACTTCGACAGTCAATGCACTGCCCGTTGAGCAGGCAATGCAAAATCTGCCTGCGGCAGATAAAAATCAGGTAAATGGCAAGGATGAAAAGAACAGCACCCCGGTGACAATCAATGTTATTGATCTGACCAATAATCAGGCAGTAAGAACGGATGATTCTTCATTGGAAAACCATGCCAACCAGAACAGTCTGACACAGGGAAATTTGACAGGCAGTTCAGATGATAAAACCGGTAAAATGACGGATGCCACTACTAATACAGCTGCTTTGAATTTTGCCTTGCCGGTGAAGGACAATATAGCTGATACAGCAGCTGCACAGCCCAAGGCTGCCCAGCAAAATCAGCAGGCTTACGATATTGCCGGCCAGATAGTAAAAAATGCCCAGCTGATCAAGGCCAACGACAATTCACAGATGGTTATCAATCTGCAGCCGGAGCATCTGGGAGAATTATCCCTCAAAATCACCGTGCAGGCGGACGGTGTCGTTAACGCGTCTTTTCACAGTGATAATGCACAGGTACGCAATATCATCCAGGCCTCTGTGGTACAGCTGCGGCAGGATCTGCAGGAGCAGGGTATTAAAGTTGATAATATCAATGTCTACAGCGGTCTCAGTGACTTGATGTCAAACGGACAGAATGGTTCCGGCCAATTCGCCCAAAATAACAAAAAATCGGCTTACCGGATAAACCAGCTGACAGATGCTGCCGGTCAGATGGAAGACTTTGATACAATAACAAGTGTTATAGGACAGAATTCCTCACAGGAAAGTGAAGGAATCGATTATAAAATTTGAACAGGAGTGGATTAATATGGCGACAAGTGCTATTACACCGACAACGGCTTCATCGACAGGTACAACAGCAGCTAAGAGTACAGGAACCGACTCTAATACGCTGGCTAATGAAGATACTTTTATGCAGCTTTTAGTGGCTCAGATGAAAAATCAGGATCCGTTGAATCCTATGGATGGGACACAATATGTTTCACAGCTTTCACAGCTCACTTCGACCGAACAGATTTCCAAGATGGCAACGGCAATGAATACGATGTCTACCGTAGTTGACAACTTGAATACTTCGGTATTGGTAGGACAGCTAAGTTCGATGATGGGAAAAAATGTTACATGGGTCACCAATAAGACAATCACTGCTGCCGATGGTACTACATCCACCCAGAAAGTACAGCATTCCGGCGTGGTCCAGGGCGTTACAATAAGTGATGGAACACCTTCACTGGTTGTCAAAGAAGGCAGCGGAGTTACTACTGTAAGCGTCAGCGATCTGACACTCATTGGCAATACAGGCTTGGAAAATTCTTAAACAGCGCGGCGGGGAGGTAAATATATATGGCAAATCCACAAATATATTTGCAGCCATTTATGCCGGTAAACAATCAAAACAATGTATCAGTTCATGCTGCTAATAATAACAAAAAGTCTGTGCAAAGCTTTGCGGACGTATTAAAAGACACTACACAAGAGGTCAGTTTTTCCCAGCATGCACTCAAACGGATGAAAGAAAGAAATATAACATTGACTGACGCGGCAAGGGAAAAGCTAAATGATACGGTAAGCAAAATGGCACAAAAAGGGGCGCGGGAAGCGCTTATATACTTAAAAAATACAGCTTTTGTTGTAAGTGTGGCAAATAAAACTGTAATTACCGCCATGGATGGTGAAAATGCAAAGGATAACATATTTACTAATATTGATAGTGCAGCTATTTTATAAAACCGGACCTTCGGGAAGTTTTGGCTGTTGAATGACAGAGACAGCCTGCTGCACAACAGAAGGAGCTTGATTAATTATGATGAGATCTTTGTTTACGGCCGTTTCCGGTCTAAAGAACCACCAGACCAGAATGGACGTAATCGGCAATAATATTGCCAATGTAAATACCACCGGCTATAAATCAAGCCGGGTGACTTTCGCTGATACCCTTAGCCAGACCTTATCCGGGGCGTCTTCATCCAACGGCAATGTCGGCGGGGTAGATGCCAAACAGGTTGGTCTGGGAATGTCGGTATCGTCCATAGATACCAACTTCACACACGGCAGTGCCTCATCCACCGGCAACAATACGGATATGGCAATCGACACTGATAATGGGCTTTTTGTGGTAAAAGACGGTGACAACACTTACTACACCCGTAATGGTAACTTTACCCTCGACGATGACGGCAGCCTGGTAATGAACGGCAGCGGCCTTCACTTGCAGGGCTGGAACGCGACCGACGGCAGCGTGAATCCCAGCGGCGACACGCAGAACCTCAAGATCAACATGAATTCGACAATGCAGCCAAAGCCGACTTCAACGGTCGCTTCAAGCGGTAATTTATCGGCTGATGATAAATCAGAAACAATAAAAAATATAAAACTGACACTGGCGGATGGCACAACAGTATCAGTACCGTCCACTGACACCAGCACGGCATATCATATAGGCGACACTGTAGATAAGAATAAGGTGGTTTTAATAAATGCGACCTTGGCGGATGGTTCTACTGTTCCCTTGACATCAGGAGGTCCCTTTAAGGCAGGTGGTTATCCGCCTTCAAACCAATTTGGTAATGTTAGTGGAATTGATCTTACCTTTGCGGATGGCAGCACTGCTACTGGAGTATCTGGCTTCACTTATAAAACAGGATATTCACCTATTATAAATAAAATAACGTTAAAATTTTCGGATAATTCTACTGTCGACGAATCAAGTGGTAGTTATAAAGTGGGAGATACTGTTGGTGGAAAAACGATATTAAGTATGACTGCTACTGATGGTACAACAACGTTTACTATACCAAGTAGCAGTACATCAACTTATACAGTGGGCATCGCATATCCTAGTACTGTGTCAACTATGGCTGTCACGTATTACAATTCTGGTAATTCTGGGGCAACCACAAAGACGTCTGCATTGACAACATCACAGATAGATTCGTCTGGTTATACTATAGGTAATCCATATCAAAGCAAAATAACGGGAATAATTCCGACCACATTAGGCGGGACTACGGCGCCCACGGCTGATACGGATCCGGCTCATTTATATACTATCGATAGCAGTGATTATCCATATGGTACTCCGGATAATAGTACTATAAGCGGTATGACCTTGACTTTGTCTGATGGCACTAATAGCACAACAAGCTCAGGTGTATATGGCAGCAGCTATACCTTGGGCGGGAGCACTTACCCAAGCTATGCGACCACGGCAACAGTATATGACAGTCTGGGTGCCGCACATTCTGTTCCGGTTTCATTCCAGCGTACATCAGGCACCGGCGATACCTGGCTGGCCAGTGTGGCTCCGGGTACCTATGGCACTTTGACGATTCCTTCCGGGGTGACCCAGACGCTGACCTTTGACGGCAGTACAGGAAAGCTGACATCAGGCGGTTCAATGACTGTCGGCATGACTGTGCCATATCCTAACGGTGCTACACAGAACCAGCAGATATCAATCGATTTCAGCAATCTGACACAATACTCCGGTGAAAATAATGCCAGTGCCACCGGCGACGGCTATGCTGCCGGTTTTTACAAGGACATGTCGATAGGCCAGGACGGTGTCATAACGATAAGCTATACCAATGGACAAAAGCAGACTGGCGGACAGATCGCCATTGCCTCTTTCAATAATCCGGCAGGCTTGGAAAAAGAAGGCGGCAGCCTTTATTCACAGTCAAATAACTCCGGTACAGCCCGTGTAGGTACGTTTACGGCCCAGGGCGTGACAGTTACACCTGGGGCATTGGAAATGTCCAATGTCGATATTTCCAATGAGTTCAGTGATATGATCGTCACCCAGCGTGGCTTCCAGGCCAATTCCAAAATTATCACAGTATCCGATGAGATGCTTCAGACTCTTATCAATATGAAACAGTCTTGATTTTTATGAAGGGACAGGGGAGAACGATTCTCCCCTTGCCTTTTATTTTTCGATGTTTTAATATAATGCTTATACATCAATTATAATTGGAGAACGTTATGATAAAATTAACAAAATTTAATTCTGAGTCAAATAAAAAAGGAGAATTCGTTCTCAATGCGGAAATAATTGAAACTATAGAACAAACTCCTGATACGGTCATCACCTTGTTGAACGGCAAAAAAATAATTGTCGATGAAAAAATGGATGAAGTAGTACGGCGGGTAATGCTTTATCGCCGTGCGTTACATAAGTATTAATGGAAAATAATACAGTGTTTTTTACAAAATGATACTGTATAATATAAAAAGAACTGCATACAAGGAAGGTGTGGTAACATGGCGAAAGAGGAAGTCGTTAACGATAATAATGGTGAAGACAGCGGCCAGAAAAAAGGAAAACCGACGGTCATGATCATTGTGATAGTTTTGCTGGGATTGGTTCTGGCCGGCGGGATATCATATTTTGTGACGACTAAAGTAGTCAGCAGGACAAACGTTGCATCGCCAATTAAAAAGGAACCAGGGGTATTTGTAAAAGTCGGTGATCCGAAAGACGGCACTGTTATAGTTAATGTCGGCGGTGTTAAATCCGGCCGTTACTTGAAAATTGGCATTGTACTGGAGATGAATCCGGCTGATGAAGTTAATTTCAAGGATAAGAAGTTGACAGATAACGCTCAAGCTAAAGTGCTCGATGCAGTGATGGGAACATTGCGCGGTCAAAGCATGGATCAATTTGAAGCTGCCAATGAAGCTAAACTAAAGGATGCAATCAAGGAACAGGTCAATTCTGCCATAGGTGACGGCAGCGTCTATAATGTTTATATAACCAGCTTTGTCCTGCAGTAATTGCCCCAAATATGGCTTACAGCTAATGAGGATATCTTTTCTTATTTAGTTAATATCACAATAGCAAAGGAGGATGGCGATTGCCTGAAGAAGTCTTATCACAAGCTGAAATTGATAAATTATTGTCGGCTATTTCAACCGGAGTTGTTTCTGCCGATGAGGTAAAAGCTGAAAAACAGAAAAAAATAAAAGTATATGATTTCAAGCGGCCGGATAAATTTTCCAAGGATCAGATCAGGACATTGTTTATGCTGCATGAAAATTTTGCCCGCCTTTTAAATACATATCTATCCACTAATTTGCGTGTATTAGCTAATGTTGAAGTTGCCTCTGTCGACCAATTGACTTACGAAGAATTTATTCGTTCATTACCTAATCCCAGTGTCATAAGTATATTGTCCCTTTCTTCACTGAAGGGAAATATAATTTTTGAAATGGATACCAATATCGTATTTGCTATCATTGACCGTTTGTTTGGCGGTATGGGTGATGAGGGTAAAATGAAATCCAGGACATTGACCGATATAGAAGAAACTGTCATGCGGAAAATGATGGGCAAAATGATGGAAAATCTCCAGGAAGCCTGGTCCAATGTAGAAAATTTCAATGTAAATATTGAAAGCATGGAATCAAATCCGCAATTTACCCAAATTGTACCGTCCGGTGATATGGTGGTTATCATAACACTTCAGATCAAAATAGGTGATGTAGAGGGAATGATAAATATTTGTATCCCCTATATCGTGATTGAACCAATTATTCCGAAATTGACCACTACTTTCTGGGTCGCTTCGGCGTCGACGCGTCAGGAACATCCTGAGGAAGTTGATGCACTTAAGCGTAAGCTGCGCAGGGCTGTAGTGCCTGTCAGTGTCCAGCTGGGGAAGGTAAGTCTTACAGTAAATGAATTTTTAAACCTGGGTATGGGTGATATTTTACGATTGGATACTAAAATTGATGGTGAATTACTTTGTATAATCGGTGAAAAACCTAAGTTTTACTGTCGGCCTGGTGTTATGGGGAAAAATTCCGCAGTTCAAATTACAAAAATGATAGAACAAGAAGAGGAGGAGGAGAAAAAGGATGGCTGATGGTATGCTTTCACAAGAGGAAATAGATGCTTTAACTAAGGGCATCACTCCTGACGCTCCACAAACAAGTACTCCAAATACGACAAATACAGATACAGCGGTTGACGCTGCGAATAGCGAAACGACTCCAAATGCAGCAGCTCCCCTTACTGAAATTGAAAAAGACACGCTGGGGGAAATCGGCAACATTTCTATGGGAAGTGCAGCCACAACGTTATCATTGCTGCTGGGACATAAGGTGTCAATTACCACACCGAATGTTACCATGGATACGATGGCGGATATCAAGACACATTATCCTATACCGTATCTCATCGTGGGAGTCAGTTATACGACTGGCATTATCGGCAATAATATTTTAGCTATTCAGGCTCGTGATGCGGCAGTTATTGCTGATTTGATGATGGGTGGCAATGGTACAAATGTAAGTGATGAATTGGATGAAATACGTCAAAGCGCTGTGAGTGAAGCAATGAACCAGATGATGGGTTCTGTGTCTACGTCATTGTCACAGGTATTTGATAAAAAGATTGATATTTCACCTCCTAAAGTTCATATAGTCGACATGGCAACAGCCGATGAGGTAACAGATTTTTGGACGCAGACAGAACCCGTTATAAGGATTTCCTTTAAGATGGAAGTAGAGGGAATAATCGATAGTGAAATAATGCAGATACTGCCTGTTGATGTTTCCCGTGAATTGGTGAGGGGATTGACTGAATCAGCTAAAAAGAGCGCTGAGCAGTCAACACTTCCACAACCGGAGCCGGCAGTACAGCCGGAAAGTACTCCGGCACCGGCAGCTGCAGCCGTTTCCCCGTCGCCTTCAAGCACGCCGGCGCAGCAGACTGCACCAACTTATCAGGTACATACGCAGCCAGGTAATTCACAAAATATCGTATCTAATGTTCCGGTTCAACCGGCACAATTTACACCGCTCACTGTTGGTCCACCGGCAGCGGTAAATAATGCCAACATTGGTTTGCTTTTGAATGTGCCGTTGGATATTACTGTAGAACTTGGTTCAGCAAAAAAGAGCATTAAGGACATACTGGATTTATCGAGCGGTTCAATAATTGAGCTGGATAAGTTAGCCGGTGAACCTGTTGACGTATTGGTCAACGGTAAGTTATTGGCTAAGGGTGAAGTAGTTGTTATTGATGAAAATTTTGGTGTTCGTATAACTGATATAGCAAGTCCTTTGGAAGTAACCAGAAGTTTATAATATTAAAAATTTATATTTAATAACAATGAAGGAGAATACAAGATGGCAACAAAAGTTTTGATAGTTGATGATGCGGCGTTTATGCGCATGATGGTCAAGGATATTTTGTCAAAAAATGGTTATGAGATAGTGGGTGAAGCAGAAAATGGTGCCGTCGCTTTGACAAAATATCAGGAATTAAAACCTGATTTGGTGACAATGGACATTACTATGCCTGAGATGGATGGAATTACCGCAGTAAAGGAAATAAAAAAGAGTGATCCAAATGCCAAAATTATTATGTGCAGTGCTATGGGGCAGCAGGCAATGGTAATTGAAGCTATTCAGGCAGGGGCACGGGATTTTATTGTAAAACCGTTCCAACCTGAAAGGGTTTTGGAAGCTGTTCGCAAAACTATGGGCTGATGAATAAATACAAATGCATTGCATTTTCTGCGGCCATATCTTTTTTCTTTTTATTCGTCCCCATGGTTTCGATATTTGCCGCCGGTGATTCTTCATCAGGCGGCTATTTATCTCAATATCAAAATGTCGATCCGCATCCGACAAGTGCTTCATGGATATCTACATTTGCCTATTTATTGAGCCTGATCGTTATTTTTGCGTTTGTCATTGGATTGGCTTATTATGTATCGCATTACTTAGGCGGACATTTTGGTAAAAATCTTAAACAGAGCAGTAAGGGTGTATTATTGGCCCATTTTCCCTTGGGAGCTAATCGCGCTGTATGTGTTTTGGAGATAGCCGGCCATATTATGATCTTAGGTGTGACTGATCATAATATAACTCTTTTAAAAGAAATAACGGATATAAAGGAAATAGAAAAGTTGCATTTATCTGATTCTGTTGAGATGAATGAAAAAAACCCATTAGATATTTTTGATAGTCAGATCAGCTCACTGGATGGAATTTCCAAAAAAATAGCCGGCATATTCAAAAATAAATATCGTAAGTAGAGAAAGGTTATTATGAATTGAGAGGGTATCTTAAAACAGGCATATTATTATTGGGACTTGCAGCTATCCCAGCCTATACGGCAGCAGCCACACCACTGCCGTCGGCTAATATCAGTCTGGGTGTGGGTGCATCCAATAGTCCTCAGGACGTAGCGGTCACACTGCAGATAATGGCGGCGCTGACTATTTTATCAATAGCACCGGCAATTTTGATTATGACTACTGCATTTATTCGTATCGTTGTTGTATTATCTTTTTTACGCAATGCTCTTTCCATTCAAAATGCACCGCCCAGTCAGGTAATTATCGGGTTGTCGCTGTTTTTGACATTTTACATAATGGCTCCATATTGGGGACAGGCTAATCAAAATGGGCTGCAGCCTTATTTAAATGGGCAGATTTCACAAAATGAGGCTTTGGAAAATGTAGCGGCACCGATCCGGGAATTCATGTTTAAACAGACGCGTGAGGCAGATATAGCATTATTTGTAAATTTGTCGCAGGAAAAACGCCCTGATACACAAGATGATGTTTCAACCTTTACATTGATCCCGGCTTTTATTATCAGTGAGCTTAAAACAGCTTTTCAGATAGGATTTATGATTTACATACCGTTTATTGTAATTGATATGATAGTTGCCAGTACATTGATGTCCATGGGGATGATGATGCTGCCGCCGACAATGATTTCACTTCCATTTAAAGTGCTTTTGTTTGTCATGGTAGATGGCTGGCATTTGTTGGTAAATTCTTTAATTGTAAGTTTTAAATAGGTGATATTATGTCAGGAGATACAATAATTAATTTGAGTCAGAATGCCTTACTGATGGTTTTGGTGATTTCCGCTCCAATGCTTGGTTTGGGATTGATTGTCGGACTATTGGTAAGTATTTTCCAGGCTACTACGTCCATTCAGGAACAAACACTGGCTTTTATACCAAAAATAATCGCCGTATTTATTTCTATACTTATTTTTGGACCGTGGATGCTGACGATGATGGTAGATTATATGGCCCGTATTTTTATTAATTTACCGAATTATATTGGGTAAACGATCAATACTAGGAAAGGAAAAGCTGCATATACTCAGGCAGTAGTCCTGCTCTTGGATTTATTTGATTTATTGCAAAACAATATTGGGGTTTATTTATTGGTACTGACAAGAATAAGTGGTATTTTTTTGATTTCGCCCTTTTTTGGCAGTATGAACATACCGGTAAAAATAAGAGCGGGTACAGCTTTTTTTATAAGTCTGGTGGTTTTTCCAATAGTTGATTTGCAGCAGCTGCCGGCTGTTCCCGGTCAATTGGGACAATATGTCATGTTAGTGATCAGTGAGCTGCTGATTGGCTGGTTAATCGGCTTTGTCGGTTATGTTTTATTTTCGGCAATTAATGTCAGCGGGCAGTTGATTGATATGCAGATTGGCTTTGCTACAGTGAATTTAATGGATCCTACTTCGGGACAGCAAGTTCCGCTGATAGGAAGTTTTTTATATAATTTGTGTATTTTAATTTTCCTGGCGACCAATGGACATTACATTGTTCTTTCCGCGTTAACAGAAAGTTTTGCGGTAATTCCGCCGATGACAGCTCACTTTAGCGGTAATATTGCGATGTTTATTGTTGATATGGTCGGCAATGTATTCACTACCGGACTGAAGATAGCACTGCCGGTTTTATTTGCTATATTATTGACTAATGTCGGGCTGGGAGTCCTTGCCAGGACAATGCCGCAGATGAATATATTTGTTGTCGGCATTCCAGCGCAGATTGTTGTGGGTGTATTTGTTATCGGCATGATGCTGCCTTTTTATGCTGTATTTTTAGGTGTGATTTTTAATGAGCTTTACAGCAGTATCACGACAATGCTGCACATTATATATTGATGAAACTCGGTTACCTGATTTTGATCTGCAATTGTTTGCCGAGGAAAAAACTGAAGATCCGACAGCCAAACGCTTATCTGATGCCCATAAAAAAGGCCAGGTGGCAAAAAGCCAGGATTTGTCGGCGGCTATTGTAATATTGGTGGGTTTTTTTACGTTATGGAACTGTGGCGAATATATTTACAATTCTATTACACAGTTTATGGCACTGATCTTTACCAATCTGACACTTTCTCTGGACGCTGAAAGTGTAACGCATTTATTTCTTGAAACGATGATTATTCTGGGTAAGACGATTTTGCCGGTAATGGGGGCAATTTTATTAGCCGGACTGGCGCTTAATTATTATCAGGTCGGGTTCGTTTTCAGCATGGAGCCGCTATCTTTTGATCTTAATCGCTTGAACCCGGTAACCGGGTTGGGACGGATTTTTTCCAAGCGCGCAATTATGGAATTATTTAAGTCTATTGCCAAAATATTGGTTGTGGGATATTTTGTTTATTTATATATAGTTGATCAGGTTATCCAGATGCCAAAGCTTATTTTTATGGATCTGCGGATGGCATTGGTGACGATTACCGATATTATTTTCAAATTGGCTTTTGAAATATGCGCGGTGCTGCTAATAATCGGCTTAATAGATTTTATGTATCAAAAATGGCAGCATAAGCAGGAATTAAAAATGAGCAAGCAGGATATTAAGGATGAGTTTAAACAAAGTGAAGGGGATCCTCAGATAAAGGGGAAAATAAAACAAAAGCAAAAGCAAATATCCCTGCAGCGTATGATGCATGAAGTTCCCAAAGCCGATGTCATTATAACTAATCCTACACATTTTGCAATAGCCTTGAAATACGAAAAAGGCATGACTGCTCCGGTTATAATTGCTAAAGGACAGGATCTGGTTGCCCAAAGGATAAAGCAGATTGCTCGTGAGGCAAATGTCGTTATAGTAGAAAATAAACCATTGGCCCGAACGCTGTATCTTTCTGCCGAAATTGGTGATGTTGTTCCACCGGAATTGTACAAGGCTGTTGCTGAAGTATTGGCATATGTATATAGATTGAAAAAGAAAAAATTAGCATAATATTTTATTTTAAAGCATAGTGAGGGGTTATTGCATTATGGCTGCACCATCTACTACAGCAGGAAATTTTATTAATAAGTACAGTGATGTTGTTATCGCTCTAGCTATCGTGACGATAGTCATAATGATGATTATTCCGCTGCCGACGTTTCTTCTGGATTTGTTGTTATGCCTCAATATTACTTTGGCTTTAACCGTGGTAATGGTAACAATTTATAATGTTGAGCCGTTGGATTTTTCGGTTTTTCCGTCGTTATTGCTGGTTGCAACTTTATTTCGTTTGGCGTTGAATGTATCTTCAACCAGATTGATTTTGTTGAATGGTTACGCCGGAGAAGTAATAATGGCATTCGGTAATTTTGTTGTCGGCGGCAATCCGGTAGTAGGATTTATTGTCTTTGTAATTTTGATAATTATACAGTTTGTTGTAATTACTAAAGGGGCAGAACGTGTGGCGGAAGTTTCTGCTCGTTTTACTTTGGATGCTATGCCCGGTAAACAGATGGCTATTGATGCCGATTTGAATCAAGGTATAATAAATGACGCCGAAGCTAAGGCCAGACGTGAAAAAATACAGCATGAAGCTGATTTTTACGGAGCTATGGACGGGGCCAGCAAATTTGTCAAAGGCGATGCTATCGCTGCTATTATAATAATCATTATCAATATCTTTGGCGGATTTATAATTGGTATGGTTCAGCGTAATTTGACTATAGCTCAGTCATTGCAGCAATATACTTTGCTGACTGTCGGTGAAGGTCTGGTAAATCAGATACCGGCACTTTTGATATCAACGGCTACAGGTATCATCGTTACGCGGGCTGCTTCTAATTCCAATTTGGGACATGATCTGATAAGTCAATTATTTAGGAATCCACGGATATTTTTTATAGTTTCCGGTGTCCTGGTTTTCCTATCCTTGATACCGGGGCTGCCTACAATTCCATTTTTGGTGCTGGCGGCATTCGCTTTTATAATTGCTTATAATCTGCGCAGGTCAGAACGGACGTCTTTAGCCAATACTCAGGCTAAACAAAAAGAACAGAGCAAGGAAGCAATAAAAAAACCGGAGAATGTTATATCTTTATTACAGGTGGATCCAATGGAACTGGAAATAGGTTATAGTTTGATTCCATTGGTTGACACAGCACAAGGTGGAGATCTGCTGGAGCGTATTGTGATGATCAGACGGCAATGTGCCTTGGAATTAGGCTTGGTTGTCCCCACTATCAGGATACGTGATAATATTCAGATAAAACCTAACGCTTATATCATAAAATTAAGAGGTATTGAAATAGCCAAGGGAGAATTATTACTTGACCACTATTTAGCAATGAATTCCGGAACAGTGGTAGAAGAAATTGATGGCATAAAAACTACTGAACCAGCTTTTGGATTACCGGCTATATGGGTGACTGAAGCACAGCGTGAACAGGCAGAATTGAATGGATATACGGTGGTTGATGCCGTTTCTGTTTTAGCGACACATCTTACAGAGGTTATAAAGGCCCATGCTGATGAAATACTGAGTCGTCAGGAAACGCAGAATTTAATTGATAATATTAAGAAAACTAGTCCGTCGGTGGTTGAAGAAGTCGTACCTGATCTGCTCAGTGTTGGTGAGATACAAAAAGTCCTGGCTAATTTACTGCATGAGCGAGTATCTATTCGCGATATGGCTACGATTTTGGAAGTTTTGTCGGATTATGCGAAAATGACCAAGGATACTGATGTTTTAACAGAATATGTACGGCATGCCTTAGCAAGGCAGATAACTAGTCAGTATGTGCAAAACAATACCCTGCCATGTGTGTCACTTGATCCGGGACTGGAAAATAAAATTGCCGGTGCTGTGCAGCGGACGGAGCGGGGATCATATGTAAGTCTTGATCCTAATACGATGAAAAATCTTATAACGGCGATGAACAAGGTCCTGCAGGAACTCACGGATCTGGGTTATCAACCGATTGTGCTTACAGGGCCGGCTATCAGGATATATTTTAAAAAATTAATTGAAAGATCTATTGCTGGTGTAATTGTATTATCACAGGCTGAAATAGATTCAAATGTGGAAATTCAGATTCTTGGGGTGGTGAAAATATAATTGCAGATTAAAGTATTTAAGGAGCGTACTGCTAAGGCAGCTATGGATAGAGTCCGTGCGGAATTAGGTGCGGACGCGGTGATTTTGCATACTAAAAAATACACTACAGGGGGGATTTTTGGTTATGGTGGCAAAAAAATGGTTGAAGTAACGGCAGCTGTTGAGGACAAACCGCGCACAGCAATTTTACCGCCGGTTATAAATAGTAGCGCACCGGTTCCTGACAGCAGGCCGATATCAAAGCCGGTACGGCAGCAAGCTGTACCGGAGCAAATGAAACCGATTGTACCTAAGAAAGTATTGCAGAATTATAAAACTGTCAACTATAATGAGCCGGCAGCAGATACACCCGGAGAAGATACTGTATCGGCCGATTATGTACGACAGCCGAAAATTATAAAGGCGTCTGATAATATGCAGGATATGAATGCTGGAGAAAATGGACAGGAAGTAAAAATCCGGCAGCTGGAGACAGAACTTGCCCAAATGAAGCTCATGCTTAATGACGTACTAAAAGGACAAGGCAAAAGTGCGGAATCTGATATTGTATCATTACAAGAGGCATTGCAACAGCAGGAAGTTGATGATGCGATAATCGAGGAAATTGTTAATCAGTCGGCCGATAGTAATGCACTATTGGATAAAAACATGCCGGCAGCCCGAAAAATTTTACTGGATTACCTGGCTCAATATATAAAACCACCAACGGGAATAGAACTCACTGCCGGACGGCCTAAGATTGTCGCGTTAATTGGTACCACCGGTGTGGGAAAGACTACAACACTAGCTAAGATAGCTGCCCGTTTTGCTTTAGAACAGGGCGTGCGTGCAGCATTAATAACTGCTGACACATATCGGATATCGGCGGTTGACCAGTTAAAGACATACTCGGATATCATTGGACTGCCATTGGAAATTGTTTATTCACCATCTGAGTTAAAAGATACAATCGATAAACATAAAGATAAACAATTGATTTTAATTGACACCGCCGGCCGCAGCCAGCATAATGAATATCAGTTAATGGAATTGCATGATTTACTTGCTGCCGGCAACGGTATTGAAAAGCATCTTGTTCTAAGTGCTACCACTAAGCCGCGTGATGTAGTGGATATAATTAGAAAGTTTTCTTTATGTGCACCTGATCGGGTTATTTTTACCAAAACTGATGAAACATCCAGTATTGGCATGGTTCTCAATTTACTTAAGCAATATCCGATTACTTTATCATATTTTACCAATGGACAAAGTGTGCCTGATGACATTTTCCCGGCATTGGCAAAAAATTTAGCTGATCTTCTGTTGAGGTAGATATATTATGAAAGACCAAGCTGCCAAATTGCGACAACTAGTCGGGGGAAAAAATTTTGTTGGTGATTTGCAGGAGACAGGTTCTGTAAATGTTGATAAGAAAGATAATCTGCCGTATATCATTGCAATTACGAGTGGTAAGGGCGGTGTCGGCAAAACAAATTTTACCGTTAACCTGGCCATTGCTTTATCACGAATGGGCAAACGTGTTTTGATAATTGATGCGGATTTGGGATTGGCAAATGTTGAGGTGATTTTAGGCTGTTCATCAAGGTATACGATGATGGATTTGTTAAACAGTGATATTTCTTTGGCGCAGATCATATTGGAAGGTCCTGCCGGAATCAAATATATCTCGGGGGGATCTGGAATTGAACAAATGTCGGATCTTTCAGTTACCACCAGGGAACTGCTGATACAAAAGCTATACGCGTGTGAGACTGTTGCTGATATAATTTTAGTAGATACTGGTGCCGGCGTCGGTAGAAATGTGTTGGATTTTTTATTATCATCCGATGAGATTATTTTACTCACTACACCAGAACCAACGGCATTGACGGATGCATATGCCGTTATCAAAGCCTGCAGAGCGAAAACAGATTTTCTTAATATAAAATTCGTTATCAATAAGATATATGATGAGTCTGAGGGAATCGATGTCGGTATGAAACTGATCGAAACCACCAGAAGATTTTTACAAGTTAATGTAAGTTATCTGGGAATGATTTATGATGACCGCAATATGACAAATGCTATAAAAAAGCAGATTCCTCTGTTATTGTCTTATCCTGATACTATTGCGGCCAAATGCATAAATTCAATAGCAAAGGCAGTTTTGCAGGGAGACAGTATGCGAGTCAAACGGGGTTGGCGCGGTTTTTTGCAGCGTTTGATTTTTTCCCGTTAGTTTTACGGAGGAAACGACAATGAAGCATATTAATGTTTTTAAGACAAAAAAAATTTTAAGGATAGGGCAGCGTATAGAGATTACTAAGATAGGCAACAGTGATGAGGCCGTCGCTTATTCAAGCAGAGTTGAAGATATACAGGAAAATGAAGTTTTTTTGGCCTTGCCGGCAGATTCAAGGCGATGTCCGATAATTCCGGAAACAAATCAGCCTATTAGTGGTAAAATAATTGACAGCACCTGTATTTATATCTTTACCGGTCAGTATAGGCATTTGGCAAAAATCAATGTACCGGTATGGGTATTAAATATTAATGATACAGTCATAAAAGCACAAAACCGGGAATTTGTAAGAATACCGTTGCGGACGGCATTGCGAATTATAACATTTGATGAAAACGGCGGAATTAATGCACCGTTCAAAACTGAAAGTTTCGACATGAGCGGTAATGGCATATCTTTTTTCTACAATACCAAATTGCTGCCCAATAGTAAAATTATAATTGAGACTGAGCTTATTCCTTCCGTAGGCAGAATATATACTTTTGCCAGGATAAAACGTTCTATTTTAAAAGACAGTAATCAATATCTTGTCGGCGCTAAATTTATTGATTTATCGCGGCAGATTCAAAATAAATTGATAAAATATCTTTTTACTAAACAAAGGGAATTTATTAATAAAGGGATAATACAAAAGTAAGAAAGGAAAATAGCATTGATCCGTATTTTAATAGCAGATGATTCAATCTTCATGAGAAAAATATTGTCAGATATATTTGCTACACAAGCAGATTTTACAGTAGTAGGTGTGGCAGTGAATGGAAGGGATGCTATAGAAAAAGTTTTGGAGTTAAAACCTGATATTATGACCCTTGATGTCAATATGCCGATCATGAATGGCTTGCATGCCTTAAAAGTGATTATGCGGGAAGCTCCGCTGCCGGTCATAATGGTAAGCAGTCTTACTAAATCAGGTGCTGACGAAACAATAGCGGCATTGGAGGCAGGCGCGGTAGATTTTATTAATAAGGGTAATACTAATATAATTAATTCCAGAGATATAAGTGACAGCATAATAAATAAATGCCGGGCAGCAGTTAAAGTGAAGGGTAAGCTATCCGCATGGCATATAAATTCTAAAAGGGTGAGTCCGTTTTATTCCGTAACCGAAGGACGACCTGCATACAATAGCAGTGCAGCAGGTTGTACCAGATTGGTTGCTATTGGAACATCGACAGGGGGACCTAAGGCACTGCAGGATGTAATCACTAAGCTGCCGGCAGATCTGCCGTGCGGTGTGGTCGTTGTACAGCACATGCCGCCCGGTTTCACAAAGTCATTGGCAGACAGATTAAATCAATTGTCTGAGGTGACTGTTAAAGAGGCTGAAAATGGTGATCGTATTGAACCTGCGCATGTCTATATAGCACCGGGAAATTACCATATGGTGGTGCATAAGGATGCTGCCGGAGGTATAATATCACTTAATCAGGAGCCGCCGATCGGTAATCACCGCCCGTCAGTCAATGCATTGTTTAATTCCGCAGTCCCTTTCGGAAAGAGCCTTGTATCAGTTATTATGACTGGTATGGGAAATGACGGGGCAGCAGGCATGCTGCAGATAAAAAAGGCCGGCGGCTATGTAATTGCTGAGAGTGAGCTGACATCAGTAGTTTATGGAATGCCTAAGGCCGTTGTTGATTTGGGAATAGCTGATGAGGTTTTGCCTGTGGATGAAATAGCTAATGCAATAGTTAGTGCCATAAAAAGAAATCAATAATATTCTGGAGGAATGAAAAATGGATACTAGTCAATATATGGAGATGTTTCTGGAAGAATCAAAAGATCATTTGCAGTCACTTAATGAACGTCTCCTGGACCTTGAAAAAGATCCTGAGGATTCCGATGCGATAAATGAGATTTTCAGAAGCGCACATACATTGAAGGGAATGTCGGCTACAATGGGTTTTACAGCCATTGCCGAACTTACTCATGATATGGAAAACGTACTGGATTTGATTCGTAATGAAAAACTGCACGCTGATGAAGACATTGTGGATATATTATTTAAAAGTGTCGATGCCTTGCAGCAGATGGTCGATAATGTAGAAGCCGGTAATCCTGAAGATTCGGTTGATGTAAAAGGTTTGGTAGAAAAGTTGAATGCCATTGCTTCCGGTAATTCAACAGGTTCAATCGCTAAAAGCAGTACAGATAAATCATCAGCTGCGCCCGCGGATGCAGCTGATGATAAAAAAGCTGATATGAGCATAGAACTTACCGATATTGACAAAGATCTCATTAATAAGGCTAAAGAATCGGGCCTGCGGGCAATGCATGTGAGGATTATTTTAGCTGAAACATGTGTGCTGAAAGCGGTTCGTTCGTATATGGTAATGTCAGCACTGGATGAATTGGGTGACGTAATAAAATCTGTTCCACCGGCAGAGGATTTAGAACAAGAAAAGTTTGACTTATCATTTGATGTTATTTTACTGACAGGTGAAGAAGAACAGCGGGTAGAATCTACATTATTGGGTATTTCTGAAATAAAGCAAGTAATGATAGAAATAATTAAACTTGATGCACCGGCATTGGTACCGGCTGTCAAGAAAGCAGCTGTTCCGGCAGTTGCCAAACCGAGTGCTCCGGTCAAAAAGAAGCAGGCTATCCAGCATCATGACAACATGAAAGGTGGCCAATCTGTACGTGTTGGTATTGAAAAGCTTGATTCTTTGATGAATTTGGTCGGTGAATTAGTTATCAACAAGACACGGCTGGAACAAATTGGCAATACTCACCGTATTACTGAATTAGTGGAAACAGTTGAACAAATGGATCGGGTCACGAGTGACTTACAGTCAATTGTCATGAAGGTGCGGATGGTTCCGGTAGGGCAGGTATTTAACCGGTTTCCCCGTGTTGTACGGGATTTGGCAAAAGAATTGGGTAAGGAAGTCAATTTGACTATTGAAGGTGAAGAAACTGAGCTGGACAGAACTGTAATAGATGAAATTGGAGATCCGTTAGTCCATCTTATCCGCAATTCAATGGACCATGGCATAGAACATCCTGATGATCGTGAAGCAAAGGGTAAGCCGCGTGTCGGTAAGGTAGGCCTCATAGCCAGACATGAAGGTAATAATGTAATAATCATGGTCACTGATGACGGCGCTGGCATGGATGCTGCAGTCATTCGGGATAAAGCATTGGAAAAAGGTGTTATTACACAGGAAGATGCCGATAATATGACAGAGTCAGAGGCAGTGCGATTGATCTTTTTACCGGGTTTTTCCACTTCTGATGTAATTACTGATGTATCCGGACGTGGCGTAGGAATGGATGTTGTGCGAACTACGATCGAAGCATTAGGTGGAGTTATTGATGTTGAAACCAAACGTAATGCCGGCAGTATATTTAAAATAAAGCTGCCTTTGACATTGGCTATTATTCAGGCTTTACTGGTCAATGTACAAAAAGAAATTTACGCTATTCCATTGGCTTCTATTGATAGCACTATAAATATAACGCCAGATGATATAAAAACTATCCAAAACAGGGAAACTATCGTTATTCGTGGTGAAATAATACCAATAGTCCGTTTGAACCAAGCCCTTAATGTACCGCCTGCGGCTGATTTTGACAGTGATGAAATATACATAGTCGTCGTGCATATTGGTGATAAGAAATGCGGCATTATGGTTGACAGATTGATTGGTCAGCAGGAAATCGTAATAAAAACGCTGGGCAAATTGTTATCGGGTATCAAGGTTATTTCCGGTGCAACGGTTTTAGGTAATGGTCAGATTGCCCTGATTTTAGATGTTGCAATTTTAATGCAATAATTTGTAGGAGGAGTATATCATGGAACAGCAAGAAGCTGCATCAAGTGAAGTACAGATAGTCGCATTTAAGTTAAAGCGTGAAGAATACGGCATAAGTATCTTAAATGTTGAAGAAATAAAAAGACTTACTGACATAACCCGGGTACCTTTTACGCCAGAATATATCAAGGGTGTTATAAATCTGCGGGGCAGTGTACTGCCGGTTATTGACCTGAAAAAAAGAATCGGTCTGCCGGATGAAGAGTATAGTGAATCTACCAGAATAATTGTCATAAAATTAGAAGATATAACAGTTGGCATGATCGTGGATGCCGTCACCGAGGTTTTGACTGTTGATACTAACTGTATAACTAATTACAAGCAGATAATATCAACGGAAAATGATCTGCATGCAGAGTCCAATAAATTTATAAGCGGCATAGGCAATTTAAATGACCGACTCGTTATTTTATTAAATTTATATGAAATATTAGGATTAAATAACGAAAATAAATGAGGTGTGCATATGTCAGACAGTATGTTAAATTTATCAGCAATGCAGCTGGACGCAATAAAGGAAATAGGTAATGTAGGTGCCGGAAATTCAGCTACGGCACTTTCACAGCTTATAAATAAAAAAATAGATATGGATGTTCCAAGTGTATCTGTGGTACCATTGGCAGATGTTCCCAATCTTGTGGGTGGTCCGGATACAATGGTTGCTGGTATTTTCTTACGAGTGTATGGAAAAGCACCGGGCAGCGTACTATTCCTGATGCCTAAGGAAAGCGCCTTTTATTTAGTTGAGCATTTATTAGGAGAGCAAAAAAGCACAGAAGGAGAGCTGACTGAAATGGATCAGTCAGCTTTGATGGAAATAGGGAACATATTAGCCGGTTCATATTTGAATGCTTTATCTTACTATACAAAGTTGACATTGCTGCCTTCAATACCAGCTATGGCTGTGGATATGGCAGGAGCAATATTAAATGTTGTAATTGTTCAATTGGGACAGATGGGAGATCACGCACTCGTTATTGAAACACAATTCTTATCGGAAGATGATGGTATAAATGGACATTTCTTTTTAATACCCGACTCTGGCTCGCTCCAAATAATTTTAAATGCAGTAGGAGTGAAATAATATGGCTGAAGCATTAAAAGTCGGGATAGCCGATTATAAGGTCGGCAAGGCGCCAGATAAAATTATTAGCTATGGATTGGGTTCCTGCGTTGGTATTACTTTATATGATCCTGTTATAAAAATAGGCGGATTGGTTCATATTATGCTGCCCGACAGTACTCAGGCACGTGCTAATGAAAATCCGGCTAAATTTGCCGATACCGGTATACCGCTTTTACTTGATAAGGTTATTTCGATGGGTGCTGTTAAGACGAGATTGATAGCTAAACTGGCCGGCGGTTCACAAATGTTTCAATTTGCCGGTACATCTGATATAATGGCAATAGGTAAAAGGAATGCTGAATTAGCTAGGAAAACTTTGCAAAATTGTGCAATAAAAATTGCCGGCGAAGATTTAGGCGGAACATACGGACGTACGGTGGAAATTGATTTAGAAACAGGTTTATATAAAATAAGAACAATTAATAAGGGTGAAAAAACAATTTGATATTATTCCGGTCGACAGATAAAATATATATGAAAAATGATATTTGTCTGTTGTTTTGGTAATGCTGCAAATTTGTTTGAACATAAATTAAGGAGGCACAAAATTGCAGACAATTAAACCTCTTTCTGCCCCCGATATTATTGATTTATGGGAAACATATAAAAAAGATGATGATTTAGCCGCACGAAACAGTTTGATAGAAAATTATTTGCCGTTAGTGAATATTATTGTAAATAATATAGCGTGTAATTTACCGTCACATATTGAACGTGATGATTTGATAAGCAGCGGTTTTTTTGGACTTATGGATGCCATTTCACGGTTTGATATCAATCTGGGGGTAAAGTTTGAGACTTATGCTAAAAATCGCATACGCGGGTCAATATTGGATTATTTGAGGTCAAGGGACTGGCTATCAGTTTCTTTGCGGAAAAAAATCAAAAAATATGAAACTGTGTATATTGGTCTGGAAGAGGATCTGCACCGCACTCCGACCAAACAGGAATTGGCCCAGGCAATGACGATGAAATTGGAAGATTTATATACTTTAGAAGCTAATATAAATACGACTTCATTGACATCACTGGAAGAATATATAAATGCGGAATACATGGTCAGTGACAGCAATGATGTGGAAAAAAAAATCAACAGAGATTTCATTAAGCAAAAGCTGGCAGAAGCTATAGACCGGCTGCCGGAAAAAGAAAAGTTGATAATTTCATTGTATTATTCGGAGGAACTGACTTTGAAGGAAATCGGCATGACACTTAATCTATCGGAAGCACGTATAAGTCAGTTGCACAAAAGGGCAGTTCTCAGACTAAGGGGTTATTTATCGCGTTCCAAATCTGATATTTTTAATTAAAAATATATAAAATAAGCGGCGTGGGAGATGAGTGGTGATTTATTTCGGAAAATTACAGCTATAATAAAAATAGATGTAATTTAAGGGCAGTTATTATAAAAATATGTTTTAGCAACATTGTATCTTGAAAACAGTTTTCGAGGGGAAAGCTGTTAATTGTAAAAAATTTCAAGTGTTCTAATCTCAGGAGGATTTACTATGCCGGATGTTGCTGTTGGCAGTGAAAAAGAAGGATACTTATTAGAGATTTTAGGAGAAGAAGTTTTTTTAACCGTGTATCAACCGGCTGAAGGAATAGCTTCATTCAAAGACCTTACGCTATTATGCGCAATTTTAAAAAAGCATGAAATAAAGGATTATAAGCTGACAGATATAGTAAAAATCGTTAATGAACATGATGGGCAGCGCAAGCAGATAGCAGGAGGAGCAGAGCAGACTGTGGCACGGGAAGTTCCTGTGCCGTTGGTAGAGATAAGTAAGGATAAGATGCAGGCTGTGATCAGCTTTAACGGAGAAGATAAGGAGTTTAATTATGATAAGAATTATATTATGCAGCTGCTCTCAGACAAGAAAATAAGTTATGGTATAAATGAGTCAAATATCGACGAATTTATAAAAACACCTTTTCAAACACAAATAATCGCTGAAGGGAAGGCACCAATTAATGGTGATAATGCTTATATAAAAAGACATATCGATTTTTCTAAGAAGGGGGCACCGGCAACAAAGGAAAACGGTAGGGTGAATTATAAGGACCTTAATTTGTATTTTGTCGTGACAAAGGGAACGGTCCTTGCTGAAAGAATTCCTCAAACCAAGGGGGAATCGGGCATGAATGTCTTGGGACAGGAAATAGCCTGCCGGGCGGGTAAACCAATACCGCTGATAAAAGGGAAAAATACTGAAATTGTAGATGATAATACACTAGTGGCTGCTATTGACGGGCAGGCCATTGAAGAAAATAACCGTATTTCTGTTGATCCCAAACTGGACATAAATGGTGATGTTGATTTATCAACCGGCAATATCAATTTCAATGGCAGTGTGTTTATTAAAGGTAGTGTTCAGGATGGTTTTACGGTCAAAGCCGAGGGAGATGTCAATATTGGCGGTGTTGTCGGCGGCGGGACGGTGATAGCACGTAATGTTTATATAGATGGTGGCGTGCTGGGCATGCGGCACGGTAAAATAACTGCCCGGGAAGATGTTCACACTACTTTTGCTGAAAACGCCTATATAACAGCAGAACGTGATATTTATGTGGTTGATGTGGCGATGCATTCGAAATTAAATGCCGGAAGAAGAATTATTGTAAAGGGGCGCCGTGGGCAAATAGTCGGCGGTCATGCAATTGCGGGTATTTTGATTGATGCGGGTGTACTGGGAAATATTGCTAATGTATCGACAAAAATTGAGGTGGGAATAAATCCTATAATCAATGAACGGTATACAAGTCTGCTCAAAGAATACGAGACTGACAAAAAACAATTGCGCAATATAACTAATGCATTAAATTCATTTAAGAATAAAACTAATTTATCGTTGCTTCAAAAAGAAAAATTAGGTCAACTAAAGCGTGTAAGATTTCCTTTGGCAGGAAAAATTGAAAGGAACAAGACCATAATAGAAAAATTGGCTGAAGCACTTAAAAATATGTCCAATGCTAAAATAAGGGTGGATGATGCTGTACATCCGGGTGTAAAGGTGACGATATCACCGTTCCTTTATACTATGCAGACAGATGCGCAGCATTGTTCATTTGTTGCTGATAAGGAACATGAATGTGTAAAGTTGAGTCCTTATTGATAATGGAGGGATAAAGATGTCTGTAAATCCTATTGGTAATCTGCAGGCAATGCTGCCAAACAGTTCCGAGGTTGGTAATATTCAAAATAAAATGAACCAACAGGTAAATGCCGCGCAAGACTTTGGCAATACTAAACTGCAGCAGGAATCAGAAGATAAACAATTTCAGGTTTATGCCAAGGATGCCGTTGAGGGGGAAAAAATTCGCAGCGATGATGAACGCAATAAGCAAAATGGCAATGGCTATTCGCGTCCTAATCATAAACATAAAGCTGCAGCACCGCCACAAGAGGATGAGGATAATTTATCTGATGCCATCCGTGGTCATAATATTGATATAAAATTATGAATGGATTGCGGAGGGCAAAATGATCACAGAAGTTTTGGGTATAATAATAATTTTAGGCGTTTTGGTAATATTACTGCTGAAGCGCAATATGAGTTCCGGTATAAAGCGTGACGATACCTATGCAAGTGTCGAAAATATCGGAATGTCGGCTGATAATTTAAAAAAAGAGATAATAAATGCCGGAGATAATGTTTTACAACAGATGGACGGACGTATAAACCAACTGGAAACCTTGATTAAGACGGCTGATATGCGGGTCGAAGAGTTAAAAAAATATAGTGCTTTATTGGCAGAGAATGAAAACAGCCGTATTTTTTCACAGACGACAACTACGAGACCATCAACGAATTTTAATACAGCTTTGAAGTCAGCTGATGTTAAGCTCAGGCATATTGATGTTTTATCAGCAGAAGAGTCGATTGCTGAGCAACAGCAAAGAATAAAGTCTGATACTTATGAGGCATTGCCGGCGGCAACAAAAGTCGTTTTTTCATTATTGGATCAAGGAATGACATCTTCTGAAATTTGCCGCAGGTTATCAATGAGCGGCGCTGCAGTTGCCATGATTGTTCAAATGTACGAAAAACTTCATAGTAAATAAAATAAATAGGCTGGCGCTGCGGCATCAGTCTATTTATTTTGCGGACTTACGAAGATGGCTTGTCAAACTGTTGAAGAATCAGGTAAAATAATATATCATTACAAGTTGGAGGTTAATTTTGGAACGGTTGCAAAAATATATTGCTGACTGCGGCATAGCATCGCGGCGAACGGCAGAAAAGTTTATTAGTGATGGGCGTGTAAGTGTCAATGATAAAATAGTAACTACTTTGGGTACAAGGGTAAATCCTTTGGTTGATAATGTTAAATTTGACGGGAACGTAATTAAACAAATTGAAGAAAAAATATATATAATGTTGTATAAGCCTAAAGGTTATATTTCCACGGCGAAGGATGACAGAGGCAGAAAAACAGTATTGGATCTGCTTCCCGAAATACAGCAGCGTATATTTCCGGTTGGACGATTGGATAATAATACAGAAGGTTTATTATTACTGACTAATGATGGAACACTGACACAAAAGTTATTACATCCTAAATTTAAAATAGAAAAGACGTATCTCGTTTCTATAAAGGGCAGACTCGGCAGTGATGAATTGGGGTCACTGCGGCATGGAATAAGTTTGTCGGATGGTAAAACAGCTCCGGCCAAAGCAGCCATTATCAACTATAATCGGGAAACTGACTGCAGCAAAATAGAAATGACGATACACGAAGGGCGTAATCGTCAGATAAGGCGAATGTTCGAAGCTGTGCAGCACGATGTTGTTAGTTTGAAACGAGTACAGTTTGCCGGAGTGACTTTAAAAGGGCTGAGGAAGGGTGAATATCGTTCTTTGACAAACGATGAATTGTTACAACTCAATTATATAATCAATGGAGAATAATAAATATGAAAAAGATAGTGGTCATCGGTGCCGGCGCAGCCGGTATACTGGCTGCATTACAGGCGGCAAAAAAAGATGACAATAAAGTTATCCTGATGGAACGTAATGATCGGATAGGTAGAAAATTAATGATAACGGGTAAGGGGCGTTGCAACATTACTAATGTTGCCGATCTGCCGACGTTTATAAAAAACATTCCGGGAAATGGTAAATTTTTATATAGTGCTTTCAGGAATTTTTTTAATGATGATGTTATTTCTTTTTTTGAAAAAATTGGGGTGGCTACTAAAGTTGAACGCGGCGGCCGGGTTTTTCCGCAAAGTGATAGGGCTGTAGAAGTAGTAGATACGTTGTGTAAATGTTTATATGATGCTAAAGTAGAATTACAGTTGAATACTAAGGCAATGAAAATCATTACAGCCGATCATAAGGTAACTGGTGTTAAAACAGCAGTCGGACAGATTACTTCTGCTGACGTTGTAATATTGGCTGCAGGGGGAGCTAGTTATCCGGCTACTGGTTCGGATGGGAACGGAGTGTATCTGGCATCGGTTCTGGGGCATACTATAGAAGAACTACATCCGGCTTTAGTACCATTGGAAACAGATCTTGACTGGGTGAAGAATTTGCAGGGATTGTCATTACGAAATGTGCGTGTGAGTGTTTTTACTGAAGGTAAGAAAAGTGCTGAAATGTTTGGTGAAATGATGTTCACGCATTTTGGCGTTACAGGACCGATAATATTATCTTTAAGCCGTGCTATCGCAATATCTTTGTCTAAGCGGCAAAAAGTTTTTTTGACAATAAATTTAAAACCAGCATTGACACCAGAGCAGCTTGATGCCCGACTTCAGCGCGATTTTAAAAAGTATGCCCATAAGCAAATGAAAAATGCAATGATTGATCTTTTGCCACATCGTTTAATACCGATTATTTTGGATCTGGCATATATCAGCGGTGAAAAACCTGCCGACCAATTGACTAAAAAAGAGCGGTACAAACTTGTTGCCACATTAAGAAATTTATCTGTTGATATTACAAAATCCCGTCCTTTAGCTGAAGCTATTGTTACCTGCGGCGGTGTAAATGTTAAGGAAATAGATCCAAAGACAATGCAGTCTAAGCTTATCGACGGGTTATATTTTGCCGGTGAAGTGGTGGATGTTGATGGTTATACCGGCGGATTTAATCTGCAGGCTGCTTTTTCTATGGGATACACTGCCGGTAAAAATGCCGCTGATTGTTAATTGGTTGCGATGGGGAGGAAATCTGAGCGAAATCGCGAATTACTATTTATATAATATGAATTGCCAGCTAATACAAAAGTTTGAAAGGTATGGGATGCATGACAAGTAAAATAATTGAGGCGGCGGTTGATGGACTGCATGGTGTGATTACTATTCCTGGTGATAAATCAGTATCACATCGCAGTGTTATGTTTGCCGGGCTTAGTGATACTCCGGTCCGCATAGTTAATTTCCTGCGCGCACAGGATTGCCTAAGTACGGTGAACTGTATGCGGGCTTTAGGTGTCAATATTGCAGATGATGGAGAAGAGCTGACAATATGCGGTAAGGGTTTATATGGTTTAAACGAACCGGAAAATATAATTGATGCCGGTAATTCAGGGACTACACTGCGACTGATGCTCGGTATACTGTCCGGTCAAAAATTTTTGACTACATTTACTGGTGACGCATCACTGTCCAAAAGACCGATGCAGCGGGTCATTACCCCTTTAACTCGAATGGGAGCATCAATCGTTGGCAGAAAAATAAACACTTTGCTGCCAATTACAGTAATTCCTGCCAAACAAAGATTGACCGGTATTACTTATGAAATGCCGATGGCCAGTGCGCAAGTAAAATCGGCTGTTTTATTGGCCGGATTATACGCGCAGGGAGTTACCACAGTAATCGAAAAATATCCGTCACGCGATCATACAGAAAGAATGCTCAAGGCTTTTGGTGTTGATATAACGACTCAGAATGGCGCAATAAGCATTCGTCCGGCAGACAGGCTGCATGCCCCTGCTGAAATAATTGTACCTGGCGATATCAGTTCTGCTGCGTATTGGCTGGTTGCAGCAACAGTAATTCCCAACAGTGACATAATAATAAAAAATGTTGGTATAAATAAGACACGTACAGGTATATTGGATGTTCTTAATAATATGGGAACAAACATTGAACTTTGCGGATGTCGGACGGATGGCGGTGAACCAGTGGCTGATCTGCATGTTCGCTCGGCCAGGCTGCATGGCATAGATATAGCTGCTGATATTATTCCCCGCCTGGTCGATGAAATTCCAATTATAACGGTAGCAGCGATACTTGCTGACGGCCGTACCACTATAAATGGAGCACAGGAACTGCGTGTAAAGGAAAGTGACCGTATCAAGGCAATCTGCCGCGAATTCGGCAAGCTGACTAATGCTGTGACAGAAAAAGAAGATGGCCTCATTATAGAGGGAAATTCAGCTTTTAAATATGCCCAATGCGATTCACACGATGATCATCGTATTGCCATGGCACTCGCAGTTGCGGGTGCGTCAGGAAAAGGTGTAGAAATCAGCGGTGCAGACTGTGTAAATATATCATATCCGCAGTTTTATACTACACTGGAACATTTAAAATAAGCTTATAAGGTGAATGATAATCAGATGAATAACAGCAAAGTAATAGCTATTGACGGACCGGCTGGTGCAGGGAAAAGTACCGTTGCCCAATTGGTGGCCGCCAGACTCGGCTATACATATATAGATACGGGAGCCATGTATCGTGCGGTGGCGTGGAAAGTGCTTCAAGCTGATGATTTTGATTTTAAGGATGAATTTATTATACAAACAGCACAACATATGAATTTGATTTTACAATATATAGATGGCAGCACACGGGTGTTGGCCGACGGAGAAGATATCTCTGATAAACTGCGCGCGCCGGCGGTGAATAAGATAGTTTCGCAGGTCGCCAAACTGGGACCGGTACGGGAAAAAATGGTGGCTTTGCAGCGGGCAATGGCGCAAAATGGTGCTGTAGTAATGGATGGACGGGATATTGCCAGTAATGTCCTTCCTAATGCCGATATAAAGATATATCTGACAGCTTCAGTAGAAGAGCGGGCTCGGCGCCGCTTTATTGAAATGAAACAAAAAGGATATAATATTGATTTGGAACAGCTGAAATCAGAAATTGCCGCCAGAGATAAGGCCGACAGTGAACGTGCTATATCGCCGCTGATAAAGACTCCGGATGCATTTTTATTGGACAGTACGTCTATGACGATCGAAGCTGTGGTTGATAAAATATTGTCATTGATTTCATGATTTGGAGTGAGTGATTCTTGGAATTAGGCTATAATTTTTTACATTGTTTTTTTTATTTATTCTATAGGTCGTTATTTGCTGCGAAGGCTGTCAACAAGGAAAACGTACCTAATAAAGGCGGCGTAATAATAGCAGCCAATCACTTAAGTAATTGGGACCCGATGCTGATAAGCTGTTTTATTAAGAGACCTATTGGCTACATGGCTAAACAGGAATTATTTGATGTTCCTTTGTTAGGCAGTGCTCTGCGTACTTTTCATTCATTTCCGGTGCGGCGCGGCACTGTAGATCGTACTGCCATAAGAACAGCTATTAATAAATTAGTTTCTGGCGAATGTATGGGAGTATTTCCGGAAGGTCATCGCAGTAAAACCGGTGAGCTCCAACAGGCCGCTACAGGTGTGGCATTGATTGCAGCCAAAGCAGCAGTGCCGGTTATCCCCACAGCAGTGATCAACACAAATAAAATTTTTGGATCAGGCAGCTTTTTTCCAAAGGTTTGCGTAGCATACGGGAAGCCAATTTATTATACCAGTGCTTCCACGAATCGGGCTGAATTACAAAAATTTACCGATATGATTATGCATGAGATACAGAATTTGATAAATTCTTGCAAGACATGAGAAAATATTTATGTTATACTAAGAAAGATATTAAGTATAAATGGTGAATAAATGGAAATAGAATTGGCAGATCACATGGGATTTTGCTATGGTGTCAAACGGGCAATAAACTTAGCCCGGCATCAGGCAGGGAAAGACAGCCGGGTCGTGACGCTGGGACCTATCATTCATAATCCTCAGATGGTACAACAACTGGCTGACGAAGGTATTTTGTCAATAGATGATCTTGATGAAATTGACAGCGGTACTGTTATTATCCGTTCTCATGGCGTGGGGCCGGCAGTTTATAAAAAAGCTGCAGCCAAGGGGTTAAATGTTATTGATGCTACCTGTCCGCATGTGAAAAAGGCACAAATGGCAGCAAAATCTCTTGTTGATGAAGGTTATGAGGTTGTAATCATCGGCGAAAAGACACATCCGGAAGTAAAAAGTATCTTTGAATGGGCCGGTGAAAATGCTGTTATAATCGAAGATGAAGTTCAGGCTCGGCAGTTTCATTTTGTAAAAAAATTGGGAATTGTTGCCCAGACTACTTTTTCAGGTAATAAATTTAAGCAATTAGTGAATATCTTTATTGATAAATCTAATGATATAAAAGTATTGCGCACTATTTGCACAGCTACGGAACAAAGACAAAGTGCCGCAGAAAAGTTAGCTGCTAACGTTGATATGATGATTGTTATTGGCGGTAAAAATAGTGCTAATACTACGCGTCTGGCTGATTTGTGCTCAAAAAAATGTATAACGCATCATATAGAGACAGCAGATGAGCTGGATGTTGAATGGTTTCATAATATAGCAAAAATTGGTGTGACGGCAGGGGCTTCAACACCTGACTGGCTCATCAGGGAGGTATATATAAAGTGCAAGAACAAGATATGAAAAGCCTGCTGGAGGAAGAATCTATCAGGGACTTTGCTGAGAATGAAATAATAAAGGGAACGGTCATAATGGTTGATCGTGATGCTGCTTATGTAGATGTCGGTTATAAACAGGAAATACCGATTCCTAATAGGGAACTGGCTTATCCTACGCCGGAAACTGCTTCAGATGTGGTGAATGTCGGCGATGTCATTAACGTGTATGTTGTATATATGGGCGGTGAAAATGGTATGGTTTTATCAAAACGCCGTGCTGATGAAATGGCGGCATGGAACGATGCCCAACAGATTTTTGACGAAAAGAAAACTGTTACGATAAGAGTGACAAAGCTCATAAAGGGTGGGTTACTGGTGTCTTATGCCGGATTAAGAGGCTTTTTACCGGCTTCGCAAATTGAGCTTCATTTTATCAAGGATTTGGCCAGCTATGTTAAACAGGAAATGCCGGCGCGCATAATTGAAATAGACAGTAAGAAACAGCGTTTGATTTTTTCACATCGTGTTTTATTGGAAGAAGAACGTGATAAGAAACAAGCCGAACTGATGGCTTCCTTAAAAGAAGGTGAAATTTGCAAGGGTAAAGTTAAACGTGTGGTTGATTATGGTGCTTTTGTTGATTTAGGCGGCATGGATGGATTGGTACATATTTCTGATTTGTCATGGAATCATATAAAACATCCTTCTGATATTGTCACTGCCGGTGATGAAGTTGAGGTACTGATTAAAAATTTTGATCCGAAAACCAAACGCATTTCTTTAAGCATAAAAGATACTGTCCCTGATCCATGGTTTGCAAAAATCGAAAAATATTCAGTCGGTAATTATATTGTAGGCAAAATTGTAAAACTTGCTGATTTTGGTGCATTTATACAATTGGAAGAAGGACTTGACGGGTTGATTCGTATGCGCGAACTGTCAGAAAAGCATATTACTAAGGCTGATGAAGTAGTAAAAATAGGCGATGAAGTAAAAGCAAAAATTATTCATATTGATAAGGATAACAAAAAAATTGCTCTCAGCATTACGAGAGTCAAACAGGATGCTGATAAGGCTGAATTTGAACAATATCAGGAAAATCACGCTGAAGAAGATAAACCAGCAACTGTTGCTGATGCGGTAGAAGAAAAGAAATAATTTCGTTAAATTTACATTTAGCATTAAAAATACTCAGCTGTCATATAAAAAGGAGTAATGCCGTTGACATTACTCCTTTTTATATGATATTTTTGATATACGAATAATATTAAAGGAGTCAGCTAATGTCTCATAGTGGTAAAATAATAAAAGTAAATAAGGGTGGTTTAGCTGAAGAATTAGGACTGCTGGCCGGTGATTTGGTAATAGCAGTCAATGGGCGTAAACTTTCTGATATAATCGATTTGAGTTTTGCCTTTGCTGATGAAAGTATAGAACTCCTGATTGAGCATATTGACGGACAGCAAGAAACAATTGCGTTTGATAAAGACTATGATGAAGAATTAGGTGTTGAATTTGAATCGGCTGTATTCAATGGTATCCGTAATTGCGGCAATAAATGTTGTTTTTGTTTTGTTGATCAAATAGCTCCCGACATGCGCAGCAGTCTTTCAATTAAAGATGATGACTATCGGATGTCATTTTTGTATGGCAACTTTATTTCGATGACCAATATGGGACCACGGGATTTTGAACGTATTCATAAGCTTCATTTGTCACCGTTGTATTTGTCTATCCACACTACTAATCCACAATTGCGTGTTAAAATGATGCACAGCAAACGTGCTGCGCAGATTATGCAGCAGCTTGACATTTTGGATTCCATGGATATAAAGTATCATACACAGGTTGTTTTGTGCCCTGGTATCAATGATGGAGAGGAGCTGCATAAGACAGTCAGGGATATCGGTGAGCGGATTCCTCATGCTTTGAGTATTGCCGTTGTTCCTGTCGGTCTGACAAAATATCGCGAAGGATGCTATCCGCTTACAATGTTTGATCGGGAAAAAGCATTGGCAGTAATAAAATCAGTTGAAAACTGGCAGGATGAATTCAGGAAGAGGACAAATACTTCTTTTATTTATCTTAGTGATGAATTTTATCTGATGGCTGATTATCCATTCCCTGACAGTAAATATTATGATGGATTTCCTCAGCTTGATAATGGTATCGGTTTAAGTCGCAATTTTATTGATGAATGGAATATGCAATTGAAAAGTAATATGGAGCGGTCCTTTTCATATGATAGGGACTTATACTTGACTATTGTATGTGGTCAGTCTGCCGGGAAAGTTTTTGCCCCCTTGCTGGAAAGACTGCATATAAAAGGACTGCATATTAATCTTTTACCAGTGCAAAACGATTTTTTTGGACATGATATCACAGTGACCGGGCTTTTGACAGGACAGGATATATTAAAGGCATTACAACAGCAGGCTGGTACCTGTGATGGTGTCATATTACCTGCATCAGCACTGAGAACGGGTGAAGATGTATTTCTTGATGATTATTCCCTCCAGCAGATAAAAGATAGATACAATAAAGATATAAAAATGGCGACGGGTGCGGTCGTACTTTATCAGCTGCTCACTGATTGGTATGCTGTAAAAGATATACGTGAAAAAAATATTTATACATGGCAGAGTAATGCCGCATATATTAAATAAGGCAGGTGCATAATTTGAATAAACCAATAGTTGCTATAGTAGGGCGTCCGAACGTAGGAAAATCTACTCTGTTTAATCAAATCGGCAAAAGGCGTGTTTCAATAGTTGATGATTTTCCTGGTGTGACTCGTGACAGGATATATATGGATGCCGAATGGCTTAATAAACAATTTACTTTAATCGATACCGGTGGTATTGAACTTGAGGGACAGGATACTTTGTTATCCTCTATGCGGATTCAGGCAAAATTAGCTATTGAAGAAGCCGATGTCATAATCTTTTTGACAGATGGTCGGGCAGGAATTGTCAATGCTGATGAAGATATTGCCGATATATTGCGCAACACCAGAAAACCGGTTATAGTAGCTGTAAATAAAATTGATACACCTAAACAGGAAATGGACGTATATGAGTTTTATAATCTGGGGTTGGGCGAACCAACGCCGATAGGTGCATCAAATGCGCTCAATCTGGGTGATTTATTGGACCGGGTCACAGAGTCATTCGCTGATATAACCGATACTGCGGCTGAAGATCCTGATGAAATTCATATTGCGGTCATTGGCAGACCCAATGTGGGCAAATCATCATTAGTCAATGCTATGCTCGGACAAGACCGCGTAATTGTCAGCGATATACCGGGAACAACACGTGATGCCATTGATACTCATTTCAGTAAGGATGGCATAAAGTACACCCTTATTGATACGGCTGGTATGCGTCGTAAGGCCAGGATAGACGAACCAATCGAAAGATACAGTGTTATCCGTTCACTACGCGCAGTTGATCGCAGTGATGTAGTTCTTATGCTGATAAGTGGGCCGGATGGCGTAACCGAACAGGATAAAAAAATAGCCGGGTATGCCCATGAATCTGGTAAAGGCTGTATTTTGGTGGTTAATAAGTGGGATCTTGTTGAAAAAAATTCTAAGACACCATTGCATTTTACCGAAGATCTGCGTGATGAATTGGGTTTTTTACAGTATGCACCGGTAATTTACGTATCGGCTCTTACTAAGCAAAGGGTACATCGCATACCGGAACTTATAAAGTATGTGGCGGAGCAACAGCATATGCGCATACAGACAAGTGTTTTAAACCAGCTTATAATGGATGCTTTATCAGTTAATCCACCACCGGCTCATAAAGGTAAGCAATTGAAAATTTATTTCATGACTCAGGCAGACGTAAAACCACCTAAATTTATAATTTTTGTTAATGATCCTGAACTTATGCACTTTTCTTATTTGCGATTTATTGAAAATAAACTCAGAGAAAGTTTTGGCTTTGAGGGTACACCATTGAAATTAATTGTGAAGGGGAGAAAGGAAGATGATGAATGAATTATGTCATTATCATATTAGTCGGTTATCTTATTGGTTCAATACCTAGTGGATTATTAATCGGCAGGGCGATGTTTAATACTGATTTACGTCAATATGGCAGTCATAATATCGGCGCGACAAATGCCTGGCGTATATTGGGAAGAAAAGCCGGATTAATTGTTTTTGTTCTTGATTTTTTAAAAGGGGCTGTAAGCGTTTTATTTGCTATGTTTATTGGTTCCGGAGCTGGATTGCCGGCAACACCGCTTGTTTTGATTTTAGGTGGAATAATGGCTATTGTCGGACATTCCTGCTCAATATTTCTTTCATTTAAAGGGGGTAAGGGAGTAGCTACAGGATTAGGTGTAATAACTATGCTGATGCCTCAGGCTGCTGTGTGTGCGTTTATTTTGTGGCTTATTATTGTACTTATCACCCACTATGTATCACTAGCTTCTATGATAGCTGCTGTATCAGTTCCGCTGCAGGCCTATTATTGGGATAAATCATGGGAATATGTAATTTTTGGTATATTGGCAGCGGCTTTTGTTGTATATAGACATAAAGCCAATATTTTTCGTTTAATGAATGGCAGTGAATCCAAAATACATTTCTAATTATGTTTACGTGGCAGATTGTATAAAATAAAAAACCAGAAAACAGTATTATCGCTGTTCTCTGGTTTTTTATTTTATATAGGTTCTTATTGCGAAATTTCTTCTGAAACCTTTTTTTCCGGTACATAATTCATAGTCAATGTTTTGAAAGGGATAATTGTGGAAATTGCATGCTTATACACTAACTGCTGTTTACCATTGGTATCTAAAATAACCGTAAAATTATCAAATCCGGTCACATTGCCGCGCAGCTGGAACCCATTGACTAAATAAATAGTAACACTTATATTTTCTTTGCGTGCCTGGTTCAAAAAAGCGTCCTGCAGATTAATTGCCTTCACTGAATTTTCCTCCCAAATTTCAACTACAATTATGTTAATTATAATTGAATTTTTATCTATAGTCAAATTTTTCTTGTACTAGAGCATAAGTTTTTCCCAATAATTCGTCTAAGGATAGATTATCGATTTCGAGCCAGTTTATATAAGGCATTTTGCGGTACCAGGTAAGCTGTCGTTTGGCAAAATGTCTTGTAGCAGTTTTTATTTGTTCCACAGCAGTTTCCAAGGTGATTTTATTTTGCAGATATTCAGTCAGCTGACGGTAGCCAATGGCCTGCATAGACTGTGCCTGAGGACTGACACCGTCTCGGAGCAGTTTTTTTGTTTCAGTCAGCCATCCTTCCGTCATCATTATGTCAACACGTTTATTTATTCGTTTATATAAATCAGCTCTATGGCGATTTAAACCAATTACTAAAGCATTATAAAACAAGTCATCATTGCCTGTGGTAAATTTTTGCCGGGAAATAGTTTCTTTGTTATATTTGTAGACTTCTAAGGCACGTATTATTCGACGAAAATTATTTATATGCAGGCGGGCAGCTGTTTGAGGAGCTGCGTCACGCAGTAGGGAAAACACATATAACCGCCCGCGCTTTAGTGCTAAATTTTCAAGATAAGCACGGTATTGAGGGTCCTCCGGTGCGGCATTAAACTGGTAACCTTCAATCAATGATTTTATATAAAGACCTGTACCACCGGCAATTATTGGTAATTTATTGACATTGTTCAATCGTTTTATCAAAGCAGCTGATTTATCGCAAAACATTGTGACATTGAATACATCACCGGGATCGAGTATATTTATTAAGTGATGCGGTACCGCAGCTAATTCAGCCGCGGTAGGTTTAGCTGTTCCAATATTAAGCCCGCGATAAACCAGCATGGAATCACCGGAAATTATTTCCGTGTTTAATTTTTGTGCCAGTTTTAAACTTAATGCTGTTTTTCCGACGGCTGTCGGACCTAATATAATAATGACTGGTGCTTTACCGGCAGTTACCATTTAGTAAGTTCCAATGATTTTCCCGGTTCTACTATATGGACATCAACAGCAATCAGACTTTCGGCAATTTGTTTGAAAAGTTTGGGATCCTGTCGAATAGCCGGCCATGTGTTATAATGAACAGGAATGACATTATGCGCTTTTAACAATTGTACAGATCGGGCTGCATCTTCCTTGCCCATTGTAAAATTATCACCGATTGGTAAAATAGCATAATCAATTTTTTCTTTGGCACCGATAATCTGCATATCAGAAAATAGTGCCGTATCACCGGAATAGTAAACAGTCGGACCTTTTTTGAAATTTATGACAAAACCGCAGGCTATACCGCCGGCTGTACCACAACTGTGAATGGCAAGTGTCATACGCACCATACCAAAGGGGAAAGAATGTGAACCGCCGATATTCATACCATAGGTATTTGCAGTCTTACCACATAGCTTCAATACTTCAGGTATGGCAATTATTGTTGCACCGGTTCTTGCTGCAATTGCCGGTGCGTCGCCCAAGTGATCAAAATGAGCGTGACTGACTAGTATATATTGACAATCTATATCTTCCGGCTTAACTTTGGTCAAAGGATTATCAGTGAAAAAGGGATCCACTAAAATTATGTTATTTTCTGTGGTCAAAGAAAAACAGGAATGTCCATAAAAATTAAATTTTACCATCAAAAAACCTCCATTCGGGCTTTAAAAAAAATTTCTTATCATTAGCATTACGCATAAAATGATAAAATCCTGCTAAATTTTATATTAAGTTTATTTTAAGATGAGGTGATATAATGATATATAAATTATCATTGCCGGAAATATTAGTTTCATATGAGACGAGTTCAGCAACAACCAATAAATTATTGCTGATAAGCGGTGGACGGGCGCCTGAATCAGCGTGGCTCCAAAGTGTGTCCAGACAGCGAATCATTTATTGCGCAGATCATGGTATCGATATCTGTCGGCATTCCGGGGTGATGCCTGACTATATACTTGGTGATGGAGACAGCGCAGCTGTAGATAATTGGCAGTGGGCAAAAAAAAGTAACATTCCCTTGGCTGAGTATCCGGTTGACAAAAATCTTACTGACACACAGCTGGCTCTGCAGGTGATTGCAGAAAAATATCATCAAAATGATATAGTCATCACCGGTGCATGGGGCGGCAGGTTTGATCATTTATACAGCAGTATATTTTCCTCAGCATCATTGGCTGCGCAAAACAATATTATCTGTGCTGCCGATGAAAAAGAAACCCTGTTATACTTACAAAATGGTACTTTACAAGTTAAATGCCACAGCATGCCGATAAGTATATCACTTTTACCATTAAGCACCGTATGCGAGGCAGTAGACATCAATGGCGTAAAATGGCCGCTGCATAAAGTCGTTCTGCAGCAATACTGGCCATATGCTATCAGTAATGTTTTGCAGAAAGATTCGGTTCTTGAAGTAACAGTGGGCAAGGGATTACTTGGAATATATTTTTGCTGGAGCGTATAACAGATAAATTCCATTAAATCACGTTTTATTTAGTATTGCCAAATAATTTACAAATAAAATACCCGCTTGTCGGCGAGTATTTTATTGCGGTAGAGGATTATATCAGGCTTCTGCTAAAAATGCACTGTAACCTTTCTTGGTTTCATAAACATCAATTTTACTGGTCACTTCCCATGGAGCATGCATATTAAGTACTGCTACACCGCTGTCAATGACCTGCATGCCATACAAGGCCATGATATAAGCGATAGTACCGCCACCGCCTAAATCAACACGACCCAGCTCAGAAAATTGAATATTTACTTTATGTTTATCCATCATGGCACGGATTTCACCCAAATATTCAGCATTGGCATCATTGGAGCCGGATTTACCGCGGGCTCCGGTGAATTTATTAAAGGCCATCCCTTTTCCCAAATAGGCAATATTTTTTTTGTCATAGGCAGATGCATACAGAGCATCATATGCAGATGTGACATCAGAGGAAAGCATCTTGGAATTTGCCAGGCAGCGTCGCATATTAAGCTCAGTGTATGTACCCAATAAATTCATGACTTCTGCTAAAGTGTTTTCAAAAAATTTTGATTGCATGCCGGTGGCGCCGACACTGCCGATTTCTTCTTTATCAACTAAAAGACAGCATGCTGTCTTTTTGACATTTTTGGTTTCTAATATTGCTGCCAATGACGTATAAGCACAAACACGGTCGTCCTGTCCGTAAGAGATTATCATGCTGCGGTCTATTCCCAGCTCTCTGGCAGCCCCAGCTGGAACAACTTCCAACTCTGCTGACAGAAAATCATTTTCTTCAGTGCCATAGGTTTTTTTCAATATATTGAGTACATTGGCTTTTACTGCGTCTTTTTCTTCATCCTTCAGCGGCAGAGAACCTACTAAAACATCAAGCGATTCACCGGTGATTACTTCAGCAGCTTTTTTTGTCATTTGTTCCTGAGCAAGATGAATAAGAAGGTCTGTTACGCAAAAGACAGGGTCATCTGCTTTTTCACCAATGACAACATTCACAACAGTGCCGTCTTTTTTGACAATTACACCGTGTATTGCCAAAGGCATTGTCACCCATTGGTATTTTTTAATACCGCCATAATAATGTGTATCGAGATAAGAAAGACCGCCATCTTCATAAAGCGGATTTTGCTTTAAGTCAAGACGGGGACTGTCAATATGTGCTCCTAAAATCGTCATGCCATTTTCTAATGGATCACTGCCTATATTAAACATTACTACCGATTTTTTCATGCAGACTGCATACACTTTATCACCTGCATGAAGTGAACCGTCAGCTGCGATTATTGACCGCAGATCCCTATAACCTTTTTCTTCAGCCTGCTTGATTATTTCCTGTACACATTCTCGTTCGGTTTTACCAACAGTGAGAAATTTACGGTAATTGTCACAAAGTAGTTGAAGATTTTCCTTTTCTTTTTTGTTATATTTTTCCCATATGGATTTTTTATTATCTTTTTTATTTTCTTCTTTTGCCATATTTGTTTATCCTTTCAGTTTTATTATAGTTTCATTATACTATTCATTAATTTATCTGGCAATCATAAATCTTACTATTTAAGTAAGCAATCATACAAACAGCACTTTTATAAATCATTTAATTTGTTTACTAAAAGGATAAGTGTCTGTTACATTAATGAAAGACGGCTAATTATTCATATAGTTATAAAATAAAAATGATTATGATTATATGCGTCAGCCACTTATCATAGCATCGTCATGATAATTTTCAGAATTGTTTCTTTTATACACTTTTTAACTTATGAAAATATAAATAGTCTAATAATATTTTATATCTATAAGTTCTGATTGTTATTAATAAATGAAATCCTTAAATAATAAATGACTATAAATATTTATTATTATTTTTACTATTATAAATACGAATATAGATATTATTGAATAATTAATATCAAATAATATCTATATGTTGTTATTTAGTCTAATGTCAGACGTATAACGATTATCCATTTGACTAAATACATGAGCATATTTGCTAGTTATATTTATATCACTATGGCGCAGAACCTGTTTCACTATCTGTAAATCCTTGGTCGTGCTGTACAATAGGGTACCACAGGTATGGCGCAGCATATGGCAGCTAATACCGGCTTTTTTAAATCCGGCAATTTCCAGCCATTTATCGATGCTGCGGCGAATACTGCGCCGATTCATCCGGCCCCCTTTATTTCTATTGCCAAGGGCAGTAAACACTGGCTCACCATATGGATCTTTTTTTTGTTTATCGGCATAACGTAGTTTTATATATTGCTTTAAATATGTCATAACATCATGGCGCGGATAAATAAAGTCATTGTGTCCCTTGCCATGTATATAAATAGTTTTTACCTGCCAGTCAACATCAGCTACCGACATGCGGTATACTTCAACTGTGCGCAATCCTTCCAGTGCCATAAGCATGATCATTGCTTTGTCACGAATGTTTTCAACGTTTTTTCCGTCATCAGTAATCACATTAAGTAAATGTTCCAGCTGCGCTGCCTGCAAAAATTTTAGAGGTGAAATGTCATTGGGTTCATAGGCCTTTACACCGATGCCATCAGTAGGATTTTCTGCCAGAAGTTTCAGTTTCACAGCCACATTGTAAAATTGTCTGACAGCATTGAGCTTGCTCTTAATACTTCCCTTTTTCATTTTTAACTGGACCAGCATATCCCGGTAATAAGTGAACTCATATTCGGTTATTTTGAGCGGGTGGCGCTTGTTATAGCGACACCATTGCAGATAGTTATCAATAGCTGAATAATAGTTGCGCAAAGTATCCGGAGAAGGTTCACCATGAGATAGATAACGTTCTAAAAGTTTTTTGTAATTTAAGATAAAAGTGTTATCATTTATTTCATATTCCGGAATGAAATCAGGAATAGTCATGAATTTGTTAGAATCGGTAGATATTTTTGCTAAGTTTTTCATTGTAAATCCCTTTTTCTTAATGGATTTTTCCACTTCCTAAGTCCTATTTTTTATGAAGTAGGACTTAGAAGATTAACTTAATTATATCATATATAATTAAGCGTAGTAAAATATTTTTTAAAATAGACTGCATATAATTCTAATTTGTTTAGAATTATATGCAGGGATAGGATTATATTAAAATTAAAAATTTCAGTAAAAAAACTACCTCTAAAAATCGATTTTAAGCAATTTAAAATCGATCGGTAATATCAATACATTAATAAATAATTAAAACAGTTGCTGCTTAAATACAGGCCTAATAGTGATGATTACTAATATTTTTATAATAAAAAGTTAATATTATTTAGTAGTGATTATGATATGATTAGAACTATTTGATGATATTATATTTTTAACAAAATATTGTCCAATAAATATTAAGTATTAAACATCTGCAAAGTTCATTAATATTTAATATTTGATGATGTTACGTATCAAATATTTTGAAAAAATTATTTTTATATTGTAATTTTATGGTTTCAATTATTGCAGCAATATTATTTTGTGTATGACACCATTGTTCAGCTTCATTACGCGCATTTAACAGAATGTCTGTATCGTTTAAAACATCGGCAATTTTTAAATCAGGCAAACCATGCTGCATTGTACCAAAGAATTGTCCGGGACCTCTGAGTTGTAAATCTGCTTCAGCAAGTTTAAAACCATCGTTGACTTTTTCCATCAAAGTCAATCTTTGCTTTGATTTGTCACTTTTGTTGTCAGATAAAAGTATACAGTAAGAATTATAAGGACCTCGGCCAATTCTTCCTCTTAATTGGTGAAGTTGAGCCAGGCCAAAACGGTCAGCTCCTTCTATCACCATTATAGATGCATTAGGTACGTTTACTCCAACTTCGATTACGGTGGTTGAAACTAAAAGCTTTATTTTATTGGTAAAAAAATCATTCATTATTTGTTCTTTGTTTTTCGTATTTAATTTACCGTGTAATAAGGCACAAGAAGTATTTTTAAAAACAGTATGAGTAAGTTCCTCATAAACTGCTTCTGCCGAGACGGCAACAACATTTTCTGAAGTTTCAATTAAAGGACAAACAACATAAGCTTGTCTCCCTGCATTTATTTGCTGGTAGACAAATTTGTATATTTTATCTCGAGCGGACTTTGTCCGTAAAAAAGTCCTTATTGGCTTTCTGCCCGGTGGCAGATGCTTTATTGAAGATATATCAAGATCGCCATATACAGTAAGTGTCATTGTTCGTGGTATAGGTGTGGCTGTCATAACCAGTACATCGGGGGTATATGAAGCTTTGGTTTCTAAACGGGCTCTTTGTTCGATACCAAATCTATGCTGTTCATCAGTCACGACAAATCCCAGTTTTGCAAAAATAACTTTGTCTTGGATTAAAGCATGTGTACCGATGATTATCTGCCATTCTCCGGTGGCTATTTTTCCCAATGCATCTTCATGTTCCTTGGATGAAAGACTGCCGGTCAGTAATCCGACTTTTATATCCAATTTTGTTAAAGTCCGGCAAAAATTTACAAAATGTTGTTTTGCTAATATTTCGGTCGGTGCCATAAGAGCTCCTTGATAACCATTTTCAATTGTTTTAACCAAGGCAAGTAATGCAATGACAGTCTTACCCGAACCTACATCACCTTGCAGGAGCCGCTGCATTGGAATAGGGGATTCCATGTCATGACAGATTTCCCGCCAGACATTCTGCTGATCAATAGTAAGCTTAAAGGGCAGCTGCTGATATAATTTGTTTGTAAGATTACTGTTTGCCAGATAACGTATGCCGCGTCGATTTTGGCTATTGATTTTGCGGCGATAAATCAGGCCGCATTGCATGATAAAAAGTTCCTCAAAAATCAGCATACGGCGAGCAGCTGTTATTTCATCTTTATTTTGTGGCTGATGAATATATCGCAGTGCAGTTTTTTTATCTACCAATTTATACCTAGTCCTTATTGAGAGAGGCAGCGCACAAGGAACTTTTTGCAGATCAGTTAATACTGTGCTGATGATCTGTCGGAAAAATTTTGGCTTTATGGTTTCCGGCAGGGTATATAAGGGCAAAAATTTACATTCTACTTCATTATTTTCTAATACTGAATATGAAGCTACCTGATTGATTGTCATATGGCCATAACCACCATAAGCATAGTCAGCCTTACCTCTGATAAATATATTACTGCCGATTTTTAAGGTTTTTTTAATAAATGGTTGATTAAACCAGATGATTTGAATAGTTGCGCTGTCATCTGCCAATAGAGCAGTTGTAATTTTCATGCCGCGACGTGATACCTTTTCCTGAATGTTCAGCATCCGTCCCGTTATATTTACTAAAGTGCCGGCATTGACCATGCTGATTGGTGTTAATTCGCTTTGATCACTGTAGCGTTTAGGGTAGTATGTTAAAAGGTCATAGATATTTTCAATGCCAATTTTTTTTAAAGCTTTAGATTTTTGTGGTCCAATACCTTTTAAATATTGGATATTTTGTTTAAGGTCCATTATCATCACCCTGGCTGTTTGATAAATTAGCTTATTACTGGTTTTATGTCGAGCACCGGAGTGCCATCCAGCATATCAATACCGGTAAAATATATAGTGTTATTTTCTATTTTTGTTATTTTTACTTCAGATATTCCGATATGATTAGGCCGATGTGGTGAACGAATAGAAAAAACACCAGTGATTTTATCACTCTGGCAGGGTTTTTGCAGAAGAGGAGCTTCAGTTGATTGATGAAAGTAAAATATAATCAATATTTTACTTCCGCAGGTAAGACCTTGCAGTCCATCTTTATAGTCATCCAATAATTTCAGACGTGCTTGTTTTTCCGGTGCATAGATACTTTGGCGTGGTATTTCTGCGGTATTTTTAAATTCAGATTCGATAAGGCCGATGGGTCTGACAGTAATTTCCATAATAGATTTTCCTTTCGTCTTGTCTGGGGTGCTGTTATTTAAAAATGTCCATTATTACAATGATTAATAGGAAAATTGAAATAAGTACCGTAAAATTCATACGGTACTTATCAATATTAATCTTCTTTATGTTTTTTGCCAGCAATAGTGGTTTTTATTGAAAGCTCACGCAGCTGTTTGTTATCGACATCAGAAGGTGCCTGGGTCATAAGGCAGGAGGCGCTTTGTGTTTTTGGAAAAGCGATGACGTCACGGATCGAATCACATTTTGCCATGAGCATGACAAGACGATCCAGACCAAATGCCAATCCTCCGTGCGGTGGAGTGCCATATTGGAAAGCATCCAGCATGAAACCGAATTTACTGCGAGCTTGTTCAGGTGTGAGTCCGATGGCTTCAAATACTTTTTCTTGTAAGTCACTATTATAGATACGCAGACTACCGCCGCCGATTTCGGTACCGTTCAGGACCATATCATATGCTTTAGCTTTTACTCTGCCGGGATCCGTTAAGAGATACTGAACATCTTCATCACAAGGAGCAGTAAACGGATGGTGCATTGCCTTCCAGCGATTTTCATTTTCATCGTATTCAAACATTGGAAAGTCAATTACCCATAGGAAAGATAACTTATCGGGGTCAATAAGATTTCTGCGACGAGCCATTTCTAGCCGCAAAGCTCCAAGAGCCTGAGCGACGATCAGCGGTTTATCGGCAACAACCAGCAATAAGTCACCAGTTTTAGCTCCGACAGCCGATTTTATTTTGGCAAAAATTTCTTCTGAATAGAATTTTTTAAATGGTGATTTTATTTCTGTTTCAGTATATTGAATCCAGGCTAATCCTTTAGCACCATAAGTTTTAACATATTCAACCAAACCGTCCAATTCACGACGTGGTATATTAGCATATCCTGCTACATTGATGACTTTAACCTGTCCGCCGTTTTGCAGAACGGATTCAAATACCTTGAACTGGGAACCGCGCACATACTCGGAAATATCCATGAGTTCCATACCAAAACGCATATCTGGTTTGTCTGAACCAAATCTATCCATAGCATCCTGCCATGTCATGCGTAAAAATGGACCGGGAACCTTAGCACCAATGGCTTTATCGAAAAGTTCAACGATCATGTTTTCCATTGTGTTTAGAATATATTCCTGATCGACAAAGGACATTTCCACATCAAGCTGAGTAAATTCTGGCTGACGGTCAGCACGCAAATCTTCATCACGAAAACAGCGGACAATCTGAAAATATTTTTCATAACCGGCCAGCATCAGTATTTGTTTAAAAATCTGTGGTGATTGGGGCAGAGCATAAAATTTACCCGGATTTAAACGACTCGGTACTAAAAAGTCACGGGCACCTTCCGGTGTGCTTTTTGTAAGCATCGGAGTTTCGATTTCCAAAAAATCGTTCCTGTCAAAATAATCGCGCATTATTTTGGTAACGCGATGACGCAGAATGATATTTTTTTGCATTTCCGGACGACGTAAATCGAGATAACGGTATTTTAAACGCAGTGTTTCATCAGTATCAATGTTGTCCTGAATGTAAAAGGGCGGTGTTTTAGAAATATTCAGTATCCTGAGCTCTTCGCAGTATATTTCAACTTCACCAGTCTGCATATGAGGGTTGATGGTATCTGTGGAACGCAGCGAAACCTTGCCACGGACAGCTATGACGTATTCTGAACGCAGTGATTCTGCTTTTGGAAAAGTATCCTTGCCCATCTTATCTTCAGCGTAGACTGTTTGTACAAGTCCGGAGCGATCACGCAGATCAACAAATATTAATCCACCATGGTCACGGCGCCGAGAAACCCAGCCGCATACGACTACTTCCTTTCCTACGTCAGCCTTGCTGATTTTTCCGCAATGATGTGTGCGGGGCATTCCTTCTAATGTTTCCATTATTATTTATTCACCTCAAAAATTAACTTATCTATTAATGTATCAAATGGAATTTCCATTTGTTCACTATCTTTCATATTGCGTACGGATGCGATATTTTTGGATAATTCATCATCACCGATGATAACAGTGTACTTGGCTCCGCTTTTATTGGCCTGTTTCATTTGAGACTTCATGCTGCGGCCAGCATAATCCATCGATGCTGCTATATTGCTGTCACGTAATTGATGGAGTAATTTGAAGGCTGGCTGCGTAGCATTTTCACCCATTGCCACGATAAATACATCACAAGTATTTTTTTGGGCCGGCAAAAGATGCTGCGTTTCCAGTGCCAGCAGAATGCGTTCTAATCCGGTTGCAAATCCAACAGCAGGTGTTGGAGCACCGCCGCATTCTTCAATGAGTCCATCATAGCGGCCTCCGCCTAAAACAGCACTTTGAGCTCCCAGAGGTGTATATTTGAATTCAAAAGCAGTCTTGGTATAATAGTCAAGGCCGCGTACTAAACGTGGATCTAAAGCGTATTCTACACCAATTGCTGTAAGATGGCGCTGCAGCTGTGCAAAGTGTTCGGAACATTCATCACACAGACTACCGGTTATTGCCGGAGCTCCTATTGACAATTCCCTGCAGTGTGGATTTTTGCAATCAAGTATTCGCAGGGGATTGCGATTAAAGCGTGATTGGCAGTCTTCACATAATTCATCAAATTTATCTTTGAAAAAAGCCTGTAATTTCTTTCGATATACAGGCCGGCACTTAGGGCAACCTACCGAGTTTATCTTTAGCTTGATATCGTTTAAACCAATTTGATTTAAGAGGCTGGCACCAAGCTTTATCACTTCAGCATCAATTAATGGATTTTGTTCTCCGATAGCTTCGACGCCAAACTGATGAAATTCACGGTAGCGGCCGGCCTGTGGTTTATCATAGCGAAACATTGAACCAATATAAAATAACTTGGTAATATTACCATCGGCATATAATTTGTTCTGCAGGTAAGCCCGAACGGCTGAAGCAGTATTTTCCGGGCGTAATGTAATGCTGCGTCCGCTTCTATCAGAAAATGTGTACATTTCTTTTTCAACAACATCAGTAGTTTCACCTATGCCGCGCAGAAATAATTCTGTATGTTCAAACATAGGCGTGCGTATTTCTTCAAAACCGAATACAGTACATAAGCGGCGTATTTTTTCTTCCAGATAACGCCACTCGTGAACAGTACCCGGTAAAATATCCTTTGTACCGCGTGGAATAGTTGTCAGCATTAATATCTCTCCTTATTTTCCGTAAACTTCCTCCATCAAAGAGACACGCCGCATAATATAATCATCAACACTTTTCAAATAAGCAGCTAAATTTTTCGGGTTAAATAAAGTCTTTAAATATGTTCCCGCCGGAGCTACTATTTTTGTTGACGCATTGCCGCCTATTCCTAAAATAGTCTGGTGTTCACTCATTATTTGTATATTATATATACTTGCCGCATCTTTTTTGCAGTAACCTGTGTTTTCCAGTTGACCACTCATGTATCCCTGACGATAAAGATAATATGGCTGATAATCACTGCGACGCAGAGCATTTTCCACTATATGGGCCATCTTCTGGACGACAGCATCATTTGGCAGAGTAATGTCGGATTTATTTAGTTTCAGTGCCGATCCTTTTTTTATTGCCAGGGCATGTACTGTTATATCGTCCGGTGCTAATCCGATAACTTTTTTTATAGTATCGGATGTATCTGCATCTGATTCTCCCGGCAGACCTAATATCAAATCCATATTTATTTTTGCAGAACTCATCCGGCGGATAACATGATAGACATCTATGATATCTTGTGGAGTGTGTTTGCGTCCGATAAAATTTAAAGTTCGTTCTTGCATTGTTTGTGGATTTACACTGATTCTGTTGACGCAATACTTATTCATTAGCAGAATTTTTTCCTGGGTAATTGAGTCGGGGCGTCCTGCCTCCACAGTGAATTCAACAGTATCAACAGTCTTTAAAGATGCCGCATATTTCAGCAATGCTGCAAAATATTTTTCCGGCAGACTGGTGGGAGTACCCCCACCGATATATATCGTCTGCACTTTTAACTTATAACGGATGATCAATGACTGCAATGAAATTACTTCTTTATGCAGGGCAGCCATGAATGAATTCAAAACAGTTTCATCCGGCAGCAAGTTAGAAGGAAATGAACAATACAAACAGCGTGATAAGCAAAATGGTATACCAATATAGATACTGATTGTACTGGCATCGGACGAAGCAATTGTCGGCAGCTGACGATAGGCAATATCAGTAAGCAAAGCTGCCTTAACCGGTGAGACGGCATAATCGTCAATGAAACGTCTTATTATTGTCTCACGCGGCATACCAGAGGCAATATAGCGATGAACAATTTTAGCGGGTCGCACACCATGTAGTATTCCCCATGGTGCAGTTACCTTGCCAAATTTTGTTTTCAGCAGATGATAAAGATTCCATTTTATAAGGCGATTGACAGCGGCTTTAGAATTTTCATCACTGTTTGCAGCAGTTTCTTGCTGCAAACTCTCCGTTCGATCGTCTGTTGTTAAATAGATTCGTGTGTTTACTTTTAGTTCGCCAGCATTAGTGACAGTATTTTTTATTTCCATGACAGAATAATCACAATGCCGGACAGCTGTTTTAGGAATATACAACCTGAATAAAAGTAATATTTCTCTGATTATCTTATTGATAATTTCTTTATCATTATCAATTATAAGTTTGCCGATGGTTATAGTTTTTTCTGACATTCGCTGCAGTACCCATAAAACGTAACCTGATGGTCAGTTATTTTAAAATTGCTTTTTTTCATTATATCAGCTTCCAGGTCGTCCAATAAATCATCAGCAAATTCATTTACTTTACCGCATTTTACGCAAATTAAATGATGATGCTGGTGAGCATTGGGACTGGCCGTATTAAGCTCATAGCGACGGCAGCCATCACCAAAGTCATTTTTTTGCAAGATATTAATATCTGCTAAAAGTTCCAGGCTGCGGTAAACAGTTGCCAAGCCAATATCATAATCTTTATCTCGCAGAATGTAATGAACGTCTTCAGCACTCAGGTGTTTGCCAGGATTATCGATAAATACCTGTAAGACGACCTTTCGCTGCGGTGTAATTTTATGATGAGGTCCTTGTAATTTTTTTGTTAAATCATCAATGGTAATTTTTTTGCCCACAATTGTAAGCCCCTTTCTCAGAGTAATTTACCATGAATATTACTATCAACTAATTATTTTACCAAAAAATAGTATATATTACAAAGTATTTTTAAGAATAACCATAAATGCTTTTATTATAGTAAAAGCATAATCTAAAATATGTTATTAGTTTTTATCAACATTCAGTTTACGGTTAAACAACGGCCAGATGTCAGAAGTTTCAAATCCCTTGCGCCAGCTGGCAATACCAGGCAGGTTATACAAGCTGACTAAATTAAGTTTTTGGCTCAATGAAGCGGAATCTTCCTGCCAGACACGATAACGGAAATTTTTATCTTGATATTCGAAATAATACTGTTTTTTATCATCGAGCCAGTGTGGCGATAAATTATATTTGTCGATCAAAGAATGGGCTGATTCCATGCTTAAGGTCTGAGCTGTTACCTTGCCCTCACCTTCCCGCCAAAGGCGCATATATAAGGGGACTCCCAGCACAAGTTTATCGTTGGGGACTCCTTGGGCAAGTGTGGCTTCCAACCCCTTTTTTACCCAATCATATGAGGCAACTGAACCACTGTCCGATGACAGACGGCTGTGTTCATCATAGGCCATAAGGATAAGATAATCAAGTGGCTCAGCTAATTCTTTGCGGTCATAGCATTTAGACCATACCGGATTATCGGAAGGAATGGTTATATCCATGGATAAGGTCAAATTTTCACGATGCAGTACAATAGCAGACTGTCTGATGAAAGAAGTCAAAGCATTACGGTCCTGTTCGTAAATATTTTCAAAATCAAAATTATAACCGTCAAAATGATTCTTTTCAGCATAAAATACCAGCTGTCTTATTATATATTCACGTGCTGCCGGATCATTTAAAAAAGCATGCGTCAAATCCTTATCAAAGTCATTTGTAATTAATGGCCAAATCTTATAACCGTTTTCATGGATCCTTTTCACATAGTTTTCACTTATTGTTGTTTTAATAAAACCATTTGGTTTGACGATAGTAAGCCATGATGGTGAGATGACGTTTACACCGTCAATTTTAGGCTGACGTGATAAATCATTTGCGGTGTCAAACGTCGGCTGCCAGATAATATTTAATTTTTCTTTGGCAGAATCCTGCGATTCATTGCCAATACCAGCATCAACAGTAGAAAAGAGCATCATGCTGCAAAGTAAAAATGCTATAAATATTTTTATTGAATACATATTCACTCCATTAAAATGGTATAATTAAACAATAAATTATTATTTTACGTGAGGCTAATGCTATGAATACAACACTGACTTTGAGGTGCGGACACAATATTACTGTCAATTTGCCTGATGATACAAAAGCTCAGGCTGTTTTAATAAAAAAATATCAATCACAGGATTGTCCAATTTGCCGCCGTAAAAAACAAACAATTGCAGCCGCAGAAAAAGCAGGCCGAATGCAGCTGATAATGAGTGCCTGTAAACCATTACTGGGAGAGGTTTCTGCTGTTGAACAGGCTGAACGGATACGTGAAGGTAAACTGCGTATGCTTGATGCATTATTTGATAAGACGGTTTTGGCTTATGAATTTAGCAGTGACAAAGAAAAACAAACATTTGAACACTATAGGTGTCGAACTATCCGGCGTTTTTGCGACAAGCAGAATGCTGCATGGTGGCTCGAACGGCGCAATATGCCGGTGGAAAGTATCATAGAGACCCTAAAGGAAAAAAGTTTTTTAATTGACGGACGACTGTTTCAGGAAAAAAAATAATTTATCGTTTGCGGCGCCATTTCTTAAAACCGCGTTCCCATTTGCGTAAAGCTATAAAAAGTATAAACAGGCGGCTTGTTTTTAAGATAAATTCCCATTTTGACTGATGTGACGGAATAGGGATACGTGGTAAGGCATACAAATCAATATGGAATAAATTGACACCTTCAAATATGGCAAAAGCAGCTTTGTAGCCAGTTTTTTTTGCTGCAGCGGCAACAGATTCATTAAAATTTCCATACGGATAACATAAAAAATCACCGTTAGCAGATAAAGCATTGGACAATAACTGCCTACTGTCGTGTAATTCATCAATGATTTTGGATTCAGTGCAGTTTGTTAAAAAAGGATGCGTCATTGTATGTGAAGCAATTAGCTGACCATGCTGCTGCCAGTCCAGCAATTGTTCCTTGGTCATTGTAATTGTTTTTTCTTTACCAAAATTTTCCCAATTATTTTTTTTGCCTATCCAGTTGCCAATGGGAAACACAACAGCAGTCATCTTATATTTTACCAATAATGGTAAAGCAGCTGTATAATTATCAGCGTAACCATCATCAAAGGTGAGCAAAATTGATTTAGACGGTAATTTTTTTCTTATGGCATAAAAATCATACAGCATATTTAAGGTTATAGTATGATAATTTTTTTTATGCAGATAATTCAGCTGCCAGGCGAACTTTTTTACAGACAAACTATTCCTGTCGTTTTTAACATCTGCGATGCGGTGATACATCAACACTGGTATATAATGGGCTGAACGGGCAATAAAACAAATGACTGTCAAAATTATAAACAACAGTATTAAAAAAAATATCATAATGAAACTCCAATTATTAAATAATAACAATAGCGGCAGGTTACTGCCGCTATTTATAATCATGTAAGCAAAAATGATAAGGTAAATGACATTTTTATCGTTTAATGCAAAATTTTAAAGATAACCCATACTATAAAAATTGACAATAAAGCTATTGATAAAAATGGTAAGGCTACAAATATCATAAAAGCCATTGCTGCTAAAATGATTAATCCGATAGTAAATCGTGACATCCAACTGTTTTTAGAAGATATATTCCAAATGTGATACTGTCGATAATGTGGTCTGGCATGGCTGTGCTGGCGGTTATTTTCCTCTTCTATGGTCACACCGGAATAATTATCTTTTTCGCGTTCAGTCATCACAGAAACACCATTGTCAAAACCACAGTAAGGGCATGTAGACGCATCACCAATTTCTCTTTTGCAATTAGAACAAATCATATTTTTCTCCTTGCTGTTAAGAATAAACAGCAGATATATTATCTGCTATAAATAATATATTATTTTATAGCTTATACTTGCAGTTTCTTATATTCTATCACATAATAGGTATTTTTATGAAGACATATGATACTTTTTAGCAAATATCTTTATTGTACTTTTCCATTTCATTAAGAATGACAATAAAATCGTTTCGTGTCTGTGCTAAATTGAATTGCCGGCGCAGTTCAGCTCCGCCGGGTAAACCACGCGTATACCATGTGGCATGCTTACGCATTTCACGCGGTCCTATATAACTGCCTTTTTTAGCCAAAAGCATGTCAAGATGTTCGAGTATAACCATTTTTCTTTCTTGAATGGTAGGGTCAGGCGGCTGGTGACCGGTTCGTAAAAATTCACTGAATTTATGAAAAATCCATGGATTTCCCTGCGCTGCGCGGCCAATCATGACTGCATCGCAATGAGTCTGAGCAAAAATAGTCATCAAATCATGGCATGTTCGTATATCACCATTGCCAATGACCGGAATTTTAACTATTCGTTTTACTGCGGAAATAATTGGCCAGTCAGCATTACCACTGTAAAATTGTTCGCGTGTTCTACCGTGTATGGCTATTGCATCCATTCCGGCCATTTCAGCCAATTTTGCCATGTCCAGTATATTTATATGTTCATCATCCCAGCCCTTGCGCATTTTTACTGTCACAGGCAGACTGACAGCTTTTTTCACAGCCGTCATTATAGCAAAAGCTCGTTGTGGATCCAGCATTAAGGCAGCGCCTTCATGATTTTTTACTATTTTAGGAGCAGGACATCCCATATTAATGTCAATTATATCGGCACAGCCGCACGCTTCTACGTATTTAGCAGCTTCCGCCATGCTTTCCGGGGTTTCACCAAATAATTGTAAAGTCAAGGGATGTTCGCGTTTGTCAGTCTCAAGCATTGACAATGTATGCTGATTCTTGAAATGGATTCCCTTATCGCTGACCATTTCTGAATAAACCAGACCGCAGCCCATACGGTGGGCTAAAATACGGTAGGCAGTATCAGTTACACCTGCCATTGGTGCTAAAAAAACAGGCGTATCAATTTGTAAATTACCAATAAACATGTCTTGTTTGTTATGTATGCTCCTTAATATAATAATCTATTTATTTCTTTCATATAGTACACGCAGTCCGGTCAATGTAAGAAAATGATCTGTCTTGTCTATCGTTTTGGATTCACGTGCAATCATATTGGCAAGTCCGCCGGTTGCCACCACTTTCATTTCTGTATTTAATTCTTTTTTCATACGGCAGACAATACCATCAATCTGTCCAACGGCACCAAATATGATACCGGCTTGTATACCTGTTATTGTGTTATGGCAGATGACAGCCTTGGGGGTAACCAGTTCAATACGTGGCAGTTTAGCAGCGCGTTGGAATAAAGCTTCACTTGAAATGCCGATCCCGGGGGCAATAGCCCCGCCCAGAAAATCCCCGTTTTTACTGACTACATCAAAAGTCGTGGCTGTTCCGATATCAATAACGATCAAAGGTCCGCCGTATTGCTCAAAGGCACCAAGCACATTAACGATACGGTCCGCGCCGATATCACGGGGATTCTCATATTTTAACTTTATGCCGGTTTTGATACCGGGTCCCACTAAAAGCGGTCTTATGCCAAAGTAACGCTGGCACATTTTTATTATAGGCACAACCAGAGGCGGAACCACTGATGAAATGACAATTGCGGTGATGTCAGACATCGAGATACCCTGAAAACGAAATAATTCATTAATCAGCATCCCGTATTCGTCACCTGTTTTTTGACGGTCAGTCGAAATGCGCCAATGATGCATCAATCTTTTTCCATCATACGTACCTAAAACTATATTGCTATTACCAATGTCGAATACCAACAACATTTTCAGTTATACTCTCCTAATTGTTTATTTTGCTGAACGTATGGAAACATCTCCAGCCAATACCCGTACTACTTTTTTACCTGTATCAATTAGCAAAGCCCCATAATCATCGATGTCAATGGCTTTACCGTAAAAAGTTTCATTCACGCTAATGACCTTCACATTATTGCCTAAGGTTACTGAGTATTTTTTCCATTCAGCAAGAATTGTCGAAAATCCATATTGTTTAATATCATAATAGGCTCTTTCCAATTCCAACAGTATCTGCGCCAGCAACGATGCCCGTGATACTTTGACACCGGTAATCTGCAGCAGTGATGTGGCAATTTGGCCAATATCAGCCGGCATGTCCTGTTCGCTGATATTAACATTAACACCCATACCGATAATGACATAGTTTATCCTGTCCATTTCAGCATTCATTTCGGTTAATATACCTACTAATTTTTTGCCATTATACAAAATATCATTTGGCCATTTTATCCCGACTGCTACACCGGTAATGGCTGATATTGCCTTAGTGATTGCCACTGCAGCCATAAGGGTGCATTTTGGTGCCTCCTGTGGTAGAAATTGCGGACGCAGGATAATTGAAAACCAAATTCCCTTTTGTGAAGGAGAGAACCAGCCTCTGCCAATTCTTCCTCTGCCGCTGCCTTGCGCTTCACTTACGATGACGGTGCCTTCAGCTGCATCTTCTAAGGCAGCTTTTTTTGCGGCATTATTTGTGGAATCAACAGTTTTATAATATTTTATTTCATTGCCCAAAAATTTTGTTTGTAAAACAGCTTTTATTTCACCGGGGGTAAGTAAGTCCGGAGCGCTGATAATACGGTATCCGCTGCGTGATTTACTATCAATATTGTATCCTTCTTTTCGTAAAATACAGATATGTTTCCAAATGGCAGTGCGTGAAACAGAAAGTTTCTCTGCCAGATAGGCTCCCGACACATATTCACCGTTAGCTTTATGTAAAATAGTTAAAATTTCCGAACGCATTTAAACATAACCTTCTTTTGATATATAATAATACACTCGTAATCTCAAAATTAATTTTTGATTTGCCTGCGGCACAAATATCTGATGCATAGTTTAAATGTGCAATATAGCAACATACACTTCACTGTACCTGGACAGTTTCTTATTTTTCTTGCAGACAGATAAATTCCGGTAAGCATTGTCTTTATAAAAACATTACACATAGTTCGTCCCAAATATATTATTAATCATACCCTATGAGTTTTATTTTCGCAAGAAAAATAAACTGGCAAAATTATTTTAGGATTGTTATAATGAATTTATCAGTTAAACTTTGAGAGGAGTAATTAATAAAATACATGCGCTATTCATTGATCAAAAAAATTGTTCTCATTATTTTTTTATGTTTTATTCCTGTGATATTGACCAGTCCGCATGTTGTTTCGCAGAACAGCACGGCATTGGAAAATACCGGACAGGACGGTATTATCGTTTTAAATTATCATAAAATAGACGATGTCAATATATCTCTTTCTGTAAGGCCGGCGGATTTTGATAAACAGATGGCTTATTTAAAAAACAATGATTACAATGTAATTACACCGGATGATCTTTATGAAAATCTTGAACAAGGTAAAGAATTGCCGCCCAATCCTGTCCTTATAACTTTTGATGACGGTTATGAAGACAATTATAAAAATGCCTATCCCATATTGAAAAAATATGGTTTTACTGCAACTGTTTTTGTAATAACAAGTTTTTTAAATAAATATCCTAATTATCTGACATGGGATCAATGCAGGGAATTGAAAGAAAATGGTTTTTATATTGAATCACATACGGTTACACATCGCTCTTTGACGGAATTGACTAACGAACAAATAAAAGATGAGATTGTTCAATCAAAAGCGGCCCTCGATAAAAACTTGGGGCAGAATACATATTATTTTGCTTATCCTACTGGTACTTATAACTTATATATAGCGCAAATGCTTAAAGATGCAGGTTATCGCGCAGCTTTTACGATAAAATATGGAACAGCAGAAACCTCAAGTAATATTTTTGCTTTGGAGCGAATACCGATTTTTCATACGGCTGATACGTTCAGTTCCTTTTATCGCCGTTTAAATTATATTCCGTTATTTGAAAAATTAGGCTGGATAAAAAGCTGATTTATATGAATTTATGGTATACAAAAAGGGCAGATTATTCTGCCCTTTTTGTATACCATATTATTTTTTTACGCCATATTTTTTGATATAACGATACAAAGTAACTCTGCTGACGCTTAATAGATTAGCCAGACGGCTGATATTGCCACCGGCGGACTGCCAAGCACTCATAAATATATCCTTATCATCTTTCCATTTACTGTCTGGCTTTATGTTACCCATGAGGTTTATGTCTTCAGCATAGATAGTATCATCAATAGTGGTAAATACGGCATTTTCAATAACACCCTGCATTTGTTTGATGTTACCTGGCCAATCATATTCTGATAACAGCTTTATTGCTTCGCTGCTGAGCTGCTTCGTACTTAATTTGTGCTGTGCTGACAGTTCCTTTAAAATACTTTCCGCCAACAAAGGTATGTCATCTCTGCGGCTTCTCAATGGAGGCACATGAATGATACTATGCGAAATTATCTCAAATAAACGTTTATCAAATAGATTTTTTTCACATAAACGACGCAGATTACTGTCTGATGAAGCAATTATCCGCACATTGATGCTGCGTTCCACATCTTCACCGATACGGCAGATCTTTTTGTTCTGCAAGGCATCGGCAAGTCGTTCAGCTGTTTGTAACGGTAGTTTTTCTATTTCGTCAAGTAATAAAGTGCCGCCGCTTGCCAGTTCTAATTTTCCGGGATGACTCAACTCCTTGCCCATTTTGGCTCCAAACAATTCTTGTTCTAATAATTCCGGTGTTATATCACTGCAATTTAATGATATAAGCGGACCATGTGAACGAGAACTTGCCATATGGATGCCGTGTGCCAGACGCTGTTTACCGGTACCGGCTTCCCCCTGCAACAGGATATGATAATTTTTTTTAGCGGCTCTTGCTGCACGCTCTTTCATTAATTTACAAGACGAGCTGATGCCGACAATGGTATCCAGACTGTATTTTGCTGTATAACCGGCAGCATGAGCTACCAGCATACGCAGATCTTCGATAGGCATGGTAACGGCCACAACACTGTCGATACTGCCGTCATTACTGTCTTTTATCGGAACTACTGTCGTAATATCTTCATAGGTTTTTACCTGGGTAGTCCAGGTTATTTCCTGATTAATGCACGATACCCCTTCGAAGCCTTTATAAATGGGTGTATGCTTATAATTTAATACCACATCGTTGAGATTTAAGGTTTTCTTTGCCTGTTCATCAATAGCACCTATACCGGCGAGACGAGAAATTCCTAATTTATTGGTATAGGCAACGTCACCATTTTTAAGAATATGATATACGGCAAAAGGTGTAGCATTTAATATTTCTTCTTGTGCCTGCAAAAACATTTTTTGTTTTAAATGTATTTCCATACCGGTCTTAATTGCCATCAGTAAAGCAATTATCCCGTCCTGCGGCAGCTTATCATAATCGCGGCACAAAACAGTGACTATGTAAGCTGTATTGCCACACACCATAATCGGTGCAGAACCCGTATCACAATCATGATATTCCTTAAACCATATTTCCGGTCCGAACATCCAGAACAAACTTTTATATTTAGCCGTGATATTGGAACTGAACGTACCAACAGTTTTTTCGTCTAAACAAATGCCTTCAATTTTTTTAGAAAGCAATCGATTGTAAGGGGAAGAATAATTTTTCAATACTGTGCATTCACTATCGAGTAATAGCAGGCAAATATCATATTCCTGCAGAAAATCTTTTATCCCCTCAGTAAAATCCTGCATATATTCCATTGCAGCATTGTGATGTGCTTGAAGTGCCTTTAAATTTTCTTTGTCCATTCCATTTACATCATTAAATTTTTTTGCAGCTATCGTAAGTCCTTTGCTTTCCTGCCACGAATCAGCAATCCATGGATGCACGTTAGGATCAATTACACCGCTTTCCATGAAACTATTATAATAATTCGCTAATTTTTCTCGGTTGCGATTTTGTCTAATCATTATGTTCTTGCGTCCAAATACATTTGACGCAAAATGTACACCTCTATTCTTTATTTTTAATAAAACTTAACAAGACATATGTTATATTGTAGCAATCATTGGCAAAAGTATCAATCCATATTTAGAAAAAAACTGTTATTATTTTATGAATTTTATAAATATATTATAAAAAATTGCGATATTACACGATAATATAAAATATATGCTATAATATAAAAAATTAATAAAAAGGATTGATGTTAATGTCACGCTATTCAAAGCGTATTAGTGAAAAAATTGAAAAGACAAAAAGTACTGCCAATCCGCCGGAAAAAAAAGCCGGTCGTGATATTCTCCTGCTTATTTTAATCGCAGTAAACTTTTTATTTCTTATATTAGGCTGGTCACAGGCACTTATAATTGATAAGGCGATTTATATCTTATTGGAATGTTCCTTGATATCAATTTATGCTTACAGACATGCCAGACTCAATGAAAAAAATACTGAACGATTGAAATACATGGGCCTTACTTTTATGGGCATTGCCTTTGCCTGCTTTATTTATAGTGCCTATATACGTTATTTTGCAAATTAAGCTGTTTAATTTGCAGCAATACGGTATCAAACAGGCTGCCGGCATTTGGTATTGGCAGCCTGTTTGGATTTCACAAATTTTATCAATCATCATCTTCCACAATATTGTCACCGAAAATTTTCACGGCTGTTTCCAATCGCACTTTTTCTTCCTGACTTAAATTATCCTTTTCCTGTAAAGTTTTGGTTTTATTGGTTTTTTTCGGCTGAGGTTTATTTTCTTCCGATGCAGCAGTCGGATTGTTGCTGCCAGAACTATCCATTACACATAATAAACTGATTTTGTGACCGCTTTTTGCCAATAAAATATCTTCCAGCAAATTTTTATAGTCTGCCTGTTCAGTACGAGCCTTAAGAAAGGGAATTTTAAAAGCCAAAGTCAGACGGCCATTTTCTATACCGCGGAGCTGTGCCTTTTCAATGCAGGCCAATGCCATTTTTTTGTGCTCATTTTCCAATTCTGTCAGTACGGCTTTCCATAGGTCGGCAGCATTTTTTACAGTAATATCAAGATCAGGTGCTGCTCCGGACGGGACCGGGCGGGAAAGTGTAGTTTCAGATGATTTTTTTGGAGTTGTCATCTGCCGGTCATTATTTTTGACAGTTGATGTCGGCACGGTAATATTTGCTGGCGATTGTTTTTTTTCAGCCGCTGGTTTCATATTTTTGACGATGTTTTCCAAATGTTCTACTTTTTCTTCTAATATTCTCAGCTGTGAATTACCGGCAATTTCTTCTGCTGCTGTACCATCAGGGTATACACATAGCTTCATCAGGGCCATTTCCACTGTGATTCGCGGTTGTGGTGACCATCGCAGCTGCGTCAGCGCATCATATATTTGTTCTATCATCGATGCCAGCCTGGTATGTGAAAATGATTCAGCCTGTCGTTTTACAATAGCATTGTCCTCATGGTAGACATCGGCTGATAGCTCACCTGTGGCTTTATATATCATCAAAGCGCGCCAATGCAGTGTCAATTCTAATAAAAGTTGATTTAATGCCATGCCGCCTGCCAAAAGATCATCTATTATTTTTAATATTTTGAGGGTGTTGTTTTCTAAGATCGCATCAGTCAGCTGCCATACACAATCATAGCTTACTATTCCCAATATAGTACATACATTATCAGCAGTTAGTTTTTCGGCCGACAGCGCCGTACATTGATCGAGCATGCTTAAGGCATCACGCATGCCGCCGTCTGCGTGAACGGCGATGATGTCCAAAGCTTCATCATCTGTCTGTATTTTCATTGCAGCAGTAATTTTTTGTAATTGTTTGGTGATAGCCTGTTTAGTTATCCGTTTAAAATCATACCTTTGACAACGTGATTGAATTGTTGCCGGAACCTTATGGATTTCGGTTGTTGCTAAGATGAATACAACATGGACCGGCGGTTCCTCTAAGGTTTTCAACAGAGCATTAAAGGCCTCCGCAGTCAACATATGCACTTCATCAATGATATAGACTTTGTATCTGCCATCGACGGGGGCAAATTTTACTGTTTCACGTAAATCGCGTATTTCATCAATGCCACGATTCGATGCCGCATCAATTTCGTAAACATCCATCGAGGTATTGTTATTTATTTTTTGACAGTTGGCACATTTATTACATGGGGTAGCAGTAGGTCCGTGTTCACAATTAAGTGCCTTCGCCATGATTTTTGCTGTACTTGTCTTACCTGTGCCGCGTGGTCCGGAAAACAAGTAAGCATGTCCTATTTTACCGGTTTTTATAGCCTGTGCCAAAGTATGGCTGATATGGTCCTGTCCAATTAAATCGGCAAAATCCTTGGGCCGCCACTTGCGGTATAAAGCTATATAAGCCATAGAAATCCATCACCTTAAAAAAAATAAAAACAGCTTCTAAAGTCAGACTGCGACGCTCAGGCACCCTCACGGCACACGAAGGTGATCACTTACCGCTGCTTCCTTCCGGATCTGACGGGGTTCATGAGTCTTCATTGCGTGAGACCCAAACGCCGCAGTCTCACCTGAGAAACTGCTTTTGCTTAATTATTCTAACATAACTCGGACGTAGTTGCAAGAATATATATTTACCCGCACACTTAAATGAACTATACTATAAATAGATATGAAAGATATTAAATTGTTTTTGAAAGGGTTGGTGTTATAAACTTATGAAAACTATCGCATTGATTGCCCATGATGAAAAGAAAAATGAAATGCTTGATTTTGTTAATAACCACAAAGACTTATTAGAAAAATTCCACCTTGTTGCTACTAAAACCACTGGTGAGCTCATAAATGAAAAATATCATCTTAATGTTGAAACCATGCTGTCAGGGCCAATGGGCGGTGACCAGCAGATAGGTGCTCTTGTCGCCACAGAAAGGGTAGACTATGTAATATTTTTACGTGATCCATTAAATGCGCAACCGCATGAACCTGATATTAATGCCCTCCTAAGGATTTGTGATGTGCATAATGTACCACTAGCTACTAATCGAAAAAGTGCACATATTTTATTAAAATATGTTTCCAGTAAAATGGCATAATCAGCTGCAGGTTTTCCCAGACAATTCCTTTTTACACTATATAATATAATAATATTTTCTGGCTTGCTAAGGAAAATCGTGTTGTTTTTTGCCAGACCGGAACAGATATTATTTAAGATATTACCATTAGTCAACAAATGAGAAGAATAGAATAGTATGCCGCAGTCCATGTAAACCTTCAAGCCGATATGTAAAATCAGTTTGGGGGTTTTGTCATGCATAATGTAAAATGAAACCTAAATCTTTATATTTTTTATAGGTTGATGGCGGCACTGATTTTTTTTGCTGCCAGCTGAATCTCTGCTTCAGTATGTGTCGCCATAACAGCCGCCCGCAATATGGCCGCTCCTTTTGCCACGGTAGGATAACGAATTGCTGTAAGAAAAATATTTTGCTGGAATAATTCTTTTTCTATTCGTATTGTTTTGGCTTCATCTCCTATTTTTATCGGGACAATTGCTGAATCGCTATTAGCCGAAATTCCATTTATCCTTAGTGTTTCGCAGAAACATTGAACATTTTTCTGAAGCTTTTTTACTATACCGGGGTGGTTTACTAAAATATCCAAAGCTGTAAGCGCCGCGGCAAGTGTTGCCGGTGATTGACTCGTTGAAAAGATATAACTGCGGGCTGTGTTGCGCAAATAGTCAATCAATATTTTGCAGCCGCAAACATAACCACCTTCACTGCCCAATGATTTTGATAACGTGCCCATAAGGATATCTGGTTTTTTCTCCATTTTATAGTATTCACAGATACCCTTTCCATTTGAACCGATTACGCCTGTAGCATGTGCTTCATCTACCATTGTCAGTACATTATACTTGTGTGACAAACTCATAATTTGGGGCAGATTGGCAATATCACCATCCATGCTAAATACGGCATCGGTCACAATTAACCCTTGACAAGGGGCGAATTCACGCAATTTTGCCTCAAGACTATCCATATTATTATGATTATATATTACAATTCTGGCAGAACTCAGCCGACAACCATCGATAATGCTGGCGTGATTTAGCTCGTCACTGTATATTATCCAGCCTTTTTGGCAAATGGCTGAAATAATTCCTAAATTTGCCATATAACCTGTGTTAAATAACAATGCGGCTTCTGTATTTTTGAATTTTGCTAAAGCACATTCCAATTGATTATGCAGTGAAAGTGTTCCTGTTGTCAATCGTGAGCCACCAGAACCGCAGCCGTATTTTTTTATGGCTTGTTCAGCTGATTCTTTGACCACAGTATTATTGGATAGTCCAAGATAATTATTTGAAGCCAGCATCAGCATACGGCGACCCTGATAAATTACATGGGCAGACTGGGCAGAAGTTATTTCGCGCGTTTGACGATAAAGATGCAGCTCCTTTTTATTTTGCAGGTACTTTTCCATTTGCTGGATATAATTTATGGGAGTAATTGATTTTTCATTTGGAAAATACGGTACATGGCATACTAGTACTCTTTGTTTTTCCAAATAATTAATACATTTGGCAATGTCCTGTTTAGGACCCTGATATAAAAATATACGTCCCCCGTTTGGACAGCCCATATTTTTCAATTTACTGATTCTAACATAACCAATATTTTTGGCAGCAATATATCCTGTCACATAATCAGGATCATCCGATATACATATTTCTGCAATGATATGTGGGGCAGCGACTACCTTACTGGCAAGAACTATTGCTTCCTGAAAGTGATTTTTACAACTGTCAGGCAGTCTGTCCAGTGAATGTTCAGCATCCATATAAGTTGCTCTGATGCCGCGCCCAAAATCAGGCTCCAATCTGCTTAAATCATTAACATCCAGAAGTATTGCACCGCGCATAGTATAAGTATCTGCGAATCTTTTCATGATTTCGGTACCATTTTTTATTCCCAGTTTTGACAAATATTGTAAAATTACCTCTTGTCCTTCTTCGGGAGTGTTCACCATGACGGACGAAACCGGCAAGGCATTTATATATTCCAGATCATCAGGCCATACAGTTTCAATTTTCATATTAATAAAATCGGCCTGACCTTTAGCATGATGGAGGGCACGTGATAATAAAGCGTTCATTTGAGCGGGGAGCTCTTGTTCATGTAAAATTTTTTCTGCTCCAGACACGTGCTGCGAATTTTTACTGGCGCGCATTTTTAAACTGTAAAAAGACATATCTACATCTCCTAACCAGATTTTTGTTATGCCCATTATAATATACTGGTTTGTTTCTATTGTCAACTATATATAATTATTGAGTTGACAATAGACTGATAAAAATAGACTGCTGCATACAGTAAATAATAATTATGTAAATTACCTAATTAGACGACATTTATTCTTAGTATAGTCGGATAAATTCAGGCATACTGCATATTTATCTAAAATACTGTCACAACAATCTATTTGTGGAACCTCATACTATTTTGACAAGAACTATATTTTTCATATTTTATTTTTTATTAAGTCTATTTTCCTATTATAAAACCATTACTCAAATTTCTTGATAGTCTGTTCCAAGGCATTGAGCAATTTGTCAATATCGGCAGCTGTTATTACGAGCGGCGGTTGAAATGCCATGACATTTCTTGATACGCCGTTTTTACCGATTATAAATCCATTATCCTTCATGTCTTCTAATATTAAATCAAGCTTGTCCGGTGCCGGTGAACCGTCCGGATTGATAAACTCTGCTCCGATCATGAGACCGATACCTCTTACATCACCAATTACAGGATGCTGTTTTTGTATATTTTGCAGACCGCGTTTTAATTGTTCGCCGCGTTTTTGAGCATTGATCATTAAGCCGTGTTCTCTTATATACTTTAACACGGCCATCCCGGCAGCAGTAGACACCGGATTACCACCTAAAGTGGATGCTCCCGGTCTTACATAAACATCAGCAATTTCCGGTTTGGCTATAAAAGCACTTATTGGTGCGCCATTTCCTAAAGCTTTCGCTACCGTCATTATATCAGGCACAACATCAAAATTTTCTATGGCAAACATCTTGCCGGTACGGGCAAAACCGGTTTGTACTTCATCAATAATCAATAAAATACCATGTTTGTCCAAAATTTCTCTGACACGCCTAAAATAGTTTTTTGGTGGAACAACTATACCACCATTACCCTGAATCGGTTCGGCAATAAATGCAGCTACCTTGCCGGAAGCAGCATATCCTGCAATATCTTCTATCATATTGGCGCATTCAAGATCACATTCAGGATAATGTTTCTTTAAAGGACAGCGATAACAATTGGGGTTAGGTGCAAAATGAATGCCGCCCACCGGATTGGGATCGGTACGCCACATGCTTATACCGGTTAAGCTCATTGTCAATTTGGTGCGTCCGTGCAGGCCATGCCGTAAACCAATATACTCACTGCTGCCGGTATAAAGCTGTGCCAGGAGCAATGCACCTTCATTAGCTTCTGTTCCTGTAGAGCAAAAGAATGATTTTTGCAGTGAACCGGGGGTGGCTTGGGCAAGTTGTTCGGCTAAATCGACAAAATTTTCGGTGAGATATATATTGCACACATGCTGCAAAGTTTGCACTTGTTCACAAACTACCTTGGTGATTTCTGGATTGCAATGTCCGCAATTGATAACCGACACACCGGCAAAACAATCCAAATAACGTTTTCCGTTACTGTCATAAAGATATTGCATGCTGCCCTTTACAAACTGCGGTGGTTCCTGATAAAAATGTCCCAAACAAGGCATGATATATTTTTTCTTTTTTTCGATTATTCCTTTCGGTCCAATATAGTCTGCCATCTGATTACCTCTTGTTCTCTGTGATAAATTTTTATAAAAATACATAAATAAAAATAATTATTTAGCCGTTTCATAACGGTAAACACCGCTGCCGAGCGGGCGCGGACCTGATTTTGCCATTGATTCAATCATTTTACCGATATTACAGCTGGAAAAATCATCAATAGCCTGACGATAAATGCTGACTATTTGTCCGGTATACTGTGGTGTATAGTCCTGCGCCTCAATGCAAAAGGATTTTGCTTCGGTCAGACTGCTAAGATAAGGAAGCAGGCAAAGATCATGAGCAAATAAAATATTATTTCTATTATATTGTGTACGCCTTATTGAATGTATTTCATCTGCTGTATCAATGAAAGCATAATGTTTATCAAATACAGCCGGATCTTCCAAAGGTGTTTTACCGGTTTCCTCTGCAATAAAATCGAAATCACAAATCATTGCCTCCACAGCGCCATGTACAACTATTTCGACTGGCAGAGAACTTTTTTTCAATAATTCAACAATCTGCTTATGGGGCAGTTCAAAAGATGCCGCTGCCATAACGGCACCCTCATGCTTTAGCAAAGCAGCAGTTTCAGCATTGAACAGATTGAAAGAAGTACCACACTGCACGGATAATTGTGTACACTTTTCAGCCAGTAGAAAACTTCCCATGTTATGAACCAGAATACCATCAGGATCGATCGTAGATAATTTGCCGAATAGTTGTTCCAACTCGCTGAGCTCATGTGCACGGGTTATTCGTGGCGTGGAAATAATAAATTTGCAACCGGTGGCAGCAGTAATTCTTCTTCCTTCCATAAAGTCCTCCAGCGTCCAGGGACGAAGCGGCCGATAAACATCACCACCGGCATATATGACATCTGCCCCATTGCTGCAGGCTTCTTTCAAATGATCTAAGGAAGCACACCGCACTGATAATAATGGTTTATTCTTGCTTTTTTCCTCTATTGGTATGACTTCATTGCCGACAGCGGCTTCTTTTACAGCTTTACTGAAAAACCGCGGTTCATCTTCGCCGCTCAAACCAATGTCATCATAGGTTGGTTTATCAAGAGCAAAACAAGTAGAAAAGCCTCTTACTTTTATATCATTAAGCTTGTTTTGTTCCTCTTTAGTTACATTGTATCCTGTCGGATCAGCGATATATTTGTCTATAGCCCGACGATAGAGACTGACTAACTTACAGACAAATTCAGCATCACGCATGCGGCCTTCTATTTTGAAGGAATATACACCAGATTGGATCAGTTCCGGTAATGCATAATACATACACATATCTTTTAGTGCCAGCTTATAGGAGAAATCCTTTTGTGCCATGCAGGATGGATTTCGTACTGCATGTTCCGTACCAAATTTATACTGCCAGCGGCATGCCTTCATGCAGCGGCCGCGATTGCTGCTGTTACCGAAGACAACACCTGAGTGTAAGCATTGTCCGCCTTCGGCAATACACATATCACCGTGGATGAAGTATTCCAGTTCAATGTCACTTTTTTGCTTCAGCAACTGTATTTCACTCAAGCTCATTTCACGACTGGCCACAATACGGCTGATGCCGTATTCCTTAAACTTCCTTACCATAGCAGCGTTATGAGTGTTCATCATTATTGATGAATGAAGATTAAGTGACAAACCCAGCTCTTTTACGAGTTTTATTACGGATAAATCCTGGATAATAAGAGCATCTGGTTTTATATCATCGTTTAAACATTTTAAATATTCAACAAGCTGCGGGATTTCCGTATCGCTTATAAGATTATTTAAGGTCACATACAATTTTACACCATGTTCATGAACATATTGCACAGCCTTTTTTAAAGCGATATTATCAAAATTATAATCATCACGAAACATTCGCATATTGAATGCTTTTCCGCCTAAATAGACGGCATCCGCACCAGCTTTGGCGGCAGCTTCCAAAGTATCCCACTTGCCGACCGGAGCCAAAAGTTCAACTGATTTTTTATTGAGCAACATAAATTACTAATTCCCATCCTTACTAAAAATATTTCTAAAATTTTACACCGACCTGTATTTTTATAAGACAAAATAATAAATCACTAAATATAGCATTAATAACATTGCATAAGTGATTTATCTATTTAATTATACAATATTATTACAAGATTTACACATAAAACCATTGATTTATTTCGTGATTAGCATATTTTATGCGTATGCAACCAAATATACTTCATTTTGCAGGTGAGATTTTTATTGTTTTTCTTACTTTTAAAACGAAAAATTTTTGTCTGTCGGCAAATAGTCTAATTTTTTAAATTATCGGTAATTCGGACAAAAATCTTTTCATATTCAACATATATATATCTTTTCTACTTGACGCATATAACATTGATAAACTAAAATAATTAAGTGGATAAAGTATTTGTTAACTTATCTTCATTTCAAAAAAGGAGACAGGATATTATAATGAAAGTTTTAGTTGCTGATGGCGTATCAAAAAAAGCTGTTGACATATTAGGCAAAGATTTTGAGGTAACCGTCAAGGATAAATTACCGGCAGAAGAATTACTGGAAATAATTCCTGAATTTGATGGAATTATTGTACGCAGTGCTTCAAAAATTACCAAGGACGTAATAGATAAGGCCGTAAAACTCAAAGTAATCGGTCGTGCCGGTGTAGGTACTGACAATATTGATATTTCTGCTGCAACACAACGCGGCATTATTGTTTTAAACGCTCCGGAAGGAAATACCATAGCAGCTACTGAACATACAATGGCTATGATGCTCTCTATGAGCCGAATGATCCCGATAGCCAATGAAACTTTGCAAAAAGGTGAATGGAACCGCAAAAAATATGTAGGGGTTGAATTGTGCGGTAAGACCCTTGGGATTATTGGCCTGGGCCGCATTGGCTCAGGTGTTGCCAAAAGGGCAATGGCTTTTGATATGAAAGTAATTGCTTATGATCCGTATTTGAATGAAGATAGAGCCAATGCTTTAGGTGTTACTATTGGTTCTTTGGATGATGTAATAGTAAATTCTGATTTTATAACCGTTCACATGCCACTCACATCACAGACAAAAAATATGTTAAACAAAGATAATATCTGCAAAATGAAAAAAGGAGTACGTCTTGTTAACTGCGCCCGTGGTGGTATTATTAATGAACAAGACTTGGCTGATGCTGTAAAAGACGGTCAGGTGGCCGGCGCCGCTGTTGATGTTTTTACTGCGGAACCATTAGCCGCCGATAGTCCGCTGCGCCATGTGCCGGGTATCGTCTTAACGCCACATTTAGGTGCTTCAACTGTAGAAGCTCAATTGGGAGTGGCAATCGATGCCTCAAACGGTGTTGTTGCTGCTTTAAAGGGCGAACCTGTATCCACGGCTGTGAATATGGCGCCGGTATCGGCTGAAACCATGAAAAAAATTCGTCCGTATCTGACCTTGGCCGAAAGACTTGGCTGTACGGCTCAATCATTATCTGACGGTCCTATTATCGATTTAACTGTGCAGTACAATGGCGATATTGCTGACATAAACACAAAAATGGTAACAATTGCTGTTATTAAAGGAATTTTAAATCCTATTCTCCAAACAGCTGTTAATTATGTGAATGCTCCTTCAATTGCCAAACAGCGCAATATCAAAATACAGGAAATAAAAGATAAAGATGTTGAAGATTTTGCCAATTTGATAACCGTGACAGTAAAGACTCCTAAGGGAGAACAGACTGTTCAGGGGGCACTATTTGGCATGGAAGGCCGTATAGTATCAATAAATGAGTATCGTGTTGATGTAGACCCGCATGCGAGGATATTGATTTGCCCACATATAAACAGGCCGGGGATGATCGGACAGGTTGGTTCCCTGCTGGGAAAACACAAAATAAATATTTCCGGTATGCAAGTCGGGAAAACAGCTATTGCCGGCACCAGTATGATGGTTCTTACCATCGATGATGTGATACCGCAGTCTGTAATTGATGAAGTTATGAAAATAGACGGTATTTTTGATGCTAAACTAGTAAACTTTTATGCAGTATAAAATCATATAGTAATGCAATAGTATAATGATAATGATTTTATTAATTTTGATAAAACAAAAGCTGTAAATCTTTCATTTTAATAGTAAATTATTATCAAGCGAATTTATTTGTTGGTCGCTATATATTATTTTTATTGTCCTATAAGTAAATACTTTACTTATAATCCCGATTGTATTATACTTTTACTTAAAGATGGATATAGCAATCCATAATTTTTAAGGAGGCTTCTTAAATATGAAAATTTCTGTTATTGGTGCTGGTAACGTAGGCGCCACTGCTGCTAACGTACTGGCCTTAAAGAATTTTGCTGATGAAGTAGTACTGCTCGACATTAAAGAAGGCGTTGCTGAAGGCAAGGCCATGGATATGATGCAGACCGTAAAAATGATGCACATTGACACCAAAATTACAGGCATAACAAACGATTATTCCAAAACTGAAAATTCAAATATTGTTATCATAACTTCCGGTATACCTCGTAAACCCGGTATGAGTCGTACAGATCTTATCGGTGTTAACTCCAAAATTGTAAAATCAGTTATGGATGAAGCTTTAAAGCATTCTCCTAATGCTGTATTCCTGATTATCTCTAATCCGGTTGATACGCTTACATATCTTGCATTAAAAGACAGCGGATTGCCGCGTGAACGCGTATTAGGCATGAGCGGACTTCTTGATGGCAGCCGTTTTGAATATTATCTGGCACAGGCTATTGGTTGTCCTGTAGGTGATATTGATGCGATGGTCATTGGTGCTCATGGCGACTTAATGGTACCTCTTACTCGTATGGCTACTTATAAGGGAGTTCCTGTTACAGAATATCTTTCAGATGATAAACTTGCCGAAATTGAACATGCGACTCAGGTAGGCGGTGGTACACTTACCAAGTTACTTGGCACTTCTGCATGGTATGCTCCAGGCACTACTGCTGCTACAATGGCAGAAGCAATAGCTAAGAATACAGGTAAGACACTTTCCTGCATTGCTTTGCTTGACGGTGAATATGGTGAACATGATGTATGTGCCGGTGTACCTGTAGTACTTGGTAATAAAGGTATAAACAAAATATTGGAATTACCGCTTGATGAAAAAGAAAAGAAAATGTTCCAGAACAGTGTTGACAGTGCTAAGGAAACCAATGCTAAATTAAAAGATGCTTTAAAATAATTTAACATTGCTAAATTAAAGATAGGCAGAGGTTTGGGTTTATACCAAGCCTCTTTTTTATATCAGAACTTTTTTATATTACCAGTTTGTCAAATTTGCATCAAAAATAAAGACGGCTTGCAATTACACACAAGCCGTCCTCAGCAATAACTCAATGTTAATCCCTCTCTATTTTATTGTCTGTATATATTTTTTCGCGATTTAAATATATACTCTATAGAACATAGTCGACTATTTGGAAATGACGCGTAATCGCTATCATTAAATATGAAGATTCTCAAAGCGAACCACCATACTTATCTAATGCGCATTATTGTGACTCATGAAATGATACTTGTTTTAGTACAACTTCTACACTTTTGTGTCGATGAATACTCATTATAAAGAGTGGGCAACTTCACTTCCCCTACACCTCAGTAAAAATTGATGCTAAACCAACTCATGACATCTTCTATAATACGTCACATCCCTTCTCAATTCCTACAGTTAATCCATACTCTATATTGATCAATATACTCATTAGAAGAGATATGATGATACCTATTGTAACTTCTATTAGGTTCATCTTTCTCTACTACAAGTATAGCAACAAAATATAAATATTGCAAGAGATAATAGAATATTTATTATAAATTTTCAGAAACAATCAACCAATCCCTGAATAGGGATTGGTCAATAAACATAATTAATATTTAAGAAAATTAAATAATTCACGAACCATGATTAAAGACGACATTGCACCAGGGTCTTCATGTCCGATACTGCGTTCGCCGATATAGGCTGCCCGACCCTTAGTAGCTGGAATAGTCTTAGTATAATCCAGTCCTTTTTTTGCTGCTTTGACCGCTGCTCCGATACATTGATACAACGTGTTATCTTTCACTTGCTCAGGTGTAAAACATTCATATACCGGTACTAGTACATCCAGCATAGTCTTTTCCCCGACATCTGAATGGCCACGTTTTTTTATACCGTCTATTGCCGCTTTTAATAATTTTTCTACATTTTCAATGTTGAACTTGGTATTTTCATCACAAATGTCTGCTGCCCGTAAAAATGCTGTGGCATATAAAGGTCCGGATGCACCTCCGATGCTTTCTGCGAAAGCTTTTCCTACAACAGTAAAGACCTTTTTTGCACCATCCAGGTCTTCAATCTTATCAAGTGCGTCCACTGCTGCCTCGAAACCACGAGCCATATTTGTTCCATGGTCACTGTCGCCGATAGAATCCAATCTGTCTAACAAGTCACGTTGTTTAATCACTGCTGCTGCAATATAATCAATAGCATCTTTTAATCTAGTCAATATAATTCCTCCAAAAAAGATATTATATTTATTGTATCATAAAACACCATAATTAATAAATACAATATATATAAAATATTTGATTATATTTCAAAGTTTTGTAAAATTCAATAGAAATTTAGTTATTGTAAGACTAATTTGAGGGAAACTGACAAAATAAAATATATAATTAATTATTTTATGACAATAAAAGCTATTTAATTTTCTTCATTTTGATAAACAATTTTAGCAGATAGCGGGTTAACAGAGGCAATTTCATATACAGATGATTTGGATTGAATGATATGACCGTTAAAGGATATGCAGTTTCTGCCCAATTTTTTTGCATCGTATAGTGCTTCATCGACTTTTTTATAAAACACGGTTAGGGTATCATCAACTTGCGGAATGCGTGTCACGATACCGATACTTACAGATAAAAAATTACAGGGGATATTTTCCAAATTGATTTTTGTATTCAGCCTGATAATATCCGCAGAAAGCTTTTGGCTCATCTTTAAAACATAATCATCTTTTATATCCGGCAGAAAGATTAAAAACTCATCTCCCCCAATCCGGCTTACAATATCTGTTTTACGTTTAAAACAATTTCTTATACTGTCTGCCACTTGACGCAATATATTGTCACCTTCCGGATGTCCCAGGGTATCATTATAATTCTTAAAATAATCAATATCGACCAGTATAATGCCCACATGCTTTTTGTCGCGTTTGCAGCCGTTCCAAACGAGTTTTATTGACTGTTCCAAACCATTGCGGTTGAGTAATTGCGTTAGACTATCTACTGTCGCTTGTATTTTTAAATGATTTATTTCTTCCATTTCAGTCATAAATGAATGGACAATTATTTTAGTATTGGCATTTGCCCGGAAAAGTACGCCGATATTAATGAAAAAGAGAATCGAAAATAAATCGATGCGTATCTGTGTGAGGAAAAACAATAGCGCTGTAACACTGGTCGTGATAAAAAATACCACCAATAATTTTCGAAAAGTCAGAAGAAAGACTGCACTGCATAACAAAAAAACGGCAGAAGAAAACACCGACAGTTGAACCGGCAGCGATTCCAGCCCGGGTGTCGGAACAAAAACTAATATGCCAATAAATACAGTAATACTGATAGCTGATCCGACACGATTCCTATTATAATCCTTTATTTTAGTTTCTACTTGCCGTACTATCTGATTTTCATTATCCGTCATGATCTACTCCAATAAATTTTGCAGTTGTCCCTTACTTTATTGAATAATATTTTACTGTGCTGGTTTTTCCGTAAACCCCTTTTTGATTTATATGCCCCATATTGAGCATATAAACATATGACCATTATAGGGCATACTTTAGTTAAAGTAAAGAGTACTGGGGGTGAATAAGCTGATTTCCTATGCACCACTGTGGAAAACAATGAAAAAAAAAGGGGCAACCACTTACACTTTGAGAAATAAAGGGAACTACGACAATATCAGCGGATCGACAATTTTAAGGCTGCAGAAAAATGAATCGGTATCTACTAATACGTTAAATGCTCTTTGTAAAATTCTCAATTGTAAGCTATCTGATATAGTTGAGTATATACCGGATTGAATTTATATAGTTATATTCCAAATATTTTATAATAATCATTGTTTTTATAAAAATACATAAATAATGCTAATGGAGTAACTTGGATATTTGTACCTGCCCCCAGGTAGATTTCACTTTTCATCAGCCGAGGCTGCCACATGAACAGCATTGACCTCAAGAATTGCCCGCGCTGCACGGTTATCGCCCTTTTAAGGGTGGACAAAAGAAGCAATATATTGAAATTTATGAATGAAAACGGTTGCGTGTGACAATCCCATAATAATTCATTATATAGAAACAGTTTTGATAATGAAAATTTAAAGACCGGACGGAAAATACTTTACACAGTATCTTTCCTGCCGGTCTTTGCCAATTATAAATCATTTAGCTTTGAAATACATGATATTAATTCCAGCAGCCACCGTCGCGATAACTGCCACTATCATAACCGTTGCCATAATATCCGCACCACTGTGACCCCTGGCTGTTATTAACAGAAGTTATATTTGGCGCAGCCTGCTGACTATCTGCTGCAAATGCAGTCAATGATGTGACAGTTATAGCTAAAGCTGCCGATGCGGCAATAAATAATTTTTTTCCTTTCATAAATAAAACCTCCTGATGATATTTCTGCGTCATGCCGGTTTATAATTAAAATACCGCCATGGCTGGAAAAGAAGTATTAAGTACTAACCTGTTTCCGTAATTCTCATATTAATAATAAAATATGGCAAAAGTGTGACATAAACATATTTAATTTATAAAATATATGATCATGTCAGCCGTGGCTGATGTTGGCGAAATCCTTTATCGGCGGCTACATAGCGCCCGATTGACTTTATTTTTCCACCGATGCAGCTGCGGCACTGTGCCGGAGTATCTGCAACACATATTTTACCGGGATAAAGGGCATATTTACGTCGGTAATCGCCTTCTGTGACATTAGGCATTACTACATTGGCACCCGACTGCAAAATAATGATACGAGCATCGGCCTTAAGAGTTTCCATCGCCGTAGTCGCAGGAATATTTGCTTCCGGCAATAACAGCCTGATAAGCGACACCATACGGCGGGTTAAAGTAAAATCACCTTTTGCAGCTTTTGCCAGCGGAGTATTCTGATTTGGGATCAAAGGACCGATACCGATCATATCGGCATCGAGCTGTTTGAAGAACAGTATATCCTGTGCCAATGACTCGATTGTCTGTCCTGGTAACCCCACGAGACAGCCTGTGCCAACCTCATAGCCGAGCTTTCTTAAATTAAAGAGACAACTTTTTCTATTATTGAAACTCATTGCCGGATCAAGTGCCTCATAAAGTTTTTTGCTGGTCGTTTCTATACGCAGCAGATAACGGTCAGCACCGGCTTTTTTTAATAGATCATATTCTTCATAAGAGCGTTCACCGATAGATAGTGTGACCGCCATATCCATTTCCTTTATTTGCTTTATTATTTCGGCGAGAATATTCGCTGAAAAGTACATATCTTCCCCCGACTGTAAAACAACTGTCTTGTATCCATATCTCCGGGCTTTTTCTGCCAGTTTGACGATCTCAGACGGTGTCAGGCGATATCGTTCAATATGCAGATTATCACGGCGCAGACCACAGTACATACAATTTTGCCGGCAGATATTGGAAAATTCGATAAGTCCGCGCAAGTGGATACTGTTGCCAACGTATTTTAAACGTACTTGATCGGCAGCGGCAGCCAGTGTATCATCAATAGTTGTATCGGACAACAGAGCCGTTAATTCATTTTGGTTAAGTTCATGCGTCATTTGGGCTTTTTTTAGATATTGAAGGATCATTTTATCGGACATTTTGTAACTCCAATTAAAAAAAATTTTTCTAAATTTAAACCTGATAAAATTATAACAGAAAAAGACAACTATTAAAAACAGGAATAAATTTAATAGTTGTCAATATATAAAACTTTATCTTGTTAAAGAACGTCTTTTAATTAAGAATATCCAAAATATCCTCTTCATTGCATTTGATCATATCGACAAATGGTCTTGCCAAAGCAGGATCGTATATTTTTCCAATATTTTGCTGCAGTTTTGCTATGGCTGCCTGATAATGCAAGTCATCATTATCATTATTTAAAAACATACCATGAAAGCTGTCTATCAGACGAAAAATTCTGCATTCAAGCGGGATTTCTTCTTTGAATAGTCCCAGTGGGTAGCCGCTGCCATTCCAATTTTCATGATGCTTTAACACTGCATTGGCCAATGTGGAATATTTTTTTGACATATTCAATATGCGAAATCCTATTTCGCAGTGCCGGTAAAATTCGATGGATTCAGGGTCAAAGGGCAGTGATGCTTTTGATAAAAGGTTTTTGATGCCAATGTCGTGAATAACCGACAGTTTATATAAACGAGTTGTCATATGAGGCGATAAGTTCAATTTAACGGAAAACATTTTTGTCAGATAATTGAGCAACTCAGTATTTTGATATCTTATTGGATAGTCATCTCTTAATCCCGCAACCAGTTTGCCGATGATTTTCTCCCGTACTTTGTTATCATTGCCAAATTTTTCGTGATACATATTGCTGTCGGCATCGTCAAAGACATTTTTTACACTTTTACCGTTGGAAAAATTCTGCCAGCCCAATGATATGCTTAAATAAATATCTTCCTCAATTTCATTGTGTTGTTCAATATTTTTTTTTATCTTTTCATATAGAATATCCATTTTTCTTTCCTGCGAAATAATGACAAATTCATCACCGCCAATTCGAAAAAATAATTCATTTTCTGTTAAGCACTGTTTTAATATATTAGCGGCTGTGCTGATTATTTTGTCTCCGGTGCGATGGCCCAATGAATCATTTATGAGCTTTAGACTGTCAATGTCGCAGATCATAAGCCCGCCGGAATCGAATTTTTCTGTATTGATAATCGTCATTACCTCGTCAAAATAATTCCGGCTGAAAGCGTTTGTTAAAGAATCGCGGATTTTAGAAAAATCAGGTTTTTTATTCTCTTTTGTTTTTCCTGTAATATCCCGGACGATAACCAGTACCTTATCATCACTGCATTTTACAAAACGTGCCTCAAAATGTTTAAGTTCATTTTTTGTGACAAAATGACAATTAAATATTTCTATGGAATCTTTGGCAATAACGGCACCGATCATCTGTAAGGTGCCTGCTGCAATATAGCTGGGAAGTATTTCTTTAATGTTTTTCCCTATAATATTTTCAAACATAGCCGTTGAACCAAAGGTCCTGGGATGATTACAAGCTATACAAGTACCCCCTGTATCTATCTGTAGAAGTAGGTCCGGCATAAGATCCAATAATATCAAGGCATTTGTTCCTTCATCATGCAAATCGATCAAACTTTTTTCCATAAAAATGCTACCTTTCAAAAATCAAGGAATGCTCAGGGAATACGTTATTATATAGAAACAGGGCGGACAAAAATAAAAACAGAGAGGGTGATATTCCCTGAACCGAAATAAAGATTTCATAAATAAAATCTTATATTAAATTTACAAAATTATACATATTCTGTAAAAATCTGAACTGAAAATTATCGGTTGTTTTTATTTTATAATAAAACACAGCGATAAGGAACAACAATTACAAATTATTTCATTAAATAATGATGATACTGGATAGTATTTTTCTCTTTTGTGGCAAACCTATAATTAAAAAATATGGATCTGATTGGTACAAATAAGTAAAAATGATTATATTTGATTGATTTTGCTTGCCAGGGCATTTGCTATTAACCGAAATATAAACTATAATGTATAGCAAATTAGTTATATATTAATTGTATGATTTGATATTGTCAAATTTAGGGGGAAAAATGAAAAATCGCGGTTTTGAAATAATCAGTTCATATGAAAACAGCGGCATAGTTCTGCCGGAACGAAAAACTGATAAAAGTGCGGGTTATGATATAGCCTGCGCTGATGACGTTACATTTGACGTCGGTGTGGTGACCATAGTACCCACCGGTCTCAAAGCTTACATGCTGGATGATGAATACCTGGGAATTCATATGCGTTCCGGTATGGCAATAAAACATGGTTTATCATTTATAAATAGTCAGGGAATTATTGATGCTGACTATTATAATAATGATGAAAACGAGGGACATATAATGCTGGCTGTATTTAATCATGGGAAAACAGCATTTACAGTGAAAAAAGGAACACGTCTGGCTCAGGGAATTTTTTATAAGTATCTTATGGCTGACGGAGATAATAGGAGCAAGGGATCTGTCCGTCAGGGCGGGATGGGCTCCACGGGAGCATAATTATGGAAAGTATGGATTTATTTACCAGTGCGGCCTTGAATGCAGAAAAAAATGCTGGAATTGACAATCAAAAACCTTTGGCAGTACGAATGCGGCCACAGGCATTTGATGAATTTGTTGGACAGGAGGATTCAGTTGGCAAAGGGCGTTTTCTGCGGGTAATGATCGAAAATGACCGTATACCGTCACTCATTTTATTTGGACCACCTGGTACCGGTAAAACAACATTAGCCCGAATGATTGCCGTGATGACAAAAAGTAATTTTAAACAGCTCAATGCGGTTGCAGCCGGTATCGCTGATATCAGAAAAGTTGTTGATGAAGCCCATGAACAAAGAAAATTTTATCAAAAACGGACTATTGTTTTTATTGATGAAATACACCGCTTTAATAAAAGCCAGCAGGATGTTTTATTACCATATGTGGAAGATGGACGAATAATTTTAATCGGGGCCACTACTGAGAATCCTTACTTTGAAGTAAATCATGCATTGCTGTCGCGCGTACGGGTAGTGCGTCTGCATAGCCTTTCCGATAAACAAATGATTATCGTACTGCAAAAGGCACTATGTGATAAAAAACGTGGTCTTGGTGAATATGGTATAGGCTGTGCCGAGCCTGAGCTGATTACCATTGCCCAGGCTGCTGCCGGGGATGCCCGTGTGGCACTTAATCTTCTGGAACAGGCTGCAATGCTGGCTCATGCCGCTCACAGCAATATAACTGCTGAAATTCTTTCAGATATTCTGGGAGAAAAGTTGCAGACCTATGATAAGAAAGGGGATAATCATTATGACACCGTTTCGGCTTTCATAAAAAGCATGCGCGGTAGTGATCCCGATGCTGCAATACATTATCTGGCCCGCATGATCGTTGCAGGCGAAGATGTGAATTTTATCGCTCGGCGTATTGCTATTTGCGCTGCTGAAGATGTAGGGAATGCTGATCCCATGGCATTGGTAGTGGCAATGGCTGCTGTGCAGGCGGTTCAATTTATCGGTTTACCGGAAGCTCGTATCCCACTGGCACAGGCTGTGACCTATATTGCTTCAGCACCGAAGAGTAACGCCGCCTATCTGTCCATTGACAGTGCCTTACAGGATGTTCGCACAAAGGATTGCGGCACCATACCGCTGCATCTCAAAGATGCCCATTATAAAGGTGCTGAAAAATTGGGACACGGCATAGATTACAAATATCCGCATGATTTCAATGATCACTTCATCAAGCAGCAATATCTGCCCACAAAAATTATGGGAAAAAAATATTATGATCCTACATCGAATGGTCACGAGAAAATAATTAAACAATATCTGGCAACACATCAAAATTTTTTGCCAAAATGACACCTTAACTGGTATAATGTTAAGTAGTAGTAAATATATAATATTAATAAAAATTATAAGAATAAACAGTTTGATGGTTTATTCTGCCAGAGCTGCTTGGGAACAGCTTACGAAAATAATTGGGGGAAAATATTATGAAATTATCAACGAGAGGTCGCTACGGCGTTACCGCTATGTATGAGCTTGCCCTGAACTACGGCAAAGGACCCTTATCACTGCGCACGATTGCCGCTAAGCAGGATATATCAGATAATTATTTGGAACAGCTTATCTGTGCGTTACGAAATGCCGGACTGGTAAAAAGCACCCGCGGTGCCCAGGGAGGGTATGTCTTGACAAAGGATCCTGCTGAAATCACTATTGGAGATATTATTACAATAATGGAAGGACCTATCGCATTAGTTGACTGTCTGCTCAATGAAGCTGATTCCAGCAGCCAGATTTGCAAAAAGGCTGAAAAATGCGTTACCCGCAGCGTGTGGGAAAGAGTCTGCCAAAGTATAAGTGAAGTTCTTAATTCGATAACTCTGGCAGATTTATGTAAAAATAACTGCCAAAAATCAGACTGTCGATGATTTGTACTTGAATGAGTGAAATATTTATCATAAAATAAGCAAATAACTAAGAGGCTGTGCTTTAAGAAAAGTTTCTGCCGTATGTTGGAAATTTCAGGAAATAAACAATATACAGCAGGAACTTTGCTCAGGGCAACAGCCTTTTTTCATTATGATGCAGATATCTGTGACATTAGATTCTAATTTTTATTGACAAATTTGTAAAATAGTATTACCATAATAAGCGAAAACTATTATTTATTAAATT
>NZ_WIQU01000042.1 GCF_015732285.1 Pectinatus frisingensis
GCATAGGCGGCTTAGAAAAGTATAGAGCGTCAGATACTGATTCCTTATATGTTATCCGCCGCATAGGCGGCTTAGAAAGCTTGCGGGGCGAACATTGATAACCGGCAATTGTTATCCGCCGCATAGGCGGCTTAGAAAAATGTCGACTCAGTACGACATCACATTTACTAAGTTATCCGCCGCATAGGCGGCTTAGAAATTCTGTTATTAATAGCAGCGTTATTTATGAAGGTTATCCGCCGCATAGGCGGCTTAGAAAACCAGCGGTTATAGACAACTTAAATCTTAAATGTTATCCGCCGCATAGGCGGCTTAGAAATGAAACAGGGGATAATCCCTTGCTTGCAATACGTTATCCGCCGCATAGGCGGCTTAGAAAAGTGTATTGATAATGTCTAAGCCGATATTGTAGTTATCCGCCGCATAGGCGGCTTAGAAATGCCGAGTTACAAAGCTATGCAGCGTTTAGCGGTTATCCGCCGCATTAGGCGGCTTAGAAAGCGCTTTGCCAGCCTCTACCGGTGTTATTCGCCGCATAGGCGGCTTAGAAATCCTTATGTGCTATAATCACCTTTGCATGTTAGTTATCCGCCGCATAGGCGGCTTAGAAATAATGAAAATACTGCTTGGCTTAAAACCTATAGTTATCCGCCGCATAGGCGGCTTAGAAAAAACGCCTGTCATAAATCCTCCTACAAGCCGAGTTATCCGCCGCATAGGCGGCTTAGAAATGCGAAGAGCAGCGGCGAGAGGGAAAGCACTGGTTATCCGCCGCATAGGCGGCTTAGAAAATCAGCTAATGTATGCAGCTTTTTAAGATTCAGTTATCCGCCGCATAGGCGGCTTAGAAACATATCAGCGTTACGCCGATGCCGAGCGTAAAGTTATCCGCCGCATAGGCGGCTTAGAAAAAAAAGAGGAACGACATACTATTTCGTCAATAGTTATCCGCCGCATAGGCGGCTTAGAAAACAATTTGTTATCCGCCAGATGATCAAGAATGTGTTATCCGCCGCATAGGCGGCTTAGAAATCACAACTTTTTTTGTAAATTATATGACTGTAGTTATCCGCCGCATAGGCGGCTTAGAAAGATTGAAGCGGTTTCATGGCTGGCATATGAATGTTATCCGCCGCATAGGCGNCCGCATAGGCGGCTTAGAAATCTTTTCCGTGTCTGAAAACTTTTCTCAAATGTTATCCGCCGCATAGGCGGCTTAGAAATTTCATATCCTGCAATGTCAGATCGGATTCGCGTTATCCGCCGCATAGGCGGCTTAGAAATTTTGGCATTTATCCCTGCAAATTGTTCAAAAGTTATCCGCCGCATAGGCGGCTTAGAAAATCCCGAAAAGGCTATAAAATAAGCGTTGATCGTTATCCGCCGCATAGGCGGCTTAGAAAACTTTTGTTCTTTCGTTATATATAGTATAGTCGTTATCCGCCGCATAGGCGGCTTAGAAATAGCACAAGATACCTTTGTTCTTTGTAGCTTTGTTATCCGCCGCATAGGCGGCTTAGAAAGCTAATTTTTCATATTTTTTAATTAAGTCATAGTTATCCGCCGCATAGGCGGCTTAGAAAATATTTATTAATCTTGTAATTCAATACTAATTGTTATCCGCCGCATAGGCGGCTTAGAAAATACAAACATTATTATCAGCTCTCTTCGTTTAGTTATCCGCCGCATAGGCGGCTTAGAAATACGCTTATATTTATCTGCGTCTTCAGGTGATATTATCTGCTGCATAGGTGGTTCAAAATTTCATGAGTGTGTGGCTCACTTTTTCGTTGACGTTTATAAATATAAAAAAATACGATGTAATGTATTATTATAAGTACATATAAATTGTAATATACTACAATAGAAAAAATATATGGGAGGTAATATATTATGCTGCCAAATTCCGATAGACGGAGGCCGCATGGGAAGGTAAAAAAAGAAAGTGCATCGGGGATTTTCCCGGTGCACTTTTTAATTAATGTGTCCAATATATTTTGAAGTTGGATTAAATTTGTAAGTCGTAGTTTTTAAGTAAAAACTCTCTTTGGGCATTTAGATGTATTATCATACCGTTTTTGGCACCGGTAGCATCACCTGCGGCTATAGCTTTAGCTATCTGACGATGCGTGATGACCGTTTCCTGGCACAGAGAATTATCCGTTATGAAGATATTTTTCTTTATGGAAGCATGGATTATCTGTGTTATTTTATAGATGATTTTATTGCCGCTGGCATTGCCGATAGCGGAGTGAAAAAGATTGTCCTCATCATCGTAATTTTTACCCGCTTTGATCAGGCCTTCTACTACTAAACACAGTTCATTGATCTGGCGTATGTTTTTTAACGTGGCTTTTTGCGCAGCTATTGCAGCTATTGCGGGCTCAAAAATGAGCCGTACTGTAAGCATGTCAAATATAGTGGAAATATCATTGCCCATAAGTCCAAGGCCAAGCGGATCATTGCTTATCCCCCGCTTTTTGGAAACGAATGTGCCGGCTCCCTGACGAATGGTTAATATGTTTTGGGTAGACAGAGATTTTAAAGCTTCACGAACGGTACTGTGCCCAACTTTGAATTTTACTGATAATTTATCCACTGTCGGCAGTTTATCACCGGGTTGCATGTTGTTGTTTTTCAAAAGATCTAAAATATTATTTATTGTTGTATTGACGAGTGAGGCTCCCATAAAATCCCATCCTGTACTAATGATTTATCAGAATAATTAAATTGTTTTAATGAAAATCTTTGGCTGTAAATGCAATAAAATATCACTTCGATGAAAAAAATAACTATTCATCATATGTATAGATTAATCACAACAAAATTATACTCAAATATAATAGCATAAAATGAACCCTTCTACAAGTAAAGAAGATATATAGATATTCATTGTGATCTGTTTGATAAAGAGTTTTATATAAATCTCAGCAGTTGTAATTGGTTATTATTGACTTTTATATTTATAGGATGTATTATAATATTCATCTGATGATTATGATACATAAATAACTTTTTACTGGGGGTGATATTTAATGTCTGAGGGATTGATTTTGGCCGGTGAACCTATGGGGCTTCTCATAGCACAAAATGAAGGCCCATTGGACAGTGTGTCCGGGTATTCGTTGGCTGTAGCCGGAGCGGAGTTTAATGTAGCAGTGGGAACAGCGCGTCTGCATCATCGAGTGACATATATGACAAAATTGGGAAAAGATCCTTTCGGTAAACGTGTAATAAGAGTGTTGAACGAAAATGGAATCGGTAATGAATTTGTAAGTTTTTCTGATGAACACAAAACAGGTTTTATGCTCAAGGCTAAAGTCAATAGAGGAGATCCTGACATTTTTTATTTTCGTACCGGTTCGGCAGCATCTACGATTTCGCCAGTCGATGTGGGAAAAATTGATATGAGGAATTATTCTTATATTCATCTGACAGGAATCCTGCCGGCTTTATCAGATGAAACTCGGGCGGCTGTTTATCTGCTGTTTGACAAAGCCCGTGCTGCCGGATTGACGATAAGTTTTGATCCAAATCTGCGACCGCAGTTATGGCCTTCTTTGGAAATAATGCGGCAAACCATCAATGATATGGCCTCTCGCGCCGATATTGTTTTGCCGGGAATTGCAGAAGGAAAAATATTAGTGGGCAGTGATGATCCAAAGAAAATAAATGGTTTTTATCGTCAAAATGGTGCTAGTATTGTCGTTACAAAATGCGGTTCCAATGGGGCATTTGTAACGGATGGCAACGAGAATTATAAAGTTGAAGGGTATAAAGTCAGGCAGGTAATCGATACTGTAGGTGCCGGTGATGGATTTGCCGTGGGAATAATTACCGGGTTAATGGAAAAGTTACCGTTGTATGAAGCTGTTAAGCGCGGTAATGCTATAGGTGCCATTCAGGTCATGAGTCGTGGAGACAATGAAGGTTTACCCACGCCGGAAAAATTGGCAAATTTTATGAAGCAGGATAACTGCATTGGGAGAAAATAAAATGATTAGTAAAAATATGCAGAATATTTTTAATATTGGTCTGGTACCGCTTATATCACTTGATGATGCCGATGATGCAGTAGCACTGGCACAAACATTGGTAAAAGGAGGCATTCCTGTTGCCGAAGTAACTTTTCGCACGGCTGCGGGACTTGCTTCCATAGAAAAAATGGTGACTAAGGTACCGGAGATTATTGTTGGTGCCGGTACTGTCCACGATGTAGAGCATGCCCGGCAGGCTGTGGCTGCCGGTGCAAAATTTATTGTTACACCAGGATTTAATGCTGCGGTAGTAAAATGGTGTATTGATAATAATGTTGATGTGATACCGGGAACGGTATCACCTGCTGATGTGGAAGCCGCGATGGCAATGGGGCTGGATGTATGTAAATTTTTCCCGGCAGAAGCATATGGCGGAGTGAGAACATTGAGAGCCTTTTCCGGACCGTTTGGTAAAATGAAGTTTATGCCGACAGGCGGCGTAAATGAGGAAAATATGCTGGAGTATTTTTCCTTGGGTAACGTCGCTGCAGTGGGTGGCAGTTTTATGGTGCCTGCTGTGGCAGTTAAGGCTAAAGCTTGGAAAAAGATAGAACAGCTTTGCCGGCATATAATCGGAAAGATGTTTGGGTTTGAACTGGCACATGTAGGTATAAATTGCACAGATGCAGCGCAGGCCGATTCGATAGCAGGCAGATTATCGGAGATTTTTCTGCAGGAAAAAGCAGAATACAGCGGAGCCTACTTTGCGGGAAATATAGCTGAAGTACTCAAAGCTCCTTTCTTGGGAGAAAAGGGCCATTTGTGTATAGATACCAATGATATGGTGCGGGCAGTTGCCTATTTTACCCGTAAGGGTATAAAATTTAATAATGATACATGGATAAAAGATGAGCAGGGCAGGCCGCAGGTAGTTTATCTTGCAGAAGAAATCGGCGGTTTTTGTGTTCATTTGCGGCAAAAATCGAAATAAAGGTCAAATAAATTGAAAATATTAAATCTTTGAAGATGTGGAGATGGTATGGTGAAAATCATTATAACTGACTGTGATCATAAAAACATTGATATGGAAACAAGTATATTCAAAAAGGCAGATATTCCTTTTGAATTAAGACAATGCCATACAGAAAAAGCGGTTATAAATGAATGTAAGAATGCGCAGGCACTTATTGTGCAATATGCCCCCATAACGAAAAAAGTAATGGAGAATCTGACTGAATTAAAAGTGATTGTGCGATACGGTGTAGGTGTTGATACTATTGATATAACAGCGGCGACAAAATATAAAATACAAGTCTGCAATGTACCCGATTATGGGATAAATGAAGTAGCAAATCATGCGATTGCCTTAATGATGGCATTCACACGTAAAATTGTGCTGATGAACACTTTTACCAAAAAACAAAAATGGGATTATACGCGCAGTATACCGGTGCATAGAGCTAGCAGTCAAACGGTTGGAGTTGTGGGATTGGGCCGTATCGGTAAAAATTTTGCGGAGAAAGCGCATGCTTTGGGATACAATATTATTGGTTTTGATCCTTATTATAAAGAAAGAGCGAAAACTGAATTTATTAAAGTAGTACCATTGGAAGAACTTATCAGGCAGGCTGATGTTATTTCTCTGCATATTCCTGCCGACGGTAATAAAAATTTGTTTGATAAGACTGCTTTTAAAAAAATGAAAAAGTCAGCTGTTTTGCTTAATGTTGCCCGCGGCGGCATTATTAATGAGGACGATCTTTATGAAGCATTAAAAAATGGAGAAATCGGCGGAGCAGGAGTTGACTGTGTATCGGATGAACCAATGAATCCCGGCAGCAGGCTTTTTGAATTGGATAATTATATAGCTACACCGCATATGGCATGGTATTCGGAAGAAGCAGCGCAAGAACTTAAACGCAAGGCAGCTGAGGAAGCCGTAAGATTTTTAAATGGTGAAAAAGTTCATTATCCGGTAAATAAACTTTGATTTTAAATAGATAATAATCTATCATAAAAATACCTGTTCGGCTTATTTTAGCCGGATGGGTATTTTTTGTGGTGCCCGGTATGGTGGTTCTTAAGGTGAAAGTATCAGAAACGGTTTGGCAGTTCAGATGATTTTTGGTGACTTACAAATTAAATGATGCAAAATCGGAAGACAAATAAATGGATATCGAGTATTATTAAAATAATAAGTAAATTTTATAATATTTCTTTACAGTATAAGGGAAAAAGGGTAGATTTATGAAATATGCAAAAACAGATATTCATTGTATATTCATCTTTGTCGATAAAATAACGGTATCTGGTGGGGGGCAAGGTATAAGGAGAAAAATAGATGCAAAATGAGATTAGAAAACAAATTGAAATGCTGGTAGAAGAAAGCTACCGCATTTTTTCCTCAGGACTGCTTCCGAATATAAAACACATTTTGGGAGTTCGTCTTCCATTGCTTCGAAAAATGGCAAAGCAGATTTCAAAGTCGGATTGGCGTAGATATTTGCAAATAGCGCAGGACACTTCATTTGAAGAAATCATGCTGCAGGGGATGGTTATTGGTTGTATAAAGTGCCCATCAGAAGAACGATTTTTATATATACAGACTTTTGTCCCTAAAATTGACAACTGGTCGGTATGTGACAGTTTTTGCAGGGGGCTTAAATTTACAAAAGAATGCCCGGGGCAGATGTGGAAATTTTTGCAGCCGTATTTAAAGTCAGATAAAGAATTTCATATTCGGTTTGCAGTTGTTATATTGATTTTTTATTATATTGATAAAGCTCATATCGTAGAGGTCATTAATCGACTGGATAAAGTGCAGCATGACGGGTATTACGTGAAAATGGCAGTCGCATGGGCGGTTTCGGTTTGTTATGTTCAGTTTCCAGTAATTACTATGCAGTATCTGCACAGTAATCATTTGGATGATTTTACTTATAATAAAGCATTGCAGAAAATCACAGAATCTTTAAAAGTGGATAAGAAAATAAAAAAACAAATCAGAACTATGAAACGGAGTCCGGTGGGAAAATGAAAAAAGGAAAATCATATTGGAAAAAAGCTTCTGTTAAGCAACCCGGCTATAGTGAAGATAATTTTTAAATTTAACCGGATTACCGGTTGGTCCCGGTGTGCCACAGTGCTTATGGTAAATAATAATAAAATATTAACTTTACGCTAACAAAATTTCTCCGCTAACATGTTATATTGAAAGTGCTGGTTTGGATAATAATGTATTGGAGAGAGGAAGATGCTTTGCTGATGAGGATATTCAGAAAAGAAAAAAAGATGGCGGCGATTTACGCGGCGGCAGTACTGTGTGTGGCTTCTACCGGGTGGGCAGCCACAAGTCATTGGAATGATGCCTCGGCAATTCCGCAGCAGGTGACACAGACACCTGTAAACAAAGATACTAACTGGCAGCAATGGAAAGAAAATTGGAAAACAATTGGAAATAATTATGAACAAGTATCATTAGCACCAGGCGGGGACAGTTCTCAACTGAATTTTGGCTGGTATTCCCGGGAACAGGCTGGTAGGGCAGAAGTGCGCATTGCCAGACAACAGGATATGAAACAGGCAAAACTTTTTTCGGGAAACAGTGCAGCGGGGACAGTTATTAATGGAGTCACCTATTATTCCAATAAAGTGAAAGTGGAAGGGCTTACACCAGAAACAACTTATTGGTATCAGGTAAATCTTAATGGCAAATGGCAGAAGGCACAGCAATTTCACACGGGAAATCCGGATGATTTTGCCTTTATGTACGTGGGAGATCCGCAGATTGGCGCTTCTATCGGGCAGGTATCAGCGGAAGGAGCAAAGCAGGATGGCGAACTTGCAACCTGTAATGATGCTTATAATTGGAATAAAACTTTAAATGAGGCGCTTTCTCAGCACCCGGAAATCAATTTTCTGGTATCACCGGGAGATCAAATCAATGAGCCGGCATCAGATCAGTCGGCAGATAAAATTGAGCTGCAGGAACAACAGTACGCAGGATACCTTTCAGCTGCTGCATTGAGAAGTCTGCCAGAGGCGACCAGCATAGGCAATCATGACAGCATGACTGCTGGATATCAAAATCACTTTAATGTGCCGAATCCGTTTGTTGAGGAAAACAGCCCCACTAAAGCAGGTCACGGCTATTATTATACCTATGGCAAAGCATTGTTTATCGTTGTCAACGCAAATAATTATAATGCGGCCGACCATAAGGCACTTATAGAAAAAGCGGTGAAAGCTTATCCAGAAGCTAAATGGCGGGTCGTTGTCATGCACCAGGATATATATGGCAGCGGGCTGGATCACTCCGATTCCGACGGTATTTTGCTTCGTACCCAGTTGACACCGATTTATGATGCTAATCATATTGATGTGGTACTGCAGGGACATGACCATACTTATGCCCGTACCTATCAACTAAGCAGTGACGGCGGGAAACATGCAGATTTTGCCGATTATAAATCCAACGGACAAAGTGGTCAGCAGCACAATGTGCTTGATGCAGCACTGAAGGATAAAGATACCAAAAATTATTATGCCTCGCAGAATTTATGCTATACCATCGCGGATATGAATCAAGGGACACTAGTTAATCCTAAAGGTGTATTTTATATGTCGGCCAATTCGGCAACGGGTTCTAAGTACTATGAACTCATTCCTCAGCAGCAGGACTATATAGCTGCCCGCAGCCAGACATGGCGGCCAACTTATTCAGTTGTCCATATTACGGCAGATACATTTTCGATGGATACCTATGACGCAATGAGCGGAACACCAATCGATAATACCTATCGCATTATTAAGCAATAATAAGTAATTGTTTGTCAGTATAAAAGACTGTTGTATTTTGTGCAGCAGCCTTTTTTATTGGGAAGAGGGAGCAGAAGAAAAATATGGAAAGCGGACAGAAATATAAGAAAAAAATTATTATAGCAATACTTATAGTATGTCTGCTGATTTTTGCCGGTCAATATGCACAGGTGCAGCGGCCAGTACTTGTCAATACACAAGGACGCACTTTTGAGACGGCTGTGGTTACGGAAATTTTGCGGGATAATCTGCAGGATGACGGCAGTCGGGTAGGAGATCAAACGGTATTACTCAGACTTACCAGCGGCGGCCAGTCGGGGCAGACACTGGAAGCAAATTGTCCCAATGGTATGCTGTTTGGAACGGTTTGCGAACCGGGAAAACGGGTCATTGTAATTTCCAGCCAAATTAAATCATTGAAAATATATACCGTTTATAGTCTGGATCGTTCATGGCCGCTGCTGCTATTTGTGGGAGCTTTTTTTCTACTGTTGTGTCTGGTAGGAGGATGCAAAGGGGTAAAATCGGCTGTCGCATTGCTGATTACGTTTTGCTGTTTCTTATTTTTATTTTTTCCAATGCTGCTGCATGGAGTCGCTCCGATTTGGGCAGCAGTATATACTTCATTGCTGATATTGGTAATTACCATTTGGTTAATCAACGGCAGTACGTGCAAAGCTTTAGCAGCCGGAATATCCGCTTTTGGCGGCGTGCTGGCAGCTGGTATTACGGCAATATTATTTGGTTATGCAGCCGGACTATCCGGTTATAATGTATCCAATATCGAAGCTTTGATGTTTATCGGACAGAATACACCTATTGATGTTGGACAATTATTGTTTGCCGGTATTTTATTTTCCAGTCTCGGTGCTGTCATGGATATTGCTATGGACGTATCTGCAGCAGTGGATGAAATGCATCGGCTTAAACCGGAGATGCCAGCTTCGGCGTTGTTTACAAGTGGGATGAATGTGGGCCGGGATGTAATGGGAACAATGGCTTCAACTTTGATTCTGGCTTTTTTTGGCGGTTCACTTGGAATTTGGGTATTGGATTATGTATATGCTTTGCCATATTTGCAGCTTATTAACTCAAATGCTATTGGCATTGAATTAATGCAAGGTTTATCTGGCAGTTTTGGTGTTATTCTGACGGTTCCGCTTGCAGCTTTTTGTTCGGCATGGCTGCCTAAATGGCTGGGGCGAAAATAGTATGCAATTTGATAAAATTAATCAGCATTTCATGTAAATCAGATCCCAATTTTAAAATAATTGCTGGCTTAGTTGACAAATAAATAAATTTATAATATATTATATAAACAGTTATTATATAGGGTATGACTTAGTTGGACAGAGTGTTTGCTGACATGGTCAGGGTATTCTATGAATGTTATTTATGTCGGGTTATCTCAGTTGGTTAGAGTACATCGTTGACATCGATGTTGTCGGCAGTTCGAATCCGCCACCCGACACCAACATTGATTTTAGTCTTTTTTGGAAGTCTTGCAGCTACTATAGCAGGGCTTCTTTTTCATTTGCAACTGCAAGTGCGGTATTTTTTATTTTTCATCATTTACTTTATAATTTTCAAAATATTCAAAGTTTATATTGACTATTTGTGTCTTAGTGAAGGGGATGACTCTTTTCTATTAAATATAGTGAGATAGAACACGGATTAAGTAAGAAGTACCTGCTCACTATGAGGAATATTAGTTAATATTATGGATATAATAGTGTTGACAGTATAACGACAATATAGTTTATATTCAAACCGATGAACTTGATGTTAGAAAATGCAGAAACATTTTTGGGGATGGAGATATAGTAAATGAAGACGGTTTTATTTTGTACTAATATTACACGGCAGATAGTAATGATGCGTGAAACTATGCATGAATTGCAGCAAAACGGTGCCTTGGATAAAAGCTGCCAATGCATTTGGATAGATGAGAATACAGCATGGAGCGATGAATGTACGAACATACTCAGTGATGTGGATTTTTTATTGATAAAGTGGATGGGCACAGGGCTCGATACTGATTTTATGAATAAATGTGCGGCTTATGCAGAAAAATACAAACTGCCGCATTATATAGATGCTGGTGATAATCAAGTACGAACCGAAGCTTTGTCGGAAAAGCAGATATTGCAGATTAAAAAATATTTTCTATATGGCGGACAACAGAATAATAAAAATCTTTGGCTGTATGTCAATAAGTGTATTGATGCTTCCGGCATACCTGCATCTGAACCGGAGCTGCTTTATTGGTGTGGTATTTTTCACCCGGCCGCGGACGCTGTTTATACCAGCCTTGAAGAGTATAAACGCGGCTTTTACCATGAAGGATGGCCGACAATAGGAGTCATTTTTTACCGTGAAGAATGGATATGGAAAGATTTAGCTTATCAGACAGCTCTTATAAAAGAAATTGAACAGCGGAATATGAATGTGGTATGCGTGTTCAGTAATGGTCTGCCGGATGAAACCATGGGGGCACCCAGTCTGGAACAAGTTTTTACAAGCTTTTTCAGCAGTAATGGAATGCCGGTGATTGATGTATTAATAAACACAATGAAATTTTCACTGACCAGCAGCAGTTCCGTGACGATAAATTATCTGAAAAAATGGAATGTGCCGATTTTGCAGGCATATACGCTTATGACAGAATATAAGGAATGGGAAAATAATATTGAGGGCATGAATGATATGGAGGTCTCGATAAGCATATCTTTACCTGAATTTGACGGTGTGCTGCATGGCCTGCCTATAGCTGCTAAAAAGATGCGCAAAGATAATTCATATTGGTACAAACCAATCGGCGAGCGAATAACAAAGATAGTCGAAAAAGCTTCTAAATGGGCTATTTTGCGGCATAAAAATAATAATGACAAGAAAATAGCTATTATTTTTCATAATTACCCGCCAAGTAATTCTAATATTGGTAGTGCCGTCGGACTTGACAGCATTGAAAGCATTCGACTGTTGCTGGCTGCCATGCGGCAATGCGGATATAAAGTTGACCATATTCCACCTGACGGAAAATCATTTATCGATGAATTAACGGCAAGTGCGACTAATGACAAGAAAATGCTCACGCAATATCAGCTGGATAGAGCTGAAAAATTGACAGAAAAACAGTACAGACAGTTTTTCGATACCTTTACAGATAAAGTGCAGCAGCAGATGCACAAGGATTGGGGGACGCCACCGGGCAGTGTTATGGAGTATAAATACAACATAATAGTTCCGGGAACAATGAATGGCAATGTTTTTATAACTGTTCAACCATCACGCGGATTTGGAGAAGATCCTGATAAGATATACCATTCGCCTTTCACAGTACCTACCCATCATTACCTGGCTTTTTATAAATGGCTGCGAGATGTGTGGAAAGCTGATGCTGTTGCACATATAGGCACGCATGGTTCACTGGAGTGGCTGCCGGGTAAGAACGCCGGATTGTCTGAAAACTGCTATCCTGATTTGGCATTAGGAAATCTGCCAAATGTTTACCCATACCTGATAACAATAACAGGCGAGGGGGTTCAGGCCAAACGCAGAGGCAGTGCCTGTCTTATAGCTCACTTGCCGGCACCGCAGTCACAGGCCGGGGTGTATGATGAATTGGCTGAACTGGAAAAATTAATGGATGAATACATCAGCTTTCAACATGCTGACAATCCTAATCTGGTTCAGGCAGAAAAACTGATAATAGAAAAAGTCAGTGCAGCTGATTTGCAAAATGAAGTCATTCGAGACGAAAATAGACCATTTAGTGAATATGTAGCGGCACTGCATAATTATCTCACTGACTTGAAGAATATGCAGGTACATACCGGCTTGCATGTATTGGGACAGGCGCCGCAAAAAGACGGGTTAGTTGAATATTTATGGCTGCTGACCAGGTTAAGCAACGGAACAGTGCCAAGTTTACCGGAAACTATAGCGCAGTATTATAAACTTGATTATCACAGCCTTTTGAAAAATAGCTCTGAGATGTATAAACCACTTAATATAACATATGGCATATTGGTTGACCGAATAACTGAACAATGCCGTCAGATAATAAGACTATTACAGGCAAATGATTTTGATGAAGCAAAAATAACAGAAATATCAACCTTAGCTTGGATTAATGATGGCAGTGATGCGGATAGGAAAAGTATCTTGCAGGTTTGCAAATATATTTGCGGTGAAATCTATCCCCATTTACTGCTTACAGTGCAGGAACAGGATAATATGCTGCGTGCTTTTGACGGACAGTATATCGAACCTGGACCATCTGGCGCACCAAGCAGCGGCGGAGCAGATTTGTTGCCGACCGGACGAAATTTTTATGGCATTGATCCGAGGACGCTGCCAACACCAGCGGCTTGGGAAGTTGGTAAAAAACTTGGCGATCAGGCGATAAATCGTTTTATTGAGGAAGAACAGCATTATCCGGAAAATATCGGCATTGTTTTATGGGCCGGAGCAAATATGCGCAGTCATGGGCAGTGTATTGCAGAATTTTTATATTTACTAGGGATAAAACCGCGCTGGCAGCGCGGCAGTTTGCGTGTTGTGGGAATGGATGTGATACCAGTTGAAGAATTGCAGCGGCCGCGTATAGATGTCACTGCCCGTATAAGCGGCTTGTTTAGAGATTCTATACCGTCAGCGATACAGCTTTTGGATGATGCTGTGCTTTTGGCAGCTTCATTGGACGAAGAGCCAGAGCAGAATTTTGTCAAAAAACATGTCAATGAAGACGCTTTAGCACTGCAAAGTGAAGGATTAAATGACGATGAGGCATGGCGTCAGGCTGCATTCAGAATTTTTGGTGATGAACCTGGGACTTATGGAGCCGGTGTAGGGGCTTTGCTGGAGGCAAAAAACTGGGATAGCATTGATGATATAGCTGATGTTTATGTTCGCTGGGGAGCACATGCTTATGGCGGTGAAGCAAAGGGCAAATATTTGCCGCAGCAATTTCGCAAACGTCTGGGAAGCTTGGACATTACAATCAAAAACGAAGATAATCATGAAGTAAACATGCTCAGCAGTGATGATTATAATGCCTATCACGGCGGCATGATTGCGGCTGTCAGAAGCATAAAGGGGGCTGCTCCGCGCTCATACTGTGGAGACAGTACTGACCGCAGTCAGGTAACTATGCACAGTGTTCAGGAAGATACGAAACGTTTATTTCGCAGTGAAGCCATAAATCCCAAATTTATTAACGGTATGATGAAACATGGCTATAAGGGAGCCGCTGATATGGCTAATTATGTGGCACACAGTTTTCAATGGGATGCGACAAGCGATGTTATGGAAGATTGGATGTATGAAAAGTACGCTGAAAAATATGCGTTTGACGGTAAGGTGCAGCAGTGGATGCGGGATGTAAATCCATGGGCATTGCAGAGATTGACCAGCGTTTTGCTTGAGGCCAATCAGCGGGGCTTGTGGAACGCTAAAGCGGAAACACTTGATAAACTGCGGCATTTGTATCTTTCCATAGAAGGAGAAATGGAGGATCGGACGGATGCCGGAGAGTAAAATCAAAATGCTGGTATTAAGCCTTACAGGTAAATGTAATTTTGCCTGCAGATATTGCTATGCAGCGGATCATGATAAGCAGATTATGCTGGCTGAAACGGCTATAAAGGCGGTAAGACTGGCGGCTCAGAGTGGAGAACGCTTTGTAATACAGTTCAGCGGTGGAGAACCATTGCTGAACTTTGATTGTCTTAAAACCGTTGTGCAGTACGTAGTGGATAATAAATTATTGGCGGATTTGCAGCTGCAAACCAATGCCTCATTGTTTACAGATGATATAGCCGTATTTTTATTTAAAAATAAAGTAGCTATAGGTATAAGTATGGACGGAAAACCGGCAATGAATGATAAACTGCGGTTGACCAGTCATGGTGATGGCGCCTCAAATGCAATACTGCATGGACTGGAAATTTTGAAGCGCAATAATATAGCTGTAGGGTTAACCTGTGTCGTTACTTCGGAAAATGTAAGCCGCTTACCGGAAGTTGTTGACTTTTCATATTATTTAGGGAATATACGTAAAATAGGTTTTGATATTTTGCGGGGGCAAGGACGGGGAACGGCTTTGCAGCCGCCACCGGCAAATGAGTTGCATCAGGTTATGCAATTGGTGTATGAACGTGCAGAGCAACTGGCAAAATTAACCGGCTATAGGATTATTTTCGCACAAAAAGAACGGGTTGATTTATTGGCCTGCCATGCAGCCTGTGAATTTGGACATTGTTACGCTATGAATAAACAGGCTGCTTTCGTGGATTCCGCCGGAGATATTTATGCCTGCTCATCTCTGGTAGGAAATAGTGAGTTTTACATTGGCAATGTAGATGATGGAATAGATAAAAGCTTATTGAATAAAACAAGCATTGCAATAAAAGATTATATGTTGTTTTGTCGTTCCTGCAAGGATTTTAAGCTGTGCGGCGGGGGCTGTTTTTCTCGCTGGTATGGAACTGGAGATAGGGGACCGCATTTAAGCGAATGTGCATTAAAACGGGCGTCTATAGCTGCTGCGCAGTCGTCAAACAATAATTGCCATTGACTAAAAATAGGAGGAGATTTTTTGAAAAGAAAAGCTGTTTTTCCATTTACCGCAATAGTAGGGCAGGAAGATATGAAATTGTCATTGATTCTTAATGTTATCAATCCGGCACTGGGCGGGGTATTGATAAAGGGCGAAAAAGGAACGGCAAAATCAACGGCTGTACGTGCATTGGCAGAATTGCTGCCGGCTATGGAAAGTGTTCATAACTGTCGATTCCATTGTGATCCGAATGGGATAAATTATTTATGTGATGATTGTGCAGCAGTTATTAAGGCACACAAAAAACTACCGGTAGAATCGATAAAAATGAGGGTGGTTGAATTGCCGGTAAGTGCGACTGAAGATCGTGTTGTTGGGACTTTAGATATTGAACATGCGATTAAGCATGGCGAAAAGAAATTTGAACCGGGTATTTTGGCACAGGCCAATCGCAACATATTATATGTTGATGAAATTAATTTATTGGATGATCATGTTGTCGATGTTTTGTTGGACGCTGCTGCCATGGGAATTAATACTGTTGAACGTGAAGGAGTATCATATTCACATCCGGCACGATTTGTTCTTGTAGGAACAATGAATCCTGAAGAAGGTGATATCAGGCCGCAGCTTTTAGATCGTTTTGGATTGTCTGTCATTGTAAAGGGTGAACATGAGCCTGATAAACGGGTCGAAGTAATAAAGCGACGGTTAGCCTATGAGCAGGATGCAGATATTTTTATTGCCGGCTATAGTGAGCAGCAAAACGAGCTGGCTGGTAAAATAATGCAGGCCAGACAATTATTGAATAAGATAACTGTTGACAATAAATTATTGGAGAGTGCAGCCAGACTTTCAATAGGGCTTGGAGTTGATGGACACAGAGTTGATATAACAGTAATAAAGACGGCAATTACGATAGCTGCTTTTCATAACAAAAAAGCAGTTGATCTGGATGATATCAAAGAAGCTGCCCGCTTAGTACTGCCGCATAGAATGCGCCGCAGGCCGTTTGAAGATAGCGGCTTTGATTGGAATAAAGTAGAAAATTTATTAAATGATAATGCGTAAGGGGTTTAAACGATGCTGATGCAAAATATGTATCCGTTCACTGCTATCGTCGGTCAGAAACAAATGAAAAAAGCCATGCTGGTTGCTCTTACTAATCCCAAAACCGGCGGATTGCTGATAGGCGGGCAGAAGGGAACTGCCAAAACGACCTTAGTGCGCAGCTGTAGAAAATTAATATATCCTCAGCAAATTATTGATTTACCGCTGAATGCCACAGAGGATATATTGTTTGGCAGCATAGATATTGAGGCAGCAGTAAATGAGGGTGTGCGTCGTTTTAATGCAGGCTTATTGAGCCGGGTTGATAATAATATTATGTATATAGATGAAGTTAATTTGCTCCAGCGAAGACTGCTAACAACTGTTTTTGATGTTATGGAACTTGGAACCAACAAAATAGAACGTGACGGAATATCTTATGAACATAAAGCAGAGTTCACCATTGTTGCAACGATGAATCCGGAAGAAAATACACTTCCAGCAACTTTACTTGACCGTTTTGGCATGTACGTGGATGTTGAGAGTGAAATGGATTTGTCTAACCGTGTCGCAATAATTAATCGTGAAATGGCATTTGAAAAAAACAGCGGGCGGTTTTGCAAAAAATATGCCGGCAAGACAGTAGAACTTGCCGCAAAAATTTCTAATGCCAGACATTTGGTCAAGCTGGTGCATATAAGTGATACAATGATACAATTAGCGGCACAAATGTGTGCTAAGGCTTTTTGCAGGGGACATCGTGCTGAATTTTATCTATTGGAAACCGCACGCACTTTGGCAGCATTGGATAACCGTTCCTATATTTTACCGGGAGATATGGATGAAGCTGCTGTTTTTGTTTTGGTTCACAGAACTAATACTCCGTCGCAGGAGGATAATGAAGCACAAAATGAATCTAATCAGACAGATAATAATGTAGATGAAGAGCAGGCTAGTGAACGCACTGGACAGCAGCCGCCGGCAGATAACGAAAATAGTGATGGCGATAATAAAGACGGTCAGGCATGCAGTGATGATGGCAATGCTAAAGACGAAAATGAAAATACTAACAAATCTGACAACGACGATGGTAACCAACAGCCTAATATGAACTCACCGACAGCTGATGACAAAATCACCGACATTGATAAAAACAGTTTCGTTCCGCATATGAAAGTTGAAAAGAAAATAGATCGTTTTAACCGGCATGGAACGGGCAAAAGAACCATTACAAAAACTGATTTGAAGCAAGGACGGTATGTGCGTGCGGAAATTCCTAAGAACGATATTACTGACATAGCAATCGATGCCACAATACGGGCGGCTGCACCTTATCAAAAAGTGCGCCGTAAGAATAGCAAATGTGCTTTGAAAATAAAAGAAGAAGATATAAGACAGAAAGTACGCGAAAAACGTATAGGCAGTACATTTCTATTTATCGTTGATGCCAGCGGTTCCATGGGGGCGTATGAAAGAATGCGTGCGGTTAAAGGGGCAATATTCTATATGTTGCAGGAAGCTTATCAAAAAAGAGACCGAGTGGGGATGATTGCTTTTAGGCGTCAGCAAGCCGAAGTATTGCTGCCAATAACACGAAGTGTTGATTTGGCGCAAAAATGTTTACAAGAATTACCGACAGGCGGAAAAACACCACTGGCTGACGGACTGGCAAAAGCTCTACAGATATTATCGGTGCAGGCAAAAAAAGATATGGATATGGAGCCGATAGTCATATTGGTGACAGATGGACGTGCCAATGCCGTAGAAAAAAATGACGCCGATCCCATCGGCATGGCTATGCATATGGCCGAGCAAATACAGCAGCGGCATATAGCTTCGGTAGTGATAGATACCGAAGCGGACTTCATAAAACTTGGCATAGCCAGAGATATTGCAGACGTTATGGGTGCGTTATATTATAATTTGGATGGGCTGAAAAAAGAAAATATAATAAAAATAGTACAGAATATAAGTAATTTATAAACAAAGATAATCATATGCGATAATCCCATAATCATCATATTTGTGAATATTTATACTGAAAAAAATATACTATAAAGGCATTAAGTATGTTTGCGGGTGAAGCGATTTTCTGAAATAAGCAAGCCGCTGAGTGTCAAAAGACAGCCAATGATAGTGGTGACGGATATTTTTTCATCAAGGAAGACAGCGGCGGTGGTTATAGTGATAACAGGCCCAAGATAGATGTAGGCGGTACAGTCAGTGGCACCAAGATAATCGATGGCCAGATTCCATGTGACAAAACATATGGCTGAAGCACCAATACCTAAAAATAAAATATTCAGCAGATAGTTGGTGTTGGTAAATTCAGTAAAATCAATTACAGAACCTTGGTAATAAAAAATTGGCAGCATGAATAGCAGACCATAAAAAAACATTTTGCGGGTGGCTGTGATCATATTGTAATTCATTACGGCTATCTGCTTGGTCAGTATGGAGTAGACGGCCCAGATAATGGCCGCTGCCACTGCCAATAAGTCTCCCAGTGGATTTATATGGAGGTTGAAACTGTTATTAAGGGTTATTAGAATTATACCGCTTATGGCAAGGATAAAACCGATAAAAAAAGTTTTGTGCAATCCTTCACCCGGTAAGAAAAAATGGGCGGCAATGCCTGTGAAAATCGGTGCAGTCGATACGATGATGCCGACATTGGAAGCCAAAGTGTAGGTTAAGGCGATATTTTCTAATAAGTAGTACATGGTAACACCGGTCAGACCGGCAGCAGCAAAATAAAGTTCACCTTTTTTGTCAAATTTCAATAACTCGCGCGGATAGATTATACATAAAGTGATAAAGCCCATGATAAAGCGAATAAATAGTATGTCTATCGGAGTGAAAACCTGCAGTAAGTATTTAGTGGAAACAAAAGTTGTGCTCCAAATAAGTGACGTGGAAAATGCCAATATATGGCCGGTAGGTCTGCGTTTCATTCAATTACCTCTTTTCAATGAATTTGTATAACTGTACAAAATATGTAAAGTAAACAATATTATGTTATAATTTAAATTGTATCGGTTAATATGGGTTTATGAAGATATATTGCTGAATGTTAATCATAAAATGAATAATTAGCCTGTTTTAATTCCGGTGCTTGGTTTATATCCACTTTTTGATGAATAAAAAACGGGAAGTGGTAAGCATGACGGAAAATATGGCAGTCTGTATAACAAGCAGCAGCTTTTATTAAATAACACAATGCAGATTATAATATTGTAGCACATTATTTATTAAGTGCGAAGGTGTACTTAACCGAATAAATTATTATATAACAGGATAAATTACTATATATTACAGGAAGAATGAACAATGGTTTTAACAATAGAGAATCTGGCTAAAACATATGGTGAAAAGACATTATTTACAGATGTAAACTTTTCTGTTGATAATGGAGATAAGATAGGTGTAGTTGGTGTTAATGGAACCGGTAAGTCAACGCTATTGCAGGCAATAGCCGGAATAATACCGATTGATGCTGGTGTTTTTGTCACTATGAAGAATATCAGGATCGAGTATCTACCGCAGGATAGGCAGGTTGATAGGGATAATGCTGTTTGGAAGCTTTTCGTGGAACACAGCCAATAATGCAGGTGCTTCGAGAGTATGAAGATTTATATGGAAGTATTGCGGACAGTACAGTGAAAAATCAGCAGCTGGCAAAATTATCAGAAAAAATTGATGAGCTTGACGGTTGGCAGTTGGAAAGTGATGCCAAGACAATACTGACTAAGCTTGGAATAACGGAGTTTGACAAAAAAGCCGGTAATTTGTCTGGTGGACAGCAAAAACGTCTGGCATTGGCATCTGCGCTTATTCAGCCATGTGATCTGTTGCTTTTGGATGAACCGACCAATCATTTGGATAGCGAGACCATTGTATGGTTGGAAGAGTACCTGATGAAGTTGAAATGCGCCGTTATTTTAGTAACACATGATCGGTATTTTTTGGATAATGCTGCAACGAGAATAATTGAGCTGGATAAGGGAAAATCATATGTATATGCGGGAAATTACACTTCTTTTCTGGAGCAGAAGGCAGCACGAATTGAAAGAGAAAATGCTTCGGAAGAAAAACGGCAGAATTTTTTGCGTAATGAATTGAAGTGGATGCGGCGTGGAGCTCAAGCCCGATCTACTAAACAAAAAGCCAGAATACAACGTTTTGGGACGATAAAAGAACAACAGCCTGATCTGGAACGTCCGGATGTTCAGATAGGTTTGGGTGCCAGTCGTTTGGGGCGGACTGTAATTGAAATAAATAATATTTCTTATTCGATAGATGGCAAAAATATCATCAAAAATTTCAGCTATACTATTTTGCGCAATGATCGGGTAGGTATTTTAGGACCAAATGGCATCGGTAAATCAACTTTACTGAATCTCATTGCCGGCAGACTGCAGCCGTCGGGTGGCAGCATAAAGATTGGTCAGACTGTTAAAATTGGCTATTTTACTCAAAAAAACATGGAAATGAATGAAAAACTGCGGGCTGTGGAATATATAAAAGAAGCAGCCAACTACATCACTTTGGCTGACGGCACACGAATAACAGCGGGAAAATTGATGGAAATGTTTTTATTTGATAGCGATTTGCAGTGGATGCCGATAGCCCGCCTGTCAGGTGGAGAAAAAAGACGTTTGTATTTGTTGCGGATCCTGATGGAAGCACCTAATGTGTTGTTACTTGATGAACCGACTAACGATCTGGATTTGCAGACAATGGCTGTCTTGGAAGAATTCATTGACAGATTTAACGGAGCAATAATATTTGTTTCGCATGATCGATTTTTCATCGACCGGTTGGCCGATAAAGTATTCGTTTATGAGAATAATGGACATTTACGGCAATATCCGGGCGGTTATTCTTACTATAAACAGCTTTTGCAACAAAAGAATGACCAGCAGGTCAAGACTGTTGGCAATGAAAAAAATATGGCCGGTAAAAAAGTGAAGACAGTTGATGCACATAAAAAATTTACTTATAGGGAAAAATGTGAATACGAACAGATAGAAGCAGTGATAGCACAGACAGAAGGCGCTTTACAGGCGGCACATCTGGAAATGGAAAAAAATGCGGCTGATTATGTAAAAATAAAAGAACTTAATGAATGGCAAAATGAATTGCAAATTAAGCTGGATAAGTTGATGGAACGCTGGGCTTATTTGGAAGAAATTGCGGAAGCAATGGAAAAATAATCTCACTCACATAATATCAAAAATATACAGGAATACAGACAGTATGAGGCGAATTACTTATAATAAAGTTTTGTCTGGTAATGCTGGATCAATGTAAAAATAACATATTTTGGAGGGGATCATTTTGAAAAAGAAAAAAACTTTAGATGGGGAAGATATATGCCTGAATATCATCAAGTCGGCCAATAGTGCTAAAGTTGGTTATTTGCAGGGCATTCAGTTAGCTAAACAAAAAGAATTTAAAACGGCCGTAGAAAAAATCAATGCAGCTGATGAAAATTTTAATCAGGCCCATGATATTCATACTAAGCTTTTACAATCGGAAGCTGAAGGTGGTAAAACTGGCGTTGATTTGCTTTTGGTTCATGCGGAGGACATTATGATGAACGCTGAAATGTGTAAGATATTTGCCATGGAAATTGTTGCATTGTATCTAAAAATTTCTGAAAAATCCTGATGCGGCAGTCAGGGATTATAAGGCTTGTTTTTGAGAGCAGGGTTTCACATAATGATATAAAAATATTGGTAATAAAGAGGAGAAAATATGCAAACTGTTCTATCACCTTCAATTTTATCAGCCAATTTTTCCTGTCTGGCTGATGATGTGCAGCGGCTGGAAAAAAGCGGTATAAAGGATATACATCTTGATATTATGGATGGACACTTTGTTGATAATATTACTTTTGGTGTAGGTATAATAAAATCATTGCGTCCATGCACAAAGACAAATTTTGACGCTCATTTAATGGTGACAAGACCTGATGCCCTCTTGGCAGGATTGGCTGATGCCGGTGTCAATTCTGTAACTGTACATAAGGAAGCCTGTCTGCATTTGTATCATACTTTGGAAACAATAAAAAAACTGGGTATGAACGGCGGTGTCGTACTAAATCCGGCTACCGATTATGAGTCTTTGAAGTATGTAGCGGAAGACGGACTGCTGACGAGAGTGCTTATCATGTCCGTTGAACCTGGTTTTGGCGGACAGGCTTATCTGCCGATGAGTACAAATAAAATCAAAAAATTGGCCAGATGGCGTGCCGATAATGGTTTTGATTTTGTTATTCAGGTGGATGGCGGCATAAATGTCAACAATATAAAAACAGTTATTGAAGCCGGGGCAGATGATATTGTTATTGGTTCGGCAATGTTTAAAAATCGTAAGATCGAAGAAAATGTGCAATCTTTCCGTAAATTGGTTGGTTTGTGCTAAAAACTCAATTACTGAAGAGACTGCCGTACAAACGGCATTGACCTCATGAAGATGCAGCTTTTCACCACTATGTGGTTTCCTGTTCTTTTATAGGCGGACAGGGAAATGGAATATTTGCATATTTATGAATGAAAATGCTTATGTGGGCAGTCTTTTTTTGCACCAATATTTTCAATTGAGAGTAAATACCGGATTGATTTTGATATTAGATATTAAAATATGACTGATAAGAAGTATAATGATATAGTATATAATAAATAGAATTATGTATTTATCATTGGATTCTTACAGACGGCATTGACAATAAAATATGTATAAGTGTAAAATAATATGGACTTTTATTATAAGGAAATGATTAAATGATTAAAAAAGCAATTGGCAAAAGCAGCGATTTGCGCTGGATAACAATAACTACGCTGCTTCTGGCAATCGGAGTGATACTGCGTATTATTTCACCTAATTTAGGAGGCATATCCCTCAATTGGAATATAGTTATGTATGCAACGGCTATTTTATTATGCCGGCCATCTCCGCGACAAGGTCTGGGAATCGGAATTGTTTCCGGAATAATAGCCACAATGACGTCAAAAGCTGCGTTGCCTTATGCTAACCTGATAAGCGATCCGGTAGCGGCCTTTATTTGTGCACTGCTGGTTAGGTGGTGCGTTTTTGATATAAAACTGGGTCGGCTGCAGATAGAACCTTTGGTGATAATATTCATAACTACGTTTATCAGCGGGGGTATATTTGTTACTTTGACTAAAGTAGTATTATCTTTACCGATGCCGCTTTATCTATATGCAATGCTGCCGGCGGTACTGTTGGTGGCAGCACTTGGTTCAGCTGCGGGGCAGTTGTTGTATTTTCCGGCAGCCAGGATATTCAATAATGATGGAATAAATAAAAAAGCATTTTTTCTGCAAAATATCGATCTGACAATTTCTAAAGGTGAGTTTTTTGTTTTGACCGGTGTAAATGGCAGCGGCAAGACAAGTTTGCTTTTATCGTTGGCCGGGGCAAAGCCGTCGTATCTTGGTGGATTTAAGAATTCTGATATACATATTGATGATATTGATATAGTAAAGGCCAGACCTGAAATTTTAAATAATCAGACAGGTCTGGTAATGGCTGACTACGAGGCACAGTTGGTTACTGAAACAGTAGACGATGAAATTGCATTTTCCTTGGAAAACAAAGGTATGCTGCCGCAGCAGATTATTGAAAAGCAGCATGATGTTTTAAAAAAAGTCGGCTTAGAAAATATGGGCGGCAGGAAGGTCACTTCCTTGTCGGGTGGGCAAAAGCAGCGTTTGGTAATCGCTGCCGTGCTGGCAATGGATACTCCTATACTGGCTTTGGATGAACCTGTAGCAGCTGTTGATCCGGAAGGTGCCAAGGAGATATATGATTTATTGTACCGTCTCAACAAGGAAGATGGTAAAACAATAATAGTTGCCGAACATGATTTAAAATATGTGCTGGACATTGCCTCACATATGGCGGTTATTGATAAAGGACAATTAAAATTCAGCGGTGAGAAACAGGTCTGCCTTGAATATATGTATACCAATAAAATTTATCCGGAAGTTATACCGCTGCGTTGGAAGATACGCCGGGAAATGGGGCAGGAAGTATGCTGAATTTAAAAAATGTAACCTTTTCTTATTCATCAGGCAGTAAAATATTTGATGACATCAGTATCAATATTGACACTGATGCAATAACAGCGGTGGCAGGCCGTAATGGTACGGGAAAAACAACATTGACCAGATTGATTATGGGAATAATACATCCGCAAAGTGGTGTTATTGAATTTGATGGTAAGCTTATCAGTGATAAACCGTCATACGTATTGGCAAAAAATATAGGCTATGTATTTCAAAATCCTGACCATCAGTTATTTGCCGCGACTGTTTACGATGAAGCAGCTTATGCACCGATGCAGCTTGGAATGGAAACAAAGCAGATACGAGAATGTGTTGATGGTGCTCTTGCGGCCACCGGATTGTCAGAAAAAGCGCACCTCATGCCGCAAACCTTGTCACTGGGTGACAAGCAGCGTTTATCAATAGCTTCGGCACTGGCAGCCAAGCCACGGATATTGATACTTGACGAACCCACCTCGGGACAGGATTGCCGGGAACGTACAGTGCTCTTGCGCCTGATGCGGAAATTAAACAGTACTGGCCTGGGAATAATTTTAGTCACACATGATATGGATATCTTAGCGGAACACGCTGATAAGATGATAGTACTGGCTGATAAAAAAATAGCATATGCGGGGACACCGCGGCAACTGTTTGCCGATGAAGAAAAGACTGTAAAGCTGGGGCTGGAGTTACCGGAAGCAGCTGTTATCGCAGCGGAAATGGGATTGGAACTTTGTCTTACACCTGCTGAGCTATATGGAAAAATGGCTGTATGGAGGGAGAAGAATGCCTGAAGAAAAAAATAACACAGATTTTGCTCCATTGACAAAATTATTCATGGCAATTACAGCATCTGTGGCAGCTTTATGCACTATTAATTTATATGCTTTAGCAATTTTGGCGGGACTTGAGATGATAGCAGCGGCAGTAATGGATGGCGGCAGGGTACTTTGGAAGGGTATTAGTATCTTAGCTGTTTTTGCAGTGATTTTGGCTGGGATTCAACTGCTTTTTATCACACCATTATTTTTGTCTGTCGGTTCGGCGTATAAGATGTTTATAATGGCAGTATCACTTTTTATACTGGTGGCTACAACACCGACACAGGCAATAACAGCGGCACTTGTCAAACAGTGCCGCTTACCGTATGATTATGCTTTTATGATAACGGCGGTTTTGCGTTTTGTACCGGATTTGCTGAAGGAAAGCAAAGAAGTACGAGAAGCGCAATCCTGTCGAGGATTCCATCCTTCGAGAGATCCATTGCGCCGTATCATTGATTATATGATGATTATAAAACCTATGGTGTTTAAAGCGATATCGCGCAGTGAAAATATGGCGATAAGCTTGACTCTGCGAGGATTTTCCGGTAAAAACAAACGAACCTTTATGGCAGCAACAAAGCTTTGCGGCAGCGATTATATAATTATGCTGGTAAATTTATTTATTTGTATTGCCGTAGTCAAATATTTTTGATTGTTGGATCGTTTTACATATTGTTTATAATAAATTGGCAGCTATGCAGCGGAAAAGTAAATTTTTCCGCTGTATTTTTTTCTATGGTAATTGTATTGATTGAAAAATTTACTGTCAGCGGTAAAGTCAGCAGTGCGTTTTCGTTAAGTGGATTGGGTATGCGGTCGGGGACGAAACTATGCCGGCAGTTGTCGGAATCGATAATGTTTATAATATCGATTGTCTTTAGCTGCTGAAGAGCACCGCTTTCAGTGAAAATCAATGAACCGCTGTCGGCACTGAGGCCAATGCTGTTGGGATCGCAACAGGTTAAGTGACCGATTGGTGTTAGTAATTTTTGCGCCGAAGCTGGTTCGGCAGAACACAGCTGGCCGTCTTTATATAGCGAAAAACCACATTTGATTTTTAAGTGTCCGACTGGTGTGTTTATGGTAATGCGCTCAGTCGACTGTAAGGTAAGACTTTTTAAGTGACCATTTTTATAAAAATGAAAACACATGGGGCGGGTGGTGAAAGTACCCACAGATAAAGGAAAAGTCATTTTACCGAGTAAATTTATTTCGCGGTCTTCACTCCAATAGGCACTTATTTTACCATTGAGAGGGAAAACGCGGCACAATCCACCATCGGGGTAAAAGGTAATCAGCTCTGCGGCAGTGAGGCCAAGCGGTGTATTTATTGATACTTGTTTTTCCAGATAGACAGACTTTAGAGTGCCATCAGGATAAAATTTTATCGATGGAGATAGTTTGCGGCGTTCATTTTCAGTGTAATAGGGCAGCAAAGTCAAATTATTCAGGCGTATAATACTCTTATTTTGGCATATACATTCCGCAACATGACCATTTTTATGGTAAGCAATATTGCGGCAGTTGTATAATCTGCCATAGTTCGTATCTATATCCATATATACAATCCTTTCATAAATATTTCCGATATCAGTATGAGTGTGAATAATCGGAGCATTTTTTGCTGATAGAGACGAGCAGGGAGGTACCGCTGCTGCGTGTTGTTATTACTAGTTTTTCTGCATATTCAGCTGTATTTAACCAGGCCGGGATATGTGAACAGACAAGGTCCAGTTGTATAAATGGTGTGTTATTAAGGAAAGAGCGCAGAGCTTTTTTTGAAGAAATATCAGGATGTGCGTGTTGTAGTTTTATCAAATCAAGATAATAGATACCATTGGCTGTTTCCACCGGTGAAGTCGGTACAGCCGCACCGGCATTGATATTATGCAGATTATTATAAAGATCATTTATGATTTTGTCGAGCATGGCAGCATCAAGCGATTCTATTTCAAAAATCGCAAAACGCATGCGGTCGAGTACATTGTAGATAAGTCCATTTACTGCGGCAGAAGCGATAATTTTGCAATCATCCAGTTTTAAGATCAGATTGCGGGTCTTGTCTCGTATTTCCTGCGCAGTTTTTATACCTGAAAAAGCGAAAGGAAATTTTTTGCGTATTTCCCAATGATTATTGTTGTATTCAAAAATAATCATATGGGTCAAACCAATAAAATCCGTGAGCTGGTCATTGTCATCACAGGTTACAGCAATTTTTTTGTCCATGATAAGTTCTCCTTATACCGTTTTGTTTCTATGAATAATGGTAATAACAGCGGCAAAAAAAGTCAATAGAGGTTGATTTTACAGCGTTTATGATAAAAATGACAATTACTTTATTTACCTAAAAAATGTTTGGTATTTATTATTAAAAGAAATTTTTTATAGGAATATATAAGTGTTTGTTAAGAAAAAAATTTAATTTTAAAAAATTGTTTTCAGTAAGGAAAATCAGTACAAAAAAATACATAAAATTTTAATAAAAATTTACTTAAAAATAGTAATTTAAAAAGTTAAAATTAAGTATGACAGTATATTAAAATATAAGCAAAATGTGTCGAGAGATTTAAAATGAAGGGTATAAAAAATATTTATAAAGAATTTTCAGAAAAATATTCAGAATATGACTCGGGCACAGTCTATTGACAAGCTGAAAATGATGATTTATAGTTACAGCATCAACAAAACTTAACATATTTACAAATGATTGCACTGCAATTGTTTGTAGAGGACAAAGAAGTCCTGTCACAAGATGAAATGTGGCAGGCTTTTATTTTTCAATAATGTTATCAGAAATTGTTGATAGGAAAATTATTATTTATAATATTTGTACATTGGAGGGTTTTCTCATGAGACAGGTTGCTATTTATGGTAAAGGCGGAATTGGTAAATCAACAACTACACAAAATCTCAATGCAGGTTTGGGTGAAATGGGTAAAAAAATCATGATAGTCGGCTGTGACCCTAAAGCCGATTCAACACGGTTGATTTTAGGCGGCCTGGCTCAGCAAACAGTGCTTGATACACTGCGTGAGGAAGGTGACGACGTTGATCTGGATATGGTTTTAAAAGAAGGCTTTGAAGGCATAAAATGTGTGGAATCAGGCGGACCAGAACCAGGTGTTGGCTGTGCCGGCCGCGGCATAATAACTTCAATAAATCTTTTAGAACAGCTGGGAGCGTATGAGGAAGATTTGGATTATGTTTTTTATGATGTATTAGGAGATGTTGTCTGTGGTGGTTTTGCCATGCCGATACGTGAAGGAAAAGCTAAGGAAATATACATTGTTTGTTCGGGTGAAATGATGGCACTGTATGCAGCAAACAACATTTCCAAAGGTATAAAAAAATATGCTGAAACGGGTGGTGTACGCTTAGGCGGTCTTATCTGCAACAGTCGTAAAGTTGATGGAGAAGCTGAGTTGGTAGAAGCTGTTGCTAAGGAATTGGGAACACAGATGATTCATTTTGTACCGCGTGATAACATGGTACAGCGAGCTGAAATCAATCGTCAGACAGTTATTCAATTTGATCCCTCCTGTGGACAGGCTGATGAATATCGTACTTTGGCCAATAAAATAGATGGCAATGATATGTTTATCATTCCTAAGCCTTTGACTCAGGATCGTTTGGAACAGCTGCTGATGGAACATGGACTGGATACCTGAGCAATTTAATACGATATAATGGCGACCAATGCAAAAAGGGACTGTCGCATGGATGACATTGATTTCATAAAGATGCAATCCACTGTACTATGCAGGTTTCCCTCCTCTAAGGACGGGGAGGAAAATGGAATATTGCATATTATGTGCGACAGTCCTTTTGAAATAGGAGGAACAAAAATGAGTGATTTATTAATGATTCGTGCAGTAGTCCGCCCGGAAAAGTCGGCTGATGTACTTGCAGAACTCTTGGATGCCGGTTATGTGGGGGTAACCAAAGAGGAAGTATACGGCCGCGGCCGGCAAAAAGGGATAGTAGTTGGTGAAGTGCATTATGATGAACTGCCGAAAGAATTGCTGATAATTATTGCTGAAGCTGCGGATAAAGAAGATATAGTGCGTATCATTATGAAAAATGCCCGTACCGGTGAGAATGGCAATTTCGGTGATGGCCGTATTTTTATAAATAAAGTTGAAGAAGCTTATACAATAAGTTCCGGCAAAGCCGGTCTGTAGGGAGGTTCGAATAATGAAAGAAATAATGGCGTTCCTGCGGATGAATAGGATAAATGATACTAAGGCGGCTTTGGCAAAGGCCGGATATCCTTCTTTTACAGTGTCAAAGGCAGTGGGGCGCGGCAAAAAACCATTGGCGACGGAAGCAATAAATGTAATAGTTGAAAATGCCGGAGAGGTACCGGCCAATGCCATTGGAGTGCATCTTTCCGAAGGTACACGGCTAGTTCCGCGTCGTTCGTTTTCTTTAATCGTCGATGATTCACAAGTGGAACTCGCTGTAAATACAATAATTACCATTAATCAGACCGGACAGCCAGGTGATGGTAAAATTTTTGTAATGCCTGTTACAGGTGGTTACAATATTAGAACAGGCCAATATCAAGAAGTTGAAATGCTGCAGTTAGGAGAGGATTGAAATGGACGCACGTGAAGCTGTTTTAGATAAATATTCCGGTCGTGTATTCAAGAATAGAAAAGATCATATCATTGAATTAGATGAGGCCGGTATACCAAAAGAAATAGCAGCCAACAGTCGTTCTGTTCCGGGACTTATGATCAACCGGGGCTGCTGCTATGCAGGTTGTAAAGGAGTTGTATTGGGACCTTTGCGTGATACGGTGGTGATAACACATGGTCCTATTGGCTGCGGATATTATACGTGGGGGACAAGGCGCAATAAGGCAGATGCTCCGGATGGCCGCAATTTCATTCAATATAGTTTTTCAACCGACGTGCAGGAAACGGATATAGTTTTTGGTGGTATGAAAAAACTTCATCAAGCGATAAAAGAAGCTGTGGAAATATTTCATCCTCGTGCCGTTATGATTTGTTCAACTTGTCCGATAGGACTTATTGGTGATGATACCAAAGCGGTGGCCGCTGAAGTAGAAAAAGAGTTTGGCATTACCTGCATTGCTTATAGTTGTGAAGGATATAAAGGCGTAAGTCAATCAGCTGGACACCATATTGCCAACAACGGTCTGATGCAAAGGGTAATCGGTTCAGCAAATGATGAAGTGAAGGAAAAAGCTTTTCGTATAAATATATTGGGTGAGTATAATATTGGCGGTGATGGCTGGGAACAGGAACGCCTGCTGAAAAAAATCGGCTATGAAGTGGTTGCTGTATTGACCGGTGATGGTTCTTTTGAAGCTCTTACCCACGCCCACACAGCTAATTTGAATTTGGTGCAATGTCATCGTTCTATAAATTACATCGCAGAAATGATGAAAACTAAATATAATATTGACTGGATAAAAGTTAATTTTATCGGTATTGATGAAACAATCAGGACCTTGCGGGAAATAGCCGATTATTTTGATAATGACGAAATAAAAAAACGCACCGAAGAGGTAATTGGTGAGGAACTTGAATCTATAGCCGAAGAAAGAAAATTTTATCGGTCAAAATTAGAAGGTAAAACAGCCGGTGTTTTTGTCGGTGGTTCACGTTCACATCATTATCAAAATGTGCTGAAGGATTTTGGTGTCAAAACTGTCATAGCCGGCTACGAATTTGCGCATCGTGATGATTATGAAGGTCGTGAAGTCCTTCCCAATATAAAACTTGATGCCGACAGTAAAAACATTGAGACGATAACTGTACAGCCTGATAAAGAATTTTATCATGTGGCATTGGATAAAGAAAGATTTGAAGAATTGCGCAGACAAAATGTCGAACTTGAATATTATAAGGGTATGTTTAAAGATATGGGAGACGGAACTATAACTGTTGATGATTTTAATCATTATGAAACAGAGAAAGTGCTGGATATATTTAAACCTGATATTTTTTACTCTGGAATAAAAGATAAATATATGATACAGAAAAAGGGATTTCCTTCTAATCAGTTACATTCCTATGACTACAGCGGACCTTATGCCTGTTTTAAAGGTGCGATAACATTTGCCAGAAATACGTATTTGAGTATTTATGCACCAGCTTGGAAAATGATTGTACCGCCTTGGCGGACAAAACCAACTTTAGAAGGTACGATGGGAGATGAAAATTATGCTTGATATGACACCAAAAAAATTGGCAGTCAGAAAAGCACTGAGGATAAATCCGGCTAAAACCTGCCAGCCGGTGGGTGCAATGTATGCCGCACTGGGAGTGCATCGCTGTATGCCGCACAGTCATGGTTCACAAGGCTGTTGTTCATATCATCGGACCTTTCTCGCACGTCATTTTAAAGAACCGGCTATTGCCACGACAAGTTCCTTTTCGGAAGGTGCTTGCGTATTTGGTGGCGGCAGTAACTTGAAAAAAGCGGTAAAAAATATCTTTGATATATATAATCCGGATATTATTGCCGTGCATACCACCTGTCTCAGTGAAACTATCGGTGATGATCTTAATACACTTATTCAGCAGCTTGATATACCGGCAGGGAAAATAGTTGTTCATACTAACACGCCCAGTTATGTCGGGTCACATATCAATGGCTTTGCCAATATGATGAGTGGTTTTATAAAGTATCTCAGCGAAAAAAATGCTGTACCAAACGGGAAAATAGGCATTTTCCCCGGTTTTGTCAATCCGGGTGATATGCATGAATTAAAAAGAATAGCTAAACTGCTCGGTGTCAAGTATATAATGTTCCCCGATACTGACGGAACAATGAACTCTGCACTTACCGGGCACTATGAAATGTATCCTAAGGGCGGGACGACAATACAGGAAATACGTGAATTGGGCGGTGCACAGCATGTTTTGGCTTTGGGCGAAATAACCAGCTGTACACCGGCCATGGATCTCAAGCGGAAATGCGGTGTGGATTTTACAGCATTGCCGCTGCCGATTGGTGTGGAAGCCACTGATAGATATATTATGGCTTTGTCGCATTTGAGCAGACGGGAAGTACCAGCGGAAATTGAAGAAGAACGAGGTCAGCTTCTTGACATCATGATAGATTCACATGCTTATTATGGTGATAAAAGAGTGGCCATCGCCGGAGATCCTGATACGGTTCTGGGATTGGCGGCATTTTGCTTGGAATTGGGCATGAAACCGCGTTATATGATAACCGGAACACCTGATGAAAAGTTTAGCAAAAAAGCCAAAGAACTTCTTTTGAAATACGGTGTGACTGATTGCATTGCCAAAGCTAATACGGATCTGTTTGAACTGCATCAGCTGATGAAAAATAAACCGGTGGACTTATTGATCGGCGGCACGCACTGTAAGTATATTGCCCGTGCAGAAGATGTACCGTTTGTCAGAGCCGGGTTTCCCATACTGGATCGTTATGTTCATCCCTATATGCCGCTTGTCGGTTATCGGGGAGCCATGCGGTTGATTGAACTCATTTGCAATACGTTGCTTGATCGTCAGGATCGTGATGCAGCTGATAAAGATTTTGAGTTGGTAATGTAGATGAGAATAATCAAAGCATTATTAAAAAGTTTCAAAAACAATAAAAAATATAATGCATAGAACAGAATTATTTATTTTTATTATCTTTATAGACAGACAATATATATAACACATATTATATAATTATTGCTTATTTTATTAAATATAGACTATTGTATTCTTGTAAAGTTTTGTGTATAATAAATAAAAATGAATAATAATTATAAAGAGCTTGCCGATAGCCCTCTAATACAATGATGTATTGATGTATTAGGGGGTTTTCTGTTTTTTAGCAAAAACTGAAACAAGCTGGGTAAAAATGTACTGTGCAGTGAGGGGAAGGTGCAGGTTATGGGTGAAGAAATCTTAGAAGTGCGTAAAAAATCGATAATGGTAAAAACTCTTGGCTGCAGCAGTACCGGAATAGAATGTGATAAAGCCAGTGTGTCGGGGTCTGTGAGTCAAAGGGCCTGTGTTTACTGTGGTGCCCGTGTTGTACTGAATCCGATAACAGATGCTTTTCATATAGTCCATGGACCGATTGGCTGTGCCAGCTATACTTGGGATATACGTGGCAGTTTATCCAGTGGCAGTGATTTGTATCGTAATAGTTTTTCCACTGATTTACGGGAAAAAGATATAATTTTCGGCGGTGCCGCTAAATTAACAGCGGCAATTGATGAAGTGGTACAAAAATATCAGGCTAAGTTGATTTTTGTCTATGCAACCTGCATTGTCGGAGTTATTGGTGATGATGTTGAGGCTGTCTGCACAGCGGCCGAAAAAAAATATAAAATACGGGTCATAGCGGTAAAGGCACCCGGCTTTTCCGGAACAAAGCGGCAGGGATATAAACTGGCCTGCGATGCCATGATGCGCTTGATTCGGCCATATCAATTATCGAAAGATACATTGCATCATGGGGTAAATATACTTGGTGATTTTAATCTTGCCGGAGAAATTTGGTTGATAAAGAATTATTTTAAAAAAATTGGAATAGAAGTGATATCAACTTTTACCGGTGATGCTTCATATGAAAAACTAATAAAAGCACCATCAGCGGCATTGAATATTGTACAGTGTGCCGGTTCATCAATGTACCTGGCCAAGCTGATGGAAGAGGAGTTTGGTATCCCATATATGAAAGTGAGCTTCTTTGGCATTGAGGACACCAGTGCATCAATTATGCGGGTGGCACAAATGCTTGGTGATGCCGGTGTGGTAGAAAAAGCAGTGAATTTGACCAAGCGGGAAAGCTGCCGCTTGAGAAGTTTCATGGAAAAATACCGACCATATCTGGCCGGGAAAAAGGCAGCTATATATGTCGGCGGCGGGTTTAAGGCTATTTCTTTAATAAGGCAGTTTAATGAGATGGGAATCGAAACGGTAGTTGTCGGCACACAAACCGGTAAAAAAGATGAATATGAAGTTATCCAGAGTATTGTCAATGATGATACGGTAATCTTGGATGATGCCAATCCGGCTGAACTGGAATTTTTTATGAAACAAAAAAAAGCGGATATATTGGTAGGCGGTGTGAAAGAAAGACCATTAGCTTACAAATTGGGTATTGCCTTTTGTGACCATAACCATGAAAGAAAACATGCACTTGGTGGTTATGAAGGTGTGGAAAATTTTACCAAAGAGATAAATTTGAGTATAAACAGTCCTGTTTGGGAGTGTATGACAGCAATTTAATATCAGTGGTTTTTCAAAGAAGGGAAGAACAGTTATGGAAAATGCCGTCAATTTAAATGTAAATCCATGTAAAATGTGCGTCCCGTTGGGTTCAGTGACAGCTTTGTACGGCATTGCCCGCTGTATGTCTATTCTGCATGGCTCGCAGGGATGCAGCACATATATAAGACGTCATATGGCAACCCATTATAATGAACCGGTGGATATTGCCTCGTCTTCATTAACGGAAGAAGGCACGGTTTTTGGTGGAGAAAAAAATCTTTTATCAGGATTGGAAAATCTTATCAGGCTTTATTCCCCGGAAGTAATTGGTGTCTCTACGACTTGCCTGGCAGAGACCATTGGGGAAGATATTCCGGGAATAATAAAAAAATTTTATGAACTGCATCCGGAATGTACTGCTGAAATAATTCCCGTTTCCTCACCCAGTTATGCAGGGACACATTTTGATGGATTTTTTCGGGCAACAAGAGCAGTTGTGGAAAATGTGTCAATGGATATTAGGAAAAATAATAAGGTGAATATCGTGACCGGTATGATTTCACCGGCAGATACCAGATACTTGAAACATTTACTGAATATGATGCAGATTGATTATATACTGCTGCCGGATATATCAGATAATCTTGATGGAGTTCATGTGGAGAAGTATGATCGTTTACCAAAAGGAGGAACATCACTCAGTGATATAAAAAAGATGGCTGGTGCTAAATACACTATTGAATTGTCAACTTTTAACAATGACGATTTTTCACCGGCTGTTTATTTGCAGCAGCAATATGGAGTTCCTTATTGCCGATTGGATTTGCCGATTGGGATAAAGGCCACGGATGCATTGATAAATAAGTTAAAAGAATTGGGCGGTATGATACCTGAAGAGTTGCAAAAAGAGAGGGGACGCTGTCTGGATGCCATGATTGATTCCCACAAATATAATGCCATGGGTAAAGCTGCAATATTTGGTGAACCCGATATTGTTGCGGGAGTAGTCAATATCTGCTGTGAGAATGGCGTTATACCGGTCGTTTGTGCAACCGGTTCAGTGTGCCATGCCTTTGATAAAAAACTGCGTGAGAAAGTAGAAAAAACTGCTAAAGTGCAATTTGTAGAGAAAATAAGGATTAAAGATGATGCTGATTTTACAGAAATAGAAAATTGTGTGATTGAGTGTGAAGCAAATATAATGATTGGCAGTGGTGACGGATATCGTATTGAAGAACGTACTGATATACCGCTCCTACGCTGTACATTCCCGATACATGACCGGGTAGGAGGACAAAGAGTACGTTTGCTGGGATATGATGGTGCCATGCGGATGCTGGACAATATTGCTAACACACTCTTAGCAAAACTGGAAGGATCGTATCGCCAAAATTTATATGACAAATATTTTCGGCCGGAAAATGAAAGTACGACTGTTAAATTATCAGCAGACAATATTGTTGACATAAATCAACGTCAGGTATTGAAAGAAAAAACATTGCGTCATCCTTGCTATACCTGCGGCAGTGGTCAGTATGCCCGCATTCATCTGCCGATTGCTCCTAAGTGCAATATTCAATGCAATTACTGCATCAGAAAATATGACTGCCCTAATGAAAGTCGTCCGGGAGTTACTACGGAGATATTGTCACCACAAGAAGCCTTTGAAAAATATATGCTGGTTAAAAAACGTTTGCCTAACCTCACAGTAGCAGGCATTGCCGGACCCGGTGATGCTTTGGCCAATTTTGAGCAGACCCGGCAGACCTTGTATCTGATAAGACAAGCCGATCCGACGGTGACTTTTTGTCTTTCCACCAATGGGCTTATGCTGCCGCAATATGCTCAGGAGATAATTGACCTTGGTGTAACTCATGTAACAGTGACACTTAATGCCGTTGATCCTGAAATCGGTGCCAAAATATATAAGCATATAGATTACATGGGGCAGCGCTACACCGGGATAAGCGGTGCCGGCATATTACTCGGCAACCAGCTCAATGGCATACGTTATCTCACCAGACATGGGGTAATATGCAAAATTAATATTGTCATGCTTAAAGGAATCAATGAAGAACATATTGTTGCCGTGGTAAAAAAAGCAAAAGAACTCGGTTGCGAAATCACTAATATAATGCAATTGATACCGGTTAAAGGCAGTGCTTTTGAAAACATGCCACTTGTTTCTAATAAGGAAATAATGGATATGCGGAAAAAATGCGGGCTGTATATGAAGCAAATGTATCATTGCAGGCAATGTCGTGCCGATGCTATTGGAACATTGGGAAATGACCTTTCTATTGAATATAGAAATATCAGTGCTGCAAAGGAGAAGCCAGCGAGAAACAGCCCATATCGTTTTGCGGCAGCTAGTAAAAGTGGTATGATCATTGACTGCCACTTTGGGCAGACAGAAGAATTTTATATATATGAAAGTGATGGCATTGATTTGCGTTTTATTGAAAAACGTAATGTTGAAAAATATTGTCTAGGTAAGGAAAACTGTGGTAACAAAACTGACAAAATAGAAAAAATAATAATTACAATAAAAGATTGTACAGCAGTTATTGCCCTGCGTATTGGTGAAGTACCGCGGCAACGGCTTAAGAATGTTGGTATAGAAGTGATAACAACTTATGATCGTATTGAAAATGCTGTAAAAAAAGCGGCGGAATCAAAAAATGCAGCTAATGAAGTTTGGAATACAGCATTGTGATTGTCGGCCATCCGGCAGCGGCAGGTTTTGCTGATAATTTATTTTAGGCAACAGATGCCGTTGATCGGATGATTGATTTTAAGGAGGAGCAACATGATAGTGGATGCTACTTTATGCTATATGGAAACGTCAACAGCAAAACAGCAGTATATGATGCTTATGGCTCTCACCCGACTGCCGATTGATGCCATAGAAATGACTGTAGTAGTATACAATAATATTGTTAGAATGAAATTGCCCCGGCAAAAATATATTTTACGGGTAAAGAATAAATATGATATAGAAAATTATCCCGGCTTTCATTACTACGTGAAGTCGATTAATATAGATAAAGATTCTGATAAAAAATGGATAGAACAGGTTATGTATGATACATCGGGCAGAGCTGCAGCAAGACGTATTATTGTTATTGATGAAGTGTCAGTAATTAACATGTGTGAACAGTTTTGCACATGGATAAGAAATGGAAAACTTTACTTGGAACCGCTTAACTATATCGAGCAGGCGACAGCATTGGCATATACGTGGTTGAAATGCGGGGGGAATTCAGTTATTACTGCTTTTTGCGGTCTTGGCAACCATGCACCTTTAGAGGAAGTGCTGATGACACTTCATGTAACGGGGATAAAAAGACTTATAAAGCCACTTAATTTCAGTGAATTGAAAAAGGCGGCAGGAAATATTGCGATATCACCGGTTAAACCAGTTGTGGGGGCAGAAATATTTGCAGTGGAATCAGGAATACATGTTGATGGAATAAAAAAAAATCCCCAGTTATATGAACCATATCCACCTGAATTAGTGAATGCCAGTCGTCGTATTGTTCTGGGTGATATGTCTGGTAAAAGTTCTATTGAGGCTAAATTAAAAGAGTATAATTTGGTCTGTGGCAAAATTGATACAGTGAAAATTCTTGAGATTGTAAAACAAAAATCACATGATTTGCACAGAGCAATAACTGATGAGGAGTTTTGTAATTTAGTGAAAATGATAGGATGTGCTGGCAGTGCAGAAAAAAAAATTTCATATAGTAGATACAACACTGCGTGACGGAGCTCAAAGTCCGTTGGTTATGTTTGATTCGAGAGAAAAAATTGCTATAGCTGAGATGCTGGATGATAAAAATATTTATCAGATAGAAGCAGGTATTCCCATAATGGGTAAAGATGAACTGGCAATCATCAGCAAAATAAAAAAAAGCTGTTTCCATGCAAAAATCTCTACATGGAACAGATTGAATAAAAATGATCTTATAGCAGCGGCAGATTGTGAGGCGGATATTGTACACATAAGCGTGCCGGTATCACAACGGCAGATTTATGAGAAGCTGCAAAAAGATGTAAAGTGGCTGCTGGCACAGTTGGAAGATGTATTGGCATTTGCTGCCAGCTATTTTACCGAGATAACTATCGGTATGGAAGATGCTTCAAGAGCAGATATGAAATTGATGCTGACTGTAATAGAAAAAGTAAAACAATTTGCAGTGAGGAGAGTGCGGTTTGCCGATACTGTAGGAATTATGACACCAAGTGCAGTTTATGAGCAGATACGTGAAATAAAAGAAAAGACAGCAATACAGATAGAATTTCACGCTCATAATGATCTGGGTATGGCTGTGGCAAATTCTATTGCTGCTGTACAAGCAGGTGCAGATTTTATCGACACTACTGTACAGGGAATAGGGGAACGTTGCGGCAATTGTGATATGGAGAAATTTTTGTCCGCCGCGGCAATAATATTTGGCAGTGATAATAGGAGAGGATTAATGTGAATAAAATGGATAAAACAGATAAGGCAATATTGAAAAATTTACAGAAAAATGCACGTATGACAATTTCTGATTTAAGTGCGGCAATTTCTTTGTCAATGCCGGCAGCAAGTGAACGTCTGCGTAAGTTGGAGACTTCCGGAGTTATAAAACAGTATACAGTGATCCTGGATCCTGAAAAAATAAATAAAAACTTGACGGCCTTGATGTTTTTGCGTTTTGAAAGTACATGCAAAGGAGAGGATTTTGCTGAATATGCCAAGACTGAGGCAGAGATAAATGAATGCTACTATATTACCGGAGATTTCGATTATTTTATAAAAATAGTAACAGAAGACGCACGTACATTAAAATCGTTGCTTTCCCGTATAAAAAATTGTGCCGGACTGGTAAAAACTTCCAATCTGGTAGTATTGTCTAATATTATTGATAACGTATCCATATTGTCAGATTAATAATTTCCAGCTAATTAAATAAACTAATTCTGTTATAATAAGCCAATATGCACATCCCACATAAAATATAGAAATATGAGGGATGTGCATATTTTGATACCAGTGCTATTTATACGTACCAAAATGAATATTGAATATATTTATTATAAATTACTGGGATGATGCTGTATTGGCAGATAAATAGTAAAAGTGGTGCCCTTGCCTAATTCGCTTTTGACGGTAATCTGACCGGAATGTTTGTTGACAATAATATCATAAGCAATACTCAGTCCCAGACCGGTACCGACTCCCACTGGTTTGGTGGTAAAAAAAGGAGTGAATATATTGTCTATGTTTTCCTCCGGAATACCTTTTCCGTTATCGGTTATTACGCAGCAGACAAAATTATCTTTGGTAAAAGTTTTTATGTTGATAACACCTTCGTGGGAAGATTCTCTTATGGCGTGGACAGCATTTATAATGAGATTCAGCAGTACTTGGTTAATTGCTCCGCCGGCAGCTTTTATATATGGAATGTCACCTAAATCTTCAATTATTTTCGTAGTGTATTTAATTTCATTATTGGCTACGGCTAAGGTATCTTTAATGCCTTTGTTCAGATTATATTCTTCAAATTCCAGACTGCTGACCCTGGAAAATCCCAAAAGGCTTTTAACGATTTTTTCTATTCGTGTCAGTCCGCTCATAGATTCATCGATTATATCATTCAAATCTTCTGTAATGTAATTGATTTTATTTTCTTTCAAAGCTTTTTCAATAATTTGGAAAAGTTCTTGTAAATTTGCGTCAGAATCTGTTTCCAGAGTTTTTTCAACGCGACTAAGTGTACTGAGAAAAGAACTGACTTTTTCCAGATATTTTTTTAATGTGTCCATGTTGCTTTGAACATATCCGAGCGGATTGTTGATTTCGTGTGCTACTCCAGCTGATAACTGCCCGATGCCGGCCAGTTTTTCCTGTTGGATAAGCTGGCTTTGCAGCATGCGGATTTTTTCCATATTTTCATTGTATTCTTTGGAACTGATATCTATACTGCGTTCTAACAATGAACGTTCTTTGTCATGATTGATATATGCCTGGTTTACTGCTTCGATAAAAGTTTGAAAATCATTATCCAATTTAATATCATGCAAATAAATTTTTATTTGTCTTTTTAACAGGCGATGTATATTATCCATTTCAAACCTCCGTTATTAATGTAATAGTCATTGTTTGATTATGTAGTTCACAGATTCTGTTTTTTATGGATGAAACTATTTCACCGTAAGAATAAAAACCTGTAAATACAGTGTTGGAACCTAAGGTATTGCGTGCGGCGTCAATTTCCTCACTGACCATTTGGCTGAGTATCAATTTTCTGCCTACGCAGCTTACCAAAACGGCTAGACAAGATGCAGTATCATTATCAGGAATAAATGAGAGGCTGAGCTGGGCTGCCTGACGTGAACCGTCAATGAGATCATCAAAATTGGTTCGCATTAATTTGGAAAGATATCCCTGAGGAACATCACCAGAAAAAATTAAGGCTCGTTCTTTTTCATCAATTCGCTGAATTGTACGTATAAAAGTGTGATTGTCGTCATTGGAACGTACCATGAGAGGAAAATAAAGACCTGCCGCAGGAAGCTCGTCGGCATATTCACCAAGATATGCTTTATATAAATCCAGTGCGGGTTTTTCATCAAATTTGTACAATATATTGTTTGTCGATTTTGTGATTACACGTTCAATCCCAAAAGGTGACCAACCACCGGCCGAAGCACAGCCTATTTGTACGTGGGTACCATAAAATCCAATAGCGGCAAGCATATTTTTTTGTGGATAATTATTGGCAATGACAAATGTTTCCTTATATGATGTACCGTCACCGGCAAGTCCGCCTGATATGGTGACATCGTCGGGTAAACTGGCAGCAAGTCCATCGACAAGCTTACTGCCATTTATGTTTATACCCTCGGAAATAATGAATATATGCTTAAGCCCTTGAAGGGGAAATTGTGCTATTAAATCAGCAGATGCTTTAAAATATTCATTATTTTTAATAGCAGCCGAGGCAAAACGTACCGGCGTTTGCTCCATATGAACTGCTGTTGCAGAAAGACTCATATCAGCAGCAACATTGTTATATATTTCTCCGGCTGTTGTTCCGCCGATAAGATAGGCACCGGGATATAAAGATCTTAATTCGTTGTAAATTTGCTGGTTTAGTAAAAGTCCTTTTGCTCCAAAAATCATGACAAATTGAGCTGAAAACTTTGAATGTTTATCCGGGTGTTTGATTATTTGTCCTGTATTGTCATATATTGACTGTTCGATTTTCATTCTTCTTACCTCCGACCGCAAAATTGATATACCGATGCTTATGGTATATTTGTTAATAAATATATCTTAAATATTTCGGTTTAATATTGCTGATTCCTGCCCACGAAAAATTATTCATTACTATTGAACGATTGCGATAAACTATGCTTATTCGGTAAAAGGATACTTAAATAATATGTCGAATTTGTAATGTAATAATTAGAAATGTTGGGCAGAGAATGAAAAAATTGAACCTGGGGTGATAATATGAGTGAAAATACGGTGTTATTTGTTGATGATGAAGTCAGTGTCTTAAGGGCAATTAAAAGAGCAGTTATGGATGAAAAATTTGTGTCCTTTTTTGCTAATAGTGGTGAAGAGGCATTGACTGTTTTGGGAAAAAATAAAATCGATGTTATTGTGACTGACATGCGGATGCCAGGCATGGACGGACTAAAATTGTTAAAAATTGTCAAAGAAAAATACCCTAAAACAGTGCGGGTGGTTCTTTCCGGCTATACTCAATTATCACAGATGCTTGTAACAATCAACCAGGGAGAAATATTTAAATTTATTACTAAGCCTTGGACAACAGAAAATGAACTGCTGCCGGTTATTAAACAATCAATTGACTATTATAATCTTCAAACTGAACGAGATTCACTCAATGAAAAACTGACTGCTAAAAATGCTGCCTACCAGAGAATATTTAAGACCATAGAGGATAAAAAAATACAAGAAAGAGAAGAACTTCGGCATTTATATAAAATCAGTGTGTTATTATTTTCGTTACTGCGGAGAAATATTGGCTCTAAAGACACTATTGAACAGGATAATAATAAAGAACAAAGCAAAATATTTCACATGGCTGAAGTGATTTATTTAACATATTTAGGACACTTGCCGGCTGTGGTGGATAGCAAACCTTTGGCTAAACTTATTGATGATATCGTTGCGAACTGTGATAACCGTATTTCTATTGAGCCGGTTGAGGGAGAAACATTTAATACTAAAGGAAATCATAAATATCTGACAATTGTGTTCAAAATATTGATCCATATTTTACCGCATAAGCGTGAAACATTTAATTGCAGATTAAGTCAGAATAAACAAGAAGATGAAATGATAAAATCAGTATTCAGTATTGACCTGTCATCGTGTCAGTTTAGCATACATGATGAAAATCAAATAAAAATTGCAGCGGCATTATTGAGCAAAATTGGTGCTTTTTATGATATAAATGTTGCAGCTGAATATGCTGAACAAAAATTAAATCAGATTTATGTGGAATGGATAACAGAAAAAAATTGATGTTTTGAAATGAAAGATCATAATTATTAGCGATAAAAACACCCTGATAAGTCTGGAATAAAAATCCAACTTATCAGGGTGTTTCTGTTATAATCGCGAATATTTTTTATTGTATTGATATGAATGAAGAAAATAATTGTTATAGCGTGCAGAATTTTACGATGACACTAAAAATAACTATTTATTATTTTTAATTTTATAGCAGGCGGCGTACATTGTTGGCAGTACCAAAAGCGTAAGTACAGTAGCAACCAGAAGGCCGCTGCCGATTGCCACTGCCATTGGACCCCAAAATGGACTTGTCATAAGAGGCAGCATACCTAAGATAGCCGCCGCTGCTGTGAGCATAATAGGACGGAATCGCAGTATTGCGGAATCGATGACAGCATCCCATGGTGATTCGCCGGAAGCCATATGTTTTTGTATCTGGTCAATTAAAATTACTGAATTTCTGATAATCATGCCGCTTAAAGCAAGAATACCCAATTGAGCCACAAATCCCATTGCTTTATTCATAAGAAGCATTCCAAAACATACGCCTATGAGACCTAATGGGGCAGTTAGCAGAGTCAACACTACCAGCTTGCCATTTCTGAGCTGCACCATCAACAAGGTTATGATGACAAGAAGCATGATTGGAACAGGCACTAAAAGAAACTGCATTGCTTCATTACTGTCTGATAACGCTCCGTCAATATCTATACTGTAACCGAGCGGCAATTTATCACGCAGGCTTTTGGTAGCATTATAGGCCTTTTGTGTGGCGTCATTAGCTGTGCCATCCTTTATATCAGCTTCGACAGTTATAGTTGGTTTTAAGTTATAACGCCAGATAAGGCCGTCCTCTGCTCCATAACTTATTTTGGCAATTTGTGACAGAGGTACATAGCCGGCACTGCCAAGGTAAACAGGAATATTTTTTATATCAGTTAAATGTTGCCGATCATTATTATCCAGCCGCATTGTTATATTTATGGTGCGGTCACCATCATAGTATTGGGCTACTGAGGTCCCGGAAATTTCGGTGTACAATGTTTGTGCTACGGCTTGTCCTGACAGCCCCATGGCTCTCAGTTTATCCTGGTCAAGCGACAGATGCATGATTTTGCTTTTTTCATTCCAATTAAAATGTACATCTTCATTATTAGAATCACTGGCAGTAATATCAGCAACTTTTTCAGCAATAGTACGTACTTTATCTTCATCATAGCCAGATACACGAAGCATAACAGGATAATCGGCCGGCGGACCAGTCTGAATAAATTTTATGTCGCTGCGTACATCAGGATAATTATCAGCTAATTCTTTTTCAATTATTTTAGCAAGCTGTTTTCGATTGTCAACATCTTTGGAAACAATTACAAATTGACTGTAATTATCTGCCGGCAGTTGTGGATTTAATGTGAGAACAAAACGTGGTGCTCCTTCGCCTACATAATAGGAAAAGTTTTTAATCTTATCGTTTTGTGTATTTAAAAAAGCGGCAAATTTATTGGCATGTTCTTCTGATGAACTTATTGATGATCCTTCAGGTAACCGCATTTCAACAATTATTTCAGGACGCAGTGATGGCGGGAAAAATTCCTGCTTGATAAATTTGAAGGAGAAAACAGACACTATAAATAATCCCAAAGTAGAAGTGATTATGATTTTTTTATGATTTAAACACCAGACAAGAATTTTGCGAAATAACAGATAAAATCTGCTCTGGTAAGGATTTTTTCCGGCAGCTGCCGGTTTTTTAACACGTATCAAATAGTAGCCAAATAATGGTGCTACCATCACAGAAACTATCCAGGACAGGCAAAGTGCTATACCTATGACCGGAAATAGACTTTTGCAGAATTCTGAAGCCATGCCGTTGGCAAAAGCTACCGGGATAAAACCGGCACAGGTTATTAAAGTACCGGTAAGCATAGGCTTGGCTGTTGAATTAAAAGCATAGCAGGCAGCTTTAAATCGATCAAATCCCTCTTCCAGTTTCACACTCATCATTTCCACGGCAATTATTGCATCATCTACCAACAAACCTAACGCAATAATCAATGCACCCAGTGATACTTTTTGCAAATCGATTCCCAAGGCATACATCATTGAAAAGACACCGGCCAGTACCAAGGGGATACAGCCGGCAACAACCAATCCTGTTCGCAGCCCAAGGCTTAAAAAGCTTACGGCAAGTATTATGATTACAGCTTCCCTTAATGTACCGACAAATTCACCGATGGACTCTTTTACAACTGTTGGCTGGTCAGATACCTGGTTTATTTCCAAGCCCAAAGGAATATCCGATTTTATTTTATTCAGTAATGAACTCAGGTTGTTGCCGAGGGTAAGTATATTTCCGCCCGGTTCCATTGATACGGCAATGCCAACGGCTGGTTTACCATTAAAATACATTTTGGGATCGGCTGGTTCTGAATAGCTGCGGTCTACTCGCGCTATATCACCAAGGCGGAATATTTTATTATTGGCGTTTATCGGTAGATTTTCAATATCTCGAATGTTGCTGAACATACCGGTGAATCGCAGGTAGACATTATCGGAAGATGTTTCTACCATACCGGCAGGAGTTATTTCATTTTGTGTTTTTATTGCATTGGAGATGGTCTGCGGGCTTATACCAAGTTCAGCCAATTTTACATTTGTTATTTCCACATATACTTTTTCAGTTTGTACACCAAGCAGTTCCACTTTTTGTACACTGGGTACGTCAAGCAGCATCCGGCGGATTTTTTCTGCATGCTGGCGCAGTTCTTCATATGAATAACCATCGCCACTTAGAGCATATATTGAACCGAAAACATCGTCAAAACGATCATTGTAAAAAGGGCCGTAGACACCATCCGGCAAATCCGTTTTTTCATCTTCGCAAAGATTACGGACTTCTTTCCAGGTATCGCGTATTTTTGAATTATCGATATCCTGGCGAAGCGTTACATATATTACCGATGTACCAGGTCTGGATGAACTTTTTAAATAATCAAGTCCCGGTGTATCCTGAAGCTTTTCTTCAAGTTTGTCAGTTACCTGTTCTTCCATTTGTTTGGCCGTAGCGCCCGGCCAGCTTACAGTAACAACCATATCTCTTATGGTGAAGGCAGGATCTTCCATGCGGCCGAGCTTAGTGTAGGAAAATATACCGGCAATAATTACGACGATGATAAAATACCATACAAGATCTTTATTTTTTAAAGAAAGTTCGGTTAAATTTTTCATGATGCATCTCCTACGGCATCATCATTTGTACGTACTTTTTGTCCTTCACGCAGCTTTTGTACGCCGGCAGTCACAACCATATCGCCTTCATTTAACCCCGATACTTTTACATGATTTTCATCGAAGTCAGCTACTTGAACCTTTTGCAGGGATACTTTGTCATCTTTATCAACAAGCCATACTTCTGGTGTGTCACCGGTTTGATAAATAGCCGAGAGCGGTAGAATATAAGAAGTTTTATCGGAATTATCAGAAGGCAGGCAAATGACACTGGCAGTCATCCCCAGTTTTAATCCGGCAGGTGGATCGGGCAGGGAAATTTTTATTAAATATGTACGTGCTGTTGCATCAGCTATAGGGGATATTTCTCTTACTATTCCGTTGACAGATGAATTGTTCAATGCCCAAAAGGATACTGTTACTTTTTTACCTTCACTTACGTCATCTATGTGGTTTTCCGGTATATTGACATCGACTTCAAGTTCATTAGTCTGGACAAGAGTCAAGACTGTCTGTCCGGCAGAGACAACCTGTCCTGCCTCCGCGTTGATTGCTGAAATAACTCCGTCTGTATCAGCAGTAAGATCAGTATAAGAAAGGGCATTGTGTTCCTGTGAGGATTGTGCCTCTGCCTGCTGATATGCAGCTGAAGCAGAATCATAAGAAGTTTGATATTGATCCAGCTGTGCCTGCGGTACGGCATCTTGTGCGTATAATTGCTGATATCTTTTTAAATTAGCGGCAGCAAGGTTCAGTTCAGAAGATGCCGCTTCTACTTTGGCATTGCTTTGATTTACTTGTTGGATAATATCCTTATTATCCATTACCATAAGAGTGTCTCCGGCATGTACACGATCACCTGTCTGTACATTGCGGCGTAATATTTTACCGCTTACCTGAAAGGATAAGTTTGTTTCATAGCGCCCGTGAACGGAGCCAGCATATGTAAAGCCGTCAATATTATTTTTTGTGGATATCTGCTGGGTCCTCACTAAGGGTGGAGGAGTGGCTTCTTCTTTTTTACCACAGCCGGCAACGAACACAACTGCAATAATAGACAGACACAAAATTTTTAAAAAACGGTTTTGCATAAAACAGACCCCCTGATTGGTGATTATTTAGTAATAAACAATATATAATATATGAATAACGTTTAATTATAAGAAAAATTTGTTAATTTAGTAACATATATTATTATACTAAATGTTTCGATAAAAATAAATCATTTAAATTAGACAGTGAGAAAATATAATTTTGTGAAAAAAATTATAAAATATAAAATAATAATGCTGGCAGGGCAAAGTAGGGGCCATAAGCAAAATAAGCTTTGCGATTTTTTTGTCTTGCCAGACATAAAAAAATGGCGGCAATACCTCCTAATAAAAAACCGATAAGAATAACTAAGATTAAGTTAATGATTCCCAGCCATAATCCCAATGTAAAGATCAGTTTAATATCACCGCCGCCGATACCGCCGTGGGTCAAAACGGACAACAGGAAAAAACAAAGCCCACCGCCAAAAGCAGCAATCACACAGTCTATGGCATTAGATAATTGAAAAAAAATTGGTAATAAGGAAAAACAAGCAAAATAAAGCAGCATTTTATCGAAAATAACCTGTTGCTCGAAGTCGGTGCAAATTATAAGCAGCAAAAAAGCGGCAACGATAAAACGCAGTGTAAAAATAACTATTGAGGTCATTTGCGAAAGATAACAAAATAGTGTTGTAAAAGCGATAGTTAAAAGTATCTGTCTGAATTTAGCACGTTCAAACTGCCTGTCAGGAAATGACAATATTGCACAATTTTTTCGATAAAGCGTATCTATCCATATTGAGCTAAGGAATGCCATCAGATATGACAACCAGAAAAATAGGGGAATTTGGGCAATAATCAAAAAATACATCGAAATGACTCCTTACAGATATTGTTTTAAAGTGATTTGTGGGGAAAGTTTAGGTTTATCCGGTTGATTCAGCGAATTGGTACTTTTAGGGTTAGAATATAAAAAATAAATCAAGAAAATTATAATGTGTTTATTTATTCTAAATAAGATATACTTTTATATAAAAAAGATATATGCTATACTAATAACAGTAATAATAATGGATAGGGAAGTGTTAAAATGAAAATGGGACAGAATAGGCAAAAAGGTGCAGTAGCCGTAATATTTGCACTTGCAATTCCTATTTTATTGGTTTTTACAGGACTGGCTGTCGATTTTGGCAATGCTTATTTTCATAGACAGCAGCTGCAAAACATGGCTGATGCCGCAGTGCTGGCAGCTGCCGATAAATACAGTAAAACCAGTAGTGAAGCAGATGCTCAGACAACTGCCCAAAAATATATTGATGATATGAAGAGCATCAATGGAAACCGTGGTTATGAAAATCCGACGGCCCGTGGCAGTTCCTACCCAATAATTACTAGTAAAGACGGTATAATAAAGCTTAAATTGGTGCTTGACGATACGGTCCCGACTTATTTTATAAAAATACTCAAACTTTTTAATAATGGCGGTCAGTATGATTCCATGCCGATAGCGGTGACAGCGGTGGCTAAAATCACCGGTTCCTCATTATTTGACGGATTGATTACTTATAAACATGAAATGCAGGTTAACCAGGGATATCAAAATGGTAATAATCAGACTACTTTCGACGGAAAACTTTACTATGCCGGTCCGGATCCTGATTCGGCAAAGAGTGAAAACTATAATGCAACGGGGCAAAACGATAACAATAGCAAAAATGTTTATTCATCACCGGGTGGTTTTGTTTCATCAGATCAGTTAAAGACAAATACACCCGTTCCCGGTGAAATGCCAAAGCTGGACGGCACGCCATATGCCTTTGATACATTGAAACAAAGTGCGGATCAAACGATAACCAATGAACAGGCAGTTTATACGGACGATTTAAAAGGTAATATAATCTCAATCAATTCGCCCAATATTGACATTATAATCGATAAAGCACTGACAGGATCTGATGATCCGGCGTTAAAAAATAAACCGATATTTATAATTTACGGAAAAAGTGAAAATGAAACGGGAACAATAAATTTACACGTCAATCATGATACTGTAAGGCCGCTTATCATCTATTATATGGGTACAACTTTTCATTATAATCCGGGACCGGGCAGTCCAGAACTGCGCGGCGTGATTTATGCACCGAATGCTGACATACTGGTGAATGAAAATGCGGCTAAATTCCATGGCAGTATCTATTGTAATAATTTTTCTTCACAGGTACAGGGTTCATATACGGGTCCCGATTCCAATGATACCTTTACCGGCAGCGGTACGGCACGCTTGGTGGATGATGACGATTAATCAAAGGATTCTTTTTTTAAGAGTTGAAGACCGACATGGTACCCCGATAATTGAGCTGTGCCGGCAGTTACTTCCAGTACAGCATGGGCTCTGAAACACAGACTGATACCCAGCCATGGCTGCAGGTGCCGGACAATTCTAATGATACGGTTATCCCTATCGAGGTATACGGCGTCGATGGCAAAGCGCATGAATAACATATGGATGCTGTTGCATGGTGATAACAGCATACCTTGATCCGGTGGCAGTTTTTTTCTGCCCATCAGACCGATAAGACGTTTAAGAAAAGTATCCGCTGCTTCGATTCGAAGCGGCGGATACTTTTTGTTCTGCACAATAAAATATTTCAAAGCGGTCATTCCTTTTTCTATAGAAAGTCATGGATGCATTGATTTTATAAACACCAGCAGTGACGGCATCAGGACAATGACAAATAATGCGGGAAAAATAAATAATATCAAGGGGAAAAGTATCTTTATCGGTGCTTTTAAAGCGGCTGCCTTAGCTGACTGCATGCGCCGTTCACGAGTATTATCTGCCTGTGCCAGCAGTGTCTTGCTCATACTGGTGCCGAGTTTTTCTGATTGAATAACAGCTGTCGTAAATAAATGGACTTCCTGGAGATTGCAGCGTTTCGACAAGTTCTGCAGAGCAGTGCGTCTGGTCATGCCCATGCGCACGTCACGGAGCATTTTTTCACATTCATCAATATAAGGACCGGTCATTTGAGTGGTTATTTTCATTAGTGACGCGTCGAATGACAGCCCGGCCTGTACACTTACACATAACAAATCAAGTACTTCGGGCAGTTGGTGCAGGATAAGTTTTTGCCGGCGCCGGATTATGGTATTCAAGGCAGAAAATGGCAGCAATGCACCCACAGACAGTCCCAGCAGTAAAATTATAATGCGCTGGGCAAATGTAAAAGTACCGGTATGAGAAACGTATAGGAAGGCCAATAAGAATCCTGTCCCCATAGAAAGTACCCAAGCTGTGGCAACGGCATTTACACTCCAAATGTTTTGCTTACCGGCATAGATAATGCGTTGGGCAAGACTTTGCCTTATTGCATGGGGAGCAAAAGCCAGTAAATGCCGTTCAATATTATGGTATAACGGTAAAAAAACACGCTGTGTCAGTGAAGTGTTTCCTTCAGGATTTGCTGCCGCGGTATTGCTGGTATTGTCAGCAAATTTATCAGGATATTTATTGATGGACTGCAGACGTTCCTGTACGAATTCCTTTTTTTTCAGCATGGTTGATATGAACAAATAAAGAATAGTAAAGATTATGGCACCACAGCCACCGGCTATTAATAAAAATTTCATTTGATGTCACCTGGTTTAATCTATTATACAAGCAGATTTAATGCTGACATGAGAATTTATAGGGAAGTTTCAGGAATATTGTTGATGCTGAAAAGCTCGGGCGGCAGATCAATCCCGTTGATGCGGAACTTTTCGATGAAGGAAGGCTGTACCCCGGTTGCAGTGAAGTAACCGAGTGCTTTGCCTTTTTCATCATAGCCGGTCTGGACATATTGGAAAATGTCCTGTAAAGTGATGGTATCGCCTTCCATATGCTGTACTTCAGTAATATAGGTTATTTTGCGGCTGCCGTCACGGATACGTGACTGGTGCAGGATGAGGTCGATTGCTGAAGAAATCTGTTCACGGATGGCCCGCACCGGCAGTTCCATGCCGGACATGAGCACCATAGTTTCCAGACGGCTCAACGCATCGCGCGGATTATTGGCGTGTGCTGTAGTAAGAGATCCGTCATGGCCGGTATTCATTGCCTGCAGCATATCGAGTGCTTCACCGGAGCGGACTTCCCCTACTATAATGCGATCGGGACGCATACGCAGGGCATTGCGTACAAGATCACGGATGGTAATGGCACCGGTGCCTTCAATATTGGCGGGACGCGCTTCCAAAGTGACCACATGAGTCTGCTGCAGTTTAAGCTCGGCGGCATCTTCAATGGTGACGATGCGTTCATCTTCAGGGATGAACGAGGATATCACATTAAGTGTGCTGGTCTTTCCTGAACCGGTGCCGCCTGATACAAGAATATTGAGCCGTGCTTTAACACAGGCCCGCAGAAAGGCTGCCATGTTACGGTCAAGCGTACCAAAATCAACGAGATTTTCTATTGTCAGCGGTTTATGGGAAAACTTGCGGATTGTTACACAAGGACCGACAAGTGAAAGCGGCGGGATGATTATATTTACACGGGAACCATCTTCCAAGCGGGCATCAACCAGCGGTGAAGATTCATCGAGACGGCGTCCTATGGGAGTGAGGATACGCTCAATAATGTGCATCAGGTGCTCGTCACTTTGAAAACTGACATTGGTCAGATGCAGCTTGCCCAAACGTTCCACAAATACTGAATGAGGACCGTTGATCATTATTTCCGTTATGGAATCATCTTTCAGCAGCGGTTCGATAGGCCCGAGACCGAGAATCTCATTACGGATATCGGTTACTAGAGAAACCTGCTCGGATCGCGGCAGGAGAAATGGTTGTTCGGTAAGGACCTGCTGGCAGTAAGTTGTGATTATACCTTCAAGTTCTTCTTTCTGCGATTCATCGTGAAAATTGCTGTTGAGAAGCTGGTCGTGACTGGTAGTCATCTCATCTACGATGCGGCGATGTATTTCCAGTTTGATTTTTTGATAGTTATTTGTTGAATTATCGGTTGTACGGTCACCAAAAATCTGTTTGATTTCGTTGATTCCATTTGATCGGCCGAGCCGCTCAAGCAATGACATAATGAACACTCCCAAAATAGTATGTAAAGCAGCTTGCAGACTGCGCAATTGTCGTATTTAGTATTATTTTTCCTGATGCATTTTGCAGGATACTTTAAGTTCGGAAGGCAACGTCAGTATATTGCCGTAAACAGCCGTATTAGCAGCAGTTGCCCGCAGGTTGACAAGAACATAGGTGTTATCCGGATCACCGTCAGACTGGTTGACGGCAATATTGAAATCATTGGTATCGTTCTGGTTCCATGTATAAATGGATGATATCAATGAAGGGTTATTGTTTTGATTGTATTTAGTGCGTATCTGTTCGCCGGTAGTGGTACTGTCGGCTGCGACCGCGGCATAGCGAGCACTGTCACGGGCGATGGAAGATAAGGTCAGATAATCGGCAAATACCATACTTAGATAGATTATTGCCAGCAATAACATGGTTAATATGGGCAATACTAAGGCAAATTCGACGATTGCCTGACCTGTCTGCTGTCGTTTCATAATATTATTCTCCTAAAAAGTACATAAAAGGTCTTCATTAGAAGACCTTTTGTGTAAACCAAGCCGGATAATTACTTAATGTAATGCAATTTATTTAAGCATGTCTAAAATCTGTTGCACTAGATTATTAAGATGCGGTTAAAGCGGTAACAACTTTGTTAAATGTTTCTTGTACAGCTGAACCTAATGCTCCTTTTGAACCTAAAAATCCGGCCAATACTACAACAGCTGCCAGGATTAAGGCATATTCGACGATTCCCTGGCCTTTTTCGTTTGAATAATGAAGCTTTAAGTAATTGATTATTGCTAGCATATAAACTCCTCCTTAAGAATATAAATATATATGTGAAAGCATATAGCTTAAACATCGATATCAACAAGCCGCTGGATGATTATAAAACCGATTATTTCCATTATGACGGCGGCACCAATAGCCATTCGGCCGGTGGGATCGGTAATGAGTGGTTCCAGATAATTGGGATTGATAATGGAAAGAAGCAAAGATAAGGCAACGGGCAGTGCGGCAAGTATCCAGCCCGACAAGCGGCCTTGTGCCGTTAAAGTTTTAACTTCCCGTTTCATACGGATGCGGGCATTGATAGTGCCGCTGATAGTATCAAAAATATAGGCTAAATTGCCGCCAACCTGTCTTTGAATCAAAACGGCGGCAACTATCAGGTCGAAGTCGCGGCTGTCGACGCGTCGGGCCATCGATTGGAGAGCTTGTTCCATGGAAGACCCCATGCGGGTTTCTGCCATTAACCGGGTAAATTCATCGCCAATCGGTGCACCCATTTCTCGGGCGGCCAGATCTATCGACTGAATAAAACTGAACCCGGCCCGCATTGAGTCGGCGACCATCGACAGCATATCACCAAGCTGGTTGGTAAAGGCTTGTTTCCTACGGGTAATAAGTATGTTTATGTATAAACGGCAAAAAACGGCCGTTGCTAATGCTACCAGTGAAGCTGTTGTTCCTTTTAAAATCAGGCTGAAAGTGATAATGCCGGCAATAAAGCTTAACAGAGCTGTTATTACTATAAATTCTGATCCCAGTATAGGGAGTCCGGCCTGCTGCATTTTGCGGTCAAGATCCGCATAGTGGCGAATTTGTTCTAGCAGTTTAGCAATGGTGCGGATGAAGGCCAAAAAACTCTGGCGCCATGTTTGATCTTGCCGGATATCTGTCTGTGGTGCGCTGCCGGCGACATAATTAAGTAAATGCCGGGAGACTTTAGTTCGTTTGTAAAACAGGCAGATAATTAAAATGTATAATAAAAAGAACAGTAAAAAACCACATAATAAGGCTATTATCATAATGATTCCCACCTGAGGTCCGACTGGCCGCGCATGACATCGGCAAGCCGGTCGATGCTGGCAGCAAATTCCGAGTCGGGAGCAAGGTCAACGGCCATACGTCCGTTGTTGGCGGCAGCCGATACTAACGCATATTCATTGGGAATAGCGGCATCGAGCGGTCGGTGCAGAACATTTTCAATATATCCCTTGACACTGGAAGTAACCGGCAGCCGGGTAAAAGCAATATGGAGCCGCTTTTGGAAATTATCCGGCCAGGCATCGTGAAATATTGTCAAGGCACGTAGCACATGCTGCAGCTCGGTACCGCCGTTATTCATGGCGACTATATAAGTATTGTCGGCTGACTCGGCGGCAGTTATGGAAATGGGGTTGAAGGCCGGCGGTAAGTCTATAAGTATGTAACGGAAAAGATGGCGGGCCATGCGTATCATTTCAGAAAAAGGTTGCATGGTAACATGTTCGGCAAATTCGGGGCGTTTGGTACCGCACAATAGGGAAATATTTTTATTAATGGTTATGAAATAGGAATTCAAAGTGCTCGGTGATAAAAATTTGATGTCACGGACTGCTTCCACAATCGTGCTTTGCGGTTTAAGGTTGAAGAAAACGGCCATATCGCCAAACTGCAGATCGGCGTCGATGATGCCCACTTTTTCATTGGTTTTACGAGCCAGACTTAGTGCCAGATTAGCAATCAGTGTTGTTTTGCCGCTTTTGCCTTTAGGACTGAAAAAGGCTGTTACTTCAGAATAGGCTCCAACGTTATTTACATTAAAACTTTCAACAGCTTTAGTGAGCTCGCTGCCGGAAAAAGGTTTGATAATATATCCAATGGCACCGGCATGAACCATTTGGCTGGTATCCTGGGCATTCCAATGGGCACCGCAGCACAATAGGGAGGCGGCAGGAAATTGTTTGCGGATAATGGGGATATAGGATATATTTCCATCGGCATCAGTGTCTAAAATGATCAAACTGGGATCAAATACGGCAGACTGATCTAATGCTTCCTGGGGGGATGTATAACGTGCCATCAGATCAAAGTTCCTGGCATTGCGTACGACACTGGAAAGACGTTCAAGCATCAGAGATTTTTCTTCAATTAAAATGACACGGTACGAAATCATGTTGACTCCTTTCAGTTAAATAAGTGTTTCATCCAACCGTGCAGGCTGCTGTCGTTTTTAGTAGGAGATGGCCGCTGGTCGGTGCATTTATTAATCAGCTGACGGATACTTTTGCCAAGATCACTGCTTTTATCGGATGCCAGAAGCGGAATACCGCTGCGTAATGAGTTTTGTGCCTGCTGGAAATTATTTGGGATGATATGATAAAAATCGTCTTTCAGAAGCTGTCGAACATCATTGAGCTCAATATTGGTTTTGGAGTCGCTGCGGTTTAGTATCAGATGTATTTTCTGGTTGTCATAACCGATGCTGTGCATGGTATCATAGCCAATTTTCATATTTTTTATTGTCGGTATGAAATCAACGATGCCGATGAAAGCTATGATAGTGCTCATATCCATTACTGACAGATTTATTTCACTGAATGCCGAAGTTGTATCGACTATAAGATAGTCAAAACATGTTTGCAATTCATTAAGGCAGCGATTGATGCCGGCAGTGAAAATATTGCAGGCTTGTTCCAGTTTGTCGGGCGGCAGCAGTGTAAAAAATTGCAGATCATCGTGTATGTAGGGAGTTAAATAATCGAAGAGGTTAATATCTGAAGGTACAGCCGTTTTTTGCAGTTGTGTTACCAGATCAAACAGGTTGTGCCTGGGTTTAAGATGGAGATAATAAGCAACATCACCAAACTGAAGATCAAGGTCGATAAGGCAGACTTTATAACCGGAAGCGGCAAGACCTGCTGCCATGTTAACGGCTAAGAAGGTTTTGCCGACAGCCGAGGCTGTGCTGAATAATGTTATTATCTTGCCGTTTGGCTGGTCATTTTCCATTTATGCTGTGCCTCCTTTAGCTTGCAGCCGTCAATAAACCAAGTTCATTTTATTTGTGCGGTAACCGGTTTATTGAGTATTCCTGATAGCTTGATATTTGCAGGTTTATCCGAAGTTTTGGGTTGAACAGAGGAGGGTTCGTCTGTTTCCGACGTATGGGACTGTCCAGACAGAGCATCGTCGGTGTGCTTATTTATCGCAGAGCCTTCGGTTATGACTGTTTCCCGGCGCTGGTCAATTTGTTTATCTTTGTAGAGATTTTCTAAATCCTGGGTCATATTTACCGGGGTATTTTGGTCGACCAGCACAGGTGTTATTAAAATGATAAGCTCGCGTTTATCACGTGTTTTGGCCGAGTGTTTAAAGAATTCACCGATTATGGGAATATCTCCCAAAAGCGGGACTTTAGTAATGGTTTTGCTTTCCTCAGAGTTTAATAATCCGCCTATCGCCATAGTGCCGCCGGACTTCACGGTGACATCGGTGGAGGCTTCACGTGATGCCAGGGCAGGAATGAGAAAATTATTGTTCTTTAATTGGTGGGCATAATCAAGTGTACTGACTTCGGCTTTTATTTTAGCGGTGATATTATTGCTATTGTCTACAATAGGGTCAATATCGAGTTTGATACCATAGTCGCGCCATTCAATACTGATATCTCCATTATTGTTACTGGTAGGTATTGGAATTTTACCACCAATCAGGATACTGGCTTTTTCACCGCTCAAAGTTGTAATATTGGGTTTTGAAAGTATCTTGGCAAGGCCTTTTTGTTCCAAGGCCTGCAAAGTGGCATTCAGGTCGGCATAGCTGCGGTTGAAAGATTGACCGATGGAAAAACTACCGGTAGTGCCCATGGTAACAGTGGTGCTGCCATTACTGTTGACAGTTATCGAAGAAGGGTTGGAATAGAGAAAACCGAGATCCCGTTCATTATTGGCAGAAATTTCTACGATTTGAGCTTCAATACGGACCTGGGAGGGAGCGGACATCTGTATCATGTTTACGACTTTGCTGCCGTACAGATTGGCAATTTTTTCGGCAGTGTCCCGCTCATATTGGTTCTTGACCGTGCCGCGCAGCAAAATGTTATCACCGGATTTTTGTGCATATATATTAACGTTATTGCCCAGTACATTTTTTATGGCAGTTACCAGGGCGGAATTATTGGCTGTTACATTTACGGAAAAGTTTTGCTGCATACCGTCTGATGTTTTTATTAATAAGGTTGTCGATCCGACTTTTTTGGCGACGATGACAATTTTGTTTGAGGTTATTATTGCTATATCGGCAATTGCAGGATCGGCAATTGCTACTTTGGTTATGGTGCCTCCGGTATCAAGCGGATAATATTGGCTGATTTCAACAGTCAGTGGTGTCGGAGGTGCGTCAGCGAAAACACGGACATTAATAAAAGTAGTGAAAAGTAAACAAATTATTGCTGTTTTTTTCCAAAAAGAAAGTTGTATTTGCATTATTGTTGCCCCTCTTCATCTTGCTTGGTACCGCGGATGACGGTAATTGTGCTGCTGTTGGATGAGCTGCCTGATGACTGTTGTACAGCAGTTGATGCGGATGCCTGCTGCGGTATTGGCGGTGAATAAGCAGGTAAAGGCAAATTAGCCGGCGCACCGGCAATTGGCATATTATTGGCGGCAGGTTCGCTGTATTGGAAAACGGTATAGTCGATGTCAGGAACGAAATAATCACGTGGGTTGAGGGGCCGTAATTCTAAGAAAACGGTACCTTCAGATTGGGCGACGGCAAGCTTTAAGGCATCGGCCGGCTGTACAGCTAAGGTAGCGGTAGCAGGTGATTCCTTGGCTTTAGTATCGGCTGCTTTGGCGGGTGTTTTGTCATCATTTCCATTAGTAGAATCGGCTTGTTCAAATGATTTATTGATACCCAGAAGTAAAATATTCTGCAGCAGTATCCTGCCGGTTAATTCATTTTTATTATTTTTTCCGGAAACCAAGATCACATCAACATAATCACCTGGCTTAGCAAATCCGGATATGCCGGTTACATCGGATATTTTTAACGAAATTGCCCGACAATCAGCCGGGATAGTTCCGGTGAATCCCGATGATCTTATATCTGAAAATAATTTGGGTACGGTGATCATGTCTCCAGCCATTATGGGTACTTGTGAAACTTTACCGATGACATCATGTGTATCATTTATGAACTGCACGGGCAGAACATCTTTGGGGACCGTGATGACTTTCACCATGTCATCAGCTATTGTCGTACGGGCGGGGATGTCTTTGACGGCAACGACAACGGAAGTCATATTGTCTGATTTTTGCTTGGCGGTATTACGGGAAGCTGTGGACAGGTAAACATACAATATTACGGTAAACAATATGCTAATGGCCAAAGCTGCAATGATAAGCTGACGTTGTGACAGTTTTTCCATCTTTGATGTAAGACCATCAAATAATTTAAAAAATCGCAATAAAATCATTCCTTAATTGTTTTATGATAGACACTCCAGATTTCTATGTAAATGTAAATACATAATAATTATTTTTGCGTACTAAAAAAGGGCGCAGGGATGCAATAAAAATATATTAAAAAAATACATTATTGCATCCCTACCACCCACCATAATTTATTAAGTTTTAAAATATCGGATAATCGACCATTTAATATAATGACCTGTTTAATTAAATAAAAATAATATCTTATTTATATTTAAAACATTATTTATTTTAAATATAACATATCTTTTAATGATAGGCAATATTTTTACAGAAAAAAAACAATTTTATAAAAAAGCAATTTTTGTTTGATTTTGTGTATTTTATGAATGCCTAACTTTGGTCCTCTTGATAACACTGGTCGGCATTTATTGACCAAATATTGGTCTTGTCAGAAATATTATGGGTAATATTTTTAACGGCAGCCATGGCGGTTAACATTGAATGGTCCATATTGTTATAGCGATGCATACCGTTTCTGCCTATTAAATACAGGTTATTGAATTTGTCGATAAATTCACGGATTATCGGTAATTTATCATAAGTTCCAAAATATGCCGGATAAGCTTTGGGAACTTTGACCACGATGCTGTCTAATATGTCATCGCTATTTACTATGGCAATTTTTTCTAAATCCTTGATGGCAAAAGTGGTGAAATCCGGTTTTGTTTTTGACCATAGTTCATCACCTTCAGTGCAGAAGTATTCCAACCCCAGCCAAACATTGTTATCATCATTCACCAGATAGGGACTCCAATTGTTAAATATTTGCAACCGACCGAGTTTTACTGATTTTTCCTGGATATAAATCCAATTGTCAGGAATAAGACCGTGTCGGGTTTTAAGTTTGGTTTTATTTTTTAGTTTTATTTTTTTGCACAGTAAACCTACTGTTATAAAGTCGCGGTATATAAGACCGGCAGCAACAGCGGTGACTATCGGGGGAACAGCCGGCGGCATTGCTTTGATAAGATCACGGATGGGCATGGATGACAAGAAAAAATCAGCTGAATAAAAAGTAGTTTTATGTTCAATAGTATTTTTTATCCAGACGCCATTAATTTTATTAGAATTCAAGGATAATTTTTTTACTGGGCAGCGCAGTTTTATTATACCGCCGTGCTGGGTAATTTTTGCAGCGACTTCTTCCCACAGCTGGCCGGGACCGTATTTAGGATACATGAATTGTTCGATGAGAGAGGTTTCAATATTTTTTTGTGTCAGGGAATAGTTGTTGACGAAAAGATTCTGCAGGGCATGTTTAATGAGTTTCCAAATGGATAGTCCCTTTACACGCTGTGCCCCCCAGTCCGGGCGTATTTTACAGCAGGGTAGACCCCAGACTTTTTCTGTGTAGTCTTTGAAAAAAGTATTGTATAATTCCCGACCAAAGTGATTGATAAAAAAATCTTCCAGGGTTTTTACCGATTTAATGGGGAACAGCGAAATATATAAATAACTTAAAATGATTTTTATGGTACGTGATAGTCCCAGATTGGCAAAGGTACGCCATTTAATACTCAACGGATAATCAAAGAATTTTTTTAAAAAGAAGATGCGGGATAGGCGAGAGCGCACAAGCATGACATTATCGGTTTGTTCTGGGTCAACAGGAAAGTTTTGATTATCAGGCAATTCGGCAGATTGTCCGGTAAAATTATAACCACGGTTTTTTTTTGTCTGCAGCGGTAGTATGTCTGTCCACCATTTATTAATTATTTCGGATTTGGAAAAAAAGCGGTGTCCGCCGATATCCATGCGGTTGCCTTTGTAATTTATTGTTCGGGAAAGTCCACCGACACTGTCGGAAGATTCGAATATTATGGGAGTGATGTCGGTATTTTTCAATAATTCATAAGCTGCAGTTAATCCGGCCGGACCGGCACCAATAATGATAGCAGTTTTTTTCATCCTAATTGTCTCCATTTTTTTTTCGGAATAATAATAGTTTTCTGCTGCCAAAGTTCCAAAAAAATACTATTATGGCTGTGTAAATTTTAGAAATAAGATAATAATTATTACAGACAGCAGTGAAAAACCAAATGAAAAGTTCATTAAATCCCAGTCCGACTATTCCAATTAAAGTAAAAATAGAAAATTCGGCAGGGCGGTTGTTTAAAATATGATCGGTGAAAATAAAGTGCACACTAAGCATATAGTTTAAAATCAAACCGGCTATAAAAGCAAAAACGGCAGAAATCCAATAGTAAAAATTGAAAAAGGCAGTAAGAATATAAAGCAGGGAAAAATCCAGTAAAAAGGAAATACCACCGGCTAAGATGTAATAAATTAATTCATGGATGACAGAAGATTTTTTTGCCAAACCGGCAGTCGATACCGCCATAAGTTTCACCACCAAATAAAATGTAATGAGTATCAAGGTGTGACTGATTTATAGAGACGGTAGTTTTTGTCAGAATAAATCAGTTTACAGGCAGGGTCATTGTATAGGTCAGTGTACAATGCGTCATCGTGATAAGTTAGAAAATGCGTGAAGTGATAGTGATTGATAAAATCTTTATAATATATATGGGAAGTTTCGAGTTGGAAATATTCGTGCAGGATATCCGTTTGCCAGTTGTTGCGCGGCAGGAAAACATCGGCACGGGTATCCAGATAGCAGCGTATACCTTTGTACTCAGCATAATTGCCAGTGTTATAGTTGGTCCAAAGTCTGATATCATCAGTAGATGCATCCTGCAGCAAACAGTTTACAGCAGGTTCGGTTTCAGAGACAAAATCCGGATTTTGGTAATGATCATTTTCATGGATGATAAATATCGTGAAAACAAGTAATAAGATAAAATAAGCGATTTGTCTGGTAATCAGTTCAAAGGAAAGCTGTCGATGAGACTTTTTTAGGAAACGGAAAAATTCAATGGAAAAAAGTAAGCCGGCAGTAAGCAGTATAATATCGGCTGCCATGGGTAAAGCAAACAGCTTTGACAGCAATATAGTCCATTGTTTATAGAAAATAAAAGACATGGTGAACAGCAGTAAGGTAATCAGTCCGCAGCGCAGTCGATAAGATGCTTTATAAGCAGGAGTAATATAAGGTGTATCAAAAGTTAACAGTTTGTAATTTTTGAAAACATACGCAAGTGGAAAAACACCCAGTAAAAATAACAGAAATACACTGCGATTTGCCGATAAGGCCATGCAGGCGGTTCCGCCTGTCAGCAGAATATAGCGCAGTGGTGGTATTTTTCGTGCATAAACTATTGTGATATATAACAACATTAGGAAGAGAAGTTTACCCAATAAACTGGTGATAACAACGGGATGCATTTCGCTTACCAATAAGTTGATTTCAGAGTAACCGTAGGAACGTGACAGGTAACTCATACTTTCCCAGCCATATGGATTGCAAAAACCGACTGCAAAAGAAACACATAGGCAGATCAGCAGCGGACTGAGCGGGAAGTGCCCGGCAGAATGGGGGAAATGCTGTTTTAATCTGCGTAATTTTCCTAATAAAGCATCGGCAATAAATGGCAGCATCAATACAAAAAGCATTGGCCATAAGGCTGCATGCAGATTAATTAACAGTACAGAGAGAAAAGGCAATATCAATAGGTACTTTTTTTGCTGGGTGAGGCTATATTTTTCTAAGAAAAATATTTCAATTAACAATAGTAAACCAGAAAAAATCTGCGGCCGGGTACGGATGAATAAAGGAATAAATATGACTCCTATAACAGTGGTGATAATAGTGGCAATCTGCCAGTTCCTGCTGCTTACAAGCATACACAGGCGAAACAATATGTAAGTTATGAATATATCGACTATATGTAACAGAATTATTAAACCGTAAGGACCAAATGAAGCATAAACTTTCCAGAAAATAACGGCACTAAGCCATTGCTGCATAACAAAATGAAAATCCTGGTGGATAGTAAACGGCTCCATGTGTGGAATACCGTGTATTAATATATAACGGCCGCTGTTGAGAAGAAACCAGATATCATTATCCAGAGTGTAAGGAATAAATAACAGTCCGATAAATATGGAAGAGCAAAAAAGTAATTTTTTAAATTCTTTTTTTTCAGTCAGACACTTTTTCAGCAAAGAGTTCATTCCTTATATAAAGAATAACGATAAATATTATCATTTGATAGATAAAAAAGCATAAAAGGTAATTAATTGAAGCCTTTTCGGTTAATATTTATGCCTAAATAAAATATAATTTAATAAAATAAATGACATTACTTATTTAAAATATAACATATTTTTTATTTAAGGGCAATATTTTGCCCTTGATAAAATAAAAAAGGCTACCGCATGCAAACATTTTTATTCATAATATGCAATATTCTTATCCACTTATCGTATAGCAGCAGTGGTGTAGATTGCACATTATGAGGTCAATGTTGTTTATGCGGCAGCCTCGTTAATATTGTAATTAAATTTTTATCAATTCATATTGGCGTGTTCCCATGCCAAGTTTGGCACAATGGTCAAGGCAGGACTGCCATTCCGTGTCGGGATGGTTATTATGGAAATGGTCATGTTTTTGTGCCTCATTAGGATCTTTTGTGACATTTTCACCTAATATGGAATTAGTGATGACCGGAGCTTGATTAACAAGATCGGCACAGGCCTGATCGATAGCGACCGGGTCGAAAGAAGCCAGCATGCCAATATTGGGCACGATAGCGGCATCATTTTCGGCATGGCAGTCACAGTTTGGTGATACATCAACAATGAGACTGACATGGAATTGCGGGCGGTCATGTAAAATAGCGCAGGCATATTCAGCCATTTTCAGATTAACCATTTTGCCGGCATTCCAATTGGTGGGAATGATGGCATTGGTCGGACATACACCGATACAACGGCCGCAGCCAACACATTTGTCTTCATCAATATGACATTTTTTATTTTCGATCAACGGAGCAGCATAAGCACATGTTTTTCTGCACATACCACAGCCAATACATTTATCTTCTTCTACCTTAGGTTTGCCATCGCAGTGCATTTCCATTTTACCGGCACGCGAGCCGCCACCCATGCCAATGTTTTTTATGGCACCACCGAAACCAGTCATTTCATGGCCTTTGAAATGGGTAAGTGTGATTATGACATCGGCATCCATCAAGGCATGGCCGATTTTGGCTTCTTTTACATATTCACCGTCAGGTACAGGTACGTGGGTTTCATCAGTACCTTTAAGACCATCGGCAATAATATTCTGGCAGCCGGTTGACAGGGGACTGAACCCATTGATATTTGCGGTATCAAGGTGTTCAAGAGCATCTTTCCTTGTACCAACATAAAGTGTATTGCAGTCGGTAAGAAATGGTTTGCCACCACATTTTTTTACAGCATCGGCAACTACTTTAGCGTAATTGGGGCGAAGAAATGATAAATTACCAAGCTCACCAAAATGAATTTTTATAGCGGCAAATTTATTTTGGAAATCAATGTTCTGGATACCTGCTTTAGTCAGCAGTTTATCCAGTTTTTGTAATAAATTGGGTTTACCCGGATAAACACGCATGTCGGTGAAATAAACTTTTGATTTTTCCATAAAATACTCCTTTTAAACGCCAATAATCATGTTAGTAATATATATTTATTACTTTTTCTCTATGTTTTATATTATAACAATAAAATAATTATGTTTACAAGTGAGATTTCAGATATTGACAATATTAATATTGTCCTTCGCGGCCGTGGTATAGGCACCATGGTTCTTCGGCCATATAATCGCCATCGTGGTAGTAAGCGGCTCTTGCCCGACAACCACCGCAGGATTTTTTATATTCACATTTGCCGCAGCCGCCTTTGAAATTAAATGTTCGGAGTTTATTCAAGACGGGACTGTTTTTCCATATTTCATCAAAAGGGGTTTTTCGTACATCGCCTAATTCCATATTCAAATAAGCACAAGGTTGGACTTTACCACGCGGACTTATTATACAGTAAGAGTTTCCTGCCAGACAGCCACGGCGGAAGCGTGTTTTTACGCCCATTTGGGCAGCAATACGGACAAATTGCGGAGCACAGGTCGGCTTAAGTTCAATGTCCACTTCCTGCTGCTTTTTCATGATACGTGTCAGTACATCTTCATAAGAACGGGCCCTTAATGATTCGACTTCAATTGTTTTGGCGCGTCCCGTCGGTACGAGAAAGAAGAAGTGGTGTGCCACAGCTCCTTCCGCCACAGCAAAATCGGTTATAGCTTCGATTTCATGTTGGTTCCAATCCATGACGGTAGTATGGATTTGAAAGGGCAGACCAACTTTGCGGCAGTTGCGCATGCCGCGGACGGCACCGTCCCAGCCGCCGGGGAATCTGCGGAATTTATCATGTTTTTCTTTATTCATAGAATCGAGTGAGATACCCATTCCCATGGCGCCGGCATTTTTTAATTTTTGAGCTAGTTGTTCAGTTAGAAGTGTTCCGTTAGTACCAAAGACTGAGCGTAAGCCGACATGGGTGGCATGAGCTACAAGCTCGACAATATCGGGGCGCAATAACGGCTCTCCCCCGGAGAATATCATTATTTTAAAACCGGCTTTGGCTATTTGATCGAGCAGTGTTTTGGCTTCGCTGGTGTTTAGTTCTTCATCGGCCTTGCAGCCGGCATCGCGATAACAATGTTCGCAGTACATATTGCAGGCATTGGTGGTATTCCAAGAAATTATCATTTATGTTCTCCTTACAGATACTATGTGATATTAAAGACGGTTTTCCGGCACAGAACAATAATTGTCAATCGGCAGTAATTTCTTTATCTGTAAGATAACAGGATGGGTCATCACCCCAGAAATCATTATTGCGGGCTTCTGCTCTGGTGCGGAAATTACCGTTGCAGACATTGAGAAATTGACAATGACGGCAGCGTCCTTTAAGTAAAGGTTTGCGATTTTTGAGACCGGCCATTATCGGATGGGAAGTGTCCTGCCAGATATCACCAAATTTTCTTTCCCGTACATTACCAAAAGTGTAATATTGGGTAAATTGATCGGGATGTACATAGCCCATTGGGTCAACTTCACCAAAGGCAATGCCGGAGCGGTTGCCGCCATTGTAGAAAGCGTATTTCTTTATCTGGGCAGCAAGCTGTTCGTTGCCCTCCCGCAGTGCTGTCAAGTACATATAAACACTGTCACAGTGGTTGTCTACAGTAAGGATCTCTTTTTTTAGCCCACGGCGTTCAAAGTCACGAGTACGTTTGATTATGATATCCATTGCCTGACGTGATTGCTCCGGCAGCACATCTTCGTCCATCATCTGGGTACCGCGACCGGAGTACACAAGATGATAAAAACAAACCCGGTTGATATTTTCCCGTTCAATGAAGTCAAAAATATTTTCCAGTTCTTGCAGATTATGCTGATTTATGGTAAATCGCAATCCAACACGCTGGCCGACGGCAACACAATTTTCTATTCCCTGCATAGCAGCAGCAAAAGCGCCATCCTTGCCGCGAAATTTATCATTCACATCTTTTAGCCCGTCAAGTGAAATGCCGACATAACCAACGCCGATATCTTTGATACGCCGGGCATATTCACGGGTTATAAGTGTGCCATTGGTAGAAAGTGTCGGTCGGATATCTTTTTTTGCAGCGTAGTCCGCCAGCTGCAAAAAATCAGGACGAATCAGTGGTTCTCCACCAGAAAAAAGTAAGACGGGTACTTTGAAATCAGCTAAGTCATCAATGAATTTTAATGCTTCAGTGGTATTTAATTCATTTTTGTATTTTTCTGCATTGGAATCCATATAACAATGACGGCATTTTAAGTTGCAGGTGCGGGTGCAGTTCCAGACTACTACCGGTCCGGCTCCTTCGTGAACACCATTTTTGGCATCACGGGCATTTTTGGTGTAACGCAGGCTGTCGCCAAAGTAATCAGTGGCAAATAATAATTTTGTAACGCTAATCATAAAGTATAATCTCCTATATATTATCATCATAAATATGAATTGTATTCATATTTATGATAGCAGTAAGAGCCGTAAAAATCAATCCTGAAAAATAAATCATGGTATATAAATACTACTAAGTATTTATATCGGTTAGTTCAAGATATGGAACGGCATTGAGTCTCATATCGGCGTATTTACCATGTAATGATTGATAATAACCACGACAGGCAATCATAGCTGCATTGTCGGTGCAAAGAATTTTGTCGGGGAAATAAAATTTGCAGTCGTGTTCACGGCAGCCTGCTGTGAGTTTTTGTTCCAACAGGCTGTTAGCAGCTACTCCACCGGCTAACACGATGGATTTCATATGTGCGGCGTGCGCTGCTGCAATTGTTTTATATACTAGTACGTCAATGACTGTCTGTTGGAAAGAAGCAGCAACATCGGCTTTATTTATTGATTGCTTTTTTTGTTCGGCATTATGAATATAGTTGATGACTGCTGATTTTAGTCCGCTGAAACTGAATTCATAGTTTTGTTTGTCCATTAATGCATGAGGAAAGTTAATAGCAGAGGGATTACCGGTCTTGGCAAGTTTGTCGATTTGCGGACCGCCCGGATAGGGAAGCCCCAATAGCCGGGCAACTTTGTCAAATGCTTCACCGGCAGCGTCATCACGTGTTTGTCCAATTAAAGAAAAAGAATTAAAATCTTTCATGTTTACGAGTGCTGTGTGTCCACCGGATACTACAAGAGCTATGAAGGGCGGCTGCAGTTCAGGGTGTGACAAAAAATTAGCAAATATATGACCTTCCAGATGATTTACGGCAAGCAGAGGAATGCCAAGAGAAAAGGCCAATGCTTTAGCCGCCGATACACCGACAAGGAGAGCTCCGACCAGCCCCGGGCCATAGGCAACGGCTATTTGATCAATGTCGGATAATTGCACTTGGGCTTTTTTTAAAGCTTCATCGAGTACCGGCATGATATTTATGATATGTTTGCGTGATGCTATTTCTGGTACGACACCGCCAAACTTTTGATGTATTGGAATCTGAGTGGAAATGATATTGGATAAAATTTTGCGGCCATCTTCAAGTATGGCTATAGATGTTTCATCACAGCTTGATTCTATTCCTAAAGTGAGCATAATTCCTCCTAAAACAAATGAAGGATCGCCGCACGTAATCATTTCCATTCATAAATATGCAATATTCGGCTCTTGGAAGGGTGGCTGATTGCAGCTTTATGAGGTCAATGCCGTTCGTGTGACAGACCCAACAAAAAGTATTTCATTAATTATAATATATCTGTGCAATTTTGTATAATTTTTTCAAAACAGATATGATAAACATTACGCATGGCATCCTGAGTACCGGCGCCAATATGCGGTGTGGCAATGACGTTGGGCAGTTCAAGAAGTTGGTTGGCGGCATCAAAAGGTTCTTTTGACCAGACATCAATTCCGGCACCCAGAAAACGACCGTTTTTCATTTCGGTATACAGAGCGGTTTCGTTGATGACCCCACCTCTGCCAACATTCACCAGGACAGCAGTATCTTTCATTAATTTTAATTGGTCGGTGTCTATGAAATTTGTTGTCTGTTTAGTCAGCGGCAGATGGATGCTGACAATGTCAGAAGTTTGCAGCAACTTGTTTAATGGTGCGTATGTGACAGCGTATGTATTTTCAATGTCATCGGTCTGACGGGTACGATTGTAGTAAATGACATTGGCACCAAAGGCATTGGCAAGTTGTGCGGTACGTTTGCCAATGTTGCCAAAACCGATAATGCCATAGGTTTTACCCTTGATATCAAATGAAGTATCACGGTACTGCCACATACCCCATTGTCTTGTTTGGCTCATAGTTTCCAGTGGTATAATATGACGATAAATATCCAGGATAAAAGCAATAGTCAGCTCAGCAACACTTTCAGCATTGCCACCGGGAACATTATCTACTATTATTCCCAGTTTTTTAGCGGCAGCTTTATCAATATTATCGGTACCAACACCTGTTTTTTGCACTGTCTTCAACTTGATCGCTTGTTTCATTAAAGCAGCGTCGACAATATAAGTAGCAGTCAACAGGGCATCTGCACGTTTTATATACTCTTCCTGCTGTATGGTAGATAATTTGCTCCAAAAAAATATTTGTATATTTTTAGGTACTGCGGCACGAATAAGATTTTCTGTATTGGAATCGATTTTATCTAAAAAAATACAGGTAAACACACAAATCCCCCCATTTAATTTTACATTATTATATAATTCTTTATTTATTAGGTAAACACTTTTTTATTTATAAATTGTCATAATTTACCGTAAAAGGATAATTATTAATTATCCTATAATAACCGACATAATATTTACATTATTATTGATAATTTAGAATTTTTGTGATAAATTAATAGTATCTTATCAAGGGAGGGTGTTTTAATGAATGGTGTCTATCTTGTTATTATTACAGCTTGTTTTCTTATGCTGGCATATCGTTTTTATGGAGCATTTATTGCAGCAAAGGTCTTAACTCTTAATGAGTTTAGGACACCGCCGTCAATTCGTCTTGAAGATGGTCATGATTATGTTCCTACTAATAAATGGGTGGTGTTTGGTCATCATTTTGCGGCCATCGCCGGTGCAGGACCATTAGTTGGTCCGGTTATAGCTGCTCAATTTGGTTATCTGCCGGGAGCATTGTGGATTTTGCTCGGGTCAGTTTTTGCCGGAGCTGTTCATGATATGGTAATATTACTGGCTTCAGTGCGGCATAATGGAAAATCTATAGCTGAAATAGCTAAGGCGGAAATCAGTAAATTGGCTGGAACCAGCGCTTTGTGGGCTACGCTGTTTTTGTTGATCATTACCGAGGCTGGAATGGCTGTTGTTGTTGCTAACTCTTTATTTAATAGTCCATGGGGAACATTTACTGTCGGATCTACTATTCCCATTGCTATTTTTATTGGAATTTATATTAAATATTTACGTCCTGGTAAAATAAAAGAAGCGACGATTCTGGGGGTAACTTTGATACTGCTGGCTGTTGGATTAGGCCCATATATACGGGATTCGGCAACATTGGCACCATTTTTTACCTTTAGTGTCGTACAGATAGAAATTGGGATTGCAATTTATGGTTTTTTTGCGTCAGTACTGCCGGTGTGGTTGTTATTGGCACCGCGTGATTATCTTAGCACTTATATGAAAATAGGTACAATAGCTGCACTGGCTATTGGTATCCTTATAGTGGCACCGGCTATTCGGATGCCGGCTACATCACCGTTTCTTTGGGGCGGTGGTCCTGTGATAAAAGGATCGGTTATTCCCTTTGTCTTTATTACGATTGCCTGTGGTGCATTATCGGGTTTCCACAGTATCATAGCCACTGGTACGACGCCAAAAATGCTGACTAATGAACGGCAGATACTGCCGATTGGCTATGGGGCAATGCTTACTGAAGCTTTCATTTCAATGATGGCTTTGATTGCAGCCACCAGTCTGCATCCATCAGATTATTTTGCGATAAATTCCACGCAGCAGGCATTTAATGCCTTGGGGATACATGTACAGGATCTGCCGATGCTGTCGAATATGGTCGGTGAAAATCTCATGCACAGACCAGGCGGGGCAGTATCATTGGCTGTAGGGATGGCTGATGTTTTTTCTAAGATTCCCTTTATGGATCAGTTTATGGGTTTTTGGTATCATTTTTGTATTATGTTTGAAGCTTTATTCATATTAACCTTGATTGATGCCGGCTCGCGTGTCGGCCGTTATCTGCTGCAGGAACTTTTAGGCAGAGTGTATAAACCGTTTGGTAATACCGAATGGTGGCCGGGTATTATTATCTGCAGTGCAACGATAAGTTTATGCTGGGGTTATTTGGTATTGCAGGGTAATATCGGGGAAATATGGCCGTTGTTTGGTGTATCAAATCAGCTTTTAGGTACAATTACTCTGGCTATTGGTACGTCATATATATATCGTACCGGACGGGGCCGTTACGTATGGGTGACGATGATACCATGTTTATTTATGGCAGTGATTACTTATTATGCCGACTATCTTAATATTTTTGATAGTTATATTCCCAGTGGTAAATGGCTGCTTGTAGCAATAAGTGCTATTATGTTTGTGCTTGTGACGTTGGTTATGATTGAATCGGTCCGCAGCTGGCTGCGTTATGCCAAGACTGTACCACAGGACTATAGGACAAGAGAAGAGATAGAGGCTGAAACAAAAGCTGAATTAGAAAAAGAAGGCCGGCCTTTGCCGATAGAATAAAAGCTTATATTAAAAAATGGGTTTTTGGTTAAACTGGCTAATATTTAACTGAAACAAAAAACCGGCTGATCAGCCGGTTTTTTGTTTCAAAAATAAGTAAGATTGCAGATTATGCCTTTCCCTGTGAGGCAACGCTGTTGATTTTTGCCTGAATGGCAGCGGCATCACCAAGATAATATTTATTGGTGACACTCCAATTGTCATCAAATTCGTATACTAAGGGAACACCGGTTGGTATATTTACATTGACGATTTCCTCGGAAGAAAGTCCGTCGAGCATTTTCACCAGGGCACGCAATGAATTGCCGTGGGCAGCAATAATGACGCGTTTACCGGCTTTCATATCTTGCAGTATATGTTCTTGATAATAAGGTACGACGCGGGCAATGGTATCTTTTAAACTTTCACTGAGGGGAAGCTCATTTTTTATAACATTTTTGTAGGCAGGCAGTAAGGCAGGATTGCGTTTGTCGGTTTGGGATAAAAGCGGTGGGCAGACATCAAAGGAACGGCGCCATATTTTTACTTGTTCTTCACCATATTTTACAGCAGTTTCTGATTTGTTGAGACCCTGTAAAGCTCCATAGTGGCGCTCATTGAGTTTCCAGGTTTTTATCACGGGCAGCCATACTCTGTCAAGTTCACTTAAAATGATGTCAAGTGTGTGGATAGCACGCTTAAGATAGGAGGTATAGCATATGTCAAAATCAAAGCCTTTTTCTTTAAGAGCATTTCCGGCCGTGTGCGCTTCATTTCTACCTTTTTCTGTCAGATCGACATCTGTCCAACCGGTAAATAGATTTTTTTGATTCCATTCACTTTCACCATGTCTTATTAATACTAATTTCATTTGATACACCTCTTTTAAAAATATCGTAAGTCGCGAATAACAGGCAGTAAAATATGAAAAAAGCCGACTGTGACCGAGCCGACTTTCTTTATAGCAATCATTGATGAGGAAAGCCAAGCGAGCGGGCATCAACTATCCTTTTTCTAAAATTCATTATAGCATAAGAATAATAATCTGCAATAGGGTGTTATAAATGGATAAAAAATTAAAGGTGAGTGTTTCCAAAAAATCTATTTAGTAGTAATATATATAATATAATATTAATAAAATTTGCAATTCAGAAATTTATCTATAAATCAGTTTTGGCGTTTTATGCTAAAAATATGTAATAACATTATATTGTCAGGAGATGAACGGATTGGTAAAATGTATTGATCTTCCTTATCATAAGGGAGTCGTAACGGCAAAAATACCGCAGGATAATCTGGCAGGTATTCTTGTCTCCAAAGCAGCTGCATTTCATACGGATTTTACAGAAAAACAGATAGTTGAAAATTCACTTAACTGTCCTATTGCATCATCGAAATTGGAGGAACTGGTCAAGGGTAAAAGAAATATTGTTCTAATAAGTTCTGATCATACAAGACCTGTTCCTTCTAAAATAATAACACCTATTATATTGAAACACATACGGGATGCCGAACCGGAAGCCAATATTACTATATTAGTGGCCACCGGATTTCACCGCCCTTCCACCAGGCAGGAATTGATTGATAAATATGGTGAAGAGATTGTTCGTAATGAAAAAATAGTGATACATGCAGCCAGTGATGATTCGGCTATGATTAAAATCGGTACATTGCCTTCCGGCGGACCATGTATTATTAATAAAATTGCTATGGAAGCCGATTTGCTGCTGGCGGAAGGGTTTATTGAATCACATTTTTTTGCAGGTTTTTCTGGCGGACGTAAAGCTGTTTTACCGGGGATTGCTTCTTACAAAACAATAATGGCCAATCATTGTGGTGAATTTATTGATTCTGACAGGGCTCGTACCGGTAACATGCAGCATAATCCGATTCATGAGGATATGATTTATGCTGCTAAAGCTGCTGGTTTAAAATTTATTTTGAATGTGGTTCTTGATGAAGATAAAAAAATTATTGCCTCTTTTGCCGGTGATTCTGAAAAGGCACATTTAAAGGGCTGTGAGTTTGTAAAACAGCTGGCTGAAGTAAAAAAAATTCCTTGTGATATAGCAATTACGAGTAATGGCGGTTATCCGCTTGATCAAAATATTTATCAGGCAGTAAAGGGAATGACCGCAGCGGAAGCAACAAATAAAGAGGGTGGTGTAATAATAATTGCTGCGGGTTGTTGCGACGGCCATGGTGGGGTTGGTTTTTATAATAATATCGCTGATGTTCGAACACCTGAAGAATTTTTGGAAAGGGCGATTAAGACACCACGGCAGGAAACTGTTCCAGAACAATGGACGTCACAGATCCTTGCCAGAATATTGGTGCACCATCATGTGATATTGGTATCGAATTTAGTTGATAAAAAATTTGTCCATGGTCTGCATATGGAGGCTGCTGACAGTATCGAGCAGGCTCTGGAAAGAGCATTTCAGTTAAAGGGAGAAAAGGCAACGGTTACGGTTATTCCTGATGGATTATCGGTCATCGTAAAATAAAAAATAATAATGCACCTTACTAAAAAGTTTATCTTTTTAGTAAGGTGCATTTGTGTAAATAGGTAAATTATAAAATTTACAGTCGGCAGTCAATCATAAGCACGTTCGTATTGCTTAGGTATATAGCCGACAACGCCGTATTTTTGGGCGGCCTGTATTGCAAAATAAGGATGGCGCAGTAATTCCCGTCCAAATGCAGTAAGGTCTGCCCGTTCGGTCTGTAAAAGGGCTTCAGCAATTTCCGGGTTAGTTAAAAGTCCTACAGCAATGACAGGAATATGACATTTACGGCGGATGGCATCAGCTAATGGCGCCTGATATCCGGGATAAGAGTTTACTGGTGTAGGTAACAAACCGCCTGAACTTACGTGTACCATATCTATCAATGACCGTACATCGTTAATTATCTCTACCATCATGGCAGCATCAATTCCGACGGAATCATAGTCAGAGGCTGATACACGTATCCAAACCGGTTTATCGGCAGGCCATACAGTATGTACTTGCTGCAGGACCTGTTCTAAAAAGCGGGTGCGGTTTTTTAGGCTGCCACCATATTCGTCGGTTCGTTTATTAGTTAATGGTGATAAAAATTCATGTAATAGATAACCGTGGGCAGCGTGAATTTCCAAGGCATCGAAACCGGCTGCATCTGCCCGACTGGCCGCCTGTTTAAAGGCATCAATTATTTCATTGATTTCAGGTCTGGTCAGTTCGGCAGGCGTGCGATATTTATCACTAAATGTAAGAGCACTGGGGGCGACAGGATGACCTGAAGCTGATTGACTTTTACGACCGGCATGGTTTATTTGCAGTGCTGTTTTCGAACCATAACGATGGCAGGCATCGACTATTTTTTTTAATCCAGGTATTTGTTCGTCTTCCCACAGACCTAAATCATTGTCCGATATTCTGCCTATCGGTTTAATACCGGTCGCTTCAACTATTATAAGTCCAACACCGCCGACAGCCCTGGAAGCATAATGGGTTAAGTGAAAATCATTGGCTTGGCCGTCATCGGCTGCTGAATACATACACATAGGCGGCATTACTATGCGGTTTCGTAAAGTCATATTTTTTATAGTGAACTTTTCAAATAGTTTCATTAATAATCACCACTTTCATATTGTTAAGATTAAATATATTTCATAACAATCTTTGATTTTGAAAAGCAATATCAACATCATTTATTATATAAGTACTATGAAAAAAATTCAATGTTTGCCAATATTATTTAGAATAATAGGAAACAGACAAATTTTATCTACGCTGCTTTTGGCAGATAATGTCAGTCATCGAGATTTTTCCTGGTGAGAAGTTCTAATTTTTTTTCAATTTCTTCATTTTTAATAAAATTGGTCATTATTCTTTTTTCTGGTAACGGTGAAAAGTTTTTGGTCATGTTTTTAAGTAACCAGACCATGTTATGTCCTAAAAGACGCATTGTTTGGAGTCCTTCAAGATCTTTTCTTACATCATCAGGGGTAAAACCATGTACAGAGTTCCAGTATTGGGAGGTTACCAATGGCATTTGATTGATGGTGAAATATTTGTTTAATCGGTCGAAAGAAGCACTAGCACCGCCACGCCGGCAGCTAAGCACTGCGGCGGATGGTTTGCCGATAAGAAAATCACTGCCGGAACAAAAAATGCGATCCAGAAGAGCACATAATGCACCATTGGGACCGGCATAATATACTGGTGAACCGACAATTATACCATCAGCCGTTTTCATTTTTTCCAAGATGACATTAGCGGTATCATCATCAAATACGCATTTTTTCAGTGAGCTGCAACGCCCACAGGCAATACAGCCATGAACCGCGCGGTTACCAATATGAAATATTTCTGTTTCTACATCTTCTTTATTTAGTTGTGCAGCAACTTCAGTCAAGGCTGTATAGACACAGCCTTCTTTGTGCGGACTCCCATTGAGCATGAAAACTTTCATAATAAAACTCTCCTTTTAATATGGTATTGTATGTTTAAACAGTGTATATTAATATAATATATAGTAATTTTCTTTTTATCAAGAATACACTTTTTTGTAACATACTATCTAAAAAGGAAGTAATAATATTGAGAACAGCAAAAAGTTTTAGTTGTCCGGTTGAAGCTGTAGTAAATTTAATCGGCGGTAAATATAAGACGGTAATCCTTTGGCATCTGATAAATAACACTTTGCGGTTCAATCAGTTGCAAAAACAAATACCGCAGGCTACTCCTAAAATGCTGACACAGCAATTGCGCGAACTTGAGCACGACGGAATAGTGAATCGTAAAGTTTATCCGGTAGTACCGCCCAAGACTGAATACAGTCTTTCCCAGTTTGGCCTTAGTCTTATTCCCGTGTTAGATTCTATGCGTAAATGGGGTGTCGAATATATAAAAAGTGCAGGGAAACAGATATTAAGTGAAAAATAGTCATTATGAAATAAAAAATTGTTTAGTAAAACCCCTGCGGATCAGATGGTAAATCTAACCCCCAGGGGTAAGTTTATAAAATCAGATAGTTAATATTAATCAATAGGAATAAATTCACGGTTTCTGTTGGTAAATTTGACGCGTTGGGTATATCCGAAGGATTTGGCATAGGTGACAGCTTCATCAATATAAGCACCGCAGTCTTCTGGTTTGTGGGCATCAGAGGAAGTAATGACAGGAAGTTTGTATTTAGCAGCGATTTTCATGAATGCGGGGAAAGGAGATATTTCTTTTATCGGATAGCGATAGCGTGTTCCGGTGTTAATATCAACAACCATGTTGGTTTTTTTCATAGCTTCGGCCACACGGATAAGATAGGGTGTTACATCAAAATCAGGTAAAAATTTAAACAGACGGATATTAAAAGGATGTCCTAATATATCATAGATTTTTGCAGTGCATAATTTTTCGACCTCTTGAGTATACCATTCATAAATTTCTTTTAAATCATGGTTTTTCCATTCAGCACGTATTTGTGATGAGTCATAGGCCCAGCCATGGAGAAAATGAACTGACCCGATTATATAATCAAATGGCTGTCGGTCTAAAATTTGTTTTACTGTGGTCTGATCTTGAAAATTACATACTTCAATACCGGTTTTTACCGGGTAACCCTTAGCTTTGAGCATATCCATGAATTTTATATAGTCAGACAAGGGACATTTAAATTTGTTGGTTTGCAGCCATTTTTTCTGAAACTTTCCGATGAAGGAATCATCATGGATAACATCTTTATAATACAGTGTTTTGAAATCAGTGAAACCATGTGTATGTTCAGAAATGCCTATTTCACCGATATGGCGCTTGGCAGCACTGTCAAAAAAGCCCTGTACCCATGAAAGATCATAAGAACCGTATTCAAAATGCATATGATAGTCTATTTTCATAGGAAATGTCTCCTTACTAGTTTTTTTGCAAATATTCGCGGATAACTTTTATTACACCGCCTTGGGAATTGGTCGGGGCGATATGTTTGGCCACTGCCTTAAGTTCGGGAATAGCATTTTCCATAGCGTAGCTTTCACCGACTGATTCAAGCATTTCCAGGTCGTTGTAAAAATCACCGAAAGCCATACATTCTTCTGGTTTTATATGGAGTTTTTTTTGCATTTTTTGGATAGCTATTCCCTTGTTCATACCTTTTGGCATAATGTCAAGCCAGATGTGAGTGGCCATTACTAACTGGACTTTGTCCTGATAAGCAGCCAGCTGGGCATGGGCTGTATCGAGCATATTACGGTTATCACAATCACAGATGGAAATTTTTATGATAGGATCTTTTATAGAATAAAAATCGTTAATTATTTTATAATTGGTATAATATTTACCCATTTCAGCAAAAAAGGCAGCATTTTCGCTGATGACATAACTGCCGCTGCAAGTGCAGACAACAACATAGACGCCCTTGAGTGAAGTAGCTGTTGCAATAAGTTTGGCAGTCAAATTATCAGGAAGGCTGGTATAGGATAAAAGTTCATTACCATGGACAACCATGGTTCCGTTTTCAGCAATAAATAACCAATCATCTTTGTAGCGGGAAAACTGTCTGGTAAGTGCATAATACTGTCGGCCGCTGGCAGGTGAAAATATTATGCCGCGCTTTTTTAATTCAATAATGGTATCATCAAAATTGACCGGTAGTTGTCCGTTGTCATCAAGCAGTGTGCCATCCATATCGGAAATAATCCATTTTATCATATGTTTTGCCCCTTTATTGATATTGATTTTATTATAACATATGAAAAGCAATTTATCAGTACGAAAGGAAGCGTATATATATTTGACAAATGATGTTTACATGATTATATTTATTTTGGTATACTATATGTTAGGATATTTATATTATAGTGTATTTATGTTCTGATCATAGCTATAATAGTCCTGCCATAGAAAGAAGGAATATATATGCCTCAAAACGACTTACACCATGTATGTAGTTTTTGCAAGCGTGACATAAAAATAACCAGTCAATATGATCTGCCGATATTCGATCCACAGACGGGATTTGCTATTTGTAAAAACTGCATAAAAGAGATATATCAATTAATAGCTGAAAATGAAGAGGAAACAGCAAAGATTGTGCGGCGTAAATTTATTAATAATTTAGATTCTGTGCTGGATAAAAACAGACCGCATATTATAAAAAAATATTTGGACGAATACATCATCAATCAGGACCGGGCTAAAAAGATTCTGTCAGTGGCTGTTTATAATCATTATAAACGTATGAAATGTATGGAGGGCCATGATGATGTGGAAATTGAAAAATCGAATGTGATAATGATGGGGCCATCCGGCTGCGGTAAGACGGCAATGTTGTCACATCTTGCCAAATTACTTGATATACCATTTGCAGTGACTGATGCATCAAGTCTTACTGAGGCAGGTTTTGTCGGCGCCGATGTTGAAGTTGCTGTGCGTAATCTTTATTATGCCGCTGACAAAAATGTGGAAAAAACAGAACATGGCATAATTTATCTGGATGAATTTGATAAAATTGCCAGAAAGTCTGGTGAAAATAATTCTATAACAGCTGACCCAGGCCACGAAGGGGTGCAGCAGGCTCTTTTAAAAATGCTGGAAGGCAGTGTAGTGGAATTCACTGCACGGGGACAAAGAAAACATCCGGAAGCACCGACTACCAAGATAGATACGACGAATATATTGTTTATTGTCGGTGGAGCTTTTGTCGGCATAGAGAAAATAGTGGAAAGACGATTGAAAAAAAATACGGCCGCTATTGGATTTGGTGTTGATGTAAAGGATAATAATAAAGATACAAAATATGATGAATTGATACGTCAGGTCAGACCAGAGGACCTTATGAAGTTTGGTATTATTCCCGAAATTATTGGTCGGCTGCCAATAATCTGTACTTTGGAAACATTAGATGAGAATGCGTTACTGCGTATATTGACTGAGCCGAAAAATGCTCCGGTGAAGCAGTATAAAAAATTGATGGCAGTGGATAACATAGAACTGGAATTCACTGATGAGGCGCTTCGGGCAGTGTCCCGGAAAGCAATAGAAAGAAAAACCGGCGCACGCAGTCTGAAAGGAATATTGGAAGATGCCATGCTTGACACGATGTATGAACTGCCAAAATCGAAAAAACCGCGTAAAGTCATTATTACACAGGAATGTATCGAAAAAGATGCTGAGCCTGAGATACAGATATTAGATAATACTGAAACAGATGAGTTAAAAGAGGCGGCAAGTAATTTTGCCGGATGAATAAATGATAAAAAAGCTTTTATTATTGGGAAATACTGACTTATATGAAGCGAGCCAACCAGTGATGGCAAGTGAAGATATTACCGGGATAGTAACTGATTTACATGATACATTATTTGACTGGAGGGAAAAACATCATGCCGGCAGGGCAATAGCAGCACCGCAAATTGGTGTGCGAAAACGTATTATTTATATGTATATTGATGAACCGGTGGTATTTATTAATCCCCGGCTGGAGTTTCCTACCCCTGAAATGATAGAGCTGTGGGACGATTGTATGTCACTGCCCGGGCTTTATGTAAAAGTGAGACGTTATGCGCAGTGTCGTGTATATTTTACCGATATGCAAGGAGAGGCAAAGGTTTTTTATCTGCAGGGAAGTATGTCTGAATTGCTGCAGCATGAATATGATCATTTGGAGGGCGTCCTTGCCACTATGCGGGCAATAGATAACAAGTCTTTTAGTTTGTGCAAAGATAATGTTTAGTGTATATGAAACGGCTGGATGCATGATTTTTCTCCGGAGATGCTGATGCAGTGGTTTAAAGGGCAGATTAATGCGTTTATTAATGGAGCCTTATAAAAAGTCTGCTAGCTAAAAGTATATTTTGGACAAAAACCGGACTATGCGGATTAATCGCATTAGTCCGGTTTTTTCATAAGTTTTGTGACTAACTCACAGATAAAAAATTATATATGTTATATAATTGATTTATCAAATGTAAGGGAGGCTGTCCATAATGAAGACAGTTATTATTGGCGGGGTTGCCGGGGGCGCCACCACGGCAGCACGGCTTAGAAGAAGAGACGAATCAATGGAAATTGTAGTTTTGGAAAAAGGTGGTTATATATCTTATGCTAACTGCGGTTTGCCTTATTATATCGGAAATGTGATAAAAGAACGGGAAAAACTTTTAGTACAGACACCGGAAGGAATGAAAAATAAATTTAATGTAGATGTCCGTATTTTTAATGAAGCGGAAAAGATTTTACCGGATAAAAGATGTGTTTTGGTGAAAGATCTTCAGACTGGTGCAAAATACGAAGAAAGTTATGATAAACTGGTAATTGCCACCGGATCATCACCACTCAGACCACCTATCAAGGGTATCGATGCAAAAAAAATTATGACTTTATGGTCGGTCGATGATACTGACAAAATCAAAAAAACTATTGATGAGCTGCAGCCCAAGCGGGCAGTAGTGATTGGTGGCGGATTTATTGGGTTGGAAATGGCAGAAAATCTTCATAAAAAAGGTATACATGTAACTATAATTGAAGCATTAGATCAGGTAATGGCACCGCTTGATAAAGAAATGGCCCAGCTGCTGCATGAAAATATAATCGATAATGATGTCGAATTGTTTTTAGGCGATAAGGTAACTGAATTTGAAGAAAAGAATGAAGCAGTGCTGATTCATTTAAGCAGTGGTAAAAAAGTCCCGGCTGATGTGGTTATATTATCCATAGGCGTCAGACCGAACAGTTTTTTGGCGCGGGATGCAGGATTGAAACTGAATCAGCGCGGCGGGATAGTTGTGAATAATAAATTGCAGACTTCTGATGAGAATATTTATGCTGTCGGTGATGTTATTGAAGTAGAAAATCCGTTGACTGGTGATAAGACGATGATACCATTGGCAGGACCGGCTAATAAACAAGCCCGTATTTGTGCGGATAATATCGCCGGAGATGATAAAATTTATCAGGGAACCTATGGAACGGCAATAGCACAGGTTTTTGACCTTGATGCTGCTTCTGTGGGGCTTAATGAAAAAACTTTAAAATTTAATGGGAAAAAGAAAAACAGTGATTATTATACTGTAGTAATAAATCAGAAATCGCACGCCGGTTATTATCCTGATGCAGCAGATTTATATATGAAATTGATTTTTACGGCGGAAGGAAAGATTTTGGGTGCACAGATTGTCGGACAGTCTGGTGTGGACAAAAGGATCGACACACTTGCTGCCGTTATGCAGATGAATGGCGATATTTATGATTTGCAGCGGATGGAATTTGCTTATGCCCCACCGTTTTCTGCAGCTAAGGATCCAATCAATATGCTGGGATTTGTGGCAGAAAATATACTTACGGGATTGGTTAGTTTTATCAGTGTCGAAGAATTTGATAACAGTCAGAATGATAATATAACGATTCTTGATATCAGAGAAGACATAGAATTTATGGTTTATCATCTGCCTGATGCATATCATATCCCGTTGGGCCAGCTGCGCAGTCGTTTTACAGAACTGGATAAACACAAAACAATTATTGTATATTGCGCAGTCGGCGTACGTTCGTATAATGCCGCCAGAATATTGATGCAAAATGGTTTTGAACATGTCATGGTATTGGAGGGTGGTACTAATTTTTATAAGGCTGTACACTTTCAAGATAAACAAAAGGATGATTTAAAGCCGACTGCTTCAGAGCAGCCGGCTGCAACAGACAAACCTGCAAATATGAAAATAGTGGATGAATTTAACATTCAGGCACTTGACTGCAATGGATTACAATGCCCGGGTCCGATACTAAAGGTTAATCAGGCTGTGCGGAAGATGAATGACGGTGAAGTAATAAAAGTATCGGCGACAGATATGGGATTTATTCGTGATATCAGAGCATGGTGTGAAAAAACAGGAAATACCTTGGTTAAAACTGATAAAACCGGGCATCAATACATCGCCTATGTCGGAAAAGGTGTCAATAGCGCTGCCATACAGTCGTCTCATGTATCAAAAGACAGCAGTATGGCTGTGGGTAAAACGATGGTAGTTTTCAGCGATGATCTTGACAGAGCTATGGCATCGTTGGTAATTGCCAATGGGGCAGCTGCTATGGGAAGGCCGGTTACGATGTTCTTTACTTTCTGGGGGTTGAATATTCTGCGTAAAAATAACGCACCGGCGGTAAAGAAATCATTTATAGCTAAAATGTTTGGTTCAATGATGCCGCGCGGTACGGAAAATCTCACGATATCCAAAATGAATATGGGAGGCATAGGTACTAAAATGATGAAAAAAATCATGAAGGATAAAAATGTGGCATCTTTAGACGAACTTTTAAAATCAGCGCGGGAAAATGGTGTAAAAATGATTGCCTGCACTATGTCGATGGATGTCATGGGGATAACTAAAGAGGAATTGATCGATGGTATTGATTTTGGCGGTGTAACGTCATATCTTGGAGCGGCAGAAGAAGCCAATGTAAATTTATTCATTTAACGGGTCAATTTTTCCAAACCTTTGAGGCTGGTTATATTCACTTTACCGCGAGACAGTGTAACCAGCCCTTCCGTTGAAAAATATTTAAGCATTCTGGTAACTACTTCGCGGGCGCTGCCAAGAAAACGGGCAATTTGTTCATGTGTCATATTGATCGTAAGTGAATTGGATGTCTTACTTTCGTGCAGCAAAAATAATGCCAGACGCTTGTCAAAACTCAGAAATAATATTTGTTGCAATGCCCATACGGCATCAGAAAAACGATCGACAGCTTCCCGATAAGTGAACGCTTCGAGATAGACATTTTTCTTCATAACGGAAGAAAAGGCAGAGGCATTTGTTCTCACTATTTCACAATCGGTTACTGCATCTATATAAACGTCAAAAGTGATACTTTTAAGTATGCAGGTAGCTGCCAGCAGACATATATTACCGGTTTGCAAGCGGTATAATGTTACTTCCCGTCCGTCCGGGGAATTGATATATATACGTAATGTTCCGGACAATACGATTAGTACACCAAAGCAATCCATCGCGACATTGTGAATTGATTCTTTACGATGGTAATGAATTGCGACAGTATTTTCAATGAGCGTTTCCTGTTGGGCTTCGGTTAACTTATCCCAACAAGCAATATTGTCCTTTAGGGCAGCTTTAATTTTCATGATGATATCTCTTTAAAATAAATTATTATTAATGGGCCGGTTCAAAACGTATATCAGTGTCGTAATTGCGTCCCTGGACCATACGGGGACGGCTGGCGTCAAAGGCTGGATTGATGACGCTTTTGGCCGGGTCATATTCAGTCGTTTTTATATCGGCGATATCAAGGACAGTATGAATCATATCATCAGTCATATAAGGGCGGTTTACTGCCGCATTGATAGCTGACCATTTTTGTGGATACATCTGCTTGAACTGTTCTGATGCCCAAACGATCATCGGGACTTCGAGCATGTAATGGTTGGGATTTTCTTCTACATGCCCGGCAAAATTACTGCCATCATCATAAACTGTTTCACCATGGTCCGGTAGGTATATGACAATGGTATTTGAGTCCCTGAATCTGTCAATGATACCGCTTACGATATAGTCGTTGTAATAAATGGCATTAGCATATTGTGCCAGTACAATTTTTTTATCATCGGCGACATTTCGGATAATATCATTTTGAGTGAATTTGGAAAAAGCATAAGGGAAACGTTTGTAATAAAGACTATGACCACCCATTAGATGAAGTACATAAAAATTTTTGGCAGCGGCATTTTGTCGGGCACTGTCTAAAAGCGGGAATAAGGCTTCATCTAAGGTGCCAAAATCCTCGTGCGACTCTCTCATGCTGGTAAATTCGTGGACGGTACTGCGATTGGCAAATAATAAGGCAACGTTACCCCAGATGCCGGAACTTTCCTGGTTGGACAACCAGTGCGTTTTGTAACCGGCGTCATTCATGACGTCAATTAAATTGTTGTAAGTATACCAAGGTTGATCTGATTCATAATCGCAGAATGTAAATAAAACGCGTAATACCGATACAGTTGTTGAATGGGGACTGATGCAGTCGTTGAACACGGCAATCTCGCCTTTTTGTTTTAAACGGTCAAGGTTGGGAGTATTATCCAGATGATAGCCATAAAGATGCATATGATTACGATTAGTAGCCTCACCCAAGATAAAAACGATATTGGGAATGGTGCTGTTATTTTGTGTAATGTCATCGGTAGCAGCCATTTCTTTATCAAGATCCTTGTAGGATTTCATATTGCGCACAGCCATTTGTGCAGCGGCGTATACACGTATGGCTGGTATATCGAGAGAATCACTTAAAATAAATGATTTATAATTGGAAAGTAAAGTAGTTCCGGCAATGATACCGGCAAGCAGCATTAATGGAGCGGTGTAGCGTATGATACGATTGGAAAGATGATTTTCCTGCCGCAGACTTTTATCGAGAAACAGATTCTTTTTTAAAGTTACAGCAGCGACAAGGAATAAGAGTATAGCTGCAATCCAACTCCATCCAACATACATCTTGAAAAATTCGTCGGCTTCATTGCTGTTTGTTTCCAGGAGAGCAGTAATGATACCTGCGCCCATGACAGCATTGTAGTTATAAATAGAGAACAGTTCCATTAAACATAACAGTGCACTGATATAAAATAATAAATTAAAAAGGATTTTTCTGATGGTTCGTATAGGAATGGCTGTTAGTAAAATTGTGCATAGACAAACAGCAGCGAATAAAAATATGGCATCAATAACCATCACGGTTAGCTGACCGGTAGTCCATAAGGTCCAGGCAATAGACAAATAGTTGAATATGAACAATCCAATAGTGAATCCCAAGTGCCTTTTTATCGTTTGACCGACAAATTCAGTCAGCCGGAAGAATAAATTTTTTTTCTGCACGGTTATAATACCTCAATAGCTACATTATTTATTGAAATTTTTTAATATAAATTATAGTAAAAAATTTCTTTACATATTATACCACAATAAATATTCTATAAAAATGTTATTGTGTATTATTGTGATAGAAAAATGCCGAAAATCTGTCTATGTTGTATTTTGTATTATTTTATGATAATATAATGCGTGAAACATGACAATAGTGATGATGAAGAGGGCACAGATAAATCCGGTGCAGAGATAAAATCCTTTGGCTGAAAGATTTTTCCGTAGAGATCTGCTGCTGTAGCTTCAGAACTTTTTCAGTGAATTAAGTAGCTGTGAACGCAGACGCAGCGTTATGCGATTGGAGCCCTGCCGGGGAGCAGGGAAAATTAGGTGGTACCACGAAAGCATACTCTTTCGTCCTATTAAGGACGGAGGAGTTTTTATTTTTAGGAGGAAAAGATTTGCAAGATACTAATATACCGAAGGTTTATGACCCTCAAAGTTTTGAAAAAAAATGGTATGAGTTTTGGGAACAAAATAAGTTGTTTCATGCCGAGGTGGAAAAAGGTAAGAAACCTTACAGCATAGTTATACCACCGCCGAATGTTACCGGACAGCTGCATATGGGACATGCTATGGATAATACCTTGCAGGATATATTAATAAGATTTCGCCGCATGCAGGGTTATAATACTTTGTGGATGCCGGGATGCGATCATGCCGGTATTGCCACACAGGCCAAGGTCGATGCAGCATTGCGTGAAGAAGGAACATCGCGTTATGAAATAGGCCGTGAAAAATTTATTGAACGAGCTTGGGCATGGAAGGAAAAGTTTGGCAGTCGGATAATGTATCAGCTGCGTTCACTGGGGTCTTCTTGTGATTGGGACAGGGAAAGATTTACAATGGATGAAGGATGCTCGAAGGCTGTCAGGGAAGTTTTTGTCAGCTTATATAAAGAAGGACTTATATATCAGGGAACGCGCATTACTAATTGGTGTCCACAATGTAATACGGCACTTAGTGACATTGAAGTGGAACATGAAAATGAAATGGGGCATTTGTACCATATCCGTTATCAGGTAAAGGATACTGACCAATATGTGGAAATTGCCACTACCCGACCGGAAACGATGTTCGGCGATACCGGTGTGGCTGTTCATCCTGATGATATCCGGTACAAGGCTTTAGTGGGGAAAACATTGATTTTGCCGATAGTTGGCCGACAGATTCCAGTGTTTGCTGATAGTTATGTTGATCCGCAGTTTGGTACGGGCGCTGTGAAAGTGACACCGGCGCATGATCCCAATGATTTTGATATGGGACAGCGGCATGGACTGGAACAAATACTCATTATGGATAATGATGGGACCATGGCTGAAAATACCGGTAAATATGCTGGCATGGATCGTTATGAATGCCGCCGTAAATTGATTGAAGAATTAAGGGAAAAAGGTTTTTTACTTAGTATTGAAGAACATGAACATGCTGTAGGCCATTGTTCACGCTGTGGAACTACAGTTGAGCCGATGGTTTCTAAGCAATGGTTCGTAAAAATGCAGTCTTTGGCTGAACCAGCTATTGAAGCGGTAAAAAGTGGTAAAATAAAATTTGTGCCGGAAAGATTTACAAGAATTTATTGCAACTGGTTGGAAAATATACGTGACTGGTGTATTTCGCGGCAATTATGGTGGGGACATCAAATACCGGCATGGTATTGTGAAGAATGCGGAGCCACGATTGTCTCCCGTGAAGACGCTGTTATTTGTCCGAAATGTGGCAGTCATAATCTAAAAAGAGATGAAGATGTACTTGATACGTGGTTTAGCTCGGCATTATGGCCTTTTGAAACGATGGGCTGGCCGGAGCAGACTGCAGAATTGAGGCAATTTTATCCGACAAGTGTTCTTGTCACAGGTTATGATATTATCTTTTTCTGGGTTGCCCGTATGGTGATGATGGGACTGAAGTTTGGTAAAGATATTCCATTTAAACATGTCTTTATTCATGGATTGGTACGGGATTCGCAGGGAAGGAAGATGAGCAAATCACTTGGCAATGGTATTGATCCTGTTGATGTTATAGAAAAGTATGGAGCCGATACATTAAGATTTATGTTGATAACAGGAAATACTCCGGGTAATGATATGCGGTTTTACTGGGAACGTGTTGAAAGTGCGCGCAACTTTGCTAATAAACTTTGGAATGCATCGCGATTTATGCTAATGAATCTGGAAGGATTTGATGCGGACTTTGTACCGGCTGAGGCAGATTACACGTTGGCTGATAAATGGATTTTGAGTCGTTATGCCCATACGGTTCAAAATGTGACGCAGAATCTGGAAGATTTTGAACTGGGAGAAGCGGCTCGTTCCATTTACGAATTTATTTGGAATGAATTGTGTGATTGGTATATTGAACTAAGTAAGGCCAGGCTTTATGATAAGGAAAACAGTACAGCAAGAAAAGTAGCCCAATATGTGCTGGGATATGTGCTGGAACATACTTTGCGGCTGTTGCATCCATTTATGCCTTTTATCACGGAAGAAATATGGCAGCATATACCGCATGACGGCAAAAGTATAATGCTTAGCCCGTGGCCTGACAATGAGTCGTCTAAATTAGATATAGACTCTGAAAAAGTCATGACTGCAATTATGGATGCAATAAAGGCTATTCGTAATATACGTGCACAAGTAAATGCTGTTCCCGGGAAAAAGAGTGAAGTTATACTGCATTTTAGTGATGCTGGACTTATCGGTGAATTTGAAAAAAATCAAAGTTATTTGACAACTCTTGCAGCTGCTGAACCGGTAACTATTTGGAGAAATTCTGCTGATAAACCAGGAAATGCAATGACTGCCGTTGTAGACGGTGTTGAAATATACCTGCCGATGGCAGGGCTGATCGATGTGCAAAAAGAAACGGCACGGCTTAATAAGGAGATTGAACATCTCAATAAAGAGATTGAACGATTGTCAAAAAAATTGTCTAATAGGGGTTTTTTGGCTAAAGCACCAGCTGAAATTGTAGAAAAGGAGCGGGAAAAACAAAAAGGCTATACGGAAAAAAAGAACGCTGTTGAAGAACGGCTGTCTTATTTAGCGGATTTGTGATAAAAACTATGAATTATCAAGAAGCATTGGAATATCTCAATGAACTTAATAAGTTTGGCACAAAACTGGGGTTGGACAGGATTAAACGATTAGTTGAACTTCTGGATGAACCGCAGCTGAAATATAAAACTGTTCATGTGACTGGTACAAATGGTAAGGGTTCGGTATGTGCTATGGTCAGTGAAATCCTGCATCAATCAGGAATAAGGACAGGATTGTATATTTCACCGCACTTGGTATCGTATACTGAACGTATTCAAATAGACGGTGTAGCTATAGCTGAAGAAGAATTTGCCAGCTGTATCGGGGCTGTTAAGACCTTTGCTGATCAAATGGTTGATGAAGGGATGGAATCACCAACGCAGTTCGAAGTCCTCACCGCAACAGCATTCTTATATTTTGCATTTAAAAATGTGGAATATGCAGTAATAGAGGTGGGCGTAGGAGGTCTTTTAGATTCCACGAATGTCATTGTACCGGAAGTGTCAGTGATAACCAATGTGGCGTTTGAACATGCTGATTTATGCGGTGGAACACTTGAAGGAATCGCTCACCATAAGGCCGGCATAATAAAAGACGGTGTTCCTGTGGTTACTGATGCCAAGGGAACACCACTGGAAATTTTGCAGCAGGAGGCAGTGGAAAAAAATACGGATCTGTTTATTGAGGATACTGATTTTGAGGCAAAATTCGTCAGCTGCGATGGGAAAAGGCAGGTACTTTTATTTTCGTCGGAAATAGTTGGTGTATCGCTGGAATTTTCATTAAGTCTTTTGGGTGATCATCAGATTAGAAATTGCGCATTGGCTTTGATGACGATATATTTACTGTCAAGTGATGAAAAACGAATAAATTTCAAGGCGACAAAAGCTGCGTTGGCGAATGTTAAATGGCCGGGGCGATTTGAACGTTTCGATACCGCGGGAAAAATGATAATTATTGACGGGGCCCATAACCCGGCGGGAATGCTTGTATTGCGGCAAAATCTTGATAAATATTTTCATGATAATCAACGTATATTTTTACTGGGAATGTTAAGGGATAAGGCCATTGATGTAATGAGAAATACATTGCTGCGGCCGGATGACATTGTCATTGCTACTGAACCTGATTCAAAACGTATGGCAGAACCAGCCTCATGGGCGGGTAAATTGAATGTAAAATATGTTGAGATTGAGCCAAATCGAAAAATGGCTTTGGACAGGGCCATGCGTCTTACTTCGGGAGAAAGTTTGCTGTGTATCACCGGATCGCTCTATTTGATCGGAGAAATAAGGGAAATGATTCGCCATATTCGTAATGGTGAAGCGGAGATATCAAACGATAACTGATAAATTTGTTATAAGTTTTATAATGTATTATGGCAAAAGGCACAATTGCAGAATATGCATCTAATGTCCATTAATTATTTATATAATATTGTTTAGGAGCTATATGAATATTTTTACAAGAAAAAAATATGCCCGTGATTGTTCTGCAATGATGTTTTATGCATTGTTGGCGGCGATATTTTTCCTGCCATTCAGCAATGACGCGGCAACGTATGCATTATTGCTGGGATGGTTTTTTTATTTATTAAGGACACGTTTTACCGGTTGGACATGGAAACGGACTAAACTTGATTTCCCTTTGGCAGTTTTCATTGTAATGAGTTTTTTGTCGATTTTCAATTCACCGGAAAAGGTATTTAGTTTTTATAACTGCTACCATCTTGTCGGTAAATATGTGTTGATATATTATTTGGCGATACAAAGTGTTGAAGATGAACAACAGATAAAAAAAATAGTATTTGTCCTGGGCAGCGCGGCATTGATAGTCATATTATATGGTTTTGTACAATATATTGCCGGTATTAATACGACAGCAATGGATTGGACAGACAATAGTGCTTTTCCAGGAATGACAACAAGGGTTTTTTCAACTTGGAAAAATCCTAATCTTTTGGCAGGATATTTGGACATAATATTGTCTTTGGCTTTTGGATTGTTTTTTTACACTAAAAATAGAAAATTTAGAATTATTATTGGAGGGTTATTCCTTCTGGCATTGATCTGCCTGGGAATGACATATGCACGTGGTGCGTTATTCAGTATTGCCATTGTTATAATATTATATGCACTTTGTTATAATAAAAGAATAATATTGCCATTTATTGTTTTGGCCTTTGTCCTGCTTTATGCAGATCCGATTCTTATTGACAGAATGATGTCTGTTTTTACGTCGATGGATACCTCCTCCGAATTACGAATTGCATTATGGGAAAGTACCATAGAAATGATACTGGATCATCCTTTACTGGGGATAGGATGGGGAGCATATTATTTTGTTTATCCATCGTATGATTTTTATATGCAGGGGAATTTTATAAAAATTGTCCATGCTCATAATATGTATTTAAATATTGCTGCAGAAGTTGGTTTAATTGGTTTTGCCGGATTTATCATCTGCTTTATCGGCAGCCTTTGGCGTTCACTGAAAAATTTTAAGTTCATGCCGTCGGTTTTTTTGCAGGGGACGTTGCTTGGTTGTGGTTTGGCTCTTGTAACGGTAATGCTCAATGGTTTTACTGATTATGTATTATTTAATACAAATATGTCAATGTTGTTCTGGTTTATAATGGCATTGAGTACCATTTTACTGAGTAATAAATCTTTGCAGAAGGCAGGGGAAATATTGAAAAGCAAGCACCCTGGGCTCACTTCTATTCCAGAATTATCTGATGAAGAGATTAAAAAAAATAAAGAGTGTAATTTTCCTATTTAAGATGTTATAAATTTGGCAGTGTTTTGATGGACAGGGTATTACGATAACAGTTTATCGATTGGCGAAGGGAGGTGAAAATAATGAAGGATATATCAAAAGCCACTATTGATAGGTTACCGTTGTATTTGCGGACTTTGCGCGTTGCACAAGATGAAGGCCGTGATGTTATTTCATCGGAAGAACTTGGCCGCAGACTGGAAATTACCCCTGAACAAATTCGTAAGGATTTAGCTTCATTTGGTCAGTTTGGTAAAAAAGGTGTCGGTTATTATGTAAATGAATTGAAACACAGTGTTAATAATATATTGGGATTAGATAATCACTGGAATATAGCTATCATTGGCATAGGACATCTGGGATCGGCCTTGGCCAACTATCATAATTTCGTTTCTTTGGGATTTAATTTAGTAGCTCTTTTTGATAGTGATCCGACAGTGGTAGGGCGGACAGTTAATCATGTTAAAATAATGGATATCGATACATTGGAAGAAACTATAAAAGAATTGGATATTCATATTGGCATAATTACCGTACCCGGGCAATTTGCCCAGGAAATAGCCAATCGCCTTGTAAAAGCAAAAATCAAGGGTATTTGGAATTTTGCCCCAATAAAAATGAAAGTGCCCGATGGGATGCATATCGTGAATGAAGATTTATCGATAGGTTTATCCTGCTTATCATATCATATAACAAGAAAACCGCGTTGAAGGTGGTTATGGAATTTTTAGGGTGCTGTCAGCTATTATGTAAAATTTTTCACAAATATACACAATAGAGGCTGTTTTTTGTCCAAATTGCTTGACGCCTTTGACAACAGGTGGTATTCTAACAGTTGTAGAAATGTGGTCGTTTTGTTGTGCAAATAGCTATAAATGAAGTACATCGTTATCATTTAGTTTAATTATAGTTATAAACGGCTATCAGACCATATACAGCGCTGTCAGTAGTTGATTTTCAACAGTGTAATTTGAGTTTTGATTTACGGGGAGGAGAATAATTAATGATTGACATTCTCGATCGAGTACGCAACAAGGATTTGCGGTCTAGGATCGTTAGTGCCGAGGAAGCTGCTGAGTATATTAAGCCAGGTATGAACGTGGCTACTAGTGGATTTACATCAGCAGGCTATACAAAGGCAGTTACTACAGCTTTAGCTAAGCGCATGGAAAAGGACCCTTTCAAGATTAATTTGTGGACTGGTGCTTCAACTGGTTTGGAAGAAGATGGTGTTTTAGCCAAGGTGAATGGCATTGATAAACGTATGCCGTATCAGACTGATAAAGCACTGAGAAATCGTATTAATAGTGGAGATGTAGACTATCTTGACATGCATTTGAGTGAATCTGCTCAATTTGCCCGTTATGGTTATATGGGCGGAGACATTGATGTGGCAATTGTCGAAGCTTGCGCGATAACTAAAGAGGGAAATCTCATTCCCACGACTTCATTAGGCAATACGGCTTCTTACGTACAACAGGCCGATGTTGTAATAGTTGAGCTTAATGTAACTCAGCCTTTGGAACTTGAAGGAATGCATGATGTGTATGTACCGCTTGACCCACCACATCGTTTACCTATTCCCATTGTAAAATGTGATGATCGTATAGGAACAACATATATACCGTGTAATCCCGCTAAAATAAAATATATAGTTCCTTGTGAAACCAAAGACCATACTCGTCCTTTGGGACAGATAGATGAAAATTCACAAGTAATGTCGCGTCATATTCTTGATTTATTTGATAAGGAAATAAAGGCCGGGCGCATGCCTAAAAATTTATTACCGCTGCAATCAGGCGTTGGTAAAGTAGCTAATGCGGTCATACATGGTTTTGTGAAGTCCAATTTGGAAAATTTATCTGTTTATACTGAAGTGGTTCAAGATGGAATGTTTGACCTGATTGATGCCGGAAAATTGCTCATTGCCTCTGGTACTGCATTAGCACCATCACCAGAAGGTTTGGATCGTTTTTATAAAAATATCAAGGAATATAGAAAACATATTATATTCCGTCCTGAAGAAATATCCAATAGTCCTGAAGTTGCTCGTCGCCTTGGCGTTATTGCAATGAATACAGCTATTGAATGTGATATTTACGGTAATGTAAATTCAACTCATATCATGGGCTCAAAAATGATGAATGGGATCGGCGGTTCAGGCGATTTTGCCCGTAATGCTTATCTGACTATTTTCTGTACTGGTTCTACTGCTAAAGATGGTAAGATATCGTCAATAGTTCCATTCTGTTCACATGTGGATCATACTGAACATGATGTTGATATAATAGTGACTGAACAAGGTTTAGCTGACTTACGCGGTCTTTCACCACGCAAACGGGCCAGAGAAATTATTGAAAAATGTGCGCATCCTGATTTCAAACCAATGCTGCTTGATTATTTTGAAAGAGCTGATGCGTCTACTAAGCATGCCCAAACGCCTCATTTGCTGAATGAAGCTTTGTCATGGCACCAAAAATTTCTTGAAACAGGATCAATGAAATAACAGTCTTTAGATAAATATATAAAAACTGATGATTTTAGTTTATAAATCGGATAACAGAAAAGTTTTTATAAATATATATCCGAATAAATAAAAATCCAGGAGGAAAAATAACTATGAGTACTGAAAAAGAAAAGATTCAAGCTGAATTAGACGCCTATAATGCCAGCGTAGAAAAAGCAACTGCAAAATTTCCGGAACGCGCGCATTTACCTGAACAACGCCTTTACACACCACTTGATATAAAAGATACTGATTACGCTGATGATATCAGCTTTCCTGGTGTATATCCTTATACTCGTGGTGTTCAGCCGACGATGTATCGCGGTCGTTTCTGGACTATGCGTATGTATGCCGGATTTTCTACTGCTGAAGAATCAAATAAACGCTATCGCTATTTGATTGAATCAGGTGCTTCGGGACTTTCATGCGCATTTGATTTACCTACACAGATAGGTTATGATTCCGATGATCCTATTTCTGAAGGTGAAGTAGGTAAAGTCGGTGTTGCTATCGACTCTTTGGCTGATATGGAAGTTTTGTTTGATAAAATTGATCTTGGTAAAGTGTCAACATCAATGACAATTAATGCACCAGCATCAGTACTTTTGGCTATGTACATTGCTGTTGGTGAAAAACAAGGTGTAAGTCCTGATCAACTCAAAGGTACAATCCAAAATGATATATTAAAAGAATATTCGGCCCGTGGAACATATATTTTCCCACCACGTCCTTCCATGCGTCTTATTACTAATATTTTTGAATATTGTTCGAAAAATGTACCGAAATGGAATACAATTTCTATTTCCGGTTACCATATTCGTGAAGCAGGTTCAACAGCATCCCAGGAAATTGCTTTTACTATCAGCGATGGCATAGCTTATGTTGAAGCCGCCATAAAAGCAGGTCTTGATGTTGACGCTTTTGCCGGTCGTTTGTCCTTCTTCTGGAATGCCCATAATAATCTTCTTGAAGAAGTTGCTAAATTCCGTGCTTCGCGCCGCATCTGGGCAAAAGTCATGAAAGAACGTTTCCATGCAAAAAAAGAAAAATCAATGAAATTGCGTTTCCATACACAGACAGCAGGATCCATGCTCACTGCACAACAGCCAAACAATAATATTGTCCGTGTTGCTTTGCAGACAGCTGCTGCCGTGATGGGTGGTACACAATCATTGCATACCAATTCCCGTGATGAAGCATTGGCACTGCCAACGGAAGAATCAGTTATGGTTGCTCTTCGCACGCAGCAGATTGTTGCATATGAAAGTGGTTTAGCTGATGTTATTGATCCGTTAGCTGGTTCATATTATGTTGAAGCAATGACTAATAAAATTGAAGCAGAAGCGTGGGATTACATCAAGAAAATTGATGAAATCGGCGGTGCTGTTTCGGCTATCGAACAAGGTTATATTCAAAAAGAAATCCAGGACAGCGCTTACAAATGGCAGATGGATGTTGAATCTGGTGCCAAAACTATCGTCGGAGTCAATAAATTCCAGGTTGAAGAAAAACCTGTTGAAGGTCTCTTAAGAGTAGATGCTTCTGTAGGTGAAAAGCAAAAAGGCAAATTGGCTGCAATGAAAGCAAAACGTGATAATGATGCTGTTAAAAAGGCACTTGCTGATTTGGAAGCTGCTTGTGACGATACGAATGAAAATCTTATGCCTCATATTCTCAATGCAGTTCGAGTTTACGCTACTTTAGGTGAAATCTGCGGCGTAATGCGTAAAGTATTCGGTGAATACGAAGCACATACAAACTTATAATATAGAGATTGTCGGAGGGAATAATGATGGAAAAACATATAAGAGTATTAGTTGCAAAACCTGGACTTGACGGACATGATCGTGGTGCAAAAGTAGTAGCGCGGGCGCTGCGTGATGCCGGTTTTGAAGTTATTTATACAGGACTTCGCCAGACACCTGAACAAATTGCTGAAGCTGCTCTGCAGGAAGACGTCGATGTTGTTGCTATGAGTATTTTGTCAGGCGCACATCCGCATCTTTTCCCAAAAGTAGTTGAACTTGTCCGTGCTAACGGCATGAAAGATACACTGATTATCGGCGGTGGTGTAATTCCGGAAGGTGATATACCGGCTTTGAAAAAGGCTGGCATCGCTGAAGTATTTACCCCTGGCACGCCGACCGGAGATATTGTAGAGTTTATTAAAACACACGTGAAAAAATAATAGTGTGTCGTCTTGCCCTCTTGCCCATTAGGAGAGGGCAAGATGTTTATATCAAAGGTGGTGTTAGGTATAGATACGGTAAAGGAACTTTTAACCGGGTCGCGCTTGGCGTTATCTCGGACAATAACGGCGATAGAAAATGAATATGAAGAAGCTTCGGCAATTATGAGAGAGCTTTATCCTCATACAGGACATGCATTTGTTCTTGGTATTACAGGTCCTCCTGGTGCTGGAAAATCGACCTTGACTGACAAGCTTGCCCGTGAATATAGAAAAATGGGGAAAACAGTTGGCATTATTGCGGTTGATCCGACAAGCCCGTTTTCCGGTGGTGCTATATTGGGTGATCGAATTAGAATGAATGGGCTCACTTTGGATAAGGGGGTTTTCATTCGCAGTATGGGAACTCGTGGCAGCCTGGGCGGTTTATCCCATAAAACCGCTGATGCTGTGAAAGCTCTTGATGCTTTTGGTAAAGATATTATTTTTGTGGAAACAGTTGGAGTAGGACAATCAGAAGTCGATATTGTAAAGGCTGCTGATACTACGATGGTAGTACTCATACCAGGCATGGGAGATGATATCCAGGCGATAAAAGCGGGCATACTGGAAATTGGAGATGTATTTGCCATCAATAAGGCTGATCATGAAGGTGCTGATAAGCTGCAGGCTGAACTTAATATGATGCTTGATCTTGATGGCAGCATGCTTGAATGGCGTCCACCGATTCAAAAAGTAATTGCTAATCAAGGTGAAGGCATCAATGAACTGATAGCGTTAATTGATAAGCATTATACACATATAAAAGAAACAGGATTGTTAGTGCGGCGGCGTCATGAAAGAATCAGGACAGAGCTTTTGGAGCTTCTTAAATCATCCATTGGCAGCTATATAACTAAAAATATAGTAGATAGCGGCAGACTGGATAATTACTTAAGTGATATCGAATTGCGAAAAAACGATCCGTATACCATCGTTCGTGAATTACTGAACGAGTTGTTAAAAAAATGAGTTAAGTTTACTGGAGGTCATTTTAATGTTTAAAGTTGAATGCGTTGATCATATTGGTATAGCTGTGCCAAACTTAGAAACAGCAAAGAAATTTTATACTGATGTGCTTGGTTTGAAATGCACCGGTGAAGAAGAAGTAGCTGAACAAAAAGTAAAAACTGCATTTATTCCAACAGGAGAAGCTGAAATAGAACTTTTGGAATCTACAGCTCCAGATGGCCCAATTGCTAAGTTTATAGAAAAAAATGGTGGCCGTCAGGGTATTCAGCATATTGCGCTTCGTGTAGATAATATTGAAAAGGCTATTGCCGACCTTAAAGCTAAGGGTGTTCGCATGATTGATGAAAAACCCCGCTATGGTGCAGGTGGTTCATCTATCGCTTTTATTCATCCTAAAGCCAGTGGCGTTTTACTTGAACTTTGTCAGCGCAAAGGTTGATTTTATTATAGCAATACACACTATTTTGTGATTAATATAAGTAAGTGCCTGATAATATGGCATAATTGAGTAATTAAAGGAGGTATAATTTTGGCCACAGTTCAAGAAAGAATCGACCTCATGAATGCTAAAAAAGAACATATCATGCAGGGCGGCGGTCCAAAACGTATTGAAAAGCAGCATGCTAAAGGCAAAATGACAGCCCGCGAACGTATAAATCTTTTGTTCGATGAAGGGACTTTTGTCGAATTAGATCAGTTTGTAAAACATCGCTGCACTAATTTCGGGCAGGAAAAGAAAGATCTGCCGGGTGAAGGTGTTGTTACAGGGTATGGTACTATTGATGGGCGCTTAGTATATGCTTTTGCTGAAGATTTTACCGTTGAAGGTGGATCACTTGGTGAAATGCATGCAAAGAAGATTTGGAAAGTACAAGATCTTGCTATAAAAATGGGTGCACCATTTATTGGTATTAATGACTCGGGTGGTGCACGTATACAAGAAGCCGTGGATGCTTTAAGCGGATATGGTGGAATCTTCCTCAGAAATACAATGGCTTCAGGTGTAATCCCACAGATTTCTGTAATCATGGGACCATGTGCTGGTGGTGCTGTATATTCACCAGCTTTGACTGATTTTGTCTTTATGGTAAAAAAGACCAGCCAAATGTTTATAACCGGTCCTGCCGTAATAAAGTCGGTAACTGCTGAAGAAGTAACTGCTGAACAGCTCGGCGGGGCTATGACTCATAATACCACATCTGGTGTAGCTCATTTTGCCGCTGAAAATGAACAGGACTGTATAAACCAGATTCGTTATCTGCTCAGTTTTCTGCCGAGTAATAATATGGATGATGCTCCGACGGTTGATACGGGAGATGATCCATCCCGCATGGATGAATCTTTAGATACAGTTGTTCCGGATAATCCTAATATGCCATATGATATGAAGGATGTAATCCGCTCATTGGTGGATAATGGTGAATTCTATGAATCACAGGCACATTATGCAAAAAATATTATAACCTGTTTTGCTCATTTTGATGGGCGCAGCGTTGGCATAATAGCCAATCAGCCAAATGTTATGGCAGGAGTCTTGATATTAATGCATCAGATAAATCAGCAAGATTTATTCGTTTTTGTGATGCGTTCAATCTTCCTATTGTAAATTTAGTTGACGTACCGGGCTTTTTACCAGGAACTGACCAAGAATACGGCGGAATCATTCGCCATGGTGCAAAAATGCTTTATGCATACAGCGAAGCCACAGTTCCAAAGGTAACCGTCATTACACGTAAAGCATATGGTGGATCTTACCTCGCCATGTGTTCGCGTGACTTAGGTGCAGATCAGGTAATGGCATGGCCAACAGCTGAAATAGCTGTTATGGGACCGGCTGGTGCTGCTAATATCATTTTCCGCAGGGATCCTGACGTCAAGCAAAAAACAGCTGAATATATTGAAGAATTTGCTACACCATATAAGGCAGCTGAACGTGGTTATGTCGATATGGTTATTGAACCATCAGAAACGAGACCGCGCATTATTACTGCGTTAAACATGCTTGCTAGCAAATGTGAAAGCCGTCCGGCTAAAAAACATGGCAATGTACCATTATAATAAAAGGATGTGCGATTGATGGAAAAGAATAGTAAGGTAAGTGAAGAAATCGTTGCGGTAATAACCGCAGCAATTGAAGCAGCTACTGGACAGAAAGTCAGAGCGATAAGTATTAAGCGCAGTGACATCTGGACTATGGCAGGGCGTCGGGCAGCTGTCTGACTGCTTAATATTATAAAAAAGAAATCTACATTTTATGGGGGAATATCTTGTGAAAAAGTTTAATATTACTGTAAATGGCGCTTCTTATGAAGTTGAAGTTGAAGAAGTTAAAAATACAGCAGCATCTGCTCCTAAAGCAGTTGCTGCACCGGCAGCTCCAGCGGCAGCACCTGCTCCTAAAGCAGCAGCTCCGGCTCCGGCAGCAGCTCCGGCAGGTGGAACTACAATAGCAGCTCCAATGCCAGGTAAAATCGTTAAAGTTATGGCTTCAGTAGGTCAGATTGTAAAAGCCGGCGATGTTGTTCTCATTCTCGAAGCTATGAAAATGCAGAATGAAATAACTGCACCGTCTGCAGGTACAGTGAAAGCTGTAAATGTTGAATCAGGACAAAGTGTAAAAGTTGGCGAACCAATGGTAGTACTTGGCTGATTAGGTTAAATTACCAGATATGATAGGAACTTCTGTACCGGGAAAATTTCCTTGGGTACAGAAGTTCCTATTTTTTATAATTAGAAGTTATGATAAATATATAATACATTTTAAGACAATCAGACGTATCTGTGACGAAATTTTATGTAAAAAAATCAGTAAATGATATATAATAATATAAGGGAGGATATTATTATGGAAAATACAAATGAACTTGATTTTACCTGTGGTTTATCTGATGATGAACTTACGGTCAGATTTCGGGAAGCAGTACGTATTGGTAATGAAATAAAGAAAATAAAAGGTCAACCCATTGCAAAATATGACCATGAGAAGAATGTACCTTATATCGAGTACCCTGATGGAAGAAAAGAATATGCTTAAAAAACCTGAAATAATAGTAGTGGCAGGGCCTAATGGCAGTGGTAAGAGCACTGTTATACAAATGGTCAATATAATACAGCCTTATATAAATGCCGATGATATAAAAGCGGCTTTGCAGTGTACTGCACTGCAGGCAGCGCAAAAAGCTGAAAAATTGAGGAATACATTAATAAACCGTCAGATGAGTTTCACCTTTGAAACGGTATTATCAACGTCAAGAAATATAGAACTTTTAAAACGGGCAAGAAAAGCAGGATTTTTTATACGCTGCATATATGTGCTTACTATCGACCCACAAATTAATATCATACGGGTGCGTGTGCGTAAGGCAGCCGGTGGACATGATGTTCCGCAGGATAAAATCATCAGCCGTTACAAAAAGGCATTAGCACAAATACCGCAGTTACTAGAGGTATGCGATATTTGTCATATTTATGATAATTCTGATGAAATTCCGTTTCGTATTTTCAAAAAACGAAAAGATGAATATTTTTATTGGGAAGATTCATTTTGGAATAAAAATAAAATAGAAAAATTAATCAATAATAAATCCTGCTGCAACTGATATCAGCCGCAGCAGGATTTTCAGTTATAACTTTGCGTATTATCCCAGCGCCATTGCCAATTTTCATTATAATAATCGGCTAACTTTTTATTGCCGCGAATTATTAAAACGTTTTCGGCATTGTTTTTTTCGGCAGCCTTAGTAAAATTAAATGATCCTGTGATAATCGTACTGTCATCTATTATCATAACTTTGCTATGAGCTATAGCAAAATCATGATCAATTTTGACAGGGATTTTATTATCGATAAAAAATTTGGCAGCAGAATATTTTTCTGTTTCATTACTTTTATCCAAAATTATTTTTACAATGACGCCACGCTTTTGAGCATTCAACAGAGCTTTTGCGATAGGTGTAGAAGTAAAAAGATAAGCCTGTACCTTAATAGTGCTATGGGCTTCATTTATTGCTTTTATTACGGTATCTGTCGCACCACCATTGGGACTAAAGGCAACTTCGATTGTTCCGGCAGCATTTACGATATTGGGATGGTCTATTTCACCCGGCAGGACTGCTTGTGCAGAGGCTGTTTTGTTTACAAGGGCATTTTCATGCGAAATTGTCTTATTACTGCAGCCAAGTAAAAATCCGGCGAAAAATATTGAGAGAACAACAATAGCAGATACTAATTTTTTCAAATATTACATCTCCTTAAAAATTTGTAATAAAATAACCGGCAAAAAAACTCTGCCGGTTTACATCAAATTCCTAATTTCGTGTTTCGATTATGCTGATACCTTTATAAATAGTGATTTTACTGGTAGGGCATGGTGGTTTCGAACCACCGACCTCTTGAATGTGAATCAAGCGCTCTCCCCCTGAGCTAATACCCCGAATACCCTATAAATATCACAACGTGTATTATTATAGCATAAATTGTTATTTAATTCTATATATGGAGAAATAAAATATTTGGTCATAGATATTTCTTTTCCTAAAATCTAAAAATCAAGGAAGAATAATGATACTAAAACCAGCTATGAAGTCAATAATCAGGTAAAACAGGGCCGTTTATTAATTAACTTTTCTACAATGACCATGTCCAAGTCTAAGAAATTCAATATATTCGACTATTGATCGATATTTTTGAAGGTAAAACATTGCAGCATATCTATTCTACATGGCATGTTGATTGAGAAAAAGGTTTTCGTTTTGATAGTATCAGGAGTGAAAAATATTCGAGTGAGACATAACAAAAAGCCTCCCGAGAAATCAGAAGGCTCATTTAACTGGTGCGATTGGCCAGAGTCGAACTGGCTACCTGCCGCTTAGGAGGCGGCCGCTCTATCCATGTGAGCTACAACCGCAATTAACATGCCTATATATTATAACAACTCTCTTTTATATCTGCAAGCACAAAACCAACTTTTTCCACTGAAGGGTAAATAAATTTAATTTTGCAGTGTCTGGTCAGCAGTCATTTCTGTCAAATAAGGCCAGTATTTTTCAGGCATGAATGAACGGCGCAGCCTGGGATTTTCTCTTTCTTCGATGGCAATACTGCGGTAATATTGGCACCACATTTGACGGAATTTTTGTTCGTCCTTACTGTAGTCAAGATTATGTTTAGGTTCGGTAATCTCAGTTATGAGTAAAGTTTTTTTATTATAATAAGCCGCTATATGGCGGTGAATATCATGAATGGCCCATTCCTCTGCGGGTAAACGATTGGTAAAGTGTCCGGCGATGAGTGGGACAATATTGTAATCTGGTTTGATGATGGCGTAAAGCATTCCGGCGGCAAGTTCATTAAAGCGGAGTAATCCCAGTATACGCTGGCATTCATTACTGGTTTTCAGCGACCATTTTTCGACTTGTTGTATCCAGGGATCACGTCGGCAGACTGACAGTGTTCCTATATGACGGAAGGCTGTACAAATATAATAAAATAAAATCATTTCCCGTTCCGGCTGTTCTGCCATAAAAGCATAGTATAGTGTATGGGCGGCTATTGAACCACATTTTTGGTGAAAGGAATTAATCACCGAACTGGCATGATCTATATTGCTGGTTATTATTTTTTCGTTACCGAATAAAGAAGAACCGGCGCGTTTATTTTCTATTTTTTCCACATGGCTGGTTCCATCATGATATGCTTGATAAACAACGGATAAAAAACCGGGAAAGGAGCCATCGTATTGATAATACATGTTTACACCTGACCTTCGAAGAGACTAAACTGTTTAAATATTATCTGGTTTTTTTGTGAGAGCAGTATTTTTTTTATCAGCAGCGGGTCATCACGACGAAGTCCGTAATATTTCCCTGAGCAGGTAATAAAATGCCGGGCCCGTTTCCAGACGATACCGATATGGCGTAATTCATCATAAGAGAGATTGCCAAAACGACGCAATGTGCGTATGCGCATTGCTGAACGAACTCCTATCCCCGGAACACGCAGCAGCATCTCATAAGGAGCCCGGTTTATTTCAACCGGGAAAATATGCCAGTTTTGTAAAGCCCAATTTGTTTTTGGATCGACAGATAAATCGAAATTAGGTCTGTCAGCAGTTAAAATTTCATCTGCAGAGAAATGATAGTAACGCAGCAGCCAATCAGCCTGGTAAAGACGATTTTCCCGCAGCAGCGGCGGAACTTGCAGTGCCGGCAGGTTTTTACCAGTCATTACCGGTACATAAGCGGAATAATAAACTCGCTTTAATGAAACTTTTTTATATAAAGCTTCACTGAGTTTTAAAATATGGCGGTCATTTTCACCACTGGCGCCGATTATCATTTGTGTAGTTTGGCCGGCGGGAATAAAGCTGGGAACATATTTTACCAAATGTTTTTCTTCTTGGCGTTCGGTCAGTTTATTTTTTATAAATTGCATGGGAGTTATGATTGCTGATCTGGTTTTTTGCGGAGCCAGCAACTTTAATGAACTTTCCGAAGGCAATTCCATGTTTACACTCATGCGGTCAACATATTTACCCAGTTCATAAATTAACATGGAATCAGTTCCGGGAATACCTTTCATGTGTATGTAACCATTAAAATTTTCTTTTAAACGGAGTGTCTTGGCTATTTTTATTAGTAATTCGGTTGTATAATCAGGAGATTTTATTATACCTGAGCTTAAAAACAGTCCTTCAATATAATTGCGGCGGTAAAATTGTACGGTCAGTCCGACAACTTCCTCCGGGGAAAGATGGGTGCGCACTATGTCATTGCTATGGCGGTTGACGCAGTATTCACAATCATAGATGCAGTAATTGGTCATGAGTATTTTAAGTAAAGAAATGCACCGCCCATCAGCTGCCCAGCTGTGACAAATGCCGCTGGGAGCCGCATTACCAAGGCCATTGATTCTGTTTTTTCGTTTTGATCCGCTGGAGGAGCAAGAAACATCATATTTGGCAGCATCAGATAAAATTTTTAATTTTTCCATGATTTCCATGGTAGTTATCTCCATAATACAAAATTAAATTTATAAAATAATTGAATTGCTTAGAGTATAACATTATAATTAAGTAAAGTAAATAATAAAATTAAGTAAACTGAATGAGAAGGAGATGCTAAAATATTATTGAATATAGAAATTAAGGTGGTATCTGTTGTATTGTAGAGACATATATAAAGATTAAGGGAGAATAAGATGGATGTATTAAAAATCGTATTTCATATTGATGAAATGGCAAAATGGCAGATGGTCATTGGCAATGTAAAAAATTTTATAGCCGATGTCGGAATGGACAGGTATGATATTAAAATAGTGGTCAATGGTGATGCTGTGAATTTATTTAACACAGCGGATAATTCTGCTGTCTTGCATGATATGGAATGTTTGACGCATGAAAGCGTTGAAGTTTTTGTCTGCCGCAATGCTTTGCGCGGTAATGAAATAAACGAGTCTGAACTGCCACCGTACATATTTATTGCTTCTGCAGGAGTGACTAAATTAGTAAAGCTGCAATTGGCAGGGTATGCATATATAAAACCATAGCGAAGTTGTTAAATATATTATCGGTCATTTTCAGGCAGCCGTTTATCTGGTTGTATTGATAAAATTTCAGGACAGCTTTTAGATAGAAATATCGCAGTTTACCATTTTCATTCATGAATACACAATATGTACCACTGCCCTTATTTTGTATGGCAGTGGGATATGTGTACCTTTATGGTCAAATACTAATTGTGTGACAGTCTATTGTTTTCCAGATTATAATGGTATATTTTTGGGGTTATAATCGTTAATTATAGCAAGGATACCAGGCTTTGTTTTATAGATAAATAAATATATAATAGACAGGAAATACAATGATGAAGAAGATGGCTGTGGTTATCATAAAAATAGCTGTAGCCATGTTTGTATTTAATTTGTAAAGTTGACTTATTGCAATAGAATTTATAGCAGCAGGTGCAGCACCTATTAAAGTCATTGTGTTAATGAAAAGTGAATCAGTACTTATCAAGGAAAAAACTGTATAAGTCAGTAATGGCAGGATAATGAATTTTATTGGCAGCATCATTAAAGATTCCCGCAGATAAAATTTTAAAGCTGAAAATTTTAATAGAAAACCAATTGGCAGCATACCTATCCATGCACCGATATGGACGAATGAATCGAATATCACAGGAAATATCGTTGGTCTGGGTACATGATTTATAGATAATAGAAAACCCGCCAGTACACCGATGAGAGCCAATTGATTCCAGCTGATGAATATATCGCGCCATTGCGGTTTAAAAGAAGCTTTGAAAGAACGAGCCTGGGATAACTGTTTATAATAACCGGCTAAAGGAATGCAAAACAGCAATGTAAATATATTTTGAAATATAGCAACTGCCTGTACATACGCAAAACCAATCTCACCATATAAAACGAAGCAGCATAAGCCGACGAGAGTGCCGATGTTTGAAAGATATCCGGTTAGTAAAAAAGAGCCTTCAGCGCATGGATTTTTAAGATGCCTGCTTAAAGGATATGAAAGAAGTCCAGGGATAATGCATACCAGAATCCCATAAAGTGGTATACTTAGGAATTTACTGTTGATATCCATCAGCCAAAAACTGCCCAAGGCCAATACTGTGGCAATAAATCTTATATTCAACTTCAGCAGCAGATTACAGGTCGTAATGCCCATCCATTTCTTTTTATGCAGTATATACCCAATAATGAGTGGTAAAATCAAGTCAATAAAAATGTAAATTATGCGTGTGTTTGATTGTTCCATTTGACATACCCTTCGAAATTTTACTTTCCTTCTATTACCATAGATAAAGATAATGTTAATGTCAACAGTTTGCATGTATTTTTTGTTATACGGATAAAATCAAGCGATAAAAACGGGTTTAGATTCGGCCCCTTGTAAACCTGCCGTATATCTGCGATAATATATATTATAAAATAATATGTGTCGGCATTTATCTATTGTTGCGATATAAAATGTAAAAAAATTTAGAAGTTTTAATCAACATATTTGCAAAAATAGATTGGAACCAATAGGACAAGCTGATTATATTTACTGGGAGTTTTATTTTATGAAACGTATTGACCGTATATATGCATATATAAAAGGAATATATAACGACAGCAGAGTAAGAGAAAAGGGTGTCACGGCTGCGGCAATAGCTCAGCAGCTGGATATACTGCGCAGTAATGTCAGCCGTGAGCTCAATGAGCTTTATCGTCAAAAGAAGATATGTAAATCAACCGGGCGACCTGTATTATATTTTTATGATGATGGCAAAGTTAAGAATACCGTCAGACAGAAAAAGACTGATAATTTGTCGGATAATATTCATGATACGCACTCTAATACAGCTTTTTGCAAGTTCGTTGGATCTAGTTTAAAACCGCAAATTGATCAGGCGAAAGCAGCAATAATTTACCCGCCTGATGGTCTTCATACGCTTATTTTGGGTCAAACCGGTGTCGGAAAGACGCTGTTTGCCCATATGATGTTTGATTATGGTTGTGAAGTAGGACGATTTAAAAAAGATGCGCCGTTTATAACATTCAACTGCGCTGATTATTATAATAACCCACAGCTTTTGATATCACATATATTTGGACATATGCGCGGTGCTTTCACCGGAGCTGACACAAATTCAATCGGATTGATCGAATCAGCTGATGAGGGAGTCTTATTCCTTGATGAAGTTCATCGCCTGCCGCCGGAAGGCCAGGAAATGATTTTTTACTTTATGGATACCGGAACTTTTAATCGCTTGGGAGAAACCAAACGGGAACGAAAAGCACGTGTTTTGATTATCTGCGCTACTACCGAAGATCCTGAATCTGTTTTGACAAAAACATTTCAGCGACGTATTCCCAATATTATTCAAATTCCACCATTAACAGAGCGCCCAATCGAGGAAAAGCTGGAGATAACAAAATTATTATTTTTAAAGGAAGCCCATTTTATCAAACGTCCGATAAAAGTCAGCGGTGATGCCATAAAGGCACTTATTGGCAGCATCGGGCCGGGAAATGTAGGTCAATTAGAGTCTAATATACGATTGCTGTGTGCCCAGGGATTGCTGAATATAAAAAATCGTAAATATATAGAAATAGACTATCATATATTGCCCCAGCAGATAAAATCAGGAATCTTGGCAATGAGCACTAAACGGCAGGACATGGCGGCCATTTCTGCTACGATTGGCAATGAATTTTATGTTACGCCAAATAGTAAGGGGAAACTGCCTAAAGAAGTTGAAGATGAAAAATTTAATCTTTACCAAATGGTTGAAAATAAAGTAAAAATTTTGCGAAGTGAAGGCATTGCTGATGATGTTATCCAGCAAGTGATGATTGCCGATGTGAATGCATATTTAAAAGATTTTTATATAAAACAAAAGCAAAATGTTAAATTATCGGTTCATGATAGATTGTTAAAAATTATTGATGCCGATATGGTAGATTTTACTCAACAAGTGGCCGATGTTGTGGCCCGGCGGATTAATCTAGTGTCCAAGGAGAGATTTTTGTATGCTTTTGGATTGCATTTAAGCTCGCTATTTGCCAGAATAAAAGAAAAAAAACAGCTGCGCAGTTCTTCTTTATCCGGTATGGTGGATACAACTACCATTGAGTTTGAACTGGCGCAGGAAATAAAAAAAATTATTGAGCAGCATTATGACCTGGTTATTGCAGATTCTGAAACCGAATATTTTGCCATGCTGCTACAGTCATTAAAGGAAGAAGATATCACTGATAAAATAGTGATAGCGGTCGCTATGCATGGTAATTATACGGCAAGTTCGGTTTGTGATGTTGCCCGCAAACTTTTTAGCGCGACAAAAGTACAGCTGATACCATTTGATATGCCACTGGAATGTAAACCTAATGAAATGCTGGGAAAAATAACCGATAAATTAAGGACGATAAATTGCAGCCAGGGCGTTCTGCTAATGGCTGATATGGGATCATTATGTAATTTTGGGGCGCTTATTGAGGAACAGCTTAATATTCCGGTCATGACAATAAATATGGTTACGACACCATTGGTTTTAGAGGCAATGCGCAAGGTGGATATGGCGGGAATAACTCTGCCGGCAGTATATGATTCATTGAAAAGTTTTGGCGGATATGATGACAGTACGATCTTACCTGATACTAAAAAAGCAGAAAAAAGTGATGCAATTATCACTATCTGTAGTTCCGGTGAAGGTACAGCTGAAAAACTGAAACAGATAATTTTTGATATTTTGATCAATGCGGGGATACTTAATATAAAAATTATTCCGTTGAGCCTTTATGATATGAAGGAAAATATAAAAAAATTATCGGAAAAATATAACATCGTAGCTTCAGTAGGTGTTGTCAATCCCCAGATAGATGCTCCGTTTATACCACTGGAAACCTTGTTGGGCGGCAGAGAAAATGCTTTGTTGTGTCATCTGCCAATGGTAGGAAATCATGTTGCAGCGGGTAAAAAGGATAATAATGTTGTACTGCGACATTTATGCAGGGATGCGCTGCATGACATGCTGTTGTATCTTAATCCTGATAAAGTAATTAATTTATTGTTAGAGTTTACGGAAAGATTAGAAAAACTTTTTGACAGTGATTTTTCCAATGCGCAGAAATTAAAAATAATAGTCCATACCGGCTGTGCCTTGGAACGTCAGGTAATACATAATACCATAAAATATAATAGCAAATTAGCCGGAAAAATTGATGCCGACAAATTGTCTAAAGTCGCCGAAGCTGCCAGTGTGTTTGAAAAAATTTTGCAGTTAAAACTGAATAAAGATGAATTGTGCTATATTGCCGCAATGGTTTGATTATAACGATATGGAGAACATAAAGGACTGTCACACATAGACATTTAATTCATAAATATGCAACTTCCGTTTATCCATTTTTAGAAAGGAAAACGGCCGTATAACAACGGTAGCATCTTTATGAGGTCAATGCTGTTCGTGCGTCAGTCCTTTATATTGGTTATTTAATTACTGCCGCTTGTCATGATGGTTGCAGCCAGTATCCATGCTATAAGGCTTTCTGAGCCTTCATTTTTGTTTAGCCCAGTGGAAGTGATTCCATCAATGCAACCGCCGGAATGGGTGTCAATGGTAGAACGGCCGGCAATATTTTTACCAAGATACCATTGATAGCAACTATGGGCACGCTGCAGATAGATCGGTTCATGAGTTATTTTATAGGCTTTTACACATGCTAATAAAGTTGAACATGCTTCGACGGGCTGCTCATCATATATAGCAGGGGATTGTCCTTTCATTAACCAACCCTTGCATCCGACCGGATGAAAAATATCATCGATAAAAGTTTTTTTCAATAAAAAATCCAGACTTTTTATACCGATTGATTTATACGTATCTTTAGTGGTCACTGAATAAGCATGGAGCATTGCCGCCGGTAAAACAGCATTGCAATAGGTAATCTGTGTGTCAAACCAATGCCAGTCCGGTTCGTCATACTTATCATAAGCCAGAGCAAGTTCGGAAGCTAATTTATTAACAATTGTGAAATTTTCCGGGTCGTGCAGCAAAGAAAGGCCAACGATCGAGTAAGCTTTGGCCCGTATAAATGAAAGTGATTTATAATGGGGCAATGTATTTTGCAATAATTTGGCCGCAGTATTGCGAATATCGGCAGGCAAACAATTAAGTGACGCCGTAAAACCAAGTGACCAAACACATCGGCCAAAACAGTCTTCAGATCCTTTTTCTTCTATAAAACGGCGGCTGTAATCCATAAAATTACGGAACCAGCCGTTGGACTGAGCGTAAATTAAAAAACGCAGATAAATTACAAGCAGCTCAAGATATTTATCATTTCTGGTGGTTTTAAATAACCAGCCGGCCATTATCATTGCACGGGCATTATCATCACTTGTGTAGCCCTCAGAAGGATCAGGAACGGAATTTAGGGCATGCTGAAATATACCAGTATCATCGGTCAGGCGAAATATATAAGTATCATCAGGCAATTCACTTTTAATGATAATATTTGAAGTATGGCAAACCGTCTGAAATATTTTAGCATAATGCTGGGCGACCGACTGCCAGCGTAAATCTTTGCCTAACAATAATGTCTTTTCTTCCATTAATTTTTTTTCATCAGGATGTTCAATTATATAATTTATACAATTGCTTAAAGACATGCTGTCCTCAAATTTTGCCAGAAGGCCGCGGTCTTCTGCAAGCATTTCCTGTGCGTAAGGATAAGGCGTGGAGACGATTACCCGACCGCAGCCGGTGGCGTAAGCTAAAGTGCCACTTACAGCTTGTTCTTGTCCGAGATATGGGGTCATATAAATATCGGAAAGCTTGAGCCAGCGCACTATCTCTTGCTTAGTAAGATATTTGTTGACAAAGGAAACATTGTTTTGCAAATCGTAATCGCGAACTAATTTTTTTAATAAATTACGATAACTTTCCCCATATGATTTACGAATGACCGGATGTGTCTGACCTAAAATTAAATAAAGAATATCAGGATGTTTTTGTGTTGATTGTCTGATGGCATCAATACCATAATCTATTCCTTTGCTTGGACTTAAAAGACCAAATGTGGATATAATTGTGCGCGATTCGAACCCAAACTCTTGCTTTAGGGTCTCACGGCTGGGGAAATTAAAATAAGGAACACCATGATGTATTTTTTCTATTTTTTCAGGAACAGCTCCATATATTTCCTGTAATAATTTACGGGAATTTTCGGCCATAATGATTATTTTTTTACTTTTTTCGCATAAACATGCCAAAATTTTTTGTTGAATTTTTTCAGGTTTTGGTAAAACAGTATGCAGGGTTGTTAATAATGGTTTTTGTAATTTATTCACAAAATCCAGCAGATATTCACCACTGTCACCACCAAAAATACCATACTCGTGTTCAATTACTACGGCATCTATATCAGACAGATTTATTTTGTCAGCAATAACGGTATAGCTTTGTCGGTCCTGCTGAGGAATACTGAATATAACATCGGAGTCATATTTATAATAATCATCTCGTACCGCTATGACTACAGGGGTTATTTGAGGAAGTTTTTTTAGCTCACGGATAAGATCCTGGGTAAAGGTGGCAATACCGCATTTTTGTGGGGGATAGGTACTTAAAAAAGCAATTTTGAAAGTAGAATTATTAATGATAAACACTTCCTTACAATATGCAATAATGTTTAATAATTCAATAAATTAGATTGAATTTTTTGGAAATAATATTGGAAATATTAAAAAAAATATCTGTCGAAAAATCGGTATTACTAACTGGCAAATGGAATTAGTACTTATTCATTGGTGTGGGTATGTCTGATATTATGTCATATTCTATCGAAAAAATTTTATATAAATTTTTTTAATCTGGGTGTTATTATATTTTTTTGAAATGTATCGCTTATGATGCTTTTGTCAGTGATAATGCAGCGATCTATCCGGGCGTGGTTTTTCACAGTAATTTTATTCCATAAAATACTGTTGGCAATAACACTTCTTTCTCCAATTATACTGTTGTTGCCGATTATTACGCGCGGACCGACTACCGCACCAGCTTTGATCTGGACATTTTTTCCAATGTATATTGGTCCACGCAGTATGGCAGACCGGCTTATTTGAGTATTAACATCACTATAGACAGCGCGATGATGAAAATCGGTTTCTGCCAGACAGAATTTCCCTTCGAAGCTGTCGCGATTAGCCCGGACATATTTTTCCGGTGTACCAATATCAAGCCAGTAATTGCAGCCCCTGTATACAGCAATTTTTTTGCCATCCTGTAGAAGCTGTGGGAATATTTCCTTTTCAACAGAAACAGCGTGACCGGTTGGTATGTGTTCCAAAACCTCCGGTTCAAAGATATACACACCGGCATTTATAAAATGGGAGACTATTTCATTAGGATCCGGTTTTTCGCAGAAGGATAATGCATAACCATTCTTGTCATATTCAATGACACCGTAAGCAGAGGGATCTTCTACACGCGTTACGGCAATAGTCACAGCGGCATGCTGACGCTTGTGATAACGCAGCATTTCGCTGAAATTTATATTGCTCAGGATATCAGCATTAAAGACAAAAAAAGTATCATTAAGTAATTTTGCACAGTTTTTTATAGCACCGCCGGTTCCCAGTGGGGAGTTTTCCGATATATAGCGAATATTTAATCCGAAAGCTGAGCCATTGCCAAAATATTGCTCGATACACTCAGGTTTATAGCAAATACTTAAAATAATATCGTGTATACCATGTAATTTTAAAAGATTCATGTTATGTTCAAGTAATGGTTTGCCCATAATCGGAACCATTGGTTTGGGAATTTCATAGGTTAGAGGATAAAGACGAGTACCCTTACCACCAGCTAAAAATAATGCCTGCATGTTCAATTCCTTCTTTCATTTCATGCACAACAAGCGAAATATAAACCGCTATTGATAAGATTGAGATTAATTTACGGCAATTACGAGATATAAACCTGATTATGAATTTTCTGGTGTGGGACAACTTTCGATATAAGATAGAATTTCATCTAATGAAGCTGTAGCAAGGGCGATACAAGTATCAGCGGCACCATAATACATTTTAATTTTATTGTCATTCGGATTTAGCAACCAGCCGCACGGAAATACGATATCCCGGACATCGCCTTCTTTTTCATAATATTCCTGTGGTCCAAATACCCATTCGTCACTGCGATGTAAAACTTTTAATGGGTTTTCGAGATCAAGCAGAGCAAACCCAAGACGATAAATTGCCCCTGAAGCAGTTTCACGTACGCCATGGTACAATATTAACCAGCCGCGGTCCGTTTTTAAAGGTTGGGCACTTATGCCGACTTTGCTGCCATCCCACCAGCTGCCGCCGCGAGCATTGATGAGGACTTTATGATTGCCCCAGTATTTTAAATTTTCTGAGCAGGAAACCCAGATATGGGCACCGTGTTCTATAGGACGATGAATCAGTATCCAGTGTGAATTAAACCGGCAGGGAAATAGTACGGCATCCTTGTCTTCCGGTGGCATAATTGGACCCATGCGTTCAAAATCAACAAAATCATCAGTAAGCGCCAAGCTGACTACCGGTCCGCACGATGAGTATGCAGTATATGTAACAGCATATTTTTTTAATTCATCAATATAGGTGATACGTGGATCTTCAATACCCCAGGCTTCTTCAGGATGTTCATTACTGGAAGAAAGAGTAGGAGTTCTGTCAATTGTCCAATTGCTTATTCCATCATCACTGATTGCTTTAGTAAGATGGGAAAAACCTCGCCGATCTTCTACTCGGGCTAATAATAAAACTTTATTGTCAAAAAAAGTAGCAGCTGGGTTAAGAACTACATTTACCGGGTATGGCCAATCCTTTGCTGTAAGAATTGGGTTATACGGATAACGATGAAAAAGTTCCTTAAAAGTATTATCACCGGCGTTTAAACGTGTTTCAAAATAATTCAATTTATCGTGCTCCCTTATGAAAAAGTGCTGGAATCAGAAGATTTCTGATGCCAGCACTAAGAATATTGGTATTATGTCAACACTTTAGCCCATATATTAATACAATTTATTGCTGTATTAAATTATCAAGAATAGACAGCTGAAGTGTTATTTATTTGATATCGTGCAATTAAGGCAAATAAATGAAATCTCCTGTGTTTGTTAAATATAGTTGCTGCAATAATAGTAAAAAAACACCCATATTACTAAAACAGTAATCGTCCATAACTATAATTTATACCTTTATGACACCAATGTCAACTTTTTAAATAATGCAAAAATTTTGTTATTTGGTGATTTACAGGAAATATCATAAGAAAAGCAGGCTCTAATCTTATTTTTATACAAGTTAGAGCCTGTTTTAATACGTCAATAATAGTATTTGTTTACAATGGATATAATTATATCAGAAATTAAGTAGTTTTTGATTCCCTGATAATTACTTGTTCATTATTATCAATGCTATCAAGCTGGACACTGATTATTTCAGCAGCCGCTGTAGGGACGTTTTTTCCGACGTAATCGGCCCGTATAGGCAGTTCACGATGTCCTCGATCTATTAAGACAGCCAGCTGAATAGCATGTGGCCGACCCAGATCAGTAAGTGCATTTAATGCGGCTCGAATAGTGCGTCCGGTATAAAGAACATCATCAACAAGAATGATGGTTTTTTTTGTGATATCACAAGGCAGCTTTGTTTCTTTGACTAACGGTTGATAAGCAAGTGTTGATAAGTCATCACGGTATAATGTTATATCCAATGTACCTACCGGTACTGTTGCCGGTTCAATATTGGCAATTTCGTCAGATAATCGTTTGGCTAAGGGAACACCTCTGGTGCGTATACCAACGAGAATCAAATTTTGTACGCCCTTATTTTTTTCAATTATCTCATGGGCAATACGAGTTAAAGCACGATGGATGCCCTGTTTATCCATTAAAACTGTTTTATCAATAAGCTGAGTCATTTTTGCCACATCCAATCTCGTTGTGTAATATATTGATTAAATGGTTCATATCGTCCGGAATAGGAGCGGTGAAAAGCATTTCCCGACCGGTGACAGGATGGTGCAGCTGCAGAGTGTAGGAATGCAGTGCTTGTCCCATTATGAGTTTATCAAGCGGTTTTTTACATTTTGAATAAGTCGGATCACCAAGCAGCGGGTGGCCGATATATGCCATATGTACACGAATTTGATGAGTACGACCTGTTAACAGTCGGCATTTTACCAGTGTATACTGGCGAAAATGTTCCAGAGTCTTAAATAAAGTTGTGGCGGGTTTACCTTTATCGATTAATACAGCCATTTTCTTTCTGTCCACCGGGTGGCGGCCGATATTGCCATTTATTTGTCCGGCAGTTTCACTGATATTACCGTTGACTATAGCGAGATAGCAGCGTGTTGCAGTTTTACTGCTGATTTGTTTGGCAAGGCTTAAATGAGCTGCATCCGTTTTTGCAGCAACCATGACTCCGGATGTATCCTTGTCAAGTCGATGCACAATTCCGGGTCTGATAATGCCGTTTATACCCGATAGATCATGGCAGTGATATAAAAGAGCATTGACTAGTGTTCCGCTGTATACACCCGGTGCAGGATGAACAATCATGCCCCGGCATTTATTTATAACGATGATATCAGAATCCTCATATAATATATTGAGTGGAATATTTTCTGGTTTGATGGTAAGTGGCTGCGGAACAGGGATGCTGACGCGGATCAAGTCACTGTACTTTATGCGATGATTGGCTTTGACATTTTTCCCATTGACAGATACATTTCCTGTTGCAATCAATTTTTGGATATTGGAGCGGGACAATTTATCAAGTTGTGCAGCCACAAATAAATCAAGCCGCTGTCCGTCCTGTTCAGAGCGATATTCATATGTTTCCATTACTCAGGCAATCCTTTTGTTAAAATATAATACATTATTATTATAACGCCGCTGACGATTGCTATATCAGCTATATTAAAAATCGGCCAGATATGAAAATCAAAAAAATCTACAACAATACCTAACCGTATGCGGTCAATCAGGTTCCCGACAGCACCGCCAAGCAATAATGCACAGCCCAGTCGGATAGATGACGGTTGTTTTTTGAGATAAGGATAAAAATAAACACTACCCAAAAGTATGAACAGTGTGGCGACAATAAAGAAGAAGCGTTGATGTTCGAGAATGCCGAAAGCAGCGCCGGCATTTTGGATGTAAGTGATGCTGAATATATTTTTAATAACGGGAAATGACATTCCCGGCAGCATTGTTGCCTGCACATAAAATTTAACCAACTGGTCAACAATAATTATAGCTGCGATACATGCTATAAACATAATAATATCTCCAAGTTTTATATATATCGTTTCAGTAATATACCGGTACGGCCCTTTTTAGTTTTTCCCCTTATCGCGGTGACTTCCAGTCTGCCGCGACCACGCATAGAAATAATGTCACCCGCTTTTACAGTGCGTGAAGGACTTGTTACCGGCTGCCAGTTTAATTTCAATTTGTCCGATTCGATATCCGCAGCCATTTTGCTGCGGGAAGCACCGTAACCGGCAGCAGCAATGGAATCAATGCGCAGTGAAGCGACTGTAGCTGAAATTTCCTTGCAGCGTTCTTCTCTGGCCGGGATGGTCATCAGGCTGCCAGAAGAGCAGGATACAGCAGCGGCACCTATTTGTGTAAGATTGTTGATAATAAAGTCACCTATTTGAGCGGTGCAGATTATTTTAGCACTGCCGGCGGTAATGAGCAGGTCACCGATATGGCACCGGTCTACACCCAGACCAAGCAAAGCGCCAAGTACATCACGATGGGAAAGATGATAAAATTTATCATTCCAGGCAGCCTCAATTACTTTAAGGTCAACGTTTATTTTTCCGGGAAAGTCTGAATGAATAAAAATAGCACATTGACGTTCAGCACCATCATAACCACCATTGAATTCAACGCGGATGTCAGGATAATTTGCCGCAATAGTCTCAGCGATTTCCTGTCCGTAAGGATCTAAAAAATCACTTGTGCGGAATTTTTGTGTTTTTTTTACAGCTTCAGCATTATCGAGGAGATGAACAGCATAAATTTCACCCTCGGTACCTTTATAAAAACGGATTATTTTTTCACGATCAGCCATTAGATTTTCCCCATTGATCTGGATTTGACAACAGCTGCTGTTACAGTGTCGATTAAAGCACCGCGAACACCATGTTCTTCCATTACCTGGACACCTTCGATGGTTGTTCCGCCGGGAGATGTTACTTGATCACGCAATTGCGCAGGATGAAGCCCTGTTTCAAGCACCATTTTTGCTGAACCGAGAACGGTCTGGGCAGCGAGTTTTATTGCGGCATCACGTTTTAGTCCGGCTTTTACACCAGCGTCTGATAAGGCATCAATAATAATAAATATAAAAGCAGGACCGCTTCCAGATAAACCGGCAACAGCATCCATCAATTTTTCCTCAACAATTATTGCGGCACCTGCAGCAGCAAATATTTTTTCAGCAGTAACACTGTTGGTTTCATTTACATGCGAGCCAAGTGAAATAGCTGACATGCCGGCTCCCACAGCCATTGGTGTATTGGGCATAACCCGAACAACCGGATTTTGCGGGAATGATTTTTCTAAGACGGACAAAGTTAATCCGGTTACAATTGAAATTATCATTGTGGTCGGATTGACAGTATTTTTTATCTCATCAATTGCTTTTTTTGCCGTTTGCGGTTTTATGGCCAATATAAGAACATCAACGTTTTTAATAAAATTGTCGGAACCAACATAAGCATTTATATTATATTTATTTTTTAAGTATTCACAGCGGGAGGCTTTGTGATCGGAAACAAAGACATTTTTTTCCGGCAGTAAATTTTGGGAGGTAATGCCGCATACTATGGCCTCAGCCATGGCGCCGCCACCGATAAATCCTATTTTCATTAAAATCACTCCAGTATTATTAATATAAAATTATTCCCAGGGAAGTTTATCATCCTGAGATGGTTGCGAACGACGGGATGGCGGATCGGAAAAAGTCACATTTACATTGTTAGGGGCACATAAAAATATATGTTGACCTACTTTTTTTATATCGCCGGCTAAAGCATATGTGGCACCGCTAATAAAATCGATGATCCTTTTAGTAGTATCATCATTGGTATTTTCAAAATTCAGAACTACCGGTTTGCGTGCCTTAATATGGTCGGCAATTTGCTGGGCGTCATCGAAGGAAACCGGTTCGATAATAATAACTTTCATTTGTCGATTTGTTCCGGCTGAACCACTGTTGGCAGAATAGGCTGCTGACTGAAAATCCACAATATTATCCTGATTATTCATGTCATTGTATTCGGACGGATCACCGTCAAAATCTCTGTCTTGCATACTATCGGAATTCTTGTTTTTATCGTCGTTAAGGCCTATTTTGCTGCCAAACTTATCGAACAAACTCATAATAATCCTCCTTAATATTGGCGTGGGCCAAATATTGCGGTGCCTACACGCACAATGTTGGCTCCTTCTTCTACAGCAATTTTATAATCATGTGTCATTCCCATAGAAAGATAACGGATATCGGCATTATGGAAATGCAGATGTTTTACTTTTTCAAATAATGTGTACATCTTTTTAAACATTGGCCGGACTTGCTCCAAATTATCCAAATTTGGAGCAATAAACATAAGACCCTGCAGTTTTAATGATGACAGATTATCTACATCCTGAAGCAATGCATTTAAATCTTCGATATATATTCCAGTCTTGCTTAATTCTTTTACTAAATTGACTTGGATCAGTATATTTTGTATCTTATTCAGTTTAGCGGCTTCTTTATCTATGGTTTCAGCAAGTTTAATACTGTCGACCGATTCAATGAAATCAAACATTTTTACAGCATGCTTTACCTTATTAGTTTGTAAATGTCCGATTAAATGCCAGGCAACCTGACGGTCAAGCTGTCCGTATTTTTCCCAAGCTTCCTGAACACGATTTTCACCGATTGTATCAGCTCCGGCATCAATAGCTTCACGCATTTCAGCAACGGTATGATTTTTGGTTACCGCAATTAACTTGATTTTTTTAGACATTGTCGCCTGACGTTTTTTAGCAGCTTCAATAATGCATTGTTCCACTGATAATAGATTTTCTTTAATCATCAATATATACTCCTTTAAAGACAGAATAATTCGCCTGTACGATAAGATTACGGCCAATGATCATCGTCTTTAATGTTAACTATAATAAATTCCCCTTAAACAAAAGGTTTTCCTGCAATAATTATACCCTTTTAACAATAAAATTTAAATGTTATTTAAACAAATTACAGCAGCATGACGGCCAGTTTTTTCCTTATCGGCTCTATATGAATAAAAAAGTGAAGAATTACAGCTGGTGCATGGACTTTCAGCAGCAATGTTGCAAGATAAAAGGCCATGTATTGTGAGCAGTGCCTTATTGGCTTCATAAAGTGAAAGATGATAACGGTCATTTTGTTTAACTAGTATGTGGTCAAGGGTAAAATGAGCGGAATCATTAAATAAAGCAGCAAACTTGTCAGCAACTTCATTACCTATTTCGTAACAACACTGTCCGATGCAAGGACCAATACCGGCAATACAGTCTTGTGGATTGGTTTTATAAGCCCTGTGCATTGTGTGCAATGTACTGGCGGCGATATCGCCAACAGTCCCGCGCCAGCCAGCGTGAGAAAGACCAACTGCTTTATGTACCGGATCATATATCAAAAGTGGTGCACAATCGGCAAAAAAAAGCATTAATGGAGTATTGGGAACATCGGTTACTAATCCGTCGGTACCGGCAATAGTGTCATTAAGACTAAGTGTACCTTTGCCGCGATCAACCTTGGTCACAATATGAACATGAGTACCATGTATTTGTTCGCAACACACAGTATTTTGCAGGGAAAGATTCAGCTGTGAACAAAAAATATGCCTGTTTTCAATTACCTTATCAGGGACATCAGCAACATGCAGACCCAGATTTAATGATTTGTAATAAGAGTCGCTGACCCCGCCAATGCGGGTAGAGATGCCATGAATAAAATTTTTTCGATATTTGTTAAGTAAATCAATTGTATATACAGATGGAAAACTATTATTGTACATTTGCAGCTCCTTTCAGCAAACACCGCAGCGCCGGCAATTTTCAAAACATTTCAAGGTAGGTTTTTCTTGTTTTGCCATTTCTAATTCATGAATAAAATAGGATTTTTTTACTCCCATATCCAAAGTGTCCCATGGAAGAATTTCATCAGTGCAGCGCTGCCGATAAAGATAAAAATCTTCATCGATAAGGTGCTGTTTCATTACTTTAGGCAATAATTTCAAACTGCCGGATCTATATGTCTCAAGCAGAATTTGTGAAATGCGCCGGTCCCCACGGGCCAGAATGCCTTGCAGGCATGATTCTCTCGAAGATTCTGTCAGTACTTCAATACGTCGATCTTTTTTCAAAGTATTTTTGATATGTTTTAATATGATAGAGGTTGATTTGATATCAGCCATTGGCAGCCATTGGAAAGGAGTGAATGGCTTCGGCACAAAAGGATTTATACTCAAAGTCAATTTACCATGGGCATTGTGATCGTCCATATAAGCTCGCAGTTTATATGCCATAGTAATTATTGCTTCTGTGTCTTCAAAGGTTTCTTCCGGCAGTCCCACCATTATATACAAACGGAAATTTTTAATACCGGCTTTTATTCCCATATCCATTGCGCTATATAAGTGTTTATCTTCAATGCCTTTGTTGATAATGCGGCGAATCTTATCACTACCGGCTTCAGGAGCTAAAGTCAAGGTTTTTTGACCACTGGCTGCAAGAGAGTCAACTAACAGCTGCGTGACTGAATCGGCACGAAAAGAAGCTACAGACATAGGATGGTGGGTTTCATTGATAAATTGACAAATAGTATCTATTTGGGGATGATCTGAAACCGCCGCACCCATCAGGCCAATTTTTTTTTGTGACGGGACGGCTAAAATCATTTTTTTAATAGAAGCTACGCTTCTGTTGCGAGGTTTTCTGAAACAATAACCTGCCATACAAAAGCGGCAGTGGCGGCCGCAGCCACGTGCTGTTTCGATAAGATAAAAATTGAACTCAGTGTTATTACTGCTGATTACAGTATGTGCCGGATATGCATCAATATTTTTTATCCACTGCCGCGAAACTTTGCATGGAACATTATTTTGTGGTTCGATAGCCGATAATAAACCGGATTCACTGTAAAAGTGGTGATAAAAACATGGAACATATACGCCGGGAATATGGGCAAGTTTCAACAAAATATCATGACGTGAAATATTTTTACTGCGGCAGTCAAGATAGGCATCAAGAAGATTATTTATTGTTTCTTCTCCCTCACCAATGATAAAGGCATCGATAAATAATGACAATGGTTCGGGATTGAAAGTGGAACAGGGACCGCCGGCAATAACCAGTGGATCATGATCTTCCCGTTCACTGGATAAAAGTGAGACTTTTCCCAACTCCAGCATAGACAAAACATTGAAATAATCAAGTTCAAATGATATGGCAAAGCCGATAATGGCAAATTCATATAAAGCAGTCTGTGATTCAAGACTTAAAAGAGGGGTATTAGTCTGATCATACTGTTTTTGCAGATGTTTATCGGGCACGAAAAAACGTTCAGCGGCAGTATCAGGGCGGGAATTGATTTGATTGTAAATTATATGCATACCCAAATTGGACATACCAACATTGTATTGATTGGGATAACATAATGCAAAACGTGTGCGGATACCGGTGGGAAAGATGCTGTATCCGGTTTCATCATGCAATACACTTTGCAGGTAACTTTTAATTTTCCATGACAAAATTTATGCCTCCAGCGATAAAATATATAAAAATAAAAAAGACCATTGCCAGAACTTTAAGTATCAATAGCATAATATCTATTATGCCGATTAACAACAGTTTTGGCAACAGTCTTTTTATTATTTATTTCCCTTGGCAGCACGCAATTCTTTTAATTCTTGGGCAAAGTTATCAATATCAGTAAATTTGCGATAGACTGATGCAAAACGTATATATGCGACTTCATCAAAGCCTTTGAGACGCGCCATTACTAATTCACCAATTTTTTTGCTGGGAATTTCTGTTGACATCATATTGCGCAATTCTTTTTCAATATTGTCAGCAAAACGAATGATTGTTTCAGTTGGAATGTCCCTTTTATAGCAGGAACTGATAATTCCGTTGCGCAGCTTGTTGCGGTCGAATACAGCCCGGCGCCCGTCATTTTTTATTACGAACAGTGGAATGGTTTCTACTGTCTCATATGTAGTAAAACGCTTGCCGCATGCAGAACATTCTCGGCGGCGGCGTATTGATTTTCCGTCATCGACAGAGCGTGAATCAATTACGCGGCTGTCAATAGTTCCGCAAAATGGACACTTCATGGATACACCTGCTTTATTTTTTGATATCTTCCACTTTATTATCGGCAAATTTTTTAGTTACGACAGCACCGACAGCACCAAGGTTATCAATAGATTTGCCGTTGAAGGTAACTTTTGCTGCACCGGCATTGCCTAAAGTCATAGTAATATCTTTTTGTCCGTCCCAGTTAAAGGAACTACCCTTATCGACTGTCTTGCTGAAGACAGTTTTTCCATCTATAGTCACGTCTACCCAGCATTTATCATTAAAGACGGCATTTATATGCACACCACTTGTTTTTTCAACAGGAGATGCAGTCGGTGGAGCAGCTGTGGTCTGTGAAGATGGATTGGCAGGTACCGGATTAGGTGATGTTGGCGTAGAAAATGAGGAGAAAATAAAATAAGCTGCACAGGCAATTATTATTATTATGATGATTCCGCCAAAGACGATGTTGGAAAAGTTTCTTTTTTTCCGACGATATTTTATACGCTGATCAAGAGAGACAGCAGGTTTTTGCGGAACTGTCTCAGTGGTGATTGCCTGAGGTGTTCTATCAGGAGCAACGTTAGGTACACCAGCTGCCGGTTGTTCGGCAGGCTGCCTTTCAGCATAATACTTGTTTAACATTTCATCTTGATCAAGCCCTAAATACTTAGCATATGTTCTGATAAATCCCTTGAGGTATACTTCACCTCGAATTGTTTTGTAGTTACCCTTTTCTATGGCATCTAAATATAAAGTTCGTATATTTGTTTCACTTTCGACGTCCTTCAAAGTGAGCTGCTTTTTTTCTCGTTCTTGTCGAAAAATATCGCCAATCATGCCATTTTCTCCCTTCATAAAAGCACATTGTATTAATTATAGCGTATATCAGATTTTTTGACAAACTATAGAATTACAACTAGGTAAGGTATAAATGTTCCTTGCGAATGTATTGCTCAACAGTTTCGGGCAATATATACTTTATAGAATAGCCCTTTCGCAGACGATTGCGTATGTCGGTGGAAGATATTTCCAGTTCAGGTGTGGCGAGCTTGTGAATACGCTTTTCGCCCAATTCACCAAAATGTTTTTTTATGGCATCAACATCAGGTATACAGCCCTGTCGCGTAGCTGCAATAAACTGGCACATATCCAGTAATTCTTCAATACGATCCCATGTGGGCAGTTCCTGGACAGCGTCAGCACCGGTAATAAAATAAAATTCGGTGTCCTGTGGATATGTTTTGATCAATTCCCCAACAGTATCAATAGTATAGGATGGGCCCGAACGACGCATTTCAATATCAGAAACTTCGAAATAAGGATTGGAACATGTTGCAAGTAAAGTCATATTAAAACGATGAATAGCAGAAGTGATAGTAAGACCTGCCTTGTGGGGTGGATTGGCTGCCGGTATAAAAATAACCTGTTCCATTTTATATTCATCACGTACTGCCTCGGCAGTCATTAAGTGACCGTAGTGTATGGGATCAAAAGTACCGCCCATAATACCAATTTTTCTCATTGAAATGCTCCTGCTAAAGATTTTAGTAAAAAATATATTACCAGCATGATAATAAGCATAAATAAGATTGCCCTCAAGTAATCGAGACAATCATATTGTCCCTTTGGTGTATGAAGATATTGCTGTATAGTGTGCAGATAGCTGCATAGTTTATTCATCAGCGGATCTGCCCGTTCCCATCAATCAAATATTTCATAGTAGTTAAAGCGTTGAGACCCATAGGACCTCTGGCGTGCAATTTTTGCGTGCTGATGCCTATTTCAGCGCCAAAACCAAATTCAAAGCCATCAGTAAAACGGGTGGAAGCATTTACATAAACGGCAGCGGCATCAACGGCTTTTTGGAATAAACGGGCATTATTATAATTGTTGGTGATTATGACTTCCGAGTGGCCAGTATTATATTTATTAATGTGTTCTATAGCGGCATTGACATTATCGACGACTTTTATTGATAATATCAAATCGTGATATTCAGTGGACCAATCTTCTTGTGAGGCGGCAGTCATATCAGGATAAATAGCCTGCGTACGGGGACAACCTCTCAGTTCAACTTTATATTCGGCAAGTTTATCGGCGATAATGGGGATGAATTTGTCAGCAATATTTTTATGAACCAATAGTGTTTCTATAGTATTGCAGACAGCCGGCCGGGAAGTTTTAGCATTTATTATGATGTTTTGAGCCATATTGAAGTCGGCATCCTCATCAACAAAAGCATGGCAGATACCGGCGCCGGTTTCAATTACCGGAACGGTACTGTTTTTAACAACATAATTTATCAGACCGTTACCGCCACGGGGAATTATTACATCAATATGTTCGCGCAAATGAAGCATTTGGTTTACGATACTTCGGTCAGTTGAATCAATGAACTGAATGGCACCTTCCGGAATACCGGCTTGGTAGGCAGCCAATGCTAACATAGAACTTATTATCCTATTGGAATTTATTGCTTCGGAGCCACCGCGCAATATAATGGCATTGCCGGATTTTATGCATAGTCCGATAACATCGGCAGTAACATTGGGTCTGGCTTCATAAATTACTCCGACAACTCCGAGAGGTACACGCACTGCTCTTATGTCCAATCCGTTAGGACGGCGCATTTCCATTATGCCGCCGCCGATAGGATCGGGCAATGCCGCTATTTGACGCAGACCATCGGCAATTTGGTGAAGTCGTTCTTCATTGAGCATGAGACGATCAAGTAAAGCTGGACTGAGATTTTCATTACGTCCAGCTGATAAATCTAATTGATTTTCCGTTAAAATAAGTTTTTGTCGATGTTCGAGGCAATCGGCCATAGCTGACAAGGCATTATTTTTTTCCCGTGTTGACAAAGCTGCTAATTTGTGCGACGCATCATCGGCAGCTGCAGCCTGTTTGTTTAAAGCTGCCATCATTTCCATAAAGAAAACCCCCTTCTATAAAATAAATACTCTAAGTCATTAAAACCATATTATCACGATGGATAATTTCATCATACATTTTTCCTGTAATCAAGGAGGAAAATTCACGCGTGTTATGGCCCTTAATTTTAGCTAATACAGCAGAATCATAATTTATTATACCACGGGCGATTTCCCGTGAGTCCGGTGTCAATACCCGTACAGTGTTTCCTGCTGCAAACTCACCATCAAAATCTGTTATACCGGCTGCCAGAATACTTGAACCGTTGTTGACCAGGGCAAGTTCACAACCATGATCGACAGTAATACTGCCGGCAATATTTTTACCAAATGCCAGCCAGCTTTTCCGGCGTTTTAGATGCATTTCACGGGCTGGGAAAATCGTTCCAACATTCCTTCCGGCAATTATATCAGTTAAGATATTTTCACGACTGCCATTGGCAATGACCATAGTGACACCGGAACTGGTAGCAATTTTTGCTGCCTGTATTTTAGTGTACATTCCGCCTGTGCCGAATTTTGTACCGGCGCCACCGGCGGCCCGTTCAATTTTCGGAGTTATATTAGTTATTTTTTCAATGAATTTGGCATCCGGATATAGCTGAGGATTCTTATCATAAAGACCATCAATATCGGTCAGCAATATTAGTGCATCAGCATCGACTATACTGGCAACAATTGCTGATAAAGTATCATTGTCGCCAATTTTTAGCTGGTCAACAGCTACAACGTCATTTTCATTGATTATGGGGATGACCTGCATTTGCAATAAAGCTAGAAGTGCATTGCGGGAATTTATATATTGAGAATAGCGCACAGAATTTTCTTTTGTTAAAAGTACCTGAGCAACGGTTTGACCATATTCATTGAATAATTTTTCATAAATATGCATTAAAATGCCCTGACCGATTGCAGCCAATGCCTGTTTTTCCGGGACGTTGTCAGGTTTATGTTTTTTATTCATACGTGCCAAACCGGCACCGACGGCACCGGACGTGACCAATAGTATTTCTTTGCCTCTATTGTTCAAATCTGCCAATTGCCGTACAAGACATTCAATGCGTTGAATATTGAGTTTGCCTGTGGGATAATTCAGGGTGCTGGTCCCAATTTTAACGATGATGCGGCCGGCATTTTTAAGCCCGATTCTATCCGTCATAATACTTACCTTCATTCATTAGTGACTGTCAGTCTTTTTAAACAGGCGGACAGCTTGATTCAATAAATCATTCCGTAATAATGCTGATGTAATAGTTTATTTATTTAGGCAGTTCTACTTTGGGCTTTTTGAAATTCCTGCGGAATAAAAGTGCATTGCGGCCAATTATCTGCACCAGATCACAATTAGTTCGTTCAGCCAGTAGTTTTATAGAATCATCAGGTTCCTGCGGACAATTCTGCAAAACGCGTATTTTTATTATTTCACGTTTAGTTATGGCATCGTCGGTGCTTTTTACTACTGCAGGTGTAATACCTTCTTTGCCTACTTGTACGACCGGTTCAAGTTTTGTTCCCATAGCGCGCAAAAATCTTTTTTGTTTTCCTGTTAATGTGTTGCGAATCAAAATATATCCTCCAAATAGGTTATTCCTTAAATTCAAATTCCATGGCACCGATGTGGACCGTATCGCCCTCTTTTATACCTTTTTGTTTAAGTTTGTTATCAATTTGCTTCATTCTCCAGATATATTGAAAACGGCGTAGTGCCTCATCATTAGCAAAATTAGTCATAGCGACAAGCTTCTCTATTGCTTTGCCGGAAACAACAAAATCACCGGTCATATCACGGGAAATTTTTACTTCATCGGCTGTATCTTTGGTGACATCGTACAATTTGACTGAGTCTTCTGTTTCCGGTACAGCGGTATAATTAAGCAGCATCGTATAAACATGCTTGATAAGATCAGACAAACCCTGCTTAGTAGCAGCTGAAATAGGGAACAATGCCATTTTTTCCTGTTTCGCAAGAGCTATAAGGCGCGGCAGATTTTCCTGCGCCTGAGGCAGGTCGATTTTGTTAGCTGCGATAACCTGGGGCATTTTTGTTAATTTATCAGCGTACAAGCCAAGTTCTTTATTTATTTTATGAAAATCATCCACAGGATCACGGCCTTCAATACCAGAAGCATCAATTATATGAATTAATATTTTGGTACGTTCAATATGGCGCAGAAAATCGTGCCCAAGGCCGACACCTTCGGCAGCGCCGTCAATCAGACCGGGAATGTCAGCCATAACAAAACTTTGCTCAGGACCAACATTTACGACGCCAAGAATAGGTGATAACGTGGTAAAATGATATTCGGCAATTTCAGGGCGGGCTGCTGACACTGCAGCAATCAGACTGGATTTACCGACGCTGGGGTAACCAATAAGTCCCACGTCTGCTAAAACCTTCAATTCTAAAAGTAAATTTTTGCTTTCGCCGGGTTCACCGAGCTCGGCAAAAGTAGGTGCACGATTGGCACTGTTGGAAAAACGGGCATTACCGCGTCCACCACGTCCACCAGAGCAGATGAGAGCAGTTTCATTTTCAGCTGTCAGATCAGCAAGAACAACACCAGTATCCTCATCTTTAATAATAGTTCCTGCTGGTACTTTTATCAATAAATCGGGAGCATTTTTACCAAACTGATTTTTTATATCACCATTGCCGCCATTTTTACCGACAAACTTGCGATTATAGCGAAAATCGAGTAAAGTATTTATATTGCGGTCAACGATAAATACAATGTTGGCACCTTTACCACCGTCACCACCGCTGGGGCCGCCTTTAGGAACAAATTTTTCGCGGCGGAAGGCAGATTTACCGTTGCCGCCGTCACCGGCTTTTACCGTGACTTTAGTTCTATCTATGAATTTCATTTTAAATCTCCTGGTTGTAATGGTTTATAATGAGTTGACCAAATGAATAATTGTAAAAAAGGTCTATCTATCAAACAATATCAGAAAATACTATATTTGTAAAGACAGCAGAAAAAACATAGATACTTTTTGAATTATTTTCTGATAAATAGTTTACCATACTTTGACTAATATGATAAAATATTTTACTAGCCTGTGTGGGACTGAGAAAAATAAAAGATTTAACTAAAAGGAGAAATACATTGTTTACAACAGTCAATATATTAGGAGTGACGGTGGCATCGCTGACGATGCAGGAAGCTGTGCAGACAGCAGGGCACTTTATTGAAGGAAACAGTAAAGCAATGATAGCCACAGCTAATGCAGAAATGATCATGCGGGCAGCACATGATGAAAAACTGAAAGAAATACTCAATAAAGCTGATTTAGTAGTGCCGGATGGGGCAGGTACGGTATGGGCTTCTAATTATTTGGGCGTGTCTATGCCAGAACGTGTTGCAGGGTTTGATTTAGTGCAGAATTTATTAAAGATGGCCCCAGAAAAAAACTGGCGGATTTTTTTCTTCGGTTCGGCACCGGGAGTCGCCGAAAAAGCTAAGGCTAAGGCAGAACAGGATTATCCGGGAATAAATATTGTCGGGACCAGAAATGGTTTCTTTACTGATGCCGATACCGCTGCGATAATCAATCGGATAAATGACACTGCTCCGCATATATTATTGGCGGCATTGGGGGTTCCAAAACAAGAAAAATGGCTGTATGCAAATTTGGGGAAATTAAACTGCCCGCTTTCCATTGGAGTGGGAGGAACTCTTGATGTGATGGCTGGAGTGATGAAACGGGCGCCATTATGGATGCAAAAGGCAAAGTTAGAATGGTTGTTTCGCGGAATAATGCAGCCGCAGCGGGCTGGCCGCTTATTGGCACTGCCTAAATTTGTCGGAGCCGTTCATTTATGGAAAAAGCACCATAATCAGTAGACAAAAAAACCTTATTATACTATAATTAGTGTGTTATAGAGGAATAGTAGCTATACATGAATAATTATTTAGTTTTTAGGAAAGCACTGGTTAATAAGTCTGTGAATTGGTCAGTCAAATGCTTTCTCAAATATATAAAGAGGTAATAAAAATGAATATTGTCAAGGAAGGATATAAATTCATCGGCGCTGCCACGGTTTTGGCAGCAGCTGCATATGTGTTTGTAAGTCCTTATGCAGCAATAGTTCCAGGTGTTTTGGCTGCTTTTTTTACATTCTTCTTTAGAAATCCGAAAAGAATAATACCTGACGATGACACCGCTATCGTTTCACCGGCGGACGGCAAGGTCATGAGTGTATCGGATGTAGAAGATGACGATTTTGTTAAAGGCCGCTGCAAGAAAGTAGTAATATTCTTATCGGTTTTTAACGTGCATGTGAACCGCAGTCCTATGAGAGGCGAAATCAAACTACAACAATATACCTGCGGTCGTTTTCGTCCGGCATATAAAAATAGTGTCGGATTTGAAAATGAACGTCATATGATTGGTATAGATAACGGCAAAATGCGGATAACTGTCACGCAGATTGCCGGCATTTTAGCCCGGCGCATTGTATCATGGGTTACATTGAACGATACATTGACAAGGGGTGAATTATACGGCCTGATAAAATTTGGTTCCTGTACAGAGGTCGTAGTACCGAACAATGTCGATATCACTGTAAAAAAGGGTGATAAAGTCGTTGGCGGAGAAACAATAATTGGGAGGATAAAAAAATAATGAGTAAAGCATGGATACCGAATATCTGTACATCGTTAAATTTGGTATTTGGTATACTGGCCATATTTATGATGATTATGGGGGGCGTCAAATTTGGACCTTTGATCGATGGCCCTATATGTATTCTGCTGGCGCTGGCAGCAGACGGACTTGACGGACGTTTAGCCCGTTATCTGGGAACGGCAAATGAACTTGGAAAGGAAATGGATTCACTGTGTGATGTAGTTTCATTTGGCACAGCACCTGGCGTTATGTCGGTACTGTTTACATTGTCGGTTGTTAGTATGGCGGCAATGAAAGCAGGAATACCACCGGCAAATCTGCAATACTTTTTGTATTTCAGTATAGCTGCCGGTGTTATTTATGCTGTCTGTGGTATGTGGCGTCTGGCAAGGTTCAATATTAATGCTGCTGTCGTTCATGGTTATTTTATGGGTCTGCCTATTCCGGCAGGTGGCTGCATAATAGCAACAGCAACTATGTTGATTGCCAATTTGCCGTTTATACCGCCAATGGCGGTTGGTTATGCTGCACCGGTAGTTGTCATTATTCTTGGTTTGTTGATGGTCAGCCGTATACATTACCCTGATTTTAAGGGAACCGGTGAACGAATAAATGTTATAGCACTTATTATATCTTTACTGTTTGCACTGGGTGTTATCTACTTGTGCCGCTCTGCGTTTCCGTTTGCAGTGTTGTTTGCTATCTTTTCCACATATGCCGTATTGGGTATTTTAAATACTATCTTCAATAAAATCGCATGAGGCGGCTTTATTTATTAGCGGCAAAATATATTTTAAGATATACGGCCAAAGGGGAAACTGCTGATGACATACGTTCTTGATGGCATTATGCTGCCAATTCAAGTGATTATCTTCTTGTTCACTATATACTATTTTTTTATCGGCTTTTTTGGATTGTGGCGGCGCAAAGAGGTTAAAATTCTTACACCACAAAAAACATTTGCGATAATTGTGGCGGCACATAATGAAAAAGCTGTTATCGGTCAGCTGATTGATAATTTAAGAGAACTGGATTATCCTAAAAATTTATATGACATTTTTGTTATTGCGGATAACTGTACCGATAATACGGCACAAATAGCAAGAGATCATGGCGGAACTGTACATGAACGTGTTGATAAGGAAAAACACGGCAAGGGTTTTGCTTTGGAATGGATGTTTGATCGTTTATTCAAAATGAAGCGAGAATACGATGCAGTTACTATTTTTGATGCGGATAATCTGGTACATAAACGATTCCTTTTAGAAATGAATAATCGGTTATGTAAAGGCGACAGAGTTATACAAGGTTATCTTGACTCTAAAAATCCTTATGATACATGGGTATCAGGAACATTTTCAATTGCATTCTGGGTCATTGACCATATTTGGCATCTGGCTAAGACTAATATAGGATTATCTTCTGTATTAGGCGGTACGGGAATGTGCATTTCGACTGATGTACTGCACAAATATGGCTGGGGGGCTACCTGTCTTACGGAAGATATGGAATTTACGATGAAAGCTCTGGTGGAAGGAATAAAAACTACATGGGCACATGATGCCATTGTTTATGATGAAAAACCGCTTACCTTTATGCAGTCATGGCGTCAGCGCAAGCGTTGGGCACAAGGTCAGTTTGATGTGGCACATCGTTTTATCCCCAAAATGATTAAAGCGGGAATAAAAAAGCATGATATACGCATATTGGACGGCTGTCTGCATTTATTGCAGCCTCATTTTCTGCTTATTTCCACGTTCTTTGTCATAATGAGCTATATTCAGATGGGAATCGGTCACCCAATATTCACGAATATGTATCAGTTTTTGCCGTCGGCTCTATTAACGGTGATTACCCTTGGACAATATATATTGCCAATCATTATATTACTTAAAATACATGTGAAACCAAAAGCATGGCTGTACCTTATTTTGTATCCGGTGTTCATATACAGTTGGATACCAATTGTATTTTTAGGATTTTTACATCGCAACGAACATGAATGGAGTCATACACAGCATACACGTGCTGTGTCTTATGATGATATTATGCATTGAGTATAGGAAAAAGCTATTGCGGCATTTTGCTGCAATAGTTTTTTTAAAACAAAAAATATGGTTATTATGTTGGTGGAGAATATGGAAAATAATAAAGAAAAATTGAGTATAGACATAGCAAAATTGTATTATAAATCTAATTATAGCCAGCAACAGATAGCAACTGAATTGAATATTTCCCGACCAACAGTTTCACGGCTTTTGCAATATGCCAGAGATAAAAAATTCGTTCAAATAAATATTATTGATCCGGTGGAAGACAGTGGTAATTTAGAGCGGCTGATAGCGGATAAATATGATTTGGAGGATGTTAAGATAGCTTATGCGCCTATTAATACTCGTGATGAAATCAAAAAAACGATTGGCGCAAAAGGTGCGGATTATCTGTATGATATAACTAAAGATGGAGATATAATAGGCGTAAGCTGGGGACTGACAATTTATAATGTTGCCCTTAATTTGCGGCCTAAGACGTTAAAAGGAATACAGATAGTACAGCTGAAGGGTGGTGTCAGCCATTCACAAAGTAATACCTATGCATATGAGGTAGTAGGATTGTTTTCGGAAGCGTTTGCCACGGTAGGACAGTACCTTCCATTGCCGCTTATGTTTGACAATGTGAAAGTAAAGGAATTAGTAGAAAGTGACTGCCATATAAAAAGAATTTTGGAATTGGGACGACAGGCAAATATAGCAGTATTTACAGTTGGTACAGTGATGGATGATGCATTATTATTTCGCCTTGGATATATAGGGGAGAAAGATAAAAAAATGTTAAAACAAAAAGCTGTAGGTGATATATGTTCTCGTTTTTTTGATGCAGACGGGAGCTTATGTGATGAGTCACTTGATAAACGAACTGTGGGAATAAAACTAGAAGAATTGAAAAATAAGGAAAAGAGGATACTTGTCGCTGGCAGTCAGCGTAAGATACCGGCCATTAAGGCAGCATTAATAGGGAAATTCGCAAATGTTTTGATAACTGATCAGTATACGGCACACGAATTGATTTGATTAGATTTTATATAATCCTGTATTGAAATTAGATGGATACTATTTTGCATAATTTCAATACAGGATTTATTTTTATTTTGGTATAATCATTTGTTCTTATTTAAATAATAATATGATTATATAATTATTCCCTTATTTACAATGGTTTGTTAATTAAATATATTAAATAATTTAAATATGAAATTAATTGCAAAATACTATTTACATAAGTTCACAAAAGTGTTAGTATTAAAGCGTAATTTAAATAGATAATATTTTGGAGGTAAATATGGATTACTCGAAAATTATTGACCACACTTTGTTAAAAACAGATGCGACCAAAAAAGATTTGGATAAACTGCTGAAAGAAGCAAAAGAATACAAGTTCGCATCAGTATGTGTCAGCCCGATTTGGGTAAGTTATTGCTCTGCACAGTTAAAAGGCAGCGGTGTGAATGTATGCACAGTGATCGGTTTTCCCCAAGGTGCCACGCCTACTGCCGTTAAGGTTTTTGAAACAAATCAGGCGATAAGCGATGGGGCAGCGGAAGTAGACATGGTAATTTCAGTGGGCAAGTTAAAAGATGCTGACAATGAATATGTAAAGAATGATATAAAAGCGGTAGTGGATGCAGCACGGGGAAAAGCATTAACAAAGGTTATCATTGAAGCATGCCTGTTGACCGACGAAGAAAAAGTACGTGCTTGTAAACTGGCCGTGGCAGCCGGAGCTGATTTTGTGAAAACATCTACAGGCTTTTCCACGGGCGGGGCAACAAAGCAAGATGTGGCACTTATGAAAAAAACAGTCGGCAACAATGCCAGGATAAAAGCGGCCGGTGGAATCCGCAATAGAAAAGAAGCCGATGAAATGATAGCTGCCGGAGCACAACGGTTGGGAACCAGCCACGGTGTGGATATTGTAAAAGGATAAAATCGACTGGGTATATTGGGCAACTTAAAGCATTGTTCCGGTATACCCGCAATTACAGGGGGAAATTTGATGGGCATTAATGATACAAAATTATTGCAATGCGATGATGGATATTTAAATAAAACACCGATTTTTCAATTTATTTTATTATCGTGCCTGTTCCCATTATGGGGAGCGGCTGCTAGTCTGAATGACATACTGATAACGCAATTTAAAAGTGTGTTTGTTTTAAGTGATTTTGCTAGTGCATTGGTACAAAGTGCTTTTTATGGCGGATATTTTTTAATATCCATTCCGGCATCAATGGTTATAAAAAAGACTACTTATAAAACAGCAATTTTATGCGGACTGATATTTTATATTGTCGGATGTAGTTTATTTTTTCCAGCGTCTACTATGGCCACTTATACAATGTTTTTGTTTGCTGTTTTTTCTATTGCAATAGGATTGGGATTTTTGGAAACAGCATCAAATACTTACAGCACTATGCTGGGACCACGTCGATATGCAACATTACGGCTTAATATAAGCCAGACTTTTTATCCTATAGGTGCAGCTGCGGGGATACTATTAGGAAAATATCTGATATTTCAAAACGGAGCTAGTTTAACGACACAAATGGCTGGACTGAGTGCGGATCAGCTTCATTTGTTTAAGCTGCAAATGTTGCAGCACACATTGGAACCGTACCGAATAATGATATTTATTTTATTGGCGGTATTTGTCTTATTCCTTTTTACTAAATATCCTAAATGTAAAACTGTCGAAAAAAATGATAGCATTAATAATAATGTGGGAATTATTGAAACTTTAAAATATCTTGTAAAAAATAGTAAATTCAAAAAAGGCATTGCCGCACAATTTTTGTATGTCGGAATGCAGGTCGCAGTCTGGTCATTTACGATAAGGCTGGCGTTGGTACTTGATAAAAGTATAAACGAACGAATGGCTGCTGACTTTATGGTAATCAGTTATGCATGTTTTTTTGCAGGGAAATTTATAGCTAATTTCTTAATAGCAAAATTTTCTGCAAATAAAGTTTTATTGGCCTATTCAGTAATCGGATGTTTATTGATTTTGTATGTTTCCTTTATACCAAGTTTCACTGCTGTGTATGCAGCTGTTGCCATAAGCATCCTGATGGGACCCTGCTGGGCTACTATTTATGCAGAAACATTAGATTCTGTTGAAAAAAAATATACTGAAACAGCTGGTGCTATTTTGGTGATGTCGATAATAGGTGCAGCCTGTGTTCCTGCTGTACAGGGGCTGGTATCTGATATAACGGGGTCAATGCAGTTTTCTTTTATCGTCAATTTTTTCTGTTTTGCCTATGTCGGTTATTATTTTTATAAAAAGATGCATAATGAAGCGTGATTAAAAAAGGAGTGTTTGAAAATGAGAAATAAGATATTCTTAAAACGCAGCTTTTTTACCTCAAAAACTACGGAAATTTTTAAAAATGAGGAATTTACGGTAGAAATATTTATTTATTCGTCTGGTGTAGAAGCTATAAAAATAAATAACAGCCGCGGATATGTGATAGTTTTACCCTATATGGGACAGATTATATGGGACGTGAATTTTGATGGGATAGACCTGCGAATGAAGAATATGTTTTCTCAGCCTAAACCGGCCGGATGCATAATAGACACTTATGGTTGTTTTGCTTTTCACTCTGGATTGCTGTCTAACGGTTGTCCGTCACCAGAAGATACTCACATCATGCATGGAGAAATGTCCTGTGCAGTAATAGATGAAGCATGGCTGGAAATAGACGAAACAGGTATCACTGTAACAGGAAAATATGAATACTGTCAGGGATTTGGTTATCACTATATTGCCAATCCATCTGTTGAACTGAATAGAAACAGTACGAAGATAAAAATTGGTATGAAGGTAAAAAATCTTACAAGCATAATGATGCCGCTTCAATATATGTGTCATATGAATTATGCATATGTTGATAATGCCGTAATTACATCTAATATACCCGAGAAAGCTTTTAAACTGCGTGAATCAATCCCCGCTCATGTTAAGCCCACTCCTAAATGGATTAAATATAATGAAGATATAAAACAGATGCAAAAAACAGGAAAAACACTGACTAAACTTGAACAGTCCGATATGTATGATCCTGAAATAGTATTTATGGCAGACGATGTCAAAAAATATGCGGCAAGGGCTGTTTTTGAAATGGATTCTCCTAAGGGATACGGATTCGCTACAGAATTTTCAACAAGTGATTTTCCTTGTGCGACAAGATGGATCATGTATAATGGGGATTTGCAGGTGGCGGCTTTTGTACTGCCGGCTACCTGCAGGCCGGAAGGATTTTTAGCCGCGAAGAAAGCGGGTACATTGGTAATGCTTGAACCTAACGAAGAAAAGACTTTTTCAGTGCTCACCGGGAAAAAATAGGAGGCAGTATTTTGAAAATAGCAGTAATTGGTTCCAATATGGTCGACCTGATATCTTATATTGACAGAATGCCGGCAGATGGAGAAACCCTGGAAGCACCGGAATTTTCTCTGGGATGTGGGGGGAAAGGTGCCAACCAAGCTGTGGCAGCAGCAAAATATGGCAGTAATGTTATGATGCTGACAAAGGTTGGTAATGATATATTTGCTGATAATACAATTAATAACTTAAAGAAATATAATATAGATACTACGTATGCTGAGCGAGTTAATAATGTTTCGAGCGGAGTTGCACCGATATTTGTCGATGCGTCGGGACAAAACAGAATTTTAATAATTAAGGGAGCCAATAAATGTTTATTACCGGCTGATATTGATAAGGCTGCAGAAAGTTTAAAAAAATGCAGCATTTTGATATTGCAATTGGAAATCAATTTAGAAACGGTATACCATGCAATCGAATTTGGCAGTAAAAATAATATTCCGGTTCTGCTAAATCCTGCTCCGGGAAATGCCGGGCTGGATATAAAAAAAATTTGTAAATGTGATTTTTTTGTTCCTAATGAAACAGAGCTTTCCATTATTACAGGAATGCCCACAAATACAGAAGAAAATATAAAAAAGGCGGCACTGACATTAATAGAAAAAGGTATAAAAAATGTCATTGTTACGATGGGTGCCAGAGGTTCCATGTGGGTTACAGAGGGAAAAATACAATGCCTGAAAGCGTTTAAAGTAGATGCAGTAGATACTTCCGGTGCTGGTGATGCTTTTATCGGATGCTTTGCCAGTTGCTATGTAAAAAATCATGACGTACTAAAATCAATGCGGGAAGCCAGTGCTTTTTCTGCACTGAGTGTAATGAAAAAGGGAACACAGATATCATATCCGGAAAAAGAAGCTGTGCAGGACTTATTGACTGAATAATAGTAATTGTGGATTTTTAATAAAGGGGACTGTCGCACGAACGGCATTGACCTCATAAAAATGCAGCCTACCACCGCTATGCGGTTCTCGTTCTTCTAAAGAAGGATAAGGAGAATGGAAGATTGTATATTTATGAGCGAAAATGCTCACATGCGGCAGTCTTTTTGCTGTACCGGTATAATCAATAAATATTGCGTATTTTAGTAAAATATTTTAATTATATGTTATAATTTTAAATAGCGAGGTTGTGAGGAGGTAAAAAATGTTTGAATTATCAATTAGAGATAGTTTTGGCGCAGCCCATCGCATTGTGGGTTATCCGGGGAAATGTGATAATCTGCACGGTCATAACTGGATAGTAGAAGTCGTTGTATATGGGAATAAGTTGGATAAACTCGGAATGCTGGTTGACTTTAAAAAACTAAAAAAAGCATTAAGAGAGGTAATAGACTGCCTTGACCACCATTATTTAAATGAACTGGAACCTTTTGCTGCGGTGAATCCATCAGCGGAAAATATATCGGCTTATATATATCATAGTTTAGCGATAAATGAAATGATTAAGGATAAGTGCCGGGTAAAATTTGTCAAGGTATGGGAAACAGAAAAATCAGCAGCAACCTATTACGGGGAAATGGCAAAATGAAGATACCTATAAGTGAAGTATTTTCTTCGGTGCAGGGTGAGGGTAAGTATATCGGCTGCCGTCAGTTATTCATCAGATTTGTCGGCTGCAATTTAGATTGCGGCTACTGTGATACAGAAGATATGCTGGCTGTTAATAAATGCAATTTGGAAGATGCTGATTGTCTGGCTAATCCTGTTGAACTCAGGACGATTTTGCCGTATATTAAAAAAAGACTGCAAAAAAAACATCATTCGATCAGTCTGACAGGTGGAGAGCCATTGTTATATCCGGACTTTATCAACGCATTGGCGGAACAAACCGCAGTACCTTTATTTTTAGAAACAAATGGTACTTTATCTGAACAATTGACGAAAGTAATTGACAATATTGATATTGTCAGTATGGATTTTAAACTCCCGGATGCTGTTGGTGTTGATTTGTGGGCACAGCATGAAAAATTTTTGTACATAGCCAGACAAAAGGATGTCTATGTCAAAATTGTGGTGGCAAAGGAAACGGCAGATAATGATTTTGCTGCGGCAATAGATTTATTGGGCAGAGTTGACAAAAAAATTTTGCTTATACTGCAGCCGGTAACGCCTTGCGATGGATATACGGCACCGTCACCGAAAAAACTGTTGATATGGCAGGAAAAGGCTTTGGAAAAATTATGTGATGTGCGGATAATCGGACAGACTCATAAATTGATAGGATTGAGGTGATATTGTGAAAAAAATTTTATTAGTGAATGATGATGGTATAAATGCACCGGGGATCCTTACCATGGCCAAGGTATTAAGTGATGATTATGATGTGCGTGTTGTAGCACCGGCTGCCCAGCAAAGTGGAATGTCGCAGGCTATATCGGCGCATAGGAAGATAAAGGTAAAGAAAGCTGATATTGGCCTGCCGGTCGAAGCTTTCAGGGTATTTGGCACACCGACAGACTGTACTAAGCTGGCGATTGAAGTCCTTTATGAGCATGACCTGCCGGATATTGTATTATCCGGCATAAATGACGGCGGAAACCTGGGTACTGACATATTGTATTCAGGAACGGTCGGCGCGGCTATGGAGGGGCATTTACATGGGATATTGTCAATAGCTGTGTCACGTGTAGTCGGTTCGCAGTTAAGCTTTGCTGAGGCCGCAGCAATATTCAAGAAAAAATTACCTGAATTTAAACAGGAAAGACCATATATGTATAATGTTAATTTTCCTAAAAAAATACAAGATCCTTTTAATGTTTTTTATTATACTAAACAAGGTTACCGCAAATACCATAATGAATATGGCAGGGAAATAGATGCAGATGGTGATATCTGCTATTTTATGAATGGCACACCAAATGATGAGGGCAATCTGGCCGGCAGTGATGTATGGGCTGTGCAAAATGGGTTCGTTTCTATAACTCCGCTGAAGGTAGGACGAACAAATAAAAAATTGTTGGACAAGCTGTCAGCCGATAATTAAATTGGCCTGTAATCGTCAGAAACTGTTAAAATTTGTTTTATTTTGAAACACTCATATACTTTTACAGATTGATAGCAATGCAGTATAAATTAATGATTTATTATATACAGGGGGCATTTTTAATGGAATCAATGATTCGCGATATTAAACTGGCACCATCAGGACATGACAAAATTGAATGGGTAAAGAATTTTATGCCGGTACTGAACCATATCGATGCAGAATATTCAAAAACCAAGCCGTTCGCCGGTAAAAAAATGGTCATAACAATGCACTTGGAAGCAAAGACGGCTTATCTGGGAATTGTATTGATGCATGCCGGGGCTGAACTTACAGTGACCGGCAGCAATCCACTGTCAACGCAGGATGATGTGGCAGCAGCCTTAGCAGAAGAAGGCGCTACGGTATTAGCTTGGCACGATTGCACCGAGACTGAATATGATATGTTTATTAATAAGGCGCTCGATACACAGCCGGATATGATTATTGACGATGGTGGCGATTTAGTTGCTCATCTGCACGGTGACCGTAAGGAACTGGCTAAAAAAATCATCGGCGGCAGTGAAGAAACCACTACAGGCGTGATCCGTCTGCATGCTCTGGCTGATGCCGGCAAGCTCAATTTTCCAATGGTCGCGGCTAATGATGCCTATTGCAAATACTTATTTGACAATCGTTATGGAACAGGCCAATCGACATGGGATGGCATTATGCGTACGACTAATCTGGTAATAGCCGGTAAAAATGTGGTAATAGCTGGTTATGGCTGGTGTGGCAAAGGGGCAGCAATGCGAGCTAAGGGACTTGGCGCTAAAGTTATAATTACCGAGGTAGATCCGATAAAAGCAATTGAAGCTGTATTTGACGGTTTCCGGGTGATGCCGATGCAGGAAGCTGCAAAAATCGGCGATATATTCCTTACTTTGACCGGCTGCAAAGACGTAATACGTAAAGAGCATTTTGCCGTCATGAAAAATGGGGCGGTGCTGGCCAATTCTGGTCATTTCGATGTGGAAATAAATAAAATTGATTTAATGCAAGGGGCAGTTTCAAAGCGGCCTGTACGTAAAAATATCGAAGAATATAAACAAAAAGATGGCAGGAAATTGTATCTTTTGGCAGAAGGACGTTTAGTAAACTTAGCGGCCGGAGACGGACATCCTGCTGAAATAATGGATTTATCCTTTGGCGTACAGTTTTTCTCGGCACTGTATATTTTGAAAAACCATCAGAATATGGAAAATAAAGTATATCTGATGCCTAATGAAATCAATATAAAACTTGCCAATATAAAGCTTGCTTCACTTAATACGGATATTGATAAACTCACTCAGGAACAACACGATTATCTGCATAAAGCCTGAGACCGGATATTATCATAAGGGGGTTGTAAGGCAGTAATGAATACATTAATAAAGAATATTTTGACAGTTTTACCTGATGGTACGATAAAAAAAATAGCTATAGCGATAAAGAATGACGTCATTTCATCTGTGGGGGATGTGCCACCTAATTTCGTTGCCGACAGCATAATAGAAGGACAGGGCAAGCTGGCCATTCCCGGTTTTGTCAATGCACATACCCATGTATCGATGACTTTGCTTAGAAGTTATGCTGATGACATGAAGCTGATGGATTGGCTGAATAACAAAATCTGGCCGGTGGAAGCCAAAATGAATAAAGATGACATTTATTGGGGTGCCATGCTGGGCATAGCGGAGATGATTAAAACAGGAACGACTACATTTGCTGATATGTACGGTGACATGGAAAAAGTAGCTGAAGCAGTCGAAACTACCGGTATAAGGGCAGTATTATCACGCGGCATGATTGGTACGGCACCTAATGGCATGACAGCTCTGCAGGATAATTGCACTTTGTTTGAAAATTATAACGGTGCGGCTGATGGCAGGATAAGCGTGATGTTCGGACCACATGCGCCATATACCTGTCCGCCGGATTTTCTTGAAAAAGTCATTGATAAGGCGCAGCGGTATAAAGCGGAAATTCATATCCACCTGGCGGAAACTATTGGTGAGGTCAATGACTGTATAAAGCAATACAAAAAGACACCGATGGCTTTGATGGAATCGGTCGGCCTTTTGGATTGTGGTGTTCTGGCAGCACACTGTGTTCATGTAAATGACGAAGATATAGCCATAATGAAAAAGCATCATGTGCGTGTTGCCCATAATCCCGGCAGTAATCTTAAACTGGCCAGCGGCATAGCACCGGTCGATAAATTATTAAAAGCCGGTGTTTGTGTCGGATTGGGAACGGATGGCGCATCCAGCAATAACAATCTTGATATGCTGGAAGAGATAAATCTGGCAGCACTTATTCACAAAGCGGCTGTTCTTGATCCGCTTGTCGTCCCGGCATTTACTGCGCTGCAGATGGGAACAAGCTATGGCGCTGCGGCAGTGGGTCTTAACAACACCGGTAAACTGCAGACAGGAATGAAGGCTGATATAACACTTATCTCTATGCAGGGAACACAATGGACACCTTGTTATGATGCAGTATCACTACTAGTATATTCGGCTAATGCCGGGATGGTCGATACCGTTTTGGTAAATGGGAAATTACTTTTGGACAAAGGACGGCTTATTACCATTGATGAAGAAAAAGTGTTATATGAAGTGAATAAAAGTGCACAGAGACTGACCGGCAAGACCTTATTGGCATGAATAGTATAAAAAGCTGACAGTAAAAGGAGAATAACTTGGCTGCAAAGAAAAATTTTTATGCTGTTAAAAATGGCCGTAGAAATGGTATATATAAAACATGGCATCAATGTAAAGAACAGATAGACCATTTTACCGGAGCTCTTTATAAAGGGTTTGTCACGCTGCAGGAAGCTGAGGATTACTTAGGTGATGTGTCTGACGGGCAATCGAATAATAATGCAGACTGTTATTGTATCTATGTTGATGGATCCTATGCAGCAGGCAGATATAGCTGGGCGATAGCGGTATTTTATAATGCCGAACTCATACATAGTGACAGCGGTGTCGGACGATCGGCGGAAAATGCCCAGATGAATAATGTGGCCGGTGAGATAGAGGCTGCCATGCAGGCAGTAAGCTGGGCTGAAAAAAACAATATTGGGAAAATAGTTATTTACCATGATTACATCGGGATATCGGAGTGGGCTGAAGGCCGATGGAAAGCCAACATGCCTGGAACACAGCAATATGCAGCTTTTATGTCCAGCCGCCGTAAATGGGTCAGTTTTAAAAAGGTTACCGGACATACTGGAGTAAAAGGTAATGAACTTGTGGATAGATTAGCTAAAAAAGCATTGGGAATATAAAAATAAAAAAGGCTGTCACGCATAGACATTTTCATCCATAAATATGCAATGTACCACTATTGTGTATGCCTTAAAACGGCATACACAATAGTGCACACGTATTTGTATGAAGTCAATGTCATCTGAGTGGCAGCCTTTTTGTGGTATAGTGTGAATGTAGAAAACTTATAGTGCATTTGCATTGTTTGAAACTGAAGCGGCAGATTGCGAAGCAGTACCGATCTGATAGCGATCCACCCAATTGGGCTGATTGTCCGTATATTGCTTCAGCATACGAAATTCCATATCTTCCTTACTGTCCGGTATTATTGACATATAATTCCCGGATAAAGAAGCATTATTGGATTTCCAGCCGTCAGCCGGAGTCCATTCGGAATAAGAAGTAATTTTATAGCTGTAAGAAGATAGATTAAAAACTTTTTTATAAAATTTTATATCAATAATTGAACCACCGCTGTCATTGCGGTTTTCCTGCCATATCCAAACAAAAACATCGTTGCCGGTTTTTCGTATAGTCGTGGTATCAGCCGTTGCCGATGTGGCAGCTGTTGCATCAACCTTGCGCCAAAGTGTAATCCAGCGGTCAGCGGCTTTAGTTCTGGCGGTTTCACCTTGATTGAAAACCTGATCGACGATAGCATCATAAAAATTCTCATCGAATGATTGGGAATTGATTTCTTTCAAACGAGGTTTATCATACCAATGTGATGCTAAAACGGTACCGTTTTTGTTATAGAATATTTCTTCCAAATATTCAAGAGTACGTCCCTGAGGGTTTATTCGTATAAGAGCCAGACTGTAGTTTAGATCACTACTGTTGGGGATTTCCTTGCTAAGCCCCATGGACGGAACCGTTTCAGCGGCACCGGCACCTGTATAAGCAGTTTTGATCCATGCCTCAATACAGGTCGGTACGCCGTTTTGTCTTGCGACGACACGGACTCTTTCCGGAGCATAAAATTTCCCATATCGGTCATCTGATGTTATCCAGGACCAATTAGTTTCGGCATCAGCCGCTTGAGCATACACCGGGCCGATGCTGGTAATAAATAAAGCCAATAAAGAAAAGATTGCAAACATAATATATTTTTTCATATAGGGTACCTCATTCATATCTTAAATCATTATAGAAAAAAAGAAAAAACGACAACAAGAATAATAATCAGGAACACCATTATACTAAGACAGCCGGTTTTACCCAAAGATTTTTTCCCGCTGGTATTTGTATATTGTAATTCCCGCAGTGGTTTTTTTGTTGTGGGAGTGGGCTGGTAAACAGGCAGATCGGCAGCGGCTTTTTTGTCCAAATCAGGTATTTTTACAATTTTATTCTTTAATTCCAGAGCCTTTGAAGGAACAAAAATATCATTTTTCGATATTATAAACACAGATGGTTTTTGATCGGAGACGGCTTGGGAGACAGAATGTATTTCATCGGATATCGCGATTTTGTCAGTATTTCTATTGCCCGATGACACAGCAGTGGGATTTCCCGGAGAAGATTCATTGATAACTTTTGCCGTAAGCGGCAGGAACTTTTCATCAAAGTGATTTTTGAGAAAAGCAGTCGCTGATTTGTAAGCAATTGTCCTCACTCCGCCGGCTTTATAACCGGCGGGCAGTCCTTCCACAGTGCCAAATGTGCAAAGATGCTCACCCTTGTAATTGTTTATTGAACGCATCAGACGTTTGTCAGCAATTGCAGCCGCGGCATATTTATAGAATATATCTTTGTAAGGATGTGAATCCAGATTGGATTTTTTATCGCCGGACAAAAATTTGTATACGGTGAAAACAAAAAAAGCCGCTTTGTTTTCGGATAAAAGATTTTTGAATATCGTGTTATATAAAGCACGATTGCCAATATACTGTGAAAAATATATATCCCATCTTTCAGCAAAAGCAGTCAGGCCGGCAGGCGGAGCAATATCGTCTTTGCCCTGAATGAGGCATGCCACATCATCACTGCTGGCCCCGTCAGGGATAGTAAGACCGGCAGCCGATGCCTGTTCAAGCAGAATCGCACTTGGGGGATCAAAAGGAATTTCTTCACAGATGAACGGCGGTAAAAGTTTTTTGATTATTGCTTTTTGTTTGGCGATAACGTCAGAACGCGCTATAATATCGAGAGTCCGTATACGTTTTGTCATATAGTGTTTGCCTTTTACTTTATATCTATGCCAGGCCATGAATAATAACTTCCTTTTCCACAAGTTTAACTTTTTACTATCAGAGTTCTAAAAATTAATATTAACTCTATTTTATCATAAAGCGAGTTCTTTCGATATATTTTAGCTGATTAATTAAAAAAATATCTGTCAGGAGTTTATTCTTTACAAATTCATTATCTTGATTAGTATAGAATGATATGTTAATATGTCACATATTAATTCCAGTAGGAAAGGCCGCGTACATATGCTGAAGAAATTTTTGGGACTGAGTGTTGATAATGCTTGGAACAGCATTTTTATTTTTTGGGTCAACGGATTAAAATGCTACTTATTCTTTTGGGTGATTTTGTCAATTTTTCGGATAGTATTTATTGCTGATATGCACAGTTACATGTCGCTGCAGATAAATGCTGACGATATCAAAAAAGCTCTGGTCCTGGGAATGCAGATGAGCATGCAGACAGTGGGGGTATTGACGATTTTTGATTTATTGTTTTTGGGAATCGGCAATATATTTTCACATCACCGGGGCAGACAGTTTTTAAACATTATCATGCTGCTGCAGCTCATGGCGGTTTCAATACTTTTTGTTGCCAGATTTCCCTTTTATCGTACTTATCACAGTGGATTCAATCAAATGCTGTTCACCGGTATGCACGAAGACTGGGTGGCATTGTTTTGGACTATGGTGGATCAGTTTGATTTGCCGGTTCGCTTATTAGGAGCAGTGGTTCTTACTATAGTGCTGTTTTATTTATGGCGAAAATTTTTGGATTGGAATGTTACGGCATATTTGCCGGTTAAATGGCTGCCGCTGCGCTGGAAAGGCCGGATAGTATTTTTGCTGCTGGTGTATTTTATTGCACGTTTGTCATTATTCAGCGGCAGTTGGAGTTGGCAGACACAGATAGACTGGGAAAATTCGGCAATTACAAAAGATGATTTTTTAAATGAGGCAATACTTGACGATGGGCAGGCGATATACAGGGCCTATCGGTTAAAACAGCGCAGTGCTGCCAGCAATGGGCTTAGTTATACAGCTGATGATATAAGAGATTTTGCCAGATATTTGAGTGGGAAAAATATACAAAGCGACAATCTTAATGATTATTTGTCTAAACAAGCGCAGGGACCTGTAATAACCAAACCCAGACATATTTTCCTGTTGATTTCAGAAAGCTATGCCAATTGGCCTTTGCTGCCGGAGTATGACAATCTGCATATAGCCGATGGAATGAAATCGGTTATCGGTGAAAATGATACAGCTTATTGTAAGGCCTTTCTGCCCAATGGTTCAAGCACTGTCAATGCTCTTATGGGGGTCGTGACAGGATTTGCCGATGCCAATCTTTATTTGACAACAATGGTAGATAAGATGCAGCAACCGTACTCTACAGCTATTGCGCCGCAATTAAAAAAACTTGGCTATACAACAAAATTTTATTATGCCGGACCATCTTCCTGGGAAAATATCGGCCGGTTTACCAAAGCTCAGGGATTCGACAACTTTTATAGCCGCAGTGATATTACAGAAACTTCCAAGGGAAGCGTATGGGGGGCAGATGACAAAGATCTTTACAATTTGGTTCTTGATGATACGGATGGGCGCAGTTCTTTTAATGTTATACTGAATGTATCTAATCATTCTCCATTCGAGGTTGATTTAAAAGCCAATGGTTTTGATTCGGCAGGGGTCAAAAATGCACTGGAACCGCAATATCAAAACGATGATGAACTGTTGAAAGAATTGGGGCATTTTTGGTATGCCGATAAGATGATGAGTGATTTCATTGCGGTAATGCGGCAGAAATATCCCGATAGTTTGTTTTTGATTGTCGGTGACCATGCCGACCGTTATAATATAGAAAAAACACCTACGATGTATAAACGTTATGTGATACCATTTATAATGACTGGTGATGGTGTCAATAAAAAGCTGTTTTCTCAGGATGATGTCGGCAGCCAGATCGATATATTCCCAACTTTAATGGAACTTATAGCGCCAAAAGGATTCACCTATTATTCTGTGGGCAGAAGCCTGACACTCGGTAATAAAATAGCTGCCAATTATGCCTTTGCAATAACAGATGGTCATATCGGCCGCACTGATGAATCCGAGTATATGCCGGAAAAATTTCTCCCTGATAAACCATCTCCTGATGCGGCAGCAGTAATGAAATATACTGATGCCATAAGGGGAATTTCGTGGTGGGCGGCAAAATACGGCAGCCATATTGCAGTAAATCAGGTACAGACTGCGGCTGTATCACCATAAAGGTCACTTTAAATTTTTGCCGAAGCAATGTATAATAATATATTAATAGCAGTTAAATATACTATGATGAAGGAGAATTCATATTGAGTAACTTGGAAGTTGGAATTATTGGTCTGCCAAATGTTGGAAAAAGTACATTATTTAATGCGATAACAAAGGCAGGTGCCGAAGCGGCCAATTATCCTTTTTGCACTATAGAACCCAACGTGGGGGTCGTTGATGTCCCTGACAAAAGATTGCAGGTGCTGCATGGAATGTATAATTCAAAAAAAACAACACCGGCATCAATTCGTTTTGTCGATATTGCCGGACTGGTTAAAGGAGCGGCACAAGGAGAAGGATTGGGCAATAAGTTTTTGTCGCATATACGTCAGGTGGATGCTGTGGCGCATGTGGTGCGTTGCTTTAACGACGGGAATATAACTCATGTAGAGGGGTCTATCGATCCATTGCGCGACATAGATATAGTCAATACGGAATTGTGTCTGGCTGATATGGAAACGGTAGAAAAACGTCTTGAAAAAGCCAGCCGGGCCGCAAAAAGCGGTGCAAAGGAAGCCAAGACGGAAGAAATAATGCTCAAAAAAGTGTATGAACTTCTTTCTGACGGACAGCCGGCTCGTCGGGCCAAACTTTCTGATGATGAAATAATAATGATTGGTGAACTTAATCTGCTGACACGCAAACCAACGCTGTTTATTGCTAATGTGGCAGAAGATGAAGCGGGTACGGCTGGTCAGAAAAATCCTTATGTACAAAAGGTCAAAGAATATGCCGCACAGGAAAAGGCAGAAGTAGTCGTGATTTCGGCTAAAGTGGAAGCGGAAATTGCTGAACTTGATGATATCGAAGCCGGTGAGTTTCTTAAAGAAATGGGTTTGTCGGAATCGGGACTTAATCGTTTAATAAAAGCCGCTTTTAAATTACTGGGACTTTTGACATTTTTGACGGCAGGACCTGATGAATGTCGGGCCTGGACAATAACCAAGGGGACGAAAGCACCACAGGCCGCCGGTAAGATTCACACTGATATTGAACGTGGTTTTATTCGTGCCGAAATAGTTAATTATAATGATTTAGTTGCTGCAGGGAGTACCAATGCAGCTAAGGAAAAAGGTCAGGTTCGCCTTGAAGGTAAGGATTATGTCATGCAGGATGGCGATGTGACTTATTTTAGATTTAATGTGTAAATCCAATTTGATTTTTATGAAAAGGAGACGGAGTATATGAAGAAAATCCAGATGATGTTATTGATGATGCTGTTCGTACTGCCCTTTGCGGTCAGTCCATCAATAGCCGGTGCGGAGGCTGCACCACGGACGATAAGTGTCGAGGGAGAATCAAGTTTTTATGTGACACCGGACCAGGCATCAGTTGAAATTGGCATAGAAACGACCGGAACAACGGCCGCTGATGCTTCACGCAAAAATGCTGCGGTTATGACTGATATCCAAAATGCCTTATATGGCATAGGATTCACACAAAAAGATATTAAAACAGCTTCATATGATTTCTATCCGGTGTATGATAAGGATAACTCACAGCGGATAACAGGATATAAGGCTGAAAATACTGTCGTTGTCACAACAAATGATATCAATAATGTCGGCAGTATAATCGATACAGCCGTAAAAAATGGTGCCAGTAATGTCAACTCGGTGAAATTCAGTCTGAAAGATGTACAAAAATATAAAGATTCGGCATTAAAGGCGGCCGTGATTGATGCCAAACAAAAATCCAAGGCAATAGCCGGAGAACTTGGCAAGAGCATTGTCAATGTAGTAAGTGCCAGCGAAAGTAATATCTATGTGGAAAATCGGGCTGCGGGAGTTTCTTTTAAAGCAATGAATGCCGATATGGCGGCACCTACACCTATAAGTGCCAAGGACTTGCAGGTTTCAGCCAGAGTAAGTGTGACTTTTGAAATAAATTAAATATATTATAATAAACAGCCCCCATACGGAAGGCTGTTTTTTATAATATATTTTAATAAATCTGTAATTGATGATATTTTTCTAAAGCATCAATCGATGTTCTGATTTTTGCAATATCTATGGGGTATGGTGCATAAGGAATATATTTATCCTGGCCAATCAATGTGGTGAATTTTTCTTTATAATCGGTATCTACAGTAATATCCGACAGACACAGCGGCAATCCGACTTGTTTATTAAAGTCATATACCTTATTGCGCTCAGTGATCTGTTCGTCCATAGTCAATAAAAATAACACACCATAGGCGACTATTTCACCATGCATATGTTTTTCACATCCGGGCAGCTGGGTGCGGGCAATGTAAACGGCATGAGCCATGCTGCTGTTGTAACGATTATCAACTAACACTGATACCAGACCGGTATTGATGATGATTGTAAGAACAACTTGTTCAAAATCAGCTGATATGGTGTGAGACATAGCTGCTTTTAGGGCAGACAGACCGTATTTTAGTAATAATTGCGAGCAATTACGGCTGATCTGGATTCCCAGTTCATTTTCATGATGGAGCTGATCATTGCGTGAATTGAAACCAGCTTCATACTGCTTAGATAAAGCATCACCAATACCTGCCCGCAGGTACATCAAAGGCGCTTCGGTAATTATTTTGGTGTTGATAAAAGCATGTATGGCCGGCTGACGGCCGAAGTAAAACTCACCGAAAGTACCGTCATCATTATAAAGTATACATAAAGATGTCACGGCAGCGCAATTGGAAGCAATTGTGGGAAAGGTGAACACAGGTTTGTGCAATTTGTCGGCAGCGGCCTTGGCTGTATCGACGGCTCGGCCACCGCCGACGGCAAATATCATATCAGCATCATACACTGATGGATCACGGATTAGTTTATCAATGTTTTTATGAGTGGCATTACCGCCAAACCAAATAAAGCCGATTATTTTCAATTGAGAATCGGTCAGCGCATCTGAAAGATCATTTTTTGCCTTTTGCAAAGCGGTTTTTCCGCCGATCACTACAGCTGTTCTGCCATAGGCGAGGCATATGGAGTCAATCTTTGCATAGGCATCGATACCGGCAGTGTAACTGGGAAGAAAAGTTGTGGAACTCATATAGATTCACTCCTTTATTATATGTAAGTCATCTTGGGGAAAAGTATTGCATAATTCACATATGGCTTTATTAGAAACCGGATGAATCTTGTAAGGAGCAATTTGGTTCAACGGTATCATCACAAAATCCCGGTTTAGCATATCCCTGTGCGGAATCGTAAGATTTTCATCATCCATTATGATATTGTCATACAAGAGTATATCAAGATCCAAAGTACGCGGCCCCCAGTGTATCGTTCGTTTCCGTCCGGCGGCCTGCTCGATTTTATGCAATGTATCCAGTAATTCATATGGTGATAATAAAGTCTGCAAACCCAGTACTCCATTGAGAAAATCAGCCTGTTGAACGTTACCGTAAGGCGTTGATTCACATAGATCTGAAATGGTTTCCAGCCGTATCTGGGGAAAAAGTTTTAGTGCTTTTACGGCATGATCGATATATGCTGCCCGATCACCGATATTTGAGCCAAAAGAAATAAACACTTCATGCCAAGAACGGCTGATGGTCACTGCTACTTCTTTTAACGGCAAGCCAATTGGTGCACCAGGCTTTCTGATAGACAGAATAATTTTCTTTATTGAAGGAAATTTTAGTAATATTTGTTCGGCTAGTTGCTCAGCGGCGGTTTCGATCAGTTTTACGGTATGCGCCTTAGTATAGTCATTGATAAAATGACAAACATCGGCATAATTGACAGTGGCAGATAAATCATCTTTTATACCTGCCCGGCGGGTAGAAAGAACAAGCTGTGCCGTTATAAAAAAATTCTGGCCCAGCTTATTTTCCTCCGGTAAAACACCGTGAAAGGCATAAACCGATAAATCATTTATTGTTATTATATCCATATAGGTTCCTTTCTGCTGTCGAATAAAAAAATGAAGTCAGGAATGCGGCAGACAGTAATTAATTGCCGCATAAAAAAACTAATAGATCAATGTACTGCGCCGCTTTTCTTTCGGCCAGTTACATTGATCAGAAACCATGCAGCAAAAACAGTTGCGGCTCATTTTATCGGCACGATAGATGAGACCGGACAAATTTTGCTCGGCTTTAACGGCAGGATCACGATGACTTTTTATTGCATTGCTGATAATACTTGTTTCTTTGACGGAAAATTTGCAATCCATGAGAATGATTCGTGCTATGGGTACACTGGCGGCAGAGTGATCAACCTCAGTTTCGTATTGTACGCAGCGGCCGATATCGTGTAAAAGTGCTGCGGCATAAATCATTTCTTCATCAATGTGGTAATGCTCTTTATTGTTGATTATCGCAGCAATGCGTGCTACGGCAAGAAAGTGGGCAATGTCATGGTGACAAAAATGCCGGTTTTTTTCCCATAGAAGAATTTGTTTATAATGTTTATGAAATAATGGGTGCTGTAAAATGAGATTATACCTAGGAATGTAAATTTGTTTCATATTGACCGATATCCTTATTGCCTGATATTATAGAACAATATTGTATTCTGTGCGGCAAGGCAGATTCCCTGCAATATAATAGACTTTTATAAGGCACATTTGTATATAAAAAGACTTCAATAAGCTTATTACATCAGCTAATGATTGACTTTAATTGTAAGTATAATATAATGAATAATGCAGTCTTGATTATTATTTTAGTATAAAAAGCAAATAATGTAGTCAGATTGCTGTATATACAACTGATTTTAGGAAACAACATGTGATAAACTTACTATGAGAACAGTATGAATTTGAAAGGATGGTCATTGGCGGATATGCATAATGAACAGGATACTACAAAAATACATCAGATGGAAACTATGTTTTTACACTGCGAATATGAGAAAGCTTTTGCTTTGGCAGACGGACTGAAAGAAGCAGGTTGTTCCAAGGCATTTTATATATTGGGGAAAATTTACAACGGTCATTTTGATAAAAAATATAATGATAAAATAAAGCAGAAAAAATACTATCGTCGTGGACATGAATTAGGTGACAAGCTATGCTCTCTTTGGTATTGCATATTAGAAAATCCCGGTTATGGACAGCCGCGTTTGATCAAAGAAGTAAAACAGTTGGCAGATAATAATGATGTTTTTGCCCAGTATGAGTTAAGCTTTCTATATTACTCTGGAATGATGGTGGTAGTAGATGCGAAAGAAGCTGTTCATTGGTGTGAAATGGCAGCACGGCAGGGCTATGCACTGGCTCAGCATGACATGGCCGGTTTCTACACGAATGGCTGGGGAGTGCCTAAAAATGCCGGACTATCGGTTGAATGGGATAAAAAAGCTGCTCAAAATGGTCACGTAGAAGCACAATGCCGTATTGGTGATTTGTATTTTGAAGGCAGCAGTGACAATAATATTCCACAAGATTACGCTGAAGCAGTTAAATGGTATGAACGGGCAGCTGCAAAAAATAACGCACTGTCACAATGCAACTTGGGATTTATGTATGATAATGGTTATGGTGTACCGGAAGATAAAGGTAAGGCATTTTTTTATTATGAACAGTCAGCACTGCAGGGACATGCCCCTGCACAATGCAATCTGGGAATAATGTATGATACGGGCTGCTCTGTTGCAGAAGATACACAGGAAGCTGTTAAATGGTATGCATTGTCAGCTAAACAGAATTTTGCCCCGGCTGAGTTTTATTTAGGCAAAATGTATGATACCGGCCGGGGCATCAAGCAGGATTATAAACTGGCTGCCAAATGGTATGAACGCGCTGCCAAACAAAATTATACCGTTGCCCAGTGTATGCTGGCATCTTTATATGATGAAGGACTAGGTGTAGAAAAAAATTTTACTGAAGCTGCAACGTGGTATACGGCCGCAGCAAAACAAGGCTATGCTCCGGCACAATTCGAGCTTGCCGCCATGTATAAAAGTGGTGACGGTGTGGAAAAAAATCTGGAAAAAGCCTATGAATGGTTTGTGCAGGCTGCTGAACGAAATGATCCTTATTCAGCATATCAACTGGGAATTATGCAGCAAAATGGGGAAGGCGTTCCGCAAAGTTACACTGAAGCCGTTAAATGGTATAAAAAAGCTTCGGAAAAGGGATTAGGCGTTGCCGATTACCAGATAGCGTGCATGTATCTTTATGGTGAAGGAATAAAAAAGGACTATAAGCAAGCTTTGCAGTATTTTGTAGCAGCTGCGAAAAAAGGTGATCCTAAAGGGCAGTGCAGCCTCGGAGTGATGTATGAAAACGGTTACGGCGTGCCAAAAGCAGACTATGCTACTGCCCAAAAATGGTACCAAAAAGCTGCTGAAGCTGGTGAGATAACCGCTCAATACAATCTTGGTGCATTATATGCATCGGGTAAAATCGGTGAAGACAAGAAAATGGCAGAAAAATGGATGAAAGAAGCTGCTGGCAACGGGGATACGGCAGCACAAAAATGGCTTAAAGATAATATTTGACAGGTAATGACAATAGATGCGGATGGGGTGGAGCCAATGCGGGTATTGCATATTGAAACTGATAAAGTCCTTTCTCCGGTAATAAGAAAGATAGTTGAAAAAAATGGATTTTCCTATATAAAAGTCCATCTTGAAAACATAACGGATAAAGCAATAGACTATATTCTGCAGCGTGATGAATACAGTGCTGTCATCTTAGACCAATGTGTTTTAGGATTGGTAGAAAAACTGATAAATATAATGAATACAAGAGGCATGATTCATCCATCAATCATCACTATTTCTTCACAGCAGGATTTCAATTTGAAAAAACGTTATTTTGAACTTGGCGTCATGGCACATTTCGATAGAGAAAATTTTGCCGAACATCGTCTGGAACAATATTTGCAGACAATAAAAAATGAATTAGAAACAGTTGAATTCTTCAAGGAATTCCATGTGGCAGTCATTGATGACAGTGAACTTTCACTTGATACCATCAGAAAATTTTTTGTAAATGCAGGTACCCATAACGTTGATTATTATCAAGAATCGGCTGAATTTTTAAACAGCAAGAGAAGATATGACCTGTTTTTGATCGATTTAGTAATGCCAGTGTATGATGGCGAGGCATTAACCAGTTATATCCGCAAAACAGATAGCGAAGCCATTATAATATTGATGACGGCTTATAATAATGGTCAGATAATACCACATTGCCTGAGCCTCGGAGCCAATGATTTTATGACTAAACCATTGGAGTATAATTCCTTTATGCTTAGAATACAGTCATGTATCAGCCGTTATAAGATGCAAAAAGAAATTATTTACAAAAACAATGAATTATTTGAGATGGCAATAAGAGACAACCTGACGGGAATTTATAACAGAACATATTTCAGTCAGATTTATGAAGGAAAATTAGCGGCAGCAAAAACCGGTAATAAGGAATTTTGGCTGATCATGGTTGATATTGATGATTTTAAGAATATTAATGATGAATATGGACACATGGAAGGAGATAAAGTATTAAGAAATTTTGTCGCAGCATTATCAAGCAGTCTGCCCAGGAAAGATATGCTTTATCGTTGGGGCGGTGAGGAATTCATTGCTCTGTTGCAGCCGTCTGATAATGAAGAAACAGCACGGAAAATCGCTGAAAAAATGCGCTTGGCAGTGAAGAAAAATAATTTTCACCACAAATGGAATATAACCGGCAGTTTTGGAATGGCCAAATGGCATCCCGCGGATACGGGTGAAAAATTGTTCCGCCGTTTGGATAATTCCCTCTATTTGGCAAAATTGACAGGCAAGGATAAAATTGTCTGTGAAGAACATTTAAATATTATAGAAAATGGACGGTTTATCAGGATAACATGGGGTTCATTTTTCATCAGTGGCAATGCTGTTATTGATAAAGACCATCAAGCTATGATAAATGCTGCCAACAATATAATAGACAGTTATGAACACTCTGATGTCCAATCGATTATCAATGAAGAAGTAAATAATGCTTATAAACATATAACGCTGCATTTCAACAGAGAAAAGGATATAATTAAACGTCTAAATTATGAACATTATAAGGAACACACGGAAGAGCATCGTAAACTTATGGCTGAACTGTTGCAATTATACGATTCATATCTGAAGGGAAGAAGCAATGCCATCGATGTGGTAAAATTCTTGGTCCAGGATGTTATTGTTGGACATATTGTGCAAAAGGACTTTGATTTTTATCCGTTATTTGGCTCATAAAGCTCTAAAGCAATAAAATATATCATTTTTTTTAAAAAACCAATCATTGACAAAATTATAATATAGTATTACTGTAAATAAGAGGTTTATTTATTGATATTCGTGGTTTAATAAAGATAACCCCTCAGTCGGCTGTGCCGACAGCTCCCATGGCAGCGAGCCTTTGATTAGTGATTTTTATAATATATTAGGAAAACACTTATCACATGCCGATACCTTAAAGGGAGTCATTTAGTCAGTGACTCCTTATAACAGATTAGAAAAATACTTACCATATTCCGATGCTTTTAAGAAAACTTCTGGCAGGTATCCCTATTTTGAAATATATCTTACCCTTTGTCCGCACTTAGAAGGGCGGGGAAGCGCGCGCAGCGTGGTGGTGGGTTGCATAATTAAAAATTTAATAAAATCGGAACAGGTGCCCCTCGGGGCTTAATAGGGAAGTTTGGTGTAAGACCAACACGGTCCCGCCACTGTAACGGCGAGCAAACCCGCAAACAACGTCACTGGAGCAATGCTTTGGGAAGGCGCGGATGAGCAATGACCCGGAGTCAGGAGAACTGCCTGTTGTACAATCACCACTTGACCTGCGAGGCATGGGAAGGGGATTACATAATTGGCCTATTTGTGCAATATACTCCCGTGAGGGAGTTTTTTTATTGCCTTTTAGGTTTTTTCATTGAATACATACTTTTTGTTTTATGTTTTATCAGCAGTCATTATAATGAACCAGCCAACCCTCTGTCCGTCCTTAAAAAAGCGGGCAGTCAAGTATAAAATAGCGGCAGACTGCATAATAAAATCCTAATGGAATAATAAAATACCATGGAAGGAATCAATATGAAAAAATATCATATAGTAAGTATGATTTGCATATTTGTCATACTTATTTTCAGCATCGGCACAGCAGCTGCCGACAGCAACATCAATTCGCAGGAAACCATTTTACAGCACCAGCAGCAAAGGCTCGCCGAGCAAAATGCCCAAGAGCAAAATCAGCGCAGAACTCAGGAAAAATTTATCTCGAACGGTAAAAGTGCACAACACTTGGAAAAGATAAAACTGCCTAAAGAAAACGTTAGCTTTCTGATAAAAACTTTTACAGTAAATGGTCCATATGCACAAACCAAATTCAAATGGATTAAAAAATACCTCGAACAATATGCAAACGAAAAAATAGGGGCAGCTGGAATAGATCTGCTCCTCAATAGCATAAATGAAGAAATAATTGCCCGCGGTTATGTCACGACAAAAGCATATGTCACGGCACAAGACCTCACATCGGGTGTGCTGACGATAAATATTCAAGCTGGAACCATTGATAATATCTATTTTACCGACAAAACATGGGGAACATGGAAAAATGCTTTTCCGATGCGTCATGGAGATCTTCTCAATGTTCACGATCTTGACCAGGGATTGGAACAAATGCAGCGCGTTTCCTCGCAAAACGTAGCCGTTAACATTCTGCCGGCCCAAAAACCTGGACAAAGTGATATTGAGATTACCGTAAAGAGAACCAAACCGTGGAAAGCAGTGTTTTCTGCTGATGACTCAGGCCTCAGCAGTACCGGAAAACTGCAGCTGTCCACAGGATTGGAAATGGATAATTTGTTTTCTGTCAATGATATACTCAACATTTCCTTTAATGAAGATGGTGAGAAAAATGGTCAAAATAAGGGGACGAGAGCAAACAGCATCTATTATGCTGTACCACTGGGCAGGCAGACATTGTCCTTCAGTGCTTATACCTATGATTATCATCAAAAAGTGAGAACTGCCATCAATCCTTTTATGTCTTCAGGTGCAATTACCGCCTATGATCTGGGCATCACCCGTCTCTTGGACAGGGACCAGAGGCAAAAAACAAATCTGGAGCTGCATCTTTTGCGCAATAGACGACACAGCTATATAAACAATACGGAAATCGGTGTCCAGCGGCAAAACACCACAGCAGTACAAATCGGTGTAACCCATAAAAAATATATAGGTAAGAGTGTCCTGGATGCAGCATTGTTTTATCAAAGAGGTGTCGGCTGGCTGGGAGCGCAGCGGGGAGCCAGTGATAATATTTCCGGTGGACCGACTACAAAATACAATATGTATCTGTTCAACCTGAACTGGAATGCACCGCTGAAAATTGGCCGCACGATGTGGCAGTACAATCTTGAAGCCAAGGCGCAATATACAAAGAATCTGCTTTACGGATCAGACTTTTTCGGCATCGGCGGAAGATATAGTGTGCGTGGTTTCGATGGAGAACAGACGTTATCAGCAGAAAACGGGCTGGTGCTCAGGAATGAATTGCGGCTGCCGATATATAAAGATCAACAGCTATATGCGGCACTCGATTACGGCAAAGTTTCAGGACCATCGGCGATTTATCTGCTGGGCAGGGAACTAGTGGGAACGGCACTGGGGATAAGAGGCACAGTAAAAAACGTTCAATATGACGTATTTATCGGCTGGCCGCTTAGTAAACCAAAAGGATTTGACACACCGGCCAGGACAGGTGGCTTTTCAGTTTCAGTACATTTTTAAAGGAGTAAAAAATGAAAAAAACAAGGATGAAAATAAGAAAAAGCATAGCTGCCCTGCTTCTGGTGGCAATGACACTGCAAAGTCCCCTGGCCGCGGCAGCTGCTATAACCGATGCTTCGGCGGATACTGCACATCAACCGATGGTAAATCCCGGTACGGTCCCGGTCATCGACATTGCTACGGCAAATGACAAAGGAATATCACATAATCTGTACAGTGATTTCAGTGTGGATAAAAATGGCATTATTTTGAACAATTCCCTGCAGTCGGTCAATACGGTACTTGCCGGACAGATAGCAGGCAACGCCAGGCTTAAAGCTCCGGCGACTATAATTATCAACGAAGTGACTGGAACAAACCGCACCAACCTGAACGGACTCATTGAAGTGGCAGGGACGCGGGCCGATGTCATTATCGCCAATCCCAACGGCATCAGCGGCAGCGGCTTTGGTTTTATCAATACCGGCAGGGCAGTGCTTACGACGGGACGCCCACAGCTGGATAAGGATGGCAGTCTGTCGGGCATTCAGGTCACAGGCGGTGACATTGCTGTCGACGGTGACGGACTAAAAAGTGAAAATGCACCGGACAAACTTGATATCCTGACCGGTGCGGCCAAAATAAATGCGCAGCTGTGGGCAAAAAACGATCTGAACGTCGTTACCGGCAGCAATCTTATAGACTATAACACATTGCAGACAAGAACACTGCCTGGTGCAGCGGCTTCCGGTGTATCGCTGGATATCAGTGCCGTCGGCGGAATGTATGCCGGACGTATAATGCTGCAGGGGACAAGTAAAGGTCTTGGCGTCAATGTAGACGGCCAGCTGTACTCAAAAGGTGACTTGTCCATATCAAGCAGCGGCATGCTGTCTGTGCAGGGCGATGTGGCAGCTGTCGGCAAAGTAAGTGCCACTGCCGCGGATGATGTGACCAACGCCGGACAGATAAGCGCCGGAGGCGATGTCACTGTCACATCCGGCGGCATGACAAAAAACACCGGCTATATTGCTGCCGGACAGGCACAAGACGATGATGACGGACAGACCGACAACCCGGCGGCACTTCCGGCCGACATATCAGTAAAGGCCGGGACCAATATCAACTCGGACGGTATCCTTAAAGCATCCCGGAATATAACCCTGGCGGGAAAAAAGATAAAATATAACAGACAAAACACTGATGCGGCACAAATAACAGCAAATGAAACTGATCCGGATCCCGTGCAGCCACCGGAAAAACCGGTACCGCAAGCTCCGGTGCAGACCGAAGCACCAGAAAAGAAGATTGTCAACGACATCACCCCTGGAGCACCGGGAACAGCAGATATTCCTGATTATGCCAATGCCCCCACGACAAAAAAACAAGATAAGCAGGATGGTTTACCGCTGACGGCTGACCAGGACGCTCCGGAACAGTATAAACCTATAACAGACAAGGCTGCTGATGGAATAGACCTTATACAGATAGCGACAGCCGACGGCAGTGGAGTATCAAGAAACCTTTATACCGATTTCAATGTCGGATCGCGCGGCTTGATTTTCAATAACGCGACTGGCTATACTAGTACCCGGCTGGGTGGATATATCGACCGCAACTTTCGACTCGGAACTGTCGCGGCCCGGACAATACTAAATGAAGTGACCGGTACTCGGCCGACCCGGTTAAACGGTTATATGGAAATAGCCGGACAAAAAGCCGATCTGGTTATTGCCAATCCTAACGGTATTGCCATAAATGGCGGCGGTTACATCAACACAGCCAGCGCTGTACTGGCGGCAGCACCTGCGCAAAACCGTGCCGGACACGTAGACTTCGCAGCGCCTTCGGCCGATATTCTTATTCAAGGTGAAGGCCTTGATGCCGATACTACGAATAAACTTATCATACAGACAAAAGACTTTACCAATGATGCCTCAGAACTATGGTCAAACAGTCTGGAACTGACTGCCGGTGGAGTTTTATACAATAGCGGCAAACTGGCCGCCGATAAAGACATGCAGCTGCATGCCGACAACCTGGCCAACGAAAAATCAGCCGTCATAACCGGTGGTGGCACCTTGTCAATAACTGCTGCCGGAAGTATAAAAAACAACTCGGCTGTCATTCATGGCGGTGTCGACAGCACAATGACCGCACAAACTATTGACAATACCGATAAAGCGGCTATATACAGCGATGGAAATCTCCTTTTGACTGCCGGAAAAAGTCTGGTAAATGATGATTCGGTAGTAAAGGTCGGTAAAGATGCAGACCTTCAGGCCGCCTCACTGACCGGCACCGGTACCGAGATAACAGCTGGCGGCAGGTTGACAGCATCAGCCGGAGTCATCAACAACACCAATACCAATCTGGCAGCAAAAGAATCCGTGTCCCTCAAGGCTCTTGGCAGTATCAAAAATCAAAATACAGCCATATACGCTGATAAGGACCTGACAATAAAAGCTGCGGCACTGCTGAATAAAACATCGTTGCTGGCCGCCGGCGGACAGACAGGACTTAGTACCGGCATACTGGAAAATACCGATAGCTCGGTGATCTACGGCAGCAGCGACATGAACATAGCTGCATCCGATCATCTTTTAAACAGTTCGTCAGATATCGAAAGCGGACAAAACCTGTATATAACAGCCGGCAGACTTACCAATGAAAAAACAGCATTCGATACTGACTGGACGATCACCCATCAGGATATCTCTTACGGCATTGCCCATTGGAATGGCAACTATTACAGCGCCTCACGCCGCTTTGACCGGGAAATAAAAACCGGCACAATAGAAAAAGAAACACCGACTGCCCATATAACGGCGGATAAAAATATGGCTGTCACAGTAAATAAACTTGTCAACCATTACAGCGAAATAACGGCAGGCACCGATCTTGCCATCAATGCTGCTGATTCTCTGGAAAACCTGGGTTATCAGGGCACCATTATCGCAACTGACACGGGAAATGACTACCAGAACTGGAAATACAAAAAGAAAGGCCGCTGGTGGAAGCACAGCCACTGGGTTTATGGAACTACTGTCGTTCCTTACTATGACCAGAATATAACCGATGAAACCACCCAGCGTGCCGGAATACTAAGTGGCGGTGCCAAGGTAAATATAACTGCGCCGCAAATAAAAAATATAACCTATGACGCCGGTAAAAATGAGATAACGCAAAGACCGGCCGCTGCCACTGCCAGTGCTGACCGTACCCTTATTGATGCACGCCTGATCCAGTATGCCGGAACCGACAGTCACAGATTCAGTATCAATAAAGATCCCTCAGCCAAATACCTCATTGAAACCAATTCCCGGTTTGCCGACTATCACAGCTTTTTATCGAGCGACTACCTATTGCAAAGAATCAAAAACGACCCCGAAAAGGTAATGAAAAGACTCGGCGATGGCTACTATGAACAAAAACTTGTTACAGATCAGATAACCGGACTTACCGGACGCAGATATCTGGACAACTACAGCTCGGCTCTCGACCAATATAAGGCTCTCATGGATAACGGTGCCGCCTTCGCCCAAAAATATGACCTTACCACCGGGGTAGCTCTCAGCAAGGAACAAATGGCAGAACTGACCTGTGACATCGTCTGGCTGGTAAAAGAAAACATCAACGGACAAGATGTGCTGGTGCCGAAGGTATATCTTTCCTCACTGAAAAATGGTGACCTCAGACAAAGTGGTGCCCTCATAACCGGGACAGATGTGACACTGATAAGTCCCAAAGACCTTCAAAATATCGGCACGATCAAAGCTGATAAAGATCTCACCATAAAAAGCGGCAGCCTTGAAAACAAAAATGCCGCGGTCGTCGGTGGCGATATAGCTATCAAAGCCGATGGTGATGTCGAAAACAGCGGTGCCGTAATAAATGGACAGAACGTGTCCATAGCAGCACAAAACATAATAAATAACACCCGTACAGTAACTACCCAGTACAGACAGCTCAACCAGACTGTGCTCGGCAGTACTGCCTCGATAAACGCTGCCAAAGACCTGAACCTTTCCGCTGCGGCATCCATAGAGGATAAAGGCGGCACGCTTGCAGCCGGACAAGGGCTGGTACTCACTGCCCAAAAGGATATCAACATAGAAAATATATCCCAAAAGCAGCATGTAGCAGTGGCTTACGGCTCATCAAGTGCCGAACTCAGCAGCGTCGAAAACTTTGGCAGCAGTATAACTGCCGGCGGAGATATCAGCATAACAGGCACCAAAGTGACACTAAAAGCATCCTCGCTCGATGCCGGCGGCAAAGCTGCTGTGACTGCCAAAAAGGATATTGATATAACCGATGCCAAAGATGACAATGAATCCGACATAGCCGTAGGCAGCAGGGGGGGAAGCTACTTTGCCCGCCAAAAGCATGACGATGAAACCGTTGTCGGTGCAGCTGTCAGTGCGGCAGGTGACATTGCAATAAAGTCGGGCGGCAGTGTGGATATCAAAGGCTCGGCTATTACCAGCGATAAAGGTGCTGTGAGCCTTGCCGCACAGGGAAATATCAATCTGGTAAATGATACCGGGCACCATGAAAGCATTTATGAACTGCACAAAAAAGATAAAGGCTTTCTAGCATCGAAAACGACAGATATATATGATTACAAATCATCGGATGATGTAGTAAAAAGCAGTATTGAAGGTAAGGATATAGCCGGTCTGGCCGACAAAGACATCAATATAACAGGTTCCAATGCTGTTGCCGATAATGATGTCAGCTTAAAGGCAGGCGGAGATATCAATATTATCTCTGCTGAAGAACAAAGCGGCAGTACCTACTACCGATCCGTAAAAAAATCCGGTCTGCTCTCAGGCGGCGGGCTGGGCTTTACCATCGGTAAAGAAAGTGCCAAGGACAAACTGCAAAACACTGACACCGAGCAGATAGCAGCCACTGTGGGCAGCATCGGCGGCAGTGTTGATATAGCGGCTGGCAGTAAGGCAGCCGTAAAAGGCAGTGACATCATGGCCGGTAAAGACATCAATATAACAGCCGGACAGGTGGATATACAAAACACCGATAACGTATATAAAAGTAAAGAAGACCACGAATACAAAAAAAGCGGACTGACCGTATCTATTGGCGGACAGGCAGTAAAAACTGCAGACGATATCACCGCACCGGTGCAGCGCATCGGACAGGTAGAAGATGACCGCCTAAAAGCCCTGTATGCTAAAAAGGCCTATGACCAGATCAAAGATGCCAAAGATACAATAAAGGACATAAACAAAAAAGGCATAAAGTCAGCCATCAGCATTGACGTAAGCCTTGGTACAGCCAAGAGCGAAAGCCACAGCACCAGTACGGACATAGAAGCCAAGGGCAGTAGTATCAGCGCGGCCAAAGACGTCAGCATAACGGCCAATAAGACTGATATCAATATAAAAGGCAGCACCGTAGCAGGAAACAACATTACCTTGGATGCGAAACAGGATATCAATCTGACAGCAGCCCAAAACAGCAATAAGACAGACAGCACAGCAAGCTCTGCTTCGGGCAGTATAGGAGCCTCTATCGGACTTGACGGTGGCGTCAGCTACAATGCCCAGCTGGAAAAAAACAGCTCGGCAACACGGGAAAATACCACTGCCTACACCAATACCGAAGTGACGGCAGGAGATACCCTGAAAACGAACTCGGGTGAGGATACCACCATC
>NZ_WIQU01000035.1 GCF_015732285.1 Pectinatus frisingensis
CGCATAGGCGGCTTAGAAAACTGTAGACGGATATACTACTTACCTAGTGTAGTTATCCGCCGCATAGGCGGCTTAGAAAACATCTTTGATCTTAGCATTATTTTCAATCAGGTTATCCGCCGCATAGGCGGCTTAGAAAAATAGTTATAAAGGCAGAAATTACGATATTGCGTTATCCGCCGCATAGGCGGCTTAGAAATGACAAGTGGCCTGTATGGTATAAAGACGGACGTTATCCGCCGCATAGGCGGCTTAGAAAATATGGCTCATAACTCTCCTCCCCATTGCTCCGTTATCCGCCGCATAGGCGGCTTAGAAAATGGATATACCGGAGATGGTAGTAAAAAAACTGTTATCCGCCGCATAGGCGGCTTAGAAATCAAAGTGGAGACACTATCGTAACAGAAAAGCGTTATCCGCCGCATAGGCGG
>NZ_WIQU01000006.1 GCF_015732285.1 Pectinatus frisingensis
CCAACTTGCTGACAATACTGTCATGACGTACCGAAAAATGAATGGCGTCAATAAAGATAATAGGATAGACGCTGGCAAGTGGCCGACACTGCCACTCTTCAATCCGGGGTAGGATTTTGTCAGTGACATCCGATATGAAGCCTTCTGATGTCTCAAACCCATAGATATCCTCGATGGTTTCAGAAATTTGTTTAGTCGTCATCCCTTTGGCATACATGGAAATTATTTTCTGGTCGATGGCAGAGATGTCCTTTTGACGCTTCTTGACAACCTGTGGCTTAAATGAGGATTGCCGATCCTGAGGAACGTCAATCTGAAAGCTGCCATAACTGCTGTTCATTTGTTTTGGTTTATAACCGTTGCGGGCGTTCTCGCTGTCGGAGCGTTCTGATTTGCTATAGCCCAGGTGTTCATCCATTTCAGACTCCATCATCTCCTTTATGGTGCCGCCAAGCAGATCCTTCAGGGCATCTTGGATGTCGTTTGGTTTCTCGATGTTGTACTCTTGGAAGAGCTGCTGGATAATAGCCCGCTTCCCATCGGTCATTTCAACCTTGTGAATCTCTTTCCGCTGTTTTGCCATGATAAAAAGGCCTCCTATGATTAGATTCTACCATAGAAGACCTTATGACTTCGAGTGGAAGTTTGTTTACAGAAATTTTTCATAGGCTCTTATACTTAGATAAGTTAATAAGTTCCGCAGCCTCCTGATCATGGAAACTGTTGAGTATTTCTTCGACACTCTGTTTTACCAGGTCTTTTAATTCGGTTTTGATTACTTGCTCATTTAATTGTATAATATTGTCAGACATGAATCTCGTCTCCTTTGCGGGTTTGGCAACTTAATTTCAGCAAATGACGAGATTCATGCCTCTATTTAATTTGCAAAATATTATACCTTATCGATTTTATCCATGCATAAGTGGTTTTTTATGTCTATGTCAATTATGCTGTTTATATTTATAAACCTGTTGATTTGTAATAATAAAAGGAAGGCCAACATGCAAAAATATTTGCCATTGTCAAATTTAACCGCTATATTGCATTCTAAAAGGGCTAATATATACTATTTGGAAAAATGTCGCATTATGCAAAAAGATGGGCGTGTTTTATATTTAACAGAAGGGAAAAATGATTACAAATTTTGGAATATCCCTGTTGCCAATACTACTGTTATTTTATTGGGGACAGGAACGTCAATAACTCAGGCAGCGGTGCGGATGCTGGCAAGTGCTGGTGTTTTAATCGGTTTTTGTGGTGACGGAGGAACTCCGCTATTAGCAGGCACAGAAATAGAATGGCTTAATCCACAGAATGAATACCGTCCTACCGAATATGTACAAGGATGGCTTTCTTTTTGGTTTGATGAAGGGAAAAGATTATGTGTGGCTAAGAATTTGCAAAAAGCGCGCTGTAATTACTTAGCTAACACATGGGAAAAAGATAAAGATCTGAAAAATTATGGATTTCACAGTGATGACTATGAAATTGAAAGGGCACTTGACAAATTCGATAAAAAAATAGATTTAGCTAAAAATGTTACTGAATTACTTACTGCTGAAGCTCATTTTGCTAAGCAACTTTATAAATATGCGGCCAATTTGGCTGATATAGATGACTTTTCTCGTGATCCTAGTGCTGATGATGCGGCTAATATGTTTTTGACCCGTGGAAATTATCTGGCCTATGGATTAGGTGCAGTTACTTTATGGGTTTTGGGAATACCACATGGTTTTGCTGTAATGCACGGAAAAACTAGACGTGGAGCACTTGTTTTTGATGTAGCTGATTTAATAAAGGATACAATAATACTTCCGCAGTCATTTATTTGCGCTGGGGAAGGTTTTTCTTCACAAGAATTCAGGCATATCTGCCTGCAAAAATTTATTGAACATAAATCACTGGAATTTATGTTTAATGAAGTAAAAAAACAAAGCCTTATTTATTGGAAATCTGGTGGGCAGCAATGATGGTCATATTTACCAGTGTCAGTGAAAAAAAGGCTATTTATTATACTAGAAGAATACTTGATGCTTATGCTGAACGTATTGGTAATGATACATGGAAAACAATTATAACAGAAAAAGGCCTAGAAACAGTAAAGCTTTTATTAAAGCAAACGGCAACTAAAAATATGGCGGTTAGTTGTCATTGGATCAGAGGACATAATCACAGCGAACTTATGTGGATCGTCGGTAATAGAAATAAATTTAATTCAGAAGGTGTTGTTCCTGTTAACAGTACTAAAAAAAATATACAACATAATGAATGGGAAAATGACTGGTATTATTTGCCACAAATAAAAATTTTGGCGGCAATGGCCGGCCTTCTTCACGATTGGGGAAAAACAAATGCTCATATGCAAGAAAAGCTGCATATGAATAAAAAAATACCAGATCCGATTCGGCATGAGTGGATATCTTGTAAGCTTGTTCAAGCGTTGGTTATATTCTCCGGTGATGTAAAAGATGATGCAGCATGGCTTAATTTACTGATCAATAATAATTTTACACAAAAAAACATCTTGGACAATATTATTCTATCAAAAGATGACAGATTTGAACATCTGCCACCGCTGGCACAGCTTATTATTTGGCTGATTTTGTCACATCATAAATTACCGGTTTTATATGGTAATGCAAGAGATGGTTACGCAAATGTTGAAAAGAAAACATTCTCAGCACTATTTACTAGTATAACAAATGAGTGGGGTTACAAAAATATAACAAGTGAAGATGAACAAACTTGTTACATATTTAAGAATGGATTATTACAGGATTCACCATTATTGATTAAAGCAATAAGTAAATGGTCTAAGCGATTATTGGAAAGTAAGGACAAAATATTGGCGTTATTTTCTCATGATGCATGGCGGTTGATGGTATGTTATACACGATTATGTGTAATGCTCAGCGATCATTATATTTCATCTAAGGATGAAGACAAAAAATGGACGGGGAACTCGCTGATTTATGCTAATACAGATAAAAATGGTAATTTAAAACAAAAACTTGATGAACATTTGGTATGTGTTTCCGATCAAGCGTTAAAAATAGCACAAAGGCTGCCAGTATTTTCTGATAAAATGGAGAAGGCTTATGATGTAAAAAATTTGCAGAAAAGTAGCCTGGGACAATTTGCATGGCAGGATAGGGTAGTGAGTAAAATAAAAGGGTTTTGCTTGGAAAATAAAGCAAATACCAATAAGAAAAAAGGCTGGTTTATCATTAATATGGCCAGTACAGGTTGTGGAAAAACAATTGCTAATGCTAAAATAATGCGGGCAATTTCAGAAAACGGAGAATCTTTACGCTACATATTGGCAACCGGGTTAAGGACACTGACATTGCAAACTGGTGATGAATATCGCTTAAAAATAGGACTTAATCAAGATGAGCTGGCTGTATTGATCGGTTCAAGTGCAGTATCTGAACTGCGTCAAGATGATGATTTGCAAGAATCGGAAGAATTATTGGAAGAAAAATTAGAATTCGTATCGTCATCATCAGATGATTTTCTGGACATATTTTTTGATGGACGTAAGGTAAAATCAGCGGAGAAAAATAAGGCATTTTTATATAAGCCGATATTAGTAGTCACCATTGATTATATGATGAAAGCGACGGAAACAATAAAAGGTGGACGTTATATTCTGCCATTTTTGCGATTAATGTCTTCAGATTTAGTTATTGATGAAATTGATGATTTTAATAAAAGTGACTTAACAGCTATTGCCCGCTTGGTACATCTAGCTGGAATGCTGGGGCGTAGTGTAATTTTATCTTCAGCAACAATTCCGCCTGACTTGGCAGAAGGATTTTTTAGTGCTTATCAGTCAGGGTGGAAATGCTACAATGACTTTTTTAATCAAAAAGTGCCATGTACATGTGTATGGTGTGATGAATTTAAAGCTCAAATACAAGGTATTAATAATATGGATGTTCCTTCTGACGAATATAGAGCATTGCACAATATTTTTATAACTAAAAGAGTTGAAAAATTGCATACGCAAATAGTAAAACGTAAGGCCTTTATCATTGATTGTTCCGATTGTGTGGATATACCAAATGAGGAAGATAGGCAGAGTCTCTATTTTACCCATATAAGGGAAACAGCAGAAAAATTGCACGATGAACATGGTTTTCTTGACAAAAAATCTAATAAAAAAATATCATTCGCTTTGATTCGTATGGCCAATATACAACCTTGCATAGCATTGAGCCATTTTTTGATGGAAACACAATGGTCATCTGATGTAGCACCCAAAATTATGAGCTATCACAGCCGACAGGTTTTATTATTAAGAAATGTACAGGAAAATCATTTAGATAAGGTTTTAAAAAGAAAAGATAAAACCATGCCGTTTTTGGATAATCCTATTATACGTAACCATATAGAAAATACAGATGCGAATAATATATTGTTTGTGGTAGTTGCCACTCCTGTGGAGGAAATTGGCCGTGATCATGATTTTGACTGGGCAATAATCGAACCTTCATCATATCGTTCTTTTATCCAGCTGGCTGGCAGGGTGTTGCGCCATCGAAAAATTGATAAAAATATTGTTGTGCCCAATATCGGTATAATGCAGTATAACTTAAAAGGACTTGTGACTAAAAATAGAATTGTTTTTATGCATCCGGGATTTGAATGCCATAAATATCAATTACAATATCATGATTTGAAAAAAATAGTTGATGAAAGAGAAATTTCGAAACAAATCGATGCTGTTCCTCGTATTTTGAAACCGGAAAAATTAGATTTAAAAAAAGGGTTGATTCATTTGGAACATTTTGTGATGCAGGACTTCAGAGATTTATCCATGATAGGGCCGGCCACATTAAATGGTTGGCAGAAAGAGTATTGGTGGCTTACAGGTTTGCCGCAATTATTTAATCGATTCCGTGCTGGTAATCCGCAGGTAAAATTATATCTGCAATTGGAAAATGGACAGGTACAATTTTGTGAAAGGACACAGGATGGTGAATTTATAGAATGTGATAAAAAATATGGTATCAATATTGACAATACTGCTGGAAAAAAAGAAAGGTTATGGTTATTTCGTGATTATAAAGCAGCTCTAAGAAATGTGCTCAATAAAAAACAGCTGGAAATAAATGAGGATAGTCTTAAAAAAGCATCACAAAAATACGGTGAAATATCTATTCCTGAAGTTCAGAAAGACAGCAATATTGAATATATTTATTCTGATCAATTCGGATTGTCGAAAAAATAAGGAGACAGTATGAGTATTATTTTAAATTATTTGAATAAGGCGGCAGAATCTAAAGGGAAAAGTGTTGAAAAATGGTTATTGGACACAGCAGAAAATGCTCCAAAATGCACATTGGCAACACATGTTGGTAAATTTACGCATCCAGATGCAAAAATAGCATATTTTAATAATGTAAAAGTTTCTAATTATTATGGTTATGTGTGTACAGATAATGTTGACTGTAAGGTGGATATTGTTTGTCCTGCCCAATATATTGCCACAGCCAATTTTTTATTATTGAAATTGGAAGATGATAATACCGTTATTGATCATTTAAATAAAAACAGTGAAAAAATACAACAGGAACTGTCAGCTTTGACGGTGAATTATGATGAAATCAGACATAAATTTTTACAAATAGATAAAAATGAGCAATATAATTTTTCAGATGAACGTGTAAAACAAGTTTACTTTCCAGTAGAAAATACTTACCATCTTTTATCAGTATTAACATCATCCGGAATGCTGGACAAATTGAAAGAACGTATTATCAAGATGAAAAATTATGAAAGACTTGCTAAAGACAAGACGTCAAAAGAATATAAAGAAGACTATAGCAGTGTATATGATATTACAGAAATAGGCTTTGGTGGAACTAAGCCGCAAAACATCAGCTCGCTTAATTCACAAAGCATGCACGGCAGCGCATATTTTTTATCTTCTATGCCGCCAACTCTAGCAGTGAACAATATTAGAAAACCTAAGACGGATTTCTTTAGGAATTGCTTAAATATAAAATCTTTTTTACCATTATTTTATGCACTTGATAAAATATTTAAAACTGATAAAAATAATATAAACATGCGCAATAGAAGAAAAGAAATATATCACAGCATTGTAGATATGATCATGAATTATGTGTATGTAATAAGGACAATAGAACCAGGTTGGTCAGATAATGTAGAAAGTTTACCGATAGTACAAAAGATTTGGCTGGACAATAAATACGAAGAATTAAGGCAAATTGATAATAAATGGGTGGATGAAATGTCGCTGATGATAACTCGCTGGATTATTTTTACCTATGAAAAAATTTTAAAAGACAAAAAAATTGTTTTAGGTGATGGTGAATTTATTTCATTCAAATATGAAACCAGTGAAATACTTGTGGAAGATAAGGAGGTTTTAATGTGACAGCATATTTATTAATACCAAAAATGAAAATTATTAATGCTAATGCTATAAATAGTCCTTATAGTATAGGTTTTCCAGCAATGACTGCATGGCTTGGGGCAGCACATGCTTTACAGCGAAAGATTCAGTCTGTTGGTTTGAAAGTATTTTTAAACAAAATGGCAGTAGTATGCCATCAATGTGATTTACAGACATGTGATTCCATTGTGGGCCGCAGAAAATATATTATCGGAACAGCAAATCCTCTAAAAAAGAATAAAAAAACGGGCGAATTTGAAAAACCTCCTTTTATTGAAGAAGGCAGGTGCCATTTAAATGTGTCGCTACTCATAGAAATAAGCGGAATCAATCCTGATAATGAAAATAAATTTTTGACTGAGGTAAGTATACAACTTAATAAAATGAAAATAGCTGGTGGTGATGTTATTAAATTTAAAAAACCTGAAATATATTATATAAGTGAGGAAAACAAACAAAAGACACGTTTGATAAAAAATAAACTTATGCCAGGTTATGTGATTGTTGAAAGAAGGGATTTGGTCAACAAGGCGATGGAAGATGGTTTGGATGGAATAGATGCATTATTGGAATATATAAAAATAACATATACATTAGATAACAATGACACAGAAAATCCGATTTGGCGTGGGAGCAGAAAGTCACCAGGGTGGATTATTCCCATGGGGGTGGGATTTAAAGGAATATCAAAACTAGGAAAAGTAGAAAATCAGCGTGACTCATCTGTTATGCATCGTTTCGCGGAAAGTGTGGTTACATTATGTGAATTTAAAATGCCGTATAGATTTGATGACTTAGATGACATGATGTGGCAATATAGTGTAGACACGGATAAAAAATTATATATATGTAAAAATCAATATTAAAAGGAGATTCTAATTATGGCAAAGAAAAATTCATTTATGGCATCAGTATTGGCGTTTGAAAAAAAAATAGTGGTATCGGATGGTTATATGTATGGCACAACTTGGAACGATAGATTGAAAGAGGCATCCCCCCTGAAATTAGCGGAAAAATCTGTTCGAGGGACAATTTCCAATCGTTTAAAGGATACAATAAAAAATGATCCGGCAAAATTAAATGCTGAAGTAGAAAAAGCTAATTTACAAAGAGTTGATTCTTGTGCATTAGGTATTAGTCAGGACACTTTAAAATTAAGTTTTTCTATAAAAATCTTGAGTGGAATAGAGCAGCCATCTGCCTGCAACAGTGTGGAATTTGCTCAAAAGTATTACGATATTGCCAAGAAATATATATATGATAATGATTTTAGGGAACTGGCGAGGCGCTATGCCATGAATATAGCTAACGGTCGTTTTCTGTGGCGCAATCGAGTTGGAGCAGAAAAGATAGAAATAGTGGTATCAGTAGACAACCATAAATGGATTTTTGATGCTTATAAGTATTCTTTGAAAGATTTTGAGGAAAGTAACGACATCAATGAACTGGCTGATTTAATAGCACAGACTTTGAGCGGCAAAAGAGAATATTCATTTATAAATATAGAAGCATATGTGTTAAGCGGTAAAGCACAAGATGTATATCCAAGTGAAGAGTTGGTTTTAGATAAAAGCAACGACAATAAAAAAGGTAAAAAAAGTAAAATATTATATCAAGTAAATGATACAGCCGCCATGCATTCACAGAAATTAAGTAACGCTATACGTACAATAGATACATGGTATCCTGAATTTGGTTCAGAACGCACGGTTCCGATTTCGATAGAGACATATGGTACCGTCTCAAATTTAGGCAAAGCATATCGAGCACCTTCAGATAAGGTCGATTTTTATACACTTTTTGATAAATACGTTGTCGAAGGTGATTTGGAAAAACAGGAAGATAAAGATTATGTAATGGCGGTATTAGTTCGTGGTGGCGTTTTTGGACAAAGCAGCAAGGAGTAAAGATGATGATGTTTTATCAAGAAATAACTATATTACCGAGTAACGAAGTTTCTGAAGCATTTCTTCTATCAAAAACTTATCAGCAGCTCCACATTAGTTTTGCTGACAAAAAAAATAATGATAATTGCAATATTTACGGCGTATCATTTCCTGAGTATAGTATTAAAAATAATTATACTAGTGTGGGAAATAAAATAAGGGTATTTGCTAATGATGAAGCAAGTATGAATAGTTTAAATTTATCTAAATGGTTATATAGGCTTAATGATTATATTCATATAACCAAAGTAAGAAAAATACCGGATAGAATTAAAGGATATGCTGTTTATAAACGTTTTAGGGAAAAAAATTCTATTAGTAAAATAAGAAGGTACGCTGATTATCGCAATATTTCCTACAAGGAAGCTCAAAACAAATTAGCAATAAAAGAACAAGAGTGTAATTTGCCCTATATTCAGATGAAAAGTTGTACAAATAATAATAAGTTTAGTTTGTTTGTACAAAGGATTAAAACAGATGCTGTAATTAATTGGAAATTCAATTTTTATGGATTAAGTAATTCATCGGCTGTGCCGGAATTCTGAAATAATCTATTTTACCATTATTTTTTCATATATGAATAAATCCAATATTATCAAGCTTTTTGTCGTGAGCGTAAAATTTTGGTATTTTTAAAATAATTGCCGATAATACTGTAGTGATAGGGAAAATTCATTACTTATTGCAGTTATCCGCCGCATAGGCGGCTTAGAAATTTTACAAGTATATGCTTGATATGCAGCGCGTGTTATCCGCCGCATAGGCGGCTTAGAAAATTGCAATTTAACATCAAACGGTAAGGTCGATGTTATCCGCCGCATAGGCGGCTTAGAAAAGATGTATAAGCTTATGCTTGACGGGCAGATTGTTATCCGCCGCATAGGCGGCTTAGAAAAAGCAAAATATCATCCGGTGTTAGTAAAAACAGTTATCCGCCGCATAGGCGGCTTAGAAAAATAAAATTTAAAAAAATGAAGCATTTTATTAGNCGCATAGGCGGCTTAGAAATACAATAAAACACTAAAGCGGACAAAGTTACCGTTATCCGCCGCATAGGCGGCTTAGAAACATATCCCGCAGGGTATAAACGCGATACAAATGTTATCCGCCGCATAGGCGGCTTAGAAATTAAAAAACATTGAATATGATAATTTAAGCCAGTTATCCGCCGCATAGGCGGCTTAGAAAGGACAATAGAAAAATTTCTCCGGAGCAACGCAGTTATCCGCCGCATAGGCGGCTTAGAAATTTGAAATTTTCTGTATGAAGTGTTAATATTTGTTATCCGCCGCATAGGCGGCTTAGAAAATTTCGTTATTATTAAAGCTAATACAACAATTGTTATCCGCCGCATAGGCGGCTTAGAAAAAATATTTTATTGACGGAACGCCTAAGGCTGCGTTATCCGCCGCATAGGCGGCTTAGAAAAAGGAAGGTGAGATGATGAGCGATTATTTAGTGTTATCCGCCGCATAGGCGGCTTAGAAAAGTAAGTTCTGAAGCTTCATCGGGTGACAATAGTTATCCGCCGCATAGGCGGCTTAGAAATTTGAACAGTACGACAAAGGGCAGAAACGTATGTTATCCGCCGCATAGGCGGCTTAGAAATATATGCGCCGGAATATATATCTCTAAAGCATGTTATCCGCCGCATAGGCGGCTTAGAAAATGATAGTGTTGGTGCTCTGCGTTGTGTATGTGTTATCCGCCGCATAGGCGGCTTAGAAAGTAATACCAAGCGATTACAGGCAATTACCGAAGTTATCCGCCGCATAGGCGG
>NZ_WIQU01000048.1 GCF_015732285.1 Pectinatus frisingensis
ACGCTTTTATTATATCAGTCCATGTCGCATGCGGATGGTATTGTTGTTCTTTGTACAAGTAGTTCTCTTTTTCGGGAGGATAGGAAACATGCTCAGCTAATTGCCCGGGCAAATCGCTACTTACATTACCGAGAAATGTGTTGGGGGAAACAACAGGGATATCGAGTTTATGATATGGGTGGCTATCATGTTCGTGAAGATTTTTGGATGGATGTTGATATGGATGATAATGAGTATATTAAAGTATCAAATTTCAAAGATTCACTGGGAGGTGACATTAAGTATTTCAAGGCGGGGTATATTTTTCAATGTAGTGCTTACCGGAACATCGTTTTTAATCTGGAGAAGAATAAAGAATTGCTGGGGCGGAAAAAAATTATTCTTTATGGCTATGCTCAATGGGGAAGATTCGTAGAGAAATATCTCAGAGAACACTTTGGTTTGGTTCCCTATGTTCGCATTGATAATAAACTTTTTAAACGAAATAAATCACTTTATAATAGTGAGGTTTTGCAGCGTTTAATAGCGGATGATGCTATAGTTTTGTTGACACTTGATGAGAAAAATTGTCGTATTGTTATGCAGGAGAGTAATATACAGCCATATAAGCAGGTAAGACACATAGTTTGTGTGAAACTTAAATAAGAACAGCAGAAAATTATAGATGAATGAATAATATATGTCGAGATTTTCATAATAAGTTTAGAAGAATTTTTTTGACAAATGGTAAATGGGTTATGTTTTGAGACTATGGTGATTTGTCGGCATCGTTACGTATATCATTAAATTAAGTATTTTATGGATTATGGGGTAATTATGGGCAAGATCATCATTATCTTAATATATCTCACTGGCAGCATAGTCGTTTTGCTGACTTTTGCGTTAGAAGTAAAAATTGAAAATATACTGGGAAATTCTAGCTATACTAATAATATTAGTTTTATATAAATGCTGCAACACGATTATTGCATTACCATTATAGGTTTAAACAATGCTATAGTGTGGATGTTTAAGTCTGTATTGCCGATGACAGCATGCAAATAAAGAAGGATAATCTGAACTATTTATTCGATAATGGCATCGATTTAAGATAGCTGATATAGTCATAGGCTATGGTAGAGAGAAGTTTGTTTTTATTTAGAACAGATTATCAGTATTCAGGTGGGAAGAGTACGATAAATGCATCAGTATATTTATCAAAAAAATTTATTATTGTGGGGTTTGATGTTTAAATTATTTTATATGTATAGTTTATTTTAGGGAAAATTATTCGAAAAAGTTATTTTGAAATATAAAAGCTGAATTAAATAAGTTGTTATTTTGATATATATCTCCGTCTATATCAAATGGTAATTAAGAATGCATCTTCGAATTTTTAATAAATACAGACGGATTATGGGGTGTGATTTATTAGTATTTATAATGTTACACTGAAAGTATGGATAAGATTATATAAAAAGGAGAATTTAAATGATTTCATTTGAAAATCTAATTTGTCATAAGACAAAGTTGGCAGTGATTGGACTTGGTTACGTAGGTATGCCGATTGCAGTGGCATTCTCTGATAAAATAGATGTCATCGGATATGATGAGAATATTCGAAAAATAGCTATTTATAAACGGGGTATTGATCCCACGGGAGAAGTCGGTGATTCAGTAGTCAAAGCTTGCCACGTGAATTTTACGGCTGATCCTAAATTTCTGAGTGAGGCACTTTTTCATATTATTGCTGTACCAACTCCTGTCAATGCTGATCATACACCGGATTTATCTCCTGTAAAAAGTGCAAGTCACACAGTAGGTAAAAATTTGCAAAAGGGGGCTATTGTGGTCTATGAGTCGACGGTTTATCCTGGAGTGACAGAAGATGTCTGTGTGCCTATTCTTGAGCAAGAGTCTGGTTTGAAATGTGGTGTGGATTTTAAGGTAGGGTATTCGCCGGAACGCATCAATCCGGGGGATAAAGTGCATAGACTTAATACAATTATCAAAATCGTTTCAGGGATGGATGAAGAAACATTGGATATTGTTGCTAAAGTTTACAGCCTTGTAGCAAGGGCAGGTGTTTATCGTGCAGAATCCATTAAGGTTGCAGAGGCGGCGAAAGTTATTGAAAATAGTCAGCGTGATATCAATATTGCTTTTATGAATGAACTTTCGATGATTTTTCATCGCATGGGTATTGATACAAAACATGTACTGGAAGCTGCTGGTACAAAGTGGAATTTTTTAAAATTTCAACCAGGATTGGTCGGTGGTCATTGTATTGGGGTTGATCCATATTATTTGACTTATAAGGCAGAAATGTTGGGGTATCATTCGCAGGTTATTCTTTCAGGGCGTCGTATTAACGATGATATGGGACATTATGTTGCTGAGCATTTGGTTAAATTACTGATTCGACAGGATATTCCTGTTAAAAATGCAAGAGTTATGATTTTAGGATTTACTTTCAAAGAAAATTGTCCAGATACACGCAATACGAAAATTGTTGATATCTATCATGAATTGCTGGCATATGGTATTGAGTCAATAATTGTTGATCCGTTGGCTGATAGTGAAGAAGTAAAGCGCCTTTATGGAGTGACGTTGCACTCAATGGGAATGGACAGAGATATTGATGCTGTCATTTTGGCAGTACCACATAAAATATTTTTTAAACTTAAACCAGAACTGATTGCTACATGGTATCGAGTAGGTAAAAAAACGAAAATATTTATGGATTTGAAGGGCGTCTTCGATGATAAAAGCTTTGTTGCTCCGACCTTTGAATATTGGAGGTTATAATGAAATATTCAAGAATGCAGATTCCAGAGAAAAGTATATTTTTAGTGACTGGCGGGGCAGGTTTTATAGGTTCTAATCTTTGCGAGGCTTTACTAGAAAACGGGATGACAGTCCGTTGCTTGGATAATCTTTCTATGGGACATATTGGAAATATTGAGCAGTTCATGAGAAATTCGCAGTTTACATTTATCCGCGGAGATATTCGAGATTTTGATACATGCAAGCGGGCAACCGAAGGTGTTGATTATGTTATGCATGAAGCAGCATGGGGTAGTGTACCGCGCAGTATGAAATATCCTGTCCTTTATGAAGAAATTAATATTCATGGCATGCTTAATATGCTGGAAGCCGCACGGGAAAATGGTGTGAAAAAATTTGTTTATGCATCTAGTTCATCTGTTTATGGTGATTCGAAAATCTTACCTAAAAAAGAAGGGCAGGAGGGATTTCCTTTGTCTCCATATGCACTTACGAAGCAAGTAAATGAAAAATATGGTAAACTTTATTATGATACATATGGTATGGATACATATGGCTTACGTTATTTCAATGTTTTTGGGCGTCGGCAAGATCCGGAGGGGGTATACGCAGCTGTTATTCCCCGATTTATTCGACTGCTTTTGCATGGTGAAACACCTATAATTCATGGTGATGGTCATCAGTCACGTGATTTTACTTATGTTGATAATGTAATTGAAGGTAATATGTGTGCTTGCTCAGCATCAAGTAATGTAGCAGGTGAAGTATATAATATTGGTGCAGGTGGTAGGGAATATTTGATTGATGTATATGTAAAAATTTGTAACGCTCTTGGGATAATAAAAAATCCTAAATTTGATTCAGAACGTCCTGGAGATATTCGTGATTCTAATGCAGATATTGCAAAAGCAAAAAAAAATCTTGGATATATACCGTTGTATGATTTTAATGCTGGTATTAAATTAGCTATTAATTGGTATCGGGAGCATCTCTGATATGAACAATCACAAACGTATTTTACTTTATGGGGCGGGAACAAATTGTATACAATTTTTAAAAATGGTTCAAGCACATCCCCAAATTTTTTCAGATGAAATTGTAGGCATTATTGACTCATCCTCAGAAAAAATTGGGCGCAAAAGGGGAAGCTACATTGTTAATTCACCAAAAACATTGTATACAACTAATTGGGACAATATTGTCATTACAAGTGATCAATATGCTAACGATATTCGTAGACAATTGGTTGATGGAAATGGTATTGAAAATAAATATATATTTGATAATCGGTCTTATCAAAGTCAAAAAGTTATTGCATATCAATATAAGTATAATATCAATATGCATATGAGAAGAAAATCATGTGAGACGGAATCATTTAATAAGGATTCTCTGGTAGTTTATACAGCCATTATCGGTCAATATGATATATTAAAAAATCCATTGACTATAGAACCGCACGTTAAATATGTTTGCTTCACAAATCAAAAATATTTACAGTCCAATGTATGGGAAATTCGCCAGCTAAATATGAAAAATATATCTGCTTCGTTGATAGTACGTCAATTGAAATTAAAACCTCATTTATTTTTTCCGGAATATCAAACAAGTATTTGGATAGATGCTTCTTTTCAAATTTTGTCTACAATGTCTACTTTTATGTATAGATATCAAGATAGTGCAAATATATTAATGTTTCCTCATCCTTTACGATATTGCATTTATGATGAGGCTGCTGCCTGTTGTTTTTATTATAAAGAAAAAAAATCAAAAATTTTACGACAAATTATTGATTATTTCAAAGAAGGATATCCCATTGACAATGGACTGTACTGTGGTGGATTTTTAGTGCGTAATCATAATCGGCCAGAAGTTATAGATACTATGAATCTTTGGTATGAGAATGTAGAACGATATTCCTCACGTGATCAGATTAGCTTGCCATTTATTCTTTGGAAAACTGGTATACCGATTGATTTATGTGATTTGACCATATGGGATAATCCATGGCTAAAAAATTATGAGCATATTTAATATTTATGGCAGGAGATTAGCTCTTATGAAAAAAGATATCATTTTATGGGGAATTGGTGAAGATGGACAAAGGTTACTTCAAACTTGGTATTGGCTGGTAACAAAAGAATATAATATTATAGGTCTTGTGGATTCTAATCCCAGTTTATGGGGGAAGACTTTTATGGGATTTACTATAAGTTATCCAGATATAAAAAAATTACATTGTGCTACAATCCTTATTACAAGTAAAAAATATACAGATGAAATACGACATATACTGATCAATAATTTTTTTATTGAGAGAAATAATATTTTATTATGGAAAAATGTTGAGGATATGTTAGTAAGAGAACTTGGTTATATTTATCGTAATACAATAGATTCTGAGATAAAGCAAGTTCTCAATAATTATAATGATAATGGCTTTAATATTTACGGAACATTTTATGGCAATAAAGCACTAAAACCTATACAAAGAGATGAAGATGGCTGGCCATATACTGATTTTGAAGATAAAAAAATGTATTTTCCAAAAAACTATAAATTCATACAAAAAAATGGGAAAGAATGGGTACGTAATCTCTTATATGAACAAGGAGATGGGTCACCGCATCTTTATTTACGTAATGAAGAAGAAATTCCCAATGGTGCAGTTATAGTGGACGCTGGAACTTGTGAAGGTAATTTTGCTTTACGGTTTATTGAACGTGCAAGGAAAATTTATTTAATTGAATCAGATCCAGTATGGATGACAGCTTTGAAAAAAACATTTGAACCATATAGTAAAAAAGTTATATTTTGTAATAAATTCCTTTCACGATTTGAATCATCAGAAACAGTAACATTAGATGGTTTGGTAAAAGAAAAAATTGATTTTTTAAAAATGGATATTGAAGGTGAGGAGATTAACGCATTATTAGGAGGAAGGTACCTCTTAAGAGAAAGTGATGTGCATTGTTCTATATGTAGTTATCATCGAAATCATGATGATGAAAATATACAGTTTATTTTAAATGCGTTAGGATATCAGACAAGTACTTCTCAAGGGTACATGTTTTTCGTTTATGATCCTTATATTGCCTCTACGATGGATTTCAGACGTGGAATTGTTTATGCGACAAAAAATGAATAAAAAAATATCGTTGCAACTGTATATTTATCTAAATTCACATTGAAAAAAAGGCAAACTTTAACACAGATTAATTAGTACCTGTCTTTTTAGGCTAGATACAGCCTTCAGAAAATGTATCGGGTAACAGCCCTTGTCATTTAAGAAACCTTACGGCCTCTATAACAGCTGTTTTCATTTGATCTTCACGCATTTCTGGAGGCATATCAATTTGGGACAAGCCGACAGGATCGAATATTTCACCTGTTTGGAACATATGATAAACGGCTGTCATGATCATGCGCGCAATGGCGATTTTCTTATCGCGTCGTTTTATAATGCGTTCATATTTGATTTTGTATGGTTGGGTAAAACATTTCATCGCTGTATGAGCGACTTTAACAAGCCGTCGGACACCAAACAGTAATGATATTTTTGAATGAATCGATAAGCCTTTAATCGATTTTCCTCGCAAAGAATGCCGCCGCTTTTTTTAGGAAAAGATTTTCCTTTTTTATTTCTTCCAGTTCGTTTTTTAGACGAAGATTTTCTTTCATGGAATCATATTCTTCTTTGCTTTAGGGGATAGTTTGGCATTCATTACGAAAATTTTTTACCCAGTGGGAAATAACAGCTTTTGAAACTTTGTATTTTCTTTGAAGATTTAGCAGAGTGTGTCCTTCTTCTAAATGGAGCCTTACCATTTTTTCTTTGAATTCCGGCTCATAATAACGTGTAATCTTACATTCCTCTTTTTCTAATAAGATTATATCCCATTAGGTTTAGATGTTACAATATTACTTTATCACAACAAGTAAAGTAGAATCCAAGTCTAAGATAATCTGTTCTGGCTGTTTATTCTTATACAGAACCTTATGTATCTTACGAGACATGTCGTTAAACTGTTCCAAGGTAGATTCATCAAGACGTGAATTAAACCGTGAGATTGTTGGCTGTGATGCCAGGCGTCTCTTACCGCAAAGTTGGTTAAAGACAGGATCGGCATATGAATTATCTGCTATGTCGTCTGTAGGATATCCGGCACAAATCTGGTAAATCTTTTGCAGCAGTATTTCATGATCAAGATATTTACGTCAGGCTGTATTCTTGGTTTTAAAACTTTTGATTATACGGAATATACCGGTTTTTTCCATAAATTCATGCAGCAGGTATAAACCTGAATCAGAAGAAAGCTTACCACCATTAAAATTAATTTCACAATTGGGCTTGTTAAAAACTTGTAGATTAGTAAACTATACATAAGGCTTCAACTCCTTTGTTGTGTGTGGTTTTGGCGATTACATTTTAACAGAGTTGAGGCCTTTTTGTATATGTTTTTTCGGCACCTAATAGGTACAGCTATGAATTTGCTGAAATTATTGACTTTATAGCTGTTTACGTTTTTATTGTATGCTGCGTGAATATTTCAGGTTAATATATGTATAATTGATGTTTTGATATAGATGGTAAAGAATTTTATGTGTGATGATATATCATGTTAAAATTTTCAATGTGTAATTGTAATATGTTAATTTTGCTCTGGAGGTGTATTATGAAAGCAATTATTATGGCAGCTGGAGTGGGGAGTAGGATAAGTAGACATGTGGATAAACCGAAGTGTCTATTAGAAATTGAGGGAAAATCAATTATTCGACGAACAGTAGAAATGCTTTTAAAAAATAATATTGAACCGTTTGTTGTTGTTGGATACCAGCATAAACAGATAGAAAATAATCTAGCAGATTTATCTATAACTACCTTGTATAATCCGTTTTTTAGAGTTACTAATAGTCTCGGCTCACTTTGGTTTGCTAAAAATTATATACCAAATAATGAAGATTTATTGTTAATGAATGCAGATGTGTTTTGGGAACAGGATATTATGGAGATTATTTTGGAAGAAGATAGGGAGGCATTATTGCTGGCAGATTCGTCATTGGTACGTCTAAACGAGGGGGATTATTTTTTTGGCTGTAAGGAAAATAAAATTGTAAAATATGGGAAAGATCTAGCCAGAGAGATTCGAACGCACGAATATGTGGGTATTTGTAAAATACAAAGATCATTTTTAAAATATTTTAAAGCTATGATGGAAAAACTTATTGAAGCGGAAGAGTATGGATGTTGGTGGGAGGATATATTATATAGGTGCAGTGCTGATAAAGATGTATTTGTAAGAGATGTAGCTGGCCATTTTTGGGCAGAAGTGGATTATATCGAAGACTATGAACGTATTATGGACTTTGTTTGGAAACGTAAGGAACTGCAACTGCAGCAACTAAGAAACAAGAAGTAGGTCGGAAAGGCAGGACATATATGAGGCTGTTTACTATTGGACCAGTTGAGATGTTAGAGGAAATAAAAAAAATTGGCAGTAACAATGTTCCTTATTTTAGGACAACTGAGTTTTCGAAAATTATGTTGGAATCTGATCGATTGCTTAAAAAATTTATGGGCACAGCGGAATCATCAAGGTCAATTTATTTAACGGCTTCGGGAAGTGGAGCTATGGAAGCTGCCATTATGAATTGTTTTTCAATGCAGGATAAACTTTTGATTATTAATGGTGGGACTTTTGGTCAGAGGTTTACCGATATTTGTATGATACACAAAATTCCCTATGAAGAGATAATTTTGCAACCAGGAGAAGCTTTGACAACAAAACATTTTATCCCATTTGAAAAACATTCTTTTACTGGTTTGTTAGTAAATATTGATGAAACATCCACGGGACAGCTTTATGATATTAATCTTATTGCTGAATTTTGTCAACGTAAAAAATTATATTTAATGGTAGATGCGATTAGTTCGTTTTTATGTGATCCATATATTATGGATTTTTATGGAATCGATGTTACTATTATTAGTTCACAAAAGGGACTGTGCGTTCCTCCTGGAATCTCAGTAGTAGTATTGAACCAACGTATTTTTGAAGAACGTGTTCAATATAAGGATGTTCAATCTTTATATTTTGATTTTAAATCATATATTAAAAATTTTGAACGAGGGCAAACACCATTTACCCCAGCAGTAGGAATATGCATGCAAATGAGTAAGGCATTAAACTTGATTGCTGAGGAAGGATTGGAGGTTCATTTAGACCATATTGCTGCAGTGGCGAATGATTTTCGACAAAAAATACAAAATCTACCGGTAAAAATACCTGAATATCCGTTGTCAAATGCAATTACACCAGTTATTTTTGAAAAAAATATTGCGTATAAGGTATTTCAGGTTTTGAAGGAAAAATATGATATTATGCTTAATCCTACCGGTGGTATTTTGCATGATAGGGTATTGCGTGTGGCACATATAGGGAATACAGATGTTGAAGATAATAAAGAATTAATTTATTATCTGGAAAAAGCAATAAGGGACGTTAATAGTCATGATTGAAAAAGTGATTGTTGTTATTCCTGTATATAAAAGCATGCCTGATTATTTGGAAAAAATATCTATCCGACATAATATTGATATTTTAAACCGGCATCCAATTGTTTTCGTTGTACCGAAGAATATGGATGTGTCTTGGTATTGTGGAGAATTCCCAGATTGTGGTATTGTTCGATTTCCAGAAAATTTTTTTACTGGATTTATAGGCTATAATCAATTACTTTTGTCAGACTCGTTCTATCAGGTTTTCGAAGATTATAAAAAGATGCTGATTTGCCAAGCAGATGTTTTTGTTTTTTCTGATGAACTGGAGAGATTTTGTCAGATGCCTTATGATTATTTTGGTGCACCTATTGGTATATTTCATGATGAAACTTATAAATTATATGGTGGAAATGGTGGATTTTCCTTACGTAATATTAGGGCTTGCAGATGTATTTTAGCAACTCACATAGATGAATGTACGGAATGGAAGGCAAATGAAGATGAGTTTTTTTCTTATTGTGGCGAAAAATATAGTCATGAATTTCAAGTAGCGCCTATTAGTATTGAATGTGGTTTTGCATTTGATAGGTTTCCGCGATTAATTTATGAAATAAATAATAAATGCCGACCCTTTGCAGTGCATGGCTGGTATGTCAGGGATATATCTTTTATGAAGTTTTTGATTGAATCCTTTGTTAATGAGAAAATTGTTTGGCCACATATTCTCAATAATGAGCAGATTATTGCCGAATTTCATTCATTTATAAATAAACAAAGTAAAATTGCATTTTATGGAGCGGGAGACTGGGGAAAAAGTTTCTTACGGTATTTTGATTTAAATGAGTTTAATGTAGATTGTTTTTTAGTTTCTGATGAACAGATTTGTGATCAAACTTTATATAATGGGAAAAAAATTTTTCATTTAAGTGAAATGTCCAATGTTATTCAAAAATATGGCATAATAATCACTACAGGAAGAATGTATAGAAATGAAATACGTGAGAATTTAATGCAAATCGGGGTTAGAAATATATATGAAATTTCGGAAGAATTATGTAATATTGTTGGAGAAGTAATTTTGAGGGCAGCTAAGGAGAATTAAATGCATGAATAGTATTGAGTTAAATACTGAACAAACACGTAAGCTGCAACTAGAAATTTTAGATTTATTGGTTGAGTTTGATAGAATATGTCGAATAAATCATATTCGTTATTTTTTATCATGTGGAACATTATTGGGAGCAGTTCGTCATCATGGATTCATTCCTTGGGATGATGATGCTGATGTAGAAATGTTACGAGAAGATTATGAAAAATTTGTTGCTGTGTGTAATGAGGATATACAAAAGGATAAATTTTTTTTCCAAGATAGTTCCACGGATTCCGAATATAGTTGGACATATGGGAAATTACGTAAAAAAGGAACTCGTTATGTACGCCCTGGTCAAAGTCATTTAAAACAAAAAGATGGGATTTGTATTGACATTTTTATTTTGGATAATATAGCTGCGTCTACGAAAATACAACGATTTATGGAATTAGCAACAAGAGCTTGCAGAAAAATCCTATGGTCCAAAGTAGGAGCACTAAGAGTGACATGTTTTTGGCAGCGAATGTCATATAAGTTATTACGCATTTTTCCATATAATTGTGTTTTAACCATATATTTTTATATAGTTGAATGGTATCGTAATAAACCAACTGGTTGGCTGGGGTTTTTTAATACGGAAGCTCGTACAAAAAGAGGTTATGCTTTTAATAGTTGTTGGTATGAAAATTCAGAGGAATGCATGTTTGAAGGTCATGTTTTTTATATACCAAACGGTTATGATAAAATTCTTTACTTAAAATATGGTGATTATATGACTTTTCCACCGATAGAGGAAAGACATGGTTCTTCTCCCGCCGAATATATTCGTTTTTCAGACGGATTAGAAATTAATGGAGGATGATTTAGGTGAATATAGCATTGGTATTTGCGGGTGGTACAGGGATTCGTATGAGAACAACGGGCAAACCAAAGCAATTTATAGAACTTTATGGTAAACCTATTATTATTTATACGTTAGAAGTTTTTGACAGACATCCGGATATTGATAATATTATTGTTCCTTGTGTGACAGGGTGGGAAAAATATTTAGCCGATTTAGTGGAGAAATTTCATTTGAAAAAGGTAAAAAAGATTATTACTGGTGGTGTAAATACACAAGAATCTAAGTTAAAGGCACTTAATGCTATTCGATCGACATGTAAGGATAATGATATTATTTTGCTGCATGATGCCGTAAGACCATTGGTCACTGAAAAAATGATTTCGGACAATATTTTGTGTGTTAAAAAATATGGCTCTGCTGTGACAGCAGTTCCATTCACGGAAACTGGCATTATAAGCGATAATGGGGAAGAAACTCAAAAAACAATAATTCGTAATACACTTTATATCGCTAAAGCACCACAAAGTTTTTATTTTAAAGACGTATTAAGGTCACATACTTTAGGTCAAAATATGCCCTATCGTATAACTATTGACACTGTTAGTTTGATGACAGAATTGGGGGAAAAAGTGCATTTAGTACCATGTACAACTACAAATATTAAAATAACTACACCTGAGGATTATTATATTTTTAAGGCGTTGGTGGATTTGAAAGAAAGTAGGGATATTTTTGGTATGTAAAGATGGTACATTACATAAAATTATCTGGGAAGATATGTCGAAAATATATTTTGATAACCAAGATATTAACTGGGAAAAATTGAGAAATTCTACTATTTTAGTTACAGGTGCAAATGGAATGATAGCATCATATTTTATTTATATGTTGTTGTTCTTAAATAGAACTATAAAGTTGAATGTTCATGTCGTTGGTTTAGTGCGAAACAAAGAAAAAGCAGTAAGGCACTTCGACAAATTAACCAATAGTAAGGAATTTTCCTTATTGATACAAGATGTGTGTGCGCCAATAGAATACAACGGAAATATTGATTTTATAATTCACGCAGCTAGCTCCACAACTCCGGGAAGTTTTCGGGATAAACCAGTTGAAACAATTAAAACTAATATTCTTGGAACAATGTATATCCTTGAGTATGCACGTGTGAAAAAGGTTAGAGAAGTTATGTATTTGTCAACGCGTGAAATTTATGGTACTAGGACTGATGAAAAGGAATTTGTCAAAGAGTTTGAATATGGAGTAGTAAATCCAAGTGAAGTGCGTTCCTGTTATCCGGAAAGTAAGCGGCTGGCAGAAAATATGCTTATGTCTTATCATCATGAATATGGAATTCCTATAAAAATTTCGCGTATTGCGCACACTTATGGTCCAGGAATGCCTATTGGTGATGGACGTGTTGTAAGTGATTTTTTGCAAAATGTTTTAAACTCACATGATATTACTTTGAATAGTGATGGTAGTACAGTCTTGGCTTTAACATATTTAGCTGATACAATTGCTGGCATTTTTCGATATTTATTAAATATGGATGAATTAGTATGTAATATTTCATCTAATCGCTGTATTCTGTCTGTAAAAAAACTTGCTGAGCTTTTATGTGATATTTTTCCTGAAAGACAAATGTCGGTGTCTTTTAAAACCATATCTATAAGTGAAAAAACAGGATATTTAAAAAACAAAATTCCCTTTTTAGCCCCTGATTTAATGTACAGTGCAGGATGGAATCCTAGAATTTCTGTAGAGACTGGAATGAAAAGGACTATTGCTTATTTGGAGAAATAGAGAAATATGTTTTTTTACTCTTTGGCATATGGAATAAATTATAATGGATATTTATAAGGGGGAAATATGTGTTTAATAATACTGATAGGGTGTATGTTATTTTTTTTGCTTATAATTGCTGTGGCCGCAATAGGCAGTGTAGGTGGGATATCAGTAGTTGGAATAATATTACTAATAATTCTTTATAAAATGTATCAAAATAATAAAAATAAGGAATTTAAACATATTCGACAAGTAACAACAAAAACAATTACTGAAACCACTGATGAAAAAGGTGAAAAAATAACTGTTATAAAAGAAGTTTCTGAGCCACAGACAGAGTATAAAAAAATATTAAAAGGCCCTTCTGGTAAGGATAGAATGGAGACTGTCATGCTTACTATTCTTGGATTTTTGGGTTTTGCTGGATTGGGCAGAATATATGTTGGTCAATATGTCACAGGTTTAGTTTATTTTTTTACATTAGGATTTTGGGGATTGGGAACTATATACGATCTAATTTTATTGTATAATAAAAATTTTACTGATGCATATGGACGAATAGTACTAAAAGATGCAATAATTTATTCACATTATTGCATTATTGCTGAAATATTTCTTATCATAGGTTGTTATTTAATGATTTACATAAATACTGAAAATTTATAATAAAAATAGATTGATAGTATAATAAAAGTGTTGCGGATGAATTTGTAAAATGAGACAGATTTAATTCATTAAGGATAAAGATAAACGATTGCATTGGAATATATTTATTTTTTATTCACAATGTGTCGATTGATAAAAGGTATAAAATAATGAATAAAAAATGTATCGTTCTTGGAATTATTAGTTTATTATTAGCAATAGGTGCGGGCGTTTATGCTGCTGTGCAAACTGCTTCAAATCGTCAATCGGCACATAAACAAGAAGGAAGGAAAGTAAATAAATCTGTATCGGGAATATATGATATAAATCTAACGGAAGAGGAATTTCGTGATCGTTATAATAGTGTTATCAATACAGAATTTCCCGGGATGTCATTAAATTTGAAAAAAGCACCAGAATATCATGGAGTGAATGCTAATGTTTATGAGTATCATTTCATGGATGCTTTGTCGATGATGGTTTCATATTATCCAGATACTTATAAAGTTAAAGGAGTGATCTTGACAATTACATCAACGGATGAGGTAGTTGCTGATAGGATGCTATCGGCTATGGTAGCATTAGTGATTACAGTGAGCCCTGATTTGACTGCTGATGGAAAACGGAAACTTTTTCAGAATATGGGCATGTTTCAGAAAAATCATCATACAGATTATAAGACTATTGATAGATCTACTACACACAATGGCATAACCTATTTAATTAAAGGTAGTGGCGGTAATGGAGTAGGGTTTTTTATTCGGGGGAAAGATGTACAATTAGGTGGTGAATCAGTTAATAATCCTCATGATTTATTAGCTGACTTAGCGCAGTATTTAACATGGTTAAATAGTAATTCATCAGATAGTATAACTTCTAATTACAATAATACTATGATTCAAAAATATGTACATCTTAAAGAAACTTATGATGGAAATATTGTTGCTATAGCTAATCAATGTAATCAATCACCGTCACGAGAAAAAGCTAAATTCCTACATGATTCTGCATTAAAACTTCATAATGATATTGAAATAACTAAAGTCCAATTAATGAGTGAGACAGATATAGATGCTAAGGTAAAGGATATGCTTTCACATGTGCTGGAAAGTGAGTCTGAACGTGCTTATTATTTGTCTGGTGGATTATTGGCTGTATCATTAGGGCAGGATCCTTTGCCAGATTATAAATCTGGTGGAATAATGAAGGATGAATATGATCTTTATAATCAAAAACTTCAAGCATTATTAAAATAGAAAGAAAATGGAAGATATATCAGGAAAATAGAATTTGTATTAAGAATGCAGAGAAGTTAATCCATGAAGAGAAAATATAAGTACAGAAAGGTTTTACGGATGTTTGAAGAGGGGAGATATGAGTGACTAATAATCCTGAATATGAAAAAGAATGGCACAGGGTTCACACAGTGCTTGTGTAAGGGGGAAAAATGAAATATACGATTGATGTAATGAAATCATGTGACTGGGAAGAAGTAAGAGATATTTATTTACAGGGAATTAAAACCGGTATGGCAACCTTTCAGACCGAAGCGCCTTTGTGGAAAGATTGGGATAAAAGTCATCTTAAGGTATGCCGGTTTGTTGCCCGCTCGAAGGATAAGGCGCTGGGATGGGTGGCATTAAGCCCAACTTCGGGCAGGGAGTGTTACCGAGGTGTAGTAGAAATTAGTCTTTATATTGGTGAAGCATATAAAAATCAAGGCATCGGAACGGCTCTTTTAATGGAACTGGTAAAAAAATCTGAAGAAAATGGGATTTGGACGTTGTATGCTTCGATTGCTCAAATGAACTGACGACTGTCATGACTTTGTTCCTGCCATTTGAGCAATTTGGGGATTAAACATAAGCCCTGGGCTCATTACTACGCTGCCCCAAGTACCCATAAAAATGGCAGAAACAGCCATTTTAGGGTGTATACCTGTATTTATTAGTGCAGGTATAAGTAACGTACCAACAGCTGCTGCACAGCCTGCGGCACTTGGTAGTGCTATATTTACAAAAAAAGTTACCATAAACTGCAAGGGCTATGAATAAAAGTCTGTAAATAAGGTCTTCATGATAGTTAATAAAGAGTTAA
>NZ_WIQU01000053.1 GCF_015732285.1 Pectinatus frisingensis
GTCGTAGGTTCGAGTCCTACTCAAGGAGCCATTACGGGCCTCTAGCTCAGTTGGTTAGAGCCACCGGCTCATAACCGGTTGGTCGCAGGTTCGAGTCCTGCGGGGCCCACCAATCCTGTAGATAATGCAAAGCGAGTTGCTTTGCATTTTTTTTAATGTAGTTATTTGCGATTTTTGTTAATAACTGATATAATACTCACCAAGTAATAATTGATAAGCTATATCAATCAAATGATTGATATGTTTATTGTGCGGCAGTGTAATAATTGATAAATTACCAGGAGGGTGTTACTATCAACTTTAAAGAATTAACTCAAGAAGACAAACCGGTATTTGATGCTTTTTTCAAAGCAGGATACTATGAAAATTCACATTTTACATTTACTAATCTGTTTATGTGGCGGAAACCGTATAATATGATGTGGCAAGTTGAAAATGGCGTGTTGTTTTTAAAGGCAAAATGGGAAACTGATGAGTTTGCCCTGCAGCCATTCGGTCCAAAAGAGAAAATGCAGTGGGCTATAGAAAAATGGGTGGAATATTTTAAAACGTTAGGTAAACCATTAATTTTTTATGGATTAGAAAAGTGGATGGCTGATGAATTGGAGAAATTTCCGTCAGCTGAATTTAATATTGTTTCTGATGTGGAAAATTTTGATTATGTGTATGACAGCCAGGACCTGATAAATTTGAGCGGGAGAAAATTTCATTCCAAAAAAAATCATTTGAATAATTTTCGCAAAAATTATCCTAATGCACATTATATTCCAATAAATAGTGATGTTATACTGCAATGCAAATTGACCGTTAATGGCTGGTACAAGATGCGCAGTCAGGATTTACCGGATGATCCGTTTATTGCAGCAGAACGTGATGCTATAATTGAAGTATTGAACAATTTTGACGGGTTGGCACTAAAGGGTGGAGCGATAATGGACAATAATCGTATAATTGCATTTACTTTTGGCGAACAATTGAATACTGATACGGCAGTTATTCATGTGGAAAAAGCAGATCCTGATATTAATGGAGCGTATACATTTATTAATCAGGCATTTGTGCTGCACGAGTGGGCAGATATAAAATATATCAATCGCGAGGAAGACATGGGGATAGCAGGGCTTAGAAAAGCTAAGGAATCTTATCGACCTGTGAAATTGATATATAAATATAATGCGGAAATAAAATAATAATATTATTATATAATTGTAGACTTAAGCTGATGCTGTCTGGCATTGGCTTTTTTATTGAAATTATTTGACTGTGCTTATTGGCTTTTAAGATGTGGTACGCTATAATATTCATATGTTTGTAAAAAAAAGGAGCCATAATGGAAAAAGTCATTTTAAAGGTGGAAGGAACCCAGACAGATTTATTGGGAGAAAAAACAAGTTTGGAATTTCTTTCTGAGGGGCAGTACTACTGCAAAAATGGAATGAGTTATGTTCTTTATGACGAGTCTGACTCAAATGGAATGGAAGGTACAAAAACACTTTTAAAAATTGCTGGTGATTCATTGAGGCTGGTACGCAGAGGTACTATTGAGAATGAGCAGTTTTTTTCAAATGGTGTAAAAAGTGACAGTCATTATCATACGCCTTATGGCGATATAAAAATTTCGGTGGATACTAAGCAGATAGATATCACGATGGGTTCTATATCAAGCAGTATCCACGTTTTTTATGATGTATTAATAGATGGTAAATGGCAAAGCAATAATGAGCTCCATATTGAAATTGTTGCAGCAGACAGGCAAAGCAGGTATTTAAATTGATAGGGAGGAAGATTCTTTGAATATCCACGAACTGGTAATAAAAGAAATACAAGCGGCAGTGCAAAAGAACAGCACTATGAGTGTTTTTCCTGAGGTCAGGGAAATGCCGCTGGTAATACTTGAAATACCACCACAGAAAGAATATGGAGATTTAGCTACTAATTTTGCGATGCAGTCGGCAAAAGTATTTCATATGGCACCCAGAAAGATTGCTGAGGAATTGATAAAACAGATAGACATGACTTATCTCGAAAAAGTGGAGATAGCAGGTCCGGGTTTTATCAATTTTTATTTGAAATCAGATATAATTTATAGAGAACTCAAAGAGGCAATAAAACAAGGCAGAAATTTTGGAACAATGCCTTACAATGGCAGTAATAAAATACAAGTGGAATATGTCAGCGCTAATCCAACCGGGCCACTGCATGTAGGACACGGACGCGGTGCCGCTTTTGGTAGTTCTTTGGTTAATCTTTTGCGGGCTGCGGGTAATCAGGTAGAAAGTGAATATTATATTAATGATGCCGGCAGCCAGATCGATAATTTAGCTGCATCGGTAAATGCCCGGTATTTGGAATTATTGGGACATAAGACCGATTTTCCGGAAAATGGATACCACGGGCAAGATATTATTGAAACAGCTCAGCGTATAATTGACAAAAATTCTGATAAATATTTAAAAATGACTGATGAAGAACGGCTTACCGCATTTAAAGAAGTAGCACTCAAAGAAAAATTAGCTGTACTGAAGGAAGATCTGGCAGCATTTAACGTTCATTTTGATGTTTGGTTCAGTGAACGGACTTTGCATCCGGCAGCAGTGAAAGCTGTATGTGATATATTGATAAAAAATAAAGCGATATATGAAAAAGATGGTGCTTTATGGCTCAAATCAACTGAATATGGTGATGATAAAGATCGCGTGGTAATACGGGAAAATGGGGTTCCAACCTATTTAGCGGCTGATATTGCCTATCACAAGAATAAATATGATCGTGGTTTTACAAAATTGATAAATGTTTGGGGAGCGGATCACCACGGGTATATATGCCGGGTAAAAGCAGCCATGAAGGCATTAGGATATTCAGCCGATAAGCTTGATGTACTGTTGCTGCAGATGGTGAGCCTTTATCGTAATGGTGAACTGGTAAAAATGTCTAAACGAACGGGACAAAGTGTCACATTAGCTGAGCTTATTGAAGAAGTTGGCGTTGATGCGGCTCGTTATTTTTTCATAATGAGGTCGCTGGACAGTCAACTGGATTTTGATCTTGATTTGGCAAAATCTGAATCCAGTGAAAACCCGGTTTACTATGTTCAATATGCATATGCGCGCATATGCAGTATTTTTCGTCAAGCAGCAGAAGCAGGGATAAAATCGGATGAAGCTGTTGATTTGGAATTATTGACTGATGATACTGAAATTGCTCTCATAAAAAGGATATTATCATATCCTGATGAGATTAAGACGGCAGCAAGAGACTATGCACCACACCGCATAGCCAATTTTTCGCATGAACTGGCAGCTGATTTTCATAGTTTTTATAACAGATGCAGAATTATTGGAGTTGCCCGGCCGCTGGCCCAGTCTCGTTTGGCGTTAGCCGGTATGGCAGGAAATGTAATTCATCATTCGCTTGATATTTTAGGTGTAAGTTCACCGGAAAAAATGTAACTAATTATGAAGGGACGATATCAATGGATTTTACTAACAAAACTGAATCGGATGTAGCTTATTACATATTGAATGAAGCAGGAGATGCAATGTTTTATAAAGACCTCATAATGAAAGTTATAGAAGCCAAAAATAAACCGGTGCAATCGCTGCCAATTGCTATTTCAGAGATATATACATTGATAAATATGGATAGCCGCTTTCGCCATGTCGGCAGCGGTATGTGGAAATTAACGGAATGGCTGCCCACCGATACCAAGGGAACTTCAAAAAGTTCATCATCATCGACATCAGGCGGTGCAAAGGGAAAAAATAATACGCAAAGGCGCATGAAATTGTTGGAGGGAATTCAAGATGATACACATTAATTGATAGTCCAAAAATGTATTATCTTGTTAAATAAAATAATTATAGATGGAGGAAAAAATGGCAAAGTATATTTTTGTTACTGGTGGGGTCGTATCTTCTTTAGGAAAGGGTATCACGGCTGCCTCTTTGGGACGTTTATTGAAAAGTCGCGGTATTAAGGTAACCATTCAAAAATTTGACCCATATATCAATATCGATCCGGGAACGATGAGCCCGTATCAGCATGGTGAAGTGTTTGTAACAGATGATGGAGCAGAAACAGATCTGGATTTAGGTCATTACGAACGTTTTATTGATATTAATCTTACTAAGGGGTCCAATGTTACTACAGGGAAAATTTATTGGTCAGTCCTCACCAAGGAACGTCGTGGTGATTACTTGGGCAGTACAGTTCAGGTAATTCCTCATATAACTAACGAAATTAAACAACGCGTATATGATGTTGCTGCATCGGATAATGCAGATGTAGTCATAACTGAGATAGGTGGAACCGTTGGGGATATCGAAAGCCAGCCATTTTTGGAAGCCATTCGTCAGGTAAAAAAAGAAGTAGGAAAAAATGATGCCCTATATATTCATGTGACACTTATTCCTTACATTTCTGCTGCTGGTGAATTGAAAACCAAGCCAACACAGCATAGTGTAAAGGAATTGAGAAGTATTGGTATCCAACCGGATATTCTTGTATGCCGTACTGACAAATCTATTTCTGCCGATATGAAGAAAAAATTGGCATTGTTTTGCGATGTTGATGTTGATGCTGTTATAGAAAACCAGACGGCTTCGACCATTTATGAAGTACCGCTTATCATGCAAAAGGAAGGTTTGGACAAAATAGTCTTACAAAAACTTAATATGGATTATAGTCCTGCCAACATGGAAGAGTGGGAACGCATGGTTTATAAAATAAAAAATCCTAAGCAGCGTGTAAAAATTGCTGTGGTCGGTAAATATGTGGACTTGCCCGATGCGTATATATCTGTGACGGAGGCATTGCATCATGCAGGTATATCTAATGAAGCAGATGTGAAGATAACCTGGGTGGATGCCGAAAAAATTGAAATGGAAGATTTGGAGCTGGATGAGGTATTTGCCGGATGCAAGGGCATCTTAGTACCGGGGGGATTTGGTTATCGTGGTGTTGAAGGGAAAATTGCTGCTATCAAATACGCTCGGGAAAATAAGATACCGTTTTTGGGATTATGTCTTGGCATGCAGTGTTCGGTAATCGAATTTGCCCGCAATGTTTGTGGAATGAGTGATGCAAACAGCACCGAATTCAATAAAGAGACCGATTATCCGGTAATCGATTTAATGGAGTCTCAGATAGATGTAGAGGATAAAGGCGGAACTATGCGTCTGGGATCATATCCCTGCAAATTAGCGGAAGATACAAAAGCCATGGCGGCCTACAACAAGAAACTAATACATGAACGTCATCGGCATCGGTATGAATTAAATAATAAATTCAGACAAAAATTGATTGATAATGGGATGATTGTAGCCGGTACGCTGCCTGATAACAGTTTGGTAGAAATAGTCGAAGTAAAAGATCATCCATGGTTTGTTGCATCTCAGTTTCACCCGGAACTAAAATCAAGACCTAATAGGCCGCATCCATTATTTAGGGATTTTGTGAGTGCGGCATTGAAATACACTGCTTTATGATGCAGATATTTTTCAGGAATGACAGCAAAAATATACATCATGTAATGAGTTAAAATATTTTGGTGCCGAAAATAAAAATTATCTTGATATATGGTATAGAATAATTTAAATGCAATTATTTTGTGGAAAAATATAATAACAGGCATTGTTCTTGGACAATTTCGGGGAGATGTCTATAAAGACGAAAGTGCCTGATCTTCTTTTAAATTAAGAGATTAGGCACTATTTTATTGTCCTTGACAAAGTTTATCCGATTTAAGCAATCGGGTTTTTAAACAATCGGGTCAATAAAATGGCAATAGATTTTTTGCTTCTCCAAATAATTTTATGCCGTATAAAATTATAACAATTCCACAACAAGTATTAATTTTACTGAATGTATTTTCGTGTAGTATTTGACGAAATTGTGTTATAAATAATGTGAGGCCGGTAAACCATAAGCATGAAGCAGTAAGAATCCCAAAAATAAAATATAGAGCCTGGCTGCCGATAAAAATGGCATGAAAACTGCCCAGCATTATTGTGCCGTCTAGGATTGCCTGTGGGTTAAACCAAGTAACTATAAAGGCCGAATAAATGACTTTATATATAGATATATCGGTCTTTTTGCAAGAAATATCAGGTGAAGCGGATATTAGATTTATGCCGATATAAAGTAAAAATATACTACCGCCCAAAAGTAAAAATAGCTTCAAAGCTGGTGAATATTCAATAAGGGTACCAATACCGAAAAAGCATGATAAAGATAAAGTGATATCAAAAAAAATAATGGCAAATGATATGAATATGGATTGTCGACGTTTATATGTCAGTGCACTATTGATTACAAACATGTTTTGCATCCCGATAGGAGCTGTATATGCTATACCAATAATCAATCCTTGTAAAAAATAACTCATGATGAACGGTCCTTCCTTAATTAAGCTGATTGCAATGGTTTGTCAAAAATATAAATTACAGTATACTGTTATTATAAAGAAGTTTTAATATTAAGTATCCAGCCAAATGTAATAATTAAACCCAACCAAAAGGAATTTATGGTGATGAAAAATAATTTACCTGTTCAAATAACATGGCATCCTTGTAAACAAAGCAAGGTGCCCGTATATCAGCAAATAGTAAATTTTGTTTATAAAAAAATATCTTCAGGTGAATGGAACGCAGGAACTTATCTTCCGGCACAACGCAGAATGGCTGAAATATTTGACGTCAATAGAAGTACAGTTGTATCTGCGATGGAAGAACTTGCTTCGTATGGTATAGTAGCAGGCAAGGGCAGAATGGGAACAAAAATAATAAGTGATACATGGTCACTTATGCTGCCGAACGCTCTGGACTGGGAAAAGTACATTAATGCAGGAGTTTTTAGGGCTAATAAACGTATAATCAGGATGATCAATCGATTTGAATTCGCGCCAGGAATTGCTCGGATTAGTACTGGAGAATTGGATCCAAGATTATTTCCGACAACTATGTGGAGCCAGGTCCTGCAGAAAGTAAGTAAAGAAAATTTTACCTTTAATTATTTGGAAGCATTAGGTGCTCCATGTTTGCGCCGGGTGATTGCTGCACGTATGCAAAAACGGGGAATGAGAGTATCCGCTGCCAATATTTTAGTTACATCAGGAGCTTTACAGGGATTGCAATTGATATCAGTAGGATTGTTGAAAAGTAATTCAGTGGTTTATGCAGAAACACCAGGTTATTTGCAATCTTTGCGGGTCTTTCAATCGGCAGGGATGAAACTCAGGGGAGTCAGCATGGATAAAAGGGGAATTGAATTCTGGAAGTTACCTGCCAATGATATCATGAAACAAAAAAATAAGGCTTTTTTATATACAATACCTACTAATCATAATCCTACAGGCGTCACTATGTCTTTATCGAGACGCAGAGAACTTATGGAATTCTGTAATAAAAGACAGCTGCCAATTATTGAGGATGGAGCTTATGAAGAATTATGCTTTAATAATATACCGCAATCACTTAAATCAATGGATGAAAATAATATTGTTATTTATCTGGGAACGGTATCAAAGACTTTGGCACCGGGTTTACGCGTAGGCTGGCTTGTCGCACCTGAACCGATAGTACAAAGACTGGGGGATGTGAAAATGCAGATGGACTACGGAACGAGTTCTGTTTCCCAATTGATTTTATTAGAATTTTTGAACAGTGGTTTTTATGATGAACATATTAAAGAAGTAAAACAGGAACTTCTTATACGTAGAGATAACGCGATTGCTGTATTAAAAAAATATTGTGCGGATATTGCTTCATGGAATGTTCCCGATGGTGGATTTTATATATGGATGACGTTTAAAAATAATATTCCTATTGAAAAATTATTTTTCGCCGCACTGCAGAGAAAAATATTGTTTAATCCCGGTAAAATATATGATCTTATGTCAAACAACTCATTGCGTGTTTCATATTCATATCTTAGCTGCAGGGAATTTGCTGAAGCAATGAAAAAATTTTCTGAAATTATTGCTGAATTATCAATTCAGCACAAATAAAAATACTTCCGATATCTACGGATACCAGAAGTATTAAATATTTTACATTATAATGTTGTTCTTAATCAGTGAATAATTTGGTCACAAGTATTTTATCGATACGATTGCGATCCATATCAGCTATTTCAAAGCGTAGATTATGCCATATTTTATATTCAGCAGCTTTAGGAATATAGCCAAAATACGATAATAAAAATCCGCCTACTGTTTGATATTGAGCTCTTTCCTCACCGGGGAGTTCGTCAATATCAAAGCGTTCTTTGAAGTCGTCAATATCATAAAGCCCGTCGATATACCAGGAATTTTCATCGCGTTGTATTATTTGGGCGGTATCTTTTTCTTCTGGATATGATATATCACCAATGATTTCTTCAATAATATCTTTTAAGGTAATAAATCCAACTACACCACCATATTCATCAGCAACTACAGCTTCGTTTACGTTATTTTGACGGAATTTTTCTAATATGCGAAAAGATTCCATAGAGCGGGGGATGAAAACAGGTTGTTTGATAAATTTTTCTAAATCATGTAAATCGTTATCAATAGCAGCCTTTAATATATCTTTTGCATAGATGATCCCAATCAGGTTATCCAGATTATCCCGACCTATAAGAAAAACATCGTCAGGACTATCTTTGATCAATGTAAGATTGGTCGATAAGTCATCTTCCAAATCTATCCAGTTTATTTGTGTGCGCGGAGTCATCAGAGAATATGCGGTCTGATCACTCATGTGAAAGATACTGCCGACCATATCTTGTTCAGCTTTTTCAAATGTTCCTTCTTCAGTACCACGTTCTATGAGATCTTTTACTTCATCTTCAGTGACTGAGTCAGCAGATGGTGGATTGGTACCTGTAATCATTAAAAGAATATTTGCAATATGAGACATCATATTTATTAAAGGACGGATAGTTGTCCTGAACAATAATAGAAAAGATAAATATTTGGTTAAATAATATTCAGGACGTATTTGTGCCAATTTATTAGGTATTACTATACCTAATAATATACAGATAAATAGTAACAGAATAAATGACATTACAAATGTTATTTCATATATATATGGGATAAAAGAAATATTTGCCTGGAAAAACGAATATATACAAGGGATGATTATCATACCTGATGATATTCCTATAGCAAAATAACAACAAACGGAGCAAATCGTTAAAGCTGAGAATAGTTCATCAGGCGAATCAATTAGGTCACAAATTGTTTCAAAACGGAAATCATCTTCCGGAATTATTTCATCAAGCTGACTTTTGTGTGATTCGGAAAGAGCCGTTTTTAAAAGCACCAGAAAAGTATTGAAAAAAAGTAAAACAACAGTTAGAATTAAAAAGAAATCAGTCTCGGGAACATCCAAGAGAAAGTCACATCCTTATTTATAATTATCTATTATCATTATAGCATAAAAAAACTAAAATGCTATTGACATTTATTTTTTTTCCTGTATAATGGTATCCGTTGCCATGATTGTGCTTATGCGGAAGTAGCTCAGTGGTAGNCGAGTCTCGTTTTCCGCTCCATCTAAGGATAGTAGCAGCCCGGCTTTATGCCGGGCCTTTTGTTTTGCTTGTATTTGCATAATGTTTATGTTATTATGCTTATAGTATATTAGGTGTATTGCGGTCTGTTCAGTACTATCTTCTGCCGCTATGCATTATATTTTAGGAGGTTATTTTATAATATGAAAGTCAGTATAGAAAAAGCAGACAACCAGAAATTGGTGTTAACTATAGAAACACCAGCAGATGAACTGGGAAAATCTGTTGATGTAGCATGTAAACAGTTGGCTAACCGTGTGAATATTCCTGGGTTCAGAAAGGGACATGCACCTAAACAAATCATTGTACAGCGTTTGGGTGAAACGGCCATTTTGGATGAAGCTTTTGAAATTCTTGCACCGAAGGCTTTCGATGATGCACTTGTTGAACAGAAAGTTGAACCTGTTGACCGTCCTCAGATAGAAATAGTTACCTTGGAAAAGGGTAAGAATGTTGTTTTCAAGGCCACTGTAACACCTAAACCGGAAGTTTCCTTAGGGGAGTATAAGGGACTTAAGGCGCAAATGCCTGCAGTTGAAGTTAATGATGAACAAATTGCTGAACAAATAAAAAATATGCGTACTCACCATGCCAAAATGACGGATGCTGCGGCTGATGCTGTAGTCGAAAAAGACAATTTTATAACATTGGATTTTTTGGGAAAAGTTGATGATAAACCTTTTGACGGTGGTGAAGGTAAGGATTATCCGTTGCAGATAGGTTCCAATAGTTTTATTGCCGGTTTTGAAGATCAGCTTATTGGCATGAAGCTTGGTGAAGAGAAAGATGTAAATGTAACTTTTCCGCAGGATTATCAAGAACCTTCTTTAGCTGGAAAACCTGCTGTATTTCATTGTAAAATAAATAGCATCAAAATTCAGGAACTACCGGAACTTAATGATGAATTTGTCAAAAAATCAACATCATATGACAATGTTGAAGATTTGAAAAAAAACTTACGGGAAATTATGTTGAAATCAGCTCAGACTCGTGCTGAAGGCGAATATAGGACTCAGGTGATGAAACAAGTAGCTGATAATGCTGCCGTTGATATTCCTGAGGTTATGGTTGATAATCGTGTGAACAGTATGTTGAATGAACTTTCTGCTAATTTGCAAAGCCACGGTATGAATATGGAACAATATCTTAAATACAGCAATACTGATATAGCAAAATTACGCGAAACATATCGTGAAGCAGCTAAGGAAGCTGTGAAATCCGATCTTGTATTGGAAAAAATTGCCAAATTAGAGAATATAAAAGTTGAAACTAAGGAAGTCGATACCGAAATAGCGATGATGGCAGCTCGCTATGGCAGCACACCTAAAGAAGTCAAAAAGATAATAACTAAAAATGGATATATAACCAGTCTTTTTGATACAATCGGCAGAAAAAAAGCAGCTCAATTTGTTATGGACAACCTGACAAAATAGTTGTATAATTCTCCGAAAAGGGAGGAGTGATCTATCATATGAATTATGTACCAATGGTTGTTGAACAATCAAGCCGCGGCGAACGTGCATATGATATTTATTCGCGCTTGCTTAAAGATCGCATAATTTTTTTAGGCGGCCCTATTGATGATAATGTTGCTAATGTTGTAATTGCACAGTTATTGTTTTTAGAATCGGAAGATCCTGATAAGGATATACATTTATATATAAATAGTCCAGGAGGGGTAGTTACCGCAGGACTAGCTATTTATGATACTATGCAGTATATAAAACCGGATGTCTCGACTATTTGCATGGGACAGGCGGCTAGTATGGGGTCGCTGCTTTTGACAGCAGGCGCCAAGGGTAAACGCTATGCTCTGCCATATTCGCGAATAATGATTCATCAGCCATTAGGCGGGGCTCAGGGTCAATCTACGGATGTTCAGATACAGGCCAGAGAGCTTTTGCGCGCAAGGGAGATTCTTAATGAAATATTGATACGTCATACGGGGCAGGATGAGGCTAAAATCATGCTAGATACTGAACGTGATAATTTTATGTCGGCGAAAGCGGCTAAAGAATATGGATTGATTGACGACGTAATTGTTCGCCCTGATGATTTAGGGAAAAGTAAAACAGATAGCAAGTAATAATTGTTCTGTTTTGTTTCCGAGGGAGAGGTGATAATATGTTGAAATTCGGTGATGATAAGGGACAGCTCAAATGTTCATTCTGTGGTAAACCGCAGACACAGGTGCGTAAATTAGTGGCAGGCCCGGGAGTTTATATTTGTGATGAATGTATTGAGTTGTGTAATGAAATAATTGAGGAAGAATTAACCGATGGAGTTGAAGTAGAACTCAGGGATGTACCGAAACCTAAGGAGATAAAAGCTATACTTGATCAATACGTAATTGGTCAGGAAGAAGCAAAAAAGACTTTATCTGTGGCCGTCTATAATCATTATAAGCGGATAAATGCGGGATTAAAGAATAATGATACTGATTTGCAAAAATCAAATATTCTCATGCTTGGACCTACCGGTAGTGGGAAGACTTTGCTGGCGCAGACAATGGCACGTATTTTAAATGTGCCATTTGCCATTGCCGATGCGACATCATTGACTGAAGCCGGTTATGTTGGAGAAGATGTTGAAAATATTTTACTAAAATTGATACAATCGGCGGACTACGACATTGAAAAGGCCGAAAAAGGGATAATCTATATTGATGAAATTGATAAAATTGCCCGTAAATCAGAAAATCCATCAATAACACGTGATGTTTCAGGAGAAGGTGTTCAGCAGGCTCTGCTTAAAATATTAGAGGGGACTGTTGCAAATGTTCCACCGCAGGGTGGCCGTAAACATCCGCATCAGGAGTTGCTGCAGATTGATACCACTAATATTTTATTTATTTGTGGCGGGGCCTTCGATGGATTGGAAAAAATTATAGAGAATCGGCTTGGACGAAAAAATGTAGGCTTTGGTGCTGAAATAAAAAGCCGTCATAGTCAAAATGCCAGTGAATGGTTAAAACATGTACTACCAGAGGATTTTCTTAAAAGTGGATTGATTCCTGAATTCGTTGGCAGGTTACCTATTGTTGTTACCCTTGATGCTTTAAATAAGGATGCATTAGTAGATATTCTTGTTAAACCTAAAAATTCGTTAGTTAAGCAGTATCAAAAACTGTTGGAAATAGACGGTGTTTCATTGGATTTTGATGATGCGGCATTGCAGCTTATAGCTGAAAAAGCATTGAAAAGAAAAACAGGAGCACGTGGTCTGCGTTCAATAATTGAAACGACGATGCGTAATGTTATGTATGAAATACCTTCGGTTAAGGGAGTTACTAATTGCCGGATAACCAGGGAAACTATTGAAAAGGGTATAGATCCTTTACTTACGTATGGGAATAAGAAGAAACAGTCAGCTAAAAAATCAATAACAAGTGAAGAATCAGCTTGATTATTCCATTGTGAAACTATTATGGGGTAATGAAATTAGAAATAGTAGCAGATTACCCAATGGATAGGTCAGTATTATTCAATAATAAATAATTTGTGCAGACAAATTGTGAATTTATATAATTTTGTATTATATGAGGATGTTTAATATAAGTTGTTGTATCTATTTTTCAGCAAAACCTTTTATAATCAGGCTTTGTTGCGATAGTTGTAGAAAAGAGCAGTTGCAATCTTGCAAACTCATTTCTGTAAAATAGATATAGCAGCTTTTTTTTGATAAATAAAACTTGCAAGGGAAGTGCCCGAGAGATGAAAAATGAGAAAGATTCGTTGACCTTACCTTTATTACCCTTACGTGGGATTGTCGTTTTTCCCTATGTGATAGTGAATCTTGATGTAGGACGTGACAAATCTATTGCGGCTTTAGAAGATGCAATGATCCATGAACATAAAATTTTACTGATTGCTCAGAAAGATCCAGCGGTAGGTGAACCAAAGCAGGAAGATATGTATAAAATGGGAACAGTTGCTGAAATAAAGCAACTGTTAAAGTTACCTGGTGGTTCAGTTCGTGTACTTGTGGAAGGTTCATATCGTGCTGAAATGCAAGAGATGATTGATAATGGTAAGTATTATGAAGCTAGGATTATTGAATATAAAGAAGAAGTAAAAGATGCCTCCATAGACATGGAGGCTTTGATAAGAGCTGTAGTCCATAAATTTGAACAATGGGTAAAGCTGAGTAAAAGAATTCCGCCTGAAACTCTTGTATCGGTGGTTATGATAGATGACGGAGGTCATTTATGTGATTTAATCGCCAGCCATATGAGTATGAAATTGGAAGATAAACAAAAGCTGCTTACATTGGTTGATCCGGCTAAGCGATTGGAATGCCTGTATGATATACTGGCACGGGAGCTGGAAATTCTCGATATTGAAAAGACAATCAGTGATCGTGTTCATCAACAAATGGGAAAAACGCAAAAAATGTATTATTTGCGTGAACAGTTAAAAGCCATTCATAAAGAGATGGGCGACGGTGATAACGGTTATACCGAGACAACGAAGTATAAGACAAGGATGATGGATGGTAAATATCCGGCACCTGTGCGTGAGGCACTCAGCCGGGAAATTGATCGGCTGGACGAAACTTCCAGCGCGTCACCGGAAGCAGGTGTAATACGTACTTATATTGAATGGCTGCTGGACTTGCCTTGGAAACACACCAGTCGTGATAAACTTGACATAAAAATGGCTGAGGAAGTTTTGAATAAAAATCACTATGGCTTGGAAAAAATTAAAGAACGTATATTAGAATATATAGCTATCCGCAAACTATCCAATCATACTAAAGCTCCTATTATTTGCTTAGTTGGGCCGCCTGGCGTCGGGAAAACATCTTTGGCAGCATCTATTGCCAAAGCCATGGGAAGAAAATTTGTCAGGGCATCATTGGGCGGTATGCGTGATGAAGCGGAAATACGCGGTCACAGACGTACCTATGTCGGTGCATTACCGGGACGGATAATTAATGGTATAAAAGTTGCCGGAACCAAAAATCCGGTGTTTTTATTAGACGAAGTTGATAAAATTGCTGCCGATTTCCGTGGTGACCCATCGGCAGCATTATTGGAAGTTCTTGACCCGGAGCAAAATAATACATTTTCTGACCATTATATTGAATTGCCATTTGATCTGTCACAGGTCTTTTGGATCGTTACAGCAAATAATTTAGCACAGATTCCGCGTCCTTTACGAGACCGGATGGAAATAATTATACTTTCAAGTTACACTGAGGCAGAAAAATATCAAATAGCTAAGCAATATCTGGTGTCTAAGCAGTTGGTGGCGAATGGTTTGGAAAAAGCACAATTGCAATTTATGAATGGTGTTTTGCAAAAAATAATAGCAGATTACACCCGCGAATCCGGTGTACGGGAATTGGAACGACAAATAGCGAAAATATGCCGGAAAACTGCTAAAAAAATTGTTGAAGAAGGAAAAGCCCGAATACGTATAACAACTAAAACATTAGCAGATTATTTGGGAAAACCCCAATATACCCATACTCATGCAGAGAATAAACCTCAGGTCGGAGTATGTACTGGCATGGCTTGGACTGAAGTAGGTGGTGATATTTTACCAACCGAGGCAACTGTATTGGCCGGTAAGGGGAATCTTATACTTACGGGACAACTGGGTGACGTGATGAAAGAGTCAGCTCAGGCAGGATTGAGCTACATAAGAAGCCGCAGCGGGAAATTGGGTCTGGATGACAAGTTTTATGAAAAAAAGGACATTCATATTCATTTACCAGAAGGAGCAATTCCCAAGGATGGTCCATCGGCAGGTATTACCATGGCGACTGCTGTAGTATCGGCGCTTATAGATAAAAAAGTCAGAAACGATGTTGCTATGACTGGGGAAATTACTCTCAGAGGCCGGGTTTTACCAATAGGCGGCTTAAAAGAAAAAGTTATAGCAGCATACCGTGAAAAAATATATAATATCATTTTGCCGAAGGAAAATGAGCGTGATACTGATGACGTACCTGAAGAAATACGTCAAAAGATAAATTTTATTCCGGTAGAAACCATGGATGAAGTATTAAAATATGCTTTGGTGAAAGAATGACGAATAATAATGGTAAAATGGTAAATATAATCCGAGCTGAATATATTGCATCCGCTGTAAAAAATGATCAGTTTCCCTGCGAAAAACTTTTGGAAATAGCTTTTATCGGACGGTCCAATGTAGGAAAATCTTCTTTGATTAATTCACTGACGCGTGTACGTAATCTTGCCCGTGTCAGCGGTCAGCCGGGTAAGACACAGACGATAAATTTTTTTAAACTGCGTGCTAAATATTATGAAAACGAAATAATAAAAGATTTCTATTTAATCGATTTACCCGGTTATGGTTATGCTAAAACAGGTCAGGCAAATAGAAAACGATGGGCTGCATTTATTGAAAAATATCTTTTGTCTTCTAAACAGCTTTATTGTGTATGCCAACTTGTTGATATACGGCATGAACCGATGGAAGCGGATATCAACATGTTTAAATGGCTGGTAGAAAATAATCTGCCGGTATTTGTAATAGCTACAAAGGCTGATAAGATAAGTAAAAATTTGGTTAAAAGTAATATTGACCGTTTAAAAAAAGCCTTTTGCGTACCAGAATTGACAATACTGCCTTACTCTTCTACGAAAAATGAGGGGCGTTCATATTTACTTGACTTTATAGGACAAGCTTTGGTAGAATAGATATATAAATTATGAATCTGATTCAATTATGCAGTTCATAATGATGGAGTTATTTTGTACAGTGTTGCTGTATGAGGTGGTTTATTGCCCGCAGGGCTCATCGATATGCATGATAAAAGCATGGCAATAATGATTTATGAGGTGTTATATGCTGTCGGTATCAGATAAGAAAATACTCAATGTAATCCAAACAAATCTACCGCTTGTTTCCCATCCGTTTGCCAGACTTGGTGAAATGGTTGGGTTATCAGAGGACATGGTCATTGATCGATTAAAAAAATTAAAAGAAGCAGGCTACATTCGTCGTATAGGACCATTTTTTGATTCAGGGAAATTGGGTTATGTAGGTACTTTAGTAGCGTTAAAGGTTAAAGACGGCTATATGGAAAGTGTTGCTGAAGCTGTCAATACCTATGAAGGAGCTACTCATAATTATGAACGCAGGGGGAAATATAACCTGTGGTTTACTTTGTTGACACCGGATGAAGCGCAGCGCGATAAAATTTTGTATGACGTTCGCATGCTGCCCGGTGTGGAATCGGCAATGAGTTTGGTTTCGCGCAAAAAATATAAGGTCAATGTAAAATTTAACTTGAAGTAGGTAATGTAGATGGATGCATTGGACAAAAAGATTATCAAAGTTATGCAAAATGATTTTCCGCTTGTGGCAAAACCGTATGAAGAATTGGCAGATCGTATAGGAATCAGTGAAGCTGAATTGCTGGAAAGATTGAAAAAATACAAACAAAATGGTCAGATACGTAAAATGGGGGCTGTCTTGGGCCATTATACGGCAGGCTTTTCGGCAAATGTACTTTGCGCATGGGTTGTCCCAAAAGAAAGAATGGATGAAACAGGCCGGGCGATGGCGGCAAATGCTGCAGTATCACATTGCTATGATCGTACTACTACACCTGAATGGCCATACAATGTTTATACCATGATTCATGCCAGAACACACAATGAGTGTAATGCTATTGTTGATGAACTGGCACGAGAAAATAATCTTGACAGACGGGTAATGCTGTATAGTGTCAAGGAATGGAAAAAGACCAGTATGCATTATTTCCAGGATGAAAAAATAGCACAGTAATGTACGCTTATTGAGTAACAGCTGCTTTTAAAGCCTTAGATTAGTTCTAAGGCTTTTTGTGTTACATATATTGAAGAGAATATTCAAAGATGTTACAATAAAAAGAAACTGTAAATTAGTAATGAAGGATTGATTAAATGATTGCACAGGCAATGTATGAATTGGGTACAAAAAAATCTACGATACGTACTATTTTTGAGTATGGCCGCAAGCGGGCAGCTCAAGTTGGTGAAGACAATATTTATGATTATAGCCTGGGAAATCCTAATGTTCCGGCACCTAATTTTATTAAACAGGCCATATTTGATATTTTAAATGAGGAAGATCCCTGCGCTGTCCATGGTTATACGATAGCAGCCGGATTACCCATTGTACGGGAAAAACTAGCACAAAGTGTAAATCGTCGTTTTAAAACAAATTTTACTGTTAAGAATTTCTTTATGACAGGCGGTGCTGCCGGAGCTATAACAATAACGTTTAAGGCACTTAGTGAACCGGATGATGAATTTATTACATTTGCACCGTATTTCCCCGAGTATAAATGTTTTGTCGAATCGACCGGTGCAAAGTTGGTAGTAGTGCCCGCCCAACCGGCTGATTTTCAGATTGATTTTGCGGCATTTGATAAATGTCTTTCGTCTCATACCAAAGCGGTGATCGTTAATTCACCCAATAACCCCAGTGGAGCAGTGTATTCGGAGGCTACGATAAAAAAACTGGCAGCAGTAATGACTAAAAAGGCGCAGCAATATGGACATCCCATATTTTTAATATCGGATGAACCGTACCGGGAAATAGCCTATAATGGGATTGACGTTCCTTATCTGACACATTACTATGCTGATACGATTGTTTGTTATTCATACAGCAAATCTTTTTCACTGCCGGGCGAACGCATAGGTTATATTATTGTTCCTGATGAAACAGCTGATTATGAAAAAATATATGGAGCTGTTGCAGGAGCGGCCAGAGTGCTTACACACGTAAATGCGCCTTCGCTGTTTCAGCGGGTCGTGGCACGTTGCTGTGATTTGCCTTCCAATATAGAAGCTTATAGAAAAAATGGTGAATTGCTGTATAATGGTTTGATTGAGGCAGGTTTTAAATGTTTGAAACCGCAGGGAGCATTTTATCTATTCCCGGAATCTTTAGAAACTGATGATTATGCTTTTTGTAAAAGGGCACAGTCATTTGATTTATTGCTCGTTCCTGGCAGTGATTTTGGTTGTCCTGGCCACTTTCGTGCATCATATTGTATAAAAGAGTCGACTATAAGAAAGTCTTTACCCATTTTTAAAAAATTGGCGCAAAGTTATAAAATATAATAAGGAAGCGATAATTTTGTTTGAGGTGCCGGATAAAACAGATTATGTTGGCAATAATCCTCATTTAAGGACGGAAAAACTTACCCCGCTGACGGAAAGAATGCCGCAATTTAATCAGCAGTTGCTGGCTTTGCAAGATATTATCGGTGGGACTGATTTCACTAAATATGTGCAGAATATCCATAATATAGCGCAAAATAATAACACTTTATTAATAACTGTAGGCAATGAGCTGCAACGTATGCATGTTCAGAATATGGGGGCTGCATTGAAAAAGGTGTTTAATGTAGAACGAGTGCAGGTAATCGGGATAATGAAAACTATTTTTTAAAACAAGAGCTGCCGTACGAATGGCATTGACCTCATAAAAATGCAATCTAATGCCGCTATGCGGTTTCCCGTCCTTTTGAAATGACAGGAGGAACGGAATATTGCATATTTTATGAATGAAAATGTTTATGTTCGGCAGCTCCTTTGTTTTATAGGGAGATAATAAATATTTGTTAAGATGATACTGTCAGTAATAATTGGCATATCTGGTTTTATATTGCCAAAAATCTTGTTAAAGCTTATAATTTACGTTATACTGTTTTTGACTTATATATAATTGTTTGATAAACTTTTATGTAGTTTGGGCAAATTTGCGGGGAATGACTGATAAATTTGCTGAAGAAAATATTTCTGCTTTATATATAGTAAGAGGTGACAATATTTGTTTGGTTTTTTAAAAAGTTTGCTGGGTGACAACAATGAAAATGAAATAAAACGTATGCGCGTCATCGTTGAAAAAATAAATTCATTGGAACCGGAATATAAAAAAATGAGCGATGGAACATTATGCGGTAATACTAAGTTATTTAAGGAACGTATTGCTAATGGGGAACCATTGGATTCTGTTTTACCGGAAGCCTTTGCTGTGGTGCGTGAAGCTTCACGCCGCACGTTGGGAATGCGGCATTTTGATGTACAGATGATTGGCGGCATCTGCCTGCATGAAGGTAAGATTGCCGAAATGAAAACCGGTGAAGGTAAAACTTTGGTAGCAACAGCGCCTGTATATCTTAATGCGCTATCGCAAAAAGGTGTTCATATGATTACGGTCAATGATTATCTGGCTAAACGTGATAGTGAATGGATGGGTAAGCTGTATCGTACCTTGGGTTTATCAGTGGGACTTGTTACACACGATATGGATTTTGCAGAACGCAAATTTGCCTATAATTGCGATGTAACATTTGGTACGAATAATGAATTTGGTTTTGATTATTTGCGTGACAATATGGTTATTTACAAAGATCAGATGGTGCAAAGAGATCTGCATTATGCTATTGTTGATGAAGTTGACAGTATTCTCATTGATGAAGCCAGAACACCGTTGATTATTTCCGGTCCCGGCAGTAAGTCAACTAATATGTATTCTATCATGGCGGGAGCTGTTGCACCATTAAAAGAGAATGAAGATTACACTATTAATGAAAAAGAAAAAACTGTGTCTCCGAGTGAAACGGCTGTTGCAAAAGTTGAAAAGACATTAAACATAAGTAATTTATATGATCCGGCTAACATTGAAATGTCACATTGTTTTACTCAGGCGTTGCGCGCTAAAGCGTTGATGAAACGTGATAGAGATTATGTAGTGCGTGATAATGAAATAATTATAGTTGATGAATTTACCGGACGCTTGATGTTTGGACGTCGTTATTCTGATGGGCTGCATCAGGCCATTGAGGCAAAAGAAAATGTGAAAATACAGCGTGAATCACAGACGCTTGCTACAATTACTTTTCAGAATTATTTCCGTATGTATGAAAAATTAGCTGGAATGACTGGCACAGCGAAAACAGAAGAAGATGAATTCATAAAAATATATAAGCTGCCGGTTATAGTTGTTCCCACTAATATGCCTGTTTTGCGTACAGATTATCCTGATGTTATTTATAAGACGAAGAAGGCAAAACTTAAGGCGGTAATTCAGGCAATAAAGGATTATCATGCAAAAGGACAGCCGGTACTTGTCGGTACTACATCTATCGTCCAATCAGAAGAAATAAGTGCATTGTTAAAAAAGACACATATACCGCATAATGTACTCAATGCCAAATATCATGAAAAAGAAGCTCAGATAATTGCCGGTGCAGGGCAAATAGGAGCTGTGACTATTGCTACTAACATGGCCGGGCGTGGTACAGACATTACATTGGGTGATGGAGTCGCAGAAAACGGCGGACTTCATATAGTAGGTACAGAACGCCACGAATCACGCCGTATTGATAACCAGCTGCGCGGTCGTGCCGGTCGTCAGGGTGATCCGGGTTCTTCCAGATTTTATCTATCGCTTGAGGATGATCTGATGCGTTTGTTTGGCTCTGATAATATTGCTAACATAATGGATAAACTGGGAATGGGTGAAGATGATCCGATTGAACATAAACTGGTAACCCGTTCTATTGAACAGGCACAAAAAAAGGTTGAAGCACGTAATTTTGATATACGTAAACATGTTTTAGAATATGATGATGTGATGAACCAGCAGCGTGAGGTGATTTATGGTCAACGCCGTAAGATTTTGACCGGTGATAATTTAAAAGAAAATATTTTAAACATGATTCATGAAATTATCGATCATGAAATGGAGATTTATGCTAATGAGAAAGTTTATCCAGAAGAATGGAATCTTAAAGGACTTATTGATGATGCAGTAAAAATTTATGCACCTAAAGATACATTAAATATAGAAACATTGGGTAACTTTAGTCGTGATGAACTTAAGGAGTTCCTGTGTAAGACAGCTGATAATGCATATGCCGAACGAGAAAAATTATTTGGCGAAGAAAATATGCGTGAGTTGGAAAAAATTGTAATGCTTAAAGTAGTCGATAGCAAATGGATGGAGCATCTTGATGCTATGGATATGGTACGGGAAGGCATTGGCCTGAGAGCTTACGGACAAAAGAATCCACTGGTTGAATATAAGATAGAAGCATATGATATGTTCCAGGCGATGATTGCCAGCATTCAGGAAGATATTGTAAAACTGATGTACCGGGTAAATATTGTTCGTCAGGAACAACCAACTTTGGAAGATCATTTAAAAGGTGCTACTACGTCGCATGGTGATACAGAAGAAAGTACTAAAAAGAAACCTATTGTGAATAATAATACTATCGGACGTAATGATCCGTGCCCATGCGGCAGTGGCAAGAAGTATAAAAATTGTTGTGGACGCAATAAATAATATATGGGATGTGAGAAACAGTGCTGGAAGATTTACGCGTAACAATCGTGGATTTAAAGAAAAAACTGGATGAAATGGGGGCTTCACTTTGACGTCGCCCGCAAAAAGGAAAAGATAGCCGAACTCGAATATAAAATGGGTGAGCCGGCTTTTTGGGATGATGCTCAAAAAGCGCAGAAGATATCTACGGAACTAAATTCACTGAAGGATAATGTTGATCGTTATGAGAGTATGCTCAGTAAGTACGATGACATGCAGATACTTTGGCAGATTAGCATGGAAGACAAAGATGAAAGTGTCTGTAGTGAAGTTGAAAATGAAATTGCAGCGATAAATACTCAGATTGAAAATCTGGAATTGGAAATATTGTTGTCAGGCAAGTATGACTCCAGTAATGCTATCTTAACTTTACATGCAGGTGCCGGTGGTACTGAAGCACAGGATTGGACGCAGATGCTGCTGCGCATGTATGGCCGCTGGGCGGAAAAACGGGGTTTCAATGTTGAAACGGTTGATCTGCTGCCGGGTGACGAAGCGGGTGTCAAATCAGTGACTTTAATGATTAAGGGGCATAATGCATATGGTTATCTGAAATCAGAAAAAGGGGTACATCGCTTGGTTAGAATTTCGCCTTTTGATGCCAATGCCCGGCGGCATACATCTTTTTCGGCTTGTGATGTTATGCCGGAAATAGATGATGATACTGAGTTTGATATAAATATGGCGGATGTTCGTGTCGATACTTATCGTGCCAGCGGTGCCGGTGGTCAGCATATAAATAAAACTGATTCGGCGGTACGTATGACTCATATACCAACAGGTGTTGTGGCACAATGCCAAAATCAGCGTTCACAGCTGCAAAACAGAGAACAGTGCCTTAAAATACTACGGGCCCGTCTGTTTGAATTAGAGATGCAGAAGAAAGAAGCTGAACTTGCTAAATTAGAGGGAGATCAGCAAAAAATAGAATGGGGCAGTCAGATTCGTTCTTATGTTTTTCATCCTTATAATCTTGTTAAAGATCATCGGACAAATGTTGAAACCAGTGATACTCAAGGAGTAATGGATGGTAATATTGATTTGTTTATCGAAAGTTATTTAAAAGCTAAGGCCAACAAACAAATATCGTGACGGTAGCGATGCAGGCTGTTGGATTTAAAGAAAACGAGAACTCCATTATGGCAGGTGATTGATTTGCGTAAAATTTTGGTTTTTGTCTCACTGTTGATTATAGCTCTGGCCGTATTCACAAATATGTTTTTGCCAGGATTTATTTCTTATACAATAGAAAACCATCTGGAAAAGGATATAAAAGCGCAGAATTTGCAGGGAGAGATTCAAACTCATCCGGCGTTTATGATAATAACAGGTCGGATAAATGATCTGCAATATAGGGCAGATAGTGCCATAATCGGAGAAACAGAAGTGCGTGATGTATCTTTGACCGGCAGTAACATAGTAGTAGATATGCCTAAATTGCTGGAAAAACAGCTGGTAGTTGATAAGGCAGAGAATATGACACTGACATGTGCTATTGATAAAAAATCACTTGAGAGATTACTGGTCAAGCGCATAAGTCGTCTGCATAATGCCACTGTGGAAATAAAACCGCAGGGAATAACAGTTCAGGCTGATATTCCTTTGCTTGGCAATAATATAGCAACAGTATTACAGGGAAAATTATACACTAAGGATGGAAATGTTTATTTTAAAATAACTGAATTTGATGTAGAAAATGGTTTACTGGGTAAGTTTACTATTGACAGCAAAGAAGATATATTGTTGTTGGATAAAAGTAAGCTGCCATTTGATTCTAAAATTGACTCTGTGATGCAGGAAGAAAATCAAATATTGATAAAAGCAAGTGCTCACAAAGAATAATAAGGTGGGGAAAATTTTGAGGGTTTTCAATTATAACCGATGGTTTGTGCTGCTAATTGGAATAGGTCTTATTGCTGGGCTAATAATAAGTTTTCAGCGTTATAATGTAGAAAAAAATAATATGACGGTAGAGTTGGCACTTGATTATGAAGACTTGTTGAAATTGGCAGAAGACGAAGGTTTACCGCCCGCTGAAGTGCTTGCGGAAGCTAAAAATGCAGGGATAACTTCACTAGCTGTTTATGAAACTACATTTAAAAAATTAAATGCTAATGGAAAAGCGTCTGCTACTGCCGGCAGTACGATTTTACAGCAGTATTACAGTGGTTCGCTTACTGATCCATCTTGGCGTGCATTAGTAAGTGACGGGGAAATAAAGGCTGCTGATATTTACGTAACAGGACATGACCAACAGACTTTTAATGAGTTGAAAGAAGATTTGCCGTTGCGCCTTGGGGCGGATCGGGTACATCCTATGCAGGTTGGCAATGAAGAGGTTTTAGTAGTTAAGGCAAATTATGAAAACTTTTTGAAAATGAATTTGGGAATGCCCACTGATGAAATGAAGGCAGTAAATGCTGCTGGTTTTTATGTGATTGCTCGGCCAAGTAATTATACTGATGTAGATGAAACAGAGATAGACGCTGTTTTTAATAGGTTAAAGGGCATTAAGGTGTCTGATATTGTTTTTTCCGGCCCGCAAACTTTGGGGGCACCAAAACTAGTTGATTATACTGTAAACAAAATGAAGAAACAGAATATAACACTTGGCATGATCGAAAATGTTTCTCAGTTGCAATTTTATCCACAGGATGGACTTACCGATATAGCGAAAGAGCTTGATTATAAAGCGGCACGACTTTATACGATCCCTAAAGATGAACAACCTAAATTAAAGCTGGCTGAGGCTGTAGAACGGTGGAGTAATACGGACGAAGAACGTAACATTCGCATAAATCTAATGCGCCCGTATGATAAACCATCACCGGGATTATCTGTTATGCAGACTAATATGCAGTATTTTTCTGCTACACGTAATAAATTGGAAGCCAAGGGATTCAGCATAGGTCCGGCCAGTATGTTTACCAGTTACAACGGCAGTCCATTGTTGCGGGCACTGCTTATGCTTGGAATTTGCGCTGCTGGTACATTATATTTGTCATTAGTTATTCCTGGATTTAAGATAAAATATCAATATTTATTATTTGCCTTAACAGCGGTGATTTGTATAGTTCCATTTATTATGGGGCATGGCAACAAAATACGTGTCATCGGAGCTTTGGCTGCAGCCAACCTGTTCCCGACCCTGGCAATGATAGGTTTGCTCGATAAATTGCGTTCTATGAAACGAAGTAAAACCTTTTCTTTTAAACGAATTATAGCTTTTTCGTTTATTGCCATTGTTTTGACAAGTGCGGTTTCTTTGATGGGAGCAGCATATTTATCAGGTTTATTGTCAGATGTAAGATATTTCTTGGAAATAGACATATTCAGAGGCATAAAATTGACTTTTGTTCTGCCGATGATTTTGGTAGGAATAGCTTTGTGTCAGCGGTTTAATATTTTTGATGAAGATAATTCATTGGTACCCATGCCATTGAAAAAACAAATTATCGAATTTCTGAATATCAAAGTATTGGTAAAAACTTTAATGATTTTTTTGTTCTTAGTGGCAGCGTTAGTAGTATTTATCGCCCGTTCCGGACATACGGCGGGTTTTCCTGTTCCCGGAATTGAATTGAAAATACGGGCACTATTGGAACGAGGTTTTTTTGCCAGACCGCGTTCTAAAGAATTATTTATTGGACATCCGGCATTTATGATCGTAATCATGGCATGGCTGAGAAAATGGCCGATAGCGTTTTTTGCTGTTATGGTTTTTGCTGCAACTATCGGGCAAGGTTCGATGGTGGAAACATTTGCTCATATGCGTACACCCGTTTATATGTCTTTGGTTCGCGGCATAGATGGTATGGTACTGGGAGCTTTGCTGGGGCTGGCCGTGCTGATTGTCGTTGAACTATGGAGATATGCAGCTTCCTCACGGGAGAGGAGGAAAAGTACTGAGCATGAATAATGTTGTCGTCTCAGGGTATTACGGTTCGAAGAATGCCGGTGATGAAGCGATGCTGGCTGCTATGCTGGAAGTATTTGCTGACCTTGATCCCAAAATAAAATTTACAGTCATATCAGCGAATCCCATGGATACGACAGAGCGACATGGCGTTAAAGCGGTAAATTGGCTGGATCTTTTTTCCATCATAAAAACACTGCGAAAAGCCGATTTATTAATAAGCGGTGGTGGCAGTCTTTTGCAAAATGTAACAAGTGGACGCAGCTTGTATTATTATATGGGAATTTTATTTTTGGCAATGCTGGTCGGAACACCGGTCATGCTTTATGCACAAGGTATTGGTCCTGTTTATGGCTGGCTGCCGCGTAAACTTATGTGTTGGTTCGGCAATCATGCAAAACTTATTACGGTGCGTGATGAAGGTTCATTGGCAGAATTAGAAAAGATGAATATTCATCGGCCTACCATAAAAGTTACAGCTGATCCGGTTCTGGCTATACATTCTGTAGAAAAAACGATTGGGCAGAAGATTTTGGTAAAGGCTGGTATATCTCGTACGAAACCGATAGTGGGAATTTGTGCGCGCGAATGGCGGGGTCTGAGACATTATAAGCAAGTATTATCAGAGGTGCTTGATAAAATAAATGCTGATTTTGGTGTACAAATAGTATTTATACCAATGCAGTATCCCGAGGATGTCAAGGCAGCTGAGAAAATTGCCGCACATATGAAATCAAGGGCAATATTGTTGAATGATGAGTATACTACCAGTGAACTTTTGTCGATAACTGGTAATCTGGATATGCTTATTTCTATTCGGCTGCATGCGCTTATTTTTGCCGGAGTAATGGATGTACCGATGATAGGTCTTTCATATGATCCTAAAGTTGATAGGTTCTTGAATTCTATCGGGGAAAAAACTGCTGGAAACTTAGAAAATGTCACAGCAGGAAAAATTATGAGACAATTTATAGATAAGTGGCAAAATAAAGAGGAAATAAGGGTAATTAATCGTCAAAGGCTGGCTGAATTACGCGCATTGGCTTCTAGTAACGCTGAAATGGCACTGGATGTGCTGCAAAAAAATTGACGAATATAAAAAAAGCTGTAATGAATTTTAATTTATTCATTACAGCTTTTTTTTACGGTGACTAGAAAGAACACTAACAGACAAATATCCTGAATCTCATAGCTATATGAATATGTCTGAAAAATTTATTCATATTAAATTATTTGATCGCGTATACCGAACGGCAGATGCAGTGGTATGAGAGGAAAGTCTATTTAATTAATGAATGACCTTCTACCCGAAAATCAATAATCAAAATGATATGCTGTAGACGCTTTATAAATATTTCCCGCTCTTAGTATAGGAGTAATAAAAGATGGAATATTGACTGCGTTGGGAAAGTATTGACTTTCGAAACAATAACCAGAACGGCGCTGCAAAGGAATATTGTTTTTACCCTTTACCTTGGGATCAAGATAATTACCGGTGTAGAATTGAAATCCTGGCAATGTAGTGAAGGCAGTCATGGTTATATTGGTTTTATCACTATGGGCACAGGCAATTTTTTTGCTGTTGCCATTGTATTCAGGTACGACGAAGTTGTGATCATAGCCACCGGCTGCCTGTATAGTTGGAAAATCGGCATCCCAGCCATTTTTTATAGCAGACGGATCATGTAGGTCGAAGGGAGTTTTTTTGACCGGTAAAATCTTACCGGTGGGTATTGACAATTCATTGACCTCAGTGTATTCATCAACAAATAATTGAACAGTCTGATCTCCTACATTGCCGCTGTCATAACCGGACAGATTAAAATAACTATGATTGGTGAGATTGCATAACGTATCTTTGTTTGACCATGCAGTGTAATCAAGTGTGAGTGTATTGCAGTCAAGCAGACGATAGATAACGTTGACGGATAATTGTCCAGGATATCCTTCTTCACCATCAGGACTTATATACGATAGCTTTATAGCATTATCTTTCATTATTTCTACTGACCATATTTTTTTATCAAAACCTATTTTACCACCATGTAAATGATTGTGACCATTAGTATATAAATCATATGTTTGGTTATTTAAAACAAAATGTCCCTTTTCGATGCGATTACATACTCTGCCGATAAGTGAGCCGATATAAGTATCCTGCCGTTCATAGGCTGCAGCATTATCATACCCCAGAACTATATCCACTGGTTTTGCTGCGGTTGGGATGATTATATTGGTAATTGCTCCGCCAAAACTGGAAATGGAAACTGTCATACCATTTTTATTGGTTATGGTATACAAATTAATATTTTTTCCAGTAGAGATCCTGCCGAAAAAACTTTCTTTTACACTCATTAAAATACCTCCTGATTATTATAATTATTAAAAGTAAACCTTTTCTGCATAATACCACTGTTATGTAAATTATGTCAATTTTATATTTTTTGAAAAAATATAATTAATAAGTTAACAAATGATAATAAATAGTATATAATGTATAACAACAATTTTATATGTCATACATATTAGGAGGATACTATGTTAGATAATTTAAAAAAAAACGTGTTTGAAGCAAATCTGCTACTGCCAAAATACAAAATGGTAACATTTACGTGGGGAAACGTATCTGGAATAGATAGAGATAAGGGACTTATGGTCATAAAGCCATCAGGTGTGAATTATGAAAAAATGAGAGCTGAAGATATGGTAGTGGTTGATATGACGGGAAAAGTAGTTGAGGGGGATTACAATCCTTCTTCAGATACTGCTACTCATATTGAATTGTATAAGGCCTGTTCCGCTATTGGCGGTATAGTGCATACACATTCCCGGTATGCTACTTCATGGGCGCAGGCATGCCGCAGCATACCGGCACTTGGGACTACTCATGCAGATGATTTTTATGGACCTGTTCCCTGTACCAGAGCCATGACAAATGAAGAAATTGCCGGGGATTACGAGAAGGAAACAGGAAAGGTCATTATAGAAACTTTTCGGGAAAAGAAAATAGATATGATGTCTGTACCAGGAGTTTTGGTTTATTCACATGGTCCTTTTGCCTGGGAAAAAGATCCCATTGCCGCAGTGAAAAAGGCGATTATTCTTGAAGAAATAGCTTTGATGGCATATAATACTCAAATGCTTTGCAAAGATAAATTGTCTATGCAGCAGGAATTGCTGGATAAACATTATCTGCGCAAACATGGTGCAAATGCTTATTACGGACAAAGTAAATAAAACCATTTTGACTGTCACAGATACGGTATAACTTATAAATATTGCAGTATAGCAGTATGTTTGTAAGTGAATTACCTTCGTGTGACAGTTTTTTTATATGTATGGTAAAATATGGGCACAAATCTGTATTTATTTATTCAATGAGCAATTATATATTCGATTTAATGGAGTTGGCGCACGCAGCTATTTTCATTCCTATATGCATGTTTCTGCCCCGCTGTCCGGTCCTTAGAGGGACAGGAAACCGCATAGCGATGGTGGTACCTTGAGGTTGAGGTCAATGTTGTTAACGTGACAGCCCCGCATGTAAAATGGTATGCTGGAAAAATTAATTTTGGCTAATTTTGATACGGCAGTGACAACTATGCCAATATAAATGTAGACAAATTGGGATAAATCATTCATAATTACTAGAAAAGGTGGAGTTGATTATAAATGAGGCATTTGGTCGTATGAAAAGCATACCAAAATATGTAGAATTGATGAAGTGGCTGGAATCAGCAATTATTAACGGTGACTTGGCAGCGGGTGAGCGCCTTCCGTCGGAGAATGAGCTTGGTGATAGATTTTCTATAAGCCGTCAGACTGTGCGTCAGGCAACAAGTATTTTAGAAAGCAGAGGGCTATTGGAAAGGCGTCGTGGATCCGGTACATATGTAAAGTATTCTGCTGAAAATCAAATAGCATTACCTCATTTAGTGAAAACGATTGGTGTTGTGACAACTTATCTTAATGAATATATTTTCCCGGCTATCATAAAGGGAATAGATGATATTTTAGTTGCTAATAATTATTTTGTGCAGTTGTCACTTACGTATAACAAGATGGAAAGAGAGGCTGACGTTCTTAGCAAACTATTGGCTCAAAAAGCAGAAGGATTGATTATAGAACCGGCTAAAACCGGATTGCCTAATACTAATAAAAAAATATATAGACAGATAACGCAGGCTTCAATACCGTGCGTTTTTATAAATGCATCTTATCCTGATATGGATATTCCTTGTGTTGCGATGGATGATTATGCATGCGGGCAGGCGGCAATTGAACATTTGATAAAATGTGGTCATAAAAAAATTGGCGGATTATTTAAGCTCGACGACATGCAGGGCAGATTGAGATATGCAGGATGTGTAGATGCACTGCATAAACATCAGATGAACTTTGTTGAAAATAGTCTTATTTGGTATACTACAGAAGATAGAAATGAAGAGTTCATGCGATACTTTGGCGATAGAATTTTGAAGATAAACAACTGCTGCACTGCTATGGTATGCTACAATGACCAAATAAGCAGGGAAATCGTACGCGTTTTGTACAGTAATGGAAAAAAAGTTCCGGAAGATATTTCTTTGGTGAGTTTTGATGATTCAAATTTTGAATTTCAAATGGAATTTGGTTTTGGTCTTACAACTTTCCGACATCCCAAAGAGGAATTGGGGCGTGTCGCAGCAAGCATGTTGCTTAAATTGATAAAGGGGGAACCCGTAAAAAATATAAAATTCCCACCTGAACTCATTGGAAGAACATCGGTAAAAAGAATAATATAAGAGAGCACCGTGCGTAAAAACATTTACAGATATGCAGTGATTATGGCTTTTGGGAATCTTTTTAAAAGCATAGGCTGCATTTTAGGTTAATGTTATTCGTACGGTGATTTTTTTATTCCATTTGGGAAAATATAAGTGTTTGTAATAGTGGAAAAATTATTAATAATTTTTTTTATTTGCTTATTTACATAATATAGAATAAGTTGTATTATATATATAAAGTTGTATGATATATTTTCCGGAAAATAGTAACTTTAAATTAATGTCAGGAGGTGTACTATTTTTGATGAGCCTAATTGAAATAGCTGAAGCGACACAAAAGGGACATGTTTCACTGGGAATTGAGCTTGGTTCTACACAAATAAAATCAGTCTTAATTACTGATGATTTTAATACGATAGCCTCTGGTTATTATACTTGGGAGAATCGATACAAAAATGGTATATGGACTTATTCATTAGAACAAGTTTGGGAGGGTATCAGGACAAGTTATAAACAATTGGCTGCCGATGTTTACAGCAAGTATCATCAGCCTCTTATCAAGATAGGGACTATAGGCGTTAGTGCGATGATGCATGGTTATTTGGTATTTTCCCAAGATGGGAATTTGTTAACACCATTTAGAACATGGAGAAATAACATAACAGGACCGGCTGCAGATGAATTGACAAGTTTATTTAAATTTAATATACCGCAACGCTGGTGTATTGCACACTTATATCAAGCCATATTAAATAAAGAACCCCATGTAAGGCAGATAAGATTTATTACTACTCTGGCAGGATATGTGCATTGGAAACTGACTGGTGAAAAAGTGTTGGGAATAGGTGACGCCTCTGGGGTATTTCCGATTGACGAAAAAACTTGCAGCTATGTTGAACCATTATTGCAGCAATTCAGCCAATTGCCGGAAGTGAAGAAATATTCATGGAATATACACGATATTCTGCCTAAAGTTCTTAAGGCCGGTGAGATAGCAGGCAGGTTAAGTGCTGAAGGAGCCAAACTGCTGGATATAAGTGAACGGCTGGATGCAGGTAGTGTAATGGCTCCACCAGAGGGAGATGCCGGTACCGGTATGGCAGCCACTAACAGTGTTAGAAAAAAAACCGGTAATATTTCAGTCGGAACATCGGCCTTCTCGATGATTGTTTTAGATAAACCGCTTAAACAAGTGCATCGTGACATAGACATAGTAATGACACCGGATGGTTCGCCTGTTGCAATGGTACATGTTAATAATTGTTCTTCAGATATCAATGCCTGGGCAGAAATATTCAGACAGTTTGCTGATCGTCTTGGAGTCAATTTAACAGCTGACGAATTATATGAGGCATTGTTTCTTGTATCGGCTAAGGCTAGTCCGGATGCAGGCGGTTTAATTAATTACGGCTATTTGTCGGGTGAGAATATTACAAAAATATCCGCTGGAAGGCCATTATTTGTCAGAACGGCAAATTGTGAATTTACCTTAGGTAATTTTATTCTAACGCAGCTTTATGCGGCGTTTGCCCCATTAAAAATTGGCATGGATATTCTGATAAATAAAGAACAGATAGAAACGGAAGTACTTATTGCTCAAGGCGGGCTATTTAAGACTCCGGTAATTGCACAGCAGATTTTGGCAAATGCACTCAACACGCCGATTACTGTCATGAAAACAGCAAGTCAGGGAGGCCCGTGGGGAATGGCTGTGCTGGCGGCTTATGTCAAAGAAACCGATAATATGGACCTTTGCGATTTCTTGGATAAAAAAGTATTTAAATTTCCCGAAACATTTACACTTAGCCCGGAACCAATCGGTGTTACTGGTTATAAAAAATTTATTACTGGATATGAAGACGGTCTGGCCGTTGAAGAAGCAGCAGTTGATAATATCAGTGAAAGATGACTATAGGCAGTATCAATTATTTTTATAAACAATAATAATATGAAAATTGCAAATTTAGTAATTATTATTTTTAAATAAAAGGAGTAATGAAAAATGTTATCAATTTCTAAATATGAATTTTGGTTTGTTACCGGAAGTCAGTTCCTTTATGGAAAAGAACAGTTGAAACAAGTCGCTGAAGATTCACAGGATATAGTAAAAAAATTAAACTCAAGCGGTAGGCTGCCTTACAAAATTGTTTTTAAGGATGTTATGACAACTGCCGACAGTATCACTAAATTCATGAAAGAAGCAAATTACAATGATAATGTGGCTGGGGTAATCACTTGGATGCATACTTTTTCGCCGGCCAAGAATTGGATTCGCGGTACTAAATTGTTACAAAAGCCATTATTGCATTTGGCAACACAGTATTTGGATAGAATTCCTTATGACTCAATTGATTTTGATTATATGAATCTCAACCAAAGTGCACATGGTGATCGTGAGTATGGATATATTAATGCCAGACTGCATAAGAATAACAAAATTATCTATGGCTACTGGGGAGATAATGAAGTTCAAGAAGAAATTGCCCGCTGGGAAAATGTTGCAATAGCATATAATGAAAGTTTTAAAATAAAAATTTGCCGTTTTGGCGATACTATGCGCAATGTTGCTGTTACTGAACTGGATAAAGTCGGGGCGCAAATTACACTGGGATGGACGATCGATTACTATAGCGTAGGAGATTTAACTGAAGAAATAAATAAAGTCAGCGAAGAAGACATTGATAAAGAATATGATCTTTTGCAAAAAGAATACACACTTACTATAGGTAATAATAAGCCGGAAAAATTCAAGCATTCGGTAAGGGGACAGCTGAAAGAATATATCGGAATCAAACGCTTTTTAGAACGCGGCAATTATACAGCTTTTACTACTAACTTTGAGGATTTACACGGGTTGGAACAATTACCGGGACTTGCTGTTCAATTGTTGATGCGTGACGGATACGGTTTTGGGGCTGAAGGTGATGGGAAGTCGGCAGGCTTAAGCAGACTGCTTAAGATTATGGCACGTAATGAAAAAACAGCATTTATGGAAGACTACACTCTGGACTTGCGCAAGGGGCATGAAGCGATATTAGGTTCACATATGCTGGAAGTAGATCCATCCATAGCGAGTGAAAAACCACGTGTCGAAGTTCACCCGCTTGATATCGGCGGTAAAGAAAACCCGGCCCGGTTAGTGTTTACCGGTTCGGAAGGTGCAGCGATAGATGTGACATTATCTCATTTTGCCGATGGATTCAAGTTACTCAGTTATCCGGTAACCGGCAATAAACCGGAAGCTGAAACTCCCAATTTACCAGTGGCAAAACAATTATGGACACCTAAAATCGGATTGAAAAAAGGTTCCATAAAATGGATCGAAAATGGCGGCGGACATCATTCTGTATTTTCATTTGTACTGACGGAAGGACAAATTACTGATCTGGCTAAAATGTTTGGCATAGAATCAATAGTGATAGATTAACAGGCGATTGACAATAAAGGTCAGAAGATAATTAGAAATTGTAAAAAATGATATTTTCTGACTTTTATAATGTAATCCATAATGAAGGAGTGCAGAAATTGGAAGGTACAAAGAAAATATCAAGTAGTTATATCTACTTTTTTGGTGCATTTGGCGGTATCCTCTTTGGATATGATATTGGTGTTATGACCGGGGCTTTGCCATTTTTGACACATGATTGGAATTTGGTGGATGCATCGACAATCGGCTGGATAACCTCTGCCGTTATGTTTGGTGCAATATTTGGTGGTGCTTTAGCAGGACAGTTGGCTGATAGGTTAGGCCGCCGTAAAATGATTTTACTTTCAGCCGTATTGTTTGCAATTTTTGCCTTATTGTCAGGTTTAGCTCCCGACAATGGTAAAACCTATATGATTATAGTCCGCATGTTTTTAGGCTTGGGAGTTGGTGCTGCTTCAGCCCTGGTTCCGGCATATATTTCCGAGCTGGCACCGGCACGGCTGCGTGGACGCCTTTCCGGAATCAATCAGACAATGATTGTCTCCGGGATGCTGATTTCCTATGTTGTCGATTTCTTTTTAAAGGATATGCCAGGAGAAATGTCATGGAGATTGATGCTGGGATTTGCCTGTTTGCCCGCAGTCATCTTATTTTTAGGTGTTTTGCGTTTACCTGAATCACCACGTTATTTGATAAAGAATGGACATTATGATGAAGCCAGAAAAGTATTGGGCTATGTTCGTCCAGAGAATGAAATTGATGCCGAACTTAAGGATATTAAAGAAACTGCCGCATTGGAAAATCAAGCTGAAAATCAAACCAGCTGGGGCAGTCTGCTAAGTAAAAAATATCGCTATTTGATCACGGCTGGTGTCGGTGTGGCAGCTTTTCAACAATTTCAAGGAGCTAATGCTATTTTTTATTATATTCCATTGATTGTGGAAAAAGCGACTGGCAGTGCAGCAACCAACGAACTAATGTGGCCAATTATTCAGGGTATAATACTTGTTCTGGGTTCACTGGTATATATCTGGATTGCAGAAAAATTTAACAGGCGGACACTTCTGATGGTTGCCGGATTCATCATGGGGCTATCATTTATTTTGCCGGCTGTTATTAATTGGCTTATACCGGGAGCCAGCCCAATGATGATTGTATTTTTCTTGTGTATATATGTTGCCTTTTATTCGGCTACATGGGCACCAATTACCTGGGTATTAGTGGGAGAAATATTTCCATTGGCAGTTCGCGGCCGTGCGGCTGGTCTGGCTTCGTCCTTCAATTGGATCGGTTCATGGCTAGTCGGGTTATTATTCCCTATTATGACGGCAGCTATGCCGCAGGAAGCGGTATTTGCTATCTTTGGTGTTATTTGTATGCTGGGGTGTTTATTTGTAAAGACGCGCGTACCTGAAACACGCGGCCGTACATTGGAAGAGATTGAACGCCAGGAAACAAATAAGTAAGCTGTTAAACAATTAACGGGGCTGCCGCATGAACAGCATTGACATCATAAATATGTAATACTTATGAATGAAAATGATTACGTGCGACAACCCCATTAATTTTAGATATGAATGTTAGGAATAAACATATAAAACGGATGGTACCGGAAAACATATGCTAAATGTCGTTTTGTGTATCAATATACATGACTAAAAAAATCGGTCATGTTATATAAAGATAGATTAATCAACCTTGTCCTTATTGAAAGCCTTCATTACATACTCGACCGGACGGCTCCAATCAACATAAATATTGGTGTTTTCCCAAAGACGAGTCAGCGCCAATTTAAAATTTTCCAGGCTTTCCAAAGGATTTATGGTGACCTGAGTAAAGTCATGTGCTGTTTTATGTGGTATCTGCATTGTCAGAGCCTTGGCAAAAAAGTTTCTCACAGTTTGTACAGCTTCTTCTGATTTTAGAAAGATATCAGCTTTTTTATCGGCTATATTATATTCTATATAACCAACGTCACTGTAGTCTTTTAAGTCATAACGGCTTATTGCCACACGAAATACATTTTCCATTGTAGAACAATACCTCTTTTTCTATAGCAGCTATTGATTAGATTTACTTGTATAAAACTATATCCATTCTATCAAAAAAATGCTTATAAAACAACTTAATATAAAAGATTGCTACCTGTCAAGTCTTGCACGGCATATTTATTTATGCTATTATTTATTAAAAGATTACATATGCCTGCGATGTACGTAAGCTTTTTAAATATGTCTAACCTTACTCTTTTCAAAATGGAACCTGATTTTAGCATATAGCTGCTGGATCGTCTTGAACGAATAGCAAACGTATTGTCTTAAAGGTACCGCCCTGCATATATGCAGGTATAGGCATGTAAAAAGATACGGCACCATGGGCATAAAAAACCGCCATTCTTATGAATGGTGGTTTTTTATGTGTCGAAATAATTAATATAATTTATTTATATGTTGCTGTGCTTTACCGAATCGAAAATATTGATGATTTCTTTACTAGGCGGAGTATCAAGGAGACTGACGACAATTATTGCCAATAGTGAAAATAAGAAACCGGGTATTATTTCGTATAATCCCCAAATGGCAAAATGTTTCCATAATATAACAGTTATACCACCAATAATGATGCCGGCGATTACACCTTTATTGGTCGTTCGCCGCCAAAATAGAGAGGTAAGAAGTGCCGGACCAAAGCAGGCACCAAAACCAGCCCAAGCATAAGCAACCATATCCAAAATCAGATTATCAGGATTTATTCCCATGAGTATGGCAATGACGGATATGACTATAACAGATAATCGACTCACCCAGACGAGTTCTTTTTGATTATTTGTCTTATGAATAAGAGTTTTGTAAAAATCCTGGGAAAAAGCGGAAGCTGCCACTAGCAATTGTGAAGATGCCGTACTCATGATTGCAGCCAATACTGCCGATAATATCAGGCCGGCAACAAAGGGAGAAAAAAGATCATGGCTCATAACTAAAAATACAGTTTCTGTATTGCTGCCGGTGAGTGGTTCTGTTAAATAAATTTTGCCGACCATACCGACCAGGACTGATGCGACTAAAGAAATAATTACCCATGTCATGGCAATATGAGAAGCTCTGGTGAGTTCGGAAGAAGCTTTTATGGCCATGAATCGTACTAAAATATGCGGCTGACCAAAGTAACCCAGGCCCCAGCCAAGCAGTGATATTATTTCGATGAAAGTCATACTGGAATTATCCGGTTTCAAAAATGGATTGAAAACTTGTGGATCAAGCATGTGCATGGCCGTAAAACTGGTACTGAACCCACCCAATAAAAATATAGCGAATAATGGCACGACTACAATCGCTAAAAACATCATTACACCTTGGATAAAATCTGTCCAGCATACAGCAAGAAATCCCCCGGCAAAAGTATAAAAAACGATTACGAATGCACCCAGTATAAGTGAGTATATATAGGGAATACCAAAAACCGTGTTAAATAATTTTCCTCCGGCAACAAAACCTGATGAAGTATAAATGATAAAAAATATCAAAATGAAAATGGCAGAGATAATGCGGAGTAAATTATTATTACTATGAAATCTATTTTGGAAAAAATCTGGTAAAGTCAACGAGTTGTTGGCCAATTCTGTGTATTTTCTGAGGCGTTTGGCTACAAACTGCCAATTTGCCCAAGTACCTAAAATCAGGCCGAGAGCGATCCAACCGGCATTTAGACCGGCAAGATAGGCAAAACCGGGTAGACCCATAAGCATCCAGCCGCTCATGTCAGATGCTTCGGCACTCATTGAGGTGACCCAGGGACCGAGTTTCCTGCCACCCAGAATGTAGTCGGACATATTATGAGTGCGGCGATAGTAATAAGCGCCAATGAACATCATGAGCAGCAGATAACAGGCAAATGCAAGAATAATGGCGATGTTGTTGTACAAATAATCCACTTCCTATGTTAGTTAATGTTATAAAAATATTACCGCCAATGTGATGAATTAATTTGAGATAGTTACGAAGAGAAATACAATTCATCGACGATATTATAATTATATTATTTTTTTATATGTTATTGCAAGGGTGAATAATATAACAAGCAAATGAAAATTACCATGATAAAGAGGCGCAGATAGAATTTAATTGATAAAATATTTGGGTTTGCAATGGTCATCTGTAAATAATAAAACTGAGCTCATTCAGTGTATGCAATTCAACTGAATAAACTCAGTTTTATCGTTTTTTAATACCGCCTGATCTTGTTGCAGATAAGGTCATATTTACTGGCACTTATGGTATTTTGACGTATCGGTATTGCGTGCGGAGTTTTTTAATATTGGAATCGATAAAACAACTTATTATAAATATCTGGCTCCTCCTTCAATATGGATGGTTTCACCGGAAATATTCCCGGCACTCAACAGCCATAAAGCTGTATTGACGATATCATCGGATGTGCCGGCACGTCCGACCAAACTTGAGACGGCTGCATTTTTAAGGAGTGCTTCTTTTTCTTGTTTTCCGAGAATATCCCAAGTACCGGAATCTGTAATACCTGGAGAAATTGAATTGACACGAATTGGAGCCAGTTCTCTGGCCAGTTGTGAGACCAAGAATGCAACTGCCCCATTGGTTACGCCCATGACTGTATACCCGGGGGTTGGCTTCCAGGCAGCTACACCAGAGAAAAGCAGAATCGAACCTGTCGAAGATAGAATAGGCGCAAAGTGTTTAGCCAGCAGCATAGGACCGATTACCTTGGCTTCAAATGCTGTGACAATTTTATCATGCTCCAGATCCCTGATAGCTGCGTTATGATGCGCAGATGCGGTTATTATTATGTGGTCAATGTGTTTCAGTTCAGCTGCAGCGGCTGCAATCGTACTTTCATCTGTAATGTCGATCTGGATAACATTTGCAAGTGGGAGTTGCGAGACTGCCTGAAAAGCTTTTTCGATGCTGCGTGCTCCGATAATTACTTTGGCTCCGGCTTCACTGGTTTTGCGGGCAATGGACAGACCTAAATATTTCGCTCCACCTATGATTAATATTTTTTGGCCGTTAAGTTGCTTTTCCATTTTTTCTCCTTTGTGTGGTTTATTGTCATATGATCACAATTATTTAAGATATCAAATTTTATTCGATGTGGATAAAATAAATTGATTGTGATATATTTCTGACTATAGAATATATTATATTCAGGTATTTATCCAATTGTTATTATATATATCGGATATAGCTGAAACGCATAACTATGGAGGAGATAACGATGATCAGCATTGAACAAATTAGATATTTTTTGGAAATTGTCCGTCGGGGTAGTTTGAATAAAGCATCAGAGCATCTTTATATCTCACAGCCGTCTCTTTCAAAACAACTGCGGCAGCTTGAAAAAGGACTTGACTGTAAATTGCTTATCCGAAATTATAGTGGAGTGGAAACTACGCCGCAGGGAAGACTTCTTTATGAAACTATGAGTAGTGTCATGGATGAGTTTGACCGTGCGGTTGAGCAAGTCCGTTATTCTTCCAAAATACAGCAGCTGCGTATTGGGGGATTGGGCAATTTGGTGACCTATTTTCTTCCCAGATATATGGAGAGATTGAGAGCGAAAGGGAAAAATCAGGTGATTATTGATACTTGTCTTTCTAATCAGGAGTTGGTCGAAGGTGTCGAAAATGGCAAGTTTGATATGGTATTGCTCTCTAATGCAGAACCACAGAAGGATGTTGCAGTAATTCCTCTTATGACGGAGCCGCTTTATGTAGTTTTTCCGGTAAAACATCCGCTGTATCACCGGAAAAAGGTCAGTTTCCTGGATGTTGTGCTACAGGAAAAATTAGTGCTGTATAAAGATCCTTGTACGATTCGGGCATCTATACGCAAAGCATGCAGCCGTATAAAGGTTATACCTAATGTTGCATTGGAACTTGACTTGACGGAATCTTTGCTTAGTTATGTAAGTAGAGGAAAGGGAGTTACAATTCTGCCTTCGATTGTGGCTAAAGCAATTAAGACGCCATATATCGCTGTACGGGAAATTAATCAAATCCCTATTTACCGGGAAATTGCCGTTGCTATGAAAAAGGAAAATATCGCTGCGTATCTGCCAATGTTTTCTGATAATGCCGAGACATTTTGAATATGGAAACTATGGTGATGAAATTTATTATTCTTATAAAATCATGGTCAATTTGAAAGTACAAAATAAAAATGGATTTATAAGGGCAGTTGTGATAAAATCCTATTTTATTTCAAATTTTGTTTCCATATATGAAACTAGTCGGGAAATGGTAAGCGTCATAACCAGGTATATGATTGCAACACTGAGCCAGATCTCTATAGAGCCATATGTGCGCGCTATGATCAGCTGTCCTCTGCGGGTGAGTTCTTCGAATCCGATAACTGAAACGAGTGAGGAGTCCTTTAATAAAGCGATGAATTCGTTGCCCAATGGCGGTATAACGCGTTTAAATGCCTGCGGCATTATTACTAACTTCATAGTTTGTGTCCAGTTTAATCCCAGAGAGCGGCCAGCTTCCATTTGACCATTATCTATTGACTGGATGCCGGCTCGGAAAATTTCTGCAATATACGCACCACTGTTTATGCCGCAGGTAAAAATTGCTGAAAAGAAAGGACTTATTTTCAAGCCTGTAAGCAGTGGCAACGCAAAGTATATAAAGAATAATTGTACTAATAATGGTGTGCCACGCATAAAATTGATATAAATCATGGCTGCAATGCGAAGAAATTTAATATTTGAAATTCGTACTGTACCTGACAGTAATCCCACTGCCAAACCTATTATAATGCTTAATACGGTTATTTTTATTGTAATCAGTGCCCCTTCTAAGAGTAATGGCAGTGAAGTTATGATCAATGAATAGTTTAATTCCATTTTGCAGAACACCTCTGTTATTGATAAATTATTTATAATAAGCGTCTTTGCTTAAAATGTATTTTATATTATTTTGTTATATGGTATTATGCTGCCAAACTTAATAAAATCTTTCTTGTAGTTTGGACTACTGCTGTCATTTCGAGCATAGTACCGACAGTAATACGGAGAAAATTTCTTATTCTATCCGGTTTTTTATAATGACGGGCTAGTATGCCATGTTCTCTTAATTTGATGTTGTATTCTTCAGCACTTAACCATGGGTGGCTTACAAAAATAAAATTTGTATTTGATTCTAGAACATAAAAATTCATTTTACGCAATTCATTTGTTATATACACTCTTGCCTCAATTACAGCCTGTACGGTTTGCTGCAGATATTTTCTGTCGAGCATGGCGGCTGTTCCCACTGCCATGCTTATGTCACTTAGATTGAAAGGATTGAGCACCGATTTTATCGATTCTATATCAGCAATGAGTTTTCTATTGGCAATGCAGTATCCTATATGTGCACCAGCTAGATTTCTTGATTTGGACATAGTATGTATGACTATCAGATTGTCATATTTTTTTATAAGAGGAATTGAACTTTCATTTCCATAATCTATATATGCTTCATCAATTATTACTAATCTATCTGGCTTTGAATTTACGATTTTTTCTATTTCTTTGATAGAAAGGACATATCCGGTAGGTGCATTAGGATTGGCTAAAATTATATGCCGGTCCGTCTCTATGAATTGATTTATATCGATAGTGAAATCTTTTTTTAATTCAATTTCTTGTGCATCTATATCCAGGGCTGATGCTAATGTTGCATAAAAGTTATATGTTATATCAGGGTAACATATATGTTTGTTTTCAAAAAAAGTCAGAAAAATATATCCAAGTATTTCATCAGAACCATTACCAACAAAAATTTCTGACATTGATACATCGAATGTATTTGAAACAGCTTTCTTTAATTCTCGGGAATATGGATCCGTATACATCCCTAATTGTTTCATCCTGTCACTTTTTAATACCGCGAGTACCTTGGGGGATGGTGGACATGAAGTTTCGTTGGCATTAAGTTTAATATAAATTTTGTCTTTTGGCTGTTCACCGGGAATGTATGGTTTTAGATTTCTGTAACGATTGCTCATGAATTTTCCCATTATTATTGTCATCTCCTAAAAATAAAAGACGCCTGAAATAAAGTTATACCGTTATTTCAAGCGCCTTTGCTCTTATAGATCAAAATCGTATTTAATTTCTTTTAGTATAATTTATGTTAATAGTTTTTTCTATTTGCTTTTGACTAAAAATTTGACCTTATTTTTATACAAACTGAAAAATTTTGTCCAAAATCGTTTTTTTTGTAAAAAGAAATTAATATATATTATAATGGTAGCATATTAACACAGAGGAGAATGACTTGTGCTGCAAATAAATGAGGTCATAAATCTTACAATTTTTAGGAATTTCAGACTAGTAGCTGGTAAGAATGGATTGAATCGTGAAATTACTAATGTAGATATTTTGGAATATGAATGGTTTAACGATGGATTTGAAGTCTTTCATGAGGGAGATTTTATAATAACGTCATTATTTTTTGCCAAGGATAACCAGAAGTTGATAGAAAAAAGTTTTATACGGCTCATAGAAAAAAAAATTTCCGGCATTGCCATAAAAACAATTTTCTTTAAGGAACTTCCACCTGAAATTTTAAAAATGGCTGATGATAATCAGATACCGTTATTTCTTTTTTCCTCAGCATATATGGAAGATATAATAATTGCAGTGAATGAACTTTTAAAATCGAAACAAAAATATCTCTTATTTGAGGAAAAAATACACGACCTTATAGATAGGTCGAATAGCAGAGAAAAAATAGCTTCTTCAGCACATGAAATAAATTCACATTTTAAAAATAATGTCATTACCTTTTATTTGACCTTTTATGATAAAACCGTTTCACCGCGTGAAATAACCAATTATTTGAATCGTCTATTTTATAAACAATACCGCAGTACTGATTTGTCAAATATTTCTCTTGTAAAATATAAAGCAGGATTAATGATTTTCTATACCTTTCCTGATAATGAAAAATGTGATAATGATATACATTTATGTAAACGGATATTAAGATATTTCGATATTCCGTTAAATTTATTTTGCATCGGTATAAGCAATCGTCATAAAACTTTTATGCAATTGGATATATCCATTCAAGAGAGTATTTATGCCGATAAAATTTGCTATATAAAACAAAAAAAATATTTATATTACAGTGGGTTGGGTATATATTCTTATTTGATGCCGCTTATGAAAGAACGTTCCATTCAAACACAGGTTGATATTATGATAAATATATTACTTGAATATGATCAAAAATATACATCCAATTTATTGAAAACTTTACTTGCATATGCTAAAAACAATGGAGAAATTTCCAAAACTGCAGCTGAGTTATTTCAACATCCTAATACAATACGGTACCGTTTACAAAAAGCAAAAGATTTATTGGCACCATATCTTGATGAAAAAAATTTTTATGAATATATTTTCATTTTTATGAATTTGTATTTGTTGAAAACAGGATAAAGTTAACAATGATCAGTTATCTTTGGGCATTAATATTGAACAATATCAAATATTATTGTAAAATCGACAATTAACCAATGAATTTTTCAGCGTAGAAAAATTATGCTGATAACAAAAAGACTGCCCCACATAGGCATTTCCATTCATAAATATGCTGCAATATTTCCCTTACCTTGTTCGTCACCGAATAGTCAGGATAGTGGCAGCAGTGGTTATGAATTCAATGTCGTCTGTGCGACAGTCATTTTTGTTATTTAATATAGTCAGGCTTGATTGGCGCAATGCAAAATGGAGTATATATTATCCCCAATTTATTTCATTTCCATAGTATACACTGCGGATAAATATTTTCATATCATCGACAGATACTTTTATTGGATTGACCATAGTTGAACCTAGCATGGCGTTTTCTACTAATTTGTCATAATTCCTGATAAAATCTTTCTCATTGACACCGGCATCCTTTATGCAGGCAGGAATATTGATTTCTTGGCTTAATTCACGCACTTTTTCAATAATATCACTGTCTATTGCATGTGATATTATTTTATATTTTTTGGCAACCGCAATGTTTCTTTTATTATAATCCATAGAATAAGGCAATATGACAGCATTGGTCAGTCCGTGTGCCAGATTATACATTCCTCCAAAGGCATGGGAAACACCATGGACCATACCAAGCCCGGCATTGGAAAAAGACATGCCGGCCATACATTGAAAAGCATGCATTTTTTGGCGGCTTTCAAGTGTTCCCTGTTTGCAGGAAATCGGCAACCAGTGCAAAATGCCTTCGATTGCCGATTTGGCTAGTGCATCGGTGAAATCATCACCACTTGTATTAATATAACTTTCCAGCGCATGGGTCAAAGCATCCATACCAGTTTGGGCTGCGATATGCGGTGGCAGACTCATAGTGATATTACCATCAAGTATTGTTATATCAGGACGCAGACATTCTGCTTTTATTGCTAGTTTTAAATTTTCTTCAGGATAAGTTATTACCGATACGTGCGTAACTTCGCTGGCAGTGCCGGATGTCGATGGTATAGCTATAAATTTGGTCTTTTTCCTTTGAATCGGCAATGGTTTGTCAAATATATTATCAAAATTAAGTTCGGGAAATTCATAAAATAATAGTACTGCTTTTGCAGCATCCAGCGGAGATCCGCCGCCAACGGCAATAAAAGTATCCGGTTTAAAGAGCTTTGCTGTTTCCAATGCCGCATTTACTTGATATTTTGTAGGATTTTTACTTATTCCCGAATATATTTTAAGATTGCTGTCTGGTTTTTCCATATATTTTTCTATCTTGTCGATTATTCCGGACTCATACATTGATTTACCACCAGTTATGACCATAGCTCTTTTATATGGGATTTTTTTTAAATATGCCAATGAACCAACGCCATTAACAATATTTTCACCATGAAATCTCAATATCTTCATTTTTTCGCCTCTTTTAAATTTTTACCGACAACGGAAGCTATTTCCTGCCAGTTTACTATTTTGAATACTTTATCATATTCATGTTTTAGATAATGTGCCACGTTTTCGCAGGAAATGCGCTGCAGATCATCCAATGATTCTCTTGAATAAAAAGCTGCATGCGGCGTTATTATAACATTTGTTCTGTTTGTTAATTTGCAGTTGACTAGATCTGGATCTTCCTGACTTAAAACATCCAGCCCCGCTCCGCTTATAAGGCCTGAATCCAATGCCTGTACTAAATCCTTCTCACATACGCATTCACCGCGTGCCGTATTTATAAAAATGGGATTTTTTAGCATTTTTTCAAATCTGTTTTTGTTAAAGAAATGATAGTTTTCTTTTGTTTGTCGCATGTGATTAGTTATAATATCAGCATTTTGGCAGGCTGTATCAGCGTCGACTAGTTCAATACCAAGTTTTTTTGCCATTGCTATATTGGCAAACGGATCAAATGCCATTATCCGCAGACCAAATGCCATAGCACGTTCAGCCACAGCACGACCTATTTTGCCAAGTCCGAATATGCATAAAGTTTTCCCCGTTAGTCTTTCCAGTGATATTGAATGATACTGCCATCGTTTTTCCTTGTCAATATCATCTATATAGTGTTTTATTCCGCGGCTCAGGGATAAAATCAGTGCCAGTGTATGATCTGCAACTTCATTGGTGCAGTATTCGGCAATAGGTATTATTGCTATACCGCGTCTGGTTGCTTCGTCATAATCTATAAAATTATACCCTGTAGAATTAAAGCCAACACATTTCAATTTTGGCGCCTGATCCATAACGGCGGCATCTATTTGCAAGAAAGCCGTCAATAAGGCATCAGCATCTTTGATTATATTATAAAATTCGGCCTTATCAATATAACTGTAAGTTACGATTTCAACTTCAGGTATATGCTCTTGCAATATGGTTTTTTCATAATCAAGATTGCGTTTGATAACGTCAGGATAATCAGCAATTACTATTTTCACAATATTTTCCTTTCACGCATCACTTTTGTAATTCATCAGCTATTATTTTGTCGAGAACATCCAGCGCAAAATCAATTTCCTTTTCAGTAACTATTGTCGGGGCAATAAAGCGGATAACGTTATGGTATGTACCGCATAACAATAACAGCAATCGTTTTTCCAATGCTTTTTCTTTTATTTTGGCTGCCAGTGCCGCATCAGGCACAGCATTCTTTTGTACTATTTCAATGGCAAGCATCAATCCGATGCCGCGCACGTCACCAATCACTGCCGGGTATTTTTTTTGCAGTGCGAAAAGTTTATTTTTCATATATTGTCCCGCTTTGACGGCATTATCCAACATGCCATCATTTATCAGCACATCCAACGTAGCCAGACCTGCCGCACAAGCTACCGGATTGCCGCCAAAGGTACCGCCATGTGCTCCGGCCGGCCATTTCTCCATATATTTTTTACGTCCGACAATTGCGCTGAGCGGGAATCCCGATGCAATGCTTTTAGCCAAAGTAAAAACGTCAGGACGTACACCAAAATTTTCGTAGGCAAATAATTTACCGGTACGTCCCATACCTGTTTGAATTTCGTCAAAAATCAGCATAATACCATACTTATCACAGGTTTCACGTATATAATGCATAAACTCGATGGGTGGCACGATATATCCGCCTTCACCCTGTATCGGTTCCATAATAATTGCGGCGACACAATGAGGATCTATTAATGTTTCAAATAATCTTTCCAAGCATTCACGATACTCTTTAGGATATGGGCCATCTCCCTTTTGGTATGGCGTACGATATAAATTAGGATATTCTGTAAAATAAACACTAGGCAGCAATGCTTCATAATTTTTGCGATAAGCAGAATTAGAAGATGTCAGTGATATAGTCCCTAATGTACGTCCATGAAAAGACCCTCTGAATGCTATAACAGCTTGACGCTTTGTAACATATTTGGCAAGCTTTATTGCCCCTTCATTAGCTTCAGCGCCACTATTGCTGAAATATACCATGGTATCTCCACCAGACAGTTCAACTAATTTTTCGGCGAGCTTTACATAACTTTCATAATATACAACATTGTGTCCGCCATGTATCAGCAAATCTATCTGTTTTTTTGCTGCGCTGACGACCTTGGGGTGATTGTGTCCTATATTGCATACAGCAACACCGCTGGCAAAATCCAATACCTTTCTTCCATTTTCATCTATAAGATAGCATCCTTCACCTTTTACTACTCCCATTGTTGTTGCTCTTTTGGCTATCGGCGGCATCACTTTCATACATCTTTCATATAAATTCATATCAAACCCCTCTTTTATTATTAGAATATCAAAAATTTTTTTATAGTATATTCAATAAGATTTGGTAATACACCAAAAGAATATGGCATATATACACGTTCAGTCCATTTGTGTGCATCTTTACCAAAACAACCATAATTTATGGCCGGGATAGCAAGATTTTTAATTTTTTTCAACGGTACTGGATGCAGTATACTGAATGCAGGAAAATTTTTTAACAAACTATCAATTGATGCATCATCGTCATCTATTGTAAGATAACTGCTATCTGATAAGCTTTGGAAAAATTGTTTTATTTCATATTTTTCGCTTGATATTATAGCAAATTCATTAATGGTGTTTTTTAGTTTTGTATAGAGTGCATTTTGCTGCGGTTTTTCTTCATGAATAGTATTATGCGGACAATATGGTGCGGCAAAAAATAATACTGCTGATGGATTTTTTATTCCGGCTATATCAAAAAGTTTTTGCGTCATTTTCAATGGTATTTCACGCTTATCCGTATTATCTGCCAAGCAGTCAGCCAATATATCATCCAAAATCTTACTTATATCGCCATCGTATTTGTTTTGTGCTGTAGTATATAGTTCATCATAAGTTAAAACCTGTAGTTCATATTCAAATGGTTGATAGTCGATACCGGAAATTTTACAAAATGCCTTATACTGTTCATTAATATTGGACTGTACATTGTTCAGCGCCTGCTTAGCCGCAGCTGTAAGTTTATTTATGATATCCTGCATCGACGTATTATGGACAAAATAATTGAAATATATAAAAGCCGAAACAGCGGTTTGTACGTTATATGACATTTTCAGATCTTTGATCTTCAAAACTGAAGGAGGTAAAGTATACTCGTTGCGGTATTCATCACAAAAATCACAATTTAAATTGATTATGCGTATAAGCTCCGCTGCCACCATTGATGCGTCAAAACCTTCAAAACATTGTCCCACATGAGTTTCTTTACCATTGATGTAAAAACACGGCAGTAATTTGCCGACTGCGCCTGTGTAAACATAGCGAGTCTTGTCATTTGGATATAATGGACATATATAATCATTATTGATGGCAAATAAATAATTTAGTCCCTCTTTTTCCTTTAGTTCAGTCAAAACTTCCAACCCGTCAATCATGCCCGTATGGAGATTTTCTTCCACCGGATTAAATGACAACAGTATATTGCCGCTGAATTCATTGACGCGCTTGCTGAACCATTTAGCCAAAACTAAAAACACAGCATCGCCTGATTTCATATCACAAGCGCCACGACCAAACAAATAATCGCCGGAATTAAGATCGGCGCGGACCTCATCGCTTAGATCGAGTTCAGATAATTTTTCCATTAATTTTTCGGCATTAAATGCAAATTTACTCAATAAGCCATAATCGTCGACACCAACTGTATCAATGTGCCCATGCAGTAAAATCGTATCTTGTGAGATGCTTTTTTCACCCTTTATCAAAGCAAAAACATTATATCTGCCTAATTTATCATTTTTTAAGTTCTGTATTATTATTTGTTCGGGATGTTTTTTGAAATAGGGGAAAGCACGTAAATAAGTTTCAATATAGGCCGCTATTTCCTTTTCACCTTCCCCAGTAGAATTTATACTGGGAATTGAAACCAATTTTTTTGTAAGTATAAGAATTTCATTGTACAAATCATTGTTTTTTTCTTGTATATTCTTCAATATTTATCAACTGCCTTTGAGTAGATTAATGTATGAGCATACGGCGATCGACGTTGGTCAAATGATGTGACATTGCCTGAATTGCTGTCTCAAAATTACCCGCTTCGATTGCCTCTAGTACATCTTTATGTTCCTGGCTTGCAACTTGGCAGTATTTTGACAGTGTTCCGGATAATATCAGGTATCGTTTAATAATAGTATTTACCCATTCTACTGTTTCAGCTAAAAAATTATTTTTTGTGCACCGGGCAATTTTAATATGAAATAAATAATCCATTTCGATATATTCTTCAAAATTATTTTCTGCAGCAGCTTCACATTTTTTTTCATCGATTTTTTTTAGCTCATTGATCTGTTTTTTTGTTATATTATTTTCTAAAAGTGATACGGCTAATTCTTCCAGACAACGGCGAACCTGGGTCACCTGCTGTACATCATGGGCAGTTATATTGGAAACTACTATGCTGTTATTGACGTTGACTGTAGCAATATTTTCATGGACGAGCTTTATCAACGCAGATTTTATCGGTGTTCGGCTAATTTCAAGTTGTTCGGCAAGTTTTTCCTCTGCCAATATTTCTCCAGGTTTAAGTTCATTTTTTATAATAGCCCGCTTTATAATTTCATAAGCCTGATCAGAAAGCTTTTTAGTTTTTTTGACCGTTGCCAGTTTGGACATCATAGTTCCCCCATAATTGTTTATTCTCTGCTTAGAGGAAACGTCATACAATGTGGTCCGCCACCGGCTTTTACGATTTCGGTTATATCGACTTCAATAACATTTATTCCGTGTTTATCCAGCTGCGTATTCACATATTCGTTACTTTTTAATGATATGACTTTTTTATTTCCTAAAGCTTCTACATTGCATCCCAGCTGAAATACTCTTTCATCTGGGATATCAATTGTTTCAATTCCTTTTTGTTTTAATATTTTCAAAAAATCTTCCGGCAGAGCTTTTTTATAAACCAATGCCAGTTTTTCGTCAACCAGATTAAATAGCAGGTCCAAATGCAGATAAGCGGCATCACATGGGACAGGTATTATTTTATAACCATATTTGCTGATGCCATTACGAATTTCTTCTATGCCTTTGGTATTGGTACGAGCTATCATACCGATTGCCAGCGTATTATCGTCTAAAAATGAGAAATCGCCGCCTTCAAATAAACCATTTTTTACTTCCACAATCAAAGGCAGGCCTATTTCCTCCATTTTTCTGCGGTATGCTTCTTTTTCAAGAAATCTAATTGGTTCTTTAAAATTACCTAAAACATATCCCTCACGCAGGCAGCAGCCAAAATCACGTGAAAAAACAGCATTAGGACGTTCGGCATCTGCATCCAATGCAACTACCTCTACACCATTGTTTTCATAAGCTTTAAGTAATGCAGAATATTCATTTTCCATTATAACACGGTTCAATTTTGTATGCGACCACTGTACGGCAATCTCGTTTATTGGTGCTGCCTGCAAATATGTCGGGCGACACATCAAGACCTTTTTTAATACTCCGCTGGAATTTTTGACGAACATATTTATACTTCCCATCTGTAGTTTATTTTTAGCAAGTTGTTGATCAAATTGGTTTTGAATCGATGCTGCCATCGTTATTGTGCATTAGAATTGGCAAGCTTACTGTATTCCTCGATCCATTTATTAAAATTGTCATTATTTTTATTTTCTTTGATAACTTCATTTATTATTTTTAATAGGTCATCATTACCTTTTGTCACGGCAAGTGCCGTATCTTTATTGTCGTTTTTGAATGCCGCATCACTGAAAGCCAGATCAGGATTAGCGGTCAGATATTGCTGTGCCACGATACTTTCAACAACAATACCGTCAATTTTTTTATTAGTTAATTCAAGTACAAGGCTTGGGACTTTATCCAATGCTACCAAAGAAGAATTTGGCATTTCGGATTTAGCCAGTTTTTCCTGCGTAGTGTTTTTTTCCGCACCTACTGTTTTTCCATTAAAATCATCTAATGTTTTAAACTTAGCAGCGTCTGCTTTTCTTATCAGCAATTTTTGATGTGAGGTCAAATATATATCAGAAAAATCGACAGTCTTTTTTCTTTCATCAGTCGGGTTTATACCGGCAATGGCTAAATCAACTTTTCCTGCGGTCAATGAAGATAAAAGAGCATCAAAGCTCATATCTTCGATTTTTAATTTTACGCCTAATTTATCGGCAATAGCTTTAGCCAGAGCCATGTCAATCCCCGCCACATGATGATCACTGCTGGCTGTATCGACAAATTCATATGGTGGATAACCAGATGCCGTACCTACGACAAGAACGCCTTTATCTTTGATTGATTGCATCAAGCCGCTTGTTTTGTTTGTCGTTTGCTCGCCGGAACTGCTTCCGGTATTGCCGTCGCTGCCACCACAGCCGATAAGCATAAATGTTGCCAGCAGCATTGCCATAATACCAAATACCATTTTTTTCAATTTGACTTTCATACCATTCACCCCTGTTTTTGTTTATTGGTAAAATTATAAATATTAATTGCTTTTACTCATATATCCTTCCATAAATCTGACGCCATAAGAAATAGTAAATGTTATCATGAAATAAATAGCTGCAACTATAATCAATGGCTGCATCGGCTGAAAACTTATTCCTTGTATCGTATTGGCAGTGTACATAAGATCGGCCATGCCAATCACGGAAACCTGTGATGATGTCTTGATTATTGTTACAAATTCATTTCCCAATGCGGGCAGTATATTTTTTATTGCCTGCGGTAATACGACCAGGCGCATTGCAGAATGACCATTAAAACCAAGTGATCTTGCTGCCTCCATTTGTCCCCTTTCAACTGACTGTATTCCGCTGCGCACTATTTCACAAATATATGCACTGGTATTAATTGTAAGAGCCATTATACCGGAAAGCATTCGATCAATGCTCACCCCGCCTATATCAATCGATGGTAAATTAATGCCCAGCATTGGCAAGCCAAAAAAAGCGATAGCAATTTGGACTAAAACCGGTGTTCCCCGGATTAATTCAACATAAGCATTAGATATCCAGCGAAGGCCTCTGACCTTACTGATTTTCATCAGTGCCAAAATTATACCGATAATAAGACCACCTATAATCGAAAAAAACGATATGCTGATAGTCATTTTTGTTCCAGCCCAAAACATATCACTGTATTTAAAAAACACATCTAAAATTGACATTTCTCCACCTCTTTATTTATTGTATACAGAATCTCGAACTCCGAATACAGAAGGCCGGTAAAAAAAAGTTAACAACATTTAACTTAAATTACTTTTTGTAAAAAAGATCTTACACGTTTATTGTCACTGCTGTTAAATATATAATTGGGACTGCCTTTTTCGATTATTCTGCCAGAATCCATAAAAACCACATTGGAGGCTACTTCACGCGTAAATCCCATTTCGTGGCTCACAATGATCATTGTCATGCCAGTTTTAGCCAGATCTTTCATGACCTGCAGTACTTCTCCGACCATTTCGGGATCTAGTGCTGACGTAGGTTCATCAAACAGCATTACATCAGGATTCATTGCCAATGAACGGGCAATGGCGATACGCTGTTTTTGTCCGCCTGACAACTGGCTGGGATATGCATCTTTTTTTTCTGCTAAGCCTACTTTATTCAAAAGTGACATGCCGATTTCTGCCGCATTTTTTTTAGACATTTTTAATAAATTTATTGGTGCCAGTGTAATATTTTCCATAACTGTAAGATGTGGAAATAAATTAAAATGCTGAAAAACCATACCTATCTTTTGACGAATAGTATCGATATCGGAAGATTTATCCATTATTGAACGGCCATTATAGCAAATATCTCCATTATCGATACTTTCCAATTGATTTATGCAGCGCAGAAGTGTACTTTTTCCTGCTCCTGACGGACCTATTATAGTCACAACTTCACCTTTTTTTACAGAAAGGTCGACCTCTTGAAGAACATGCAATTTTTTAAACGTCTTAAACACATTTTTTACATCAATAACAGTATTAAATTCACTGGTATTTAATTCAGTCGTGCCAGAATTATGCATATTGAACAAATTAAACAATTTTCTCCCACCCTTTCTTTAGTGTAATTGAAATAATAAAAAAAACGCCCTGATAGTAAATCTACCAGAACGTCTTTGTTCATTTTATTGTGATAAGTATACTATGCACAAATACACTTGTCAATGATATATTTTTTTTATTTTTGAGTTGTTTTATAAATAATTTTTCTTGACACCACAAGGGTTTATCAGTATTCTTTATTGTATACTGAATACTAATAAGGAGCATCGCTGACATGCTGCAAATTATAGATCAAATGATAATTTTGACATTGCTGACATTGCTTGGTTTTGTTTGTTTTAAAACCGGTGTTATGAATGAAATATCCAATAAATATCTCTCCAAGTTAATTATAAGCATAATGTGTCCGGCTATCATTATCGATTCTGTGGTCAACATGCAGCACGACGAATCACAGGCCGCAGTACCGTGGGTATTTGGTGCCGCTATTGTGCTTTATTTTACGTTACCTTTACTTTCTAAATTATGCTGTTTTGCATTCGGCATAAAAGCGCCTCAAGCAAAGCTTTATGAAGCCATGCTGACATTTTCCAATGTCGGTTTCATAGGAATTCCCGTAGTGCAGGCCGTATATGGGAATAAAGCCATTTTTTATTTATCAATTTTTATTTTTGTTTATAATATGGCTGTATTTACTTATGGTACTTATTTAGTCAGTCATGGTGCGGCCGAAAAGAAATTTGCCTTGAAAGATACATTAAACGCTGCTGTAATTGGTTCATTATTAGGCATATTGATTTATTTTTTGCATATAGATCTGCCATTCACAGTATGTAAAGCTGTCGGCATGATAGGACAGACCACTACACCGCTAGCCATGATTGTAATCGGCTCAACGCTTGCTGCCACTTCGGTGCAATCTATCTTCAACATTAAGCATTTATATTTAATGAGCATTGTGAAATTGCTGTTTCTACCATTAGTAATACGGCTGTTGTTTGGTCTTTTTATTACTGATCAAATGATATTGGGGGTTTCTGTCATTGTTGCCGGAATGCCCGTTGCCAGTAATCTCGTAATGCTTTGCAATCAATATGGCGGGGACAGTTCACTGTTGGCAAAGGGAAGTTTTATGACCACTATTTTATCAGTATTTTCTATTCCTTTGGTGGTGTGGTTTATCATGCTCCCCCTGTAATTAAATATGGTTATGGTGAACGTGATAAACCAGTAGTGCATTGTAATTTTTCCGGGAATATAAATAATCGGTCATATGGATAGGCTGTTTTTGACAGGTCAGGAGTTATTTTTGCTGCCGATGAAATAGAAACCATTTGATTTATGTCCATGTAAAAATCAAATGAAAGAATTTTTCAGTAGTGAAATCTGACAACAGTTTTCGTATCCATGACAAAGATTAAGAGTTACAGAATTTCTGTCGACATATTGGCAGAAGTTTTTTGCGTGGAAGGGAGTAGTAAAAATTATCTAGTTTGTCTATATAAAAATATCATACAATAAAACACCCCAAATTTTCTGGCTGGTTTACAGCTTTCATATATTTGGGGTGTTTTACTGATAATTAAAGCAATGATTAAAAAATATAACAAGAAAAACAGAGATAATTATTTATTGTTGAGAAATCCCTGAGCTTTCATTGTCGGATACACAGCCGGAAAATATACTTGTTTGTAAATATCGGCTATCTGCCGGCTCCAGTTAGTATCTTTGTCGCCACGCTGCCGATAATATTTTTCCATTGTTTTATCGTATTCATCAATGACTGTTCTGACATTATGTGAATCATAACTTTCTTTGTGAATAAATGTCTTAAATGGTAATCTTGGTTTTATGGCAGATTTATCTGCCGGATAGCCGATAGCCAGCCCGACTATCGGATAAGTATATTTGGGAAGTTCAAGAAGTTCTATCATCTCAGCAGGATTATTCCTTATGGCACCGATGGGGACAATACCCAGATCCAGCGATTCAGCAGCAACAATAGCAGCTCCTAGTGCGATACCAACATCGATAGCGCCTACCAAAGTACCTTCAAGACTTTCCTGGATGATTTGCTTTTGCCCATTTTTTTCACAGGCGATACTTGAGCGGTAAAAATCAGCTGTAAAAACAAGAAATACCGGGGCTTTGCCAATCCATTGCTGATTGGCAGCCAGTTTGGCAATCTTTTGCTTTTTGGCAGTATTTTTTACTACAATAATTGAACACTGCTGCCCATTTATCGAAGTGGGCATAGCCTGTGCGGCTTGCAGTACTTGATCTAAGACTTCGTCAGCTATTGGTTTATTAAGATAACTGCGTATTGAACGATGTTGTTTCATAGTTTCAATGGTATTATTCATATAATCACATCCTAAATATTATTGTGATTTGATAATACAACGATATAAGCTATTGGTAAAGTAATTACCTTTTTAATACTTACTTACCGATACTATATTATAAAGAAAATAAAAAAAAGCTGTCGCATGAACAGCATTGACCTCATAAAAATGCAATTCACCACTGCATAGCGGCTCCCCGCTTTTTAAAAGTGGACAAAGAAAGTGAAGTATTACATATTTATGAATGAAAATGGATACGTGCGACAACCCTTTTTGGTATGGAATGTTAATTATTTTTTTGCTTTTTTTCTTTTTGGGGCAACATTCATTTTTTCTTTAAGGTTCTTACCAATTTTAAAAGTTGCAGTTTTTGATGCAGGAATCTTGATTTCGGCACCAGTCTGAGGATTGCGGCCTTTTCTTGCCGCGCGTGTCTTTGCTTCGAATGTTCCGAAACCGATGAGCTGTACATTGTTACCGCTGACAAGTGATTCGCTAATTGCTGCGAAAACGGCAGTTACTGCTAATTCAGCATCTTTTTTGGTGGTATCCATTTTCTGAGCCACTTCAGTGATCAATTCTGTTTTGTTCATATTATCCCTGTCCTTTTTAAAAAATTATGATTGATTTATAGACTATTTTATCATATATATTTGAATTTTTCCTCTAAAAATTGCAAATTTTATAAGAAAGTTTTTTAAATTTCAATAAAGCAGTCGATAAATTGAGCTAATGGACATAAAATCGAGTATAATCAAGCATTGTCGTTAAATTATTTGACCCTATAAAAACAGTCCGTAAATTTATCTGATAACAGATGTTTACTGACATGCCCAAATAATTTATGTAAATGATATTTTTTCCCAAATGGTAATATAATAGTATATACAGATGTTAAGCAAGGAGAAATATATGGATAAATGTTTAGGGTTTAAGCCGATAGTAAATAAAAATGCTCAAATATTGATTTTAGGTTCCATGCCCAGTGTAGTTTCATTAAAACAGCAGCAATATTATGCTCATCCGCAGAATAGATTTTGGCGTTTAATGGCAAATTTGATCGGTTATAATAATGCTCCAACAAACTATGATGAAAAGATAAAGATGCTGCAGGATAATCGTATTGCGCTGTGGGATGCCATCGCTTCCTGCAGACGAGAGGGAAGTCTGGATTCCGCTATAGAAAATGAAATTCCCAATGATTTCAACGGTTTTTTGCGAAAGTATCCGGCAATACGGACAGTGTGCTTCAATGGAGGGAAATCCTATCAATGCTTTAAAAAATACAATAAACGGCTTTTGCAGGATAATAGCTATACTTTTTTGCCTATGCCTTCAACAAGTCCGGCTAATGCCCGTTTTCGCTTAGAAATGCTGGAAAAAACATGGGGGGGAATGTTTCAGCAGCCAAAATAGGACGGCAGTTAATTATCAGCGTGCTGTAATGGGAATTTTATTGTAAATGTGGTTCCCTGTCTTGGTTCACTGGCAACAAATATTTTGCCGTCGAATAGTTCCACAAGAAACCGTACTAATGAAAGACCAATGCCTGAACCTCCGATATCCTGGCGTACACGAGATTTGTCACTACGGTAAAACCGATCGAAAATAAATGGAAGTTCTGATTTATCAATGCCTATACCGGTATCTTTTATGGTAAATACGGCAGTGTTTTTTTCGATTTTACAGGAAAGATAAATGTTTCCCGCAATTGGAGTATATTTTATTGCATTTTCCATCAAATTGATAAAGATCTGTGCAAATAGATCAGGATTAGCTTTTATCAATATTGTTTTGTCAGGAAAATCTGTATTCAAATGTTGTTGTTTTTTTCCTAATAATGGAGTCATAGTTTTGCCGGCCTTAGCTAAAGCAGTCAGACTGTCGATATTAGTTGTGACAATTTGTTTTCGATAGTCATGGCTGTTTAATTTTGCCAGTTGCAGCAGATTTTTTACCAGATATTGCATACGACAGCTTTCATCATAAATAATTTTTAGAAAATGCTGCGTTGTTTCACTGCTGTTTGAATTTTCGTCAAGCAGAGTTTCACTGAATCCTTTTATTGAAGTGAGCGGTGTTGAAAGCTCATGAGCAGCATTGGCAACAAAACTATTCTGTCGGTCGGTTATTTCCTGCAGCAATGATATATCATGGAAAACACAAACAATATTTTGTCGGTCTTCTATGGCAAATGGGGCAAAAAAAGCAATAAATGTTTTTTCAGTAATACCTAGCCTGATTCGGAAAGTGGTTTTCTTATTTTGGTTTTCACGGGCACAATTTTTAGCGGTATCACTGATGATGGTACTGCCGATACAATTGATGCTGTAAGTATTTATGATGTCTGATGTTATGGCAAAAGTTTTTTGAGCTTGTTTATTAGCCTGAATAATGAGACCTTTTTCATTTAATAAAATCACGGCATTATCCATATTGTCGAGAATCAGGGACAAAGTATGGGCTTTTGCTTGAGAATCATTAATTTTGCGAAGCAGTCGACTGGTAAGTTTATTTATTGTGACTGCGAGGAATTCTAATTCGTCACCGGTTGTGATATGCAGCCGGGTATTTAAATCACCATTGATTATTTTTTGGGCGTCATTGGTCATTTGTTTTATTGGTTGAATAAAGCGGCGGGTTAAAAATACACCGATACTGATAGCAGCAATGGTGACAATTAAAAATATGAATAAGATATTATTTTTCATGTCATTATAAGATTTTTCCAAAGGTGCAATACTCATAGCCGTCCGGCATACCCCAACTAATACACCCTTATTGTAGACAGGAATAGCGACATAAAGAAGATTTTTCTGCAAAGTCTGGCTGAAACGTATGGAAGAACCGAGTCCGGTATTTAGTGCGTCTTGTATTTCAGTGCGGTCTTCATGATTGTCCATTGATTCGATATCATAAGAAGAATCATATATAACAGTGCCAATGCTGTTTATCAGGGTGATGCGCAGGCCTGTGTCATCACTGACTGAATGCAGTAAAGCGACACCATCATCGTCAGGATCGGTAAAGTATTTTTGTGAAATGTCGGCAATAGTTTTGGCTTGATTTTCTAAAGAAGTAGTTCTGTCTGTGATATTTATTTGATAGAAATAATTGACAATATAGATACTGCAAATCAACAGAGGTAAAATTACTAATACCAGTGAATAAAGTGTAAGCCGCCGGCTGATACTTGATTTTAGCATAATGAGAATCCTCTCTAAGAATATTTATTATAATATAACGCAAATCTTGTCGTTATAAAAGTGATAGATTTTGTAAAGAGAGATTTGTATGGATAAATTGTAAATTTTTAAAAATACTTTTTGTCTCAATAAAGCAGCGATACGGACTGAAAAGCAGCGATATGGACTGAATGGTTGGAACAATACAGATAGATAATATTTTCATAAAAAAAAAGCTGCCACATGCAGGTGTTTTCATTCATAAGCATACACTATCCCGTTGACTTTATCCCCTTTGGCAGGGGATAACCGTATAACGGCGGCAGCAGTATCTGATGAGGTTAATACCCTTCATGCGACAGCTCCTTGCACTGAAGATAACGGTTATTTGATTTTTTTTGTTTTGCGGATGCGTTCGGCCGTTTCGAGATAAATGACCCATTCAGCAATATTTGTAGCATGATCACCAATTCTTTCCAAATAACGTGAGATGAATACCAGTTCCGGTAGTGATTCAACACTGGTATAATTTGATATTTCAGTCAGAGTTTTGGCAAAAAGTGAATCAGCATTATCATCCTCATGACAAACCTGTTCGGCCAGACTAACATCACCATCTTTATAAGCTTGGATCGACATGTTGATCATCGTGACGGCACAATCAGATAATTCTTTTATGTAAGATTTATTGAAATTAAAAGGCTTTTTTAAATTACTGGTGATTCTGGCTATGTCAAAAGCATGATCACCAATACGTTCCAAGTCAGTGGATATTTTAAAGGAGGTGGCTATTATTCGTAAATCGTGAGCTATAGGCTGCTGTTTAGCAATCAGCAGTATGCAGGAATCTTCAATATCAATAAGTAATTTGTCGATTATGTCATCGTTGTTCATTACCTGGGCAGCAAGATCCTTGTCAAAATTCAATAACGCCTTAATTGAATCCCGAGCCGCTGCTGAGGCTGTCGTTCCCATATCGACTATTTTTTTTTGTATTTTTAGTAAATCTTCGGTATAGGCTTTGCGTGTCATTTGTTGATCCATAGTTTACATTCCCTTCTTAGCCGAAACGACCGGATATATAGTCTTCAGTTTGCTTGTCCGACGGATTGGTAAAGATTACATCGGTGACATCATGCTCGATTAATTTACCGTTGAGAAAAAATGCCGTATAGTCAGATACACGTGCTGCCTGCTGCATATTGTGTGTGACCATTACAATAGTGTATTTCTTTTTTAATTCAGTAACTAGTTCTTCTATTTTCATTGTGGAAATAGGATCAAGTGCAGAGCAGGGTTCATCCATCAAAATGACTTCCGGTTCGACTGCAAGAACGCGGGCTATGCAAAGTCGTTGCTGCTGGCCGCCGGACATTCCCATAGCAGAATCATTAAGCCGGTCCTTTACTTCATCCCAAAGAGCGGCATTATGCAGACTGCGCTCAACAATTTCATTTAATTTGGCCTTACTGTTCAGTCCGTGGATGCGTGGCCCGTAAGCAATGTTTTCATAAATGGACATAGGAAAAGGATTAGGACGCTGGAATACCATCCCGACGCGCTTACGCAGATAAACAACGTCGTTATCAGGTGCATAGATGTCATTGCCATCCAGATATACGTCACCGTCAATATGGACACTGTCAATTAAATCATTCATGCGATTGAGAGTTTTTAAAAAAGTCGACTTACCGCAGCCTGACGGACCGATAAGTGCAACGACCATATTAGACGGTACATCAAGTGAAATATTATATAAAGCCTGCTTACTGCCATAATATAGATTTAGATTTTTGGCCTGCATTTTATACTGCATTGTAGTACCTCCTGGACATGTCTTCCTCGTAAATATAGCATATAATAACGATATCATTGTTAGCTGAATGTTAATTTTTTGTAAAACTATCTGACTGCTGAAGTGTATTGTTTTGTTGCAGGAAAAAAGCCTGACTGTCGAATGGGGCGGTTTTACTGATAATTTTCTGATAATTGCCGTCGGTATCCAATGATCGCCCCTTAACTGTGTCCTGCCACATTATCAATAAATTTTTATAAATGCTTTCTTTCAGTGACTTGTCATATATGGGGCAGGCTAATTCTACCCGATGTTCAGTATTTCTGGTCATCCAATCGGCAGAAGAAATATAAATTTTAATGTCTGCATCGCTGCCGAAACAAAAAACGCGGGAATGTTCTAAGAACCGCCCGACAATGCTCCTTACCTTGATATTTTCTGTTTTGCCGGCTATACCAGGCTTTAAACAGCAAATGCCGCGAATGATCATTTTTATTTCTACACCGGTTTGTGATGCCGCTGCCAGTGCATCGATGAGTTCACGGTCAGTCAGGGAATTTATCTTTAGCAGAATATGTGCGGACTTACCTTGTGCAGCCTGCAGCTGTTCATGCTTGATTAGAGCTAAAAGACCGCTTTTAAGACCGTTCGGGGCTGCTAGAAAGTGTTTGTAGCTGCCATATAAATTATCGGTGCCCATATTTTGAAAAAATTGTACAGCATCCAGACCGATACCTTCCGAAGCAGTGAAAAAAGCAAGATCTGTATACGCTTTAGCCGTTTGCTCATTATAATTGCCGGTGCCTATTTGAGTGATGTATTCAATTTTATCGCTTTGACGACGCATTATAAGGCATATTTTCCCATGTACCTTAAAACCTTCCATGCCGTAAATTACTTTACAGCCGGCATCTTGCAGCAGTTCAGCCCAATTTATATTGTTAGCCTCATCAAAACGGGCCCGCAGTTCCATTAGTACGGTGACGTCTTTGCCGAGTTCAGCAGCGATGCTTAACAGTCGGATTAATTTTGTTTTTTGACCGCCGATGCGGTAAATAGTAATTTTTATAGCAAAAACAGTTTCATCATAAACAGCTTCTTTTAATAATTGTAAAAATAAATCAAAACTTTGATAAGGATAGTTTAAAAGTAAATCATGTTCACTTATATAATCAATCATGCGGCACTTTTCTGGAACGGCGCATTTTTCAGATGGATTGAATGCCGGATAAGTTGAACCTGATGACGCTGACAGTTTATGTTGCAGTAATGTCAAATAAGTAATATTTATCGGTGCCCGGCAATGAAAGATTTGTGCCTTTTTTATTTTTAAATGTTTTGCCAGAAAATCTACCATAAAGGGAGTAGTATTTCCGTTTAATTCTAATCGTACAGCGGCAAGCCTAGCCCGCCTTCTCAGGCTTTTACGAGCATGCTGGAGATAATCTTCTCCCAATTCAAAGTCCTCGTCATCGAGACTTATATCGGCGTTTCTTGTGACACTGATGACTGCGGTGTTTTCTATGGTGTACATATCAAAAATTTTTTTGGCAAAATATTGAATGACATCTTCCATTAGAATATATTTTATTTTTTTGCCCGGCAGATACAATAATTTTGGTAAGTTTTTTGGTACTGGAATAATTCCAAGTATGTAAGATTTTTTTTCTCTTAAAATGGCTGTGACATACAGTGCTTTGTTGATTAAATGGGGAAAAGGATGGCGAATGTTTATCACCAATGGGGAAAGTAATGGCATTACCTGCATACTGAAATATTTTTCAATAAAAATTTGTTCCAGTTTACCGAGTCTGGCAGCGGTTTTATGCTGTATACCGGCAGTCTTGCAAATTCGTTCCAGTTTGATAAACAAGGCATCGCGTTTTTTATATAATAAGCGTGTTGCTGAGAATATTTTGTCAAGTTGCTGTGCGGGAGTTAAGAAACTTTTATTGTCAAATTTAACTTTGTCTTCCAGAGATAAATCATACAGGCTGCCAACGCGTATCATGTAAAATTCATCTAAATTGCTGTTGAATATTGATAAAAAATTCAGCCGTTCGCAAAGCGGTACTGTTTCATCAGAGGCTTCTTCCAATACCCGTTCATTGAATTTTAACCATGATAGTTCACGATTTTGTGTATATGTCGGATAAAATTTTTTTACCATATATCACACCTCGATGTCATCAAATTCTTTTAGAACTATTTTTGACAGATAACCTTCCCGTACACCTGCCTGGCTTACAAATATATTTTGCGCTGTGAAATGTTCGACCAGAGCTTCCAATATAATTGTACCGGGCAGAATAGTACGTATTCGTTCAGGAACTATATCCAATAGAGTATCAAGTGAACTGCGGTCAATATGATTTTTGTTCTTCTTGCTTAAAAACGGTTTGATGATGTTGTTGATATATTTAGCTTGCATCGTGTTATTTTGCGGACTGAGACTAAATATCTGGTTATATAGTTTTTTAGCTGCACGGATAGTCCCACCGACTCCACAGATATTTTGGTATTCGGCAGCAAAGTTAATTTGTTTTTCTGCTTCCAGTAAAGATAAGATTTTGCTGCTGATTTTTTTCCGTTCGTCTTTATTGGGGAAAAAATGATTGGTATATTTATTATAAGCACTAAGCGACCCCAATGGCAGACTGACGGCCTGTTTTATTTTCATATTTTCATAAGCGACCAGTTCAGTGCTGGCACCGCCAATATCGATCATCAGACCGCTTTTTAGTGCTGCCGTGCCGGCTATACCGATAAAATCAAGAGTGGCTTCTGTTCTGCCGCTGATTACATCTATTTTAAGACCGGTGCGGTATTCTATTTCCTGTACGGCTTGATTACTATTAGCTACATTTCGCAAAGCAGCGGTTGCAAATGCATATACATTGTTTATATTTAGTTCATTGACAATCTTTTTAAAAGTCGTCAAAGCATGACAAGCCTTGTCAATACCGGCTCCACTCATCATATTGTCATGAACGTAAGAGGCCAGCGCAGCCATTTCTTTTTTATTTAGTAAGACGGTATACGAGTTGTTTTCTGCCTTGTAAATGACCAGGCGTATTGTGTTGGAGCCAATGTCTATTATTGCATACATAAAAATCACCTCGTTAAAATTAGTGCAGTAAATAAACGATAACAGATGTTATATAAGGATATTCGGGAGTGTTATTTTTTATAATTTTGTCTGGTAAATCGATAACCGACTCCACGTACGGTTTTTATGCCGTCGCATATATCAGGTGCTGATTGCAGTTTGGCACGCAGGTGACGGACATGGACATCAACAGTTCGCGTGTCACCGTAGTATTCATAACCCCATACTTTTTCTAACAGTTCATCACGCGAAAAAGCTTTTCCTTCATTGGTTATAAATAATTTTAATAGATCGTATTCCTTGGGTGTCAGCATCAGCTGTTCATCATCAAGATAAGCGGCATAGCCATTAAAATCAATTTTTAAATGCCCCAGGATCAATTCACCATCGGAAGATTGTTGATGAGTGTTACTGCGTCGCAGTACAGCTTTGATTCGGGCTATAAGCTCACGCATACTGAAAGGTTTGGTCGTGTAGTCATCAGCGCCCAGTTCAAGGCCAAGTACCTTGTCTATTTCTTCGTCTTTAGCTGTTATCATTATAATTGGGATTTTAGAGGTGTTTTTATTCTGTTTCAGGCGGCGGCACACTTCAAAACCATCGATTTGCGGCAGCATGATATCCAGCAGAATAAGTGCAATGTCGTTTTGCTGGGCCAGCTCAATGGCACTAAATCCGTCTGCAGCGGTCAACACTGTATAACCATTCTTTTTTAGATTAAAAGACAGTAATTCACGAATCGGAGCTTCGTCATCGACAACTAAAATTTTCATATAAACTCTCCATACTAAATTAATTAAAATGAATTCAAAGTATAACTTTCGCTAAATTTCCTGAATATCCTATTGATAAATGCAAATATCGCGATAGTTAACATAATATTAACAAATGCATAACAAGCAGTATTGAAATATACGTTAAAATGAATTTGAAACATAAAGGATATAGTTCTGCAAAATGAGTAACAGGGAATAAATCAGGTTAGATGCCGATAAGAATTATCTGGTCGGTTTTAAATTTAATTAAATTTATTTGGAGGGTTTAGGATGCTATTTAGCGGAAAGAAAAAATTATTAGCTTTATTGGGAACAATGGTATTAGGAACAATGTTGCTTGCAGGCTGTGGGGCTGATAAAGCGGCGTCGGGCAGCGGAGATAAAGCAGCGTCGGCACTGGAAGGAAAAGTAACGGCTTCCGGGTCAACTGCCTTGCTGCCGATGCTTAAACCGGCACAGGAAGCATTTGAAAAGGCTCATGATAAGGTTACTGTAAATATTGCTGGCGGCGGTTCTTTCACTGGAATGAATCAGGTAGCCGAAGGTGCGGTTGATATCGGTGATTCAGATGTTGATTTACCGGATCAGTACAAGGATAAAGGCTTGGTTGATCATAAAGTCGCTGTGGCACCGTTTGTTTTGATAACCAACACTGAAAATAAAGTAGCTAATCTTACAATACAGCAGGCATCTGATATTTTTACCGGTAAGATAACCAATTGGAAAGATGTCGGCGGTGACGATCAACCAATCACAATTATCCACCGCGCTAAGTCATCCGGTTCCCGTGCAATTATTACGGCCACTATATTGAAAGGACAAGAATTTACTGATAATGCCTCTATTCAGGATTCTAACGGAGCTGTGTTAAAAGGTGTGGCAACTACGCCAGGAGCAATAGGATATGTAGATGCCGCTTATGCTGATAAAAGTGTAAAAACTTTCTCACTTGATGGTGTGGCATATTCAGCTCAGGCGGTTATTGATGGTAAATATCCTATCTTCGGTTATGAACATATGTACACAAAAGGTGAACCTAAAGATGCTGTAAAAGCTTTTATTGATTATGTAATGGGCGATGAATTCCAAAATTCACAGGTAGAAAAATTAGGATTTATCCCGATAAGCAAAATGAAAAAATAATTATAGAAAATCATTGCAAAGGTAAAAACATGGAAAAAGATTTTAATCATCAACGAAAATTAATATATGACCGTTATGTGCGGTATTTGTTTATCGCCTGCGCAGCATTGATGACCATAATAATTTTTTCCATAATATTTTTTGTCGGAAAACAGGGGCTGATGACATTTCATGATGTCAGCCCTATTGAATTTTTTTTGACTGATAAATGGAATCCGTCAATCAATAAATATGGGGCATTGAGTTTTATATTGGGCTCTGTGGCAGTAACAATGCTGGCGATAGTTATTGGGACACCTTTGGGGCTTTTGGGCGCTGTATTTATGTCCAAGATAGCACCGCGTAAACTCAGAAATATTATGCGTCCGGCTGTTGATTTATATGTGGCGATACCATCGGTGGTTTATGGTTATATTGGTCTTACTGTGCTTATACCATTAGTAAGAAATTTATTTGATGTCAATATGGGCTATGGTATTTTTGTGACAGCGGTAATATTGTCTGTGATGATTTTACCAACGATAATAAGCATTAGTGAAGATGCTTTGGATGGGGTGCCAAAACCTTTAGAAGAGGCATCTTTAGCATTGGGGGCAACTTATTGGCAGACTTTATATAAAGTCGTTGTACCTGCAGCCGCACCGGGAATACTGACGGCAGTTGTGCTGGCAATGGCCAGGGCAGTGGGAGAGACAATGGCTGTGCAGATGGTAATTGGTAATACACCGCTTTTACCGAAAAGCTTATTTACACCGACAGCAACCTTAACCAGTGATATTGTCATTGAAATGGGCAATACTCCCTTTGGTTCACCATGGGGAAACGCATTGTTTTTGATGGCTCTGGTTTTGCTTGTGGTTTCATTGTTGATGATTTTGCTGATAAAGCGTATCAGTGCCAGGAGGTATGCCTGATGAGTGCCAGATTGATAAATAAAATAGCTATGCTGATATTATGGCTGACCGGATTTTTCATCATTGCGCTGTTGTGTGTATTCTTGGGGTACATTTTATACAAGGGAGTGCCGGTGCTCTCGGTGCATTTTATATTCGGCAAATCAAGTGATATATTAGCAGGTGGCGGTGTAGGCGCACAATTGTTCAATTCATTTTATATGCTGTTTTTATCATTGCTGATTTCTGTACCTGTTGCTTTGGGAGCCGGTATTTATTTGGCTGAATATGCCAGAAACAATGTCGTGACAAAAATTATCAGGCTCAGTACGGAAAGTCTTGCTACAGTACCATCAATAGTACTGGGACTTTTTGGTATGATCGTGTTTGTCAATATGGCCGGATTGGGATTCAGCATATTGAGCGGTACTTTTACTTTGGTACTTTTGAACTTACCGCTTTTAGTAAGAGTTACGGAAGAATCTATAAAACTTGTACCGCAGGCTTATCGTGAAGCCAGTTTGGCAATAGGAGCCACTAAGTGGCAGACAATTTATAAAGTAGTGTTGCCATCAGCACTAGCGGGGATTATTACCGGGATCATTTTGACTGCCGGACGTGCATTAGGTGAAACAGCTATTTTGATTTTTACAGCCGGTACGACAGTATCAAGGTATATGTTTGATACTGATGTAATGGCTGCCGGTGAGACTTTAGCAGTGCATTTATGGTATTTGATGTCGGTAGGCCTGGTACCGGACAGAGGCTTGATTGCTGATGGTATTGGTGCCTTGCTCATAATTATGATTTTATTGTTTAACCTGGTGCTTACAATACCACTCAGGATAATTCAAAAACGCATGGGAATAATAAAGTAAAACAATGAAAATAAAAAATGCAGCAAACGAAAATTAATCGCTTGCTGCATTTTTCTGTTTTAAGGTATTATTTTTGTAAAATGGTTTCTGTTATTTTTGTTAATTCGTCTTTGGCAGGAATATTTTTGATGCTTATTTTATCAAGCCATATTGAAAAACCGCACTTTTTAAGTTCATCTTCGACCTGGCCGATACTTTGTCCACCCCAGCCGTATGAACCAAAAGCAAAAGTGAGTCTGCTTTTGTTTTTAGGAGATAATCCCTTCAGATAACACAAAAAGGAAGCAACTGTGGGCATCATATTATTGTTTAAAGTAGGAGACCCTACGGCAAGATATTTTTTTGTCAATATTTCAGTTACTATATCTGAAATATGGTTTTCTTTTAAGTCATAAAGCTGCGCGGGGATATTTCTACGAGTAAAGGCTTCAGTTATGGTTTTGGCCATTGTTTCGGTAGAATGCCACATACTGTCATAAACAATAACTGCTTCTTCGTTTGTTTCATCGGCAGACCATTTTTTATAATTGGCGATGATTTCGGCGATATGTTTTCGCCAAATTATACCATGTCCGGTAGCAATGGTTTCAATATCAAGATTGGCAACATCTTCAAGGGCTTTTTTTGCCTGACGATCGTAAAGCATCAAGATGTTGGCATAATATTTTTTTGCTTCATACATGAGAACGTTGAAATCAACTTGATCATCAAAACGCTGAACAGATGCAAAATGCTGACCAAAAGCATCATTAGAAAATAAAATTCTTTCTTCAGGACAATAAGTGAACATACTATCCGGCCAGTGCAGCATCGGTACCGGAATAAACTGCAGGGTGCGGCTGCCAATATTGAGAGAATCGCCGGCTTTGACACCTGTATAATCCAAGTTACCATAAAATTTTGGAATATTTTTCAAACCATTGGGAAAACAAGTATAAATTTTAGCATTAGGACATTTTGCCATAATACTGGGAATGGAGCCGGAGTGATCCTGTTCAAGATGGTTGCAGATTATATAATCAATCTTTGCCGGATCAATGACGGAGCTTATCCGTTCCAATATTTCGTCGTGAAAGGTATCTTTTGCCGTATCAATCAGAGTTATTTTTTCATCAAGTATCAGATAAGCGTTATAAGAAGAACCTCTGCTGGTTTGATAGCCATGAAAATTGCGTAAATTCCAATCGATAACACCTACCCAGTAAATCCCTTTTTTTATTTCAACTGCCTGCATAGTAATCCTGCCTTTCTAATATAAGATATAAAAATAATATATTATTATTATTATAACACCGCTAATGAATAGATACAATTAATCAATATATTGGCATTGGGCTAATGTACATCAGGTGTATCATAAAACATTTTCAGTTCATCATCACTGATGTCCACATCGACTGAACCAGCATTTTCAGCTGCTGTTTCGATAATACGCTGCCAGTCAGCATTGATTGTCCGTCCCATAATTTCTTTACCATTGTCATCCAAGTGCAGTCCGTCCAAGGCATATTCAGTAGGCAGTACATCAGGTGGAGTCGGAAAATCGGCCGCTGTATCAATATAAAGCTGTGTGCGGATATAAGCATTGACTTTATTAAATTCATCAGCCCAGCCGGACGCTGTACCTTCATTGAATATTTTTTTTATGTTGATTGGATTTATTGGCGGTAATGTTAATAATACAGGCGTTATGTGATTTTGATAACATTTTTGCTGCAGCATTTTTAAGCCGACAATGATTTTATCGGCCGGTACACCTGCCCGCAGGCTGTTGCTGGCTCCCATTATGATTAAATATTTGGGTGCAAACGGCAGGACATCTTTATCAAATCGGTTTACCATCCTTTCAATGGTATCACCACTTTCTGATAAATTTATTGTAGGGAAATTGAGATAATGGGCATAGCTGAATTCAAAATCTGCCGGACTGTATGACATATGTCCTCCCCCATGGCTGATGCTGTCACCAAAGATACCGACATTGTAATGGGCAGCCGGATCATTACTGAATTTTTCAGTTCGTGAGTAGTCACCTACAGGCTGTCCGCTGTCATCAAGTCCGCGTACCCGCCAATAATATGTGCCAATGCGGGGAAATGGGTCATAATATTCACAGGCGAAGTCTATGGTATGGGAATAGACTGGTTGCGATGAGTCAGTATTGTTAGTTTCCGGCGGAGAAGACAGTATTTCTATTTCGAATTTGCTGGCACCGGCATTAGGTATCCATTGGTAAACCGGATATAAAAGGACACTGCCGTTGCCTGAGTCATAATCAGCGTTAGGAATTGGTGAATTTATTTTAGTGGGATGATTGTCAGTATACAAAACTTCCATAGAAGAAAAATTAGTAATCGGCCTGTTGTCGATATCCATTGCGCGAACCCGCCAATACAGCGTTGTTGGGACATCATGGTCAAGATTTTTCAAATTAAGATTAAAAGCATTTATAAATACCTGATTAGTGAAGTAAACATGTTCAGGTGAAGGCGCATTAATTTTTAGGTCCGTAGGAATTTTGTTAAAAACTTCCAGCTCATAGTAAACAGCCTGAGTGTTTTTATTCCATGCCAAAAGAGGTGCATCGGAAGCAGGTACAGCCTGGGTATAATGTGTACTTATTTCCGGTGCGGGATAAAGCTGTCGGAAGCTGTAAGCATCGCCTGATAAAACAGCAATAATGCTGAGTACCAGAAAAAAAATCGTATACTTCATAAACTGCCCCTCCCTTCAGCGGGCATTGAAACAATGAGAAAATGAGAATAAGATGCGGTCAAATATTCTAAAGTGCATATTTTTCAATAGCGATGGCTACACCATCATCTGCGTTGCTGACAGTGCTGTACTTAGCGGCTTTTTTAGCTTCGAATACGGCGTTTGCCATAGCCACTGAATAACCGGCATATTCCAGCATTGACACGTCATTGCTGCCATCACCGATAGCCATTACTTCGTCCGCTGCGGCGTGGAGCATTTGAGCCAGCTTGGATAAGGCTGTTCCCTTGCTGGCAGTCATACTGTTGAACTCCAGGTTAGCTTCTGTGGAGCCGGTCATTATTGCCGGCAAATCTTTGCACTTGGTACGGATATCCTCATAATTATCGGATTGGTTAAAAAAAGCATTTAATTTATATATCGGCTTTTGCCAGTCCTTACGGAATAAGGCTTTAAGATTATCAAGCGGTGTACGTGTGTCCTTGACAAGCTGAACGAATTGCTTTGGTACATATTTTACTGCATGCTCGTAACATGATCGAGACGTGTATATTTGCTCATTGGTATATACCTCAAACATCACTGGATATTCCCGTACGATTCGGTAAATTGTGTTGGCGGCAGAAAAGGACAAGGGATCAGATAAAATAGTCTTATCAGCTTGTTTATCATATATTTTGCAGCCATTGCCATTTATGAAATACCGGATATCGGGCAGCTGATTTATAATAGGCAGCAACTCTGTATTGCAGCGGCCGGTGCAGACTGCCACGGCGATGCCTTTTTCCCGGGCTTTATGTATTGCTGCGTGATTCCTTTGCGATACTATATTTTCGTTATTCAGTGTAGTTCCGTCCATGTCAAGGGCGATTAATTTTACTGCCATTGTGTGACTCCTTTCACATCTAATATTTTATGATTATGATAATATTTTACAATAAATAGTATGCATTGGCAATGACACGAAAAATTGAAAATAACGTGACTTTTTGCTATACTAAATTTTGTTTATATATGCAGATTTTATTTGATAATAATAAACGGATATTAAGCCGGTAAAATAGAATTCAGATAGAGAATTGATATTTAATCTATATGTTTTGCAAACCAGTATTAGAATATTGTGGATATTAATATGAAAATCATGGGGAATTAATAATTGGAACAAAAGAAAATAAAGTATAAACGAAGTTATCATCGCGTTATAATGCTGGGTATTATTTTGCTGATGATGGTTGCAGCGGCTATGGCTTATGCCTTTACCAGATATAGTACAACTAAAAATACTTTGGGACAAGCCGGCAATGAAAAAACAACGATAATGGTAATGGGAGTGGACAGTCGGAATGACGATGTGGGGCGCAGTGATACTTTGATGGTATTTACTGTTGATGAAAAAAAAGATGATGTATCTGTGCTGTCAATACCGCGCGATACCCGGGTTAAGATAGATGGACATAATTACGACAAAATAAATCATGCCTATGCTTATGGGGGACATCAGCTGACGCAAAAAGCGGTCGAAGACCTGCTGGATGTTCCAATGAATTATTATGTATTGATAAACATTCAGTCATTCGCCAAAATTATTGATGCTATCGGCGGTGTGGATATTGATGTGGAAAAAAGAATGTACTATGATGATCCGTGGGATGATAATGGTGGTCTGCATATTGATTTATATCCGGGAATGCAGCATATGGATGGGAAAAAAGCCATTGAATATGTACGCTTCCGGGATGGTGAGGGAGACATTGGCAGGATAGCCCGTCAACAGCATTTTATAAAGGCTGTTCTGGCTAAAGTACTGACGCCGGCTGTTTTGCCTAAGATACCGGAGATAATCAAGGAAGTCAGTTCAACAGTAAAGACAAATTTGTCTTTTACTGATATGCTAAAATTTGCCAGGCTGCTACCGGGGATGAAAGATGGTGGCGTCACATCATCGATGCTTCCTGGTAAACCAGCTTACATTGATGATGTGAGTTACTGGCTGCCTGATATTGAAGAGTTGCGCCGCAATATGGCAGAGACAATGGATGTTGTGATGACAAGTCAGATGGAAGCCGATGCACAGCAAACAGCTGAAGAATATAATAAATCGCTGCCTGATGGTTTAAAGCTGCTCAGTAAGGGACCTGAAAAAAAAGTAAACAACAGCGATGCTGTCGAAAATAATACTGAGAAAAAAGATAGTCCGATGAAACCGGAAGATATTACTGTTATGGTGATAAATTCCAGCGGAATAAATGGCGCGGGGGCGACTGTAGCTGAACAGCTGCAGCGTAAGGGTTTTAAAATTTCAAGTGTTGAAACTGGCCGCACTTCATCTAATCAGCAGACGAAAATCATGACTAATGACAACGCTGTAAATCTGTTCTATGGAATGTCATTCCCCTGTGTAATTATGACTGGCAGCGGTACAGGCCAGGCTGTAGTAAATATTGGCAGGGACTATAGAAGATAGCATATGCAGGTGGCGAAAGCTTATCATATAATTTGATTTGAAAATGATTTTAGCTATCATGAGATGCAGCAGTACGACAAATAAATTTAAGTTAGGATATAAAAATTGAACACATTACATATACAAGATCTAGCGAAGGCATTTGGTATAAGACAACTATTTAATGGAGTGACATTTGACATTGACAAAGGTGATAAAATTGGCCTTATCGGTGCCAACGGTGTTGGTAAAACAACACTTCTTAACTGCATCATGGGGATAGAAGACTATGACGGCGGTATTATTAAACTGGATCCAGCTGACCGAATAGGGTATGTTCAGCAGCAGGCTGAATTTACCGGTGCAACGCTATATGATGAATTCCTTACTGCTTTTGAAGATGTGTTATTATTGGGCGGCAGGAAAAGTCAATTGGAGAAAGCTATTGATACGGCGGCGCAGACAAATACATCGCTTGATGATGTAGTACATGAATATGCGAAAGTCGCTGAGGAGTTTGAGCGTCGCGGTGGTTATGAATATGAAAATGATATTCGCCGGATTGCTTTTGGATTAGGTTTTAGTGAAGCCGAACTGCATAAATCACCGTTGAATTTTTCCGGTGGACAAAAGACACGTATCTGTCTGGCTAAGGCACTTTTGCGTGAACCGGATTTCCTTTTTCTTGATGAACCTACAAATCATCTTGATATTTCCATGATTGAATGGCTGGAAGATTTTTTGAAGGATTATAAGGGCGGAGTACTGATGATTTCTCATGACCGTTTTTTCCTTGATAAGGTAACTACTTCGATAATGGAACTGGTAAATGGGAAAATAGATAAATATGAGGGTAATTATACCCGGGCTCTGCAGGTGCGTAACGAACGTCGGGCAGCATTGGAATCAGCTTTTATCAAGCAGCAGGAACATATAAAAAAGACAGAAGAATATATTCGGCGTTATAAAGCCGGAATAAAATCAAAACAAGCTCGCGGACGAGAAAAGCAGTTGAATCGCCTGGAAAGAATTATTCTGCCGCCTGATGCCAGCGGTTTTAATTATTTTTTATTTAACCCTCCAGTCGAATGCGCTCAGAAAGTATTGGAAGTCGAAGATGCCGCTTTTTCTTTTGGTACGGAAAATGTATTTAGAAATATTTCATTGACAGTAAGAAAAGGTGACGGGGCTGCATTGGTAGGACCAAACGGAGTGGGCAAGACCACGCTGTTAAAGTTGGTAGTCGGTGAGTTAGAGCCTGACAGTGGTCGGATAAAGATTGGCAGCCGGGTAAAAATAGGTTATTTTTCCCAGTATCATGATGAACTTAGCGGGGAAAATAATGTTTTGCGGGAAATAACCGATAATTATGGTGTTACTGATGAGCAGGCCCGAAATTACCTGGGGACTTTTCTATTTAGAAGTGATGATGTCTATAAAATAGTAGCTGATTTATCAGGCGGAGAAAAATCGCGACTGGCATTGTTAAAGCTCATGATGGATGGGGCAAATTTTATAATTCTCGATGAACCTACCAACCATCTTGATATACCAGCCCGTGAGGCAGTGGAGAAAGCATTGATGTCTTTTCCAGGAACTTTTTTAGTCGTGTCGCATGATCGTTATTTTTTAGATAAAGTAACTAATTGTACTTATGAGATGGAAGATGGCAGCTTGACGCAATATGATGGGAATTATAGTTATTATCGTTTAAAAAAAAGCGAAAATATTAGGGCAATGGATATCGATAATGGGAAGATATCAAAAGACGCTAAATCAGCTAAAAGCAATAATAAAAAAAACACAGAAAAAATTAAAACCGGTGTAAAAGAAAATCATAGTATTGCTTTTGCCAGTGAAGATAAAAAACAACAGCTGCAGCAACGTTGTGAAGCACAGATTGCCATGCTGGAGGTCGAATTAAAGGGACTGGAACGAGAAATGAATGATCCGCTGAAACAGCAGGACCTTCAGGAAAGTCAGAAAATAGCGCGTGACTACGCAGCCAAGCAGCAGGAAATAGATGCAAAATACCAGGAATGGGATAAGCTGCTGGAATGATATAAAAAAAATGGTATAAATGGTTATCTTTTTATTGTTTTTTCTCTGCACCAAAGAAAAGATAGTACAAAAGGTAGTATAAATATATTATTAATCAGGGAAAAATTATGGAAAAAATTGAGGGCAGTGTTCAATCAGTGATATTTGCCAGTAGTGATGGCAGATTCTGTGTATTTCGCCTGCAGCCGGAACAACAAAATACTTCTATCACCGCTACGGTAAACGCTCCGGCACCATTAATCGGGCAAAATGTATGTGTGGAGGGAGAATGGGTAAGTCATCCGCGATTTGGACAACAGTTTAAAGCCTGCGGGATAACGGTATCGGCACCAAGCAGCGCTGATGGGATAGAACGTTTTTTGGCATCGGGGGTTTTAGATGGCATTGGTCCGGTGATGGCTAAGCGAATAATAAATAAATTTGGCAAGGATACACTGCAGATAATCGAAAACGAACCGGGTCGTTTGTGTGAGATCGGCGGCATTGGCAAAAAGACATTAAAAAAAATTGTTGATTCCTATAATGAGCAGGGAGAACTGCGCGATATAATGATCTGGCTTGAAGCGCATGGTGTGTCATCGACTTATGCCGGGCGGGTATTTGATGTTTATGGGTCTTTTGCCATTGAATTAATGGAGAATGATCCATATAGGCTGGCGTCGGATATTGACGGCATTGGATTTTTGACGGCAGATCAGGTAGCCGGCCAACTGGGAATTCAAAAAAACGATGATAACCGCATAACGGCAGGCATTGATTTTTCCCTGCAGCAGATTGCCGGCAACGGACATTGCTGTGTGCCGGAAGCAATGGTTATTGCCAAGACAGCAAAGCTTTTGAATGTTGATGATGAAAATGTTCGATTAAGGCTCAAGGCCGAAATTACTGCCAACCGATTGTATACAGAATATATTGGAGGGGAACAGCTAATTTATCCAGACTATCTTTATTTTGCCGAAAAACAGGTCGCACAAAAACTGCTTGATTTAAATAATAATGCGGATTCGCTGTCATTGGATAGTGCTGCTGAGATTACCACTAAATGGGAGCAAAGCAGTAACATCACATTGGCGCAAAAACAACGTGAATCTATTGATGCAGTACTTCAGCACGGTGTGTTTGTGCTGACAGGAGGTCCCGGAACAGGTAAAACCACGGTAATTAGGGGAATCCTTGCCGTATTGCAGCATTTAGGATTACAGATATTACTGGGAGCACCTACCGGCCGAGCTGCCAAACGGTTGACAGAGGCTACAGGACAAAGAGCCGTAACAATACATCGATTATTGGAAGCAACCGGGATCAATTATGACGATGAAGCAGCTTTTGGCAAGGATAGTGACGAACCATTGGATGCTGATGTAATAATAATAGATGAGGTGTCAATGGTCGATATTGTACTGATGCAGCATTTTTTGAATGCTGTCCCCACAGGTTGTCGTATTGTCCTGGTGGGGGATGTTGATCAGCTGCCGGCAGTGGGGCCGGGAGCCGTCCTTAAGGATATATTGCGTTCGCAGGTGATTTTTTCTTTAAAACTCGATGAAATATTTCGTCAGGCCCAGGAAAGCATGATAATTCATAATGCCCATGCAATCAATGCCGGCAGAATGCCGGATTGTTCTTCAAGCAAGGACTTTATTTTTCAGGAAATTGAAAATGATGAACTTACAGCACAGGAAATAGTCACACTCTGCAAGGATAAATTACCGCAAAATGGTTACAATTCACTCATTGATGTGCAAGTGCTTTCACCGATGCATCGTTTACCATGCGGAGTGAGTAATTTGAATAAACTTTTACAGGCGGCTTTGAATCCGGCGACACGGGATAAAAAAGAATATAAAACAGCGGTTCAGTCTTTTCGTGTCGGGGATAAAGTCATGCAGACAAAAAATAATTATGAAAAAAATGTATTTAACGGAGATATTGGATTTATCAAAGAAATAACAGCGGAAAAAATAATTGTTAAATATGCTGAGGCAGACGTGGATTACCAGTTGGCTGAATGTAATCAATTGATTTTGGCTTATGCGATGAGCGTGCATAAAAGTCAGGGGAGTGAATATAAAATTGTTATATTGCCATTGACTGCCGGCCATTTTATAATGCTGCAGCGTAATTTATTGTATACGGCAGTGACCAGGGCCAAAGAGAAAGTTATCATATTGGGAACCAAGAAGGCATTGTTTACCGCAGTGCAGAATAATCGTACACAAAAACGCTATACTCTTTTGGCAGAACGATTGGCACATAAAATAACTTGATTTTATGAGGTTTATACAGATGGACATTCTGGATTATATAGCGACATTTTTATACCCGCCGCGTTGTCCTTTATGCCGGCACTATTTGCCGAATATTGGCAGCTGGTGCAGTAAGTGTATGGATAGTACTGTTCAGGCACATGTTGTTGCAATTGATCGATGGGACTATCAAAACTTTAACAGAATTTGGGCATTGGGAAGATATCACGGAGTATTGCGCCGATTGATAATACAACTTAAATATGGCGGACGGAAAAGCACGCTGCCATATTTAGGCAGCTTTATTGAGACTGCAATAAAAAATATTGAACTGCCCGAAGACATCGATATTGTTATCTGCGTTCCACTGCATCAAAAAAGGTTAAAAGAGCGCGGGTTCAATCAGACGGAACTAATTTTTAAAAAATGGCTTGCAAAAAAGCATTTTAAATGTGAAAATAACTTAAAGAGAATATTTTTTACACAGGCGCAATATAAATTGCGTCGGCGGGAACGCTTAAAAAATCTGCAGAATGCTTTTTCACTAAAAGAAGGAATGACAGTAAGCGGGAAGAATTGTCTGCTGCTGGATGATATATATACGACCGGTGCCACGCTGTCAGCTTGTGCCAAGGTTTTAAAAAGGCATGGTGCGGCTAAAATATATGGTCTGGTTCTGGCAACAGATGCTGAATAATAGTTTTTGTTTAATGATATGAAAAATGTTTTAGAGAGACATTATCCTGGAGGTAGTAATATGGCTAACAAAATGAGAAATTGTCCAGAATGCGGCAGGCTGTTTATTGATACAGGGGCAGGGATGTGCAGTGATTGTGTTGCCGAAGAGGAAAAAAAAGAACTTGTCGTCAGCAGTTATCTTAGAGATAATCCGGGCAGTACCATCAGACAGATATATGAAGCCACAGGAATAAAAGAAAAAACAATAATGAGGATGATACGGGCCGGTCGGTTTATCGGCAAGGGTTCAATAACCTATCCTTGTGAAAGATGCGGTGAACTTATCAGTGAAGGCCGTTATTGCGTTAAATGCACTCAGGAATTACAAAATGATATTAAAAAAATGAGTGATGTCATGAATAAAAAACAGCAAAAAATTCGTGACTCAAAACTTGACAGTCGTGGTATGTATTCAAAATAAATACTTATGACCATTAACCTGTGAAAATTAAAGAAAACGAATGATTTGGTTAGAAAATATAGAAAAAATAACTAAAAACGCTATTTAATTGAATTATTGCAATCACCGATATTCTGTTTAGCAGGCAGTATCGGTAATTTTTTTAAGGAGGGGTGCATAATGATTTCTAATAGCGGTCATATTCAGTCAATTACCGGCATATATTTAAACGGCATTGATAAGACAGCTGCAAAACCGCGAAACAATATTGACATCAACAAAACTGATGACGGCGATAAAATTGTTTTGTCAAATGAAAGCCAGGAATTTTCTTCATATTTGAATAAACTCAGATCCATGCCGGATGTTCGGATGGATAAAGTTAATTTTTTCAGTGCCCAAATAAATAATAATGATTATAAAATTGATTCCCAAAAGATTGCCGGGAAAATTTTAAATGGCTAACTTAAGATAAATAGAGGATAATATTATGTGGCAGGAATTAATAAATGTATTGCTGAAACTTATAGAAACATATGATAATCTTTTTATTCTCAATGAAAATAAACGCAAAGCTATAGTAGAAATAAATATGCATAATTTGGATAAAATTGTGAATGAAGAACAAAAAATAGTGAATAAAATTGTTTTTATTGAAGCTGAACGCAGGGGCATTTTGAAAAAAATGGCTGAAAAAGATTCTTTGATAAACCAATTATCGAACAGTAAGACGTTAACAGCATTTTGCCCGCAGGAATATAAGGAAAAGTTTTCAATTGCAAATACGAAATTATCAATGTCCGTGAAAAAGGTAACTGATATAAATGATGCTAACCGATTGCTGATGAGGGGAGCATTGACGGCAATAAATTTGAATATAAATTCAATATCACAATTAAAAGCTGATCCTAATTATAAGGGGAATGGGAATCAAGGTTTTTCTCCGCACAGAGAAGAATTGGATTTTAAGGTTTAAAAGTGTTATGACAAAATTAATAGATATATTAAAAAAACAAGTGGAAAAGTATGAAGCTTTAAAAAAGAATATGGAAATACAAAAAAAATTATTAATAGAGAAAAATGTAAATAATAAACTTTTCCATACGACAACCTGCAGTCTGGAACAATTAATGAACGAAATAAAATTATTAGAAAAAACTAAGAAAAATATTCTGCAGTCAAATACCACAATATCAGATAATGAACAACTTGAAGTTGATGAAATTACAAAAAAAGTATGGGAACAAGCTAAATCAATAAAAAAAATAAATGAATGCAATAAATTGCTTTTGAAGAATAAAATGGAATGCATTCAGTTTAATATTAATGTATTAACTAAAACTACGGCTAATGTACCATATCAATCACATGGTGATATGTCTGATAAAGGTATAAATAAAATAAAGATGTTTGATGAAAGTATATAAAAAGGAGAGGCAAAATGCGGACAACATTTTCTGGATTGAATACAGTATTTAGTGGACTCCAGGCGCATCAGCTGGGACTGGATACTGTTGGACAGAATTTAAGCAATGATAGTACTGAAGGCTATTCCCGGCAAAGTGTGAATTTGGTTGCAACAGCACCCTTGACACAAAATACCCTCTATGGAACAGGCTATGTGGGCAGTGGAGTGACAGCTGCTTCTATAACGAGAGCACGGGACATATTTGCCGATAAGAATTATTGGAAAGAAAATGCCACAAATTCTTACTACACACAGTGTCAAAATAATTATACAGTGGTTGAAAATGTTTTTAATGATTCTGAAGTCAACAGCACCGACGTCGGTTTGAAAAGTTCTATAAATAGTTTTTGGTCGGCATGGCAGAAACTGGGTACTGCAGCCAGTACACCGGCAAATAGAATAAGTGTTCGCGATACGGCTGTTACTATGGCTGATAAAATAAAGACTATGGCATCGGATATGCAGTCGCAGATTTCTACAAATTATGGGCAGATGCAGGCTGATGTTGACAGTGTTAATACTATAACATCACAGATTGCAGCTCTTAACAAAAACATTGTACAGCTTGAGGCAAATGGCGGCTCTGCGAATGATCTGCGGGATCAGCGAGATGAACTGGTGGATAATCTTTCCAAATATTTAAAAGTCAACGTTTCAGAAAAAAGCAACGGGGCATATACCATCAGCTGTGATGGCAGTAATATGGTAGATGAGGGAAGCAGTACTAATCTGGCTTTGCAGGCTGAAAATAATTCAGATTATGGCATTACTGATTATACACTGACCTTTAAAGATACCGGCGCTATCTTTAACCCCAGTGACGGTGAAATCAAAGGAATACAGGATAATGTGGCGACCGATAAATCTTATATGGATAAATTAGCTGATTATTCGGCGTTCTTTCTTACGACATTTAATGCCCAACATAAAGAAGGTTATGGGATAGATGGTGCCAATAACGGGAATGGGACGACAGATTTAAATTTCTTTGGTGAAACGCAGAACTCATATCAATGGGCTGATGAAAAAAGCAGTACATCGGAAGGCTATGAGTCAGCCTGCGTAGAAAAGACTGACGGCAGCGGTACAACGGAGAAGCTGCGCGGTATCAATATAATTAATGAACTGACAGTCAACAGTAAAATAACCGGTGACGGAGGAACGGATTATATTGCTGCTAAAGGAGCCAATACGACGACTGATGCTAATGGTAACACATACTACACTGATGCGAATGGCAATCAGGTGACCTATGCTAACAGGATACCGGCTAAAAATGGGACCGCGGGTATTGCCGACGGTTCCAATGCAGTGCTTTTAAGCAGTTTATTTAGCACATCGCTTTCCGATGCTAAAATAACCAGTACGATAAAAACAGCCGCGGGAATGTTGGATTCCAGCGGGAATGCGACGAAATTCAGCTCAACAGAAAACTTATCATTAAATGATTATTATGATAATTCAATGGCGAAACTGGGAGATGATTCCAGTAATGTCGATGATTATGTTACGAAGACAACATCTACCCTTACACAGCTGGATAATGCACGGCAATCAGTTTCTGGTGTCAACTGGAATGAGGAACTTACTAATATGATAAAATTTCAGCAGGGATACTCTGCTTGTGCCAGAGTACTCACAACGATGGATCAGATGCTTGATAAATTAATAAACAGCACAGGTGAAGTAGGAAGGTGATGATTAGATGCGTGTAAGCAGTGCAATGATGATTAATAATTATATAAATGCTGTTAATGGTAATTATGCAACCCAGGCTAAGTACGTGGAGCAGAACTCTACACAGCAGAAACTCAATCGTCCGTCTGATGATCCGGTGGATTATGCTAAATACCTCAGCTATACAACAGATGATGTAGAAAACAGTCAATATACTTCAAATGCCCAGTCGGCCGTGTCATGGATGACGACTAGTGATAGTGCACTTACTAATATATATGAGCAGTTTAAAACATTTATAGAACAGACTAATCAGGCGGCAAATGGAACTAATCAAACATTTGATGGCAGTTCAACAGCCACGGAATTGCTCAGTATATTGCAGGAATCGGTCAGCCAGGCCAACACGGATCAGGGCGGCAGATATCTGTTTTCGGGGCAGTCGGATAAGACACAGCCATTTACTATGTCAACTGATAAGGTTCAGCGCGGCCTTACAAAGACACTCGATGAAAATCAATCGGCATTTTTTGGCAAAACTGTGAGCATAGGCGGGGTCGCTACAAAAGTTGACGGCGGAACACAAGTCAATGGAATGGATCAAATGTTGAGCCTTAAGGGCAGTGATGGTAATGATTACTATCTGGATCCCAGCACAGGATATGTTTTCAGTAAGGATTTTGTCCAAAGTGGTTATAAAGATAAAATAAGTGCCGGACAGACCAGCGTGACGGCTGATGATGCAGTGGGACGAATTACTTTAACCAGTAATTCTACCTTAGCGGATCTGCCGAAAACTGCTGCCGATTTGGCTGCGGGAAATTTAAATGCCACGGCATATGCTGACGAAGGAACTTATGAAAATCTTACGACAAATGTGCGTAAGGATTTTATAAATAAATATTTTAATACTACCAACGGGGCAATTACCGATGCCGGAAAGGCACTGCAGACAACGGGGCTGTCAGTCAGCGGAACGAGTACGACATTTTCTTTTAACACCGTTGAACAATATGTAGTCAGCTATGCCGGTGACGAGAATAAGATATCTATGGTAAAATTAAACGGTGGAGTCGATACAACACGTGACAGTGTCAATGTTACCGGCAGTGATATGTTTGGCGACAGTGATATTTTTGGTGCGTCGCATGGCACGGCCACATTAAATGATATGCTTACTGTTGTGGCAGAGATGGACAGCGGCAACAAAAGTTGGTTGACAAGCGACGGTATCACCCTTGCCAATAATGCGTCTGACTATCTTAGTCATGCCCAGACCGGCTTGGCATCCAGAAGCTCGGCATACAGCGCGGCTGTCACCACTTTAAATGATCAAAACACTGTTATACAGGGTAATATAACTGATGTGAACGGTATAAATGTGGCTGAGGTCGCTACTAAATTGTTGACTGCCCAGACAATATACAATATATCACTGGCCATAAGTAAAAATGTACTTCCTGGAACAATAGCAGATTATTTAAGTTGATATCGACACTTTTAGTATTACGAAGGAACGATGAATATGCTTACTTTAAATATCAGGACGACAGATTTTGCATTACAGATGCATACGGATTGGGGGAAAGCAGATGCAAGTTTTGAACAGCCCAGTGGTAAGGGGGAATATATACAGCCGCAAAACAAGTTAGTAGTTACTCCGGTGGAGGTAAAAATAGATTCATCAGCATGCAGAGAAGCGCTGGGATTGTATACGAATACCAGATGGGCACAAAAATATGGTGCGGAGGGAGAACAAAAACTTGCTGACAACATTGCCCAGACGATGAAAGAAGCCCGTGAAGTTATGAAAAAGGGAGCTAGAAGCAATGCCATCATTAACGTTGAACGTCAGCATCTGCTCCCCGAGCAAAAGCAGTTTAAAATAGCTTCAATGCCATCTGCCAAAATAACAGTTAGCCCTTCTGAAATCAAAGGGGTAATTGATCCCGGCAGTGATGTGATTGAATCTGTCCCTGGAAAATATCATCTTGATTATAGCCCTGCCAATGTGGACATATCTGTAAATCGTTATTCATCGGTAAAGATGTGGACCACCGGAAATAAATATAGCATCTATGCTTAGTGGAGGCAGTAAATGTGAGAAGCATTAGTACCGTTAGATTCGGTAATATAAAGATTGATGAGACTAAAATAATAAAATTTTCTCATGGTATACCATCTTTTGAAGATGAACATGAATTTGTTATTATTCCCTATAGTGAAGAAAGTCCGTTTTTGTTTCTTCAGTCAGTGAGTACAGCACGGCTGGCTTTTTTGATGGTGAGTCCATTTATGTTTTTTAATGATTATGAGTTTGTTGTAAACGATGATGTAATGAATGAACTTCAGATAAAAAAACGGGAAGACATATTGATTTTTTCGCTTTTGACAATACCAAATAAAGATATAAAAGAGACAACGGCGAATCTTTTAGCACCAATTATAATAAACCAGAGTAATTATGAGGGGTTGCAGTTGATTTTAGAAAATACAAATTATACTACTAAACATTTGTTGGTAGAGAAAAAAAATGTGGAGGATGATGAATAATGTTAGTACTCACGCGTCATCCGGGGCAATATATAACGATAGGCGACGATATCGTCATCCATATTTCAGATGTACAGGGCGCTAATGTCCGTATGGCAATAGATGCTCCACGTAATATAAAAATATATCGTGGAGAGATTTATGAAGCAATAATCGAAGAAAATAAAAAATCAGCTACACAGCCTGACAATATAGATTTGAATCAATTAATGCCGTCAAAGAATGATAAAAAAGATTGAAATTGGGATAAATTTGTAATTAAGGACAGCAGGATTCTTCAGGGAGGGAGTAATCATGATTAATAATTTATCGAATATCAATTTATCTAGTGGTCAAGTGGAGAAAAATGATAATTCCTTGAGTCTAAGTGAACCGGCAGCAAGTGGTTCTTCTGATATGACAGCGGGAAATACTTTACCGAAAAATGCTGCGGCAGCTGACGGTGAAAAATCAGCGTCAGATAATTTATCTGACGAAAGTGTGAAAAGTATGACCGAGAAGCTCAATAAGATGACGAAGGATATGAATCTTCAGCTTGAATTTGTCTGGTATAAACAATTGGATCGCTTGGGAGTGAAAATGGTTGATATTAATACCAATAAGACGATTAAATCATTTCCCCCTGAGGAAATCATGAATGCCCTTGTTCGGACTAAAGAATGGGTCGGAAAATTTTTGGACAAAGAAATATGATAACAGGAGATGACTATTATGGGAGTAAATGGTATATATGGTCTGGCATCGGGACTGGATATTGATTCACTTGTTACCCAGGCAATGAAGGGAAAACAGACGCAGTATGATTCCATTTATAAAAAAGAACAAAAGGCTGAATGGACAAAAGATGCATATAATACCTGGTATAAGAAACTCATTGATTTTCAAAATAATACCCTTTATAAGTATGCTCTGTCCAGCGGCATGGATCCTAAAACGGCATCAAGTTCAGATACCAGTGTCGTAACAGCGACAGCCGGTGGTGCTGCGGCTTCGCTTTCCCATCAGGTATCGGTAAACAGCCTGGCGTCCAATGCATATTTGAAGAGTACCGGTACAGTGACAAGAAATACATCTGATTCGACAAGTATTAAACTATCTGACATTATAGGAATGTCAAATGTAAAGCTTACATCATCTACTGCCGATACATCAGCAAAAGATACTCTTACTTTTACGCTGAACGGGCAGGATGTTACTTTGACCGGCTCGCAGATGGATGAGACAGCTGTCAGTTTCACTGTCCGTGATGGTACAAATGTGACCAATATAGATAACAGTGCCCAGACAAAGAACTATAAAACGATTTCTTATAGTTACAGAGACTTAGCTGAATCCACATTGAATGATTTGGGCAATTCCATAAGCAATAGCGGGACCAATATATCAGGCCAGTATGACTCAGTGAATGATTCCTTCAGTATTTATAATAAAGCTGGCGGGACGGGCAATATGGTCGACTTGACCGTGGATACGGTGACCAATAACCTTAGTGGAGAAAATGTCACATCCAGCAGCAATGATAATACCCGTAAGCTTTTGTCTGCACTCAATTTAGGGGTTTATAATGCTGCCAGCAATACGCTGGGAAGTGCTATTAATGCCGGTTCATCAGCCAGCCCGACGGGTTTTGATAATACACCGGCTGATGTAGGCAATATAAACACCGCCGACAGCAGTACGGCTATTGCCGGCACAAACGGCAGCGTTACAATTGACGGCAAAACTTATGATAAAGTCACAGGAACCCAGATCAGCGTGGATGGCGTAACATATAATCTTGTCTCTGCCAATGCTATTGGCAAAACAGCAACTGTTACAATAGGCAATGATACGGATACTGTTGTAAAAAATGTCCAGCAGTTTGTCACTGATTATAATACACTGCTGACCAGCTTGAAAAATGATGTGTATACAAATCCTGATAGCAATTATCAACCTCTGACCGATGCTGAAAAGAAGACCATGACGGCAGATCAGATAACCCAGTGGGAAACAAAGGCCAAAGCAGGGCTTTTATACAAGGATCCTACATTATCTGACCTGATTGACAGCATGCGTTCGGCGGTTAACACAAAGATATCCGGGCTTAGCGGCAGCTATACCAGTTTAGCCAGCCTGGGTATTACTGTATCAGCTGATTGGAATAAAGATTCAAGCGGTATGCTGACTTTGGATACGAGCACTCTGCAAAAAGCACTGGCCAGTGATCCCGAGGCAGCATATAAGGTTTTAGATAATCCTGTGTATGATAAAAATGACAGTTCGACATATGGAGTAGTTAAAAAGTTAAATACGGCGCTGTCAACGGCAGCCGGCAGCGGATCACTGGGAACCAATGCTACAGGATTATTGGGAGATGCTGGTACTACTGATTCAAGCAATTATGCGGACCAAAGTTACTGGGGCAATAAAATAAAAGACTTAAAGAACCAGTTAAGTGATTTTCAGGATACAATGAATAAGTACCAGGATAGCTTATACAGCCAGTTTGATGCTATGGAAACGGCCATATCAAATCTGAATTCCCAGTATAGCTTTATATCCAGCTATAGCAGCTAAAAAGATAAGTACAAGGAGATTATGTAGATGCAAAATGCTTCTTATACTGCTGAAGCATATAAAAGGCAGCAGATTTTAACAGCTAGTCCGGAAATGCTCACACTGATGCTCTACAATGGGGCTGTAAAGTTCATTAATGAAGGAATCAAACATATCGGTGAAGAAGACTGCATAAAGTCTAACAAAGTCCTGATTCGTGCACAGAATATAATAATAGAACTTATGTCATCACTTAATATGGAATATGATATAGCTAAGCAGCTGTATCCTATTTATAATTATATATACCGCATTTTGATAGAAGGCAATATGAAAAATGATGCCGATAAGTTGGAAGAAGCAAAAAAACTGGTATTGCAGTTACGCGATACTTGGGCTCAGGCGATGAAAAAGGCGCATCAGGCCGAATGATATATAGTTATTAACAGCAGTATGTGTTGCCGTTATAGTAAAAAACGTAGGATGTTATGATTTTTATCATGAAATAGTTTGGTTTTGGTATTGCAACTTGACAAAATAGGTTATATAATGAATAAAGCTGGAGTATATTATGGAAAACAGTGATGCAAAAGCAGAAGTCTTATGGAAGAAGTTTTATATGGTGACGACGGAGATGTATCGTTTTATCAAAAAAAATGATACGGATATGTTTCTTAGTCTTTTGGACCAGCGTTTGGAGTTGCAGAAACAACTAGAGCAGCTTAATAATATAACTTACCATAAAACAGAAGCGGGCAGGGCATTGATTAGACAGATCAATCCGCTTAATGTAAGAATTCGTGCTCTGGCGCAGTCTTGGCTGATAAGTCATCGCAATTTAAATAATAAAGTTCATTCTTATGATGCGATGACTTATGCGGGGAATTTTTTTAATAAAAAGATGTAAAATTTTATAGAAACTATTAAGTTCAAACCGAAGCAGCACGATAGTATTATTGAGGTTGGAAATTATATAAGCCGAGCGATCGGCGGCTGTGTAATTTTTGATTATATATACCGTTCAGGATGAGCGGAACAAATTAAATTATCAGGGAGGAATTTCTCATGGCTTTAGTAGTAAAAAATAATATGTCAGCACTTAACACGCTGAACATAATGAGTAAAAACAACAAAAATTTGGCAGCTAGTCTGCAGAAGGTGTCATCTGGTCAGAAAATCAACAGTGCTGCCGATGATCCGGCAGGATATGCTATTTCTCAGCGCATGCAGACTCAGATTCGTTCATTGAACCAGGATAATACCAATGCTGCAAATGGTCAGAATATGTTAAAGACAGCAGAAGGTACTGTTGCTTCAACCGTTGATATCTTGAAAACATTGAAGGAAAAAGTTCTTGATGCTGCCAATGATACCAACACCACATATGATCGCAATACTATTCAGGATTACTTGGATCAGACAGTTGCCCAGATCAATGATAATGCAAATGTAACTTATAATAGCAAGCTGCTTGTTGATGGTTCCATGAACCAGCAGGGAAGTGCTACTACAGTGGCTTATTCAAATGCAAGTTTAGCTACTGACACAACATTTTTTACGGCATTGACGGCATTAAAGGATCGTAATGGGAATACCCTTAATATTCTTTCCCAGGATACCGTTACAGTATCTTATGTCACAAACGGTAAAGTTATGACAACGAGCTTCAAAGTTGGCAGTAGTACTTTAAGTGATATATTCAGTAAAGCTAATCAGGCTACAGGCGCCACTATAACAGGCATGGGCAATAGTGTTTACTTAAAAACGGCGGGAACTGGTTCTACAATTGGTAAGAATGCCCAGGATGTGACAATGCATACAGCAGATGGTTCTTCTGTTTTGACTGTTACTTCTAATAAGAGTGGTATTAGCGGTAATATAGCTGGGTTTACGATCAGTATTTCTGGTACGGATGGTAATATTAAAACATCAGTTAATACTAAGCTTGATGCATGGGATGAACAGATCAGTGCCCAGGATAAATCAAATGACAATTCGATTACCCTGCAGGTTGGTACTAAAGCTAACCAGACTATCCGTGTAGGCCTTGGTGATATGCGGGCTCAGGCTCTGGGACTTCAAGGTGTTTCTGCTGATGGCAGTGTACAAAATCTTGATGTCAGCACACGTGCCAATGCTAATGCTGCTGTTAACGTTCTTGACAATGCAGTACAGAAAGCTCTTAAAGAACAGACCCAGATCGGTTCTGTGGAAAGCCGCTTAGATTATACACAGGATAACTTGACAACGGCCAGCCAGAATGTACAGGCTTCCGAATCAACCATTACTGATGCTAATATGGCTCAGGAAATGACTGAATACACGAAGAACAATATTCTGATGCAGGCTTCACAGGCAATGCTTGCTCAGGCTAACTCAGGCAGCCAGAACATATTGCAGTTGTTGCAGTAATGTTTGCCGATTGTTCTTTGACGGATTTATTAAGACGGATGTTAATATTAACATCCGTCTTAATTTTTATCTGCTTAATTAAAAGTTGAATAGATAAAAATTAAGATGGATATTAATAAGCAGTGGGGGATATATGCATATATCAGCTTGTGTCATAGTTAAAAATGAAGAAAAAAATATAGACAGATGGTACAATTCTGTAAAAGACTGCAGCGATGAACAAATAGTAGTGGATACCGGATCTACAGACAGAACGGTATCTATTTTGAAAAAAATGCCTGTGAAATTTTATCATTATAAATGGAAAAATGACTTTGCCGCTGCTAAAAACTTTGCTATAAATAAAGCAAAAGGAGATTGGATAATATTTCTTGATGCCGATGAATATTTCGCTGATGATATAGATCTGAGAAATAGTTTATTAATGCTTGATAAACAGAATGTTGATGCACTTTTATGTCGAATGATCAACATCGATGTAGATGATGGAAATATTGAAATAAATAGATTTATGCAGACGCGTATATTTCGCAATGATGAAAATATGAGATACGTTGGGAAAATACATGAACAGCTGGTAAAAGATAGCAATAAATTGAAATTATTGGAACAAAAAGAAATTATTATATATCATACCGGTTATTCCAGCCAAAAATACTTGAATAAAATTAAAAGAAATTTGAAAATACTACAGGAGAATATAAAAAAATCTGGTGAAAATATATATTATTACAGATATCTTGGTGATTGCTATTATGCTTTAGAAAATTATGCTGAGGCTATTAAGTATTATAAGAGGCATATAGAAAGTCAACTACATTCCTTGAATAATGAAAATGACATCTATTTTAATTTAATTGATTCTATGATCAAACAAAAATATATTTTACAAGATATTCTTAATACAATAAAAAAAGCTAATGACCTGTTTCCTGACCAGCCGGAATTTATTGCACAACATGCTGCCTTGAATTTTTCGGACAGACATTATAATACAGCAAAAAAATTTTTTTTACAGGCTTTAGCGTTATATAAAAAAAATCGGGATTCGTCTTCGGATAATTTTACAGCTTTATTACCGGAAGTATATAGATATCTTGCACAAATATATATATATGAAAAAAAATTTGCCAAAGCATATTTATTTTTGAACAAGGCACTGCTGCTAAATAAATATAACTATAAGGCATTACGGCTTTTGGGTATTATATTGCAAAAATTTTCATATGAATATAGTGTCAATTGTTTATCTAAATATTATGATGACACAATCAAGGATATACTGTTTTTGTCTGATCAGTTTTTTTATATAGGAACAAAAAACTTATTTATACATTATAATAAAGTTTTATTTAATAAATTTGGTATTCACTCAGAAAAATGGAGGTCATGGGAAATAGTTATGAATGAGAGTAAAAACGATGCCTTTGAAAAATTATTGATACAGACGGTGGAAAAAATACAGCTATTATTTATTTCTTTGCTCTTTTTGGGAGATTTGCCCGATAAATACCATAATGTGCTGCCAAAGGGAATTTGGCAATGTTTAAGTGCCTATTATGGGAAAATCGAATTAACGGAAGAAAATTTTGATTCATATATAACTTTAATCTCTGTGGTTGCCAGACGGACTGATAAAAACATACAACAAAAATATTTTTCTCTTGGTACAAGATTTTCATTAAACAAGCGTGCTAAAATATTTGATGAATTATGCCGATTGGAAAAATGGCAGAGCGCTGGGAAATTCCTTTCTGATGATATGAGGCAATATTTTGGAAATGATATGAATTATGTAATAAAAATGGCAAAAATAGCTTATTATAATAAGGATTTAGTAAAAGCAGAAAAATATTTTGAGATATTGCTACAAAACAATTACAATTCCGCGGAAGTAAAATCATATTTGACGTGGATAAAAGATAGGAGAAATAGTGAATGATAAGGATATCGGCTTGTGTAATTGTAAAGAATGAAGAAAAAAATATTCGTCACTACTTAAAAAACATGTGGGCAATTGCTGATGAAATTATTGTCGTCGATACCGGGTCTACCGATGATACCTGCAATATTGCTGTAAAAGCAGGCGCCATATTATATAAATTTGAATGGTGCAATGATTTTTCGGCCGCAAGAAATTTTGCTATAGGTAAAGCAAAGGGAGAATGGATTTTATTTCTTGATGCTGATGAGTATTTTACCGATGAATCGATAAAACTAGTAAAGAAAAATATTATGTCCATCGAGAAAGATGTAAAGATTTTCATGTGCAGACTGACAAATTTTGATGAACGTAGGAAACCGGTAAATACTGTATATGTGGTACGTGGTTTGAGAAATGATCCCCAATTATGTTATCAGGGAAGGGTACATGAACAATTGTTTTATGCCGGAAAAGAGATTACAAATATAGCAGTGATATCGGATATAGAGATTTATCATACGGGTTATTGGCAGAAGGACATTGAGAATAAACTACGTCGAAATTTAAAAATAATGAATGATGATATGATAGAGAATGGTGATAATCCTCGTTATTATTCGGCATTAGCAGATTGTTATTATGGTTTGGGAGATTATGATAGGGCAATTGTTTTTGCCGAAAAATTTATTGCCTCTGGTTTAAAGGCCTTGGGGGGAGAAGAACAAATATATCATACACTTATCTCTTCGCTGTATTTGTCAGGAAAAAGCAGTGATGAAATATTATCTGTTTTGGACAAGTATGGGAAAAAAGACCAATATGGGAAAATGATACAAAAAAAATATAATGAAGATGCACAGCAAAAAAAGGCTATATTTATTTCAGCCTGTGTGATTATGAAAAATGAAGAGAAAAATATACAAAGATATTTAAAATATATACAACCGCTAGTTAATGAAATAATTCTCGTTGATACAGGTTCAACAGATAAGACAATTGACATTGCCCAAAAAGCTGGTGCTAAAGTATATAATTTTGAATGGTGTGATGACTTTGCAGCGGCTAAAAATTTTGCTATAGAAAAAGCAAGGGGAAAATGGATAATTTTTTTGGACGCCGATGAATATTTTCTAGAAAATGATGGACGACAAGTTTTAAAATATATAAAAAAGTATGATTCGGATCCTAAGGTTGATGCTTTGGCATGCAAGATGATAAATATTGACCCGGATAATGATGAATTTTTATCCAGTTTTTATCAGCTGCGTGTGTTTCGCAATGATCCTGATATGCGTTATTTAGGGAAAATACATGAATCATTACAGGGAAGAAATAACAAAGTTATACAATTGAAAGTTTTGCAAGACGATGTGCAGATAATGCATACGGGATACTCTGCCTCAAATTCCGAAGAAAAATCTAAAAGAAATTTAGTGTTATTAAAAAATGAAATAGAAAAAAATAGTGATGATCCGCAATATTTTGCTTATATAGGAGATTGTTACTACGGCTTGGGAGATTATGAAAAAGCCATTTATTATTCTCAAAAATTTATCGACAGTGGGTTGAATATGATAGGTGCAGAGACAAATCCTTACGTGAGATTGATTGATTCGCTTTTTTTAGCGGGACATGCCAATGTCGAAATTTTGAAAGCAGTTGATATTGCTATAGATAAATTTAAAACGGTACCCGATTTTTTTGTTATGAAAAGTTTTTTATTACTTAAAGAAGGCAATTATGTCGATTCAGAAAAAAATTTGCAAAAGACAGTTGCTTTATTAAAGAAAAAAAATTTTAATATAACATCATCTGTTATGCCGCGTTTTGAAAATTTTATTTACAATGTGGCAGGTGCCTTAGCCAAAACAAGGGATGACAGATCTAAGGCAATATCATATTTCATAAAATCTTTGCAAAACGATAAACATAACGTAGAATTCTTTGATAATTTTTATTATGTTGTGAAAAATAAAGACAATAGGCTTTTGTTGAGAATGTTAAATAAAATTTATAACTTTAATGACGATACTGACATAAATTTTTTGACAGCAATGCTTAAAAGATATAAGCTGGATGGAAAATTTTTATATTGTTTTAATATGCTGAGTAAAAAAAATATGCAAAATCCTCTCAAGGAATATGCATTGATAGCACAAAAAAAATATCGGACGGCAAATGAAATATTAGTAGTGGATCTTCGGGAAATTTACAAAAAAATGATTTTTGAATTTTTACTTGATAAGAAACAAGACAAATATGAAAAAATGCAATTGATTCTGCCGGATGTATATAAAGTAATTCTTGATAATGCAATTAGAAAATTTAACAGGATGTAAATCACAATGAATAATAAATATAGAAGATTTATATGTGATGGTGTACCTTATAAAATAGTTTATAATTATGGTAAAGGTGAACGGGCGTATAGAGAGAAAAAATATGATATTGCAGAAAGTTTTTTCATAAAGCTTTTAAATGATGCTGAACAATTTTCTGAGTATGCTAAAAAGGAAATCTTAACGAGTATTTATTTTTATTTGGGAGAAATATCTCAAATAAAGAGTGATAAAGCAATGGCTGTAAAATACTACGCAAAATTTTTACAGGAAAAACCTTATAATGATAAAGTTTTGTTAAAATTTTATCATTTATTGGAATCGCTGGATGTTAAAGAAAAAATTGTAATTTTAAATAGTATCTATATGATAGATAAAAATAGGCTAAAATTTTTGACAAATATTTTGTATAGACACTTTTCTGGTAAAATAATCTTGTTTTATCAAAAAATTTTACGAGAGAAGTATAACATCAATATCATTGATAATATGGGAGAAAATCTATTAAACGCCCAGATTTATGATAGGTCTTGTGATGCATTTGATATGGCTTTATCGGATGATTATGAATTCATGATAGCAATAAATAAGAATTTATCGGATAAAAGTGTCAAATCTATATATCATATACTACCCGATAAATATCATCAGGTTATGAATGAGATTATATCAAATTGTGAAAAAAGTGGTGATGAAGAGATAAATTATAATATTAAAAAAATAAATTCCATAATAAGAAATTATAATACATGGAAAATGTAAATAAACACTAATTATATAAGATAAATTGAACAATATTAAAATATTAAAGTTATAAATTATTATTAACAAAATATTTTATGTAAGGTGATATGGTATGGGAAAAAATAAAAAACGTATTATAAAAAATAGACGGAGGGAAATTGCTGTGAAAAATTTGCAGTATAGTAATTTAAAAAGTGATAATATAAATTCAAAAACTAATGAAAGTAAACATCGCCAGGAAATAAAAGTGTTGATAGAAGAAAAAAAATATAATGCGGCGATGGAAAAAATAATCAGTTTATTCGATACCGGACACACGGATTATGACTTAATGTTTGATTTAGCGGAAATATACTACGCCACCCATGATTATCAAAGAGCGGAAAAGTGGGCATTTAATTCTTTAAAGACACAAAAAACAGGCAAACCATTTATACTATTAGCTCAAATATATTCGGATAACAATGATACGGAAAAAATGGCCGGTGCCTTAAACGACGCATTGAGATTGTCTGAAAGTATTTCAGATGCTGATGGTGAACTGATGGACGATATGCTTTTGGTAGTGGAACTGGCCTATGATGCTGATATAATTGCGGAGAAATATCCCTATATTGCTAAAAAAATGGAAGAAGATGAAGCTGGTATAGATATGAATCTATCGACAGAAACTGATGAAGAACAGCAACAGGATAATATCGCAAAAGATATTGATGAAGAACTCGCTGCTGAAGATGATAGGACAGACAATACTAAACATGCCACAGATGATGAGTCACTGCAGTCAGCTCAATCGGCTGCAGATTCTATTGAGCAGATGATAAATACGGAATTAGCGAAAGATTCTGGGCAGACGCCGGCGGACGACATAGAACAGCCTTCTGCCCAAATGGCGGCAGAACAGGCTACTGGTAATGATATAACAAATAGTACAACTTCGGCTGCTGAACCGGCTATAGAAAGTATTAGTGCCGGTATACTGCAGGAAGATACATCACTTACGGATAAAATAAAAAAACTTAATGCCGTGGCAGCAAAGTATTATTTTGATGATGATTTTACATCAACCCAGTTTTTTTTAGAGACGGCATTTTCTATCGATGCACATGATGAAGGGACGCTGCGTAACTTGGTGCAGGTGTCTTTGCGGCAAAAGAATAAGGGAAAAGCCGCTGATTATGCCATAAGGATGCCGATGGTTGATTTTGTGCTATTGGATAAAATAAAGAATAACTGAACATGATGATCAAATTGTAATGAATATAACCTGGAGTTTAAGTTTCGCTCCAGGTTTTTCGATATAATATAAAGATTTAATATTAGTAAGGCTGCTTGCATTAGTGTCCCTATATGGGAGGATAGAGACCATTTTGGCAACGATAGATATGTCATCCTTCCATAAAAATAGTTAGTACAGTCGATTAAAGAGCTATTTTTAAATTCAAAGATTATAAGTATCTGATAATGAAGGCAGGATTTTATACGACACATCAAGAATTATAATACATCCAAGGATTGGGAGGAACACTTGCATGAGACGGCAGATAAGAGACCAAATTTTAAATATAATGGTTTCAGTTAAAAAGGGACTTGCCTATTTTCAAGTCTCAAATAAATACATAGTATTAAAAAAATGCATACAGGCATTGCAATCTGTTGAACAGTTATGTCAAAATGGTTTTTCTAAAACACGGGCAGATTATTATAATCAGGGTTTTAGTATGATTATTGATAAGCTATCCCAACAGTTGATCACTCAGCAAAACATGGCTAAATTTGATTGCGATGCATTTATAAAATCTCTTGACATTATTTCTGCGCGATTATCAAACGATAAAGAAGTAAAAAAAGAGATTATTTTTTTGCCGTATAAAGCTTCAATGTGGGATAGTCTGGAAAGTATCTGGCAGGCTGCTGCCGCTGACAAGGAAAACTGCGATGCCTATGTAATACCTATTCCCTATTGTGATCGCAATCCGGATGGCTCGGCGGCACAATGGCACTGTGAAGCCGATCAGTTCCCTTCATACGTACCCATAACTGACTATCGAGAATATAACATAGCTAAACATCGACCAGATGTCATTTATATACATAATCCCTATGATGGATATAACCGTGTTACATCTGTTGATTCAAGTTATTATTCCAGTGAATTGAAAAAATATACGAATATGCTTGTATATGTGCCGTATTTTGTGTCAGGACCTGCTGTTTCTGAGGATATTTGTCAGGCACCTGGCATCGTAATGGCAGACCATGTTATTGTGGAATCAGAGAAAATAAAAAAACAGTACGAGACATATTATCCGGGAGGTAATCCACCTAAGGACAAATTTTTGGCACTAGGTTCGCCAAAGTTTGATAAAGTTCTCAGCAGTAAAAAAGAAGATTTTGTTTTACCTGATAACTGGGAAAAAATAATAAACGGCAGAAAAATCATATTGTATAATACCAGCCTTGGTGCTATGCTGGAAAATTCGGGCAGGGTAAATGCTAAGCTGCGTTATGTTTTTTCTGTATTTAAGGAACGTAAGGATGTGGTTCTTTGGTGGAGGCCGCATCCTTTGATGAAAGCTACAATGGAATCAATGCGCCCGGAAATTTTGCAGGAATATGAGCAGATAGAACAAGAATATAAAAATGAAGCATGGGGAATATATGATGATACAGCGGAGCTGGATAGGGCAATAACATGGTCGGATGCTTATTACGGTGATATGAGCTCGGTTGTATGGTTGTATAAGGTGACTGGAAAATCACTTTTAATACAAGATTTAAATGATGGTATAACTTATCGGCACAGACGTCCTTTGATTGGAATGGGTGCAGAGCCAGATGAAACTGGTATGTGGACAGTATCATATATAGCAAATGTATTATTCCATCTGAATAAAAATAGACGGATAGTTGATAAAATGTATTTTTTACCAGAAATCCCAAATGGGACTTTAGTTACAACTCTTGTTCGATGGGAAAAATATCTTTATCTTGCTCCTTATAATGCTAAGGAGTTTTGGCGATTCGATATTGAGAAAGGAATTTTCTATAAAATTGAACTGGGACTTTCACAAAATGAAAAGGCATGTAATCAAAAATTTGCAAATATCACACTCTATAATGATAAATTATATCTTTTTGCTAGGACTATCGACAGTATATTTATTTATGATTGCAGGAGGGATACGTGTAAGCGTATTGATGGATGCTATGAACCATTAAAAGGAAGAGTTTCGTCTTGGACAGGATTTAATTCTTATAAGACACAGATGGGAGACAAGCTCTATTTGATGCTTTATGGAACGCACTTCTTGATGGAGTTCGATTTATCAGAGGAGAAATACAATTGGTATCAAATTGGTGATCGGGAAAATGAACGTTTTTTTGCATTGGCGGCTTATCAAGATGATATTATTCTTACAAATGAAATAAGTGGTGCGGTTATTTGGAACCCGAAGTATGGTATTATTCGCAGAGAACAGTATTTTAAGTTCGAGGACAGTGATCACAATTGGTCGGGCAGTTGCTGGTATTGCTATGTCCATGATGATATAATTGTATATTTCCCTGCTACTTATCCTGTTGTACTTTATCAACACATTGGTGAAAATACATTGAAACAGATTAATTACCGGACAGCGAATATGGCAGCCTACCCGGACGGAGTATATGCAAAACTCTCATTTAATTTTTGGTCGAAAGATACACTTTGTTTCCAAAATTCTATTGATGGTTTGATTTATTGTTATGATTTTCAGCAGGAAAAATTGTCTCGTATAGAAATAAACCTAACAAATAAACAGATATTGGATATATGTCAACCACTTTTGGCAAGTAGTTTGCCACAAGATGAAGGAATTATTGATTTACCGTTGTGGATACAACATCAAAAGAAGGCCAATAGTGATATGCAAAACATGTGTACGGAGATCAGTGCGGGGAATAGTATTTATAATACTACTACATAATAAGGGAAAAGAAACCAGTGCGGAATAATTTTCATGAAGAAAGTTTTCTATGTTAGTAATTTTGATTATATGAATTGGTGGAAATTTATATTTAGCTGGATAAGGATATAACTATGTTATACATATGGAAAAATAATTGAGTCTAAAGGGAAAATAAGTTCTATAGGTATCAAGTTTATGCATGGTATTTTTTATAGTATTGTTCATGATGTTATGATTTTGTTATATGTTGTATGTGTATTTGATAAATGGAAGGAGTACAATCGTGTCTGAGAATAAGGACATCAACTACCGAGCAATGAAGTCTATGATCGGTCCGAGTAATCAAAAATCATCCGATGTAATAAGTAAAATTCTAATGGAAGCAATACATCCCACTTCTGTCTGTGATTTAGGATGTGGCATAGGGATTTGGTTACATGCTTTTGAACTTTTTCCAGAGGTTAAGCATATTCATGGTATTGATGGAGCATGGGTTAAAAATTGGTCTTTAGAAGTAGAACCTGATTGTATTGAGATCTATGATTTTGAGGATACTACTAATAAACCAATTTGTGTTAAAAATGGAGAACGTTATGATCTTGCCATTTGTTTAGAGATGGCGGAACATCTTTCGAATGGACGTGCTGATTATCTTATCGATACTTTGACAAGTTTGAGTAATGTTATTTATTTCTCAGGAGCAACACCGTGTTCGGGTGGTATGCATCATGTCAATGAACGATGGCCAAGTTATTGGATTCATAAATTTCGCAAGCGTGGTTATGTTTGTATTGATTACATTCGCCCTAAGGTATGGAATCAGTGGCGAGAAATATGCTATTTCTATGCAGAGGAATCATTTTTGTTCGTAAAAGAAGATAAACTTGATCAGTATGAAAAACTGAGTGATTATCATCAAGAGCCTATTATTGATTGTGTTCATCCTGAACATTTTCTGAATCAGGTTATCAAGCCCACACATGATTGGTCGTGGTTGCTGAAACTCCAAAAGCGTTTGATACATGCTTATAGGATTAAATTGCAGAATATGATTCACCATATTGATTAGGCAGGATGATTCAATTTTATTGGACTCATAAATATACTAATACTATAATCTATGAATGAGGATAATTATATGTGTGGAATTTTAGGTGGTAATTTTAAAGATTGGGACTATAAAAAAGGAATTGAAAGCCTTTATCATAGAGGTCCAGATGGGAACCGAGTAAAGAAAGCTGAAGAATTTACACTGGCATTTACTCGTTTGGCCATTATGGATTTAACAGATAATGGTATGCAACCGATGAGTTCTTCGGATGGTAAAGTTTGTCTTGTTTTTAATGGTGAAATTTATGGTTTTCAATCTTTAAAAAGCGAATTAATACATAAATATAAATTTTCGTCTTCGTCTGATACAGAAGTGATCCTTTATGCCTATATGGAATATGGCGATGAATTTATTGATAAAATCGATGGTATGTTTGCAATATCTATTCTTGATCTGAGAGAGAGAAAATTGAAATTGTATCGGGATCGTTCAGGAATTAAACCACTTTATTATTGTTTATATGACGGGAAAATAGCGTTTGCCTCTGAAATGAAGGCGTTAGTTGAAGCTTCAAAAAATAGTAGAATGTTATGGAAGTTGGATACTACGGCTCTTTATGATTATCTTTTTTATCAATATATTCCTGCACCTAAAACGATGTATCAGGGTTGTTATAAATTACAACCAGCTTCATGTCTTATTTATAATATTGATTCACATAAAATAGAAAATATTTTTCCGTATTGGCAATTACATGTAAATGTGAATAAAAAACGAGAACATAATGAAAAAGATGTGAGCGAAACATTACGCGAATTGTTACATAATTCGGTATGCGAACAACTTGTGGCAGATGTCCCTGTGGGGACCTTTTTAAGTGGTGGAATAGATTCTAGTATAATAACTTATGAGGCTAATTTATTGAGTCCGATGATTGAGACATTTACAATTGGTTTCCATGATACTGCATATGATGAATCGTGTTATGCAAACGCTTTGGCAGAAAGTTGTGGTTTAAACAATAAGGTTGATTTTTTTAATACGGAAAATATGGATAAACTAGAACCATTACTCACACAATGGTACGATGAACCATTTGCAGATACATCGGCTTTTCCAACTTATGCATTGTCGCGATTAGCGCGTAAATCTGTGAAAGTGGTGTTAACAGGTGATGGTGGTGATGAATTATTTGGAGGTTATCAGCGTTACCAAATATTTGCGGATAGAATGAGCGATAAAGTTTTTGATTCTGTTTCACTTAGTCATTTTGCTGAATTGAATCGATTGGATTTATTTTGTGGAGAAAATTTTTCACATAGGTATTTAACATCGGGGATAGATGAATATTGCCCTGTTATTTTTGTAGCGAATAATCAACAGGTTAGTTCCTACAAGAAAATTTGGAAAATCCCCGACGATTATGATGTTACATGGCATTTGAAAAAGCATTATTGTAAAGATTTACCAGTGATAACTCGTGCAAGGTATCTTGATTTTATGACATACCTTCCGGGGGATATATTAACAAAAGTTGATCGAGCAAGTATGGCACTCTCTTTAGAAGCACGTGTACCATTTTTATCACGGAAAGTTATTGAATATGCATTTTCACTTTCATCTGAAGAATGCTGCAGTGGATTAGATCTTAAACGTTGTTTAAAACAAGCATATAGAGGAATATTACCAGAAAAATTGTTGCATAGGAAAAAACGGGGGTTTTCAATTCCAAATTTTTATTGTGATAGTAGAAGTAAGTACAAGTCGGTTTCCGTTATGATTTTGGAAAAATATTGGAAACAGTTAAGTAGATATTCCTGCTAAACATTAGAAAGAAGGAAGATAGAGATTGAAAAAAATTTTGATCACGATTGATACTGAGGGCGATAATATGTGGCGGCCAATGTATTCAAAGAATGCTGTTCAAAATCGTATTACCATTGTAAATGGAGATTATTTATTGCGATTTCAAAAACTTTGTGAAAAATATAGTTTTATACCAACTTATTTTGTCGATTATGAAATGAGCTTTTCAAAAAGATTTACGGCAATGGCAAAAAAAAAATTGCTGCGGGGGACGTGTGAAATTGGTATGCATATGCATGGATGGAGTGTACCACCGTATTATCCACTTAAGCGTGGTGCTGGTCATACAGGAGCTTGCAATCCATATATATCAGAATACCCGAATGATATTATAGAAAATAAGGTACAAATATTGACAGAACAGTTGCAGAAAATCTTTGAATGTTCTATTACAAGTCATCGCAGCGGTCGTTGGCTTATAAATAAACAGTATTTAAAGATCCTTCGAAAGTATGGCTACTTGGCCGATTGTTCTGTGACTCCAGGTGTGGATTGGAGAAATAATTTAGGTTTGACAGAAGGGATAAAGGGACCAGATTATCGGGGATTCCCGAAAAATGCTTACGAGTTGAATGAATATAATATTTGCAAATGTGGACGAAGCGGCATCTTGGAGATTCCTGTCACAGTGCGGCAGGAGTGGATAAATGGTAGGATCGTATCCAATTGGTTGCGTCCGAACGGTAATAATCTCAATATAATGCTGCAAATTGTAGAAAGACATGAACAATCACCTTCTGACTATCTGGAATTTATGATTCATTCATCGGAATTGATGCCTTTTGGTAGCCCAGGTTTTCGCTCAGAGGGTAGTATTGAGAAAATATATTGTGATATGGATCAGCTTTTTTCTAAGATTGCTATTAAATATGAAGGTATGTCGATTACTACTTATGCGCGAAATAAATTAAGAGGAAATGTTTTATGAATATTGCAATACTTATTCCTGAACTCGGTGGTGGTGGTGCGGAACATGTGGCGCAGCGCATAGGCAATTTTTTTGTAGCAAGAGGGCATCAAGTTTACTATTTTTTGGGTGATTTTGGTGTTCCGGTACATTATTCAGTAAAGGGAAAAATTGTACGAACGGGTATCAGGCCGATTTATCCTTGGCGTATGAATTCATATGTTTTAACAGGTGGACAGCTTTGGCATAATGCACAATGCATTAAAGCTTTAAAAAGACGGTATGCAATTGATGTTTCAATCAGTTTTATGGAACAATTCAATGCTATTAATGTACTTTCACGTTGTGGAGATAAGATTATTGTTCGTGTTTGTACTATCCTTTCGGCACGTTCGCTGACAGGTGTACTTTATCATAGGCGTATGCTTCATTTTTTATATTCACTGGCGGATACGGTTGTCGTTATGGCACGAGATGGACAACGTGAGATGACTGATATTTATGATATTTTTCCACGGAAAATATCAATAATTCCCAATCCTGTCCATCTGCAACAAAAGTCATGGGAGCAGATGCGTGTTTTGCGTCTTGAACGCTATGTAAAGAAACAAGTACTGGTCGTCGGCCGCCTTGAAGGCGTGAAACAACAAGATCATATTATTCGTGCCTTCGCAGCTGTGGCAGCAAAAATTCCAGAGGCGCAATTGACCATTCTTGGGCAAGGACCACTTTTAGCATATCTGAAAAAATTGGCAGACATGGAACATCTGGAAGATAGAGTAAACTTTCCTGGTTTTGTCGAAGACATACAGCCGTATCTAATGGATGCAAGTGTTTGTGTTATAACTTCGAAATGTGAGGGATTTCCAAATGGTATTATTGAAGCAATGACATGGGCAATCCCAATTGTGGCAGCAGATGCACCAGGGGGATGCCGGGATATTTTGGATTGTTTTGATATGGATCAAGAAGGGGTAAGAATATGTCCATATGGAATTATGACTCCTCAATTACCAATACGTAAAATTAATTTTGGTGAACTGCTCTGGCCGCAGGAACATGCCTTGGCTGAGGCAATGATGCATATTCTGACTGATGAGGACTTGTTTATTTCCCTTGCAGTCAAATCTTATCAGCGTGCAAGAGATTATGAGATTACAAAAATCATGGAATTATGGGGGAGAATTTTATGTTGATGGTATTTATTTCCGTACTTAGTTTTTTGGTTGGTGCAGTAATGACAGGCATCTATGTCACACGGCGTATGGCAAGACTTGTAGATAAAGAAGCGGGGAAAAGTATGGGAAATATGCAGTTGGCGCATGCTATGATCCGTTGGGTGAAGATAAAACAAGATGAAAATAATCTGGCGACGGCTCTTATTAAAAGGAGCTATAAAAAGATCGCCATCTATGGTATGGCAGATGTTGGCGAACGGCTACTTGCAGAACTACAGAATAGTGGTGTTGAGGTAGCTTATGGAATTGATCAGAACGCTACAAATCTTTTTGCACCTATTGAACTACTAACACCGGATGAAGCGTTACCTCTTGTCGATGCTATCATAGTCACACCGCTCAATTATTTTGATGAGATTGAAACTATACTTGTAAAAAGGACAGATATTCCTATTTTATCTATTGAGGATTTAATGTTTGGTTTGTGAAAATATTAAATTTTATGGCACACAGTAAAGAGTTATTTTGGAGTATGTGATATGAAATTTTTGTATGAACAATGTGGTAAACGTATTGAGTGCATTTATTGGTCAAATCCCTTAAAGTTAGCAGAATTAGAACATGATGCTAAATATGTTGATGAGGTGCAGGTCTGGTATCCGTTAACTCTTGATGGAGAGGTTAAAGAACGATACGGAAATGTTTTGTCATATATAGAATTGTCAAATAAATGGGGAGCGAGAACAGCCTCCAAATGGATTAATTTAGTAGCTAGTGAAAAAGAAATTCTGCATGGATTTTCAAAAAATGCCCGATATGAAGTACGTAGGGCATGTAATCGCGATGATTTGCGGATTTTTTTCTATAGTGATGAAAATTTGACTGAAAAAATATTGGAACAGTATTATGATTTTTATGATAAATTTGCGCAAACTAAAGAAATGATTTTTTTAGAACGTGATAAAATTGGAACCCTTGTTCGTCAACGAGCATATATGATTGGTGTTGTTCAAGATGCAAAAGGAGTGTGGCTTACTGCTCACGGGAATATTTTGTTGAAATAGTCAAGAAAAGCG
>NZ_WIQU01000013.1 GCF_015732285.1 Pectinatus frisingensis
TTCTGAAGAAATGTACACTACAACGCTGGTATTTCGCTTCTGGGAATATTTCCGTCACAGAGTCGCACATCGCTTGGCATTTGTCCCCAACAACAAGCTGGACACCTTTGAGGCCACGGCTTCGCAGGGAAGAAAGGAATCCCTTCCAGCCTTCTTTATCTTCCTTCATCCCTTCAGCAGCACCGACTACTTCACGGAAACCATCCTGATTTACGGCAATGGCTACTAGGATGGCGACATTTTCAAATTCACCACCCCAACTGCGCTTTAAATAGATCCCATCAACGAATACATAGGGATATTCTTCGCTCGAAAGCTGACGATTTCGCCATTCTTCGATATGGGCATATGCTTTCTTGTTTAGGTTACTGATGGTGCTGGGCGATACTTTGGACCCCCAAAGAGCCTCTGTAATATCCTCAACGCGGCGAACAGAAACACCCGCCAGATACATTTCTATAAGAGCTTCTTCAACGCTGCNGCGAAAAATATTATACCTTATCTTTTCTGAAGGTTCCATTTTAAGAGAAATAAATGGAACCTTATTTTAGTTCCGAAAAAGGAGCGTTTTGGGGAGAGTGAAAAAAGCTTTTTTGCGATTTGAATTAGGGATTTCTGCATTGTTATAATTTTAATGATCTGTATGGAAGGAGGGCAATCAGTTGATTAAGATTGACTTTGATAATATCAACGATGATCTTGTGTATAAAGCCTTTAGTGTTGAAGGCAATGAATCTGATGCACTTAATGATAGCTATCTAGAATTATTCGAGCTTATTGGGAAAGATGCGATGATCAAACTGTTCAAACATTTTCGTGGTGATAAGATAGATTGCCCTATGCGCTTATATCGGCCAGAATTCATTGCCGACCTTGCACGGACTATAGCGGATCGGCGTGAACGTGCTAAAATTGCAAGGGCTGGTGGGTATTCCGCTAAGGTAATAGAAGCGATATTGAACAAACGTAGGAAAGAAGTTGAGTCAGAATAATAAATGGAGAGGGGTGATGGAATGGAAACAATAATATTTCTAATTTATGTTGTAATAGCTTGGAATTCAATAAACTATTTACAAAATAGAATGGGTTTAACATTCTTTATGAATTTGCGGGGTTTTGCACATCTGGTGTTTTACAAAGTACTTGCAGCCATTCTTTTAGGATGGCTGATTATTCCTATTGCATGGATACATAAAGCAATTAAGTGATAATCCATACAATTTATAGAATTATATAAGGACCGCCTAGTCAAAGTAGATAGAATGCTATCATTTAGCATCATAAAAACAAATATAATTTAATGTGGAGGCGTAGGTATGTTTTATTCAAAAAGAGTTGAAAATTTAGAAAAAGAAAATGCAGAATTCACTAATGATAAACAAATCAAGAAAAAGAAATTTAATAAAGTAAAATTTGTATTATACAGCATAATTGCTATTGTAGCTATGTTTACTATTGCTGCGAATTGGGAAGGAAGTACAAATTATGTAGCTACGGTAGAAAAACATAAGCCCCTAGAGAGTCAAGGAATATCGCTTACTTATGCTAATGTATTAAACAAGTATATTGAATCCCCAAAATGGGAATCACGCGAATCTGGGGATATTGGGTATGTTGATGTAAGTGGAACAATAAAAGGATCAAATAAAAAAATAGGTGTAAAAATTAAAGTTTCGCCTATGTCCAATGACTCAAAACGTGTTTCGATAAAGCCGGAATCTATAACGCTCAATGGCAATTCACCTTCTACTCAAGCAGCAGCTGAACAAATTTTATTATATATGTTTTTAGCGGATCAACGAGGAGAAGCAGATGTTGCTTATTATTTCGATTAAATCACTAGTTTATAAAAAATGTATTCAAAATAATTAGGTTCATGCGTATGGGGTTGTGAAATAAATTCCATACGCATTTTTCTTGCTGTTATTATATAGATATTTTCATTTATATGGTAATGCGGTTACATCGTGAATAGTATTTAATTGTTGATAAGTTGATGGAAATACAGTAATTAAAAAACAATATATGAAAGGTTTGGTGATGAAAATTGAAACAATTATATCTAGGATTGTTGGCAGTTATTTTAATTTTATGCTCGGCATGTTCAAGTGGAGATAATACTAGTAATTCAATTAATCTTTCCCAAACATATAAAAATGAAGCAGAAGGTTTCGTTTTTAAATATCCGAATGAGTGGCAGACTAAAGAACCTAATACCATGATTGAAGTTATCAAGATTCAATCCCCCGATGGAAATGCAAAGTTTTCAGTTATGAAGATATTAACAAATCCATTTGGAATTTTTACGGAGAATCAAGAATCAGTAGAAGCCGCTGTTAATAAAATGCATAAATTTATTACTTTTAGGGAGACAACGATAGGTGAAATACCTGCAAAAGAATTGATATATCAAACAAATGGGTTAAAAGGTGATGATATATCAAAAAATGTTTGGTATGTTATCGGCGGATCTGTTTATCAAATAAATTGTTCATTTAAAATGAACCAGAGAGAAACCTATGAACCGATTCTTAACTCCATAATGGAAAGTTACGCAATTACTCGTTAGGTTAATGAACTAAAGAAGGGTTCGAATATAAATTCAGCTGTTGCAAATATGTTTAGATAATCATGAGTTCCCGACTTCTGTTTCTATTACGGGCGGTGACAGAAATCTGCATAAGCGGTCTGAATAGATGCAGAATACTATGACAGCGGTTACTATGTTAGCAACGAGTATTGGTTTTGCTGTACCGCTAGACGATTATTCAGCAGGAAAAACTTCGGTAGATTTAACTTGGAGAAAAGGTGATAATAATAAAAAAGTGTTATAGGGGATCATGATAAAAATGTAATTTGGCCTTATCGGCAGTTTAAAATTGGCAGATAAAACAACTATCTGTAAAAGGTGGTGTTGCTTCCGACATGACAAATTGGAAAGGCAGTGTGTTACAGGAATTTGCACCTAACCTTGATCAATTCGTTGGCTGAGGTTACTTCGTTTATATAGTATTTTACTGCTTTTATAGTAAATTAAAAAAAGAGATATATGTTCTGCGAGAAACGATAAGAAATCAAATGAATCATCAGAGGATATGAATGAATTTGTAAAGATTCTTCGAATGGCAGGCATGTATCTGTTTGGGTAGAACACTAGAAAAATTAGGCCAAGTGGCAGAACGGCCTTTATCTGCTGGAGTTTATTTATGAGGAAAATTGCAGTTGTCTTTATGGGGATTGTCATTATGATGGTAGCTTCCGTGACATTTGCCTATCCAGCCCATCTTAATGACGATCCAAATTACATCTTGTGTGATGGTCATATGGGGGGAGCGTATTATGTTGACCGTAGTTCTTTGGTTGTGGAGCAATATAAACCGCCGGTTTATATCATTGCTGTTAATGTCGTAAGCGTACCTGATGTTGATAATGGTAAGACGAAAATATCCAATGTAAAAACCTATCATTTCATGTATCGCTACGATCAACGAAACATGTATGTTCCCATGGACGATCCAAACTCCGATTTGGATTGGCGATACCTTAACCCGAATGGAACTTATGCAGAAACAGGCGTTGCCATGCCAGCAGGGGAAATAGCTTTTTACTTGGCGTATAATATACGTTTCTATGCTGAAAAAGGTGATTTTAAAGATTCATTTTATGACAGAATCTAAAATATAGGGGGAAAAGTGACGGTGGTGTTCCATCGTCACTTTATTTATATGATGGGAGATGATTTTATTGCAAGTAAAGAAACTGCTTTATCTGATGAAAAGACCCTGCTCCCAATGCCCGTATACTCTCGGATTGGTACGATTTGTTGATAATCCGTGCCCAAAGTGCAAATTAAATAATTATCTGCTGTATCGTATGCTTATAAAAGACCAGTATACACTACGATAAAAATAATCGAATAGCTCGATTTTTCACCTATATATTATAAATTTAGTAATATATAGAAGGGGGCGTTTTATTGTCGAAGAAAAAAATAATGGATATGGTGCTGTTAGTAGGATCTGTGCTACTTGCTATAGCAAAAGCTGTTATTGAACAAGAAAAATCAAAAGAGGATAACGATGAAATTTCATAATCACTTAAACATAGGATTTCCTGCGTGGAAATCCTATGTTTATATTTTCAGGCAAGAAAAAACAAGTTTTTCATATGAATCAAATAATAAAGCGATATAAAAGGAGATGTTTTCAATGTCAGCAAATGTAGAAACCATGTTTTATACGAGGGTAGCCCCTTGGCACGGGTTAGGTGTTCGTGTCGAATCTGCTTTAAACTCCAATGAAGCCATCGAGCAATCGGGACTCAACTGGAATGTCATGCAGCGTCCGATCATGACCAGCAATTATACTCCTATTCCCGGCTACAAAGCAAATGTCCGAGATATTGATGAAAAAGTTCTTGGTGTGGTCACGGATCGGTATAAGGTTGTCCAGAATGCAGAAGCCTTTGCCTTTACGGATGCTCTATTAGGTGAGGGCGTACGTTATGAAACGGCAGGTGCTTTGCAAGGAGGTCGTAAGATTTGGCTGCTTGCGAAACTTCCGGATAAGTACATCATTGAAGGGGAACAAATTGAGCCATATCTTGTATTTAGCAGTTCTCATGACGGCAGTGCTGCTATTAAGGTAGCAATGACTCCGGTGCGGGTAGTTTGTCAGAATACACTAAATATCGCATTGTCCTCAGCTAAACGTATGTGGTCAACTGTTCATGTAGGTGATTTAGCACATAAAATGGATGACGCGCATAATACCCTTTTACTAGCAGAAAAGTATATGGGAAAACTCGGGGCAGAATTCTCACGGTTATCTAAAATTAAACTGACAGATGCTAAGGTGATGGAGTACATTGATATGCTGCTTCCTATGAATGACAATCCTACCGATATTCATAAGAAAAATATCATCCGAATTCGGGAGGATATGAAGCTGCGGTATTTTGATGCGCCGGATCTCAAAGGCTGCGTTGGCAAGAACGCTTATCGATTTATCTGCGCAGTCTCGGACTTTGCTACACACAGCCAGCCGCTTCGAGAAACCGCCAGCTATAGAGAAAACGTATTTGCTAAAACTGTGGAAGGCAACCCGTTGATTGATAAAGCCTATGAACTCATTCAAGCAGTGGCGTAATTCCAGCGATAGAATCAGATTAAGTACAGGGTATGTGGTGAATTTTACTGCATACCTTTCTTTCATTATATAAAGCGAGGTGTATTAAATGGCAGTTAATTTAGCGTCAACGGAAAACATGCCCTATGACGAATGGCTTGGCTGGCGTAAAAAGGGAATCGGAGGTTCCGATGCTTCCGTAGTTTGTGGAATCAATCGCTATAGATCGCCAATCGAACTCTGGATGGACAAAACAAATCAGATCCCTTATCAAGAAGCAGGAGAAGCCGCGTATTGGGGAACGCAGCTTGAAGCCTTGGTTAAGGCTGAATTTACCAAGAGAACAGGGATTGAAGTTAACCTGGCAAATCAACTTTTGCAAAGTGAAGAATATCCGTTCATGTTGGCCAATTTGGATGGCGAATGTATCCATCCGACGCATGGAAAATGTGTATTTGAGGCAAAAACGGCTTCAGCCTACAAAGCAGGGGAATGGGACGATGCCATACCCGATGAATATATGTTACAAGTGCAACATTATATGGCGGTTACGGGATATAGGGGAACTTATATTGCTGTTTTAATTGGCGGAAATACTTTTCGCTGGAAATTCATTGAACGTGATGAAGCGCTTATTTCAATGCTAATTCAACTAGAATCCGCTTTTTGGAAACAGGTTCAAGAGCTTGTTCCTCCGGCAATGGATGGTTCAGAAGCAGCAGCAAAATTTCTTAGCGAACGGTTCCCAAATAGCGTAGCTAAGTCAAAGATTGAATTACCAGGTACTGCGATTGAACTCATCCGGCAATATGAAATTGCCTGTGACCATGTCAATCAATATGCTGAAAAGAAGCAAGAAGCCGAAAATATGTTAAAGAACATGTTAGGCAATAATGAAATTGGTATGGTGGATGATCGGGTTGTCACTTGGAAAAGTGTAGCGCAGGAACGCTTGGATGGAAAGACGTTGAAAATAGAACATCCAACGCTCTATAAAAAATATGCCAATAAAACCTCGTATCGGCGTTTCTCCATAAAGGTGGCTATGTGAAAGGATGGAAAAGATGAATACAGCAAAATTAAAAGATCGATTGGGTGGTAAATTACAGGCCATGCAAGAGCCTAAGGAAGAAAGGAAGATTTTAACTATGCCTAATAAAACAGCCGTAGTTCCAGTCAATTCTGACTATATCGCGTTGACAAATAATGCCCTGGATATTATCCGGGAAAATCTAAAGAATCAACCATTATCCTATCAACTCTTTGATGTCGTTAAGTCCCCGTCTGGTGGGGCAACGTCATTTACGGTGCCAGGGGTAGCTGGTGATGAAATCTATAAAGAAATGACAGGCATTGTGCTTGATTATGCGACCCCTCGTGCTTATTGGGATACGCCTGATCCGGTTGAGGGGACGCCTCCGGTATGTTACAGCCCTGATAGCTTGATATCGCATGAAGGAAAACCTTGCAACCGTTGCCCGTTCAACGATTTTGGCTCAAAAGATGGCGAATCCAATGCAAAGGCTTGCAAAGAATCGGTGACGATTTTCCTTCTTAGGCCAGATAACATTATGCCGATCATTATTCGGGTCCCGGTATCGAGTAAGTTGATCTTCCAGCGTTACATGACAAGGTTAATTGGGAAAATGATGCCGCTCTGTGGCGTTGTTACGAAGATAACATTAGAAAAAACAACGAATAAAACAGGACAGCCATATTCACTCTATAACTTTGAGGCACTCAGTATCCTAAGTCCAGAAGAAACTGCGAAAGCTAGAACTTTTGGTCAGCAATTTATGGAAGTGGTTAATACCACTGAACTAAATATTCAGGAAGCTGTATAAGTAAATGAGTCTTGTTTATGTATATCAAAAAATATGTGCCCAGTTTAATTTAAAGAGTAAAATATTGCAGCCGGGAGTTCTTACTTCTGGCTGCATACTTCTTAGGACAGGAGAACCCATCGTGTTTAGCAACAAAAGATATATTACATGTGGAATTTCAAGTGCAATTCCGCACGAGATCCAACTTGCGCTTTGGCGTATGATTGATAACCTTAGAGCTAGCACTGATGTCGAAGTAGACTATTTGCAAATTTTTCGGCTATCTATTCAGAATGGTAAGCAAAAAATAATACACAGGCAAGAAGAGCCCGTGTATTGTAATGAAATTCTTGTTGCGTTTATATGGAACCCTGTAGAAAATGCAAAAATCTTTGTTATTGATGATGGCGAACATTCGACAATGATGTTAGCCGAGGAGTATTAAAAGAAGCCAGCCTTGTAATTTAGGGCTGGCAATTTATTTTGGGAGGCGTGTATGCCTATGGAAGGAATGCGGACTTTATTAGCCGATTGCTTGCGAGAAAGTGCCAATGGGTATGTTGTAGATGCATTACTTGAGAAGTACCCGAATGTTAGTGAATTAATGAACGCTAATGAAAAGGAAATCACCAGTATTAAGGGGATTGGCGTAGCAAAAGCGAGGCAACTTAGCGCAATACTGGAATTTGCGCGTAAGGTATATATGCCAGATAAAAATAAGCGCATTTTTATTAAAAGTCCTAAAGACGTATATGATTTCGTGCGAGCTGATATGGAGTTCTTGCAGGTCGAGCATTTTGATGTGATTGGTTTATCGACCAAGAATCACGTCATTTTCAAAGAAAATATTTCAATTGGTTCTTTAAATGCTAGCATTGTACACCCTCGTGAAGCATTTAAGGGGTTGATTCGAAGATCATGTGCTGCTTGTATTTTGGTTCACAACCATCCAAGTACAGACCCTTTACCGAGTGATGAAGATCTTTTGCTCACGAAGAAATTGGTTGAATGTGGCAAACTTATTGGCATTGAAGTTCTTGACCATGTGATTGTCGGTGCTATGGGTGGAGGCTATATTAGCCTTAAGGAGGAGGGAAAGCTGTAAGGATTGAGATACAATTATCAAAAAATAGATGGGTTAGTCCCTTCTATTTTTATCTTGGGTTGCCAGTGCCAAATAAAGATCTCGATAAAATTTATTGAGCAGTACAACATAGTTGGCTATTGTTAAAAGTTTTCTAGCTAACCCTACAGGAAGCTTTTTTCCTCGAAATATAATGAATTTCAAAATAACATCTCCTGATAACAATTATTTCCATCTATACCTATCATAATATATTATTTTGGAAGTAAAAGATACGAAGAGATTGAAACTAGGAATAATATTTATTTTGTGGACTATAAAGATGTGAAATGAACAAAAATTTTCACTCATTTTACCAATAGGGTTGTCTTTAGCAATGGCACATGCCAAAAATCTAAAAACAATTCTATTGAGATACTTTTTCAATGTGCTGTTAGGCTAGAGTCTAATGGCTTATTTTAATGGAGGAATTTGTATGAAGATAGGATATATTCGCGTAAGCACAGCAGAACAAAATACGATTCGACAGGAGGTTCTATTAAAAGAGCTTGGCGTTGATGAACTCTTTATCGATAAAGCCAGTGGCAAAAATACCGACAGACCGGAACTAAAGCGGATGATTACCTATGTCAGGCAGGGCGATACTGTTATTGTCGAATCTATCAGCCGCTTTGCTCGTAACACACGCGACCTGCTTGATCTCATTGCTCAGTTGACTGCCAAACAGGTTGAATTTATTTCTAAGAAAGAAGCCATCGATACAACAACACCGACAGGAAGATTTATGCTGACGATCTTTGGAGCCGTAGCAGAATTGGAACGTGAGTATATCTTGCAACGCCAGAATGAAGGAATCGCTATTGCCAAAGAGTTAGGAAAATACAAGGGACGTAAGCCTATTTGCCACCCGGAATTTGAGAAGGTCGTGACTATATGGAAATCGGGCAACATGACGGCGGTCGAGGCTATGCGAAGGTTGAATATGAAACCTTCTACATTCTATAGGAAGGTAAAGGAATCTAATAGGTAAATTATCTGTAAAAATATTTATATTTTACAGATGGAATTTACAGTCATCCCAGTGCTAACATAGCGGGAGACTAGATTGCTAAAATAAGCATAGAATCCCTCAGGAAACAAACGTGTAAAATGAAGGGCGGGCCAAAACCGTCCTCTATTTTTTGCAATATTTTTTGTAATTAGCTCTTACAAGGAAATAAAATATATTTCCTGAGGAGTTGAGAGTATGAATGAATTTAATATTAGCATCAGCAAAATTTCCAGTAAGAGAGAGTTTAACGACAAGGAAATGGAAATGTTCGATACTTTAATTGCTGATAATACCGAACTTATTAAAAGCGATAACGTCAGGTCATTTGTAGAACAAGTTGGTTCAAAAGGCCACGTATTCTGTCCTTCTACATTCAAGGAGGGGCTGAAAAGTAAAGAGACTTTCGAACAGTCGCAGCTATTAGCTCTCCATTTTGACAGCAAAGAAACATCATTTAAAGAAATAAAGGACAGAGCCGAACAATATGATCTTCCTATACTGTTTGCCTATGATGCTTTTTCCATCGGAAGCCGTAATAAATTTAGCATTGTATTTCTAAAAGACAGTCCGTCTTCTTCATTAAAAGAAGCTGAAGCCATGCAAAACTCCTTGATGATGATGTTTCCAGAAGCTGATAAAAGCTGTGATGATGTTTCAAAGGTATATAATGGCGGGAATAAAGTATTGTATTTTGACGATACCACTCCTGCGGTAAGTGTTGATATGCTATTTATGAATATGAGCCTTCATCTGAGAAACCGATATGGAGCCACCAACTACAAACGGAAGATAGTTGAGTTTTCTAAAACAACAGGCGTTGCATTAAATGAAAGAAAACTTCCTGAAATTTCCATAGTTGAGAATTTCACTGAAGGTATTAAAGAAAATATAAATGATAAAAACTCACAAAATCCTATTATGATATACCATGGAAATAGTGAGAAATTATCAAATTTAAAGTATTTAATCAAATTTGAAGATCATGAAGATAAATATAGTGTATCATCAAATCAAAAAAAACCATCTATCCATAAAGATTACCCCTCTGATACTCTAGAATCCCTCAGTTCCAAATGTAGATTGTATCGGGAATTTGAGTTGGGAAATAAAACATTATCTCAACGAGAACTACTCGGGGTAGCTACGAATCTAGCTAAGGTAGAAACAGGAGCTACCAAATTCAAAGATACGATCAGCGCAAACTCATATTACTCTAGCAGGAAGGAAAAGTACGACAACTGGAGTTACTATTTCTATTATATCAAAGATAAAGATCCTAGGCCGTGTACCAGCTTCTGTTCTTATCATGCTACCTGTCCCCATGGAAAAAACATCCTTTCTACATCGAAGCCTAAATACCATCAAATTGAGAAAATTGCTAATTGCAACGATCATTGGGTTGGATTAGATGAAGCATGGAAAGATTTTAAAGAGAATTTTCACAGTGCGGTAATGTCAAGAGACAAGATATGGCACGTCATCAAATGTCAAACGGCCTTAGGCAAAACTCAAGCAATTTTGGAGCTGCTTAGGGATACTCACCTAAGGGTTTTAATTGCCGTTCCAACCAACAAATTGAAGCGTGAAGTATGTGAACGAGCGAAAGCGATGGGGGTAGACATAATCGTATCACCTTCATTGCATGAACTAAAAGACGATTTGCCTCAAAATGTTTGGGACGATATAGAAAATCTCTACGAGACAGGTAGGTCGCCAATGCCTCGTCTGAACAAGGCTATTGCTGAAGATGATTTAGAATGTGCTAAGTTGTTTAAACAATACAAGCGAGAACTAGATGAATTCAATAACAGTGACGGTCATGCTATTACTACTCACCGGCGCCTGACAAGCATGGATGTGAGCAAGTTTGATCTTGTCATCATTGATGAAGATTTAATCTTTAGCACTGTTATTCCTAGCAGAGACACAGCTCCTATTTCTAAACTAAAAAAACTAAAAAAGAAATTGAACACCGGCGACCCGTTGGCGGCAAAAATTGTAAAAATCTTAAAGCACATTGAGAAATCAGAATTTTTTACTCTGCGTAAGATTGATTATGACAGATCATACTCCAGTATAAAGATGGAAGTCAATATACCGGCGTTGTGTGACGCAAAATATTTCTGTTACCGGAAACCATCAAATTTTGAAAATGACCTAACAGAAGACTGCGTCAGCTTTATCAAGCCTATTAAAATTCAAGAAAATACAAAGTATATCATGCTATCAGCAACAGCGGATAAAGACATCTGCGAATATTGTTTTGGTGAGGATAACGTGAAATTTTATACTTCGAAGGAAGCTAAACTTACAGGTACTTTGTTTCAGTATGGTGGTAAAACAATGAGCCGATCTTTCATGAGAGACAATCCTGCAATCATTGGTAAAATTAAGAAATGGTCAGGGATTAAGCATACCATTTCTTTTAAGGAGTTCGATAATCATTACATGGGTGATCTGCATTTTGGTAATTGTTCTGGTTGCGATATTCTGAAAAACGAAAACATTGATGTTATTGGAACGCCGCATCAGCCAGAGTGGATATATAAGTTGTTTTCCTATTCACTTGGATTTGATATTGATACAAAACTGAAACCCAACACCATTGTTACTCATAATGGATATCGCTTCCATTTTAACACCTATGACGATAAGGACCTAAGAGCCATACAATTCTACATGATAGAATCAGAATTAGAACAGGCTGTAGGCAGAGCGAGATTGTTGAGATGTGAATGTACTGTTAATTTATTTTCTAATTTCCCACTTCGACAAGCTACGATAATGAATAATTTTAATTATGATGATAATGAAAGTTGAAATCTGTTTTTGTCAGCTTAATCATTTAATTGTGTCGCTTTTTCTCCTTAATTATATTTTTTAATTGAAGAATGTTTGATGAAATCATGATTTTTCCTTAACGCAACGAATAAACTGACCATTAAAAATCACTGGGAATGCTAGTCGATGGTTTTATCGTAGATGGTTTCATTAAAAAGCAACCCATCCATAACAATAGTGTAAAAAATAATTACAATCGGAGGAATTAATTATGTATCTAAATTGCGTCGTGGAGCTTTCTGTGGTGTTGGACAATGAAAATTTCCATAAATTATTAACTAGAGTCGATAAGCAAGTAGACTACTTGAATGACAATGAATATATCGATCAGACGTTGTCAGCTAAGGGAATAGTTGTAACTTACCAAGATAAGCAATATAAAAAGAAAGTTCAGATTACTATAAACGCAGGTGTTATGTTAGATGACGGAGAGCTTGATTCAGATAAGTTAATCCATAAGTTGGAGCGATGTGTTCATAATTATTTCGGTTTAAAGTACAATCTTAACGATTTTAATTTGAAAAGAATGATTTTTATGGCAGATATTGATGTTGATAGCCGAGCAAAAGTATCTGCATATATAAAAGTTTTACAAAGAATTGGCAAGGTGAAAGGGTTCTCGCCATCAAGTTATGATTGTATGGATGCTGATATTGGTTTTTGTTTAGATGGAAACAGTAATGGCATTCAGTTTTTAATTTATGATTTAGAAGGACTGCTTACAAGCCAATTCAGAAAAAACGAAACAAATCATAAGAAAATGAAATCTATAATAAAAAAATCCGAAGGTATTTTAAGAGCTGAAATTCGATTAACTCAATCAAAGACAGTACGATCTTATACTGATGAAACCGATACTTCTAAGCAATTAGCAGTTTTATTGGAAAACAGTCGGGAGATATTTTTAGCTACGTTTGTGCGTGTAGTCCCTTTTGGTGTCTTTCATAAAAAAGATACGGCTATAGAGATTATCCAAAGAGAAGTAAAAGATATGACGCTTCGACGGCGGATGCTGCGGCTGGTGGCACTGGTTCCTGAGAAAAAGTCTTTGTTGCTCGCACAAAAAGCATTGAATTATCGACGAATTGATGATGTTATGAAAAACTTCGCGAAAATTGATGTGTCGCCCGTGACTATCAGTAAGCGGCACAAAGTGGATTTTCTTGAAAGCTTATACTCATATTTGCTTGCGGAATAGTAAATTTGATAGATATGGAGTACTTAGAAGAGTGCTTCACCTTTTGCTATCATCGGATGATAGAATGATGTTAGGGATGGTCAGGATATTATTCTTGTTAGAACAACAGAAAATGCTTTTAACCTATACTTTGGTAATAGCTAAAGGCATTTTCATTTATATCCCCTAAATTAAAAGAGTCAATTTCTGACAGTCAAAAACAGAAAACCTATCTGTCGTACAAAGAGCAGCTCCTGTGCCGCGTTAGAAGGCTTGTCGATTACACCAAATGCACAGGTGAGCTGCTGGGGAGTGGCAGTTCTCTTGATTTCCATGGGGTATAACTTGCAGCTGTCCTCCGAGACATCACCGATGGCGTTGAGCAGACATTCCCAGTGGCGTAATAGTTATTCCATCGATGCACCCACTGTCTTACATCAACATTCTTAAACCTTCCCAATAAAATAAGTTCCCGTGCCGTGATGGGCACGGGGACTGTATGGTGTCGCGTTAAGAAATTCTAATATTAGCTTGCCATATGACTTATCTTGTTCTCTTATTCTCTTATTATAAAATGATATAGGTTTCAATAAAGAAATGATATAATATAAGAAATGAGCATAGAAATTAAAAGATAAGAAGATAAGATAAGTGAATTGGAGGAGCATTATGTCGGAATTTGCTAAATTAAAGGTTGATGATTTCAACTTTATAAGTGAAAGCTTTAGAAGGTTTCTTTGTGATCTTAGGGATGGTGAACGTCTGTCAGAATTAGGAAAATGCATTCCAAGCAACAACGATGTCAAATGGAATGTAGAAAAAGCAAAAATACTTTTAGAAACTTTGAAACTAAAGAATCGTGATGATGCGGACAAAATTCTTTCCTACATGGAACATGCCCATTATGGATGGCAGGGAGGTATGTACCGATTTAACAACCAATGCCTCTGTAAAAATCATCATTGCAAACGAAATTACAGGATCGACAACACAGAGGAAGCAACATCAGATGCTTTTGAAGCTATTGATTTGATTTTTTTTAATGAGACTTATGGTGCTATCACAACCTATATTCTCGGATACTGTCTTGCTGCCTTGTTTAGTAGTAAGCTAAATAATGACCGTCTTCACATGCCATATTTCTTGCAAATTGCATGTGAACGGAACTCGAATGTATATAGGCTGATACATGAAATAGTTGGTATCTGCGATGTAAATACGAACTTAATTGAACATTGCAACATGGATTTTGATTATGGATATTGTGACTATGATTACGTAACAGTATTTCCCTCACAGTCCGCAGATAAAATATTGGATGATTTGGTGTATAACCGTGATGTCCCCGTCGTTATAGACGGCTACGAGAATGAGAAATTTTACAGCGCATTGCTTAGGGAAATTGCCAATATTCCAGGAAAGACGAGAAGCCTTGGTATCAAGGACAGATTCAATGTATTGCCTATATTTATATGCCCGAGTATCCGCTCTCAGTTTAAAAACGTCTTTAGTATTGATTTAAGTGGTTTAGATGTTAACGAGGAGTATTTGGAGATACTTCAAGAAAATAAGCAAAGACTTGCTTCATGGGCACTTGAACTTGTTACAAATGCCAAGGATTATTTTTTTCAGAGAAACACAGCAGCAGATGTGATATTCCGCAAAACCGAAGATGAGCGTCCTTTTTTTGATGCTATTGCCCACCACATCACTCACATACGGAAGGAATACCGGAGCCATACAGAGCTGACCCAAAAAGATGTAGCAAACATAGGGGTTCTTACTTATTTTTTGTCAAGATACATGGAGGTTTTTAAGAAATCCATAAGACTATATGATGGAACAGAATTCACATACAGAAATAATTTTGCGGCACACAATCCTTCAAAATTAATAACTGGAATAGTGAATTCGTCTACAGAAATACTATTTAAACTCCATAATACATATTCACCTACATTGCCTCTAACAGTGGCGGTTGTCACAAAAGATCTCAGTCTTGACTCTACGAAAGCAAAATGGGTAAAGAAAAAGGGAGAGGAATACGCGAAAAAACTAGTCAAATATTATCAAAGCTATGGAGTTTCCTTAAGAATAATGCCAGAGGTAGAATTTAAGGATGACAGGTATGTATTTAACATTAAATTGATGCCGGGAACAGACGGTAAATTAATTAGTCGACATGCTGACTCGGTTAGACGTTTATTGGATCTGGCATTTTTAAAAATCGACAAAAGTCATTCTTCAATAAAAATAATCGCTTCTGAGAAAGAGCTTAAGGAAAACAGCCTTCTTAAGATTTTAGAAAGTCCAAAATTCAACGAAAGCAAAATGGAAATCCCATATGCGGTAGGCTATGACATGATGGGTGAAATGGTTATTGCTGACATAGCAGAGTTCCCCCATCTGTTAATTGGAGGAACCACTGGGTCGGGCAAATCCAGTGCGTTACACAGCTTGTTGATGAGTATTGTTTGTAAGCAAAATGCGAGTAAGGTTAAATTATTGCTTTTAGATTTTGGCGCATCAAGGTTAAACATGTTTAAAGATACTCCGCATATGTTAATGCCGGTTATAACGGTAAGTGAAATTGAAAAAGGTCGTCAATGTATAGAGATATTAATTTCTTTCATGGAGCATCGTTTAGCAGAGTTGGATTCTATTGATGAAAGGAAACGTGATAAAGAGGTTGAAAAATGGCCATCCATTATCTGTGTTATAGATGAATTTCCGACGTTTATCAGGAAATTGACGGCAGGAAAGGAAAATAAGATGTCGCATATGTTGCTGACAGACTTGTTAGAACGCGCCAGAAAAGTAAAAATACACTTAATCTTAACGGCGCAGGATGCGAGTAAAGGTAATATAGCAATTAAAATGACCAATTTAGCTGGTATTGCGTTTGAATGTACCAACCCATACGATTCACGTGCCATAATAAATTCGAAGGAGGCTATGAATCTATCAGGCAAAGGCTCAATGTATTTCAAAAGCAAGCAGCATGAAGGTCTGTTAAGAGTGCAAGGTGCATTCATGTTTCCAGAAGAAATAATGGATATGCTTGATAATATGACATTTGATTATGTAGATGGAGAAAGCGAATATAATGAAGTAATATTTGAACCGATATTGTTACCTAGAATAAATGAAGCCATACCTCAGGCTGAATCCTCAAATCATCAAGATACTCATGAGGAGATACTGGCCAAACTTATTATTTGGTTGCTTGGTCACGATAAAATCTCGAATAACCAAATCAAGGATCATTTTGAGATGGGATATAATAGGGCAAAAGTGTTTCTAAGTGAACTTGAATCCTTTAGTCTGATAACTGAGCCCAAAAGAGGGACGAAGCTGCCGAGGGTAGTTATTCCTAAAAGTATGGATGATATATCCGTCAAGGTAATGGAGCTGTTGGTGAGATGTGGTTACACCAAGGATGACGTAAAAAATGCCTTGAATCAAAGATCAGGTATAGCCAAAGTACAGTCGGATATGACGACTAGTATATAGAAACTATGAAACGATGATAGCTTAAATCACCCTGATTATCAGGGTGATTCTTTTTATCGCTAATAGTAAGTGGTTTTATATAATGTTAATTATTTTATTTGTGATATACTTAATAATGGGGTGATATTATATGGATATTTTGAATATTGATATCTTGCATAAAATCGTGAAATATGCACCTATTTTTATAACGATCATAGGTGGAGTGTGGGCAATTTATAAATTTAATAAACAGCATGAGTTTAATGAACAATTGCTAGTGCAAAAATCAGAATTGGATAAGAGTTTAAAGGAATATGAACAGCAATTTACTATTTCATTAGAAGGATATAAAGGTCAATTACAAGAAGTGTCAGAGAAACAAAAACATCAGAATCAACGCCGTTTGGCAGATTTTAATTTATATGCTGCTAAGAAACATGAACGTAGCATTGAACTTTATGAGAAATTGTGTCATGCCAAAAATAAGGTGCTTTGGCGAAATAGCCCATTAAGGCAGTTACCAGCATTTACAGATTATAATCGTGAAGATATGGTAGAATTCCTTGAAAAATATAATTTAACTAGAGCATACCGGGAAGAATTACTAAAATTGTGGGAAACAGATTTCAAAGGTGCAGTAGATAAAATATATAAAGTAATGACTTCCCAAGAAGAGTTGGATGCCAGAATTGCAGTTAGTGAAGCCGTGAAGGCACACCTACAAGCAGATTTGTACTTAATACGTGATATTTCAAGTGGAATAGACCAATTTACAAATCAGCTTAATCAATTAGCATTCCTTTGCAGCAAAGAAAATCGACAATACATATCAGGTGAAGAAAGTCAGAAAATGTATGAAGAACGAAATGAGATAGCAGCAAACATTGAAAAGGAATTTCCGATTATTGTAGAACGTATGCAAAAGATGCTATTAGATGATTCCCCTATATCTGATTAGAGTAAATGATTATTGATACTTTTCTAGCAAAATAAACGTCTTAAATCTATTTTAAGTCATTTTATTTCTAGTACTAGCATTGTTTGGATGTACCTCTTTTATGGTAGGATTTTAAAATTACTTTGTAGAAAAGATAACATAAATAGATTATAGGGGATGTTATATGCAACTATATAGCAATTGTTTTTGTTTGAAACCATGAAGGATAATTGATGGGAGTTTCATTTAAAAGATTATTCAAATTAATGATAGATCGTGATTTGAAGAAAAAGGATTTACGTGAACTTGCTTCAATAGGAAATAGCACGATGACCAAACTTGCTAATGATGAAAATGTGACTATGGAAGTGATTGCAAAAATTTGCACTGCTCTCAATTGTGAAATGAGCGATATTGTTGAAATACTGTCTGATGAGAAAGAGGAAAGGTAATCATGGCTAAACTGATAGATAAGGAACCCAAATATGAAGGGGAGATAAAAGTATGGAATGCCTTTGGTGCAAATCTCCCTCAAAATTGGGTGGTTTACAACACTAGAAGCGTTAATGGACGTGAATATGATTTTTGCGTAATGGCTCCTGAGATAGGATTGTTTATTGTTGAAGTTAAGGGGTGGAGTCCGTCTAGTGTTTTAACAGTAGTGGATCAAACCACAATTATCTTGGAGGGAAAAGAAAATCCTGAAGATAGTCCAAGAGGTCAAGCTCGTGGATATAGATTCGATCTACTTAAGAAGATCCAAAAAGAGCTTGGTATGAACCCACTTGTAATGAGTCTTGTGTGCTATCCACTCATTTCAAAAACTCAATACTTAGAAAAAGGATTGAATGTTGTTTCTGAAGAGAATGAGACATTATTTGAGGAGGATCTTAATGATACTTCACTTCTCTTTCAGAAATTCATGGATCGGTACAATGTCGATAAGGGAGCTAAACATGATAAGCTTTCTACAAAAAGATTTGCTTTGATTCGTCATCATTTTGAACCCAATTATGATCTTAAGAATGACGAGAAAATATTAAATCCTGGATACTCTCGGCTTAGAATTTTTACAAATGAATTAACCACACAGAATGTAGATGAGCTTGTAGAAGAATACTTTTCCGGAATTAAAGAAATTGTTTTTGTACCATCAATGCAATCGATGACTTTACTGGTTGATGCGTTAAAGGTTAAATTCCAGAATCGAAATATACATCTTGCTAAGGGAAATCTGTCTATTGGAAGAAAAGATAATTCCGTTGAGACTACTGGGCAGCATTTTGGGATATTCAATTTTGAGATTGAGGTAGTATCAAATATTAGCAGTTTAGTAAGTAAAGATATATTAGTGGAAGAAGGCGAGTGTACTCCAGATACAAAGGAAATCTTGAAAAAAATATCTACTATTTCTGCATTCAATTTTCAACAGTACGAGATTGAGCATGCTCCATGCGATAAAAATATTCTTGTTACTGCTGGTGCTGGTACGGGAAAAACATTCTCGATGGTTTCGAGAATAGCATTTTTGTGTAATAAAACAGCCGATGAGGTTGTTGATATTGTCGGAGATATTGCGATGATAACATTCACAAACGATGCTGCATATAATATGAAGGTCAGACTCAAGAAGATGCTTATGAATTACTTCGTTCTTACTTCAAATGAGAAGTACATGCATCTAATTGAGGATATGAGTCAGATACAGATATCGACGATCCATAAATTTGCTGTTTCATTGTTACAAAGAGACTGCATGAGAATGGGGCTTGGTTATGATAGTCAGGTTTCCAGTGAAACATATAATCGAAAAGAACTATATCACTATTATTTAAACCAGTTCCTGAGTGCAAAGAGTGAAGAAAATCCTTATTTTGCACAGCAATTGACTCTACCAACATATCGCCTTGAAGAATTACTAATTGAATTCTGCGATAAGTTGTATGACCGGAGCATTGATATAAAAAAGCTTTCTTCGAAATCTTTTGGAGAACCAACAAGCATTCTTCCATACTTCAATGAACTGGTTGATGAAGTGATTATAAAAGCAGAAAAGGATTATGCAGCATCTTTGAAATCATCAAATCTTATCGGGTTGAGAGAATGCATGATTCAGATAAATGATCTAGTAAAGAACCAGAAACTTATGAAGCAAGGACACGAGTATAAATATGTTTTTGTCGATGAGTTTCAGGATACCGATGATGTTCAAATAGAAACGATTACTGGACTGCAGCACTTATTTGGTCAGCAATGCAATTTGTTTATTGTTGGAGATTTGAAGCAAAGCATTTATAGATTTAGAGGAGCAACATTAAGTGCCTTTGAAAAGGCAGTAGATGTGGATGGAAGAGAGACATGGGAATTCTATTCTCTGAATAGAAATTATAGAACCGATCGGCGCGTACTTGATCAGTTCCATTGTGTATTTACACAGATGGGACTACAGAATTTACTTCCATATGATGAAGAAAATGATCGATTGGCGAGCCAGATTACTAAAGAACATTCGGAAGATCAATTGGTTCGTAAAATCGAAACACATTTTAAGGACAAAGAGGTATTCTATCAAGATTTCTTTGAAGAAATAAGTAATCAAGTAAGTGAACTGAATGAATTAAGTCAGCACGAGAAGTTATCAAAAGAAGAAAAAACTATAGCGATCTTGGTTAGATACAACTGGCAGACTAGAGATATTGTCAAAGAAGCAGAAAAGAAGGGTATTTCAATTAAGGTTACTGAAGGAGGAGCCTTATATAGATTACCATCGACAAGAGACTTATATAAGCTTGTTATGGCAATTACTCATCCGAGAAACGAATTGTATTTAACAAATCTGATTATGTCAAACTATGTTTCGTTGCCACTCAAAATGATTGGTATTGCTGGAAAATATAGGGAAGAAAAAAAGAATGAAATGATCAGGTTATTAGATGAATATTTTATGCTTTGCATGGGGAAGACTTGGAGCCAGCTGATTACGGACTTTGAATCTAGACCTGTTCTTGTTGTGCTCAGAGATATTTACGAAGCGGTTAAACCGTGGACTCATTTTAAAGAAAAAGATGATCAAACAACTTATAGGCAAAATTATGAATGTTTAATCGAGAAGATTACCTCTAAGTATGTTAGGGAATATTTGACAATCAACAAAGCTTTAGAATTCCTCAAGATAAACGTTACGACTTATCAGGAAGAAGCATCCAGGAGCACAGCAAATACATCAGAAGATATTCAGGTGATTTGTACAACTATCCATAAATCTAAAGGCTTGGAGTATGGAACAGTAATCATACCATTCACGAATGAAGACATATCAAATATTAATGTTGGTGGTCTGAACGTAAATTACATTAATGGAAAAGTAAGCTATGGCTTGGCGATAAAAAATGTCGGGACAGAACATAATAATGATTTCGATGAAGGTATGGAAATTAAGGAGAAACTTCAGGAAGAATCCAGAGTTTTGTACGTGGCATTGACAAGAGCAATTCGTAATTTTGTGTGGATTAAGGATCTGGATTCGGATGTAGAGGACTGCTGGGCAAACTATATGGAGGTTGCAGAATAATGGCAATAATTATCTATACATATAGCAATCCTTATAAGATCAATAGAGAACAGTACTGGGCGTTAATCAAGAATTCTTTTCATCTATGTGTTTCTCAGACATTGGTGAATGGATTATGTGATCAGTATAGAGATTTTTATAAGGGTAAGCTGACAACAATGAATAGGTTTATTAATAACCTATATCTTGATTGGGAAAGCGATGCGATTGAAATAAGCCAAAGAGCTTTTATTGACAATGCCATCGAATACATGAGTTTTCGTGATTATGTAGAAGATGATTTAAGCGAAGAAGATATAAAAACTTCTCTTAAGCGGAACAGAAGATATGTTTTGCAAAGCATTCGTATAATGTTCGAATTAGGGATGAATCCAGATAACATTCGGATTGATTGTTTGACTTATGAGCAAAAGTGCATCGTTGGACTGTATAAGGAAATAATAGCAACAAATAATAGCTTATTCTGCTTGAAAAATGATTTCTCGAAAGAAGTAGTAGATAGAGCTATTGCACAGACTATTAAGGATGCGTTAGGCAAAAGTGAAAGAGATTGCTCCGACATCAATAAGGAGAATATCGTAATTCATGGTATTCATCAGTTCACACCTATAATGCTCAAGACGATTGAAGTCTTGAGCAAGTATAAGAATGTAATCATTTTATTTAATTACCAGCCGGATTATAAGAATGTGTACCAGACATGGCTGAATGTGTATTCATGGTTTGAATCAAAGGTAAATCTTTCCGCGCAGAACTTTAATAATGATAGCCAGGAGTTTGAGGGAGGAATTGTTGCCGATAATATGGCAGCCATGATAGCTGGAAGTACTGCTGCTATTGATCTGTCGAAAAAAATAGAAGTGACTGAATTTGACAATCAAACAGAAATTGCGGGATATATTGCAAAAAGATTTGAAGAAGCTTCCAAGAAACGAGAAGCAGATGAATTTAGGCATCCTGCACTCTACTATATGGATGAACAGATATATTCTGCCAATAGTGGTGTTAATCAGATCCTAAAAATATACTTTCCAGAACAATTTGGAGAAAGAGAATTCCTTGATTATCCAATAGGACATTTTTTCATTTCTATCACTAATATGTGGGATCCTGAATCTAATACCATGCTCATTAGGGATATTAATGATATTTTTGAATGCTTATCCTGTGGCATTATTGCTGAAGAACATAGTGGGGCGTTAGTTTCTATTTTTGATAGATGCCGCTTTTATATATCAAAAGAGACAACCATCAAAGGTATGATCAAAAAGTTGAAAAACCTTAAGAGATCTTTGGATCTTGATGATTATAGAGCGGATCTTAAAAGGCTTGATTATTTCAATGTGACGGAAGAAGAACTGGATTGTTTGATATCTGCATTAAAAGAATTGAACTCGATAGCAGAGCAGTTCTTTGCTGATTTTAATGATCAGCAAAATGACTTCAAAAAGTTTTATAAGAAAATTGCTGATGTATTAGTAAACAAAGTTCTGGATAAAGAAGATTTAGATGAGGAATTTAAGGATATTGTTGTTAGAGTACTTGCGAGATTAAACGAAGTTAATTCCATTGAGGCTAGTGCATCTTTTGAATGTCTAAGAGAAACTATGCAGTTGTACTTACAGCAGGTTCCAGTTGAAGGTAAAGGTGCAAACTGGATTGTAAGAAACTTCGAGCAGATTGATGGTGATGTCTTGAGGAAGAATGCATTAAACCATGAAAAGATATATCACTTTGCGTGTTTATCAGATCAAGACATGAGTATTACGCATAGGGATGAGTTCCCTTGGCCATTAGATATAGCATTTTTTGAAGTGGCTCAAGCTCCTGTAGACTGGAAATACCAGGTATATATAACTTCACGATTGGAGTATAAGAACTTCAGAAGGTATGCCTTAGTTTATGGCCTTGGATTCAGCAAATGCAAAATTAAACTCAGTTATATCAAAAATGAGAATAATACGGAAAATGAATTGTATTATTTGCTTCGTGTATTGAATGCAGATATTAGGCCATATGTACCTGGAGCGGTCAATAATTATAGGAAGGATGCTTCTTATATAGAAATCGAAAACCCAACCGGTAAAAGCTTTACTCAGTATGATTTGATGAAATTCAGACTTTGTAAGTATCGCTTCTTACTTGATTCTGTAATTGAAGATAAATCCATATATAAGGATGAATTCCTTATGAGGATGTATTTGACAATAGTTTTAGAGAATAGAGCTAAAAGACATTTTTCTGGCAAGACATACGTAAAAAATGTAGTTAATGCATATCTGGTCGAGCAGATGGATGAACTGTGCGGCGATTTTCCATTCATTAGTCATTTGGATGTTCTTGATGTGATTAATGAAACAAATGGCTATTTGAAAAAATATGCTGCAAAGTATGGGAAGTTTACGCCACTTAAGACTAGCGATACAGAGTTTATGACAAAGCGTGAAGAATTTCTGAGTGTGCCAGTGGGAAAGAATGCTGATGCAGGATTTCAGGAAATATTCAAAAGCTCAACACAGGAAGAAGTGGACCACACTTTAGCAGACACACATTTTGAAGAGGAAAGATTCCACAGAACGCTTAACGGCTTATGTGACAAATGCGCAGATAAAGAAATATGTATTGAGGTTTATGGTGTAAAGAAAAAGTAAAAGGAGAGATGGAACATGCTCAAAGAGGGAATGTATGTAAGATGCCCTATTGACAGGGAATATCCGGATAATCCAAGACTATTTGCTACAGGTAAAGTGGTCAGTGTAGATGAGTTTAATGAATGCGCACATATAAAATTCTATGACCCATTTGGTTATAAAAAATATTTCGAATATATTCCAGACGATGTTGAAGAAGCTCCTTTGGAAATGCTTGACCATTGTCACTTATTTAAGGGAGCAGTTGTAAAGTATGGTCGTAGAGAAGCAACGATCATTGAATATAAAACGCAGAAAGATGAGCTTGCAGAGTATTATCTTCAAACTAATGATACCAAAGAGTTCATACATGTTGATGAAACACAGATAACAGCGTCATTCTTCGCTGGAAGCGCTAATCCTGAGCATCAGCTTCAGAATTATGAATTTCAAAATCCTTGTTGGTATTTGGGCCGTCAGATCGTTAAAGAAACGATGAATGTCCTTGATAATTCCATGTTTGGTTTCAAGGATTTAGCAGGATGCAAGATCTATTTAAAAGCATTTCAGTTGAATACAATTATGCAGTGCCTTCAAAGTGAACGTTGCAGATATATGCTTGCGGACGAAGTTGGTCTTGGGAAAACCATTGAGGCATGTTCCGTATTAAAAATCTATTTAAGTAATAAAGCTGAGAGAAAAGTGCTTATAACAGTTCCACGTGTATTAGTCGCACAGTGGAGAACTGAACTGCTTTTCAAGTTTGGTATTATTGAAGGTGAGAATGAAAACGGGAACAATGTTCAACTAATCGCAGTAGAAGATATTTCTGAAAAAATTGAACAGCAGAAGTGGGATTTTGTTGTAGTAGATGAGGTTCATAATTACTTAAATAGGGATCAGGCGTATAAGAAGGTTCATAAGCTTAGCACTAATGCGGAAAACATTATTCTTCTAAGCGCAACTCCAATTCAGCAGCGTCAAAGTGAGTATTTGTCACTGCTGAGGCTAATTCTTCCAGACAAGTATGATCTTGTCACATTGGAAGATTTTTTTGTACTTGTTGAAAAGCAAAATAAGATATCAAGGCTGACACATGAGTTACTTGATGAAGTAGATAGTTTTAAAAATGAGATTTTGCCTGAGGTAGAGGGTGATGATCCTCATGAAGATGAGGATGTCCAGGATGGCTTAGAGGAAATTGAAGACAACCTGGATAGCCTTGGTAGTATAGTTGATGATCCTAAATTATCAGAAATGATAGAGGCAGTAGATACTTCAGCGGAAGACTTTGGAATTTATTCGATTCAAGTAATCATTTCATATATTTGCGATAACTATCAGATTGAACGCAATATTATTCGTGGTAGAAGAGCAGTTCTTGGAGTGTATCCAAGCGATCCAGATGGTGAATTTTCTGAACGTAAGTTGGAGGAAGTAATATACACAATCGATGAAGAAAATACATATTATGAGAACGAAGCATATAGAACACTCACGGAGTGGATTGTAACACAGCAATCGAGTTTAGGTGGCAAAAGAATAACTAGTGAGATACAGCCGCTTCTGGAGGCTTTCTTCAGTTCGCCCTGGGCGTATGTGGCAAGATTGGAAGTGGTCCAAAAACATGATGATTCGATTCCTGAGAACGTACTTAAAAGTGCTAAAAGATGGTTAGAGGATGAAGATGAAGTTTATCATGATTTAGCGAATGCAATGGATAATGTGGATGCGCATCCATCAAGACTATTGAAACTTATTGATTTTATTGACACGGAGCTTTTTGGGAAAAAGACAGTAATCTTTACTGATCAACCAGAAACTTTTGAAGTTTTCTGCAAAACACTTCAGTCAGCCTTTGGCGATGAGGTGACTTGTTTTGGGGCAAGTATAGACAAGGCAGAGAATGAGATTAATATATATCGATTCCAGTCTGAGCCAGATTGTAAGATTCTTATTTGCGATAAGACTGGTGGTGAAGGCCGAAACTTGCAAATTGCTGATTATGTTGTTCATATCGATTTACCATGGAATATTAATACCATTGAACAAAGAATCGGTAGATTAGATAGAATGGGCCGAGATGTTGAAAAGCCGGTTACATCTGTAGTAATTCATTCTCTTAACAGTTATGAAGATCAATTGTTCAAATTATGGAATGAAGGACTAAATGTATTCAGTCAGTCATTAAGTGGACTTGAAATTATTATGAACGACATAAATCAGAAAATAGTCGAGTCTATAAATAATGACTTTGAATATGGATTATATAGGCTTGTTCCGGAACTTATAGAAGAGTCAAATTCAATGCGTGAAAGTGTGCATAAAGAACAGATCTTTGACACAGCAGCTCTTCGGTTTAAGCCGCTGTATATACAGTTAAAGAAATTGCTATCCAGTTATCAGTTTAATGAAAATAAGCTTTTTGCAAATACGATGATGAGTTGGGCATCTTTGGCGGGATTTGGCGCATTGAGCCATGGTGGAGAAAACGATTTAGTGTCATTCGATGAGCATAACTTCTCAATCAGATCGGCGCAAAATTCATTTTTGATTCCGCCGAACTGGGATCGTTATATGTCCAAAAAACAAAATGAGGTTGCAATTCGCGTTCAGCGAGTTCTTGAAGAACGAACTGAGAAAAATACAACGCATTCTGATCGTATGATTAAAGGATCTTTCGACCGAGATACGGCTATTAAGAATGACTACATTCATTTCTATGCTCCGGGCGATGAAATATTTGATTGTATTGTGGATAATGCAATGCATTCCTATCGTGGAATGTGTACAGCGGTTGCAGCGCAATCGAGTGTTGATTGGAAAGGATTTGTTTATACGTATTCGATTGAGCCAAATGAAAGAGCACTGATTGAACAAGGTGTCTCATTATTTGCTTTAGGACAATTTAGGCAGTATCTTTCTAGCTCTCTTCAGGTTGTTCCTGTAGCCTTTACAGTATATTCTGAAGTGCCTGAGAAGACAGTAATATCGGAACATAGGAGAATATGTAAGCTTGGTTACTTTAATAAATCTAATGATATTGATCATCTTGGCAGGCGAGGCTTGTCAGATGGCCTGTTACATATTTCGAGACGTTTTAGTGCAAGTAACCTTGAATGGTTTAAGGCTCAGTATGATGAAGAACATTGGAAAAAAATGGTTAAGAAGAGCAGGGGAATAGCTTCTAAGAAAGCCAGAATGAGATTTGATAAAGATTCTGATTTAGAAGGCGCTCGTGAAATGATTGATCAGATCATGTCGACCAAAGAGTCAAGAGAACGATATTTTGGGATATCTACTGATGAGTCTATCGAGGATCTAAAACGACAGTATGAGCTCATTTATGAGAGCTTGGAAAACCCAATTGTTAGGTTAGAGGCAGCTTGCTTCATGTGGTTGGTAAAGTGATGAATAAAAAAGATATTGTAAAGCTTGTAGAAAATATCATAAACGATTCCACGAACAAGGATTTTCCATTAGAAGAATCTTTGGATTCATCAGTAGAATCATTTCTTTATAATGCGGCACGTAGGCTGATCAATACAAAGAAGGCTTTTATAAACAAGTCATGTGGTTATGCGGATTATATGGTTTCGTTACGCAATTTCCTAATTGCATTTCAAACTTCTATTGCAGTGACAAATGTGGATATCCCGAATGATAATCCTTTTGGAATATATAAAGACGCTACAAATGGGAATTTCTATGCCGCCTATGACATTCCTGAATTCGTTAAGCATCAGTCTTTTGTTAGAGATGCATTTATTGATGTTGGAACAGAAGAGCCTATTAATAAAACAAAATATCTTCTCAAAACAAATGCTTACGTGGAATCCATAATGGGATTTAAGTATTTTAAGTCACTAGAACAGAAACTATGTGTTTATGGAGGATTGAATACTCCATCAGGGTACACATCGTTGATTTCTATGCCTACGGGTGGAGGAAAAAGTCTTGTAACTCAAACCCTCGCGTATGAGAAAGAGGGGCTGACTATTGTAGTAGTGCCAACTGTTTCGCTTGCGATTGATCAGGAACGTGTTGGAAAAAAGAATATTAAGACATCTAAAGATAAAGAAATATTCTGTTATTACAGCGGTATAAAGAATTTTTCGGATATATCAAATGCAATACGAAGCAAAACAGCAAAGCTGCTTTTTATTTCACCAGAAGCGCTAATTAAAAATGAGCAGTTTCAGAAACTTATTAGTGAAGCTAATGAGAGAAAATATATAAAAAATCTTGTTATTGATGAGGCACATATCGTAGTTGCTTGGGGAGATTTTTTCAGAGTAGATTATCAATGCCTTAGTCCATGGCGAAATGAATTATTAAAGACGACACCAGAGATTCGTACATTTTTACTTTCGGCAACATTCCAAGATGATACAGTTAAGAATCTTAAAAGAATGTTTTCGGAAGACGAGAAGTGGCTAGAGATCCGGTGTGACTCTCTTCGTAAAGAACCGCATTTTATTTTCGAAAAAGTAAATAGTTATTCAGATAAAAAGAAAAAGGTCCTTACCCTGGTGAATATGCTTCCTAGACCAATGATTATTTACGTGAACGCGCCCTATGAAGCAAAGAAGTGGAAGGCGTTTCTGGAGTCAGAAGGATATGGAAATGTTCGAACTTTTACTGGAGAGACAAAATCTGCTGAACGAAATGAACTGATTGAGCAATGGTCAAATAATGAATACGAGTTGATGGTCGCAACATCGGCTTTTGGTGTCGGGGTAGATAAACCAGATGTAAGATCGGTCATTCACTTATATGTGCCAGAAAGCCCTGATTCATATTATCAAGAGTTAGGACGAGGTGGTCGTGATGGATTGAACTGTTTAAGTGTTATGTGCGTATCGGATGAGGATATTAGCTCTGCCACAGATCATTTAAGTAAGGTTCTGACAACTCCTAAGTTATGGGGGAGATGGTGGAGCATGCTGCATAACCCGGTAAATCAGTGGCTGGGTGATCGTATTGCAATCATGGCTTCCACAAAACCTAATTACAACAAGATTAATTATTTTGAAGAAGGAAATGACACTGATGAAAAGTGGAATATAAATGTTCTGCTGCTATTAAGTAGATATGAGTTGATTGATATTGTTGGATTGGATCTTGACCAAGGAAATCGATACATTTTTACGATTAAAGTTCGAAATGAATTAATCGTCCAGGAGAATGATCAATCATATAAGTTGTTTGATGAAATTCGTGAAATGGAATCCAATAAGGCTTTGAGAGGATTTTCTTTAATGAATGAAGCCATTGAGAAAAATGAAAGACTTTGTTGGTCCGGAATGTTTTATGAAACATATCCACTTGTATCAGAGCATTGTTCCGGATGTAACGCGCATGAAACTGTGAAGGCTGATGAGATAAACAGATTTCCACTCCTTATTAGTGTTACTGGACCAGAGAAGGAAATCTCGGCAGAGATTGCAGAATTTTTCTCAGATACAAACGAAGCGTTAATCATAACAACAGATAAGCTTAGCGATGTTTTAGAGAACTATAATCCGGATGTGGTTGTATGTGACGACGAGGAGAGATTAGAAAGGACAAGTAATCCAGAAATTAATATGATGAACTACGCTGAATTTAAGGATTTACAGGCGAGAGATAATGGTTTTTACATTTCAGGGTTAATAATGGCTGTATATAGTGCTGACGATGAACTCGCAAGGAAGCAATATCAAATTATATACAGGGCATTAAATAAATACAAACATGTTATTCACGTATCAGACCGAGATTTCTGCGTAGCAACATCGAGTGGAAAGCATTTATCAGATCTGGTTAGTGGAACTGTTATTAGATAGGGCGGCGATAGTAAATGTTTACTGGAAATATGGTTACTGAAGCAATACCTGCCAGAGTATTTTCTTTATACAAAATAGTAACTAGTAGAAAAGAGATAACCCGAGCTGAAATTCAATCCATGATGGAGCCGGCTGAGATATATGAAGGTACGTCTTATTTCTCAGCTATATTCAAGGCTGCATCAGAATTAAGAATAATTGATACACAGGATAATTTAGTTGTACCTCTTGTATCAAAGGAAGAAATGAGGGATATCGAAGATTTCAGGCATTTTGCAATATCCAAGTTGAACACATTTGAAGATGAACAGTTTTTTCAAGTGACGAATGTTATTTTTAATATGAATGAGCAGATTTATAAGTATCCGCTGACAGATAATGCGTTACTGAATATTTTGTCCCAGCAAACAGGATCACAGATTACTGCTCCTATGATCAGAGGATGGCGTTTTTGGGCTCAGTTTCTCGGTTTTGGATATATGAATAATATGTCATTTTTGCCCAATGCCTATGTTTTCGTGAAAAATATATTAAGGCTGATGAACTTGGAGAAGAACAAAGAGTACAAAATAGATGATTTTATGCTTATGTTTGAACCATATGGAAAGATTATTAGTGGAAATCTTCAGCCGGAACGTAATATGAATATTGCGTTATCTAGTGCCTTAAGGGAGTTACACGACGATAAAGAAATCGAACTGAAATATCGAAGTGATGCTAAAAAACGCTGGATTTTATATCCGTCAATTGAACAGTTTAATGATCAGATTGCATCAATTGTGTATAAAGGGGTGAAGAAATGAATATAGAGGTTGCAAGACAACGATATAAGGATGTTTTTCTCCCTGATGTAATCGATAATTCGCAGGGAGACTTCTTGGCAAAGCATGTTCCGATGAAGAATCTATTGTTATTAGATCATGCTGAACCAAATGACAGCGATAAGAAGCAGCCGATGACAGAAGAAGCTATATATGAGCAGGTTTTTTCAATTAAGGTCGATGATCAGTTTGTACTTGTAAAAGGAGCAAGTGGAGCAGGTAAGTCTCATCTTATCCGTTGGTTTGAATCCATGCTCCAGATTCTCAAACAAGATAATGAAATTGTCTTATATATTAGAAGAGCTGATAACACCTTAAAAGGTACGATAAAACAGTTGGTTGAATTGGATGAGATTAAAAGCCTGCCCAATCACGATCTGTACAAAAAATTAGCTTCAGCATCTACTACGATACCTGAACTTGAACTCAAGAATACCATTTATTACGCATTTATAAATCTGATAGAGAGTGATGATGGTAGAGGGGGAGAAGACGAAGAAAGGATAATTAGCAATGTCGATCGCAAACATCTGATTGCATTACTTCAGAACTCAACATTTAAGGATCGTCTAATGGATACCAACGGTCCAATTGATAGGATTTACAACAAAATTGCGGAGAATAAAACCTTCGAAATTAATGATCGAGCAGCTGAATTTGAGCCTGCGGATCTTGAAATTGATTCGGAATTCAGAACAGCATTGATCAACGAAGGAGCAGATGAGAAAGCAAGAAAAATTGCTGATAAAATGTTGGATAAAGAAGAGTATATAGCGAAACTTGTCGTATATATTAACAAGTTTCGTGAGCGTGTAGTCCAGCGTTGTACAGGCCTGGAACCTGGTGATTTAAGAACTGTAATTGAGGAAATCCGTCAAGAATTATACAAAGCAAATAAGACATTAACTATACTTATTGAAGATATTACTGCGGCATCAGGAGTCGACGATTCATTATTGGATGCTCTATTGACAAATAAACGAGGATATGGTGATAAAAAGCTTTGCAGAATCAACTCGATAGTTGGAGTTGCGGATGGTTATTATCGCGATAATTTCCGTACAAACACTAAAGGAAGAATAAAAAACTTTATTATTGTTCCTGATGAAATGTTTAATGGGGATACTGATGGATTAGTCGAATTTTTCGCTAGATACCTTAATACAGTTTCGTTAGATACTACGACTATTGAGTCTTGGCTGAAGGATAAGGCTTCTGCTGACAGATACCCTATTCATGAGGTTACGCTTGGCGCGGAATGGGATACATATAAACTAGGGGAAAACAGTATAAATCTTTTCCCTTTTACTAAGCATGCGATTATTTATCTTTATAGAAAGGAGGATGTTACTCAGAGAAATCCAAGAGCGATAATGAGAAATCTGATTGAACCATATGTGAAGGATTCAATTGAATCTCTGGATAGATATCCGATTAGAAGAACTACACTAGAAGGTATAGATCCTAAATTACAGAATAGAATATACAATCGTAGTGATCTTGAAGATGAAACAAAAATAAGATTGACCCAGTTTATGTATATTTGGGGGAATGGTACGGATGAGATTTATGAAGAAAACGGTATTCGCTATATAGCAGGTATTCCTGAACCGGTATATAAAGAATTGGGTTTACCTGTTATAGATGGAAAGACTGTTACTAAGCCACAGGAAACAAAAAAAGTGGAAAAGCTTGTACCAGATAAACCAGAAAAACATGCTGAATCAACTCACACTGAGAAAGAAAATGAGCAGGTTGCCATTGCGTTAAAAGAAGTAGATAAATGGATAGAAAATAAAGACTATAGATTAAGTATTGGCGCTACTACAAAGAATGTTAGGGCATTAAACGATGCAAGAAAGAATATAAACGACTTTTTGTATAGTGTCATCGATTGGACTACAGAGGGTGTTTCGATCGATGCTATGGTTAAGATTAAAGGAACAACATCAAAGTTCCTTGTGGCCTTTGAACGACAAACAATGAATAGTGATGCGGTAGTGTTACTTCCAGCATCTATTGAGTCTCGTAAAATAATAGAGGCATTTGTAAGGTGGAGTGGGGTAGGTAATAAATCTTGGGATTTTCCAAATGGAACAGATTACCTTTATAGGGTACAAAGGTGGACTGAAAGTATAAAACCCAAGATTGTTGAATCAATTCTTCATTACGATGATAAAACTGCAGAGTATTTTTCGTTTGCAACTGCAGCGGAATTTTACCGCCTTATTTTCAGTGGTAATTGCAAAAATTTCCAGAATCCAAATAATTTTGGCCCCGATTTATTGTTAAAGAAAAGAGAAACTCCAGACTTTAACAATGGTCATATTAAAGCATGGAACGATTTACTTAAGATAACTAGTGGTAGTGATGGCGAAGACGCAAGAAGCTGTGTGCTTCAGTACTATAATCTGCCACAGGGTACATCAATTACCTCAACGAATTACGAATTTGATTACATAGCATTTGTAAAGGCCGTGAAAAAAGTAACTAATACAGGCCTAGAATTCAAGGACTCGGAACTGCAGTTAGATGATCCGGTAAGAAAACGAAAGTTATATAGTGAATATCTTAAGAAAATTTTGGATCGCGTTCCAGTAGTTGTTGATGAGGAAACGAATGCTATTAGGGGAAAATTAGAGGTTATTGAAAAACTAATTGACCTCGATGATGTTGATGATGAGGACGATATTAAAGATATTGTTAAATCAATAAGAGCTTTCTATAACCGCGCTAATGATAGCCATATTAGGGCTGCTGTTCGAATGGATAATGCCTTGCTTTTATCATGCAGTAAGAATGCAGGCATGATATTTAGCGCTATAAAAAATGGAAAACAGGCGATGGAGTGTAGCAATGTTGTTGAATCACTTATTCGTTTGAGCAAGGATCCTTTGTTTGGATTAACGCCATTTGCAGATCTTCTTTCCAAAACAAGTCTTGATGTAGAAAGATCAAATCAAGAAATTGATAGCAGGATGAAGGCTACATCTGGAAATGATGGAGATGAATCAATGGAAGAGTATAAAGCAGAGAAGGCAGAATTAGCTGAATGCCGGGATATACTGGAGGAGGTGAGAAAATAATATGCTATTAGATGAGTTAAGTAGTACAGTAAAAAGACTTTCTCAACTCGATAAAAAAGAGACTGCAATTCAAGATGCAGAAAAGAAAGCAAAAAATGATAGTGATTATTCTACATTAACCTCAGACTTCCATGAATCTATGCGGAAGCTAAAATATGCACATGAAGAACTAGGATATTCTCTATCAGATGATACATTACAGCTTCTTGATGATAGCTTGTCGAAACTGCAGGAGACTATAGATGCTGGCGTGGTAGATGAAGATAAATTGTCAACTACAAAACAGCAGATTAATCGTAGACTTAATCCTGCACTTTCCAGGGAATGGAAAGATTTTTATGGAAAAAAGACAAATAGTGTAGTTGGAAAACTTGCAACAGTAGGAAGTTTAGCTCCAGATAAAAGTCACATAGATGCAATAAGGGAGAATATTTCTGACAGCGGTGATTGGAGTACTCTTTCTGATAAAGTCAATGCAACCACTACCAAAATTATGCGTTTTAAATATAGCATTGAGGAAGTGGATAAGATAGAAGAAGAGCTAAATCTAAATGACGATATTAAGCAATTCATTTCTCTTGTTACACGCGAAAAAGCAAAGATTACTGATCTTAATGAGGAAATACTATCTTGGATAAAGCAAGAAAATCTTGAGGATAAGTTCACAATCCGGTTTAGGTAGATTTCATTGACATAAAACCATCACGAGGATATACTTAAGTAGGTACTTAAGTATATCTTTTTTGTATGGAGAATAAGATGAATTATGTGTATAAGTTCCCTGTAGTAAAGGGAGTTCAGGCTGATAAAGAGTATTATATTGCAATGGTTCCATTAAAAATGCTGCCAAAGCTTTTCCTGGCTTCGGAAGAAGAATACATTCCACCGGAATATAGGGCACAGCGCAAGATTAATGAATCTCGTATACCGGTTATAAGTAAATATATTTTGGATAATCGGGATAGCTATGTATTCTCGGCACTAGCTGCATCCATTGATGGACAGTATTCATTTATTCCATATGAAAAATCCTCTGTACTTGGAATATTAGAGGTGGAGATGGATGCGAAGTTCCTAATAAATGATGGACAGCATCGAAAGTCTGCGATTTTGGAAGCGCTCAAGGAAGATGAGACTTTAGGAGACGAGACAATTTCAATAGTTTTCTATGCGGATAAAGGTCTTGCTCGCAGTCAGCAGATTTTTACTGATTTGAACAAAAATGCGGTTAAGACATCAAATTCGATTGCGGAACTTTATGATTCAAGAGATGAAATGGCGGTCATTACCAGAAAGGTAGTTCACAATATTGAGTTCTTGGATACATATACAGACAAAGAAAAAGATATTCTTGGAAAGTATTCCTCAAGTCTTTTTACTCTTAATACATTTTATGTAACTAATAAGACGATTATAGGAAGGAATTCCATTGCAGAGTCAGAATGCTTTCTTAATTCATATTGGGAAGCAGTAGTTAGGAATATGCGACAGTGGGAGGAACTTCAGAACCACGAGATAACAAAGGTTGATCTGCGTGAGGGGTATATTGCAACACAGAGTATTGTTATTCAGGCTTTGGGGAGAATTGGAAATTGCTATTTTACAGGAGATGCTTCAAAAATGGATGAAGATCTCAAAAAACTTCGGGATATAAATTGGAGTAGAAGCGCAAAACAATGGGTTATGAGAGCCGTTGGTAAGAATGGACGGATTATAACAAATAAAAAGGCTGCAATGTTGATTGCAAATGTACTCAAACAGCAAATTGGAATTCCACTTTCTGCAGATGAAGAAGCAGCAGAACGAAATTTGAGAAAAGAAATAGAAGGATAAGATAATGAGCATTTCAAAAGAATTAATTGAAGGAATGATGGAGATTGTAAGGAATTTATACCTGGCAGATGACATTCCGTGGGTGATTGGATACTCAGGAGGAAAAGATAGTACAGCAATATTACAGCTTGTCTGGCTTGCACTTGAAGGACTTCCTGAGAATAAAAGGAATAAGACAGTACATGTGATTAATACAGATACGATGGTTGAATCGCCTGTAATATCGCAGTGGGTGCAGAATTCTTTTAAGGTAATGAACGAGACATCTAGAGAAAAGAAGTTACCATTCGTAATGCATCGCTTAACTCCAGAATATGACAATACATTTTGGGTGAATTTAATTGGCAAAGGGTATCCTTTTCCGAGACTGAAGTATAGATGGTGTACGGATCGATTGAAGATTCAGCCAGTAAATAATTTCATAAAGAATAAAATTGCGGAGCATGGAGAGATTATCCTCGTTATTGGAACACGTAAAGCTGAAAGTTCTCGTAGGGCTAGGACTATGGCCTACTACGAGAAAAAAAGAGTTAGAGAGCTTCTTAGCCCTAATCCGACCTTAGCAAATGAACTCGTATTTTCTCCATTGGAAGATTGGACAGATGATGATGTCTGGGTGTTCCTGATGCAGTATAAAAATCCATGGGGTTTATCCAATATGGATCTCTTAACCTTATATAGAGGCGCAACGGCAGATAATGAGTGTCCATTAATGGTTGAAAAAAATTTACCGTCATGTGGCAAGAGTCGATTTGGATGCTGGGTTTGTACAATGGTAGAGAAAGACAAATCCATGGAAGCTATGATTGCTAACGATGAAGAAAAAGCATGGATGATACAGCTCCTTGATTTTCGAAATGAATTTGGTAATGAGGATGGGGATCGTGAGCGAAGAAGCTTCCGGAGAATGAATGGAAAGATTCAAGGCAGTTATCATCAGCTCTATCATGGTCCTTATAAAAAGGAAGTTAGAGAACATTGGCTTGAGCGGTTACTTGAAATTCAGAAAAACATTCAGCTTAATGGACCAGAAGAATTCAGGGACTTCGAGATTATAACCTTACCTGAAATGCGAAATATTAGAAGAATATGGGTATTTGATAAGCATGAGTTTGATGATTCAGTGCCTACCATATATGAGAGGGCCATTGGTAAGGCGTTTGATGATCCAGAGTGGATGAACTCAGAATCATTTGGTGCTCAGGAGTGGGATATTCTTAAGGAAGTATGTAAGGAATCAGCACCGGACGAAGAACTCGCATTTGAACTGATGTATTCTCTTGTAGATATAGAGAATCGTGCGAGCAGTATGAATGAGAGAAAAGGAATACTTGATTCTCTAGAGGATTCAATAAAATCAAATTATTACCAGAATGAAGAAGATGCAACGCAGTTCTATTCTGAAAAAATAAATAGAAAGAAAGACATGGGCGGCAAATATGATGAGAGATTTCTTTATGAGCTGCATGAGAAACTTGCAGAGTACTACGTCGATGAAGATGAGAAGGATTTAATAAATGATAATCAAACGACTGACAATGCATAACTTTGGAGTCTATGCAGGAACAAACGAATTTAATTTTGAAGGTCAGAAGCCAATTGTACTAATTGGTGGTCTTAATGGTAGAGGTAAAACGACATTCCTTGAGGCGGTACTTTTATCCTTATACGGTTCAAATTCCTTTGCGTATCAAGAAAGTACATATAAATCCTATGGTCAGTACTTGCGTTCATTTGTTAATAGAAATGATTGTTCAAAGCAGTGCTATATAGAGTTGGAATTTCAGATGAATACTAATGATTCTGAGGTCTATCTTATTCATAGAGAATGGGATGCACTAGGCCAGCGCACTAAAGAGAGTATCGCAGTAAAAAAGGACGGGAAATATAGTGAGTTTTTAACAAACAACTGGCCAATGTTTATTGAAAACTTATTACCAAGTGCACTTTCCAATTTTTTCTTTTTTGATGGAGAGAAGATAGCAGAACTTGTAGTTGATGATACGGACGAGCAAATGAAAAACTCTATCCGTGCGATGCTTGGGCTAAACACACTTGATGTGTTGAATAACGATCTGAAAAGAATAATAAATAAGCTCACAAAGAAGGCCAGCAATAATGCGGATATTAAGCACGTTGACTCGTTAAGAGATCAAAAAGAAGCTGCTGAAAAGAAATTAGCTACGATTGATGAAGAACTTTTATCTATGACATCAGAGCTAAATGATGTTGTGGCAGAGCTCGAAAAGGCACGTGTAGATTATACAGCTATGGGTGGTGGAGCAATTGAGCAGCGCCAAGAAATGCTTAAGAAAAAAGCAACGATCATGACTTTGATCGAAAAAGGAAATGAGCAGATGATCAATCTCGCCGCATCAGAATTACCACTCACACTAGTATATGGTTTGATCCGGAAGATTAATGAGCAGTCTTTTGATGAATCCGATAAGAAAATATCTCTTGAAGCAGCAAAAACTGCACAGAGAATTTATCAAGAATACGATCAGAAGAAGCATTCCAATTCAATTGATGGATTCTTAAAGTATATGGAAAAGGTCCTTCAGGATAATGATACTGAAATGATATACAACTTATCTGACAGCACTATGTATCAGGTTGAAGATTTAGTTTCACTTAGATTTACTGATGCAAAAGATAAACTGGCGAATCTTCTTGATGAACAAGACAAGATCCAGAAGGAAGCAGATCAAATAGAAAGCTATCTGTCTGTAGACATTAATGAGAAGAGTATTCAAGAAGCTTACAAGAAGATCAAGAAACTGGAACAAAAGAAAATAGATTGTGAAGTTAAGATTAGTTCATTAGAGGAAAGAAGAAAATCGGCAAACGGTGAGGCAATCAGAACTGGAGCAGAGTTTAAAAAGGCTGTTGAAAAAATGCTTGGAACTCTTGAAGCAGCAGATGATGCCGAAAGAGAAATAAAGTATGCACATCTGGCGCAAAATCTTCTGGCACAGTATGCAACCAGGTTACAGTTAAAGAAGGTTAATCAGCTTGCTACAACGATAACGGAGTGCTATAGGCTTTTGGCCAACAAGAAGACCCTGATTGATCACATTGAGATGGATTCCACGGATCTTTCTCTTATGTATCTGGATAAAAATGTTACAAGTGTTCCAAAGGAGAAACTTTCAGCAGGTGAAAAGCAGTTAATGGTCATCTCTATACTTTGGGCACTTGCAAAATGTTCCAAAAAGAAACTGCCAGTTATTATTGATACTCCATTGTCCAGATTGGATTCGGCACACAGAAAATCACTTATCACTACGTATTTTCCTAATGCGAGCGAGCAGACGATTATACTTTCTACAGATACAGAGATTGATGATAGATACTACAAGCTTATGAAGAAGGATGTCGGTGACGAATTCTATCTGAATTATAATGAAAATACCAAAAGTACCTCCATTGAAAAAGGTTATTTTAAGGTGGCAAAGCTGGCATGATAATAAAACAGATTAGATTGTCTCAACAATCAAAGGAAAAGTTGTCACGTCTTAAGGGAAAGACTGGAATCAAGAATTGGAATGTTTTATGTAGATGGGCATTGTGTTATTCCCTCAGCGAAAAAACATTGCCAACAGATATCCCTATTACAGCAGATAGCAATCTTGAGATGTCTTGGTACACTTTCGGGGGAGAATATGGTGAGGTCTATGAGGCACTAATGAAAGCATGGTGTATCGAAATGGGGCTTCCCACAGATGATCGTACAATCGAAAAATATTTTATGCTTAACCTTGAACGAGGAATAGCGCATTTGTGTGGTACAGGATTCATCAAGAATATTCAAGATTTATTGAAACTAGCGGAGGAATAAGATGAGCGTATATCTTGACTATAATGCTACAACGCCAATAGATCCTCGTGTGCTTGATGCCATGATTGATGCTTATCAGAACACACCGGGTAATGCAGATAGCCGAACACATGATTTTGGAGATTCAGCGCGAAAAAAAGTTGAAGCTGGCCGTAAACAAGTTGCGGATTTGATCGGTGTTTCTTCAGACGAGGTATTTTTCACCAGTGGTGCAACAGAAAGCAATAATATTGCTATTCAGGGGCTGTTAGACTATGCCCAAACAAGCGGGAAGAAGCATATTATAACGACAGCCATTGAGCATAAGGCTGTCTTGAATACGGCTAAATATTTATCTGAGAAAAAGGCATTTAAGGTCGATTTTGTCAATCCGGATCAATCTGGAAGAATATCGGCTGAAGAAGTAATAAGTCTGGTACGTGAGGACACATTACTCGTATCAGTAATGCATGTGAACAATGAGACCGGAATTATACAACCGGTAAAGGAAATTGGCGAACGTTTATCGGATATTGGAGTCCTGTTTCACATTGACGCCACTCAGAGTTGCGGAAAATTGATCGATGAACTTCGAACACTGAAGTACGAAATGCTTTCATTTAGCGCTCATAAATTCAGAGGACCACAAGGCATAGGTGCGCTGATTCTGAGGAGAAAGAACTATAAGTTACCGCCGGTGACGAATGTTTATTATGGAGGTCATCAAGAAAATGGAATCCGACCTGGAACGACTCCGGTTGCTTTAGTTGTGGGTATGGGAAAAGCTTGTGAGATCGCAGTCTCTGAAAATATAGAGAATGAGCAGAAGAATAAAGCAATTAAGGAAGAGATAATTAGACTGCTTGTTGAGTCTGGAGTGAAATATGAACTCAATGGAGATCAGGATTATTGCGTTGATAGTACAATCAATATCTGCTTTGATGACGTTTCATCAGAAGCACTGATGCTTTTGACAAAACAGCTTTGTGCATTATCTAACGGCTCTGCTTGTACATCAAAGAGCTATGATCCTAGTTATGTTCTTGCTGCAATGGGAATTCCTACTGAGAAAATTGAGAACTCTGTCCGTGTAAGTTGGGGACCTGGAGTAGAAGAAAAAGACGTTGTTAATAATTTTGCAAGCTTACTTGAGATGACAAAAAGTCTAGCTATATAAATTGGATGGTGAAGTATGGAGATTGAACATTTACGAATAGACCCAATATATGAAAATAAACTTGATATGAGGAGTTTTGCTCATAGGCTTTGGCTTGGAGGAAAACAGTTGATGATTCTGGAACAGGAACAAATTACAGAGGAATGATTTTATATGATCTTAGTGGGTTGGAACTAACTTGTCTGTCGGTTCTAGTACATAATAAGAAAGTATTAGAATTATCATCTAATGGAAACGAACTATTTGGTACATCATGGAGTAAAAATTAGCAGTAGAAAATATGATTATTTAAGAGAAAGAAAAAAATCGTATAAATAAGCGTAAATGAATATTCCAAAGCCAAAAGG
>NZ_WIQU01000070.1 GCF_015732285.1 Pectinatus frisingensis
CTCCTATACTGTAATTTTATTTTAATATTTTTTAGGAAATTTCTCATTTTGTTTTGCTCTATTTATATGCTAGCACCAGTAAAATCATCGCTTGGACCCTATCAACAACACTTGAGGTATCATGCGTAATTAATACCATTAACAAAGCAAAATCCGCTAGAAAGCTGAGCCAGCCACTAATCATTCATAGCGATAGGGGTAGTCAATATGTCTCTTCAGAATACCGCAAAGCAACTCAAAAGATGCAAACCAGCTATTCGAAAAAGGCCTATCCCTGGGACAATGCATGCATTGAGTCATTTCATTCTCTGATCAAGCGAGAGTGGTTAAATCGCTTTAGAATAATGGATTATGACCACGCATATAAGCTTGTCTTTGAATATATAGAAACCTTTTACAATACCGTACGAATTCACAGTTATTGCGGATACAAGTCGCCAAATCAATATGAACAAGAATATTTTTTAAGGCAAAAACGTCACGTATTAAGCTTGGTAAAATTTGGGTAACAATTTTTTCGTTTTAACTTGTACTTTTTCTTGACATAGTACCATCCTATGATTAGATTCTACCATAGAAGACCTTATGACTTTGAGTGGAAGTTTGTTTACAGAGATTTTTTCATAGGCTCTAATTTTTCAGAAAGAAATGTACTTCCTTCCTTTTCGTATAATGCCAATATTTTTTCATCACTAACTAATTCTGATAAAATATTATATAATCTTTTATCCAGTTTATCTTCTTTCTCAGAGATACTATTTTTTATCAAAAACCACGCCGTCGCTTTTTCGTAGTATTCCTTTTTTCCTGCAAAATAAGCTACCAATCCTATATATTCTTCATCGAATCCACTCGGATGCTTTCCATGTGAAGAAAATAGGTTTCCCGCCGCACAAGTTAAATTCCTTTTTATATAGGCTCCAACGGGTTGCTTATTTTTAAAGTACTCTTCAAAATCACAATAAACCGTCCTTAAATCTTTTATTGTCGAATACAAATAGATTTCCATACATTTTCTAATAAAGAAATCAAAATAACTGTTATTGTTGCCATTTTTGATTATTTCAAGTATGGATTCATGTTCGTAAATATAAGCAATTATATCCTTTATCACTATATCAAAGCTTTTTACTTCTTTCTTCGATAAGTGCATAAAAACTTTTCCAGCTTCGTATCCATTGATAAAGTTAATATCCGAAACATCACAAGGTGCTAACTCCAGCATATTTTTCTTCAACTGTTTTAACTTTCCCGAAGTATGGACTATGGATTCAAACACCCGACTGTATAAATACAGCAGATTAAACTCTTTAACTTTCTCAGCTATAGAGATAAGCAATTTGAACTTTTGAGAGATTTTTAACGGACAATAGAACACAAAGTAAAATACGGAATAACATCTTTTGCTGTTTGTAATATAGTCAATATTATTAATAATAAAGTTGTAAAGTGCCCTACTAAATACCGAAGAATCTCTTTGGGAACAAAACAAAGCATATTCCAACAATGATGATTCTTTCAAAACAGGGAATAAATTAAGTAATTCATTTTCATTTTGTGCATTATAGAAAATATAGCAAGGAATAAGCCATTCCTTCAATTCCGATGGATAACCGGTTATGCTTTTCACTTTGAACTCTTTGGAGCAAAAGCAATTTCCAACCATTATTGCAGCCCAATAAGGTAAGACTCTAATTCTATAAGAAATTTGTTGAAATGCCTGTGAAACAGAAAAGATGTCCCTGCAGATTGTAATAGTAGATGATAATAATTGGACAGATCTTAAGCATCTTAAATCTGATTTATTTAATTCTGAATCCTTAATCACACAATTTAACTTTTCCATTATACAGTCAGCAATTGCTAATACAGTAGATTGAACATCAGTGGAACTACAATCTGCAAGTTCCCTTGCTTTCCAACCGACGATTTTTTTAATGAATTCATAATATGTCGAAGGAAATGAAACTAATTCTTCTCCTATAATACATTCTCCGAAGTATAATGCCTCAAGTGGAGTTGTGATTCCTTTGTTGACATCAACATAAGTGTTATTAATATGTCCAGAAAGTGTTTTCTGAAGTATTGTTTCAACAACATGCCATTCCTTGTTAAGTTCATCCATATTTATTGCGTGCTGAAAAATAGCTGGACTTTTTTTACTTATCATTAACAGAAAATTCTTTTCAATACAGTATCGTTGCAAAAACTTTGGTGTATCTTCTAAAGCATAGTACTCATACCCATTGATAGTTAATAACCACTTGAATGACTCATATCGTGAAAATCTATTAATAGAAGAAACTAAGCTACACCACTTTGATTTTTCATCAATAATTAAATGAATATTTTCAATAACAAAGCATATTTTTATTGGGAGATGGCTTAACAATTTTGAAGCATCCTCAAGAGACTGTACAGACTTACCGAATAAATCCTCCATCTCAGCAAGAAGCAATTGCTCAAGATTAGAAATACTTACAACTTTGCTTATATCAACAACATACGGAATAATGCTAATGGCTCTGGTTTTCAATTTTTCTAAGCAATATTTTATGTATCTATTTACAAAGAAGGTTTTTCCAGATCCAGTTGTTCCAGTAACAACTAACACTTTGTAATAATGTGGATATTTAAGCAGTTCTCTGATTTCGCTTTTATTTTCAGACTTTGCTTTTTCAAAATCGTATAGATCTAAGAGTTCCTTAATTTGAACCAAAACATCATCACAATCTTCGTTTGAATGGATAAACGATAGTTTCTTGTTAATTTCATCTTGGTTATATTGTTCATGTGGTAATCTGGTGATTAAATGCAACACTTCTTCTTTCCAAGAGTTATTAAACAGCAGATCAAGCTGTTCAAACACTGAGTCTAGTCTTAAGCAATATTCTGTCTCGCATTCTTTAGAGTCAGCGTATCTAAGTAGTTTTGCTTCTAGTCTCTGAAACACTAAATCTCGGTCTGAAAATGTTTTATTTTTAAATCCTTCATTAAGCTGAATCTTATTAAAAAGGAGTTGATTGTTAAAACAATTTTCGCAAAAGAAATTAAGCCATTTTCTATAGTCTTCATCTGTTAGTGTGATACAAATTGTTTTCTCGAGAATAGCTCGGAAGTTAGTTTCAGTTGATATTCCATCGTGTATATTGTATTGCCCACAAAAATTTCTCATAACGATTTCTTCGTCATACTCATATTCTTTATATTCATAAAACTGCTGCATGGTATTCCTAAGTACATCCCATGTTTGCGATCCTAAATTTGGGTCGCAGTGGTGCCCTTTGGCTATTTTTTTTAAACCGTCCCATACTGCACTAGATCCCAAATTAATTAGAAAATTTTGTACAATCATATTTGAAAATGCACCATTAAGTAATTGCATAATTTGTCCTATATCATACATAGTTACAACCTCTCTTATAGTAGCATAAATTGTTGTCATCTATCTCTGACACTTTTGCACTCAACTAAAATGGATCATCAATTATTACCAATTGATGTCCCATTTAGTTGCTCTTTTAATCTTCTAATATACTAACTTGAGCTTTCCGCAATTTATCCTTTACCCAATTATAATGTTCATCTAGTGCCTTATAAAAATTTATTCTATTATCTTTATTATCCAAAATTAAATTTTTATCGTAACTAATTTTCTTATCATTATCAGATAGTTCTGTTATCCCAAAATAATTATCTGGATTTTTAACATATTTCATCCAATCCTCATTGCGCTGCTCACAATCTTCATTCATTGTACTCTTAAACCGATCTAATAATACATCTCTTTGATATACAGAAAAAATTTCTGCTTTACCCTTATTATATTTCAGTAGAACATTATATATTTGTTGCGCTGCTTCCATAAATTCGTCCCAATTAGCTCTTCCTTCAGAAAATTTCTCGTCTGATTTCCATTTTATATATGGTCTATCCGGAAAATGGACTGCACTGCCATGTCCTAATGGTTTAACCTTATCTAATACTTCAGAAAGTGTCCCATCTTCATTTTTTTCTAACTCATCCATTTCTGGTACTATAACTTCAATATTATGAATAATATTATTATCCCTATCCGTTATACCAGAAAACTCCTGATGGGCCCATGTATCAGCGTACACATGTAATCCAATCCCCAATTTAAATAAGTTATTATTCTCTAAGGTGCTGTCAGAAATTAATAATGCTAATTCATTGGCTGTAGTACTATTTTTTTTACATATGGTTTTTCTTCTTCAGTATTTCCTTCTAAACTTGGCAAAAAATGATATGGCACCCAAACATGTTTATTTCCTTCATCGCTTAAATCTTGCCACCTAGCGTGTCCTGAATATCTTTTTATGATGTCATCATCATTATCATATTTAGCTGCATCTTTTGTATAAATCAGTTTTTTAATCGGATTTTCGTCCATATTGTCATCAACAAACTGCGAACTTGTTGCAATAATCTTTGAATTCTCTTCATTAAAACCTGCCCAACGAGATAATACATAAATTGTTCCAAAATGAAAATCAATATCCATATTATTGCCTTCTTTTTATATAATTTATGAATCAATTGTATCCTATTTAATGTCTAAGTTCTTTCTCCGTGATAGTGACCTTTACCTTTATTCTCTGAATCGTAATAAACAAAATTCTTTTACTACCTGCAGAATTTATTCACTAACTTTCATTGCATATTCATCCAGCGCCTGCTCAATTTTTTCTATTTCACTGCTTCCGTTTGTTGCAAAACGTAAGAGAGGAATATTATACAGACTTAGAATGTGATCTTTCATTAGATCTCGTTTATATTGAGGTGTACCAATTTTATGATAATGAAAGCCGTCTACTTCTATTGCAAAAACCGGTTCTTTTCTTATGCTGTTATAGATCAGAAAATCTACATGAGTCCACATATTGGAAACATAATGAGATTCTTCCTCGTTCAGGCGATCAGTATTTCTAATTAACATATTTAATGGCTGATGGCAATTTACGGTCAAAGCTAATTGAGGTCGATCATGTAATACATCTACAATTTTGCCATACATTATATTTTCCGATTCATATTCAGAAACAGTTAAATGTTTTTGCAAAAATTCTAATCTTGCAGCAGTATATTGTTGATATAGTAAATCAAATATCGAATAAATTTCACTTTTTATAATTTCAAAATTATTATATTTTATATAAGCTAATAAATCACCTATATTGCTGTCTAACGGCTGATCATTACCTGAAGTAACAAGACAAAATTTGTTTTTGGCACGGGAAATTGCGACATTTAAAAGATAGGGATCATCTGAAAAATCAGTAACTATATTATCTACTGTGGTGAGCACAATAGTGTCTTTTTCCCTGCCTTGAAATTTATGTACTGTATGTACTTCAATCTCATCTGTATCTAATTGCCCCGCAATTGTAGATACTTGATCTTTATAAGGGGCAATTATTCCAATATCGTTTAAATTAGTGTTTTCATCTTTTAAAGAAGGCAGGGTTTCATTTTTGATTACATCTATTTCACGTTGGTTGAAATGTTCTCTGCAATGATTTCCAATAACGGTCTGATAAGCTGATAATACATTTTTTTCTCCGCGATCCTGTGTCATAATAATAAGTTTGTTATTGTAAAATTTTTGATTGCAAAAACCAATAATTTTAGGATGGCAGCGATAGTGTTCCTTTAATAATGTTTGTGCTATATCTGGAAAAAGAATACATATTGATTTCAAAAAACTATTAGAAAAGGAGTAACCATCAGGTAAAGTATATTTGTTAAAAATAATGCTGCTTTGTTTTTTTATGTAATTTGTAGCCACATTGGGCAATTGTTTCAAGTCACCTACAATAACTGCATTTTTAGCGCATGATAATGCTAATGCTCCTGTAGCTATATCCACTTGAGATGATTCATCCATAATGAGATAATCATATATTACACCATTTAATGAACTGCGAGATGAAAAGGTAGTACTCAAAATAACAGGATATTCTTCTACTATATTGCCAGCCGATTTCCATAAATCTTCATCGGTAAATACTTTGCGTTCAGTTTCAGAATTGTTGGTGTATTTTTCAAATAATTTAGCTTTTAAATAGCCTAGGGACAAATCTGTAAGCTTGGTCATTTTTTCTTTGGCATTAAAATCGGCAAGGGTATTTTCCAAATACTTGATTCTGGCATTTAATTCTGCCTGCCTGGCTGTATAAAATAAAGTTTGAAAAAGGGTAATAATATTTGCCAAATTTTTTTTATAAAATTTCCATGTTGCAATCCTATATATAAAGACACTTTTAATTTTAAACCAAAGAGAAACGCCACGATCTTTTTCAGCAAATCTGTCACATTCCTGCCAAAGTTTCATTAATGTTGCTGATTTTAAGGTGCTACGCGGCTTAATGTCTCCACAAGTAAATCCTGTTTCAGTGCAGTATTGTTTAAAATATTTTATTTCCAGATTTAGTGAATTTAATTCATGCTGAAGGCTGACTAATTCTTCTTGCTGTTTAAATATATTAGTCATTTCTTTAATAAGAGTTTTTATGTCATTTTTCATTTCAACCTGAATGTCAGCATTTATCTGCCAATTGGATAAATCCGGATATTCTCCTGTTTGGTTTTCTAAAAAAGCTTTTTTATTATGGGAATTACCCAAAAGAGCTACTATAAACTCCATGTTATATTTAGAAGAAGATAATTTTTCTAATACATTTTCTATTGCAGAATTATTATTAGAAACTATTTGAATAGTCTTTCCTCTTATAAGTAAATTAGCAATGATATTGAGAATTGTTTGTGTTTTACCGGTACCGGGAGGTCCCTGAATCACACTTATTTGATTGGCTAAAGCTCTTTCTACTGCCTTAAATTGACTGGTGTTACCACCGAAAGGAAAGATAAGCTCTGATTTATCATAGGTTTTAATTTTATATTTATCAGGATTTAAATAAATGGGCATCACAGTATCATCGTTAACAAAATCAAGCTTTTCATATTGTTGCTGTAATAATATTTTTCCATCGTCATTTTTAAGTTCATTAATTGCAGCCAACTCTTTCAAATAGTCCATGCAATTCTTAATATCATTATCCTTGAGACACGAATGTGTGATCTTGATAGATTTACAATCATACGAATATATCTTCTTGTTTTTGTTATTAGTAAAAACAACATCATATTTATTAGTTTCAGGATTATACATACATGATTCTATTTCAGCGGTTTTATTTTTACCATTACATATAATCAAATATTCATCCGTATTCATTATTGCTCCTCCGATTTTGTATAACATATATACTTGTTTATTGTACAATTATAGCATTCTCATGTCCAGCGTGCTATAATGCAACTATATGAATATATACAACAAGGGGGTACGATAATGCTATTCTCAAAAAAAGATCCGGAAAAAGAAGCTCGGAAAGAATATGCTCATTACATAGGACATATCGAGGATCATTTAATTCATACAGTTGGTAGTAGTGATTTAAATACCGCCTTAAGCTCCGATGCACATGAACGTATGAAATGTGACAATCATTTGATATCTAGTTTCGGAACGGATGACTTGGTAGATGTATTCACTGAGTTTAGCTCTGACGAAGTATGGGAAAAATTTGTGGAACGGGTAAATACTCAAAAACGCAATTATGCCAACCGGTATAATAAAATATATATAACAAAAGAAATGAGAGAAAAAACAAGATAAGCTGCTTTTTAAGCAGCTTATCTTGTTTTTTTATTTCTTCGTTAATTCTTCAATTTTTTTCTTAGCGACAGTAGCTTTATTCATATTTTCTCTATGATTTACTGCCTGTCCTCTTAAATTACCGGCAGTATTCTGAAATGACTGGGATACAGGGTTTTGCCTATATGCCATCTTGGCAAGGTTGGCAGCTGTACCTTCCATCTGACTCATGCGGCTTGGAACCTTGTTTCCGGTATAATGGCCGCTGATGCAATAGAATTCCCACCACCTTCTGCATTTTAACTTTTGTTTTTCTTAAATTCTACATATTTAAAGCTTTTATTCTTTTCTATATATTCGAGAGCAAATCCGCTATAGTTGACTATTTTAAATATCAATCTATACATCATACATATTAGATGGTTTTTATATTTAAAAAATTCTTCTCCTTGACCAGGAGTAAGTACATTTCCATGAGCTAACTTTGGTCGAACTTTTTGCCATGCGCGTACTTGTTCTTCTGTAATCACCCCATCATCCTTTAGCTTCTTCATTCTTTTAGCCGTAGCAGGACTATTTAACATTGATAATAATCCCAGTGCGCGTTGTTTTATCTCATTGTCTTCTGACGGTATCTCACACTTTTTCACAGCATCAACAAGCAATTGTATGCTTTCTTTATTTATTTCATCTTCTTCTCCATCAAATACAAATGAAATACAGTTTTCAATATAAACCGACAAAGACGTCAAGAAATTTTGTAAAGTTCCTCTTCCTGCCAAACACGTTTCGTAAAATCCAGTTGTTAAATTTAAATTTTCCCATTTGTGTATCTCTTTGACTTTTTTTAAATACGCACAAAAGAATTTCCAAAATTCTTTTTCTTTTACCGAATAAGTTGGAAATGCTGCCATCATCATTGTAGGGCTATTATCCGGTATATAACGTATAAAAATTATATCACTATCTTCGTTGTGACGTATAACAATTCTTGGATACATAGTTTTACCTATGCTTACACTTAAGGCCTCTACAAGCCAATTCTCCATATAGGATGAATACTCCGATGTATGTGTTGCCGTTACCTGTAAATACAACTCATCTGTATCCTTTGTAAAAGATATCTCTTCACCATCAAGATTAATAATCTGATGATCATATCTATGTTTTATAAAAACAATATCGTCTCCTCTTGAGGCCGTGATTTTAAGATTATCTTCATATGGCAAGTCAGCGCAATCAAAGAAAAATACTTCACTCGATGGTTTTTCCCTTTTTCCTTTATGGGTTGTAAAAGTACTTAATTGATCAAATAATCCAGTTATCAATATATTAGATGATCCTGAATATGTTTTAACCTCTGGTATATTAAAAGAACCAGTCCATTTAATTCCGCTATACGATTCTGCTTCAACTCGGCATGCTATAGCTTTAATATCTGTATTCGGATCGTCCTTTGATTTCAAATAAGAAAATATTTTTTGATCTACTGGGATTTTATTAAAAAGTTTGTACTTAATCTTACCTGTCTTTTCCAATTTGATAGTTCCAGGACCTTCAAATAAAGGTAAATCATCTACAATGCTATTTTCAAATGTTAATTTAATTTTCTTGCAATCTATTTCAACATTTTTCCCAATATAATCTTTTACATTTAGGCTAGTCAATATCATCACTCACTTTTCATATCTACAAAATAATAAATAAAATAATTTACCATATCAAATGTGCGCAATATGCCACGCTGAGCTGTTATTATAACTATTAGTTACTTATTGAAAAAAAGATTCTATAGTAAATTATGTTATCTCATAAATTATAACATATATAAAATGTTAGCCTGTAATAATACTTCTGCTAGTATCATCATAGCCATAAATATCTTCACTTAAACATTCTGTTTTTAATTGGCAACACTTTGCATTTTTCTGAACATTTTGTAAGAGTGATTACCTACATTTCATAGACCTGTTATATTTACTATTTCTCCTGCATTATTCCGTCTTGTATTTGATGCCAAAATAATAATTTTATCAATTTTGAATATCAGATAAAATTATATACATATCACTCTGTATCAACACCATTTCAAAATATCTCTCAATACTGACTTTATAAAATTTATAATAAAATAATATAAAATGAAGGTATATGTATTTTAAAAATATAATATATTAAAGGATATCATATCGGGAGATGATCGGAGATGAGTGATTACTTAAGTTTTCTCAAATTAAAAGAATTAGATATCAATGATCCTTTTTTTGACAGTTTAAAAGCTGATTACCCAAAATTTGAAAAGTGGTTTTCAGAAAAGGGGGATAGAACTGCATTAGTACAAATAAATGATGGGAAATTAAATGGGTTATTGGTTTATAAAATGGAATCAGGAAGTATAGACGGAGCAAATCCTCCTATCAGAGCTAATAAAATTTTTAAAATAGCTACTTTTAAGATAAATGCTCATGGTACAAAATTAGGAGAACGTTTTGTAAAAAAATCATTAGATCTAGCGATAATAAATAATGCTGATATTTGTTATCTAACAGCCTTTCCCAAACAAGACACCTTGTTGATGTTATTCCAAAAATATGGATTTTACGATGTCGCATTAAATGACAGAAATGAGCATATTTTTGTAAAAAATCTAAGGGGGTATTTGGCAAATGATGTTTACTTAGATTATCCAAGAATTAATGCAAGTTCAAATACCAATAAATATCTTTTGGGAATTTATCCCCAATTTCATTCAAAAATGTTTCCAGATTCAATATTACATAATGAGTCGGTAAATATTTTAGATGATGTATCATATACAAATTCAATTACTAAAATATATATTTGCAAAATGTCACAAGTTGGGATAGTAAAACCAAGTGATATATTTCTTATATATCGTACAGGAGATGGTATTAGACCCGCAAGATATTCAGCAGTTGTAACTTCTGTATGTACAGTAGAAGCATGCAAGAAGAAAAATGAATTTCCTAATTTTACTACTTTTTATGACTATTGTCGAAAACACAGTATATTTAGTAAAAACTATTTAGAAAAATATTATATGGATAATAATCAGTTTTTTGTCATAAAAATGGTATATAATGCGGCATTTAGCAGACGTATTATTAATGGAGATCTAATTGATAAATTCGGAATAAAGGGCTATTGGGGATTTATGAAATTAACAGATTCTCAATTTATAAATATTATAAAAGCAGGTGGAGTATTTGAAAATCTTATTGTCCATTAAACCTTGTTTTGTTGACAAAATTCTAACAGGCGAAAAAAAATATGAATTTAGAAAAAAACTTTTTAAGCAGGACGTCGATACGGTTATTATTTATTCTTGTATGCCAATAGGCAAGATCATAGGTGAATTTACTGTTGAAGAAATATTGGAAGAAAAACCTGTAAATCTATGGGCAATAACAAAAGAATATGCTGGTATATCAAAAAAATTCTTTTTAGATTACTTTAAAAACAGATCTACTGGATGTGCTATAAAAATAAATAAATTTCAACAATATAATACACCTGTTGATCCTAAAAGGACTATGGACAATTTTGTGGCACCTCAATCATATCGATATATTGATGAAATTACTTATTCTCAAATTTTGGGGATCGCCAACTAAAATCTCAGGAAGTATTATTTTTATTTTCTATGAAAAATATGTTCTTATAACAAATAATTCATAAGGAATGATTTTATGGTAAAAAAATTATACTTAGTCTTTTCCTTGTTGACTGTTTTCTTTGTAACAACACCACAAGCGATCACAAGGGTTCAAGCTGTGGGGTATTATGGTGAAGCTGTATCTAATAATGACATTCCTTATTTTAATGATGATGCGAATTATCCAATGGTTTATGTCTACCATGGATATAGAGAATATCTTGATTTGAGTTCATGTACATTTGTCAGTAATACAAAAGATTCATATGAATTTGCTGCTTGTTATGTTAATACTAATGTCCAATTTCTTCCGGAAACTGTCCAAAAAACTGATACAATATATTTCAGACAAAAAAAAGATGGAAAAAGTCTTCCACAATATTATGACGATAAGACACAAAAATGGATTACAATTCCAGCCTATTATTATAATGAAGTTGAAAAACTTTCCTATTCTGCATACATAGGTCGGTGGCATCCATATCAGTATTTTGCGTTTAAAATGATTTATAAACAACTTTTTGGGGTTGAATATGCTGATAATATGAACGGTCATACATTTTAACCTAATCGGGGAGAAGTCTCTCCCCTCTAAGGTTATCTTAATCGAAATGTTCTTGATCGATGCTGTAATTTTAAACTTTTAGAAGTCAATCGCATTCAGATACTCCATCAAAACATAATCATAATTTTGGTCGTTAAACTTTATATTTCACCCCTAAATTTTGTGGATAACCTACCGTTATCTGCTATAGTATTCTCATATTAAGCGTGCTATAATGCAACTATATGAATATATACAACAAGGGGGTACGATAATGTTTTTCTTAAAAAAGATCCGGAAAAAGAAGCTCGGAAAGAATATGCCCATTATATATCAAATATTGGAAGTCATTTAATTCCTACAGTTGGTAGTCCTAATTTAAATGCTGCTTTAAGTCCTGATAAACATGAACGTATGGGGTGCAGTAGTCATTTGATATCTAGTTTTGGAACATTTGATTTAGAAGATGTTTTTACCGAATTTGTATCTGATGATATATGGGAAAAGTTTGTGGAACGGGTAAATAATCGAAAACGTAATTATGCAAGTCGTCAAAATAAAATATTTATAACAGAAGAAATGAGAGAAAAAATAAGGTAAGCCGCTTAAAAGCGGCTTACCTTATTTTTGTTTTCTGGTCAATTCTTCAATTTTCTGTTTTGCAACAGTAGCTACGGTTGCTTTATTCATATTATCCTTATTATTTGTAAATTGTCTTGTTAAATTACCGGCAGTATTTTGAAATGACTGGATTACAGGATTTTGCCTATAGGCCATTCTGGCAAGATTAGCAGCTGTACCTCCCATCTGACTCATACGACTTGGAATTTTGTTCCCAGTGTTAATGGCCGCTTCTGCCATAGCATTGCCGCCGCCATCCGCGTTGCTGGCAGCCCGTACAGCACCGGCTATTTTACCTGGAGCACCACCAGCAGTCGAAGCAGCATTCATAGCCATTCTGGTCATATCGGCTCCACCTAATGATGGCTGTCCTGCAAGTAAACCAGATACTAATTTGGGGATTTTATACGTTATAATTAACAGTATGCCGCATATTAAAACTGCCTGAAGGATATAATTTATTTTTGTAAAAAATCCGGCTGTTTGTGATGCAGTTTCAAATTTATCTGCAAAGTCTTTGAGCATTGGACAGGCCATAGTTGAAATAAAAGCTATTACACATACTTTAATGGCAAGGTTAAACATAGCACCAATCGCTTTTTCACTCAAAAATCTTGTTTTATCACATACTCCAAAAGCTAACAGCGGTATTGTAATAAGCGCCATGGTATAAAATTCTATACGAGCCATAAACATTTCAATGGCAGTAAGAAAAAGACAAACAACAATGACTATAACACTGACAAGATTTATAATGGTTAAACCTATATTGCTAAGACTGAATTTTGCATGGCTCCATACAGCATTAAACATTACTATTGCATTATTGACGATCGAATCGGGTTTTAATACTGTGTTGACGTCTGTACCACCTGCAAGAAAACCTATACCTTCGAAAGCATTTGATAAAGCCTGCATTAGATCAAGCCCACTAAGCCAATTTGTTATTAAAAATAAATAAAAACCAGACTGTAGTGCAACTTTAATCAAAAATTTAACTTTATCCCCAGATATTAAATCTAGCGATAGTTTTAATGAAGAGTCTATTAATGTCAGTATTAGAAGCAATTTTACAGATATTGGCACGATTGCTTTGGCTCCTGGAATAATAACATTTTGTGTGTAATTATCCATGAATCCTGATAAAATGTCCACTGCCCCAGAGTCTTTTAGGTCAAAGTTATAATTTGTGACATGCGTTGCTACGGATGATGTGGTCATATAATCACCCCATACGCCTAATAAAAAGCCACCCAAATTTAAGGCAAGTCCGATACCAAGTATTATATTCCATACGGTTTTTGTACCGTCTTGAATATTAAGTACAACCATGGTTCCTGCGATAGCAGTCATAATGACTGCTATCGCTTTTCCAGCTTTTACAATACCTGTCGCTATAGTTGTTAATGTGCTGTTAAATGTGCCTAACTCTGTACCAACGCCCATGGCAGCCAAATCTTCACTTGATGCTGCATAGCTTATATTTTGTGCTATTATTACAAAAGCTATTGTGAATAAAAAATATGGCAGATATTTTTTCATCAATTTGCTTCTCACTGCGACCTATCTGCATCAGTAATACTATTTGCCCATGCTGATGTGACATCTTGCGCATTCTTTTCCATTTGCATTCCTTCTGTACGTGCCATATTTTGCTGCTGTAAGTTTGTAGCTTGTATGGCTGTTTGATGAGCAAGTAATTCGTTACCGTTAATAATCGCGGCAGTCTGCTGAGCGGCGATAGCGTTGCCTGCCTGCACTGCCTGCAGGTTGCCTTCTGCGTTATTGGAGTCATTTAAAGCTGTAGATGTGTTTTCCATCAAGTTTTCATTGAATATCTGGGCATTTTTGGCAGCTTCTGCCGCACTTTCGTTGGTTTTATCCAGTGCCTGTGCACGCTTTTGGTTATTTGCATAAAAGTCATATAATGTTTCGTTACCATTTAGGACACTTTCCACACTGCCCAGTTCCTGTTGCCAGAATGCCGGTACAGAATTATTTTTTTCTAATGCTCCGAGGATTTCATCGTGCTCATTTAAAATAGTATTTTTTTGTCCTGTTTGACTGTTAATTAATGCCTGAAGTGTCGAAGAGTCCAATGTTTTCATATTTAGTATTTGCAGTGCCAGCTGTTTTTGCTCATTTGTAAGTATGCTAGCGGTATTTATTGCTGTTTTTATTGCTTTTTCAATGTTTTTTTATCTATTACGAGTACACTGGCCTCTGCGTTTTGAGAAGTTGGTATCATTGCCAGGACAGCAGATAAACTACCTATGCATATCCCCGCGCCGATAATTGTCTTTTTTAAACATACCATGGAAATTCCCCCTTGTGTTTTGCAAATTATGAAAATCAAAGTCCGTTATATCTGCAGGTATTTTGTCGAAAACATCCTTCAATGACGTTCCTTTTATTAGTTCTTTTTGTAATATAGAATCAAAGATGGCACCTGAATCATTACATAAAACGATTTTTCCTGATGTAAGGTTAGCAAATCCTTCATGTGTTTTTCTCTTGAATATCCAGTGTATCTTTTTACTTTCCAATGTTATTACCCCTTAATTTTGATAGTTATTTAGTAACTGGTTATATGAATCTGAAACTTTAATTACGTAGTTACGGGTTTCAGTATATGGCGGCACTCCACCGTAATTTTTAACGGCCTGTGGACCTGCGTTATATGCTGCTACCGCATCAGTCACCGCATAAGTTCCCCAGCCGGAAAAATTATTTAGCTGATTGCCCAGATAGATTGTGCCTCCGATTACGTTATCCAATGGGTTATATGGATTGACACCAATAGCGTTTGCAGTGTCCGGCATTAATTGCATAAGGCCAACGGCGCCAGCTCCGGAAGCAGCGTTTATGTTAAAGTGGCTTTCGTTTTCCATGATCGCCGTTATAAGCAGAGGATCTACACTATATTGCCCGCTGGCATATAATATTGCGTTTGTAATCCATTGTGATGTATTTACATCTTGATAAGCTGCAACATCATTATATATAACAGAATAGACATCGGCAGCTTTTACATCGTGGTTAAAAGGCACAATACATATACCACATAATAAGAAAATTATACTGATTTTTTTGATAAAACTTTGAACCTTCATCGTCATTCCCAACTCCCTTATTTTTAATTGCAAATAAAGTGTACATGAAAAATTTTTACTAAAAATCTTATGTTTTTGCTTTTTTATGTTCAAAAATAGGATGTCCATTATGGACATCTTGCTTTATTCCTTTGTTTTTGAGAAAAAAGAACAGGAAGCAACGATATATGGTTGCTTCCTGTTAAAATTACAAAAAATGTATTTGTGTATTTTTTATCTTGAAAAAGTAGTTTCATTCTTTAAGTTATTATCAATGGAGATATCATGAATAGGAAAGGAATGCTCATTTTTATGATAAAATGCTTTGATAACTTGTATTTCTTTTTTTTGTAATTCCATTGAAAAATTGACTAATCCCTTTAAATTTTCAGTATTGAGATAATTAATGTAGCGTTGTTTTTCTTCAACAGGGATAACTATTGCCGGAACTTTATATTGTATGCAGCTATACACCATTAAAGCACGTCCAACACGTCCATTTCCGTCTGGAAATGGATGAATATGCTCAAATTGGATATGCTGCCTGCATATTCCCTCTACAATGTCAGTGTTTGTTTTTGCATTGTCTAATTGGTATTTCAAATTTTGATGCCAGTTTTCCAATTCTTCATGAACCAAATAAGGTGGTGTAGTTTCAAAGTCAGCGCCAATAATCATATTGGGTATAATTTTAAATTTACCGGGAATTGCCTGGATTGCCTCATTGCAAAGTGTTTTATGGATTAATTGTATAAACCTAGTGGAAATTTTTGTTTTATTTTTTAATGCTTCAATCATTTGGGGCATATATGTCTTATAGTTTAGTACTTCGTTTAGTTCGCGCATATTCATTGCTCTCGGAATATAACCGTCTATAAGAATGCTTTTAGTTTCACCTTGTGTTAATGTGTTCCCTTCTATTGCAGTACTATGATGTGCCATTTTTACCATTAAGTGAGTAAAATAGTCTTGTGATAGATATAACATTTTTTGATTTCTCCATACAATTTATAATTTCATGTATCTTAATAATATATCATATTTCACGTATTATACAGCTTTTATTTTTCTATTTTTCTTTCACAATTCTGTTTTAGTTGTAGTTGTTGTGATGGTTGTCAATGTTCGGACATACACATTATCACGACTTTGTTCTTTTTCTTTAGTAAATCGCTGCTCAGCCTGTTTTAATATATTTTCAGCATATTTATCACTTTTATTAAGCGGTGAATCATCCAGTGCAGATATAATGTCTTTGGCGGCAAATTGTTGTGCAAGCAGGGTTTCTACTATTAGGATGTCCATAAAATCTGTGTATGGTAAATCAATATGATTTATTAGACGTTCTTGCTGAGTTTTATATTCTTCAAGCGCAGAATCACTATGTTCCAGTCGAGGTACCGGTTTATAATATTCTAATTTTTGTTTTTCTCTTTCAATATTTTCTTTTGCTTTATTCAAGATATATGTTTCATACTGGTTGTCGCGACCTGGTTCAATGGCAATAGGCGAATTATTTCTTATGGCATTTTCGATATCATTTACAGGGTATTTATTTTCTAAGATCATTTGTTTCATAACATCAGCATCCATACTGCTTTGCATAAAATGTTTTTGCTTATATAGTACCTGTAATTTTTCTATATAATCTTCATCAACAGTTTTATCTGTTTTATTTTCTGTGGGAACATAGTCGGCTATAATATTAATTTTATTTTGAACAGCTTGAGCTTTTTTTACTATTTCATTAGCATACACTAATGGTCCCATATTGCCTATTATTGCTGATGCACCAGCAACGGTAACAACTGTTTTAACCGCTGTGGCAATAGCATTTTTTATGTCAGCAGGATCGATGTTATTCATTAACATTCTAAGTGCGGCTCGCCCGTCCTGGGCAAGCATCATCGATCTGTCAACATTGACTCCTTCAGTAGCAAGTCCACACTGTTTAACATATTCTTTTTGTATATTTTTTTGTGTATTTTCAGCCGTAGCTTTTTGGTGATAAAGTCTTTCTATTCGCTCGTTGACTTTATTCATAACATGACCTGGATATGCTTCTGAAATTCCTGGCATACAGTTCCTTGGACTATTTTGGCATAGTACCTGGTACAAGGCTTCTTTATCAACGTCCGGATGCTGTACTATAATTTTTTCTAACGCATCTTTATCAATAAAGGCCGATGTAAGGGTATTAGAAAGGCTTGGATACACTTTTAGGCGTTCTTTTATAGCCTGCAAATACAGCAATTGGGCAGTAATCCCCATATTTTTTAATTGTTTATAGCTGGTGTTTTCAGGAATTTTTATTTCTTCAAAGTTTAGTATTTCTTTTTCTTTTTGAATTGCTTTTTTTGCGGCATTAACTATCCATTTTGCATAGCTTTCTGGTGTTTTATTTGGATTATCGTTTATTTTAAAGGCTTGTGGGCTGTTTTGCGCTATGACTTCAATTATATTGATTATTGACTGATGTTCATTAAGTAAACTTTTTGCAGCTATTCCGTCATAGTAGCTGCGGTTTTTTTCTATGCCTATATAGCCTTTTGTCTTTAAGAATTTGTCCAGACGAGTAATTTTTTCAATGTATGATGCTTTTGTTAAAGGCAGCTGTTTTTCGGCATATTGTTTTTGAGATGCATATTTATCTTTAACTAAGGTTATTACTGTATCAATATATTTATTTTTATCACGACCTGGTTCCATGGATACCGGTGAAGCTTCAAGTGCTTTTTTTATTGTGTCTTCAGGCAGCTTTTCGGCAAACATTCGTGCTATAATGCGTTGTTCATCACGACCATTTAGTATTTTGGTGCCAGTATGGCGCATATATTCACCAGCAAAAAAGCAATATGCGTCGTGTTCGTTTTTTACATTTTTGGGTGATTGCACGCTATCTATATCTTCATACGCTTTTTTGACAGCGCGGCATCTGTCCATGATGTTTTTGACATACATATCATCAGCTTTAGCAAATAATGAATTACGCCGCAGGACCTGCTCAATAATTTCCGGAAAGAAATGGTCGTTCATCATCATTGATATGACGACTACACCTTCGTGAAAACTATTAAAGTTTGGTTTAGAGTAAGCCGAATATTTATCAATAATGTCATTTGCTCTTTTTATATAAGCTTTTTTAGCCAGGTCATATACTTTACCATTACGAAAAAATCTGGCATTATTTATATTGGCCAAAACTTTATCTACATATTTAGTGATATTTTTCTGGTCTCTTATATGTGTTGAAAATAAAGAGCAGTGACACATTGTAGAGACTATATCCTTTAGAGGATGTCCCTTTTCAGCAAGTGTACAAGCAATATCTAAATCATATTTCGCAAATAGTTGATCAAAACGGTAATAATATATCTGCTTTTTTTCTTTATAGGCTTCTTTAGCTGATTTTGTTGGATGTTGTATATTTGTTTTTACTAAATCAGTATTATCCGATTTAATATGATTATCAATATAAACATTTACTTCGGCCAGTGGCCGATTTTTAAGTGTAGGATTTTCAGTACGGATAGCCTGTTTGATGACATCAACGCTGTAGCCGTCGTTAAGCATTGAGTCAGCAATTTTACTATCGAGTTCATCATATAATTCAATTAACTTTTTGGAATCAAATATTTTTTGTTTTATATTGATGTACGTTTGTTCAAGTGCATTCATTTTGAGGTCTCCGTTTCTTTACATTTTTCACCAGAAGTAATAATCGTGCTATTGGATTTGCTGGCATTAGCAGCTTTTTCTAATACAATTATTCTATGCTCTAACTTACTAACTCGGTAGGCAATACAAAAAACAACTACAATAAAAAAGATAGTGATCATAATATTTATTTCCTTTCTAATAATCCATTTACATTTTTGTATTCCAACCAGTATTTATTGAAATTTTCTTGTCCATGTTCTGATATGATTTTCTTACATATTTCTACGTCAGTGTTATCTACAGCAACGTAAGCAAGAGAAATTGGACAATACTCGAGTGTTAAATCATAGAGTCTGCTGCCGACCGGTGATACATAATAATATTGTTTTTTCCTAATAGCACCCGCTATTATTTCAACCTGTTTCCTATTTAAGCCAAACATAAAGTATTTTTCAATGATGCCTTTTTCCAAAGCCTTATCATACGGTAGGAAAATCTGAGACTGACAAGATTCCAGTACGGTTTGGAAGATAGGACTGTCTACAATATCTACAATGTTCTGCGTAGCAAATACAACTGACGCATTACATTTACGTAATACCTTTAGCCATTCACGGATTTTTTTTACAAACTGCGGATCATCAAAAAACCTCCAGCATTCATCAAGATTTATAATTGTAGGTCCACCATCTACTGTCTTTTCCAAGGACTTTTCTATGCGATGAAATATATACATCAGCGTTGGTCCGACGATAGAAGGGGTCTCCATAAGTTTCTTCATTTCGAATGTTTGCCACGAAGAAAATGACAGACTATCCACATCTGAGTCAAATATACTGCCATAAGCTCCCTTAATCGAAAGCTGTAGCAATGAGTCTTTTAGGGATTGATCCTGACAATTATCAATTAACGTGCTGATAGTTCGCATTTTTTGGGGATATGATGCGACTGTTGTCAGTGCGTCAAGTAATACTTTTTTTAATGCAGGTGTTATTTTTAAATTTTCATGGCTGATATAGTCACAAAGCCATTCAAAAACCCACTGCTTTTCTTTTTCTTCATTTATTTCGGACAGTGGTTGAAAAGATAGATTTTTATCTTCACTGCCAAGGTTAAAGAATTTACCGCCAACGGCCATGCTAAGCGGCATTGATGCAGCACCATTATCAAAAATAAAAATTTGGGCATTTTTATATTTACGAAAAGATGCAGCAATCATATTAAGATGAACGGATTTACCGGCACCTGTCGGTCCAACCAAAAAAGTATGGCCAACATCGCCTATATGCAATGATAATCTAAACGGGGTATTACCTGTGGTTTCCGTATATATGAGCGGTGGTCCGCTCAATTGTTTATTTCTTTTTGGACCTGCCCAAATGTCCGAAATGGGCATCATATGCACTAAGTTGCCACATGAGATAAGGGGTCTGCGAATATTATGTCCGACATTGCCAGGAACGCAGCCCATCCAGGCATCAATGGCATTGAGATTTTCTATTTGCGCACTAAATCCGAGGTTGATAAATACTTGTTCAACAAGTTTGGCTTTACTTTCAACAGCATCGATATCATTATCCATGACAATCACGGCTGTTGAATAATAACCATAGCTTGTGATTTCCGATTCTGTGGCATTAATAGCATCTTTTACTTCAGTGAATTTTGCTTGTGCATTTTCATTGATATTATTATCGCTTTCTTGGTTAAATATAAGTTCTTTAGCCATAGCCCTAAGCGATTTTATCTTGCCGTTCCATCCATTTTTTACTGTTTCCAATTCGCTTATTGCATCTCGTTTTGATAAGCAAAAGTATCTTGTTATCCAACGATATGGGAAGTTTAGTTGATTTAATTTGTTGAAATGGCCAAATATAGTTCCCGATGCATATTTAATAGGCACTATTATTCGTATATGTTTGTCGCCTAAACGTGGTTCAATACCACCATAAAACGGCGAATCATATAAAAACTGGTCAAGCAACATTGGTTTTTTTGGCAGCGTGATGGGGCGAGAGTCCGATGAAATGGTTGAATGCAAATAAGTAATAGTTTCATTTTTTGTCAAATAGTGCACCGGTATACGTAAATTTTTAAAGATATTAAATAATTTCTCTATTCTTTCACAAAACATTTCAATACTGTCTGATGCCGTTATTTCTTTATGTTCTCTGCCTTCAACGACAAATTCTTTAATGACTCCTTCATTGTCACTAGGGGGCATCCAATAGGCTGTCAAATAATAGTTGGATTCAAAATGATTACCATTAGAAAAAAATAATCTGCGTTCATCATCCATTGCTTGCGTCACAGGATCAGGGAAATATGTATCCGGTGCGTATGACGTAGATGTAATACGTTGTGCTTCAAAAAATAATACCCAGCCGCTATTAAGTGATAAAAATGATTGATTAAGCTGTTGTGTTATGATCGCCAGTTGCTCAGGTATTGCAGAGTCAAGGTCAGGACCACGGTAGCTCCATGTAGTCTGCATGGAACCATCTTTATTTAAAACGATAGCAGGATTATTATGAATAATTCTGGCATAAGGCATCGTATATTTTAGATATTCTTTATTACGATAAAAACGATCTTCACGATACATAATTTTCTCCTCTAACTGATTAAAAGTTCATCCAAAAATTTAAATCCGGTCAAGGGTGGTACTATATTAGCTCTGAATATTCCTGGGATGCTGCCCCACCAGATATCTTTTAAGTTATAACTTTCTAAAATATAAGGAATTTTTAGATCAGCTAAAAATTCTCTGCAGTTTTTTTGTATTTGATAGTAGATATCTTTGTTAAGCAGTATTAAAAAATTTTCACTGTAATAGCCATTGATGTCTGATATTAAATCGGCCATAACCATTGATTTTATTACTGACCGATTGTCACACCATCCTTTTGTATATTTTTTATAATCAATTTCTGCTTCTTTTTGATCCAGCATAAGAAGTCTTTTGACGTAACGATAAGGCGTATTTTTAAACAGTCTAGATATTTTATCTATGACTGTTTGGTTAGGACATCCAGGTAATGATAGGATCATGACTGTTTTATCGTTTATTAGAATATTATTGTCGCCAAAATTTATTTTTATATTTTCAGATAGGTAGATATCTAAATATAAATATATATAAGGTGCTGCAACTTTATTTATGCCAAAGGACAGGGTAAACGAAAGAAAATCTAATAATTCCTGCCGTTCGAGCAAATAGCAGTCTGGTAAAATTGACGATATATTTTCTTTAATTTTTTTTATTGCATCGTTAAAATATGTTAATTCATTTGTTTGTGTAACTTTTTCCGGCATAAGCGTATTAGATATTTTGCCGGTGTTGCTGTAAAAAGGATTCCAGCAGATTGTAATAAAATATGAGTTATCATCTTTGTGCTGCTTTTCTATCCAAATACACCAACCGCGTTTATAATCTACCTGTGTAATTTTTTTTATTGGATCAATAACATATGCTTTATATTTAATGACACTGAAATAGCTGCCATCTTTTTGACGCATAACGTGCGGTAAAAAAAGTCCTCCCCATGGTATCCATTCCGCAACTGCGGTATCGTCAATTTTATATTCATTTAATGACATATTTTTCACCTTTTCCAAAAAGCAAGCGGCGAATATACGACTTTTAGTCGATTTTCGCCGTTATTTTTAAGTACAATAATATTTTTTTTTGTATATATAACTTCTTAAACATTCAAAAAATAGTTCATCATTTTTAGACAAATAGATACATAAAAAATGTACAACCAAACTGACTGGTATAATTGGCCAAAAATGAAAATCTACAATAAATAAAACCAAAATCATGCCGTTCAATATCAATATAGGTTTTGGTGCCCCTAGAAGTAATATTCTTTCTGATAATGAACGATAAAATGGCAGTTCCTGCCATGGAATATTTTCTGATTCTTTTCCCATAATTTACCTCTTTTAAAATATACAGCCGGACACACTTGTGATAGCACCGATAGCAGCAGGAGCACTCATGGCTATCGTCAGCTGCCGGATGGTGAAAATGGTCAGGACATGGGCATGTATGGGCCAAAGCACGACTGTGAAAGATGGGACCTTGAATTTTTAGGTACACCTGACAGTCCTGCTTACAATCCTTGGGCGACTAATGGCAGCCGTGGCGGTGACGTGCTAAGAGGTAAAGCAAATTGGTATCGCAATCAGGAGGGATAAAATGGCAAATGTAAGAGTGGGCTTTGTCGGTGGTGACACACTGCTTGATAAGGCGATAGAAGCTGTCTCCGGCTCACAGTATGCAGATATATCCCATGCTTTTATTTATCTTTTTGACAGTGTTTTAGAGGCAGAGGGAGTTAAACAATATTCAGACCCATAATCCCGGAGTGTGGCTGCATCCACCGGACAAATACGATAATAATACTCATGTCAAAATGATCGATATTGATCTACCAGATTTAACAGCAGCACATAGCAAAGCACGCGAATTGATCGGTACCTTGTATGGTTATACCGACTGTATAGCGACTGCCGTTAAATTTTTAACCGGAACCGGTATATTAACTGACGGTGAAAAAACAATGCACTGTAGTGAAACAGTAACACGCATATTACGTGCAGGAGGCGTGAATGTATGTCCTGACTTAAAGGCTGACGAGGTGTCACCGGTGCTGTTCTACGAAGATTTAAAAAAGATGGGCGCACTATGAAAGCGCTTATCGGCAAATATGTATTTAAGATAATGATTATGTTAATCAAAGCTGCTGGCAATTGTCTTGCGGCTTTTTTATTAAAAGAAAGAGGTAATATTATTATGTCAACAACTAACACAACTGTAAAAAGTACTACAACTACTATCCTCACAAATGCGGCGGCTATCGTGCTTGCTTATCTGGCAAATAAAGCGTCAGATAATAGCACTGCATGGGCTACTTATCGTAATGCCCTTATTCAGAGTTCTGCAAATTCAATTTTGAGTGCATTGACTACCACAACAGCAGCAACATCCAGTAATGCAACTGCGTCAAACACAGACTCAACTGCAAAGTAGGATAGGCTGCGAAATCAAAAAAACGCTCTGGCAGGTAGTTGCCGGAGCTGCTTTGTTATATGTTGCAAATAGATAATAAAGAAAGCCCGGCATTGGCATAAAACCAGTGTCGGGTTTTTTTATTTTGCTCAGCTTTACTTTTTGCCTTATATATGGTGTTTACTTTATTTTTAGTTACACCAATTTTGCATCATTAAAGCGTTGCTATTAGTGGCACATAGCTATTTATGAATAAAAAAGTAAAGTGATTCAGGTTGCTAAATGTGCCCATATCTGTAAAATAGTTGTCTCAATTTCTAACTGCAATTTTTTTACAGGTTTGGCATGATTTTGTCAATCAAATAATCATTATTGGTTGGCATATTTTATGATAAAAATAAATGGATATCAATGGAATATTTTTCACCGAAAAAGTGGAATATTTTTAGCAAAAGCGTATTATTTCTAATAAAACCGTAATAAAAATTGATTGCTTGATAATTTTGTTAAAAAGTGCCATCTCACTTTCATGGGCATTGTTGAAAGCGAAAACAAAAAAAGCAGGCTGTCAAAATAGGCTGTCATAAATCGTCTGACAGCAATAAAAAAAGGCTTCTCAAATCTGAGAAACCTTGAATTTACTGGTGACCCACCGGGGAATCGAACCCCGAACCTGCTGATTAAGAGTCAGATGCTCTGCCAATTGAGCTAGTGAGTCAAATTGTTAAGTACACCATGGAGTACCTTATAAATTATAAGGGATGAATTGGTGAAATGCAAGCTTTTTTTTAATTATTATAAAAACCTAATTGCAAGGTTGATTGTATAATGAAATCGGACATATAAAAAGACAGGCAAAAGCTATATGGTAGAATGTTTTTAACCACAAAAACGAGACCAAAGGAGTTTTTGCCATGTCCCAAAAAGATTCTATCATAAAACACCGTTCTTTTAAACACCTAACCGCATTTCAGCGAGGACAAATTGAAGCTCTTTTGATGCAAAATCTTTCTAAGACAAAAATTGCCGAGCAGGGAGGCATAGCACGCTCTACCCTTTATGAAGAACTAAAGCGCGATACAGTCCCACAACTAAAAAGTGACTTGACGTCTTACAAATGCTATTTTAGTCTTACCGGTCAGACTATCTATAAAAAGAATCGCAAGGCCTGTCGTAAGCCGTTTAAGATAGAGCAAGCACAGACATTTGTAAAGTATCTTGAACATGAGATTATAAAAAATGAGTTTTCACCCGACTGCTGCTGGGAATGATACAGTGGTGTATTTTGCGCATCTTTATTCTTCTGGTGAGCGCGGCACAAATGAGAAGCAGAATTCTTTGGCGCGACGTTTCATTCCTAAAAGAAAAGACATGCCTAACGTGACTGAGTATGCCATTAATAAGGTAGAGGAATGGATTAACGAGTTACTACGAAAGATGTTTGGATACCGTTCTCCTCAAGCGCTTTTTGACGAACGATTATCCATGCTAAATATTTCCATATAGTTTTTAATAAAGTGTCCGATTTGTTATTGCAATTAAGAAACTTAGTCATTTAGTTATCATCGTAAACTATTGTTTTGTTTCTGCCACTGGATTTTGCTGAATATAATGCGGTATCAGCCTGCTTAATAAGTAAATCAGGTGTGGTAACTGAAGTCGGGATGATATGTGAGACACCAATACTGATAGTTATTTTAACATGATGCTGACTGTTGGCTACAAAAAAGACAGATTCGATAGTCTTTCTAATATTTTCTGCTAATGTTTTTCCACTTTTTGCTGAAAAGTCAGCCAAAGTTATAATAAATTCTTCTCCTCCGTAACGAGCAACAGAAACATTGTTCAAGTGAGATTTTTGTTCAATAATTGCCGCAGTCTTACTTAAAATTCTGTCTCCGAATTGATGACCATAAGTGTCATTGAATGTTTTAAAGTGATCTATATCAAGCAGGCATATTGTCAAATTTTTCTTTTGCTTTGAACAAATGTGCCAATTCCTTTTTAAATTGTTATCAAAATAACGTCGATTGTAAAGTCCTGTTAAAGGGTCTATGTTTGCAAGATAAAAAAGATGATATTCATTTGAGTACATTTTTTGTGAAAAATATATGCCAATAAAGTTAACAAATATCATCCCCATGTAAAAACTGCCAAAACCAAGTTCGGTTGGTGGAGTTTTATATAGCATATATAAAATCATAGAAAAAGTACTTTGTAAAATTGGAGGAATAATACGTAGTACATTATTATATTGGGGCATTATTAAATACATTGCCAGAAGCATTGGAACTTCAATTACAGAAGAAAGATAGTACGTTGTCGGCCTGGTAAAATCTGAAAAAGTACACATGACAGCAATACCGATTTCCCAGAAGAATACATAAAGATAATGATTTCTATTAATAGGTTTATGTTTTTGGGAAATAAGCCATAACAGGAAGTATATAGATGAACATATTATAATACCACGCATGATATAAACAACTATGCTGATAATAGTTATGCCCCGGCTGTTAAATAGGCAGGCATCATGGAAACTGCCGACAATGGTCAATAAAAGCATCATACTGATAAATATAATGCTGCTTTTGATGTCTTTTTGCCAATGATTATTATAATAATCAAGCTTATTAACTCGTATCAATTAAATATCACCTAATTAAAGTTTTACACCAAAATTACCAATAATTAAAAATAGTAAATAAAAATCATTAAAACAGTGTATCTGCCAGTATACTCGAATTATGCCAAAAGGCTGATTATTTGTGTTCTTTTCCAGTAATGTCATTTATTTGTATTCGCAGTATGTTAGTTTGGGCAAGTGCCTTTTCGATATATTCTAAACCGGGTTCATAAAAATCATGACAATATTTGTTCAAAATAGCAATAAGCGCTGTCCTTTTTTCCTCAATGCTATTAATAAGTTCTGCCTTACCAAAAATGATGGCAGATTTAAAACGAGTTGAAAATTTTTCTTGGATAGTCACCACATCGGTTACTGTAGAAAAACAAACATTGTTATCATGGGCGATGTTATCCAATTTGGTGCCTGCTGTGGCACAATGTAGATAAATCATACCATTTTCATAAACAAAACTGATGGGTATGCCGTAAGGTTTATTTTCTGTATCAAGCATTGATAGTGTACCGTATTGAGCACTTTTTAAAACTTTTATTGTATCTGCTTCTGACATTTGCCGGTCTTTTCTGCGCATTTTTTTATTCATTTTATCTGACCTTTCATAATGTGATAAAATATGTAATAATTAAAAATATCAACATATATTTTATATTCTATCATAAATTATGGTAGTTTAGGTTAAGAAAAATATCTAAAAACTGTTGACAGTATCAATTGTTTTGAGTATAATATTTTCTGTTGGCAACATTCCTCGATAGCTCAGTTGGTAGAGCAA
>NZ_WIQU01000052.1 GCF_015732285.1 Pectinatus frisingensis
GCACAAAACTATTTACAGACCCATGTATGGTGTTACAACTGGATTTGGTGCTCTTTGCAATAAGGTAATATCGCCATCAGAAACAGCACAGCTGCAAAGAAATATTTTATTGTCCCATTCCACTTCAGTAGGTGCACCATTGACTATTGAAGAAGTGCGGGCAACTATATTTATGATATTGCAGAATGTAGGGCAGGGATTTTGTGGCGCACGGTTGGAAACTGTAGAATTATACAGACAGTTCCTTAACCTGGGAATTACACCGTTTGCTCCTAAAGAAGGATCTGTGGGATATCTTAGTCCGGAAGCACATATGGCGTTAGTGCTGATAGGTGAGGGACAAGCCTATGTCGGTAATGAGCTTTTACCAGCTAAAGCGGCCCTACAGCGGGTTGGTCTCACACCAACTACGCTGTCTGCTAAAGAAGGACTGGTTTTAGTGTCTGGGACTACCAGTGTTACTGCTTTGGGCGCATTAGCCTTGTATGATATGCGCAATGCAGCAAAATGTGCTGATATAATCGGTGCTATGACATTGGAAATATTGAAGGGAAATGTATCGGCATTTGATGAACGGCTGATGTCTGTACGGCCTCATGCTGAACAACAAGCCACTGCTGCTAATGTGAGGACAATATTAAAAGATTCAGAGATAGCAGCGCATTTTCGTAATTACCATCTTCAGGATGCAATGTCGATTCGCTGTATTCCGCAGCTTCATGGAGCAGTAAAGAAAACATTAAATGATGCTTTGAAAACGATAGAGATTGAAATTAATTCCTGTTGTGACAATCCAATAATTTGGCCGGAAGGTGAAGATGGAGAAGCAATTTCCGGCTGTAATCCTGATTCATCTTATGTAGGAATAGAATTGGATTCGGCGTGTATTGCCGCTACTGCATTGGCAAAAATGTCAGAACGCAGGAACAGTCGTTTGATAGATGGCAATGTTTCAGAATATCCAGCCTTTTTGACAGGAAATCCAGGTATTAATTCAGGACTGATGATACCACAATATACGCAGGCAGGTTTGCTAAACGATATGAAGATATTGTCACATCCGGCAACCATTGATAGCATTCCTACTTGTGGAAATCAGGAAGACTATGTGTCGATGGGATATAATGCTGTAAAAAAGGCCGGGAAGGTAGCTGAAAATCTTGAGTTCATTTTGGCAATTGAGCTGTTATCCGTCTATCAGGCACACCAATTTTTAGAGATAAATAAGACTTCTGCCAGTGCCGCTCAAGCTGTATTAGCTGAGATAGCGTTAACTGTACCATATATAAATGAAGATGTTTATTTATATCCATACATAAATAATATTAGAGATTTGATTCATAAACAAAAAATAGTTAAATTGGTAGAAGACAAAATTGGCAAGTTATTATAAATATTTCTCATTGGTTTATATACAGCCAATAAAAATTGGCACTACTTTTAATAAAAATAATAAAAATTGACATTACAATGCAAAAATGATACCATTACCATAAATTTATATTTATCTTGGTGCTAATCAGAAAACTGAAGGCATAGAATTCTCAAGGGGATTTTATGCCTTTTTATTTTATAAATATGACTTAGTTATTGTCTACCCATTATTTATAGCAGTATAACTCTTAGCTAATCAATACACTAGCAGGCAATTAGGCATCAAATAAAAATATGAAAAGGAGGGCTTTATGCTGGGCGTAATAGCATATTTTCAGACAGATGCAGCAAATTATATAAATTTGGTTTTGGAGCATGTAACAATAAGTATATTGGTACTGCTGATTTCGATGGTTATAGCTATACCGCTTGGGATTATTTGTTCACGTTCAGAAATACTGCAAAATATATCAGAACACTTATTCAGCTTTTTACGTATTATCCCAAGTCTTGCTGTTCTTATTATCTGTATACCGTTTATTGGTACAGGCTGGAAACCGGCAGTGATTGCTCTGACATTGTTGGCAATACCACCTATTTTGTTGAATACTATTCAAGCATTTCGTACTCTGCCTGAACCAATTCTTGAAGCAGCCACGGCTATGGGAATGGGAACAACATATAAGCTTTTTAATGTGAAACTTCCATTGGCATTTCCACTTATATATACTGGGATCAGAACGGCCACTGTGGAAGTTATTGCCAGCGCGACGCTGGCAGCTTATATTGGGGCTGGCGGACTCGGCAGCCTTATTTTCACAGGACTTGGATTAATGCGTGTTGACTTGTTATATATTGGCGGTATATCTGTCGCTATACTGTCGCTTGGCACAGGATTTTTGATGAATGTTTTTTACAAATATAAAACCCGTTATTTACAGATAAAGTAAGGAGGTTGATGGAAATGAAAAAGCAAATTGGCATTATTTTATTAGCAACAGCGTTGATTGTATCTCTGATTGCCGGTTGTGGTACAAACAGCAAGGGAACAATTGTAATAGGCTCCAAGGATTTTACTGAAAGCGAGGTAGTAGCCGAAATATATGCATTAGCTTTGGAAAATGCTGGTTATAAGGTAGAACGAAAATATGATATAAGTTCTTCAGTAATACATACATCTATTGTTAATAAAGAAATAGATCTATATCCGGCGTATACAGGTACGGCCCTTCTGGCAGTATTAAAAAAACAACCATTGACAGATCCAAAAGAAGTCTATGATGTTGTTAAGGATGAATACGAAAAACAGTTCCAATTGACATGGCTTGATTATGCAAGTGCAAATGATGGGCAAGGATTGGCTATACGTGCTGATGTAGCAGAAAAGCTGAATATTAAAAATATATCTGATCTACAAAAGCATGCAGCTGAATTGCGCTTCGGCTCACAAGGAGAATTTGACAAACGTGAAGATGGCTTGCCTGGACTAGAAAAGGTTTATGGCCAATTTGCTTGGAAATCAAGCAAGGTTTATGATAATTCTTTACTGTTTCAAGTTCTTGATAATAATGAAGCTGATGTTATACCTGTTTATACAACTGAAGGAAAACTTGCACAAACTGATAAGTATCTTCTTCTTGAAGATGATAAGCATGTTTGGCCTCCTTATAATATAGCGCCGGTTGTCCGTGATGAAATCTTAAAGAAATATCCTGATATTGCCGATGTTTTGAATAAGGTCGATAAATCACTTACGAGTGAAGTATTGACTAAGCTTAATGCTAAAGTAGACATTGACAAGGAGGAATATAATGATGTTGCAAAAGAATTCTATAACAACATCAAGTGATGATATTTCATCCTTTTGTCGGCGCTTCAATGTGCCAAAACAGCTTACAGTGCTTGTGAGAAAAATTTTTTCTGATGAAGACATCCATTTTATACTGGAATGGTCTGAAGAATCAACTGATGAAAACAATTATACACAAGAAACATTGATGCGGGCCTATCGCCGTGGTCTGCTGTCAAAAACAGATGATGGAATGTATTGTTTATCCAATTTTTATAGTATGCTCGATGTTTATGTCGTGTCACGTCAATCAGAATATGATAGATTGACAGAAAAAGAAAAACACGTTTTAGATGATTGGTATTTTAAAGCTTATATGGATGGACTTAATCAGGATAAAACACTGCGGCCGACTGGTGACCGTGTGTTGCCTTTAACAGAGACAATAGCTTTTATTGACCGGCAGGAACGACCTATATATTTGAATTATTGTGATTGCCGTCGACTTACTGGCAGTTGCGGATTGCCCACACATACCTGTATTACTTATCGCGATGGACAGAATACTTTTGCAGATCGTGGTTTATCAGAGCGTATTGATAAAGAACAGGCTAAGATGATTGTGCGAAAAGCTGATAAGGCTGGCCTTATGCATACTGTTAATGCTAATGGTATCTGCAACTGCTGCGGTGATTGCTGCTATTTATTTCGTGGGCAGCGTCAGCGGCAAAGCTACGGATTATGGCCGAAATCACCATATGTTGTACAGTTTGACAAAACAGTTTGCATAAACTGTGGATTATGTGTGAAACGCTGCAAATTGGATGTATTTAAGAAGGAAGATAGTATATACTGTGATACGACACATTGTGCTGGTTGTGGATTATGTGTAAATACATGCCCAGCAGAAGCGCTGCGCTTAGTTGACCGGAGGGCCGCTGGGGAAAGGTGAAAATATGAATGCAGTTGAATTTGAGCATGTAAAAAAACAGTTTCCCCGTATGGGATATATGGCATTAGATGATGTGAATGTGCAAATTAATGAAGGAGAATTTGTCACAATTCTTGGTTCATCTGGTTGTGGTAAAACGACATTTATAAAAATGATAAACCGGCTGTATAAACCAGACTTCGGACATATTAGGCTGTTCGGCAAGGATATTCAAAACAGCAACCCTGTGCTTTTGCGTCGCAAAATCGGTTATGTCATACAACAGGTAGGATTGTTCCCACACATGACAGTAGCCGAAAATATTGCTACTATTCCTCGAATATTGAAATGGGATAAGACTAAAATTGAAAACGGGATAGAAGAAATGTTGCAATTGGTCTCTCTTGACCCGAAAGAATTCCGTGATCGATATCCAGCACAGCTTTCTGGTGGGCAGCAGCAACGAGTTGGGCTGGCGAGAGCACTTGTGGCAAATCCACCAATTATGCTTCTTGATGAACCATTTGGTGCAATTGATGCTATCAATCGTGAAAACTTGCAGAATGAGATCAAGCGAATTCACGCACAGTCACGTAAGACATATATTTTTGTTACACATGATATCCGTGAAGCATTAAAGCTTGGAACGAAGGTAATTATTATGAATAAAGGACACATCATCCAGTATGCTTCACCAAAAGAAATAATTAACAATCCATGTGATAATTTTGTTATTGATTTATTAAAAACTTTAAATATCCAAAATAATTATGTGATTGATGGTGCAGGTATATGATAAATTATTTTATTAAAAATTTTGACATGTTTGGCACAGCAACCTTAGAACATTTGTGGATTGTGGCGGTGACACTGGCTATATCTGTGTTATTGTCAACGGTGCTTTCCTATGCATTATTGCGCGTCAAGTATCTGGAGGATGCTGCCATTCAGCTGTTTAGTGCCATTTATTCGATACCTAGCCTGGCACTATTTGCACTTATGATTCCTGTGATGGGGCTTGGAAATATGACTGCTGTAGTTGTACTTACGCTGTACAATCAATTTTTATTGCTTCGCAATATTTTATCGGGGATGAATAGTGTGGATAAAAATTTATTGGAAGCTGCAACTGGTATGGGGATGACAAATTTCCAAGTAGTAACACGCGTTCAGCTGCCACTTGCATTTCCAACCATTATTGCAGGTATCCGCTTAGCAATTATATCGACGACAGGTATTGCTACAATTGCTGCATGCATAAATGCAGGTGGATTGGGAACAGTGCTTTTTTCGGGCATGCGCACAATGAACGTATACAAGATTGTTTGGGGTACGATACTTTGTGCAGTTATTGTACTGATAGAAGATTTATTGCTTAAGATGGTGGAAAGAAAATTAAGAAGAGGTGCATGTTAAATCATGAGTTATGAAGCATATAAAATGAATAATATTGGTTTTACAACTAAGCAATTGCATGCTGGTTATAATCCGGCAGAGCATTATCGTTCCAAGGCGGTGCCAATATACCAGACGGCGGTTTTTGAGTTAGGGGATTATGACCGTTGCCTTCGTTTATTTGAATATGCAGAAGAAGGACATTCTTACGTGCGTTTTTCTAATCCAACAAATACTGTATTGGAAAAACGCATAAGTGCACTTGAGGGCGGAGCTGCAGCAGTTTCTTTTTCATCTGGCATGTCAGCAATATCAAATACACTTTTAAATCTGGCTAAAGAAGGGGACGAAATCATTACTGTTAATACGCTGTATGGTGGTAGTACGACTTTGCTGGGGAAGTTGCTGCCTGATTATGGCATTACGGGACACTTTGTAGAAGACGAAAATGATATTGAATCATATCATAAGCTTATTAATGACAAGACACGTGCCATATACATAGAATGCTTAGGAAATCCAGGCATTAATATAATTGATATCGAAGCAGTTGCTAAATTGGCACATGAGCATGGAATACCGCTTGTTATTGACAATACCTTTGCTACACCATATTTATTGCGTCCATTTGAACATGGCGCTGATATTGTCTGCTATTCAGCTACAAAATTTTTGGCTGGTCATGGAATTATTATAGCTGGTTTGGTTGTTGAAAAGGGTGGTTTTAATTGGCTGAATGGGCATTTTCCCCAGTTTGAAAAATTCTACGCAGAAAATAAAGCGCAGATAGGAGATAAAATTCTTAGACAGGTCATGTTTACAAAACGTCTGCGTATGCGCTTTCTCACGGATCTAGGTGGTCATATGAGTCCACAGACAGCCTTTTATCTTATGCAGGGTATGGAAACTTTATCGTTACGTATGGACCGGCATGTCAAGAATGCACAGGCAATTGCCGAGTTTTTGGAACAGCATCCAGCGGTTAAAAAGGTTAATTACCCAGGGCTTAAGTCTAGTACGTATCATGCGTTGTCTAAAAAATATTTTCCAAAAGGACCGGGGGCAATTTTGTCGATCCGTGTAAAAGGAGGACTTGCGGCTGCAAAAAAAGTATTAGGAAACGTGAAAATATTTGATTATATGGTCAATGTTGGTGATGCCAAGTCTCTTATCGTCCATTCAGCTTCATCGACGCATTTTGGGCAACCAAAGAACATACAGGAAAAAGCTGGTGTTTATGAAGATACTTTACGTTTATCTATAGGCATTGAGGATATAGGAGATCTTATTGCTGATCTTAAACAGGCACTGGATAGTATAATATAACTGGTTTATCATTGCTGAATTCATGTGATTTTACAGCTATTAAAGACATATATATTCTTGATATATTATTAATCATGACCACCAGCAAAATGAAGTTGTCAAGTCAAGGTAGACAGTTTTAAAAACCACCTTATGGTGGATTGTCAACAGTAAACTAAATGACTTTTTTAAGGGTATTCATTCGGTACGCAACTGGAGTTAAATAATCAAGTGATGAATGAATTCTGTGGTTGTTGAAACGATTAACATAATCAGCAAATTTCAGCTTTAAAGTCTTGAGATCAGCAAATGTTTGATTCTTCACAAATTCTGTCTTAATAATTTTAAAAGTTGCCTCTGCTACAGTATTGTCGTATGGGCAGCCCATGACTCAAAGATCTGATTATATCGAATGCAATTAGTGTTTCGTCTATCAGCTTGTTCTTGAATTCATGCCAAATTATCCCCCAAGCCAAAGAAGAATATGATTTCATGAAAGAAAATCTTCGTCTAAAAAACGAATTGGAAGAAATAAAAAAGGAAAATCTTTTCTTAAAAAAAGCGGCGGCATTCTTTGCGAAGGAAATCGATTAAAGGCTTATCGATTCATTCAAAATATCATTCACTGTTTGGTGTCCGATGGCTTCTGCAGCGCTTGAGTATTTATCCAAATGCCTATTATAACTTTCTGAAGGACAGGAAAGCTGCCTATAAAATCAAAAAGCAGCAGGCACTTGAAGCCATTACAAAAATTTATCATGAGCACCACGGTGTTGACGGATACCGAACCATGCGTATATACCTTAAACGAAAGAATATCTACCTCAGTAATCTTACTGGCTACAAATACATGAATCACGAACTTAGGCTGCTGGCTGTAGTTCGCAGGAAAAAACCAAATTATAAAAAGGGACATGCCCATAAAATTTTTCCGAATTTGGTGAATCAGGATTTTTCTGCTAAAAAAAGTCAATACCAAATGGTGCACAGATTTTACCTATTTATATCTTACGAATGGTAAACTATGTGTGTCATTATTTTGTTGTTTCGACATTTAGTGGCATCTCCTAATGTATAATCTGTATTTTAAGCTGACAGGCTTATTTACAGGTTAGCACATAGGACTCACCGCTTAAGCTTTTTTGAACCACGCGACTATCGCGTGGTTTTTTTATACAAAAAAGGCTTCTCAAATCTGAGAAGCCTTGAATTTACTGGTGACCCACCACAAATACCACTTATATGCAGATACAGTCTTACTATAAATAAAAACGATATAGCTGCATAAAACAATAAAGCAAAAAAATAAGATTTTTAATAATTAGTTTTAATGTACTCTAAATGTAGTGAAATAGTGGCTTAATAATCATTATTTCAAATTTAGAGCAAGGGGAAAAATTATGCAACACATTAAAACCAATTTAGAAGTAGAAATTAATAATCTTATAAATAAAATGCCGGAGAATACGGATAGATATTTTTCACTTCTTGCGACAATGGCTAAATTCCATAAATACTCATTATCTGAACAAACCAGCCTGCATTTATATGCACCAGTTAATGCTTCAGCTTGTGCTACTGCGGTGCAATGGGAAAAGTTTTTCGGCAGGCATATAAAAAGGGATGCCAGCGGAATTAAGTTATTAGAAAATGCAGGACTGGGTACTATTCGCGTTGTTTATGACATTAAAGATACATATACTGATAATGTAAAAGCTGCAAAACCACAGGTATGGAAATATAATGAAAAAGGACATGGCCAGCTTTTCAATGATTTAATTGATGGTGATGCATCTGTATCGGAAAAGGTTATTTACTTATGTAGGAAAATAGCTGAAGAAAAAGCAAAAAAATTAAAATCGCCATCAGATGAAATAGCAGCAAGCAGTGCATATGTTATACTAAAACGGCTTGGTTATGATCCAGAAATATATTTAAATAATATTATAAAAAAAATGAATTTGACAGATCCCAATATGATCTGGATAATACTGGAACACACAAATGATATTGCCAAACAAATTTTAAATCCAATTGGCAGTTATATTAATGGAAGGCGGAATTCAAATGGAAATACAATCTTCGGGAATTTGGTCAAGTATATATCGGATTTGGTGGTTTAGCCGAAGCTTTTGAAGCTGGACGTGAAAATTGGCAAGAAGAATATAATACTCTCAATTTACAAAAGTAAGGTCTGGTGAAGTACGTATTTTACTTGGTTCAACAGCAAAAATGGGTACAGGAACAAATGTGCAGAATAAACTTATCGCTATGCATGATCTTGATGTCCCATGGCGACCTTCTGATCTTGAACAGCGCAGCGGTCGTATTGTACGGCAGGGCAATGAAAATAAAAAAGTAAAAATATATCGATACGTAACAGAAGAAACCTTTGATGCTTATCTTTGGCAGATAATAGAAAATAAGCAGCGGTTTATTGCTCAAATTATGACATCAAAAACGCCTGTACGTTCTGCGGAAGATATTGATGAGGCTACTTTGTCCTATGCTGAAATAAAGGCGATTGCGACTGGAAATCCACTTATAAAAGAAAAGATGGCTTTAGATATTCAGCTTGAAAAGTTAAAAATGGCAAAGTCATTATATTTACAACAGCAATATCATCTTGAGCATAAAATAAATGAAGTATTTCCTAGAGAAATTGCTAAATATGAGGAAAGGATATCCACCATTACAGAAGATATCCAAAATATAAAAAAGAATACTGTATTAGGTGAGGATGGTAAATCAGTATTTTTTATTGAAATAAACGGCATAGAATATAACGAACGAAAACTTGCCGGAAAAGCGTTAGCAGATATTATAAATGCCCATCAATATAATAATATAAAGTGTCTATTCAGAGGGATGCCTGTAAGTATTTATTTTGATGGTTATCAACAAAGTCATATAGCTAAAATACATGGGAAATCGACATATGATGTTGCACTTGCACACGATCATTCTGGTAATATGATTCGGTTAGAAAATGCTATTGATGCTTTACCAAAATATTTGGAAAAATATAATGGCAATCTTGAATCAGCGCAGCAAAATTTAAAAAATGCACAGCAGGAATTTGGTACACCTTTTGTGCAAGAAGATGAATTTCAAAAAAAGATGCTGAGGGTAAAGAAACTTGAAATTATATTAAATGCAACTAATGACAGTTTTGATAAAGATAATGAAGAACAACGGCGTGTTCAAAATATATTAAAAAAAGATAGTGATAATTTTATTGGGAAATTTGAAAAAATGTATAGAAATATCGCATGTAAGTTATTGAATAAAGATAAAAAAGGGTGGTCAGGTAAATATGATAAGGAATTTGCTGAACAGGTACTAAATAACGGCTGCTCAAAGGAAGATGCTGCGGATATTATTTTTAAGTTTTCTCCTAATGTGCAAGACAAAACGGTTATTCAAGATATGATAGACAAAATAAAAATCAAAAATATTCAATATGTACGTTAGTAGTGATTTATTTTGAAACTATCGAATTGATTTGGCATCATTTATAAACTGTAATGGCAATATAGAAAAAATCTCTATAAACAAATTTTATCGAAGTCATAAGGTATTCTATGGTACAATCTAATCAGGAGGAGTATAACATGAAAATAATACTTATGGATAAAGATATTCCTGTAATAGAAGTTAATATAAATAGTTTATCTGGCCGTGTAAAGGAAATAACGAAAATATATAATGAAGAATATTTGCCCTTACCAGTTAAATATCAAAATGATAAAGAATATGCATTAGATTCTTGGATAAAATCTAGAAGTATTCCAACTACGCGACAAGATTTGTCAGTTTTATTAGAAGCTGCCGGAGTAGAAACTGCTAGTGCACTATCTCTTAAAAACTTAGGATTAAATCTATCTGATCAGTATTGGTATAAACCTAAAGAAGCTGAGATAACCTGGAAACAAATTAATTTATGGTCCTATGTCAATATTTAGC
>NZ_WIQU01000033.1 GCF_015732285.1 Pectinatus frisingensis
CCCTTGTTATTATAAAAATATTTATATTAATGATACAACTTTTTAAAAGTAATTACAATAATCAGAAAAAAACGTATATACTGAACCCATAAATCAAGATAAAAACCAGTTGTTTTTAGGTTAGGTATTGGCTAACATTTTAGATGAAGTATGCAGCAAATGGGCATACAGGCTATTTATCCTCGTCAGAATACCAGCCGTACCAATCCACAAATCCCTATATATCCGTATCTACTGAAAGGCTTAACAATAGAAGATTCTGATCAAGTCTGGAGTATTGACATAACATATATCCCATTCGTTCTTCATGGCTGTATCTGACAGCCATTATTGACTGGTATTCACGGTACGTCATTGCTTGGATGTTAGATGATACAATGGATATCGATTTCGTACTAGAAACGAGTCGAAAGGCATTACAGATAGGAACTCCGACAATTATGAACAGTGATCAAGGTAGTGATTTTACCAGCCCACGGTACACGAAGATTTTTATTGATGCTGGCTGTAAAATAAGTATGGATCATCGTGGACGTGCCTATGATAATATTTTCATTGAACGTTTGTGGCGTACCGTAAAATATGAGAATGTGTATCCAAAAGAATATGAATCACCAAGACAAGTCCGTATCGGCATAAATGAATATATGACCTATTACAACGAAAAACGACTGCATCAAAGCTTGAATTATAATACCCCGAAGAAAATATATTTCACATCTGGCAGGTGATATTTATAAAATTTTACTTTCAGAAACCTAACTTATTTTTATAAAAAATCTGTCTTGACAAAGGGGTTCACTTTACTTTTGGAATTTGAGCCATAATCGGTGCGGCTAATGCATAATCATAGTACATTCCAGTTAATTCACTATTCTTTTTCATAATAGATTGCACACCAAACAATACATTCGTCGATAAAATACGACTATCATCACGATCCCTTACTTGTAAATAATTATATACAGATTCTCCTTCATAAAGAAGATCTGTTTCCCAAAAAGCAAATTTGTCAGAATTACCAAAAACGGAACATACAACAAATAAAACAGTTGCAGCCGTAATAGTTATTCTTTTGATTCCTGTGTTCAAAAAATAAATCGAACTGACCAGTAAAAGAATACCAGAGAAAATAAGAAACGTAACAGCAGTACCCACTGTTGGAATGGTAAGGAAGGTAGGCAGAAAGGTCCCAAGAATACTTTCTATGGTATTATATGCACCCAGCATTCCTGCCGTTTTACCGGTGTTTTCCATACTGTCCGTTGCATATTTTGCCAAAGATGGAATGACCGTTCCCAGTAATACCAGCGGAAAAACGAAAATGACCATGCAGGTAAGAAAAGCTGCAATCGTCAAAAGCTGTGTATTAATTGAAAAAATCAACAAACCAGAGATACCCAAAATGATATACTTGCCCAGCAGTGGAATGGCAGAAATCCATACGGCCGCAACTAAAATATGTACATATAACCGATCTGGATCAGGATGAGCATCAGCACTGCGGCCACCCCAATAATTGCAACAGCCATGGCAATCATAATCGTTCCAATAATAATGGTCCAGACAATTTGCGATGAACTAAAATACGGCGCCAGCAAACGATTAGCTCCTAGTTCAACAGCCATAACAGCCATTCCTGCGAAAAATTCTGTCATATATAAATAGTATTTATTTTTTAAAATGGACTGTACCTTCATTATTTCCCTTTCCAAATAAATTATATAAGGAACAACATCAATTTTTTATATGGCAATATTAAAGATTCCACCATAGCGTCTGCGGATAATTATTACTACCGATTGTGACCAATTCACCTATCTTAGGAGTAGTAACTTTTACCGACATAAGCTGTGCCTGTTTTAGCAGGCGTTCAATCTGCTGAGTCCAGTCAGTATTTGATTGACTGAATATTCCCCAATGAATGGGAAGCATAATCTTCCCTTGTAAATCAATATTTGCCTGTACTGCTTTTTCAGGGACCATGTGAACATTCATTGAAAATTCATGTTCCTGCCCACATTCCATAAATACCAAATCAAACGGTCCATACTGACTGCCTATCTCTTTAAAATGTGGTCCATAAGCACCATCTCCGCTAAAAAAGATTTTGATTTTACCACTGTCAATAACCCAGGAACACCATAGCGTTTTATTGCGGTCAAACAAGCTTCTTCCCGAAAAATGCTGATTGGGTGTACAAGTAAAATTTATTCCGAATTCCGAAAAAGTATTACCATAGGACAGTTCCACAATTTTTTGTTTTTTGATTCCCCATTTCCGCAGCCGTGCTCCTACACCGCGTGGAACACAGAATTTTTGAACATGATACTGAATGTCCTTGATAGAACGATAATCCATATGGTCATAATGATCATGTGACAAAAGCAGAATATCTATCTGGGGGAATTCCTTTATTGATAAAGGTAATTCTTCGGTAAAACGCCTTCCTGTAAAAATTGAAAATAACCAAAAAAGATTATAGAAAACCGGATCACATAAAATTGTTTTCCCATTTATTTGTATAAAAACCGTAGAATGACCGAACCAAACGCATCGGGGCGTTTTCACATTCATAATATCTGCCAAATTTATTTTTTCTATCGGAATATGCCGATGTGGTCGACTGTTAGGATAGCGGCAGACTAATCTTTTAAATAAAAAATATGGAAGCTTCATTTTTTTAGTAACTCCCCAGTTTATTTATTTTGAAAAATAATATTAATGTTTGAATTAAAGCCATGGAATGTTATCTTATTCGGTAGATTTTCGTGGCTTTATCAGATTGAGCAATCATAAGTTATTTTAATTTCTTATATTCGCTATCAATGACAGGCTCGCACCATTCATTTGAAGTTTCTTCACCGGGAACCTCAATGGCTAAATGAGCAAACCAGCTGTCTGGTGCAGCACCATGCCAATGTTTTACACCAGCTGGAATATGTACTACATCACCGGGATGCAATTCCTGCACTTCTTTTCCCCATTCTTGATAATAGCCTCTGCCTGTCGTAACGAGAAGCATCTGCCCACCTCCTGTTTTGGCATGATGTATATGCCACCAATTACGGCAGCCAGGTTCAAAAGTTACATTTCCCACAATGATCTGCTCCAATGATAGCATGTTTAAATAACTTTGGCCTGTAAAATATTTTGTATATAAATCATTTTTTCCTCCTATTGAAAATACGCTTAATTCTTTCATCGTCAACACCCTTCCGACTTGGTATATATTTATTTTGGTAAAACAAAAATTACTTATAGTAAGGTAATATTAATATTGTTAGCTGATTATGGGAAAACACAATATTTTATTTTAAAAAAGTGTGTTTTATCTTCATGATCCATTCTTCAATTTTAGATTCTGCTGTTTCCATATGGTTGCCGCCATTAGAATCAAAACGAATTTCCATTTCTTGAGCAAATTCAGCACCCTGACAGGTTTTCTTTATATCGTCAATAACATGTCCAGGCCAGCCGGCATCAGTAATGAACGGAATGATAATTTTACCATACCAGTTCTGATTATTAAGAAATGATAAAACAGCTGGAGCCATTGTGTACCACCAGGTTGGAGTTCCAATTACAATAACATCATAATTTTCAAAATCAACTAACAATGATTTAATTTCAGGTTTAAACCTACTTTCTACTTCTCTTTTTCCTTGTTCTATTACTTCTTTATAGTTTCCAGTATAAGGTTTTAACGTTTCTATATGTACAATATCAGAAGCCGTAATTTTTTGTATTAATTTAGCTATTTTTTCTGTATTTCCATTCGACCATGAATAATACACTACAATCATTTTATTCATATTTTCTCCGTTTTTTAATTATTACCGACTTAATTTTTGTCCAGTGCACTTACTATATTGTGGGGAATATATAATTCTTCTAGAAATTCCACATCATCATCTGTCAAAGTTATAGCAAAATGCTGCGTTAAAAATCAGACAGCATTTTGCTATAAATCTGTTTATTATTTAAATGAGGCTTGGTATATCTTTACGCAGTCATCATCTGAAAGCGGTTTACGATCGGTAGCAAACAAGAACTTTGCTGTATCCTTGGCATTTTTAACCATTTTGGGGAACTCATCAGGAGTGATACCATACTCAGACATTTTAAGTTCTCCGACGCCGCAATCGTCCTGTAATTTTTTCAGTGTGCGTACAAAATCAATTGGTTCTTTAGCATCTTTATTGCCTAATGCTTGTGCCATACGAACCAATCTATCATCGGCAGCATGTATGTCAGCAATGTGTTTGTAATATGCGCAGCTTATCATGATAAGGCCGGCACCATGCGGCAGCTTGTCGTGATAAGCAGATAAAGCATGTTCTAATGCATGTTCACTGGTGCAGGCACCAACACACATGACTGTGCCGGATAACGAATTGGCAAATGCCACCCTTTCGCGTGCTTCCATATCCTTACTATTTTTGACAGCTCTCAGCAAATATTTACCAATATTTTCAATTGCCGTGATGGCGTACATATCACTCATGAGATTGGTTTCAGAAGATATATATCCTTCAACGCTGTGGAATAATGCGTCAAATCCCTGATAAGCTGTGAATTTAGGCGGCACTGAACTCATAAGCTCAGGATCAACGATCGCCAGTACAGGGAAAAGATATTCTCCGCCGAAACCGGTTTTTTCATTTGTTTCTTCATTAGTAATAACTGCACCCCAGTCAGATTCAGATCCTGTACCGGCTGTAGTTGTGATTGCTACTACCGGCAGTGATTTATTTTTAATTTCTTTGCCTTTGCCAGTTCCGGAGGCTATATAATCCCACAAATCACCTTCATTGGTAGCCATAATAGCCATCGCTTTGGATGAGTCCATGCAGCTGCCGCCGCCTAATGCAACAATGAAATCGCAATTGTTTTCTTTTGCAAATTTTGCTCCAGCCATTACTGTCGATTTAAGTGGATTTGGCTGTACCTTGTCAAATACGGCAGTTTCAATACCTTTTTGATGAAGCTCTTTTTCAGTGCGTTCCAAATATCCGTTAGCTCGCGTTGATTTACCATTTGAAATAACGATCATTGCTTTTTTACCGGGTAAATTTTGTTCATGCAGCTTATTCAGCATACCTGCGCCAAATAAAACTTTTGTCGGTACATACATTGTATAACTCATATTGTTACATCCTTTTCGTATTAATATTTTTGCCAATTATTACTGACAAGAATAGTCTACTATTTGGAGTTAACTCCATGTCAATACTTTTTATTAAAATTTATTTCATTATGCCGATATTTATCAAAAATTGTTTCAACACATTGTAGTATTCATTCGGATCAGCAGCAATAGCTACAGCGTGCTGAACGTTTGGGAAAATATGTAATTTTTTATATGATGGACAGGCAGTATATAATTTTTCCATAGAATTTACAGGTACTAATGTATCAGCACTGCCGTGCATCGAAATTATCACCTGAATTATAAATCATTATCGTTAATTATATTTAGCTTGTTGTTGGCGGGCAAGCATACTAATTACAATTAAAATCAAGCCAGCAATTATAAAGACAAATTTCATGCCAATAAAAGTCGCAATAATGCTGCCTAAAATAGGACCAGTCATAGAACCGATCTGCTGAGCTGAAAACATTAATCCCCAAATACGGCCTTTTGTGTGTGAATCTGTATTTTTTGCCAATATGGCATTAATAGAAAGATTAATGCCATATTGGCAAAAAGGCCTACGGCAAATTGACTTGCCGTAGAAAGATATAAATCGCTGGGCAATGCCTGCAGTATAGTGCAAGCACCAGCTAAACCCAAGGATAAAATCATAGAGATGAAAAATCCGTGGTGCTGGCCGAAATGTCCCCACAATGGTGCGGAAATAACACTGGCAAAACCGCCTAAAGAAAAAACAAATCCAGATATGAAAATAATATTGTCAATATTATCGGACAAACTGGAGATATAAGTTGTCATAATAGGCTGTAAAACTAAAATGACCATGGAAACAAATGAAGCATAGATCAACATATTACGAAGCAATGGAACTTTTAATAAACTCATGGCGTTTTCTGCCGATTTTTCCGGTGGTTCTTTAATGAAAAAAATAAAACCAGGCAAATTAAGAACAGTGCAGCTGATGCAAGGAAAGTTGAGTGAAAGCCCGAAAAATCAAGTAACGATGTAATAAAAATAGTATCTTGACAATAAAATAGCATCAAACTTTGGTATAATTTAAGTTAGCAAAACAAAAAAACCAAAGAAAGATGCTATGACATACAAAGGACTATTTAATTAGTAAGAACATATGAACATTAGTTCTTAAGTAGGAGGCAGTATTACGGAAAAACGAAAACATGTTGCTCAGACAGCTACTGTCATTCTTGGTGAAAAAATGAGCATACAAGATTTGGTGGATGTTGCTAGATTTGGTGCTAAAGTTGAATTTGATGATGAATATTGCAGTCGAGTGGAAAAGTCTCGGGCTCTAGTGGAAAAATGGGTTGCTGAAGAACGTGTGATGTATGGGGTAGTGTAAAATAGTTTGTGC
>NZ_WIQU01000034.1 GCF_015732285.1 Pectinatus frisingensis
TCGGTGTTATTGTGGCTTATTTCGTAGGCATAGGATTGTTTTCGTAAATTTAATATCATAAATAATCATCTTAAACCTTATTGAAAAATATTATTCAAAATACCGCAATATGATAATTGAACTTCCCCATAATCCAGACTCCAAATCCAGCTTATGGGGATTGATAATATCAATTTAAATTACGGTATTTTTTTATTGTCTTATCTAATGTTTTGTAAATAGTATAAAATAGAAAAATATTGATTGGCATAAAAATAAGTCCCTTTATGAAACGACTGAATGCAAAGGCAAATACGGCTTTTTGATATAAAATACTAAGCCAGATAGTATTAAGCAACATATCTACAATAATAAAGCTTACTGTAAATGCAACAGCAGTTCGTTTAATAGTAATTGATTTATTATAAAAACAAAAACCATAAATCGCCCCACTGCAAAAGCTACTAATAGTAAATCCAGGAAAATAAAGTCCTGGTGTAAAAAGTATACAACCTAAAATATCTGACACTGCTCCCAGAATGCTGCCCGCTAAAGGGCCATAAGCAGCTGCATATATGGCTAGTGGTAAAAATCCGAAGCCAATCCTGATAAATGGCGTCTGTATCGCAAGTACATGCGTAAAAATAATTATTAGAGCCAAAAAAATACCACTTAAAATAATTGTGCGTACTGAAAAATGGTACAAAAAAACACCTCCACATGTTTAGCGCGTTGCTACATATCAAGATGTTTCTTTTTATGCAGCAGCGGGATGCAGTGACTGTACCGCAAGCTATATCACTTTTCGTCCAAATGACAACTCCCCGTTCATCTGGCACTTTACGCACAGTCACTTACTCTGCTAAATAACTATTTAATTATATTGTTTCTATCAATTATCAGTATGTTCGTTATGAATAGTTTTAATTATCGATTGAAACGATTTCTCACATATTTCCTGCAAGCGTATTTTATTGCCAGTCAGATATAAATATCCCAAGACTGCCTCAAAACCTGTACTGGTATGATAATCAGCTACACTAGCTGCACGCGGCGCATGTGATTTTGCACTATAAGCCCGGTGAAATAATTTTTTTTCACTCTCAGTCAATTGTTTTTCAATTTGCCGATACGCTTCAGCCTGATACACTGCCGACACAATTTTGGCACTAAAATCATTGAGAACCCGAACTTTATTTTGTTCAAAAAAAAGCATCCGGGTACGTACAAACAGATGAAAATAAGCATCTCCGATATATGCTAGTATTAACGGTGATAATTTTTCAACTTCAATTTTACCATAATGCTGTTTTACAACACCTGCTGCATTTAGCTCAAACATATGTTCACATAAATATCGATAATGAGCGAACTGCATTACCGCTTCCACCTGGCTCCCGTTGGGGAATCTTCAATAATTATACCTATTGTTTTCAAATCATCACGTATCTTATCCGATGTTGCCCAATCTTTATTGTGGCGAGCATCTTCTCTAACCGCAATAATCAAATCCATCAATGCATTGACAATTTTATCATCATTCTTTTCTTGTTTATCTGACTGCAAAATACCAAGAATATCTGTCATCTCCCGATATACTGCAACAACCTTTTCAATATCGTCTTTATCAGCAGCAGTATCACCGGCAGTAACAGTTTGATAATAGATATTTATTTTTTTAGCTAAATCAAACATATTTGCTAAAGCAAGTGCTGTATTAAAATCATCTTCCATTGCATCATAAAATCCCTTTTTCGCATCTTGGGCAAATTGAACTAATTGTACAGTGCTGCCATCACCATCTTTTGCCGTGTTACATAAATCATTAAGATTATCCTGTGCATTTTTTAAGCGGGCTAACCCAGCTTCAGCCTCTTTTAAACGTTCATCACTAAAATCCAGAGGACTGCGATAATGTGTAGCTACAAGAAAATATCGTAATACTTCAGCAGGATATTTTGCCAAAATATCTTTTACTGTAAAAAAGTTATTCAGCGATTTGCTCATCTTTTCCTGATTTATAGTAATAAATCCATTATGCAGCCAATAACGGGCAAAAGAATGATCATCACAGCAATAGGCCTGCGATTGAGCAATTTCATTTTCATGATGCGGAAATATAAGATCACTGCCACCACCATGAAAATCAAAGGTTTTTCCCAGATATTTCAGTGACATAGTAGAACATTCTATATGCCAGCCAGGACGCCCTTTTCCCCACGGACTTTCCCAGTATGGTTCACCAGCTTTGGCACTTTTCCACAAGGCAAAATCCATTGGATGATGTTTACGATCATCTACCTCAATACGCGCACCGGCCTGCATATCATCAAGTTTACGCCCGCTTAACTTACCATATCCATGAAATTTTTCCACACTGAAATAGACATCACCATCAAGTTCATAGGCAAACCCTTCCTTGATAAGCCCTGATACCATTTTTATAATATCCGCCATGTTTTCCGATACCCGCGGATATATGTCAGCACGCCCCACACCTAATTTATCCATGACGGCAAAGTATGCTGCTATATATTTATCAGAAATATCTTTCCATCCGACACGCTGTTCATTGGCGGTACGAATTATTTTATCATCAATATCCGTGAAATTCTGGACGTGTTTCACTTTATAACCCAGTTTACGTAAAAAACGTTTTATCACATCCCAGGTGACAAAAGGCCGCGCATTGCCAATATGTGGTTCGTTATAAGGAGTAACGCCGCATACATAAATACTGACATGCCCAGGTACTACTGGTTTAAATTCTTCTTTTGTTCTTGTTAAGGTATTATATACTTTTAACATTTTTTTTCGCATCCAGTTCCTTTTCTAAATTTGTTACTTTAGTTTCAAGTCCATCAACTTTTTTTACAAGTTCCTTCATCATATCAAGCATAGGATCAGGTAATTTATCATGTGCCAAATCAACATCAAGTTCTTCCGTTAATTCTTTTTTAAATGCATCAGATATATTAGGATTCTTTATCTTTCCATCGGCAGTAGAGCTGACACGTTTTCCCTTCATCATTACCACACGGCCTGGAATTCCCACGACAGTGGCATAAGCCGGCACTTCTTTAAGAACTACTGAACCGGAACCAATTTTAGCATGATCGCCTACAGAAAAAGACCCTAATATTTTTGCTCCAGAGGAGACCACCACATTATTACCGATAGTAGGATGACGTTTCCCCTTTTCCTTGCCGGTCCCGCCCAATGTGACTCCTTGATATAAAGTCACATTACGACCTATTTCAGCGGTTTCGCCTATTACAGTGCCACTGCCATGGTCAATAAATAAGCCCGGGCCGATTTTAGCTCCAGGATGAATTTCAATACCAGTAAGAAAACGGGCAAAGTTCGATATAGCACGCGGCAGTACAACAAAGCCGCGTACAAAAAACCAATGGGCAATACGGTACATCCAAATAGCGTGTAATCCCTGATAGCAAAGCAAAACCTCCAACACACTTTTAGCAGCCGGATCCCGCTCAAAAATTACACGAATATCTTTTTTTAACATATGTAGCAATTTCATAATAATCTCCCAAGAAAAAGGCCGTTTATGCTTATCGTTTTTTTATCATCATTATAATGTCTTTATCACAGACATCGCTTTTTCCAGACGTTTCATTATCCGGTCATAACCGACGACTTCGATAATACCTGCCAAATCCGGTCCATGCATTTGTCCTGTGAGTGCCACTCGTACCGGCATGTACACTTTTTTCCCACTAACTTTAAGTTCCTTGATTATTTGTTTAAATATCGGCTGAATATAAGCAGCATCAAAGATATCAACAGCAGACAGTTTTTGTTTAAACAAGTCAAGTACCGGTAATGCCGTTTCATCAGTCACAACCACTTTTGCATCAGAACTATCAATAGTGATTTCATCATTAAAATATAAATCGGCAAAATCCAAATATTGTGCCCCATAGCTTAAATGATCGCGAATAATTTCTGTAAAACGAACTAATCTCGCCATTTCTTCAGTTGCCAGTGCCCCAGTGAGATAACCTTTCTCCACAAGATGCGGTATTGCCATCATGGTTATCTTTTCTGATGAAAGTTTTTTCATATACTGAGCATTAAGCCAATTTAATTTATCAATATCAAACACTGCCGGATTTTTTGCAACATGTTCCATAGAAAATTCTTTAACTAATTCATCAATAGAGAATATTTCTTGTTCACTTTGTGGTGCCCACCCCAGCAATGCCAAAAAATTAACAATTGCTTCAGGCAAATATCCCAATTTTTTATATTGTTCCACCGACGTTGCGCCATGGCGTTTACTCATTTTAGAATGATCCTTTCCCAAAATAAGTGAGATATGGGCAAACATTGGTACCTTAAACCCCAAAGCATGATAAAGGACAACTTGCCGTGGTGTATTGGAAAGATGTTCTTCAGCCCGTACTACATGAGAAATTTTCATCAAAGCATCATCAACAACCACAGCAAAATTATATACCGGTATGCCATCTGCTTTCATTATTACAAAATCACCAACACCATTGGAATCAAACTGCATATGACCGCGTACCATATCATCAAATTCAACTGTTTTATTTTCCGGTGTACGGAAACGAATGGTCGGCTTGCGCCCTTCAGCTTTATATTTTTCTATTTGTTCATCTGTAAGATTACGGCAATGTCCTTGATATATCGGCATTTTATTAGCTTTCATCAAAGTTTCACGTTCTTTGGCAATTTCAGCCTCCGTACAGTAACAATAATATGCTTTACCCTCATCAAGCAATTTTTGTGCATATTGTTTATAAATATCAAGCCGTTCCATTTGATGATAAGGACCATAGTCACCGCCGGCGTCAACACCTTCATCCCAAGTAAGACCGAGCCATTTCAGAGATTCTTTAATATTTTCTTCCGACTCCTTACTGGACCTCACTCTATCAGTATCCTCAATACGCAGTACGAATTTACCTTCAGGATATTTTCTGGCAAGCAGCCAATTAAAAAGTGCACTGCGTGCACCACCGATATGAAATGGACCTGTTGGACTCGGAGCGAAACGAACTCTGATTTGTTCAGACATGTATTTACTACCTCCAAATAATACTTATACGGTATATTTTAACAGAAATATGCTTATTTAACAATGATTTTCACATTTCTCAATAAGGGTAATGGCATTTGCTGCTATTCCCTGACCGGCTCCTGTAAAACCCAAACCTTCTTCTGTAGTCGCTTTAATATTTATATATTCTTTATCCAATGATAAAACTTTTGCAACATTACTGCGCATTGTTTCGATATAAGGTGCCATTTTAGGCATCTGTGCAATAATTGTAGCATCAATATTAATTACGGTATAATTTTTGTTTCTCAATAAATCTCTCGTCTTTTTTAACAGTATCATACTGGAAATATTTTTATATTGAACATCATTATCAGGAAAATGACGTCCTATATCCCCCAATCCTGCTGCCCCCAATAAAGCATCAGCAATGGCATGCAGCAGTACATCGGCATCAGAATATCCCAAAAGTCCCTTTGTAAAGGGAATATCAACCCCGCCGATTATAAGCTTACGATTTTCTGTCAATAAATGTACATCGTACCCCATGCCTATACGCATTAATTCACAACCTTTTTCCTAATATTTTCGTTTTCATGAGTTCAACTGCATTCGTCACCGTAATTGAAAGATCTGCTTTAACCTTATCAACCGCTTTTTTGCCCAGCATAGCCTCAGCGTATACCAGATCACCCGGTGACGTTATTTTTATATTCTTATAATCACCCATTACTATTTTTACAGGGTGACCAATATGTTCAATCAAACTTGCATCATCCGTACCGAGAAAATTATCCTGCCGTGCCTGTTCATAAGCCCTTAAAAGCAATTCTTTTTTAAATCCCTGCGGTGTCTGCATCATCCATAAATTACTGCGATCTGGTGTCCGTACCACTAAATTATTTTCATCAATCACCTTTATTGTATTAGTAACCGGTACAGCAGCGACAGCGGCTTCCGATTCTTTTACCTCATCAATGACAGCATTTATAACCTTTACACTAATAAGCGGCCGTGCAGCATCATGGATAAGCACCATATCCGAATCCTTTGATACAGCCATAAGACCATTGTACACGGAATATTGTCTTTCAATGCCTCCGGCCACTACTTTACATGGTTTAATTTCAGGAATGGTATTTAACAGTTTACTCACCATAGTTACCTCCTGCGGTGCAACGACTACGACAAAATCATCTATAAATGCACAGCGTGAAAAGCTCAACAATGTATGCAATAAGACTGGTTTATCGGATAAAGACGCAAAAACCTTATTAAATGGGGTTCCCATTCGCCTGCCTTTACCGGCAGCCGGGAAAATAGCTGTAATCACTGATATCACCCTTCTTGATATTTTAAAAAAAGCTGCGGCATCACCCGCAGCCTATTACTTCAAAATATAAAACAAAAGTCCACCCTAATAAATATTATTTGGGTTTAGCAAAAATCATTCGCCCCGCTGCTGTCTGCAAAACAGATGTAACCGTCACTGGCAGCGTCGTATTCAAAAACTTTCTGCCTCCCTCAACGACAATCATTGTTCCATCATCAAGATAAGCCACACCCTGACCTTGTTCCTTACCATCTTTCACTACAGTCACTGTCATCGCTTCACCGGGGATTACAACCGGTTTTAAAGCATTTGCCAATTCATTTATGTTTAGCACTGCTACTCCCTGTAAATCAGCCACTTTATTCAAATTATAATCATTGGTAATAATCTTTCCCCCAACCACCTGGGCAAGTTTTATTAATTTTGAGTCAACTTCATTTATATCATCAAAATCACGTTCATCAATTTGCACAAACATGCCAAAATCGGTTTGGATACGTTTTAATATATCCAGACCGCGGCGGCCACGCGTGCGTTTCAGTAAATCTGCCGAATCAGCTATATGCTGCAATTCTTCCAGAACAAAAACCGGTATCAATAACGTGCCCTCGATAAATCCACTCTGACATATATCAGCGATGCGCCCGTCAATTATAACACTTGTATCAAGTAGCTTATAGGCTTCTTTTGCTGGTTGTAATTCTTTGACGACACTTTTTTTATCCTTACCCGGTTCACCAAAAAGACGTGGAAAAAGTGCTACAATTTCATCACGTTTTTTTATCGTTATATGTATGCCCAAATACCCAAGAACAATGCTGAAAACAATTGGTAAATAACTACCTACCAAGGGTACACCGGAAAACGCCGCTCCAAGAAGATTAGCTATAATCAGACCAATGGCCAAACCACATACACCGGCTAACACATCATGTATTTTCATCTTATTAAGTTGATTTTCTACCCACGTCGAAAATCTCTTCAATAAAATAATAAGATAAGGAGAAACTATATAGCCCAATATTCCCCCAAAAATTATTCCCAGAAAACCGATTACCAGCCGAGCCAATGTAATACCGAAAATATTGAGATTAATATCAAGATATTCCGCACTGATAATCAACGGTATAATAAGCTGCATAATTGCCAATCCAAATATAGCTGCGAGAACCACTATAAAAAATCGCAATACTTTTTCTAACACGAACTCATCTCCAAATAAAATAATATATTATAATTGCAAAATACCATTCTACACAAAATAAATGAAAACTATATAAATCACACAATACTTATGTACATACAAATTTATTCAGGCAGATAAATTTATAATACTAAATGAAACTGTTTTTGTCAAAAAATGTCTTATATTCAGCTTTACAGTGCTGCCTTTAATGCCTCACGCACATTATTTACACCAAATATTTTTGCTTTTTGCATCTTGTCAACTACTTTAACATTTTTTTGCGGAATTACAATATTTGTAAAACCAAGCTTACACGCTTCCTTAACTCTGATGTCAGCCCCGCTTACAGCACGGACTTCACCTGATAAACCCACTTCACCGAATATAACTGTTTTTTCTTTTACTGCCTTATTCATAAAACTTGATGCCAGCGCTACGCAAAGTGCCAAATCACACGCCGGTTCATCAATTTTTATACCTCCGGCGATTTTTACATATACATCACAAGCACCTATACTCAAATTCAATCTTTTTTCCAAAACAGCCAGTAATAATTGTATCCGTTTTATATCAACACAATCAGATGTACGACGCGGCGGTATATAGGGCGTAGATGCTACTAATGCCTGTATTTCAACCAGCAGCGGTCGTGTTCCTTCCACTGTAGGTGCTATAGTTATTCCCGAATCAATTACCGTTTCTGATAAAAATAACTTTGAAGCATCAGGTACATCGACTAATCCGACATCCCGCATCTCAAACAATCCAATCTCATTGGTACTGCCAAAACGATTTTTTATTGCCCGCAAAATACGAAACTGTGCATTACGTTCGCCCTCAAAATAAAGTACCGTATCAACAATATGTTCCAAGACACGTGGTCCGGCTAAAGTCCCATCTTTAGTAACATGCCCGATTATAAAAACAGCAATTGCCATACTTTTGGCTATTCGTAAAAGTTCAACCGCACATTCCCGCACCTGACTGACACTGCCTGGGGCACTTTGAATATCAGGTCGAAAAACTGTCTGAATAGAATCAATTACTAACAAGTCTGGTTTTTCCCGTTCAATCTGCATATTTATCCGTTCCATATCAGTTTCACTAAATACCTTCATCGTATCGGAAAGCGCATTTATTCGTTCAGCACGCATACGAATCTGCTGTAAACTTTCTTCTCCTGTCACATAAAGAACTTTCCGATCTCTTGCCGCATAAGCACATACCCGCAGGTTTAAGCTGGATTTTCCTACACCGGGATCACCAACCATCAAAACCAGACTGCCCGGTATCACCCCACCGCCCAATACACGGTCAAGCTCTGGTGATCCTGTACTGAAACGCGGCGTCTTTGTCAATGATATTTCCGATAATAGTTGAGGTGTGTGGTTTTCTCCTTTTAGTTCCAATGATAATCCATGTCGTATATCAGACTTAATGATTTCTTCGACCATCGTATTCCAAGCACCGCAGCCCGGACATTTTCCAACCCACTTAGGTGAATCGTAGCCACATTCCTGGCAAACAAAAACACTTTTCTTTTTTGCCACCGATTTTTACCTCTTCTTATTTTTATGTAACAGACACAGAATGATTCTGCCACAAGAACGAACCAACCAAAATATTGCCCAAAAAAAATTGATTAAAAAATTGATTAGCCGTCCTGCAACAGAATCATTTTGGCCTAAGACATTTTTTTGTTTATTCATCTTTTGTCGAGGCAGTATCAACTGTATCATCTGAAAGTGCATTAACACCAACAGGAGCTTTTCCTGCCGCAGTCTGTCTCAAAACAGGCTGCTGAGAAAATATCAGTTTATCATTTTCTTTATCGAAAGAAACATTTATCTTGTCACCGGCTGTAAATTGTTTGTTTAAAAGATTTTCAGCCAATTCATCCTCAAGATGCTTTTGAATAGCTCGTTTCAATGGACGCGCACCGAACTTGACATCTGTCCCCTTATTGAGTAAATATTCTTTTGCCTTTGCATCTACAGTTATTGACATACCAAGATCTTCCAAACGCTTGGTCACATCCAGCAAAAGAATATCGATTATCTGCAGCAAATCTTTTTTATTAAGAGGTTTAAATACTATCAACTCATCAATGCGGTTTAAAAATTCCGGTTTAAGCAGCCTTTTTACTTCTTCCATAATACGTTTGGAACCGGCTTCAAAATCACTATTTTCATTCTTGTCGGTATTAAATCCCATTGGTCCGGTACTTTTCCGCAAAAATTGAGCTCCAATATTAGAAGTCATGATAACCACAGTATTCTTAAAATCAACTGTACGACCCTGTCCATCGGTTAACCGTCCATCTTCCAAAATCTGCAGCAACAAATTAAAAACATCAGGATGGGCTTTTTCAATTTCATCGAGCAAAATTACTGAATACGGTTTTCTTCTCACAATGTCCGTTAACTGACCGCCTTCTTCATATCCCACATAGCCGGGAGGAGCCCCTACCATGCGTGATACCGTATGTTTTTCCATGTATTCAGACATATCAAAACGAACCATAGCATTCTCATCCCCAAACAGCACTTCTGCCAAAGAACGAGCCAGTTCTGTTTTACCAACGCCAGTCGGACCTAGAAACATAAACGAACCAATAGGCCTTTTTTCATCTTTAAGACCCGCCCGGGCACGACGAATCGCTCTGGCTACAGCAGTAACAGCGTCATTTTGTCCGACAATACGTTTATGAATTATATCTTCCATGTGCAGCAAGCGCTGTGCTTCTTTGTCAGCAATGCGTTGTGTCGGTATACCTGTCCATGAGGCCACTACATCGGCAATATCATCCTCAGTGACAAGTATCTGCTTTTCTTCCTCTCTTTTTAATTCACTATTGGCTTTTTGCAGCGAATCCCGTATTTTACTTTCTTCATCGCGAATAGTTGCTGCATGCTCAAAGTTTTGTTCATTGATAGCTGCCTTTTTTGCATCATCAAGTTTATCCAATTTATCTTTGAGCTGCTTCAATTCCGTCGGATATGATATTGTTGCCAGCCGTACCTTGGAAGCGGCCTCGTCCATAAGATCTATAGCCTTATCCGGTAAATAACGGTCATTCACATAACGTACTGATAATTTTACTGCCGCTTTGACCGCTTCATCAGTTATTTTTGCCTGATGAAATTCTTCATATTTGCCGCGAATTCCCAATAAAATATTTATAGCGTCCGCCTCACTTGGTTCATCAAGCAATATAGGTTGAAAGCGCCTTTCAAGTGCCGAATCTTTTTCAATATATTTTTTATATTCATTTAGTGTCGTAGCACCAATCACCTGAATCTCACCACGTGATAAAGCCGGTTTTAAGATATTAGCAGCATCGATAGATCCTTCCGCCGCTCCGGCACCAATAAGCGTATGAAGTTCATCAATGAATAAAATTATATTACCGGCCTGAGTTATTTCGTCGATAATATTTTTTAGACGTTCTTCAAATTCGCCACGGTATTTTGCCCCGGCTACCAGTGAAGTCATACTAAGACTCATCACTCGCTTGTCAGCAAGAAGTTTAGGCATTACACCTTCTGCCATCCTAATTGCCAATCCCTCAGCAACCGCAGTTTTGCCGACTCCCGGTTCACCTATAAGCACCGGGTTATTTTTGGTGCGGCGCAATAATATCTGAATTACACGTTCAATTTCTTTTTTCCTTCCAATTACCGGATCTATTTTATTTTTTAGGGCAAGTTTTTTTAAATCACGGCAATAACGATCAAGAAAGGGGGTTCGCTGCGCTGACCCATCAGAATTGTCCTGACTGTCTTCCTGTGCACCGGTATCATGCTGCCCACTGTTTATCATATCCATTATTGTCGAATGAACCACGTCAAGGTCTACTCCTAGGGAAACCAATATTTTTGAAGCAATTGCGTCATCCTGGCGAATTAATCCCAGCAGAATATGCTCAGTTCCAATGTAATCATGTCCCAGTGCCTGCGCCTCATCTTCAGCTAAATTCATTACCATTTTGGCTAAAGGTGTATATGATAACGTATTTCCCGCCATTATCGGCGGAATAATGATTATATTATTTAAACGACTTCTAACCATATCACGGGTTACCCCTAAAGAAGCTAAAGCCTTTGCTGCCAGTCCCTTTTTCTCCCTGATAAGCCCTAACAAAATATGCTCTGTGCCAATATAACCGCATCTTTGTTTACTTGCCTCATAATTAGCAAGCTCTAATACTCTTTCAGCGCTAAAAGTTAATTTATTGTTGTTCATACAATCACTTCCCTATTGAGCTGTCACAAATTATTTTACGGGAAATGTCAGCTCTTTTTTTATCCAGTTCCCGCTGTGAAATACTTTCTTTTTCCTGTAAATTGGTAAGATAATTAGCCCGTCCCGCAACTATCAGCCTATTAAACACCGTAGGATCAATCCCATCAATTATTTTTTCATCTATACCTATACGGACATTGCTCGACAATGACAACAGCTCTCTTATAGACAAGCTGCGGGCATATTTCAAAACACCCAATGCACGCCATGATCTATCATGCATCTTATCTTCATTATACGATAAAATCGCCTTTCGTGCTTCATGTTCATGTGCTGCAATTTCCTGCACCGTACGTGTCAGATTTTCCACCAGTTCTTTTTCATTAAATCCCAATGATAACTGATTAGAAATATAAAACAAATTACCCGGCGCATTAGTGCCAAACATTCCCCGTACAGCAAGACCAAGCTGCGGTGAAATATTGACTATCTTAGCAATTTGATTAGTCATAACCAAACCCGGCAAATGAAGCAATACCGAGACTCTGAGGCCGGTTCCCAAATTAGTAGGACAAGACGTTAGATATCCCATGCTGTCATCAAAAGCAATATCATATTTCTTTTCAATAGCATCATCGATCAAAAATGCTGTCTTGAGTAAAGTGTTGATATCCAGTCCACTACCCATGCATTGTATACGCATATGGTCTTCCTCATTGATCATAATGCCAATATTACTATCTGTGCTCAATATGAGTGACCGGCATTCGATATGCTTAACAAACTTGTTACTGATAAAATGTTTTTCGATAAGGACCCGCCTTTGTATATCAGTAAGCTTTTCCATATCGATACAAATATAATTATTATTGGTTAATGTAGCAATATCATCCAGTATGTCTATTATCCTTGTTTTTACTTCAGTTAATTGTGCAGCAGAAGCCCGATTAGGAAAGGGAATATCCTGAAAATTACGAGCCAGGCGAATGCGGCTGGCCAGGACGATATCACTATCTGGTCCATTTCCATCCATCCATGCTACGTTATCATCGGTAAAAATGTTCTGTAACAACATTACTATTCCCCCTCATTCGCCCTTAATTTCTTTTTCTAATCTGCGAATACAATCACGCAGTTGTGCAGCCTTTTCATATTCTTCATTATCAACGCATTGTTGAATCTGTTTGCGCAAAACATCCAGTTCTTGCTGCATATTCAATGTTTTTCCCGCACGACGCGGAATTTTTCCGGTATGTTTGCTGGATCCATGCAAACGGCGCAGCAATGGTTCCAATTTGTTACGAAAAGTCTTATAACATACACTGCAGCCAATTTTCCCGGAATTGGCAAAATCCATATATGTCATTCCACAAGATGGACAGGCATATTCTTCATCACCAGGCATTTTCCCTGTTTCTTCAGCTGACTTAGCACCCGCAGTATTATGAAAAAGCCCTGACAAAAAGTCATTGACTGAAAAAACTTCCGGCTGTACTTCCGCCTGGGGATGTGTTAAAAATTCGCCATACTGAGCAGCACATTCTTCACAAAGATATTTATCGATTTTGTTGTTGCCACTTATCTGGGTAATATGAATACAAGCTTCATTTTTTTTGCAATTATCACATAGCATTGTTATTCCTCCTCTGAAAAGTCAGCCAGAGTTATCAGCAAAGATCTTAAAAAATCAGCTCTGTCTGTTGACGAAAGCTTATCATATACATCATTAAATGCCTGATACAATAATGCCGCCTCTCTATTTTTTATCAAGCCATGCCGCAGCATGTATTCTATCATATGGTGCAAGTCTTTTAGTGTAGTATCAGCATTTACTTTACTGATCAGGTCACTATAAACCAAGTCTTGCAGCGGAGCACGTGTTATGCGGATAAATCCTCCAAGTCCACGACGGGATTCTACAACAAAACCTTTATCTGAAGTGAACCGTGTATTTAAAACATAACTAATTTGCGATGGAGCACATTCTATGGCATCGGCAATATCGGCACGGCGCAATATCACATTACGATTTTGCTGGGCAGCGAGCCGCTGCAATATATAGTGTTCTATTAGGTCAGCTATATTACTCATAATTTCACCTTCATATCCTACTTTTCTTATATTATATTTGACTTTTTGACTTTTTGCAAGTATTTATTCTTTTAATTTTCTATTGTCAGCTGCCAAAAAATCCGCGGCAACTATTCTGCACCGCGGATTTTTCTCGTAGATCATATATATTTATTTTACACCCAATGTTACCGTTTCACCGTTTATATTCCATTCTTTACTAAAACCGTCCATTTTATCAGTGTCAATCGTATTAGCCAAGACAATTTTTTGTATTTCGGCGCCGTTGTTTGTAACAATAGCAGTAATTTTTTTACTGCCTCTGACATATACCGCTATACGGTCAGTCACTTCAAAGCTATTTTCCTTGCGCATAGTTTGAATCTTGCTAATTATTTCGCGCACAAAGCCTTCTTCAAGCAGTTTTGCCGATAAAGTCGTCGCAATAGCTACTGTTACTTTATTATAAGATTCAGTAGCAAAACCTTCTGTCTGTGTAACTGATATTTCCAAGTCTTCACGCATCAAAACAAATTCACCGGAAGCTAATTTTATTTTTAGACAACCATTTTTATCCAGTTCTTCCTTAGCTGCATGGCCATTAAGTCCTGCGAGGACACTTTTTATTTCATTAATCTGCCTACCGGCCTTGGGCCCGAGAACTTTAAACTGCGGCTTAAAACTATAGGATAAATATTCTTCCATATCATCTTTAAATTCAACGGTTTTAATATTAAGTTCATCGGCAACAATTGCTTTATAAAAATCATTCAATATAAATGGTGCCTTGACAAACATCTGTCCCACCGGCTGACGATTTTTTATATTAGCCGTATTACGTGCGGCACGCCCCAATGTCACTATTTCTAATACCAGCTCCATATTTTTTTCCAGTTCCCTATCAATATAGGTTTCATCAACGACAGGAAAATCACATAAATGTACGCTTTCTTTAGCATCGGTATAAGAATTTCTGACAAGATTTTGATAAATTACATCCGTGACAAACGGAATCATCGGTGCAGCAAGTTTAATAAATGTAGACAAGGCTGTATACAGTGTCATATAGGCATTGATTTTATCCTGTGTCATATCCTTGCCCCAGAAACGTTCACGACTGCGGCGAACATACCAATTAGACAATTCGTCAACAAATTCCTGCAATGCCTTAGCTGTTTCTGTTATACGATATGATGAAAGATCATCATCAACGATTTTTATTAATGTATTGAGACGCGATAATAACCATCTATCCATTATTGATAATTTATCATATTCCAATTTATAATCAGCCGGCGTAAATTTATCAATGTTTGCATACAACACAAAAAATGCATATGTGTTCCATAATGTCCCCAGAAACTTCCGCTGCCCTTCCTGAACCGCATCATCATGGAAACGATTTGGCAGCCACGGTGCACTATTTTCATAAAAATACCAGCGGATAGCATCAGCACCGTGTTTTTGCAATGCGTCCATCGGTTCCACGGCATTTCCCTTGGACTTACTCATTTTCTGTCCGTTTTTATCCTGTACATGCCCCAGAACAATCACGTTCTTATATGCCGGCTTATCAAATAACAGTGTTGATATAGCTATCAAAGAATAAAACCAGCCACGCGTTTGATCAACCGCTTCAGATATAAAATCAGCAGGAAAAGTTTTTTCAAATAAAGCTTTATTTTCAAACGGATAATGCCATTGAGCAAAAGGCATTGCTCCAGAATCAAACCAGCAATCAATTACTTCCGGAACACGATGCATTTGTCTGCCGCAGTGCGGACATTTTATAGTTACCGCATCGAGAAACGGTCTGTGTAATTCAATATTATCAGGACAATTACTTGACATTTGTTTCAATTCTTCTATTGAACCAATAGAATGCTGATGACCACATTCACATTCCCAGATATTTAATGGTGTCCCCCAATAACGGTTGCGACTTATACCCCAATCCTGTACGTGCTCGATCCAATCTCCAAAACGTCCCTTTCCAATTGTTGGCGGAATCCAATTCACCATATTATTATTTTTTATAAGCTGTTCACGTACCGCTGTCATTTTTATAAACCATGATTCACGGGCGTAATAAATAAGCGGTGTATCACAACGCCAGCAATGCGGATAACTGTGTTCAAAATTAGGGGCAGCGAATAACAGTCCCTTTTCCTTCAAATCTTTCAATATAAGAGGATCAGCTTTTTTCACAAATACACCTGGCCAATCTGTTTCAGCAGTCATGCAGCCTTTTGAATCGACAAATTGGACAAATCCAATATCATACCGGTGGCATACGCGGGCATCATCCTCACCAAATGCCGGCGCCATATGGACTATTCCTGTCCCATCAGCCGTTGTTACATAATCATCGCAAGTGATATAAAAAGACTTTTTCTTGATTTTTCCTATGGCATACGAATATAAGGGCTCATATTCACGATATTCCAGATCTTTCCCCGTAAGTCTTTCTAAAATGACCGCATCTTCGCCCAATACTTTTTCGACAAGCTGTTCAGCCATATAATAAATATAATCATTGTGTTTTACCTTGACATATACGACTTTGGGATTAACGCACAATGCCAGATTAGATGGCAGCGTCCATGGTGTCGTTGTCCATGCAAGAAAGTAAGCATCTTCACCCTTGGCCTTAAATCTGACTATTGCAGAGCGTTCTTTTACATCCTTATACCCTTGTGCTACTTCATGTGAAGAAAGCGGCGTACCACAACGCGGACAGTAAGGAACAATTTTATGACCTTCATATAATAAGCCTTTTTCCCAAATAGTTTTTAAAGCCCACCATACTGACTCAATATATTTATTATCATAAGTAACATAAGGATTGTCCATATCAGCCCAGTAACCGACTGTGCGGGAAAATTCTTCCCACATTTCTTTATATTTCCATACACTTTCTTTACATTTTTCAACAAATGGCCCTATGCCATAATTTTCTATCTGATCTTTACCATTGAGACCCAGTGATTTTTCTACTTCCAGCTCTACCGGAAGACCATGGGTATCCCAACCGGCCTTACGTACTGTTTTATATCCCTTCATTGCCTGGAAGCGAGGAATCATATCTTTTATAACCCGCGTCAGTACATGTCCGATATGCGGTTTCCCGTTAGCTGTCGGCGGTCCGTCATAAAACGTAAAAATATCACTGCCGTCACGCTGATCAATACTTTTTTGAAATATATCATTATCATTCCAAAATTTTTCGATATTTCTTTCATGTTGGGTAAAGTTCAAACTGGTCTCCACTTTTTTATACATAAAATAATTCCTCCAATTGAAATTGAATCAATACCATATGATCCAGCAAATAAAAAAGCTTTCACCCAAAAACAGGATGAAAGCTATGCTCATCATTGTACCACCTATTTCACATACTGACATATGCAGCCCATTTAACGGTGAGAACCGGTCTAAACTTACTAAAACATATAAAAATATGTCATTCAGCCGACAGCTCAGGAGTGATCTCTTAAAATATTCATCAGCACCGGTCTTTCACTATCACCAGTTCGCTATAGCTTTTTATAAATTAAGCCGTCTCCATCAATGCTTTTATTATTATGGTAGATATAATATCACAAAACATTTATAAATTCAAATAGGATATTACATCTTTACTATCTATTTTTATGTTAAAGTAAATTATCAGATAAATTAATAAATTTAGACTTGATTTTTTTTGCTATTTCGGTTAAAATAAATGCTATGAGTACTTTATAAACCGAATCCAACTCAGGAGCGGGGGAACCAATTTTGGGGTGAATGTTGTTTTTTACAAGGGCCGGTTTCTTCTTCTGTCCCTAATCCGACAGCTAACCTCGCAGGAAAAAAAACAAAGAGAGGAGTGACCTTTTGAGTAAGATATTACGCTTAACTGCGTTATCAATGTTATTTATGTGTTGGTTTGCCGTTGCCAGTGCAGATGCTTTTCGTGCTGGAGACCAAGGAACACAGGTAGCAGAGATTCAGGGGGAACTTGCAAACTTAGGTTATGATGTTGTCGCTGACGGCGACTTCGGACCAGCTACACAGGAAGCTGTTAGAGAATTTCAGGCGTCTGCCGGCATAGCTGCAGACGGATTGGTTGGACCACAAACGTATCAAGCATTAATGGGACGGGCAATGCCTCAGGTAAGCCGCGGATCAAATTACTATGCACGTCGGATTATTCAATCATCCTTCCAGTACATAGGTGTTCCATACGTGTTCGGTGGTACTACACCAAATGGTTTTGATTGTTCAGGATTTACTCGTTATGTATTTGCCAATGCCGGTATTTCATTGCCGCGTACAGCTGATGCACAATATGAAATGGGAACACCGGTATCCTATGATGATTTAGCACCTGGTGATTTAGTGTTCTTTTCAACTTACACTTATGGGGCTTCTCATGTAGGAATATATATTGGTGACAGTAAATTCATTGATGCTTCCACCAGTCGTGGTGTAGTTGTTGATTCGTTGAACAATGGATACTGGAGCTCTACTTATATAGGTGCCCGTAGAGTCATATGATGTGATTAGACTAATTGGAGAGGAAACAGTGTTTCCTCTTTTTTTATTTGGCATCTCCTTTATTAAAATTAAAGCATAAAATATTAAACTGTGCTCTTGCAACAGATTTTTATTTTATGCTTTAATTATTTCAAATAAACTTTTCAATGTATTTTATACCTATTTCGCATTTGCTATAATGGTGTTATTTTTGCTATAATATGTAAAATAATATTTTATAGTATTACTATATTTTCTAAAAATGATAAAAAATAATACTATCAATAATATTAAACTTATTTTATTATGTTAAACAGTTTATGTCTGCTGTTTAACATAATATTAGTTTGGAGCTGATATTGGATAATCATGACTAATAATAACTTACTTGAACTTTGTCGCAATACTACCAATCTCAGTGCCACACAAATAAATCTTCTGCAGCGTATCGAGCGAATTCTACCTTTTACCGCTGATTTGACCATGGCCAATATAGGATTATTTATATACGCTAAAAGCAGTGACAAATTTCTCATAGCAGACTATATTAAACCACATACGGCATACACCCCTTTTCATCATAGCCGGATTGGTTGTTTTCGTAAAGTTCAAGAAGAACCATTAATAAAATACACTATGGAAACCGGTAAAAGCATGCAGGGGAAAAGAGAATGGAGCTGGGGCAAATTCATCGAAATGCACACAGAAGCTATTTTTGACTCTTTTGGTGTGGTAGCCGTTGTAAGTTTTGAAATGCAGCCCACTGTTGCTAAAGTAGATGGTTATTCTTATTTATACAAAACAGCCTGTTCTTTACTGTCATATTCACATAAAACACTTGATATTTCCATGTTTCATCCACTTGCATCAAGTGATGGTATTATAATAGCTGATAAAAATAACCGTATTGTATTTGCCAATTCGGCCGCCATAAAAATTTACAACATCTTAGGTGTAAACAATCTGATTGGCTATCATCTATTTGACCATCAACTATCGCACCGAATAATAAAAGAAACTATATCAAGTGACCGGCCATATGAAAGAGAACTGACTGCCGACAGCATAACCATTGTAAAACGGGATATCCCGATACAATCCGGTGGCAGTCTCATCTGTCGGATTGTGATTGTTTCAGATGTTACCGAAGTAAGGAAAAAAGATAAAGAACTTCTAATAAAATCTGCCGTCATTCAGGAAATACATCACCGTGTAAAAAACAACTTACAGACTATTGCCAGTTTGCTGCGTTTGCAGGCACGCCGCACACAATCACAAGAAGTAAAAGATGCCCTTAAGGAAAGTGTTAATCGAATACTCAGTATATCAGTAGTACACGAATTCCTGTCACAACAACAAGATGAGGTTATTGATGTCACTCAGGTAACTAAAAATATTTTAACTCTTATTTCCCAAAACATGCTGCGTCCCGACTTTAATCTCACTACAAAATTTTCTGGTGGAACAATAATACTACCATCCCAGCAGGCGAGCAATTTAGCGCTTATTGTAAATGAATTGATCCTAAATTCATTAGAACATGCTTTCTCACACGTTCATGAAGGGACCATCGGTTTAACTATAACACGTACTACTGATAAATATATTCTCGATTTATACGATGACGGACCCGGTCTGCCGGAAGGATTTGAAAAAAAGCAATCACAATCACTCGGACTTCAGATAGTAAAAACACTTATTGAAGATGATATGAATGGCAAATTTGAGCTTTATAACAGCAATGGAACTCATGCTAAAATAACAATTCCGCAAAATATTAGGAGTGATTAATTCCAATGAATAAATTAAAAATCGTCATTGCAGATAATGAATCCATTATCAGGATGGATCTGAAAGAACTATTAGAGGAAGCTGGGCATAACGTTGTTGGTGAAGCTTCTAACGGGAAAAAAGCTGTAGAATTAACAAAAAAATATCGACCTGACCTGGTGATAATGGATATAAAAATGCCAGAAATGGATGGCATAACTGCCGCTAAAATAATTGACGATGAAAAAATTGCTCCGGTTCTCTTACTTACCGCTTTCAGCCAGGCCGACATCGTGGAAAAAGCTAAACATTCCGGTGTACTGGCCTATCTAGTAAAGCCTGTAAGAGAGGACAATCTTTTTCCGGCTATGGAAATTGCCCTGACTCGTTTCAAAGAAATACAACAATTGGAACTGGAACTTTCCGATGTTAAAAATTCTTTAGAAATGCGCAAGACCCTGGACAGAGCAAAAGGCATACTAATGGATGCTTATAATCTCAGTGAATCAGAAGCATATCGCCGTATTCAGCAGTACAGTATGGCAAAGCGCAAAACAATAAAAGAAATTGCTGAGGCAATAGTTCGTTCAACAATAAAAAACCGACCTTAAATATTGTTTACAATTATCTAATAACTCAGTACAATAAATTGTATTTATTGTTTAGATAAATATTGTTAAAAAAATCACATTAACGATTGACAACGCAAATAATAATATCTATACTGTATTTAGGCTGTTTAGTAAAAATATTCAGGGAAGAATTATACTATTTTTACTTACAATAACAATGCGCATTACAATTCAATTGTATACTAATAAAAGGAGTTGTTTTTTTTAATTATGGCAAAAGTTAAGATTACTGAAACAGTACTACGTGATGGTCATCAATCTCTTTTAGCCACTCGTATGAGCCTCGCTCAAATGCTTCCTCAACTGAGCGCGCTTGACGCGATTGGTTATAAATCTCTTGAAGCATGGGGCGGTGCAACATTTGACAGTTGTCTGCGTTTTCTAGATGAAGATCCTTGGGAACGTCTTGATACTTTAAAAGCTAATCTGAAAACTCCTATTCAGATGCTGTTGCGTGGCCAAAATCTTTTAGGTTACAATCATTATCCTGATGATGTTGTCCGTGCTTTTGTAAAAAAAGCTGCCCAGCATGGTATTGGTGTATTTCGTATTTTCGATGCCCTTAATGACACTCGTAATTTAAAAACAGCCATTGATGCCGCTAAAGAAGCAAAAAAAGAAGTAGAACATTCCGTTGAAGTACAAGGTTGCCTTGTTTATACTATTGGTGGTCCACATACTACAAAGGAATTTGCCAAATTAGCTAAAGAACTTGATCATATGGGTGTAGATTCTATCTGCATTAAAGATATGTCCGGTCTATTAAAACCATATACGGCTTCTGAACTTGTCAAAGAACTTAAAGCTGCTACTAAATTACCGATTCAGCTCCATACTCACTGCACCAGCGGCTTTGGCTTCATGACTTATTTAAAGGCCATTGAAGCAGGTGTTGATGTAGTTGACTGTGCATTATCACCATTCTCTATGGATACTTCCCAGCCTTGTACGGAAACTATGGTAGCTACACTCGAAGGAACTGAGTACGATACTGGTCTTGATCGTAAGGCTATGACTCCTATCGCTAAGTATTTCCTTGGTGTGAAACAGGATATTATTAAGAAATTCCATCTCAAAGGCTACTTTGATGTTAATCCTAATGTTCTTGATTTCCAGATACCGGGCGGTATGCTTTCTAATCTTGTAAATCAACTGAAAGAACAAGGCATGGAAGACAAATACCAGGATCTGCTTGATGAAATGCCACGTGTCCGTGCTGATGTCGGCTATCCTCCTCTCGTTACTCCTTCAAGCCAGATCGTTGGTACAATGGCTACAATGAATGTAATGACAGGAGAACGTTACAAGATGGTGCCAAAAGAATTTAAAGACTTAGCTCGTGGTAAATTTGGTCACACTCCTGCGCCAGTCAGTCAGGAATTGCTTGACAAAATCGGTATAAAGAAAGAAGATCTTATTACTTGCCGTCCTGCTGATTTACTTGAACCGGGTATGGCCAAATTCAAGACTGAATTGGCTGGCAAAGGTTATCCACATGCCAGTGAAGAAGATATATTATCCTATGCGCTCTTCCCTCAGGTTGCTGAAGAATTCTTTAAAAAACGCACTGTTAAGAAGCTTGCCGGACTTGGCCGTGCCAACGCCAGCGATGAAGATGTATTGCTTTATAATCTTGACCCTAAAGTGGCTGAAAATTTCTTTAAAGCTTGATTTAAAATTTGATAAGTATTATTTTTCTATATAAAAGAGCCCTGCCGTGGTGGCAGGGCTCTTTTATATCTATATATACTGTGTCTTTATTGAACTTTACTAATCGAATCTGGTCAGCAGTCTATAAAAGTCTTTATAAAAAAAGCGCTGTAATATTATACTGCCACATTACAACGCCAACTTACTGTACAAATTTTTATTTTCTTACTTGTTATTTGCCGTTACATTATAATCGAACTTAGGTGTACTATCTACCGCTTTCCCATCAGATTTGGCTGGTTGAGCAACTTCATCAGTATCAGTTGCTGAAATCGGTTCATTATTCCCGTTTAAATTTGTCGTATTATTATCATCGTTATTTTCATTATCTTCATCTTCACTCAACTTACCTGTTTCCATGAGTTCCTTTAATTGAGCAGCAGATAATGTTTCATGTTCAATAAGCTTTTTAGCCAATAAATGAAGCTTATCAATATTTTCCACAATTAAAGTGCGACATTCTTCATAAGCCTCTTCAATATACCGGCGCACTTCCTTATCAATTTCACAGGCGACTTCTTCACTATAATTTCGTTGATTATTAAAATCACGTCCCAGGAATACCTGATGATCATTACCCTCACCAAATGATATTGGTCCTAATACGTCACTCATACCATACTGCATAATCATATCTCTGACTATACGTGAAGCCTGTTTAATGTCATTTTGAGCTCCTGTGCTGATTTCCTTGAGAATAACTTCTTCTGCAACACGGCCACCCAGCGTAACCTTTAATTGATCAACTAACTCGCTGCGCGTACGATAAGAACGATCTTCCTTTGGTAAACTCAACGTATAACCACCAGCACGACCACGCGGAATAATAGTAACCTTATGAACCGGATCAGCATTCTTCAGCAACAATCCGACTAATGCATGCCCTCCTTCATGATAAGCAGTGAGTCGTTTATCTTTGTCACTTATAACTTTTGATTTTCTTTCCGGTCCGACCATCACTCGCTCAATTGATTCTTCCAACTCACTCATGCCAATTGTTTTCTTATCACGACGAGCCGATAATAGTGCTCCTTCATTTATTAAGTTGCTTAAATCGGCCCCTGTAAATCCAGGTGTCTGTCGAGCCAAAATTCCCAAATCGACATTCTTATCCAAAGGTTTATTTCTGGAATGTACCTTCAAAATAGCCGTACGTCCCTTTATATCAGGACGGTCAACTACAATCTGTCTGTCAAAACGACCTGGACGTAAAAGAGCCGGATCCAATATATCAGGACGATTAGTAGCAGCTATAATAATTATTCCTTCATTGGCTGCAAATCCGTCCATTTCCACTAACAGCTGATTCAGCGTCTGTTCACGTTCATCGTGCCCGCCGCCGAGACCGGCGCCACGTTGTCGTCCTACTGCATCAATTTCATCGATGAACACAATACATGGAGCGTTCTTCTTAGCCTGATCAAATAAATCTCGTACACGTGAAGCCCCTACACCGACGAACATTTCCACGAAATCAGAACCGCTTATGGTAAAGAACGGCACTCCTGCTTCACCTGCAACAGCCTTAGCTAAAAGTGTTTTCCCTGTACCTGGAGGGCCAAACAACAACACTCCTTTAGGAATACGCGCCCCTAAATCATTAAATTTTTTCGGATGTTTAAGAAACTCCACCACTTCTTCTAATTCTTGTTTAGCCTCATCAGCACCAGCCACATCATTAAAAGTAACTTTTACTTTATTATTATTCATCTTTGCCCGGCTTTTACCAAAAGACATTACTCGGTTACCGCCGCCTTGTGTCTGCTGCATAATGAAGAACCAGACACCAATGAGAAGAAGAATTGGCAAAATAGACGTAAATATAGTAGTCCACCAAGGTGTATCAGGTGGATTTTCCGCCTTTATATCCACACCATTTGCCGCAAGTTTTGTCAACAATGAATTGTCACTATTAGGATACGTCGGAACGATAGTAGTAAATTCCGTTCCATCGGACAATGTTCCTGTTATAGTATTATCGAGAATAGTCACTTTTGTGATATTTTTCGCATCTACCTGCTGTAAAAACGCAGTGTAATTTATTTCCGGTTTTTTTGTAGTATTATTATGAAAATAATCTATTATTGAAAATGCTATCAATATGATTAACACATAGAAGCCAGCATTCCGCAGAAACTTATTCAATATTTAATCCTCCTTATTATAGTACCTTATTTGTATAAAGCCTATGGAACAACATTATATCATCAAATATTGTTTTTCTCAATTCCCTAGCATTAAGCGTAAACTGATTTTTTTAAGACGCCAATGTAAGGCAGATTACGATATCGACTCGCATAATCAAGCCCATATCCAACAATAAACTCATCTGGAACATCAAAACCTATATAATCTCCCGTAAGATCAGTTCTTCGTCCTTCAGGTTTATTAAGCATAGCGCAAAGCTTCACACTAGCAGCTTTTCTATGTTCAAAATTATTTTTTAAATATTTTAAAGTCAATCCTGAATCTATAATATCTTCCACTATTATCACATGTTTATTCTCTATATCAGTATCAATATCCTTCAAAATCCTTACAGTTCCACTTGTTTTTGTGGTAATACCATAACTCGATGCTGCCATAAAGTCAAATTTTACGGGAATTTTTATCTCTCTTATCAGATCAGCAAAAAAAACAATAGCCCCTTTTAAAATTCCAACTGTAACTATTTCCTTACCAGCATAATCAGCACTTATTTTTTCACCTAATTCGTGAACACGTGCCTGTATCTGTTCTGGAGTAAACAAAATTTTTTCTAGATCACTGTGCATTAAAATCCGCCTTTCATTTATGGGGTTTTATAGAGCTATTATTTATAAAGTTTATTATATTATAGTGAGTTTTACGAAATCAACAGTTGCCGCTGTAGGAATATAACGATTGTCCTGCTGAATCCCTGCAACCCAGACAATCCCTCCCGCATCACAAACCAATGGTATTTTATCTCTTTTTTCGCGAGGTATTTTATTATCAATAAACAAATCTTTTAACTTTTTACGTCCATTCATTCCCCTAGGATAAAAAAAATCACCATTTTTTCTAAATCGTACAAACAGCGGCACTTGTAATTTACCGATATCGACATAGCACTCATTTCTATCGGCTGCCACTTTATTAAAAGATATTTTTTCAGCAATTATACGGTTTTTACCACCGGCCAGATTTAATTCTCCCGGTATTGACAATTTTAGTGGACTAATTTCTTGAACATTTATTACAACGACCGATGTAACTATTAATTTATCATATTCTACTTTAATTATTACACCATGTGGTAAATTAATCTGTGAACCTGTTCTTGCTTGTTCTATTAAAGACAACGCGGCTTCTATATGTACACTTTCTATATCTTTCGATCCGGTATGCAGTCTCGTGACTGCCATTCGAACTATTTCACGCTGTATTGCAATATGCTGTTGCTTCAGCGTTGTTATATTTATACTTATCCGGTCGGTTTGATTTATTGTACATTGCTCATACACTTTTGTTGCATATTCCACAACAAAATCATTCATATCCTTGATTAAAACCGCTGAGCGAACAACAGACATCTCTATATTAGGATTATATTCATGCAGCAGCGGCAATAATTTCAAACGGATATTATTGCGAGTATATACCAATTCTTCATTCGTAATATCATGCCGTGGCAACAATTCGTGATTTTGGCAATATCTTTCTATTGCAGTGCGTGAACAATTCAAAAGCGGCCTTATTATTCCGTTAGACTTGGGCTGCATACCTGACAATCCCGGTGCCCCTGCACCTCTTACAAAATGCATTAAAACAGTTTCTACCTGATCCCGGCGGTTATGCGCCACAGCAATAGAATCACAATTAAGTTTTTTGCTCATATCATACAAAAATCTGTACCTCAGTTCACGTGCCGCAAGTTCTAAAGAAATTTTACGTTGTTGAGCATACCCGCATGCATCAACATTACATAAATAAAAGGGAATGTTATGATTATGACAAAAATCTTTCACAAAATCAGCATCATCAATTGATGATGCCCCTCTAATGCCATGCTCAACATGTGCCACAAATAATTTTAAATCAAACTTTACTGCCAGCCGAAGAAATATATGTACCATACACAATGAATCAGGTCCGCCAGAGCAAGCCAGCAAGATACGATTTCCCATGGAAAAAAGATTATATTTTTTGTTAAATCTCAATACTTGTTTTAACATTTTTCTCCTGAACTATCCATCTACATATAAAAAGCACCCCATAAAATAAGAGTGCTTTAGGAAAATCAAAAATTATTCATAATGGCGTGAACCGCGTCCACCGCGCTTCGAATCAGTTTTTTTCCGCAAATCCGTAAGCTTCTCATCACTATCCTTCAAAAATCTGGATAATTTATCTTCAAAAGAGACCGGTCCTAAACTGCTCTGCCGGCGAAAATCATTGTTATTTTTGCGCGGTACAAATTTTGTTGAAGCCATATGAGGCTTAGATACAGCAGCCTGTTGGAGAGGTTTTTTTTCTTGAAGTTGCTTTATAGATAGTCCAATCTTATTGCCGTCTATTGTCAGCACTTTAACTTTTACTTTATCATGCTCTTTAAGAAAGTCATGCACATCTTTAACGTATACATCGGCAACTTCTGATATATGAACCAAACCTACTTTGCCTCCGGGTAATTCAACAAACGCACCAAAGTTTGTTATTCCCGTTACCGTACCTTCAAGTACATTGCCAACTTCAATTGACATAAAATTATTGAATCCTCCTTAAATTTAAGCCATATTACTCGTATTATACCCTTAGAATATTAACAGTGTCAAGATAATAAACACTTTATCCCCTATTTTTTATTAGAAGAAACATAAGGAATTTCATCTTTTTTAGTCATGCCTAATTCTTCCCGGGCAATTTTTTCTATATACTGGGGATCTTCCAAGGCCTCTTTTTCCTGTTTAAGTTCTGCATTTTCCTTTTTTGCCTTTGCCAATTGTTTGTCAACAGCAATACGCTCTTGTGTTATATTATTTATGTATATCTGTTGTTCAACAGCAACATATATAAAGTAACCGATAACTGCGACAGTAATAACGATAAAAATATTAAAGCGCCGTTTTTTCACTGTAGTCACTTCCTGATTCAGACGCTCCTGTTGCCTGATTGTATATTAATCGACTGCTACAATAACATTATATAGATTTTTTGGCAACAGGTAAATAGCTATTGCCAAAATCAATGACCATATTTACTTAAACAATTCGAATTATCGTCATGTCCGTCCATATATCCAGTTATTATATCCACTATTTTTTTAGCTGCATAGGGTTGTTTAAGAACTTTCGCTTTCTGTTTCATCCATGCCAACCGTTCTTTATCTGTCAAAAGCTCCTTTACTGTCTCTCCGATAGCTTCTTTTTTTTGCACCCACACAGCCACACCATGTTCTGCTAAATAAGCCGCATTTTCCGATTCCGGCCCGGGAATAGGTGCATGAAGAAGCATCGGCAGTTCTTTTGCCATAGCCTCACTTATCGTGAGAGCACCAGGTTTACTTATCAACAGTGAAGATACTGTCATCAACTCATTAATATTATGTGAATATCCCCACACTTTTATCAAATGGCGTGAATGGGTTATATAACAATTAACTTCCGACCATAAAGAAAGATTAGCACCTGCTACCACCAAAATCTGCATCGGTAATGATAATTTTTCCAGCTCTTCCAGCGCGTACTTAATACCGCCTAACCCAAGTCCGCCTCCCATAATGAGAATTATGGGCATATTCGCAGAAAGATCAAACTTCTTCAATAGCATTTCTCTGTCATATGTATCACTAAAAACACGATGTATCGGAATTCCTGTTACCTGAATGCGTTTCTCATTTATACCTCGCTCAATGAGTTGGCGTTTCATACCATTATGAGCAACAAAATACATATCCACATTCTTATAAATCCAAATTTGATGCAGGCAAAAATCAGTTATTACCGTAAAAAGACTCACATCAAATCGTTTTTCTCTTTTCAAGTAAGCTGCAGCCGCACAAGGAAAAGGATGCGTACAAATTATAATATCAGCGTTATATTTTTTAATAAGAGACACCATATTGTGTTTCATAAAGTATGCCAGCAGCATCTGAACCGAAGATCCCTTCAGCCGTCCTGATGTAAATTTATATAAGAACTCATAAAGATTTGGAACAAGCTCCAGCATTTTAAAATATATTTCCTTCATCAAGTCATTTATATAAGCTGTTTCTAGTGACATAAAATCCACTACATTAATATTGTCAGCAGGATAGCGTCGTTTTAACTCATTACCAACCGCAGATGCTGCTTTATTATGTCCTGATCCTATAGATGCTGTAACAATAAGGATATTTTTTTGTGTCATGTCTGACTCTTCCTCCAACCTGCCGATACGGAAGGCAGAATTGACGTATTTATGTGCAAATTAATAATTATAAACACCTCTAAAAATATACAGCAATATTTATTGCCCGCCAGGTGCATATACTACTCAACTATAAAACAAATAAACTTTTACAAATCTGCATCAGCTTAATGTATTGACTCTGATCTTTATTTTAAGGCAATTGCATATGAAATCTTTTCTCACCTATATTGCCTAAATCCCGGCATTCCAAAAACTTACTTCATGTATTTTATCATATAGTTTTGCCTGTGTACAGCTTTCATGCGTAATCAGCTAATATTAATGGGTCCCAATGGTATTTAATCCCCCGGGTACATCTTTATAATTAACAATTATTACACAAATTTATTTGTGTTATACTATATTCAATATTACTAAGGGAGAATCTCAATGAAAAAACGGTGGATTATATCGCCAATCGATCAAAAAGCCCAACTGAGTTTGGCTGCCAGTCTAAATATATCCCCTGTTACTGCGGGAGTATTATTAAAAAAAGGAGTTAATGAAAAAACAGCTGCATCTTTTCTAAATAAAACAGGGACCTCATTTTATGACCCATTATTATTACCCAATATGCAGGCAGCTGTTGCCCGCATCAAAGCTGCAATCTACAAAAAAGAATTAATAACTATATTTGGTGACTATGATGTCGATGGCATAACCTCAACAGTGGTACTATACAAGACATTGCAGGAATTAGGCGCCAGTGTGCAATATTATCTGCCCGACCGCCAACTGGAAGGATACGGTGTCCACAAAGCATCAATTGATAAATTCATCAATAAAACTAAGCTTTTAATAACTGTTGACTGCGGCATAAGATCAATAAGTGAACTAGAGTACGCCAGTGATTATATGGATGTGATCGTAACAGATCATCATTTGCCCGGCGATGAATTACCAGAAGCAATTGCAGTTATTGATCCTAAACGTGCTGACTGTGAATATCCGGATAAAAATTTAGCGGGTGTAGGTGTGGCTTTTAAATTATGTCAGGCACTATGGCAGAATATCAAAAATGAAGAATTCACTCGCTATCTCGATGTTGTAGCATTAGGAACAGTAGCCGACATTGTACCACTGACAAACGAAAATCGTACTATTGTAAAAAGAGGGTTGGCAAATATAACCAATTTGGGGATTTTAGAACTTATCAATATTTGCGAACTTGATAAAAATACTATCACAGCAGGTCATATCGGTTTCGTATTAGGGCCACGCCTTAATGCAGCCGGCCGTTTAAAACATGCAGACATGGGTGTAGAATTACTTTTAAGCTGTGATTCTTCTTCTGCACACAATCTGGCTGAAGCCTTGGACAAAGAAAACTCTCTCAGACAGCAATTAGTAGAAACTGTTTTCAAAGAAGCTATGATATTAGTACATAAAAACAACTACACAAACAATAAGCTTATTGTTGTTTGCGGTAAAAACTGGCATCCCGGAATAATTGGCATCGTAGCATCGCGTCTGGTTGATGAGTTCTATCTGCCAACAGTAGTTATAAGTATTGATAATAATGGTGCTGGTAAAGGTTCTTGCCGCAGTATAAAAAACTTTAATATTGTCGGAGCTTTATCAGCCTGCAGTGACAATTTGACCACTTTTGGCGGTCACGCTATGGCTGCAGGCCTCACAATAGAAAGTTCTCAAATAAACTTTTTCCGCGATAATATGATAAAATACGCTGCGGCTAATATACCAGATAGTGATTTAATACCCTCAATTGAAGTTGATCAGGTTTTATCGCCGCAAACCGTAAACAAAGCCATGATTGCAGAACTTACTTTACTGGAACCGTTTGGTGTGGACAATCCGGCGCCACTGTTTTTGTGCGGCGGCATACAACCCTGCAATATAAAAAAAATTGGTCAAAAAGGCGTCCATTTAAAATTTACTTTTCTCGACAATAATTATTCCTATACCGCATTAGGATGGAATATGGGGAAATATGCTGATATTATTGAGAATAATAAAATTGATTTTATCTTTCAACCAGAAATAAACAACTGGAATGACAAAAAATACATTCAATTTATTCTAAAAGACATTAAACTCAGCCAAAGTGATAAACTATACCCATCACGTGAATTTATCGGTATAGTCTACCTCACATTAAAACACATATATCCCGCCGGACAAAAACCAATAAAAATTGATTTATCACAAATAATCACACATTTAAAGACACACCTTGTTGGTATAGATGAAAAAACAATAACTTATTGTCTTAATGTTCTGGCGGAAATCCAGATTATCTCCATAGATTGGGAAAAAAAGCTGCTAAAATTTTTACCAATACCAAAAATGAAAAAAGATCTTAACACCTCCAACATTTTTTTAAAAAGATATCAGCAGTAAATTTACATTGATTTACATGCAATCACCGACTATAAAAAATAACCAGACTGAAAATTAAATTCAGTCTGGTTATTTTGCTATTGACAATCATTATCATTATCTGTATTATATTAATGTAATGATAATAAATATCAATAGTATATGGAAGTGATACAAAAATGGCAATTGTTGTTGACAAAAACAGGTTGACTTTAAATCGTGTTCATCCTGGCAGTTCTGTAAAAATTGAATACTTGGAACAATCTCCACTAAAAGAACGTCTCATGAGTATGGGCCTGGTTCCCGGGACAGTCATAAAAGTCCTGCGCAGCGCACCTTTAGGTGATCCAATGGCTATAAGTGTTCGTTCTTATAATCTTTCTTTGCGGCTTAATGACGCTGAAAAAATCATTGTTGCACCTAAAGTTTAATTACCAGTATAATGCTCACCCAAAAACTAATTTATTTTAATGGAGGAAAAGTGATGGCAACATTATCCATAGCCCTTACAGGAAACCCTAATACGGGCAAGTCTACCATATTCAACGAATTAACCGGCATACGTCAAAAAATTGGTAATTGGCCAGGCGTTACCGTAGACAAGAAAATGGGTTATGTCAACCACAAAGACAGAGCTATTTCTATCGTTGATCTACCTGGAACTTATAGTATAAACGCCCGCTCACCGGAAGAACAAATCGTTATCGATTATCTGCTTAATGAACGTCCCGACATTGTCGTCGATGTTGTTGATTCTTCTAATATTGAACGCAATTTGTTTTTAACACTACAGCTTTTGGAACATCGCATACCAGTTCTCATTGATCTCAATATGATGGATGAAGCCACGAAACGCGGCCTAAAAATTTCCTCAAAAAAATTATCTGAATTAATTGGTATGCCTGTAGTTGAAACTGTCGGTAGAAGCAATAAAAGCACCAGGAAGCTTCTTGATATTTTTACTTCAACCGTAATGAATTCTTACCAAAACAGCGAACTTATCGAAAAACATATAAACGCTGTCGAAACCATTCGTGCCGGCGCAGGAGAACATGATATCAAAGAAGAAAAAATCATATCTTTGCGCTATGATCTGATAGATAAAATCATCGCTGTCATTGTCGACAAAAACGGAGTTGCCAGCACTACAACCACAGAAAAGATTGACCGTTTTCTGGCTAATGGATTTATCGCATTACCAATATTACTATTATTACTTTACGGTGTTTTTGAAATTACTTTCACTTGGATTGGTCAGCCCATAGCTGACTTTCTTAATTTTGCCATAAACACTTGGTTTTCTGGTATAGTTGATGACGCACTGAGTACCATAGGCGTTGCTGCGTGGTTACAATCGCTGGTCGTTAACGGTGTCATTGCCGGTGTTGGCAGTGTTCTTACATTTGTACCGCTTATTTTCACTTTATTCTTCTGTTTAAGTTTTCTTGATGGTACCGGTTATATGGCTCGCGTGGCTTTTATTATGGATCCGATAATGCGTCGCGCCGGATTAACCGGCAAAGGTGTCATGCCTCTTATCATGGGATTTGGCTGCGGTGTTCCGGCTATCATGGGGGCTCGTGCTCTTGATTCGGAAAAAGATCGAATGATTTCCATACTGGTAACGCCGTTTCTTACATGCGGTGCAAAATTACCCGTAATGGCTTTATTTGCAGCTGTTTTCTTTCCCCAAAATGCCTCTAACGTAGTATTTGTCATGTATATAATAGGAATTGTAATGGCTATTATAATGGCAAAAGTACTGACTGTCACTACTTTTAAAGATAAGCAATCGTCCTTTTTACTCGAATTACCCCCTTATCGTATTCCTGATATGAAAACCGTTTTGTTAGAAACCTGGGATAAGGGAAAAGGGTATCTCGTCAAAGCCGGTACTATAATTTTTGCTATGTCGGTTTTAATATGGTTCCTAAGTAATTATAATTTAAGTGGCCCTACTGATGAAATGACGGAAAGCTTTTTAGCATATCTGGGAGCTGCAATTTCCCATCTGTTCACTTTCCAGGGTTTTGACACATGGCAGGCCGGAGCTGCAGTAATCACCGGTGTTGTTGCCAAAGAAGCAGTTATCTCGACAATGGGAATTCTATACAATGTTGGTGACGTCGCTGATGACACAGTTGATGCTGCCAATCAAATGATGACTGCTCTGGGCGGTTCTTTTACAGCTCTTTCCGCATTTGCTTTCATGGTATTCACACAGCTCTATTCTCCCTGCGTAACAGCATTGGGAACTATAAAAAAAGAAACCGGCAGATGGAAATGGTTGTTTTTTGCTTTTGCTTACACAACAGCTGTTGCCTGGGTAGTATCATTACTCGTTTACCAAATAGGCAGATTGATTGGCTTTTAATTGTTAGGAGGAGTTTATTATGACATTCACAGGTACTATTGCAACATATGTTATTGCAGCTATATTACTGGCAGCTTTCTTATATGGAATATACCATATTTACCGTAATTTTTTCAAAGGCGAAAGTTCTTGCTGCAGTGAAGGCAGATCAGCAGCTTGCGGCAGTTGCTGCGCTTGTCATCAAGTAAAACAAAAAAAGTAATATCTAAATTCTTATTTTAAAAAAAGGCTGTCATACAAACAGCATTGACCTCATAAAAATACATTTCACTCTCATTATTCCTCTTTCTTTTAAAAACAGGAAATAATAACGAGAAAGTGCATCTTTATGAATGAAAATGTTTATGTACGACAGCTTTTCTTTTATATCATTCTTATTTTTAATTATAAAAAATATATTCAATATTTATCAGATAAAAAGGATTTTGGCAAATTTTAACGAAAATAAGAACTATACAATAATCATAGGAGGGACCCCAGCATGGAAAAAATAAAAAAAATAATAGTTGCGGTTGATGGCTCCGTAGATGGGTGCAAGGCAGTAGACAGAGCTATTGATCTCGCAGGAAAAAATGGTGCACAGCTTGATTTTGTATATGTATCAAGCCATATCAACAAGGATATCCCCAGTGATTTAATTTTTGACAAAATTTGGGATAAATTACCCAAAACCATGAAAGCAGAAAAACATGTAGAAAACGGGTCCGTTCATAAAGCAATCATTGAAGTTGCTAAAAAGGAAAATGCTGATTTGATTATAATGGGCAGCAGGGGATTGGGATTATTCAAAGGTGCTCTGATAGGCAGTAAAAGTCAAAAAGTAGTTGAATACTCAACTGTTCCGGTCATGGTAGTCAAGTAATACGAGGAGGGATAATAATGCCCATCATATCCTATAAGGGAAAGACTCCACATATTGGCAAAAATGTATTCATTGCGCCGAACGCCACAATAATTGGCGATGTCACAATCGGTAATAATTCAAGTGTATGGTATAACACAGTAATCCGTGGTGACATGAACTCCATTGTTATAGGTAACTATACCAACATACAAGATAATACTACCATCCACGTCATGGGCTGCAGTTCTACTACAATCGGTGATTATGTGACAATTGGGCACAATGTCGTCATGCATTGCGATAATGTCGGTGACAATTGCCTGATTGGTATGGGCTCGATATTACTTGGAATGTGCAGTATTGGTGAAAATAGCTTAATAGGTGCGGGTACTTTAGTTCCTCATAAAACACATCTGCCAACTAATTCAATGATTTTAGGTTCACCTTGTAAGATAAGACGAAAACTTTTTGAAGATGAACTCGATGCAATGCATCAATCTGCACTTAATTACGCGACATTAGCCAAAAACTACTTAGAAGAAAATATGGGAGATACTTTACACAAATGAGGGAAAAAACACTTATTCTAATTAAGCCTGATGCAATAGATGCCAATAATATTGGCAAAATTATTTCCTTATATGAAGCCAATGGACTAAAAATCGTCGCACTAAAAATGATGAAAATGACAGAACAATTAGCAGCTAAACATTATTATGAGCATATTGGTAAACCTTTTTATGCGAACCTAATTGCTTTTGTGACCTCAGGTCCGTTAGTTGCAGCCGTTTTGGAAGGTAATGATGCTATAGGCAAAGTTCGTACTCTAAATGGCGCTACAGACCCGGCAAAAGCCGATAAAGGCACACTGCGTCAATTATACGCAACCGATACAACTCATAATGCCGTACATTCTTCAGATAGTCAGGAAAGTGCCGTACGAGAAATTCATATATTCTTCGCGGAAGCAGAGATTTTTGATAACTAAGGAGGGTTTCCTTCATGTCTATTTGCACGAAAACCGGTGATAAGGGTTCCACTAGTCTATACACCGGTCAAAGAGTCGCTAAAAATTCACTGCGTGTTGATAGTTATGGCAGTGTCGATGAAATAAACTCAGCTTTAGCTGCAGCTAAAGCCGCTTCACAAAAAGAAACCATCAAACAGTATATAACTGCTCTGCAAAAACTAAACATGTCTCTAATGGCTGATTTAGCTAGTATTGCTGTTCCTGCACATATAACGGTTGAGGAAGTTGGCCGGCTGGAACAACTAATTACTCAAATTGAAGGAAAATTACCACCGCTTAAAGCCTTTATTGTTCCTGGAGACAGTTTGTGCGGTGCTTTTTTAGATATGGCCAGGACAACCGCGAGAAGAGCTGAAAGACGGGTTCTGGCACTGGCCCAAACAGAAGCTGTTGATGAACAAGATCGCCTTTATCTGAACCGTTTATCAGATCTTTGTTTTTTATTAATGCGCCTGGAAGAAAGTAAATAAATAAAAAGATTCTGATGTAATATAAGCTGCCTCCCTAAAATTAATTTTAGGGAGGCAGCTTATATTATTTGTTAAAAATTTTTATTTACCAGCTCATTTATTATTTCTCCGGCAATAATAAATCCTACAATAGGTGGAATAAATGAATTACTGGATGGGATCTGTCTTTTTTGCGTACATTTTCTAATTGTTCCGGGCGGACAAATACAATGCATCTTACAGCTATTATCTGTATTTTCAATCGGGACAACCGGTTTTTCCTTAGAATATACCACTTTTAATTTTTTTACCTGTCGTTTCTTTAATTCTTTACGCATCACCTTAGCAAGTGGACATACTGAAGTATCATATATATCAGATACTTCGAATAGTAACGGATTTTTTTTATTTCCTGCCCCCATGGCACTGATTATTGGAGTATTATTAATTTGAGCCTGTACTGCTAAGTCAATTTTAGCAGTTACAGTATCAATCGCATCTACAATATAATCATATTGAGAAAAATCAAACTCAGATGCTGTCTGCGGTGTATAAAAAATTTTTTTAGCATTGACCGTACAATCCGGATTTATTTGTGCTATCCGCTCTTTAGCAACATCAACTTTATATCGTCCAATGGTTGTTCGCAGCGCATAAATCTGTCTGTTAATATTAGTGAGACAGACTTTATCATCATCTATGATATCCAGTCTTCCTATTCCCGCCCTAGCCAAGGCTTCTACTGTATAGCCACCAACCCCGCCTAATCCAAAAACGGCTACTTTCATTGCTGCCAAATTTTCTAATGCAGCTTTACCATATAATAATTCTGTTCTGGAAAATTGATTTAACATTAATTTAATCCTTCCTTATGATACTCGATAATACTCGGCATTTAAACTATTTTATAATTCTTTTAAAACATTCCTAATTCCTTGAATAATAGTATCCAAAAAAATATTGTAAAACATGATAATAATGATGTAAAAACAACACAGTTTCCTGCTAAATCGGCATCACTATCCATTTGCTGCGCCATTGCAAAGGATGCAACTGCACATGGAGTACAAAATATACTTATTAACGTTACTAACTCAATACCACGAAATCCCAGTAAAACAGCAGCTGTCAAAACTACTGCCGGAACAATGAGCAATCGTGATATTACACAAATTCCCAATTGCAGTTTATTCTTTCTTGAACTGCCAAATTCAAATGATGCCCCAAGTATTATAAGTGCCAATGGTGATGTTGCTGCTGTTATCTGCCCTAATGGTTTCAATATTGGCTTTGGTATAGGAAGCCCAATAAGTAAGCATACTGCTCCTAATAAAGCTCCGACAATCATTGGATTCTTCAGTACCTGTATAAAAATTGGCCAAAAGGCAAATTTTCTGCCGCGGAAAGTTTCCAGTGTAAACACCCCTAAAATATTATACAGCGGTACTATTATTGCTATCATCATCGTGGGTACAGCAATAGCATCATCACCGAAAATATTTGAAACCAGAGGAATTCCCATAAGTACAAAATTACTACGAAATATGGCCTGTATCATAGCACCGCGTCGTCGGTTATCTTTTTCAAAAAAGCAGACCAGAGAAAATGCAGCAATATATATAACAAACAGGGCTGCTGCACCAAAAATCATCAGTTTGGGCCGTAAAGTAGAAGCCAAATCTGTTGTGTATATATTATAAAACATCATTATTGAAAAAAATACTTCAAAAACCATCTTATTCAAATGAACAAGTTCGATAGATGACAACAGATGATATTTTTTTACCATTATACCGATAAACATCAAGCAAAAAAGCGGTATAACCGCTTCAACAGCGATAACAAAATTACTATTCATTAAAAATTACCCTCGCCGTACTTATTTTCGTCCATTCATACTGACCTTAATTTTTATATAATTACAACATTATTATATAATATACCATTTTATCCTGCATTACTATAAACTGGTATAAACTAAACTTTGATATACACCATATCAACTGCATTGACAATTATCAATAATTAATATCAATACTGATAATAAATTCACAAAAACTATCAAAAATGATAATTAATATCAATAAATGACTGATTATCTATGAAATACAAATTTATACGCAAATATCCATTATAAATTTATTGACCAAAATGTGATATAATCACTTTCAGAGACAGCACAATCACTGACTGTCACAAATAATATTACTAATATGCAAGAAAGGTGATGCATAATATGACCAAAAGCACGATAAACACTGTTCTAGAAGAAAAAATAAATGCCATTACGCATGGAATAGGTACATTTTTTGCTGTAATTGCTTTGGTGCTCTTAATTTTACAGGCTTATTTCAGCGGCGGCAGATGGCAGATGATTGCTGCTATCGTATATGGTGTATCATTGGTGCTTTTGTATCTGGCATCAACGCTTTACCACAGTTTCTCACGTCAACACGTAAAATCCGTACTGAAATTTTTTGACCATGCTGCAATTTACATACTAATAGCAGGCAACTATACTCCCTTTACTCTCATTCCCCTACACGGCAAGTTTGGTTGGAGTATTTTTGCTTTGGTGTGGGGATTGGCATTAGTTGGGATAATTTTTAAAATATTTTTCGTTAAACGATTTAAATATTTTTCCACTATATGTTATCTTTTAATGGGATGGATGGCCGTTTTAATGGTCAAACCACTGTTGGCTGTATTACCCGCAGCTGCGATATACTGGTTGGTAGCTGGTGGTATTTTATATACAATCGGTACTGTTTTCTATTTGGATAAACAAATTCCATATAATCATGCTGTATGGCATTTATTCGTCATTGGCGGCAGTGTTTCCCACTTTATATCTATCTTTAAATATGTCATGCCAATTCCCGTTATCTAAAAGTTGTACCTTATCTTTTTTATACGTACACAAACCGCATTGCAATCTTAAGCAATGCGGTTTTTTATCGATTGCACTAAATTAATTTTTTCTTCAACTGACTAATTTTGTCAAAACTTTCTTACCGGTAAATAATTTAACAGCTAAGTCATCATCTTGTAAAACAGCTGTCAAACTCACATAAAAATCAGCCAACTGCACTCTAAATTGCTCCACCAGATAATCACACTGATTTTCCAATAACTTATTATAAAATAATTTTATTCTATTTTTTTCTTGTAATAAATATTCACCCGCATATTGATTTAATATTTTTTGCAATTCTGCATTCATTTGTTGATTATTGCCCTGCTCAAAAAAGGCTTTAGGATTTTTGAACTTTTTCAAGACTGGCATTAACATTTCATAATTTATGTTTATAAATGCCTGCCTGAATTTAAGCTGTGCATCATTTACAATATCAATTACTGCAAATGATATCCCTGGATTTATTGCTTGCAGTGACTCCGTAAGTTCCAATTGAAAATTTTTAAGCAAATTTTCAACAAAACGATCTAGCCGTATCGTCGTTGCCCGCATTTCCTGAGCGAAATCAAAACCAAGTCCTTCCACTAACTCGTGTAGTGCATCGTTTAAAGCTTTTTTTAAATTATGACTATCACTGCGCAATACTCCCGGATTAAAAGATTCCCGAAAAAAATCATTAAATCGTAAAAACACTCTTTGTTGTACATAATAAATCAGTTCATCCACTTCCTGCATCAGCCGGTTTTGCATATTTTTTGCTGACTGTCTAGTAAGTAATGCATCAACCGCAATTTGCTCCCGCTCAACATTGACTTGCTGTTTTTCCTTAGAAACTTTATCAGCAGCGGCATCACTGATCAAGCGATCAATCATTTTCATAATACGTTGTAGTTCATTTGTTGCTGCAGCTATAGACAATTTAATTAAATCATTGTTTATGAAAGAATAAAATTGATTTTCAAATTCCTGCATGCCTGTTGTTTTTTTAGCAATTCCTGTCTTTTTTTCCCGCAGGGCCTCCAGACTGGAAACAGCCGATAGCAGCGGTTGTCTTATGCCATATTGAATCAACTGTTTTTTTACATAATTTATCACCATATTTTTTTCTTCACTATTTTCCGCAAGATCAATGGCATTAATAATAAAAAACATCTTATCAACTGGAAAAGCATCTTTAATTCGCCCTAACTGTATGAGAAATTCCCTATCAGCACGGGAAAAAGCATGATTATAATATGTCACAAATAATAAAGCATCAGCTTTTTTTATGTAATTAAAAGTCGTTCCCGTGTGCCTGGCATTCACAGAATCAATACCTGGTGTATCAACAAATACTATCCCATTACGAGTTAATGGGCAATCATAGTAAATGTCTATTGATTCAACAAAACAAGACTTACTCTCAATGATGGCATACTCATTAAATTCATCAAATTCTACTGATAATGAATTACCAAATTTATCCCGAAAATTTTCATACCCATCGACAAATGCCGCTAAAAATGAATAATTCATCTTATCGACTGTATCTGAGACAGCAGAATCTTGTTTAATTTTCTTAATTTTTTTCTGTGCTTCAGACAGATTCGACGCTGTGACGCCAATTGTTTTCAATGCATAATTCACATCTGATAACATCATTTTTTCAGTCTTTATCTTCACTAACACGTATTTATGTCCATGTAGAACATCAACCGGCCTTATCCTGCTTATTGCCGCAGTCATTGGATTTGGTGATACCGATAAAACATTTTTACCGATAAGTGCATTGGCAAATGATGATTTTCCCGCACTGAATGCCCCAAACAAAACTACCGTAAAAGTTCTGCTCTTCAATCTGGCCGCTCTGTCACACAAGCTGTCCGCCATTTGAAAAAATCCTGGCAGCGAGCGAATAATCTCGGCTGCCGCCGTTAATTTACCCGCCATTGATACTATTTTATCCGTCATGTTAATTTCTTTATAGGTTTCCTCGTTATTGTGAGCTGATAACGCTATCTTGTTCATTGAAGCAGATGTTTTTTTCTCTGGTTGCACTGTAAATACCCTTGGTTTTATTACTGTAAAAGACTGTCTATCACTTCCAAATAATTCTTGCACTCTCATCGTTATAGTTGTACTGTTCAGCAGTTCTGCCGTTTTTTTAAACTCTTCAGACAAATTTCTTCTCTGCCGTCTAATATCTTCCAATGCGTTTACATATTCTTGAAATTTTTTCACCTTATTATCAAGTAAACACCGTTTTACATTGTTCTGCTCCATTGCCGCCAGCAATAATCTTTTTTTTATTATTCGCAATTGTTTTTCGGTTGTATATTTAATAGCTGATGCTACATTATCCGCATATCGTGTAACATATTCATCTGAAACACGCGCTCCCGTCTTTACTTCATCAACAAGCAATTCTCTGGAAAACTCAACTGTAAATTTTTCCACAGTATCATATAAAACGACATCATTAATTCGATTAGTTTTTATCCATCCCAACAAATAATTACATATGTGCCAATCAAGTTCTGATTTAGTTTTCTTCATAACTATTTCGTAAAAATCTATCAATCGCAGTAACTGCTCATTTTTTACCCTTCTAGCCGTTGAGAAAAAACCTGTTTTAAAACCCGGTTCACATGTTCTAAGATAAGCTTCAGCCAATTCTCTGACCTCAAACGGCATCAAATACGCATTGGCAAGGATCTTCTCTGTTCCTTTATCCAACGTCGTTTTTAAGGTTGCTGCAGCATTATCAATCGTATCTTTTTCTTGTAATAGTTTTGCATAATCCGTTGTCAATGACGCTTGCTGCTCTTCAGTCAGTTCATTCAACAGCTTTATGGGTATCTCCAATCTTTCTTCTGCCTTCATCCTCTCGACTTCCCATGATACATTTACCAACCGTTCCAGCGAACATTTTATCGTATCAATTAAAATTTTACTGCGTTCTTCCTGCAAATTAGTTATCAGAAAATTTTTTAATTGTGCATATTGGTTATGTATCCCTGACATATCCTTCATTGAAGTATAAAATATCCGTTGTACTTTTATTCCCCATTCTGCCAAAGTCTTTTTAACACTTCGACGAAATTCATCAAAAGTAAGTTCGGTTTCAGTATGTTTATCTATTTGATTTATTATCAAACAAACTGCCTTATTAGTCTTCTGTAAATTTCTAATAAAAGTAAAATTCAATTCAGATTGTACGTGATTATAATCCATGACATAAAAAATCAAATCGGCAATATATACTGCTGATTGTGTTGCAGTACGATGGGCATCATCAACTGAATCTATTCCCGGTGTATCTAATATTGTTACATCTTTGGCGATAAAAAGATCGTTTTGATTGATTTCAATCATGTCTATATTATCGCCATTCCGGCAATAACTTTGTATCAATTGAATGTCATATGGTGCTAAATATAAACGTGGTGATTCTTGTTTAAAAAATACTTTTGCACAATCTACTTCACCTTTTTTTATTTTTACCAAATTAGCACTGGTAGGAATAGGATTGGAAGGCAAAATTTTTTTACCCAGCAAAGTATTAATTATTCTTGATTTTCCCGCAGAAAAATGCCCGCAAAAGACAATTGTAAATTCTCCGGCTGCTAATTTATCGGTTAACTGCTTTACCTTCTGCATACTATCAATATCATTGTGTCCAGCAAAATAATTATATACAGTGCTGAGTTGATTTTGCAGTGAAATCTCTGTCTCTTCATATTTATTGTCAAATTTGAACATAGATGAACATTTCTCCCTAGTTAAAGTATTACTCATACAATAAAAAATATACTATTAATATTTCTTATTGTATACTATGTGAATGATAATTAGCAATGCCTGTGTCAGCAAATAAAAAAATAAAAGGCCAACACTATATGTGTTCGACCTTTTAATATCCATCTATTGCTTACACTAAACTGAAAGTATTTTTACGATACAACTAAATTTATAAGCATGATCAAACTGCAATGTTTCATCTTTATCTTTATATTTATAAAATAAAGATTTTCTGCATCGACTAATATACGATTTAATTACATTTTCATCAAAGATATCCGCTTAGCTCTTTGTGCCAATTCAGATGATTCCTTACCTTTTGCCGGAATCTCTTCTATTGGTAAATTCAATTCACGAGCTAATAATCTGCGTATTCTCGGCCCACAGAAATTACTTTGACAGCGCCCATAACTGGCGCGTGTACGACGACCTACTGCATCTACAGATTTCACCGGTATTCCACGATGCAAACAATCAATTATTTCTGCTTCCGTCACTTGTTCACAACGACAAATAATATTAAGATTAGGATCAGGAGAATCAATTACACCTTTAAAATCATTTGTTTTTTTTATTATTATCGGTTTACGTTCGGCCGCAAAATCTGTTTTCTTTGCAAGTTCCAATCCATTATTCATCAATATATCAATCACTTTTAAAGCTATTGCCGGTGATGATGTCAGACCGGGTGAATCGATTCCCACTAAATTAATCATTCCGGGAACACGATTACCATCAATTATCCAATCCGGTTGATTAGATTTAGGACGATTTCCGGCAAAAGATTTTAATGACTTACGCATATCGATATCTGGTACTGATTTGCGTGCAGTATCCGTTATATACTGAAGCGTTTTTTCATCAGTACCTACGTCATCTTTATCATCAATTTCTTCAGCATTAGGTCCAATCATTAAATTACCATGATACGTAGTAGTGACTAATATTCCCTTCCCCAATTTAGTGGGTACCTGAAATATAACGGAATTAACCAGATGACTTTGTTCTTTATCCAAAATAACATATTGCCCGCGATGCGGTGTTATTTTATAATCGTTAATCCCAGCCATAGCTGCTATCGCATCACTATATAAACCGGCAGCATTAACTAAAAAACGTGTTTCAATATTTTCTTTATTTGTTCCGATAACGAATCCATCAGCTGTTTTCTTTATTGATTCCACTTCATGTTCCAGCAATAAGGTAACACCATTTGCTATAGCATTTTCCGCTAATGCTATAACAAACTCATAAGGAGAAGCTACTCCGGCATTTTTACAATAAAGTGATGCCTTGACCGCTTCACTAAGATGCGGTTCATGCTGTTTTGTCTCTGCCGCATCCATAATTTTGAGTCCTTTTACACCATTAGCAATACCATAATCATAAAGTTTTTTTAAAATAGGAATTTCCTCATCATCAAAAGCTAAAACAAAAGATCCCGTCTGACGATAGCCAAAATGCAATTCCCTTTCCAATTGTTCATACATCCTATTTCCCTTTATACAAAGCTCCGCCTTTAAAGTTCCCGGTTTATCGGAATAACCACCATGAACTATGCCACTGTTTCCTTTTGAACAACCGCAGCTAACATCTGATTCTTTTTCAAGAACGCAAATATTTAGTTTATATTTCGATAATTCTCTGGCAATGTTCATACCAACAGTTCCCGCACCAATAATACAAATATCATACATAAAAAGTACCTCCCATACTTAATATTAATAGACAATGATTATATATATATTAATTCTATAACAGCAGTTATTTTCCTGCGCAAAAAAATAACAGTTTAGATTTTCTAAACTGTTATTATAAATTACAACATGGTGGCTCACCCGAGATTCGAACTCGGGACACCCTGATTAAAAGTCAGGTGCTCTGCCAACTGAGCTAGTGAACCAATGGCTGGGGTAGCTGGATTCGAACCAACGAATGCGGGAGTCAAAGTCCCGTGCCTTACCTCTTGGCGATACCCCAATATCATCTTACAAAGCAATATCAGGTCATCGCAAA
>NZ_WIQU01000057.1 GCF_015732285.1 Pectinatus frisingensis
AGTGATCATGCCACCGTTTCATGGCTGCTGGATACTGGGACGTCCATTTCTTATCTACTTCCTCTAACCGTCTGACAGCAGTTTTTTCGTCAGGAGCGGTATAGATCGTCCGAAGATCTCTGGCAAAATTCTTCATGTCCTTATTGGCTACATATTTAAGGGTATTACGTACCATATGCACAATACAGCGCTGGTGCTCTGTTTTTGGGAAGGCTGCAGCAATCGCTTCCTTAAGCCCTGTGAGTCCGTCCGAGCAGAGGATAAGAATATCCTGCACGCTAAGACCGTTCAGAACACCCATCCAGTATTTACTGTTTTCATTTTCACCGACTTCAAGGGTGAGTACTTCTTTGTAGCCATCCTCATTGATGCCGAGCACAACATATGCAGCCAACTTGCTGACAATACTGTCGTGACGTACCGAAAAATGAATGGCGTCAATAAGGATAATAGGATAGACGCCGGCAAGTGGTCGACACTGCCACTCTTCAATCTGGGGCAGAATTTTGTCAGTGACATCGCTATACTTCGGAAGACTACGGAGTTTGGGTATCTATAGGAGCTACCATTCAGAAATTTGTTTGGTCGTCATCCCTTTGGCATACGATGATAATTTAATAAAACACAACACATAAAACATCAGGGCTAAACGTCTTGATGTTTTTTTAATTTTGATTCTGTAATTGACAATTATACTTATGATTATATATAATACAAATGATTTTTACCAATGTGAAAACATATTAAACAGCAATTATTATATATCAAGTGAAAGGATTGTATTAAATGAAAAGAACTTTTTCTATCATTCCTTCCGTACGTAACATGAAAGATCTCAAAAAGGCCCTGTCAATTTCTGAAAACACCATTCTTTTAAGTACTATTACACACATCGGCAATCTAAAAGAACTCACTGTGTTGTGTCACGGTGCCGGCAAACATGTAATTGTCAATCATGAATTGGTCGGCGGCCTTGGTAATGATACTATTGCTTTTGAGATGTTAAAAAACATGTATAAAGTAGATGCCGTCATTGAAAGTAATCAAATTTATGCAGGAAAAGCTAAGGCTGCAGGAATAGAAACAATTCTTAAAGTACCCTTAATAGATTCATTGGCGTTGGAATCCACACTCAAACTAATAGCTAATATTAAACCAAATATGATCGAAGTGAAACCCGCAGTTTGTGCACTCAGTAATATAGAAAAAATTAAAAAACAATATTCAGGGAAAATTATTGCCAGTGGCTTTATTACCGATGTGGAACTAATACACAAATTATATGATAATGGATTTGACGGTATCATGACAAGCCGGCAAAATTTATGGAACAATCCTTTTAACAAACTGTAATTTAATCTATATTAATATAGTATTATAATAATTTATTTATTTATTCAGTATTTTCATATTTATTATTGACAAATGAAAAAATAACTTTTATACTGTAACAGAAATAAGAAGTTACCCGGGTGGCTTTTCATTTCCATAACAAAATATTTTTATATTGAATTGTGTATTGAATTCGGTATCATAGTGCAGAAGTTTTTCTGTGCTTTGGTACCTTTTTTTATTACTATTCTACTACTGCCCTAATGAGGAGGTACCATCTATGTTGGTAAATATGAATAAAATTTTAAAAAAAGCCGTCGAAGATAAATATGCTGTTGCGGCATTTGATTGTGTATCAGATATTTTTGTTAAAACCATTTTAGATTCAGCTGTTAATATGGACTCACCGATAATACTAATGGCGCTTGAATATGATCTTAAAGAACGTGGCATGGATTATATAGCCGGTCTCATAAAGGCCGTTGCCCCCACTTATAATGTTCCTATTGTACTGCATCTTGACCATGCAACAAATTTTGCAATAATTGAGCGTGCCTTGAAAAATGGTTTTACCTCTGTTATGTACGATGGTTCAGCATTACCGTTCGACCAAAACGTCAAAAACACTCAACAAGTAGTTAAAATGGCTCAAAAATATAACGCTACAGTAGAAGCTGAATTGGGTCACGTAGCAGGAAAAGAATTGTCAGGCTGTGATGATGATCATGCTGTACAACTCACTGAACCTCAGGAAGTGGAAACATTTGTCAATGAAACAAATATTGATGCATTAGCGGTTTCAATAGGTACAGCACATGGTATATATGTTTCAGAACCTAAACTAAATATTGAACGGTTGAAAGAAATATCTGCAATCAGCAAAGTACCATTGGTTTTACATGGTGGCTCAGGTACACCAGAAGCAGAATTAAAAGAAGCTATAAACAATGGTATAACCAAAATAAATATTTATTCAGATTTACGAATTGCTTTAAAAAAGGGAATCACTATTGCATCAGCTGACAATCAAAGACCTGATCCTCTTCCAGATAAGATGTTTGCCCCAATGACTGCCGCAATAAGCAAAATTGTCCAAGACCGTATAAATTTATTCGGTTCAAAAGGGAAAGCAGCCATTTGAAACATTTTACAGATATTAGTTTTTTAGAAAAACACATAACATAATAAGTTTTGCAAGTTAATGATACATATCTGCAAAGCTTTGTATATGAGGAGAAATTAAAATGATTACTACTGCGGTAAGAATGTATGGAAAAAATGATTTAAGATTAGAAAAATTTTCCCTGCCGGAAATAAAAGACGATGAGATTCTTGTAAAAGTTATCTCTGACAGTATCTGCATGTCAACATACAAGGAATCAAAACAAGGTTCAGAGCACAAGCGTGTTCCTGAAGGAATTGACAAGCATCCCGTTATAGTAGGACACGAAACAGCTGGAGACATTGTTGAAGTAGGTAGTAAATGGCAGCATAAATACTGCGTAGGAGATAAATTTTCTTTACAACCGGCCCTTACGTATAAAGGACAAAATTACACTGTAGGTTACTGTTATGAAAATTGCGGCGGAGCCTGCACATATGCAGTCATACCATCTGAGGTTATATATGCGAATAGTCTCCTATCATATAAAGGGACGGCTTATTATGAAGCATCTTTATCAGAGCCAATGAGTTGTATTATAGGTGCTTTCCATGCAGCTTATCATAACACTGCAGGAGAATATAAACATGTAATGGGCACAAAAAAGAATGGTACTTTGGCAATTCTGGCAGGAGCCGGTCCCATGGGTATGGGTGCCATAGACTACGCGCTACACAGCGATGTATGTCCCAAAATACTTGTTGTCACAGATATAAATGCTCAAAGATTAGAACGCGCTTCACAAATATTTCCGATAAAATCAGCTGCAAAAAAAGGTATTAAATTATATTTTATCAATACAGCAGCCCATAATGACCCCATCACTTTTTTGCGTTCGCTGACTGATAGTCATGGATTTGATGATATATTTGTGCTGGCACCGATAGCTGAAGTCATCGAACAGGCAGATAAACTTTTAAGTTACGACGGTTGTCTGAATTTTTTCTCCGGCCCTATTAATACAAATCTGAGTGCAAACATAAATTTCTATAATATTCATTATAACTCAGCTCATATGATGGGAACTTCTGGCGGATATACTTCAGATATGCTTGAATCCCTGTCCCTTTCTGAACAAAAACGCATCAATCCGGCGGTTATGGTAACTCATATCTGTGGTATAAACGGTATTATAGACACAACAATAAACCTGCCTCACCTTCCCGGTGGAAAAAAATTATCCTATCCACAGATAAAAATGGAACTAACCGCAATAGATAGTTTCGCTGAAAAGGGAAAAGATAATCCTTTTTTCGCAAAACTCGCAGAAATTTGTCAAAAATATAATAATCTTTGGAATGCGGAAGCAGAAGATTATCTATTGAAGAACTGGCCTATAAAAACTTATTAATGTTGATATGGGGTTGCCACACTTAGGCATTTTCATTTATAAACATGCGAAATAGAAAATCATATAGCCTAACAGGTTGCACATTTATAAAGTCAATGCTATTCGTGCGGTAACTCTATATAAATAAATTAAAGTTGCAAAAAATTCAAATAATTTATATCTTTTGTACTATAAATATTAGCAGAATTTAATCCAGGAAATCTTACAAACTTCAGTTATTTATAAAATATTATTTATTATATTAAGGAGGAAATAAGATGGGAATTATGCAGGAGCTGGGAGTTCTGGCAGCGGGATTTATCGGTTTATTTCAAGAGGGAGGTAAAAGTTTTGTCGGTATGGTAACAGGAATGTTGCCGACATTGATAGCATTAATTACTGCCATCAATGCATTTATTCATATTATGGGACAGGAAAGAATCAGTAAGCTGGCACAGCTGACAAGCAAAAATGTAATTTTGCGTTATACCGTATTTAATGTAATTTCAATGTTCTTTTTAGGAAATCCTATGGCATATACAATGGGACGCTTCCTGCCGGAAAAATACAAACCGGCATTTATGGATTCATGTATTTCCTTTGCCCATCCAATAACCGGACTGTTTCCTAATGCTAATCCAGCTGAACTATTTGTGTGGCTTGGTATTGCTAATGGTATCGCTCAACTGGGACTGCCTACCAGTGAAATGGCCGTACGTTATTTTCTGGCTGGTGTGCTCGTAATGTTGATTCGTGGTATCATCACGGAGAAAATTACGC